>CAWHSW010000005.1:0-344171 GCA_963832095.1 uncultured Actinomycetes bacterium
TGTTTCTCAAGATACCGCACGCTTCTCACGAGAGTCGATCAAGAGAAGGGCCTGATCCCGGATGGGGAATCTCGAATCGGGAATCCGCATTCTCTTCGCGGCCGCGACACCTTCAAGAGTCCGATGATGCGAACGGCTGGATCGATGCGGAGGGCACGTCATGACCGATGCAGTGCTGTGGCATCGCATCCAGTTCGTTTTCACGATCACTTATCACTATCTGTTCCCGCAGTTGACGATGGGGCTGGCCCTGCTCATCGTGGTGTTCAAGTCGCTCGCCCTGCGGCTCCGCGACGAGTCGTACAACGAGGTCGCCCGCTTCTGGGGCGCGGATCTTCGCCCTCAACTTCGCCATGGGCGTGGTGACCGGAATCCCGATGGAGTTCCAGTTCGGGACCAACTGGTCGACGTTCTCCCGCTTCTCCGGCGAGGTCGTCGGCCAGGCCCTGGCGATGGAGGGCGTCTTCGCGTTCTTCCTCGAGTCGGCGTTTCTGGGGCTGTTCCTCTTCGGCGAGAAGCGGCTCGGCCCGAGGGGGCACCTGGCGGCGGCCGTCGCCCTGGCCCTGGGCTCGTGGCTCTCGGGCTACTTCATCATCGTCGCCAACGCGTTCATGCAGCACCCGGTCGGCTACCGGCTGGGCGAGGACGGGGTACTACATCTCGAGAGTTTCCGGGCGTACGTCTTCAACCCCTGGGCGTTCTGGCAATACGCCCACAACATGCTGGCCTCGCTCGTCACGGCGTCGTTCGTCGTGGCTGCCGTGGGGGCCTACTGGTCGCTGATGGGCCAGCACGCCCGGCACGCCGGGATCTGCCTGCGCGTGGGGGTCATCGCGGGGTTGGTCTCCAGCCAGCTGGTCGCGTTCCCGGCCGGTGACGGCGCCGGCAAGATGGTGGCGAAGCACCAGCCGGTGACCCTCGCCGCGATGGAGGGGCTGTTCGAAGGGGGACCGTACGCCGAGCTCGCCATCATCGGACAGCCCGAACGTCGCCGCCCGCAAGCTGGAGAACCCGATCGTCGTGCCCTGGATCCTGAGCTTCCTGTGCTACGGGTCGTTCGGGAGCACGGTCCACGGGCTGAACGACTTTCCGCAGGACCAGTGGCCGCACAACGTGGAGCTGCTCTACTACAGCTACCACATCATGGCCGGGCTCGGGACGCTCTTCATCCTGACGATGGGAGTCGCGGCGTTCCTCCTGCTGGCGGGGACGGCTGGCGACGACACGCCCCATGCTCTGGGTGCTGATGCTGGCGTTCCCGTTCCCGTACATCGCGACGACCGCCGGCTGGTGGACCGCCGAGCTGGGACGCCAGCCGTGGGTCATCCATGGCCTGATGCGCACGGCAGACGCCCACTCGAAACTGGTCAATCCGGGCGATGTTGTCTTCACCGTGCTGGGCTTCGCCGGCCTGTACTTGCTCCTCGGCATGCTCTTCGTCATCCAGGTCCTCAAAGAGATCAACCGCGGCCCGGCCGCGTCGCATTAGGACACCGACCATGGAAGCAGCCTGGTTCGTGATCGTCTCGGGCATGCTCGCCGCCTACGCGGTGCTCGACGGCTTCGACTTCGGGGTCGGCGCCATCCACCGCATCGTCGCCCGTACCGACGAGGAGCGGCGGACCGTGCTGGCGGCGATCGGCCCGATCTGGGACGGCAACGAGGTCTGGCTGATCGCCGCGGGCGGCGTGTTGTTCATGGCCTTCCCGAGCGTCTACGCCACCGCGTTCAGCGGCTTCTACCTGGCCCTGATGGTCGTGCTCTGGCTGCTGATCCTGCGCGGCGTGGCGATCGAGTTCCGCTCGCACCAGGACCACCCCCTGTGGCGCGAATTCTGGGACACGGTCTTCTCGCTCGCGTCGGCGCTTCTCGCCGTGGTGTTCGGCACGACGCTCGGCAACCTGATTCGCGGCGTTCCGCTCGGGAAAGAAGGGCTCCGGGGCATGCCGCTGTTCACGAACTTCCTGCATCGGCCGCGAGCCGGGAATCCTCGACTGGTACACCGCGCTCGTTGGCCTGTTCACACTCGCGGCCCTGGCAGTCCACGGCGCCCTGTACCTCGCGTGGAGGACCACCGGGCCCGTGCGGGAGCGTAGCCTGGCCTTCGCACGCGAGGCGTGGAAGGCCGCGCTCGTCCTGTGGGTCGCCGCCACGGCCGCCACCGCTCTGGGTGCGGCCCGAGGTCTTCTCCGGCCTCGCCTCTCGTCCCTGGGCGCTCGCGTTCGTCGCCGTCGCGATCGCCGGGGCCTGGGGGGCGTTCCGGTTTCCGAGGCGCGGCCGAGAGCTCGCGGCGTTCCTCTCGTCGTCCGCGTTCCTGCTCGGGATGCTGGCCGCGACACTCGCGGGCCAATACCCGTTCTGGCTGCGGTCGACCCTCGACCCCTCCTACAGCCTCACCGCCTTGAACTCGGCCTCCGACCACTACGGGCTGCGCGTGGCGCTGACCTGGTGGCCCGTCGGGATCGCGCTGGTCGCCGTCTATTTCACCTTTCTGTTTCGCTCGCCGACCGCGTCGATTCGCCGGGACCGCAGGTCCGACCTGAATGAACCCGCTACGACGGAGTCTAAGGGCTGAGTGTGGTATGGATTGGAGAGTGGTCTTGTGAATGGACTCAAGTTCACGACCGGCGGACTGATGGGATTGGTGGCTTACATAAGGTAAGAACAGGCCCCGAATGACAAAGCGACTCGATCCATTCAATCGGCACCTCCGTAGACTGCGGCACCCGCTGGTGGTCCCGCTTGAGACTCGGTAGATTCAAGAGCAGCCGGACCGTGGAATGCGATTTTTGCGAGGATCATCATCATGGGCTCTGCGTTGAGGGGAATCGGTCTGCTTGGGGCGTTCATGGCGGCGGCGGAGCCGCCCGACATCGCTGGCCAGTGGTCGGGAGAGGATTGGGGCACGGTCGTTTTGAAACAGACTTCCCCGGGGAATACACGGGAACCTACTCCGAGAACGTGGGAACAAGACCAGGCAGGATTCAATTGAAATGGTCCGAGATCGAGCGCCGTTTCAACGGCACATGGCGCAAGGGGGAAGATCGCTTCGGTGAACTCTCCCTGAGGCTGGTGGACGACGAGATTCGCGGTGCTCATACGACCGATCCCAGGTCCAAGATCAATCAGGCGCGCCCACCGTTGGCGGATGTCGCGTGGACCCGAGGCGCTGCGAAGCCGGTTCCACCGCGCACGGCGGCCAACACGGCGCCGGCGGAACCGCTGGATTTGACGGGTTCGTACCGAACGCCAGCCTCCCAGTTCGACCGGATCACGGCGTTTCCCTGGCGGGTTGTGCCGCGCGGGTCGCAGACTTTCGGCAATGTGCCCCTGGCCATCGATGGCATGCTCTGTTCTCTGGGGAGAAGGCAACGCCAAGAGCGGGCGGTGTTTCCTGAGAAAGTCGACGATATCCCGGTGAACCGCAAGTTCGACACGCTGTATGTCTATCATGCGGCGTTTTATTCCTCGCGAGACGGCTCGCCGGTCTACCACCTGACCCTTCAGTACGCGAACGGCACCTCATCGATGACGACGATTTGTTACGGCGCGCACCTGCGGGATTGGTTTCAGCCGCCGGACGAGAAAGTCAGCGAATTGACCGATTTGAAGTCGAAAATGGTCTGGCGCGGCGATAACCCGGATAGCAAGCCCGATTACCCCATCAAACTTCGATTCTTCATCACCTCGATCCCCAACCCTCGGCCTGCGCTCGAGGTGAAATCGATCAGTCTGGTCTCGGCGAAAGGGAACTCGGCGGGCTGCATCCTGGCGATGACCACCGGGCCGGCCGAACTGCTCAAAGTCGACAAATCCAGCGGCAAATGACTCCGATCAAGTGAATGAAGATGCAGAGAGATTTGGTCGACTCACTGCCAGATCGTGTCACCAGCCGGGTTCGCCAGCTCTACCCCGGTGGCCTGCCCGCGGCAGGCCTCCGCTTGGCCGACGAGCCGCTGCTCGGTACGGCCGACCCGGGCTAGACAGACGAAGTTAGGCTAGCCGAACCTTACTCGGGTGCCGGGGGCTGAAGCTGTTCCAGGGTCAGGCGTAGTAACGGTAGATGGCCTGGGCCACGCAGGCGGGCTTGGCCGCGCCGTCCAGCTCGACGGTGAAGTCCGCGGTGAGCTGCACCGCGCCGTCCCCGGCCGGCGTGACCGGCGACCTGCCCGGCCAGCCTGATCTTCGAGCCGACCGGGACCGGGGTCAGGAACCGGACCTTGTTCAGCCCGTAGTTGATGCCCATGCTGATCCCGGTCACCTCGAGCAGCTCGCCGAACAGCGGGATGATCAGGGACAGGGTCAGGTACCCGTGCGCGATCGTGCCGCCGAACGGCCCGGCCGCGGCGCGGGCCGCGTCCACGTGGATCCACTGGTGATCGCCGGTCGCGTCGGCGAACATGCCCACCCGCGGCTGGGTTATCTCCAGCCAGCCGGTGTGCCCCAGGTCGGCGCCGGCCAGCGCGGTGATCCCGGCCAGGCCGTCAGCTTTGGTGGTCATCCCGGTTTCCCTCCGTCTCGGCGGCGCTGCCCGGCCCGGGCCCTGCGGGGCCAGGCTGCGCAGCGCCAGCCGCCGCTCACACCAGCGGCGCAGCTTCGGGTCCAGCGAGGCGCGCAGCAGCGGCCAGTCCTGCCGGAGCAGCCGCGCGTTGACGAACCGGGCCAGGTCGTTGCGGCGGCCCTGGGTCAGCACGATCCCGTACAGGCTGCGCCGGAGCCGGTCGTCGGTGACATCGAACTCGCGCATCCCCGGCCAGGCCAGGTGGCGGGGCAGCACAATCACGCCCCGCTCCGGCCCGTGCAGGTCTTCCAGCCGGGCCGGCAGCCGCCCGGCCAGCCCGGCCCGCCCGCGCAGTAGATCCGTGAAGGACATGCCACGATTATCACTGACCGGCCCGGATGCCCCCGCATTGACTCGCGGTAATCCCCACCCGCCGCCCACCTCCCCGGCCCCCTCCGCCCCTTCCCGCTTCCCTGCCTGGGCGCGGGCGGGCCCCGCGGACCGGACTACACTCGTGGGCATGTCCGGCGATCCCCCGGTCCCGAGTCCGGCGACAAGCTGGCGTTTCCTGATCAAGCCGCGGTGGCTTGGCTGGCACGCGCTGATGGTCGCGTCCGTGCTCGGCATGCTGGCCCTGGGCAACTGGCAGCTGCACCGCGCCGAGTCAGGCAACGCGCTGAGCTGGGCGTACACGTTCGAATGGCCGATCTTCGCCGGCTTCGCGATCGTCTTCTGGGCCAAGACGATCCGGGACGAGTTCCACCCGCCGGTGCCGAAAGGCGCCCCGGCCGAGAACGTCGCCCTGCCCGCCGGGGCGCCCGGTGCGGGCGGTGCTGGCCACGGCCGACGGCAAGCCCGGGGACGAGAACCGGAGGACGAGGAACTGGCCGCCTACAACGCGTACCTGGCCCGGCTGACCAACGAGGCCAAGGGCCACGGCCGGTGGCACGGGTTCCGCAACTGACTGACCCGCAAACACACTGACCCGCAAACACACTGAGTTGCAAACACACTGAGGAGGCAAGACCGGTGCGCGCAGCCGTGCTCCGCTACCGGGTGATGGCCTACATCACCGGCGTGGTGCTGATCATCCTGTGCTTCGTCGGCATCCCGCTCCAGGTGATCGACAACAACACCGTCATCGTCAACGATGTCGGCACCCTGCACGGATGCCTGTACATCATCTACATCATTGTCGCCTACCTGCTGACCCGGCGGCTGCGGCTGGCCATCGGCCCGACCGTGCTGGTCCTGCTGGCGGGCACGATCCCGGTGCTCACGTTCGTGGTCGAGCGCTGGCTCAGCCACAAGTACATCGACCCGGCGCTGGCCGCGGCGGCCCAGCCGGCCTCGCCAGGACCGGTCACCACGCCTCCGCCGCCGCGGTAGGCCCCCGGTAAACAGAGTGGGACAGCATTACTTCACCGAGGACCCGGCGGCCGCGCACCGGCCGGGCCTGGTCCAGGTGGTGCTCGGCGACCGGCACTTCGAGTGCGCCACCGATGCCGGCGTGTTCTCGGCCAGCCGGCTGGACCTGGGCACCCGGGTGCTGCTGGACACCGTGCCACCCCCGCCGCCAGCCGGCCAGCTGCTCGACCTCGGCACCGGGTACGGCCCGATCGCGCTGGCCATGGCGGCCCGCGCGCCGGGCGCCACGGTGTGGGCGGTGGACGTGAACACCCGGGCGCTGGAGCTGTGCGCGGGCAACGCGGCCCGGGCCGGGCTGGGCAACGTGCGCTGCGTGCCGCCGGGCGATCCCGCGCTGCCCGCCACGTTCGGCGGCATCTGGTCGAACCCGCCCATCCGGATCGGCAAGGAGGCGCTGCACCGGCTGCTGGCCGGCTGGCTCGGCCGGCTCGCCCCGGGCGGCCGCGCCTACCTGGTGGTACAGCGCAACCTGGGCGCCGACTCGCTGCACCGCTGGCTCGGTGAGCAGGGCTGGCCGACGGCGCGGATCGCGTCCCGGGCTGGCTACCGGGTGCTGGAGGTGACGGCCCGGTGACCGCGCCGGACCCGGCGCCGCCGGCCCGCAAGCAGCTGCGGCCGACCGACGTCAAGCGGCTGAACCGGTCCTGGCGCCGGGCCACCGACGGCCGGCTGGCCGTGCTGCTGGACTCGGTGACCCAGCCCTACAACGTGGGCATGATCGTCCGCTCGGCGGCCGCGTTCGGAGCCGAGCACATCTGGCTGTGCGGTAACTCCGCGCCGCTGGACCACCCGTCGGCGGGCAAGACCGCGCTCGGCACCCAGCGGCTGCTCAGCTGGGAACGCGAGCCGGACCCGGTGGCGGCGGCCAAGGCGGCCAGCCAGGCCGGCCTGCGGGTGGTCGCGATCGAGCTGGCCGCGGGGGCCGACCCGCTGCACGAGGCGCCGCTGGCCGGCGATGTCTGCCTGGCCCTGGGCAACGAGGATCACGGCTGCTCGCCCGCCCTGCTGGCGGTGGCCGACAGCGTCGCCTACATCCCGCTGGTCGGCCGGGTCGGGTCACTCAACGTAGCCGCGGCGGCAGCCATCGCCCTGGCCGAAGCCCGCCGCCGCGAGTGGTCGGCCTGACGCACCGGTCCTGACCAGGCGAATCCGGGCCGGGCCGGAGGCCTTGCCGTTACCCGTGTTTATGCCCTCCGCCATCCTCCGTTTACAGACTGCTCCCGCAGGTAGCGCATACTCACATACATGCCGACCGCGTTCCTTGACCACCCCAGTCCGATGGCGTTCGCGCACCGCGGCGGGGCCGCGCACGCGCCGGAGAACTCGTGGCAGGCATTCGAGCACGCGCTCGGGCTGGGCTACTGGTACCTGGAGACCGACCTGCAGGCCACCGCGGACGGCGTGCTGATCGCGTTCCACGACCGGACGCTGGACCGGATGACCGACCGCGGCGGGCGGATCGCCCGGCTGCCCTACCGTACCGTGGCCGAGGCCCGGATCGCCGGCACCGAGCCCATCCCGCGGCTGGACGACCTGCTGGCCGCGTGGCCGGATGTGCGGTTCAACATCGACCTGAAGGACGCCCCGGTGATCGAGCCGCTGGCCGATGTGCTGCGCCGCACCGGATCGTGGGACCGGGTGTGCGTGACCTCGTTCTCGGCCAGCCCGGCTGCGCACCGCGCGCCGGGTGCTCGACCGGCCGGTCTGCATGGCCGCCTCCCCGTTCGGCATCTCGATGGTCCGGTTCGGCGGCCCGCGCCGGCCCAGGGGTGAAAGCGGGCCAGCCCAGCGCCGCCCGGCCCAGGCCCCGCGCCGCCCGGCTAAGGCCCCGCGCAGCGCGCACCTGGCGCTGGCCGAGCGGATGGCCCGGTCCGGGGTGCGCTGCGCCCAGGTGCCGGCCACGGTAGCCACGCCGGCCTTCGTCAGCCGGGCGCATGCGCTGGGGCTGCAGGTGCACGCCTGGACGGTCAACTCACCGGCCGTGATGGGCAGGCTGCTGGACCTCGGGGTGGACGGAATCATGACCGACCAGACCGTCGCGCTGCGTGACGTCCTGATCAGCCGCGGCCAGTGGCACCCCCGCCCGGCGCGGTAACCGGCCGGGCCACAGATGAGCCGGCACGGTTGGAATCGGGCACAGCGGGAATCTTGACCGGGTACTCGGCGTTAATCAATAAAGCTGGCAGAGCGCCTGGGAGGCAGCGACTAATGGCCGAACGCGCACTTCGCGGGACCCGGCTCGGGGCAACGAGCTACGAGAACGACCGTAACACCGATCTGGCACCTCGCCAGGAGATCGCTTTCGACTGCCCCAAGGGTCACCACTTTACCGTCCCGTTCGCGGCGGAGGCGGAAGTTCCGGCTACTTGGGAGTGCCGGGTGTGCGGGGTGACCGCGTTCACGAGCACCGGGGACCTGACTACACCGCGTAAGGCCAAGCCACCGCGCAGCCACTGGGACATGCTCCGCGAGCGCCGGTCCATCGCCGACCTGGAGGAAGTGCTGGCCGAGCGGCTCGCGCTGATCCGCAGCCAGCGCGGCGAGGACACCCCGGCCAAAGCCAGGCAGCGGAAGAGCGCCTAGCCAGCGAGCGCAGCGTCAGCGCCCGGCAGTGCGTCAGTCAGGCTGCCGGGCGCTTGTCATGTCCGCGCCGGTTCGCCCGCCGCCCGGTCAGGCCCCACCAGCCGACCCGCCAGAACGCCTCGAACACGATCGCCTTGCTCATCTTGCTGGTGCCGTGCACCCGCTCGACGAACGTGATCGGCACCTCCACCACGCGCAGCCCGGCGCCGAGCGTCCGGCGGGCCAGGTCGATCTGGAAGCAGTAGCCCTGGGAGTGGATCTCGTCCAGCCCGATGGCCCGCAGCGTGTCGGCCCGGTAGGCCCGGTAGCCGCCGGTCGCGTCACGGAGCGGGATGCCGAGCATCAGCCGGGAGTAGAAGCTGCCGCCGCGGGAGATGAATTCGCGTGACTTCGGCCAGTTGACCGTCCGCCCGCCGGGCACCCAGCGGGAGCCGAGTACCAGGTCGGCGTCCTCCAGCGCGGCCAGCAGGTCGGGCAGCTGCTCGGGCTGGTGTGAGCCGTCCGCGTCCATCTCCACCATCGCGCCGTAGCCCTGGTCCAGTGCCCAGCTGGAAGCCGGCGATGTAGGCCGCGCCCAGGCCGCCCTTGCCCGGCCGGTGCAGCACCCGGACGTGGCTGTCCTCGGCGGCCAGCTTGTCGGCCAGCTCGCCGGTGCCGTCCGGGCTGTTGTCGTCGACCACCAGCAGGTCAGCGTCCGGGACCGCGGCCCGGACCCGGCCCGCCATGGCCTCCAGGTTCTCCCGCTCGTTGTAGGTGGGCATGATGACCGCCACCCGGCCGACAGGAGTTCTGGTCGTGTCCTTACCAGCCAACTTCTGCCTGCCTTCCCCTGTCTGCCGCCGCGGGCGGCCGCGTAGGCCAGTGATCCCATGAAGGCTACCCTGGCCCGGCGGTTGCGGTGCCCGTGCGCAGCTTGCACAACGGAAATTTGGATCGCCGTTGGGAAAAGGCGCGGGGCTTTCCGCCGCCGCGGGTACCGGAAGCGGGCCCGGGCCTTCCCTTCGGACCGGAGTACGTCCCGCTGGCCGCGGGATCGTGCACCGTTGTCTACTGGGCGCCCAGGCCCCTCCCCGTGCCAACTCCCCCGCTGGGTCGCCTGGCCACCCCGACGGCCAGCCGGTGCTGGACTGGGCAGCAAGATACCGCTGCGCCGTCTGGTGTCAACCGGGCCCTAGTCCGAGCTGTCCGCTTCGCGTTAGCATGAAACCGTTTCCCCAGCGTGTGAGGACGTCATGACACCGTGGTCAGCGGGCGGTCCGCAGAGGGGGCAGCGGCTGGGGCCGCAACTGCCACCCTGGCGCGCTGCTGCCTGGCCGCCGCCGGGGCGGGCAGCCGGACGGGGAGGATGATCCGGCGCATCCTGACGGGGAAGTCACGGCGCTGCGCGCCGTTCCGCGCCGGGCTGGCCTGGCAATTTGCGCGGCCGCCCCGGGG
Source organism: uncultured Actinomycetes bacterium (assembly GCA_963832095.1). Classification (GTDB taxonomy): domain Bacteria; phylum Actinomycetota; class Actinomycetes; order Streptosporangiales; family Streptosporangiaceae; genus RYN-230. Next base: position 9,947 of record CAWHSW010000005.1, read on the forward strand.
CCTGGCTGAATTCAGATCATCCACTCCATGGGAGGACCGAGTCCATGTCGGAAAGTCAGCAGGAGCAGGTTTCCGAGTCGCAGATCGCGGTGCACTGGCGCGAGGAAGAGTACATCTACCCGCCGGAGTCATTCGTCGCGCAGGCCAACGCGAACGACCCGGCCATCTACGACCGGTTCGATGAGAAGAACTTCCCCGACTGCTTTACCGAATACGCGGACCTGCTGGCCTGGGACAAGAAATGGGACACGGTCCTGGATTCGAGTGACCCGCCGTTCTGGAAGTGGTTTACCGGCGGGCGGCTCAATGCCTCCTACAACTGTGTGGACCGCCATCTGGCCGAGCGCGGCAGCAAGGCGGCGATGATCTTCGTGTCCGAGCCGGAGGACGAGGAACCGGTCGCCGTCACCTACCGCGAGCTGTACAACCAGGTGAACGAGTTCGCCGCGCTGCTCCGCGACTTCGCCGGGCTCAAGGCGGGCGACCGGGTGACGCTGCACATGCCGATGGTGCCGGAACTGCCGGTCACCATGCTGGCCTGCGCCCGGCTCGGGGTGATCCACTCCCAGGTGTTCGGCGGGTTCAGCGGCAACGCGGCCGGCACCCGGATCGCCGACTCGGGCAGCCGGGTGCTGATCACGATGGACGGCTACTGGCGCAGCGGCAGCATGGTGGACCACAAGGTCAAGGCGGACGAGGCGCTGGCCGAGGCGGCCCGGCAGGGCCAGGAGGTGGACAAGGTCCTGGTCTGGCGGCGCTACCCGGGCAAGTACGCCTCGCAGACGCCGATGACCGAGGGCCGCGACTTCTTCGTGGACGACGTGCTGCCGCAGTACCGGCGGCAGACCGTCGAGCCGGTGTCCATGCCCGCCGAGGCGCCGCTGTTCCTGATGTACACCAGCGGCACCACCGGCCGCCCCAAGGGCGCCCAGCACAGCACGGCCGGCTACCTGTCCTACGTGACCGCGACCTGCAAGTACTACCTGGACATCCACCCCGAGGACACGTACTGGTGCATGGCCGACATCGGCTGGATCACCGGGCACTCCTACATCGTGTACGGCCCGCTGTCCAACGGCACCACCACGGTGATCTACGAGGGCACGCCCAACTACCCGGACGCGGGCCGGCCGTGGCGGATCGCCGAGCGGCTCGGGGTGAACATCTTCCACACCTCGCCGACCGCGATCCGGATGCTGCGCAAGGTCGGCCCGGACGAGCCGGCCAGTACAACTACCACTTCAAGCTCATGGTCACGGTGGGTGAGCCGATCGAGCCCGAGGTGTGGCGCTGGTACTACCAGTCGGTCGGCAAGGGCGAGGCGGCCATCGTGGACACCTGGTGGCAGACCGAGACCGGCGGGTTCCTGGGCACCGAGCTGCCCGCGCTGAAGCCGATGAAGCCGGGCAGCTGCGGCCCCATGGCGCTCGGCATCTACGCGGCCATTTACGACGAGGAGGGCAAGGAGGTCCCGGACGGCCGGGCGGGCAACATCTGCATCCGCAACCCGTGGCCCGGGATCATGCAGACGGTCTGGGGCCAGCCGGAGCGGTTCATCTCGGTCTACTACGAGAAGTACAACAAGAACCCGGACAGCAAGGACTGGCACGACTGGCCGTACTTCGCCGGTGACGGCGCGGTCCGCGCCCCGGACGGCTACTTCCGCATCCTGGGCCGGGTGGACGACGTGATCAACGTGGCCGGGCACCGGCTGGGCACCAAGGAGATCGAGTCGGCCGCGCTGACCGTGCCCGAGGTGGCCGAGGCGGCCGCGGTGCCGGTCATCGACGACATCCGCGGCCGGATGGTCGAGGTGTACATCTCGCTCAAGCCCGGCGTCCAGGCCAGCCCGGAGATGGGCGGCAAGGTCACCACCGCGGTCGAGGTCGAGATCGGCAAGATCGCCCGGCCGAAGAACGTCTGGATCGTGCCGGACATGCCGAAGACCCGGTCCGGCAAGATCATGCGCCGGGTGATCGCGGCGGTGTCCAACTTCGCCGACACCGGCGACGTGACCACGCTGGCCAACCCGGAGGTGGTGGACGGCATCCGGCACCAGGTGCAGACGGCCAAGGTGGCCAACAACGACGTGCCCCGCGAGCTGACCGAGGTCGAGCTGGCCGAGATCCAGTCGTTCGGCTCGGAGTCGTAGCCGCCTGATCCCGCGTGCCGCCCGGTCAGCCGGGCGGCACGCGGGCGGGCTCTCGGGTCCGGCCGCGGCGGCTCCGGCGGACGGTGGCTGAACGGGCCGAGCAGCGCCTGCCAGATCGTGCTGGCCTGATCGCCGCGGTCGCCGTCCGCGCTGGCCTTACGGATGCGCAGCCGGCTGAGCTCGAGTCTCGGCATCAATGCGGTCCCTTTTCTGCGCGTGGGCGAGCAGCGTGCCAGGTGGGCGGTCACGGCGGCCGCGCGACAGCGGGCAGTTGGGGAAGGGGAGACCACAACTGTAGCCCCGCCGCCCGGGCAGCGCGCGCAGAACGCGCCTTACAGCCCGGCGGCCCCGGCGGCCAGCGAGACCTGGGCGGTATCGGGGTTGCACGGGAACAGGATCAGCTCGTCGCAGCCCGCATCCGTAAAGCCGGCCACCGTGTCGGCCACCTGCTGCGGCGAGGTGAGCGCACTGGCCGCGATGACTTCGGCGAACTCGCCAGTGAAGCTGTAATAGTCGCGGAGGTAGCGCTGCGCGTGTGCCTCCGCGTCGTCGCCGAGGCTGACGTAGGCGAGGGCGGCCAGGCGGGGCTCTCCCACCCGGCCGGCCGCACGCCAGGCCCGCCTCGCCGTGTCCGCACCTTCGGTGAACGCTTGCGGACCGCCACCGCCCATGATCCAGCCGGCGCCGAACTCGGTCATCCGGCGGAAGGCGGCGGCGGCACTGCCGCCGATCAGCAGTGGCGGGCCGCCGGGCTGCACCGGGGCCGGCCCGATGGGCCCGGCGTAGCCCCGGGGCTCCTGCGCCCAGACCGCCCGCAGCTCGGCCAGCTGGGCGTCGAAGGCACGGCCCCGCTCGGCGAACGGGATTCCCGTCGCCTCGTAGTCGTCTGGCCGTCCGCCGACGGCGATGCCGACTTGCAGCCGGCCGCCAGCGATGGCGTCCACCGTGGCGAGCTGCTTGGCCAGCAGCGCGCCGTTACCCCGGTACGGGCCGATCAGGATCGCCGTGGTCAGCCCGATCCGCTCGGTCACCGCCGCCGCCGCGGCCAGGGTCGGCACCGTCTCCAGATTCGCGTAGACGACGCGGTCGAGCGTGCCCAGGCTCGAAAACCCGGCTTGCTCGGCGGCCCTGGCCCACTCGGCGATCAGCCGTCCGGGAATGCCGGGGATGGTGGAAGGAAGGCCGATACCGATGTCCATTGATCCCCATTCTCTAGCAGAGCCGGCAGGGACGGGCGGCCGCGGCGAGGGCGGCCCGGTCCTCATTCTGCTGCACAGCCGCAGGCTGCGGCAGAGTCGCGGGCGGCAGAGTCGCGGGCGGCGGCGCGGCGGGCGGCGATGCCGCCTCTTGCGGCGCGGGCGCCGCACCGGCCAGGTCCTGGCGGCGGACCCGGATGGTGGCGATCGCGATGACCAGGCCGAGCAGCCCGATCCCCGCGGCAACCAGGAACGCACGGGAAAAGCCGGCCGTCAGGGCGTGCTCGTAGATGGACGCGGGCACGGGTGCTCCCGGCTTCGGCACCGGCGGCCTGCCTTCGCGGCGGCCGCCGCCGCGTGCGCGACCTGGGTCCTGGCGCTGTCCGCGACGGTCGTCCAGGCGACGGTGCCGAGCACGGCCAGCCCGATCGCGCCGCCGACCTGCTGGGCGGTGTTGAGCAGGCTGGAGGCGACGCCGGAGTCCTGCTCGGCCACCTTGTGCAGGGCGACCAGAGCCAGCGGGACGAACACCAGGCCGAGCCCGAACGAGCTCACCAGCTGCGGGCCGAGCAGATGGGTTGCGTAGCCGGCGTGCTCGGTCAGCCGGGAAAACCAGAACATCCCGCCCGCGACCATGGCGGCGCCGGTCACGATCAGCGGCCGTGGGCCGATCCGCGGCACCAGCTGCGAGGCCAGCGCGGAGGCGACCACGACCCCGACGGCGAACGGCAGGTAGGCGATGCCCGTCCGGACCGCGCTGTAGCCCAGGACGTCCTGGATGAACAGGGTGAGGAAGAAGAACAAGGCGAAGAGCCCGGTAGCAACGCACAGCATGATCAGGTAGGCACCCGACCGGTTACGGTCGGCGAGTACCCGCATCGGCAGCAGCGGGCGCGGGCTGCGCCGCTCAATCAGCACGAACGAGACGAGGAGCACGACGGCCGCGGCCAGCGACGCCAGCACCTGCGCGTCACCCCAATGCGACACCCCGTCGGGCCCGGTGGCGGCCTTGGACAGGCCGTAGACCAGCAGCGCGATGCCGCCGGTGCCGGTGACCGCACCGGCCACGTCGATCCGGCCCGGCCGGCGGGGCGATTCGGCCAGCACGCGGGGCGCCGCGGCCGCCACCAGGATCCCGATCGGGACGTTGACGAACAGCACCCACCGCCACGACAGGTAGGTGGTCAGGATGCCGCCCAGCAGCAGGCCCACCGCGCTGCCGAGAGCCGGCCATCGCCGCGTAGACGCCAAACGCCCGGTTGCGTTCCGCGCCTTCGGGAAAGTTGGTGGTGATCAGGGCCAGCGCGGTCGGCGCGATCACCGCGCCGCCAGCGCCCTGGACCGCCCTGGCGGTAAGCAGCCACCACTCGCTGGTGGCGAACCCACCGAGCAGCGACGCCGCCGAGAACAGCAGCAGCCCGAAGACGAACACCCGCCGCCGGCCAAGGATGTCACCGGCGCGGCCGCCGAGTAGCAGCAGGCCGCCGAAGGTGACCGCGTACGCGTTCACACCCACTCCAGGCCGCTGCCGGAGAAGCCAAGTGCCTGCTGGATGTGCGGCAGGGCGACGTTCACGATGGTCGCGTCGAGCACGACCATGAGCTGGGCGGTGGCGATGACCAGCAAAGCCAGGCCGAGGCGGCGGCTGCCGCCGCCGGCCGTGGCGCCGGGTGCGGCGCCCGCCCGGCCGGGGCTGATGATGTCACGGGTATCTCCCTTTCGCTGTCGTTACTGCGCGCGCGCGGGAGCATTGGTACACTGATAGTGTGATGACTGCACCCATAGTGCATCTAATTTACGGGCACGTCAAGGCTCCGGGCGGGCCACGATGAGCCAGCCCGATGCGACGGCCCAGCCGCCGAAGCGGTATACGTCGGAAGTGCGCGACGAGCAGGCCCGCCGCACCCAGCGGGCAATCGTCACCGCGGCTCGCGACCTGTTCCTGGCCAGGGGCTATGCGGCCACCACGATCGATGGAATCGCGGAGGCCGCGCACGTGAGCCGGCGTACCGTGTTCAACTCGGTGGGCGGCAAGGCGGCCCTGCTCAAGCTGGCCTTTGACTGGGCCATCGTCGGCGACGACGAGCCGGTCGCCCTGGCCGACCGCCCGGCGGTCAAGGCCATCGTGGCCGAGCCCGACCCGCGGCAGGCGCTCCTGCTCTGGGTGCAGACCTCGACCGAAATCGCCACCCGCACCGCGCCGCTCGGCGAGGTTCTCACCGCCGCGGCCGACATCGACCCGGCGGCCGCGAAGCAGCTCGCCGAGTGGAGCCGCAACCGGATGGCCGGCGCGGCCGGGTTCATCCGGTACCTCGCGTCCCTGGACGGGCTGGCGGCCGGCCTGCACCGAGCAACGTGCCGCGGAGCTCTGCTGGGCGCTCACCGACGGCCACCTCTACCGGCTGCTGGTCGCTCAGCGCGGCTGGAGCACCGCCGACTTCAGCCGGTGGCTGTCCAGCAGCCTCGCGGCGGTATGTGTGTGAGCGAGTCTATGGCACCACGATGGTGCCGGTGGCGGTAACGGCGATAAGCGGCTCGGCCAGCACGACCGACGCGGATGCGCTCTGCCCCGGGTCGGCCCGGCACAGCACCCGGGCCTCGAAGGCCAGGTCCCGGCTCCGGTTGCCGGTCCTGATCACCGTCGCGGTGACCTCGACCACGTCACCGGCCAGCACCGGGGCGCGGAACTGGACGTCGGAGTACGACGCGAACAGGCCCTCGTCCCCGTCCGTGCGGATGGCCACCTCGGTGGCGACGTCGCCGAACAGGCCGAGTACGTAGGCGCCGTCCACCAGGTTGCCGCCGTAGTGCGCGTGGCTGGCGGGAACGTACCGGCGGTGCGTGACGGCCAGGCCGTCATGTTGGCCGGTCACGCGGCACCTGCCTCGGCTGCCTCGGGCGCCAGCGCGTGCACCAGGTAGCTGGCCACCTCCCGGGGGGTGGTGCCGCGGCCGAAGATCTTGTCCACACCCAGCTCGGCCGTCATCCCCGGGTCGAACCGCGGGCCGCCCACCACCAGCAGTGGCGGCCCCGCCGGGTAGGCGTCCCGGAACGCGGCGGACAGCGCCCGCGCGCCGGCCAGGTGCGCCTCACGCTGCGTGACCACCTGGCTGACCAGTACCGCGTCGGCCCGCTCGGCCCGGGCCCGGGCCACCAGGTCGGCCACGTCCACCTGTGCGCCCAGGTTCACCACCTTGATCTCCCGGTAGTACTCCAGCCCCTTCTCCCCCGCGTGCCCCTTGACGTTGAGGATGGCGTCGATGCCCACGGTGTGCGCGTCGGTGCCGATACACGCGCCCAGCACGACCAGCTTGCGGCCCAGCCCGGAGCGCACCCGCAGGTTGATCTCGGCCGGGGACAGCAGCGGGAACTCGCGCCGGGCCACGGTGATGGCGGAAATGTCGACAAGGTGACTAACCCGTCCGTACACGATGAAGAACGTGAAGTCCGGCCCCATCGCCTTGGCGTGCACCACCATGGCCGGCTCCAGCCCCATCTTGCCGGCCAGCTGCAGCGCTGCCCCCTCGGCGAGCGCCCGCTCGTCTTCATCGCCGAACGCTAGCGGCAGGGTGAAGGACACCTGGATCTGCCCGTCGCCCGTGGTGTCTCCGTAGGGACGTAGCACCGTGCTCCGGTCACTCTGGACTCCCCCTCGAGGAACTCGCTCGCCGGGTTGTAGTACCCATCGGCCCGCTTGATGACGCCGTCCAGGCCCCGGCCGCCGTCGGCCGGGCGCCGGGTGACGCCGAACGTGCCCTCGGCGATGGCGTTCAGCAGGCCGTCCCGGTTGATCCGGCGGAGCAGGTCCACCGCCTCGCCGAGCACCTGCTTGGCGCGCTGCTCGACGAACCCGCCGTCCGGCGGCCGGAAGTTCTCACCCAGCCGGGCCGCGGCCCGGGCCACGTAGCGGGCGTTCTCCAGGGCCAGGTCGCGGTCGGACAGGAACGGGGTGTGGATGCCCTCGGTCATCATCCCGATCAGCAGGATGGACTGGTCGGTCATCACCCCGGCCAGGTTGAAGAACGCGTCCAGCAGGTAGCCGGCGAACACGTTGCCGGTCATGTGCTTGGTCGGCGGCATGTACTTCAGCGGCGCGTCCGGGAACAGCTCGCGGACCAGCTGGGCGTGCGCCAGCTCGAGCACGAACGAGTCCGGGATGTCCGGGTTGATCTCGAACGCGTGGCCCAGGCCGAGCTGCCCGTCGGCCAGCCCGGCCTCCTTGGCGAAGAACTCGTTGAGCAGCTGGCTGACCACCACGGTGTGCGCGGCGTCCACCGCGTCCGCGGTGGTCAGGTAGTTGTCCTCGCCGGTGTTGATGATGATTCCGGCCCGGGCGTGGATCTGCCGGGCGAACCGCTGGTCGATGAACGTGCGGGGTGGGTTGATGTCCCGGAAGATGATGCCGTACATGCAGTCGTTCAGCATCATGTCCAGCCGCTCCAGGCCGGCCAGCGCGGCGATCTCCGGCATGCACAGCCCGGACGCGTAGTTGGTCAGCCGGACGTACCGGCCCAGCTCGCGGGACACGTCGTCCAGCGCGGCCCGCATCAGCCGGAAGTTCTCCCGGGTGGCGTAGGTGCCCGCGAAGCCCTCCCGGGTCGCCCCTTCCGGCACGTAGTCCAGCAGCGACTGGCCGGTGGACCGGATCACCGCGACGATGTCCGCGCCCTCCCGGGCCGCGGCCTGCGCCTGCGGGATGTCCTCGTAGATGTCCCCGGTCGCCACGATCAGGTAGATCCACGGCTTCGGCGGGTCCGCCGTGGCCGTGATCATCGCGGTCCGCTCGGCCCGCCTGGCGTCGATGGTGGCGAAGCCCTGGGCCAGCGCGGCCCGCGCGGCCCGCTGGGCGGCGGCCGCGTCCTTCCCCTCGGGGATGCGGAACTTGACCGCCCCGGCCGCCGCGTCCCGGGCCAGCGCGGCCAGGTCCGGGTAACCCCCGGTCAGCAGCGCGTCCCAGGCCGGCAGGGCCACCCCGTGGTCCAGCCCGGCACTGTCCCGGACGGCGTCCACCAGCCGGTTCACCCATGGCATGCTGTCGCCGTCGGCGCCGTCCAGACCGCCGAGCCGGAGCACAGCTCGCTCCACCGACACCGTGGAGTGCGTCTTAGCCAGCTCGACGATGGGCCCGCCCGCGGTGCGGGCCAGTTCACGGGCTTCGGCAACCTGCGCGGGATCCAGCCGCAGCCTCGATTCCACCCGACTCCTCCTACTCAGTTCTCCGTCAGCCGGGCCTCGAACAGCCCGCGCACCCCGGGCTCGGCCCGGATCAGGTCCAGCGCGAGGTCCGCATGCCCAGGGACATACCCGTTGCCGATCAGCATGGTCACGTCGGCGGCCATCCCTTCGGCGCCGAGCGCGGCCGCGGTGAACGAGGTGGCCATCGAGAAGAAGATCACCGTGCCGCCCTGGGCGGTGGCCAGCACCGCGCCGCCCTCGCAGCCGGGCACGTCCACGCAGACCACGGTCACGTCGGCCGGGCCGCCCGCCGACCGCACGGCGGCGGCCAGGCCGACCGGGTCCCGGGCGTCCGCGATGACCACCTGATCGGCCAGCCCGGCGGCGCGCACCGCGGCCGCCTCCTGCTCAGTCGGCACCACGCCGATCACACCGCGGGCACCGGCCCGGCGGGCGGCCGCCGCGGACAGCGACCCGCTCTTGCCGCCCGCACCGAGGATGGCGACCAGCGGGGCACTGGCGTTCGATACGACGCGCTCGGTCAGTGCGGGCGCGCCGCACACGTCCATGACAGACAGGGCCAGCTCGGCGGGGAGGTCGTCCGGCAGCACCGCGGCGATGGACCGGCCGAACAGGATCGCGTGGCCGGCGCACGGCACCTGCTCGGCGCGCCCGTCCCAGCGGGCCAGGCCATCGGTGATGGCCAGTGGGGTCAGGCTGAGCGAGACCAGGGTGGCGATCCGGTCCCCGGCGGCCAGCCCGAGCGGCGAGTCCGGGCCGGCCTCCTCGACCACCCCGGTCAGCATCCCGCCGGACCCGGTCACCGGGTTCTGCATCTTGCCGCGGTCGGCGACGATCTCCAGCACCGCGGCCCGCATCGCCTGCGGGGTGCCACCGGTGGCATCCCGCAGCTGGCGGAACGACGCGGCATCCAGGTTCAGCCGGTCCACCCGCACCCGGACCTCGTCCGGCCACAGCGCCGGGTCGTTGTCCAGCTGCCAGGCGGCCTGGGGCAGCACACCAGCGGGTTTGAGCACCCGGTGCAGGCCGAGCGGGGACCCGCCCGGACGGCGCTCACGCGATCCAGTCACCGTAAATCTTCCTGTAGAGAGCCGAGTAAACACTATCTTCTTTTGTTAGAAACGCGTATAGGAGGATATCGTTCAGCGAACGTTATACCCACAGCGGAGGTGGTCCCGTGCTCAGCCAGCCCTACGTGTATCGGCGCGCCGAGCTCGCCGAGCCGGACTGGCGGCGCTTCCCGGCCTGGTCCGACGTGACCACGGCCGAGTGGGAGTCGGCCCAGTGGCAGCGTGCGCACTGCGTGAAGAACCTGCGCCAGCTGAGCGCGCTGACCGGGCCTGGGCTGAGCGAGGCGTTCCTCGCCGACCTGGAGCGGGACCAGCGCGAGCGGGCCACCATGTCGATGCTGGTGCCGCCGCAGATGCTGAACACCATGGCGCCCCGGCTGGCGCCCGATGAGCCCGGTTTCTCCGACGCGTTCTACACCGACCCGGTGCGCCGGTACATGATCCCGGTGTTCAGCGACCGGCGCACCGACTGGCCGTCGCACCCGTACGCGTCCCGCGACTCGCTGCACGAGGCGGAGATGTGGGCGGTGGAGGGGCTCACCCACCGGTACCCGACCAAGGTGCTGGCCGAGGTGCTGCCCACCTGCCCGCAGTACTGCGGGCACTGCACCCGGATGGACCTGGTCGGCAACCCGACCCCGGTGGTCACCAAGCACAAGTTCGGCCTGCCGCCCGCCGACCGGCTCACCGCCATGATCGAGTACCTGCGGGCCACCCCCGGCGTCCGCGACGTGGTGGTCTCCGGCGGCGACGTGGCCAACCTGCCCTGGCCCCGGCTGGAGAGCTTCGTCAGCTCGCTGCTGGACATCAGCAATATCCGGGACATCCGGCTGGCCACCAAGGCGCTGATGGGGCTGCCGCAGCACTGGCTGGCCGACGACGTCCGGGCGGGCATGGAGCGGCTGGCCAGCCAGGCCCGGGAGCGCGGGGTGAGCATCGCGATCCACACCCACGTGAACGCGGCCCAGTCGGTCACCCCGCTGGTGGCCCGGGCCACCCAGGCCATGCTGGACACCGGGATCCGCGACGTGCGCAACCAGGGCGTGCTGCTGCACGGCGTCAACGACACCGCGGAGGCCCTGCTCGACCTGTGCTTCGTGCTGCTCGATGAGGCCCGGATCATGCCGTACTACTTCTACATGTGCGACATGATCCCGGGCAGCGAGCACTGGCGGCTGTCCCTGGCCCAGGCCCAGGACCTGCAGCACCAGATCATGGGCTACCTGCCCGGGTTCGCCACCCCGCGGATGATCTGTGACGTGCCGTACGTCGGCAAGCGCTGGGTGCACCAGGTGTCCCGGTACGACACCGAGCTGGGCATCTCGTACTGGAGCAAGAACTACCGGACCTCGGTCGAAGCAGCGGACGAGCTGGCGCTGAGCCGGGAGTACGCCTACTACGACCCGATCCACCTGCTGCCCGAGGCGGGCCAGCGGTGGTGGCGGGAGCGGGCCGCCGAGCCCGAGCCGGTCACGGCCGCAGGCTGAGCGGCAGCTCGGCGAACCCGCTGAGCGTGTTGTTCAGCCGCCGCCGCGGCGTTCCCGCCGGTGCCAGCTGGCTGGCCCGCCGGGCCAGCGCGGCCAGCAGCACCTCGCCCTCCAGCCGGGCCATGGCCGCGCCCACGCAGGCGTGGATGCCGAAGCCGAACGCGACGTGCCCGTTGGCCCGGCGGCGCAGGTCGAAGCGGTCCGGCTGGTCCCAGCGGCGCGGGTCGCGGTTGGCCGCGGCCAGGAACAGCAGCACCTTCTCCCCCGGCCCGATGGTCACCCCGCCGACCGTCACCTCCCGGGTGGTGGTGCGGAAGAACGTCTGCACCGGCGAGGCGTACCGCAGCGACTCCTCGAACGCCGGGCCGGCCAGCGCCGGGTCGTCGCGGAGCAGCTGCCACTGCGCCGGGTCGCGGGCCAGGCAGTCCAGCGCGCAGCCCAGCCCGATCACGGTGGTGTCCACGCCCGCGGTGAGCAGCGACCGGACCAGCAGCGCCGCCTCCGCCTCGGTGATCATGCCGTCGTCCGCGCTGGCGTAGATGCGCGCGCCCAGGCCGCCCGGGGTGAGCGCGTCCCGGCTGGCACCGGTCCGGCGATCCAGGCGCCCACCTCCGCGGCCTGGCGCAGCGACTGGGTGGTCAGCTCGTTGCGCGGGCCGAACGCGTTGAACGCCATGTTGCCGTAGGCCAGCAGCTCCGCGCCGCCCGGCTCGGGCAGGCCGACCGCGGCGCCGAACACCCGCAGCGGGTACGCCTCGGCGATGTCGGCCACCCCGTCCACCGTGCCCCTGGCGACCAGCTCGGCGGCCAGCCGGTCCGCCTCCCGGGCGAAGTCGCCGCGCAGCTCCCGGATGGTCCGCGGGGACAGCGCCCGGGCGACCGCCTTGCGGGCCCGGTCGTGCTCCGGCGGGTCCGCCTCCAGCAGCAGGCTGGGCGGCCGCCACGGCTTCTCCTTGCGGAAGTCGCTCAGCCCGACGCCGGCCGCGGAGCAGTACGTCGCCCAGTCCCGCAGCGCCTCGTGCACCTCGGCGTACCGGGCCATCGCCCAGATCCCGTACCGCTCCAGCCAGACCACCGGGCCGGCCTCGCGCAGCTCGCCGTGCCAGCGGAACGGGTCGGCCAGGAACTCGTCGCTGAACGGGTCCACCGCGGACACCGGGGCCTGCTCCGTTGCCGTGCCACTCATGGGCACGATGATGCATCGCGGGCCGGGCCGGATCAACGCCCAGCCGGCACCGCCTGGGCCAGCGCGGTCATGTCGTCCCGTTCCGCGTGCACCGGGAGCAGGGCCGCCGCGGCCAGTGGGAACAGCACCACGATGCCGAACGCGGCCGGGTAGCCAGCCGTGCCGATGACCGCGGCCAGCGCGGGCGGGGTGGCCGCGGCCAGCGCGTTCTGCCCGGTGTTCTGCACCCCCAGCGCGCGGCCCGCCCAGGACGACCCGGCGTGCTCGGCCACCGAGGTGAAGGACAGCCCGTTGGTGCTCACCGCGAGCACCACCGCCACCAGCAGCACACCGACCGCCCACGGCGCCCGGACCGCCGCGCCGGCCGCCAGCGCCGCGATGATCAGCGCGATGGCCAGGGCCAGCAGCCGCATCGGGCGCAGCCTGCTGCCCACCCGGTCGGACCAGGCCCCGGCGCCGAGCCGGCTGGCCGCGCCGCAGGCCTGCGCCACCGCGAGCAGCCGGCCCGCCGTGGTGGCGGCCAGCCCGTGCTGGTTGACCAGGAACACCAGCGCGAACGTGGCGACCGCGAACTGCGGCACGACGAGCAGCGCGCTGGCCGCGTGGATCCGCCACAGCACCCGGCCCGGCCCGCCCCGGTACGGCGAGCCGGCCAGGCTGCCCTGGGCGGGCCGCGGCGGCCGGGCCGGGTCGCGCACCGCCACCGCCACCAGCAGCGCCGCGGCCAGGCAGAACGCGCCCAGGAAGAGCAGCGCGGCGGCCCGGCTCACCGCGCCCAGGGCGGGCAGCACCAGGGCGGCCACCATGACGCCGAGCGGCTGCGCGCTCTGCCGGATGCCCATGGCCAGCCCGCGCTGCCGGGCCGGGAACCAGCCCAGGATGAGCCGGCCGCTGGCCGCGTACACCGACGCGCCCGCCGCCCCGGCCAGCGCCAGGCAGGCGCCGAGCGGGCCCAGCCCATGGACCCCGCTGGCCGCCAGCAGGATGGCCCCGGCCAGCGCCAGCCCGGCCCCGAGCACCAGCCGCTCGCCGCACCGGTCCGCCGCCGCGCCCCAGGCGACCAGGGTGAGCAGCAGCCCGGCGGTGGGGCAGGCGACCAGGATGCTGGCCTGCTCCAGGGACAGCCCTTCGGCCCGGAACGCGGGGATCAGGTAGGCCAGCCCGTACTGGAACGTGCAGCCCGCGGTCATCGCCAGCATGCCCGCGACCAGCACCACCCAGCGCCGCCCGGCCCGGTCAGCGTCGCTCATATGCTGATCCTACGCCGTCCATATAGTGAGACAGCGTCCACCGTGCGGCCCGCCGCCTGGGCCGCGACCGGAATCCGCTTTTTGGCCGGTCTCCACAAGTTCCGGCGCGCGGCACTGTCGGCTGCGGTATTTCCCCTACTGAGCGGTATAGGAGAGGGTTCATTACCTGCCCATGAGTGCGGGCGCCAGCACGTGTCTGCCGCAGGAGGCCCAGTCGGTGTTCAGTCGTGTCGCGATCGTCAACCGCGGGGAGGCCGCGATGCGGCTGATCCACGCCGTCCGGGAACTCTCCGCGGAGACCGGGACGCGGATCGAGACCGTCGCGCTCTACACCGACGCGGACCGCACGGCCACCTTCGTCCGGGCCGCCGACCTGGGCTACTACCTCGGCCCGGCGGCGGACCGGCCCTACCTTGACCTGGCCGTGCTGGAGCGGGCGCTGCGCGAGAGCGGCGCGGACGCGGCCTGGGTCGGCTGGGGGTTCGTGGCCGAGGACCCGGCGTTCGCCGAGCTGTGCGGGCGGCTCGGGGTGACGTTCGTCGGCCCGTCCCCGGAGGCGATGCGCCAGCTCGGCGACAAGATCGGCGCCAAGCTGATCGCCGAGGAGGTCGGCGTCCCGGTGGCGCCGTGGAGCCGCGGCGCGGTGGGCGACCTGGACACCGCGGTCCGGGTGGCGGGTGAGATCGGCTACCCGCTGATGCTCAAGGCCACCGCGGGCGGCGGCGGCCGGGGCATCCGGGTGATCACCTCCGCGGAGCAGCTCACCGAGGCTTACCAGCGCACCCGGATGGAGGCCGAGCGCGCGTTCGGCAGCGGTGTGGTGTTCCTGGAGCGGCTGCTCACCGGGGCGCGGCACGTCGAGGTGCAGGTGATCGCGGACGGCCAGGGCACCGCGTGGGCGCTGGGCGTGCGGGACTGCTCGGTGCAGCGGCGCAACCAGAAGGTGATCGAGGAGTCCGCATCGCCGGTGCTGACCGCGGCGCAGGCCGGCGAGCTCAAGGCGGCGGCCGAGCGGCTGGTGCTGGCCGTCGGGTACCAGGGCGCGGGCACCGCCGAGTTCCTGTACCAGCCGGGCGAGCAGCGGTTCGCGTTCCTGGAGGTGAACACCCGGCTGCAGGTGGAGCACCCGGTCACCGAGCTGACCACCGGGATCGACCTGGTCAAGGCGCAGCTTCAGGTGGCCGCGGGCGGCAAGCTGCCGGGCCGGCCGCTGGCCGAGATCGGGCACGCCATCGAGGCGCGGCTCAACGCCGAGGACCCGGACCGCGACTTCGCCCCGTCGCCGGGCCGCATCGTCCGGCTGGACCTGCCCACCGGCCCGGGCATCCGGGTGGACACCGGCGTCAGCGAGGGCGACACCATCCCGGCCGACTTCGACTCGATGATCGCGAAGATCATCGCCTACGGCCGGGACCGCGACGAGGCACTGGGCCGGCTGCGCCGCGCGCTGGCCGAGACCACGGTGATCATCGCCGGCGGCGCGACGAACAAGAGCTTCGTGCTCGACCTGCTGGACCAGCCCGAGGTGACCGGCGGGACCGCGGACACCGGCTGGATCGACCGGGTCCGCGCCGCGGGCGGGCTGGTGTCGCACCGGGGCGCCGCGGTCGCGCTGGCCGTCGCGGCCATCGAGGCCTACGAGGACGCGGAGAACCTGGCCCGGCAGCGGCTGCTGGCCACCGCGCACGGCGGCCGCCCGCAGGTCCAGCTGGACACCGGCCGCCCGGTCGAGCTCAAGCTGCGCGGCGTCGGTTACCGGGTGCACGTCGGCCGGGTCGCGCCGCACCGGTTCCACGTCGCGATCGCCGCGGGCACCGGCGCGCCACACGAAGCCGACGCGGAGCTCGAGCGGTTCGACGCGCAGACCGGCCAGATCGTGGTCAACGGCCAGCGGTTCCGGCTGGTCACCAACATGCACGGGCCCACGCACCTGGTCGAGGTGGACGGCGTAGCGCACCGGATCAGCCGCGACGAGGGCGGCGTGGTGCGCGCGCCCGCGCCCGCGCTGGTCGTGGCCACGCCGCTGGACGTGGGGGCCGAGGTGGCGGCGGGGGCGCCGGTGCTGGTGCTGGAATCGATGAAGATGGAAACCGTGCTGCGCGCGCCGTTCCGCGCCCGGCTGCGGGACTGCCTGGTCGCGGTGGGCAGCCTGGTCGAGACCGGAGCGCCGCTGCTGCGGCTGGAGCCACTCGGCAACGGCGACGGCGACGGCGCGGCCGCCGGGCCGGACACCACGGACGTCGAGATCGACCTGCCCGCCGAGCCCACCGGCCTGCCCGCGGCCGAGCGGGTCAGCGCCGGGCTGCGTGACCTGCGCGGGCTGCTGCTCGGCTTCGACACCGGCCCGCACAACGGGCACCGGCTACTGGACGGTTACCTGGCGGCCCGGGCCGCGGCCGGACCCGGCGACGGCACGCCGCGGCCGGCGAGATCGAGCTGCTCGGCGTGTTCGCCGACCTGTCCGAGCTGACCCGGAACCGCCCGGCCGGTCCGGACGCCAGGACCGACACCCAGGTGCACAGCCCCCGCGAGTACTTCCACACCTACCTGCAGAGCCTCGACGCGGAACGGGCCGGCCTGCCGGACGCGTTCCAGCACCGGCTCAGCCAGGTGCTCGGCCACTACGGGGTGACCAGCCTGGAGCGCACGCCGGAACTGGAGGACGCGGTCTTCCGGATCTTCCTGGCGCAGCGCCGCGCGGCCAGCGACGCCGCGGTGATGACCGCGCTGCTGCGGCAGTGGCTGACCGAGCCGCCGCCCGGCGAGCCGCTGCGCGAGCGGGCCGGGCTGACCCTGGAACACCTGATCGCGGCGACCCAGCTGCGTTTCCCCGCGGTCGCCGACCTGGCCCGCTCGGTCGTCTTCCGCTGGTTTGCCCAGCCGCTGCTGCGCCGCAGCCGGGCCCAGGTCTATGCGGCCGTCGCAAGAACCTCAGCTACCTGGACGCGCACCCGGACTCGCCGGACCGGGGTACCGGATCGCCGCGATGGTGGCCAGCTCGGAGCCGCTGGTGCGGCTGCTCGGGCAGCGGATCGGCCGCCCGGCGCCGGGCTGGCGCCGATGCTGGAGGTCCTGACCCGCCGCTACTACGGCAGCAAGGCGCTGCCGGCCTGCGGGCCCGCGAGTGGCCGAGCTGCACGTTCGTCACCGCCCAGCACGAGGACAAAAACGGCCGGCCACCGTGCTTGCCACCGCGGTGGACTTCGCGGCGCTGCCGCCGCCGTGCGGGCCATCGACGAGCTGGCCCGGCCGGCGACGCGGTCGCCGACATCTACCTCACCTGGCCCGGCCAGCCGGACGACCCGGACGCGATGGCGGCCGAGCTGCATGCCGTGCTGGCCGCGCATCGGCTGCCCGGCCAGCTGCGCCGGATTACCACCACCGTGGCCGGGCGCAGCGGCGCGGGATGCACCACCACTTCACGTTCCGGCCGTCGCCCGGCGGGATCACCGAAGAGCGGCTGATCCGCGGCCTGCACCCGCTGATCGCCCACCGGATGCAGCTGGAACGGCTGCGGCACTTCGACCTGACCCGGCTGCCCTCGGCCGACGAGGACGTCTACCTGTCCGCTGCGTGGCGCCGGCCACCCGGCCAACAAACGGCTCGTCGCGCTGGCCCAGGTGCGCCTGACCCCGCTGCGGGACCACGAAAGGCAGGCTCGTCGCGCTGCCGCGGTCGAGAACTCGTTGGCCGCCTGCCTGGACGCGATCCGCAAGGCACAGTCCGGCCGCCGGCGATCAGCGTTCGACACCAACCGGATCCTCATCTACGTCTGGCCGCCGAGCAGATCCACAGCGCCAAGGTGAACACGGTCGCCCAGCGCATCCTGCCGACCACGGCGGGCGCCGGGCTCGAGGAGGTCATGTTCCTCGCCCGGCAGCGGGACCCGGACACCCGCGAGCTGGCTGACGTGGCGGTGCGGCTCAGCTACGAGGCCGGATCCGGATGCGGCTGGAGATCGGTGAGCGGCCGACCGCGCCGGTCGAGCCACTGGACGACTACCGGCTCAAGGTGCTCCGGGCCAGCAGCCGCGGCACCGTCTACCCGTACGAGCTGACCGGCCTGCTGGCCGGCGACGGCGGCAGCTTCGCCGAGCACGACCTGGACGGCGACGGGAACCTGGTACCGGTGGACCGGCCGCGCGGCCAGAACACCGCGGCGCTGGTCGCCAGCGTGGTCAGCACGCCGACCCGGCAGTACCCGGAGGGGGTGACCCGGGTCGTGCTGCTCGGCGATCCGACCAAGTCGCTCGGCGCGCTGTCCGAGCCGGAGTGCACGCGGGTGATCGCGGCCCTGGATCTCGCCGAGCGCCGCGGCCTGCCGGTGGAGTGGTTCGCGCTGTCCGCGGCGCCCGGATCTCGATGGACTCCGGCACCGAGAACATGGACTGGGTGGCCGCCGCGCTCAAGCGCATCGTCACGTTCACCCAGGCCGGCGGGGAGATCAACATTGTGGTGGCCGGGATCAACGTCGGCGCCCAGCCGTACTGGAACGCCGAGGCGACCATGCTGATGCACACCCGGGGAATCCTGGTGATGACCCCGGACTCGGCCATGGTGCTCACCGGCAAGCAGTCGCTGGACTTCTCCGGCGGCGTCTCGGCCGAGGACAACTTCGGCATCGGCGGCTATGACCGGGTGATGGGGCCGAACGGCGAGGCCCAGTACTGGGCGCCGGACCTGGGTGCCGCCCGCGGCGTGCTGATGGCGCACTACGCGCACAGCTACGTCGCGCCGGGCGAGCCAGGGCCGCGGGCGGCGGGCAGCACCGACCCGCACGACCGGGACATCTCCGGCTACCCACACTCGCTGCCGGGCAGCGACTTCAGCACGGTCGGCGAGATCTTCTCCGCGACGGCCAACCCGGATCGCAAGAAGGCGTTCGACATCCGGACGGTGATGCGTGCGGTGGCCGACCAGGACCACCCGGTGCTGGAGCGCTGGGCCGGCATGGCCGACGCGGACACCGCCGTGGTGCAGGACGTGCACCTCGGCGGCAGGCCGGTATGCCTGCTCGGGATCGAGTCCCAGTCGGTGCCGCGCCGCGGCTTCCCGCCCACCGACGGGCCGGACAGCTACACGGCGGGCACCCTGTTCCCGGCCTCGTCGAAGAAGGCGGCCCGGGCGATCAACGCGGCCAGCGGCAACCGGCCGCTGGTCGTGCTGGCCAACCTGTCCGGCTTCGACGGGTCACCGGAGTCGATGCGCAAGCTGCAGCTGGAGTACGGCGCCGAGATCGGCCGGGCCATCGTGAACTTCACCGGCCCGATCGTGTTCTGCGTGATCTCCCGCTACCACGGCGGCGCGTTCGTGGTGTTCTCCAAGGCGCTCAACCCGGACATGACGGTGCTCGCCGTCGAGGGCTCGTTCGCCTCGGTGATCGGCGGCGCCCCCGCGGCCGCCGTGGTGTTCAGCGGCGAGGTGAACCGGCGCACCGCGGCCGACACCAGGGTGGCTGCCCTGGAGGCCGGGCTGGCCGCCACCGCTGGCGCGGAACGGGCCGAGCTGACCGCGGAGCTGGCCGAGGTGCGGTCCGCGGTACGCGCCGAGAAGCTGGCCGAGGTGGCCACCGAGTTCGACCGGGTGCACAGCATCCACCGGGCCGTCGAGGTCGGCTCGGTGGACGCCGTGATCAGCGCGGCCGAGCTGCGCCCGAGGATCATCGCGGCCATCTCCGCGCCGTAACTGATGGCTGGCCGCTGCGGCCGCGGCGCGCTCATCTGGCCTCCGCGCGCAACTGGGCGGCCGCAGGGCTAGTCGCCCTGAGCGGCCTTGGCCACGGCCAGGCCGGTCAGGCCGTAGCGGGAGATGTGCTCCGGGTCCTTCGGGTCGATGGTGCGGAGGCCCTGCTTGGCCAGCCGCTCGTTGATCGCATCCAGGTGGTCGCGGACCAGTTCCCGCTCGGCCTCGGTGATCCGGCCCTTGTGCGGCTCCCCCGCGTGCTCCAGGGTGTCGTAGCTGATGCCACGCGGCGTGGCGGGCGCGGCGGCGGCCCGGACTCGCCGGGCCGGCTTGGCCGGGCGGGCGGTCAGCAGCAGCTCGCTCATCGGCTTGTCGCTGGCCAGCTTGTCGAACGCGGCCGCATCCATGGTCGCCCGGCGCGGCTCCTCCTCACCGGGCAGGAAGACCTCCACCACGGCCACCCGGAGCGCCGCCTTCTCGATGACGGCGGCCTCGTCGGCCAGCGCCTCGATCTCGACCGGGGAGTCACCGAGCTCGGGGTGCTCGTGGATGACGATGCGGGCGAGCGTGTCATCCCTGGTGATCAGCTCGCCGCTGAGGTCGCTGAACCTGACCGTCTTCTGGCCCACTGGGGTGCCTCCTGCAGATCGGTGAACCGGGTTGATGAGATACCAGGCTTCAAGCATGCCAGAAGATCAAACGTAAGTTCGAGAGCCACGCCGATTACTAACCATTTGTCGAACTCCGCAGCGATGGGTCAGCGAGCCGTTTCGCTAGATTCGGCGGGCGCGGAGCCGCCCGGTGGTGAATCGGTGGACTCGGCCGGGCTGGGCAAGGTGTCGCTGGGCTCGGCTGGGGCCGGCTCAGCCGCGCCGCCCGATGAGTCGGCGCTCTTCCCGTCCGGGCTGTCCCGTCCGGGCTGTCCCCGTCCGCGCTCTTCCCGTCCGCGCTGTCTGGCCGGCGGGCGAGCAGTTCTTCGGCGGGGCGGCCGCGGCGCTGCGACCGGATGAACCACACGATGCCGACCACAGTCAGCACGCTGGCCACGTACATGTTCAGCCGCAGGCCGAGGAAGTGCTCGGACGGGTCCACCCGGAGCGACTCCTCGAAGATGCGGAACGCCGAGTAGCCCGCGACGTACAGCGCGAACAGCCCGGGCGGCTTGATGCGGCGATGGTGGCCGAGCCAGACCAGCAGCGCCGCCCAGGCCAGGTCGAAGATGAATTCGTACAGGAACGTCGGGTGGAACGTCGTGTACTGGGCGTACCCGGCCGGCCGGAACTGGGGTGAGATCTCCAGCGCCCAGGGCAGCGTGGTCGGGCCGCCGAACAGCTCCTGGTTGAAGTAGTTGCCGACCCGGCCGATGGCCTGGGCCACCAGCAGCGCCGGGGCGACCGCGTCCATGAACAGGTAGGCGCTGGCCCCGGACCGGCGGACCCGCCATACGCCGACCACGGCGGCCAGCGCGATGCCGCCCCAGATGCCCAGCCCGCCGTCCCACACCGCGAGCACGCCGTACCAGTGGTGCGGGATGTATTTCGGCGTGGTCAGGTCGAAGTAGATCCGGCCGCCGATGATGCCCGCCGGCACCGCCCAGATGGCCACGTCGCCGACCAGGGCCGGGTCACCGCCGACCGCCTTCCAGCGGCGCTGGGTGATGATGATGGCCACGGTGATCCCGATGACGTACATCAGCCCGTAGAAGTGGATGTATGCCGGGCCGATATGGAACCCGTTGACCGGCGGGCTCGGGATGTAGAAAGGCGAAGCCAAGGCCATGCGCCCGAGCGTACCGTGGCTTAGTGCGCGAACCACCCTGGACGGCTGCGGACGTGCCCGACCAGGGCGGCCGGACCGCCGTGGTGACCGGTGCCAACTCCGGGATCGGCTTCGAGACGGCCCGGGTGCTCGCGGAACACGGCGCCACCGTCATCCTGGCCTGCCGCGACGTGGCCAGGGGCGAAGCGGCCGCGGCCCGGATCGGCGGCCGGGGACCGGTCGCCACGGTGCACCTCGACCTCGGCTCGCTGGCGTCGGTGCGTACCGCGGCCAGCGAGATCCACGAGCGGCATCAGCGGCTGGACCTGCTGATCAACAACGCCGGCCTGATGATGCCGCCGTACGGCACCACCAGCGACGGCTTCGAGCAGCAGTTCGGCACCAACCACCTCGGCCACTTCGCGCTGACCGGGCTGCTGCTGGACCTGCTGCTGCCCACCGCCGGCTCCCGGGTGGTCACGGTGAGCAGCAACATGCACCGGGCCGCGGCTGAACGTCGCCGACCTGCAGTCTGCCCGGCGCTACCGGCGGGTCGCCGCGTACGGCCAGTCCAAGCTGGCCAACCTGCTGTTCACGTACGAACTGCAGCGGCGGCTGGCCGCCGCCGGGGCGCGGACCAGCGCGCTGGCCGCCCACCCGGGCACCGCCATCACGGCGCTGACCCGCTACTTCCCGCCCGCCGTGGACCGCGCCTACCACGCCATCGGCCAGCCCATCGCGCAGCAGCCGCAGTTCGGCGCGCTGCCCACGCTGCGCGCGGCCACCGATCCCGGCGCCCGCGGCGGTGAGTACTACGGGCCGGACGGCTGGCTGGAGTTCAAGGGCCACCCGCACCGGGTCAGCTCCAGCGCCCGCTCGCACGACGAGCAGGCGCAGCGCCGGCTGTGGCAGGAATCGGAACGGCTCACCGGGGTGCGGTACCCAGATATCTGAGCGCTAACGTTGACCTCGTGGCTACCGGAACCGAGCATGTCACCAGTCAGATCCTGGACTACGTCCTGACCCACTCCAGCCCGCCGGACCCGCTGCTCAGCGAGCTGCGGGCGGAAACAGCCCGGCGTTTCCCGGACCGGGTCACCCTGCAGATCGGCGCCGAGCAGGGCACATTCATGACGCTGCTGAGCCTGCTGGCCGCGCCGCGCCGGGCGGTCGAGGTGGGCACGTTCACCGGCTACTCAGCCATCTGCCTGGCCCGCGGCCTGGCCCCGGGCGGCCGCCTGCTGTGCTGCGACGTGAACGCCGAATGGACCGCGCTGGCCCGCGAATACTCGGACAAGGCCGGCCTCGCCGGCCAGATCGAGCTGCGGCTCGGCCCGGCCACCGACACGCTGCGCGCACTGCCCGCGGACGAGCCGATCGACCTGGCCTTCATCGACGCGGACAAGGCCGGCTACCCCAGCTACTGGGCGGAGATCGTGCCGCGCACCCGCAGCGGCGGGATCATCCTGGTGGACAACACGTTCCTGCACGGCCGGATCTTCAGCCCCGACCCGGACCCGGACGCCCGCGCCGTCCGCGACTTCAACGAGCAGGTCATCGCGGACGACCGGGTGGAACTGGCCATGCTGTCCATCGGCGACGGGGTGATCTTCGCGCGGAAGAAGTGACGCGGGCAAAGCTATGGTCACAGGATGCCGATTGGGCGCACAGCTTCCCGGCCGGTCCGCGAAATTACCCCGATGGGTGCCGTTTACCTGCGCGTGCTGGAGGACCTGCGGGACCAGATCCGGGGCGGGCTGCTCGCCCCCGGGGCCCGCGTCCCGTCCCGCAACGCGATCATCGCCAAGTACGGAGTCGGCGAGACCGCAGCCAAGCACGCCCTCCAGGTGCTGGCGGCGGAAGGGCTGATCGAGGCCCGGGCCGGCGCGGGGTCCTACGTGCGGCGGGTCCCGGCGCCTGCGCACCTGGAGCACGACCGGCCGCACTTCCCCGGCTCCCCGTTCGGCCTGGTCCTGACCCGGCCGGGGACGGGGATCACGTGCCGTCGCCCCGGCTGTCCTGGGAGTACCAGTCCGACCGGGTCGTCCCGCCCAGCCCGGTGGCCAGGCGGCCGGCCTGGCCGACCGCGATCAGGCGGTGACCAGGACCAGGTACCTGATGAGCGCGGACGGCGCGCCGGTGCAGCTGGCCACCAGCTACGAGCCGGACCTGGGCAGCCCGCCCGCCGCCGACGCCGCGGGCCGCGCGGTCACCGACCGGATGCAGGCCATCGGCATTACCGTGGACCAGGTGGTGGAGGAGATCTCGGTCCGGCCCGCGCTGTCCGGCGAGGCAGCCGCGCTGGGCCTCCCGGCGGGCGCCCTGGTCCTGGTCATCGACCGGGCGCATCAGTGGGGCCTCGCCGGACCGTGGAGGTCGGCGAGGTGGTGATCGCGGCCGACCGGTTCCGGCTGCCGTACCGGTTCCCGGCATGATCCGCCCGGCCCGGCCCGCCGACATCCCGGCGATCTACCAGCTGATCCGGGACCTGGCCAGCTACGAGAAGGCGCTGGCCAGCGTCACCGGCAGCGAGGAGCAACTGCGCCGTGCGCTGCTGGCCGAGCCGCCCGCCGTATTGGCGCACGTGGCCGAGCACGACGGCCAGGTGGCCGGGTTCGCGCTGTGGTACCTGGAAGTTTCTCCACCTGGGAGGCCAGCCACGGCATCTACCTGGAGGACCTGTACGTCCAGCCAGAGCTGCGCGGGCACGGCCTGGGCCGGGCCCTGCTGGCCGAGCTGGCCCGGATAACCGTGGCTGGGGGCGGCCCTCTGGCTGGAATGGGCCGTGCTGGACTGGAACACGCCGTCCCGTGGCTTCTACGCCTCGCTCGGCGCGGCCGAGATGTCGGAGTGGATCGTCAACCGGCTGTCCGGCCCAGCCCTCCGCGAGATGGCCGCTGATCCTCACCCGGGCTGACCGCCTGGTCCGCCTGCTTCAGGTCCTTGGCCAGCTGATCGGCGGCCATGTCGGTCTCCTTCGAGAGCACCTTGTTGGCCGCCTTGATGTTCGCCACGACCTGCTCGCCCAGGTTGGCCTCGTACACCACGAGCAGCCCGGCGGTGCCGTCGTCGAGCGTCTCACCCAGCTCCTTCAGGTCGCCGCGGCTCATCCCGCCGTGCGCGTGCCCGGCCACCGCGCCGATGGCGGCGCCGCCGCCCGCGCCCACGGCCAGCGCGCCGAGGATGCCCACCGGCGGGAACAGCGCCGCCGCGACGCGGCCGCCAGGCCCCAGCCGAGGCCTACCGCGGCGCCGTGCCGGGTCGGCTGCTCATGCTTCTTGACGATGCTGACCTTGCCGTCGGCATCCTTGGCGATGACCGCCGCGTCGAAGTCGTGCGAGGTCTTCACCGCGTAGTACAGCGCCTTGACCGCCTCGTAATCCTCGACCGCGCTGGCCACGTTGTCGTACGCCGCGGCCAGCACGTACAGAGTGTCTGGTTGCGCCATCGCTGCCTCCCTGAGTTTCCGCCGACGCTAGGCGGCCGGCCAGGCCCCCGGCCTCACCCGGCGGGAGTGAGATCCGGTACTTGTCCTGCCGCCCCGGCGGGTGTCAGTATCACTGGAATGCAATGGTTTGCAGGAGGACCGGGAAGGGGCTGCGCATGACCGACAGCGATGCCGACATCGTGGTGGCCGGGGCGGGGCACAACAGCCTGCTCGCCGCGTGCTACCTGGCCAAGGCGGGGTACCGGTGCCTGGTCCTGGACGCGCGGCCGGTGCCCGGCGGCGGGGCGGCCACCGAGGAGCTGCTGCTGCCCGGTTTCGGCATCGACACCTGCGCCACCGGGCACACGATGATCCGGGTCAACCCGGCGCTGCTGCATGACGAGCTCGGGCTGGCCGCGGACTACGGGCTGCGCTACGCCGAGCCGGACCCGGTGGAGCAGGTGGCGTTCCCGGACGGCCGGCAGCTGACCATGTGGCTGGACCGGGACCGGACGGCGGACGAGTGGCCCGGTTCTCCGCCGCCGACGCGCAGGCCTACCTCCGGCTGCTGGACGAGTATGACCAGGTCAAGCACATCTTCAGCGAGGCCCAGTTCACCCCTGTCGGGTACGGGCCTCCGCTGGAGGCCCGGCTGCACGAGCACCCGCGCGGCCGGATCTGGGCCCGGCGGCGGCAGCTGTCCGCGGTGCAGGTGGTCAGCACGAGTTCGCCAGCCGGCACATCCAGGCGTTCCTGCTCTGGATGGCGTTCCAGGTGTTCCAGCCGGTGGACGAGCCGGGCTCCGGGGTGCTGCCCTACGCGCAGACGTTCGGCCGCCAGCAGCGCAGCTGGTCCATCCCGATCGGCGGCTCCGGGCAGCTGACCGCCGCGCTCACCGGCTACCTGGCCGATCATGGCGGCACGGTGCTCTGCAATCAACGGGTGACCCGGCTGCTGCTGGACGGCGGCCGGTGCACCGGGGTCGGACGGCAGACGGCACCGAGTACCGGGCGGGCACCGCCGTGCTATCCACCATCCACGTCCAGCACCTGCGCGACATGGCGCCCCGGCCCGCCTGGCCGGAGGAGTTCCACTACGGGGTGGACACCTACGACGTCGGGGTGCCCGGCTTCGCCACCTACTACTGCGCGACTGCCGCGCCACAATTCCGGGCCGAGAATGGGCCACGCAGCGCCGTCTCGGCCGGCCTCGCCGGATGGCCCGAGGACCACATCCAGATGGCCGCTGACCTGCGCGCCGGGCGGTTCTCAGCGATCCGCCGTGGGTGCTCGTGGCCACCCCGACGCTGGCCGACCCGGGCCGGGCCCCCGCCGGCCAGCACACCGTGAAGATCCTCGCCCGCGGTCTACCAGCCCGGCACGGGCGACTGGGCGGACGCAAGCAGGAGCATTCCCGGCGTCAGCTGGAGCGGCTGCAGCGGGTCGCCGATTTCCCGGCCGAGGCCATCCTGGCCAGCCTGATCAAATCCCCGGAGGACATCGAGGAACTCAACCCGCACATGATCCACGGCGCGTTCCACGGCGGGAACCGGGGACCCGCGTTCAGCGGCCCGCTCCGGCCCGCGCCCGGCTGGGCCGCGCACCGGATGCCCATCCCCGGCCTGTACCAGACCGGCGGGTCCACCCACCCGGGCGGGTCCATCACCGGCGCTCCGGGGCGGAACGCGGCCATGGTCATGCTCTAGGACCTCGGCCACGACCCGGCCGCAGTGCTGGGCTAGCGGCGGGCAGGCCGGTGGCCGTTCCGGAGCACCCGGGCTGACCCCGCCGCTGCCCGGCAGCGCCTGACCGCGTCCAGGTCGGCGGCGAGGTCGGCCACCTCGGCCTCAGTGTGCGGCAGCACCGGCAGCCGGACCGGCCCGCCGGACATGCCGACCGGCCGGCCCACGCCTTGATCGAGGCCAGCGCGTCGGCCATCCGCCGCTTGCCGTGCAGCCACTTGGCCGCGACCACGCGCACCGGGTCGAGCGTGTCGGCGACCTGGCTGGCCGCGGCGAAGTCGCCGCGGGCGGCCAGCCCGGTGTACTCCCGCATCGGCTGCCACTCCGGCGTCTGGTACAGGTACGGCGCGGCCGAGGACATGAAGCAGCGCTGGCCGTGCTCGCGCATGTTCTCCAGCCAGGTGCCCTCGTGCGGCTCGCAGACCATGATCTGGCCGCCGACCCGGTCCAGCACCCGCAGGTAGTGCGCGTGGTCCCGGCCGACCTTGATGCCGCACACGTTCTCGACGGCGGCCAGCCGCCCGATCAGGTCCAGCGACAGCGACACCCCGGAGTAGGCCGTATCGAACAGCCAGATGCCGATGTCCACCGCCCCGCAGACCTGCCTGAACCAGGCGTACAGGCCCTCCTCGGAGGCGGCCGGGTAGTACGGGTTGATGAGCACCGCGAAGTCCGCGCCCGCCTTCTGCGCGTGCATGGTGAGCTCGATGGCCTGCTCCGCGGAGGTATGCCCGGTGTGCGCGATGACCGGGCACTTCCCCCGGGTGGCGTCCACCGCCACCTCGACCAGGCGGCACTTCTCGCTGCCGGTCAGCGCCCAGAACTCGCTCGTCACCCCGCCGCAGAAGATGCCGTCGATATGCAGGCTGCCGGTCAGCCGGTCCAGGTCAGCGCGCAGCGCCGCCTCGTCCAGCTCGCCCGAGGAGCCGAACGGCGTGGTGGTTGCCGCCCACAGCCCGGTGAAGCACTCCCGGGCCGCCTGCTTCGCTTCCGCCTTGGTGTACTCCATCTTCAACCTCCGGGGTGTCAGCTGACCGGCGCCCAGGTGCACCGGTCCGCGGCCACCGGCCACACCGTGTCCGCGGGCGGCGGGGCCCAGAACTCGACGAATGCAAAGTCCGCGTCGCTGTCGTTGACGAACCAGTGCAGCTCGCCCGGGCCGGTCAGCGCGCTCATCCCGGCGGTCAGCCGGCTCACCGCCCGGTCAGTGCACAGCAGCCCTTCCCCGGCCAGCACGCAGAACACGTGGTGCGAATCGGCGTGGAAGTGCGCGGCCGCGCTGTCCCCGGGGCGGTACACCATCCGGTTCGCGCGGATCTGCCGGGCACCCACCGGCACCGCGTCACTGACCAGGTCCAGCCGGTCCCTGGCATCCCGGGTGGACACCAGATGCGGCAGGTCCGCCGCGGTGAACAGCTCCGGCCGCCCCCGCCCCGGCGGGTGGCCCCGCCCGGGCGCCTGGGCGATCAGCACCTCCAGCCCGCGCGCCCCGGCGTGCAGCGTGATCTCCGGGCAGCCGCCCAGCCACAGCACGTTCTCCAGGCCGACCGCGAACCGCCCGCCATCCGTCTCCGCGATCCCGGCCCCGGCCATCACATACAGCAGGCCCTCCGGCGCGCCCAGCCCGATCGGCGGGCTGGCCGCCATCGGGGCCAGCGACCAGCGCCAGGCCTGCATCGGCACCGGGGCACCTAACTCCTGGGGACCGGCCCAGGCTTGCTCAGCCCAGCCCGCGCCCTGCCGCGCGGGCAGGTCGCCAGGATCACGGACAACTGGCATCGGGGCGCCTCCAGCTCTGCCCGGCGCTAGGCCGGCGGCATGGTGATGATGGGGCGGATGGACTCCCGGCGGGCGAGCGCGCCGAACGCCGCGGCGACATCAGACAGCGGGTAACGGTCGGCAGTCAGCGGCCCGGTGCGGATCGCGCCCGAGGCCAGCAGGGAGATCATGGCGGGGTATGCGTTCGGACTCGAACGTACCCCGAGTACGTTCAGCTCGTCGAGGGTCACCCGGTCCACCGGCAGCTCGGCCAGCGCGCCGCCGGCCAGGCCGAGCAGCGCCACCGACCCGCCGCGCCGGACCGCGCCCAGCGCCTGGCCGACGACGGCGGTGTTCCCGGAGCAGTCGTACACGTGGTCCGCGCCGCGGCCGCCGGTCGCCGCGCGAATGCCGGCCACCGGATCACCCTGCTCGTAGTCAACCACGGCGGTGCAGCCGAGCTCGCGGGCCACCGCCAGCCGCCGCCCCCGGCCGACCATGATCACGTCGGTGGCGCCGGCCGCCCGGGCGACCTGGATCATCAGCAGGCCGAGCAGCCCGGGGCCGAACACGGCCACACTGTCCCCGGCGCCGAGGCCGGTCCGCCGGGCCGCGTGCACGGTGAGCGCGCCCTGGTTGACCAGGGCGGCGGACACCTCGCTGACCTCCTCCGGCACCCGGTGCAGCGCCACCGCCGGGCGCACCGCGTACTCGGCCAGCGCCCCCGGGGCGGTGTGCCCGTACAGCCGGAAACCGGGCTCGCGGACCCGCTCGCACAGGTTGTACCGGCCGGCCCGGCACATCGGGCAGCTGGCGCAGCCGGTATGGTTCTCGGCCACCACCCGGTCCCCCGGGCGCAGCCCGCTCCGCTCCGCATCTAGGCCCTCAGCGTCCGGGCCCAGCGCGGCCACCTCCCCGGACCACTCGTGGCCGATGATGAACGGCAGCGCGGGCGGCCAGGTGCCCCGGTAGCCGCCGTTGACAATCTTGAGGTCGGTTCCGCAGATGCCGCAGGCCCGCACCCGGACCAGCACCTCACCGGGCCGGGCACCGGCATGGCCACGTCCTCGACGACGAGCTGGCCGAACTCGCGGAGCACCGCGGCGCGCATCGTGCTCATCGGTCCTCCCCCAGCGCGGCCCAGATCTCCCGGGCCCGCCGCACCACGTGATCCGCGACCGCCTCGGCGATCTCCTCGGCCCGGCCGGCCCCGGCCCGCTCCGGGCGGCCGTACCAGCCGGTCTGCGCCACCTGGTGGAAGTCGCGCAGCACCGGGTACACGTCGGGCCGCCGGAACAGCCCGTGCGCGGCCTCCCCGGCGGCCCGCTCGCTCGGCGGCGTGGCCCGGTCCAGGTGGACCAGGCCGGGCTCGTAGGCCAGCACCGCGGCCGTCTCCATCGACCCGGCGTGGGTGAACTCCATCTCGTCCGGGAAGCTGGTGTGCGTGATCACGTGCGCCTCGGCGATCACCACCTGGACCCCGTGCCGCTGCTGGGCCTCGTCCGCGCCGAGGCGCAGCGTGGCCGAGTTGCCCTCGTGCCAGTTCACCACCAGGATCCGGCGGGCGCCCGCGGCAGCCAGGCCGCCGCACACGTCAACCAGCACCGCGGCCAGCGTGGCCGGCCGCAGCGACAGCGTGCCCGGCCAGGACAGGTGGTAGTGCGCCACGCCGACCGGGCCGAGCGACGCGACCACGGTGTCCAGCCGCTCGGCGACCCGCTCGGCCACGGACAGCGCGGCGAACGCATCGGTGCCCAGCGGCAGGTGCCCGCCGTGCTGTTCCACGCTGCCGGTGGCGACGACGGCCACCCCGCTCGTGACGAGCAGCCGGGCGGCGTCCGGCTGGGCCATCCGCTCGATCTGGCGGTCCGGGTGTCGGGGCACCGGGTCAGCCTCCATATCCAGTGGCGCTCCGGGTAGCAACCGCCTCCCGGTGCGCGGTGATCGGGGTCTGCCAGGCGTCGGTGACCAGGTCCAGCAGCGCGGGCGGGCAGGCCAGCGCATCGTGCAGCGCACCGGCCAGCCGGCCGGGCTCGCTGACCCGCGCCGCATGCAGCCCGAAACCCCGGGCGATTTCATTGAACGCCACGTCGGCGAAGTCGTCGTCCTCCCAGCCGCGGCCAAAGGTGATCCGGCGGTACCAGCGGATCCAGCCGAGGGACCGGTTGTTCAGCACGATCACGGTCACCGGGAGCCCGAGCTCGGCCACGGTGGCCAGTTCGCCGACCGCGTAGCCGAGCGCGCCGTCGCCGGTCAGCACCACGGTGCGGTGCTGGGTGCCGGTAGCCACGCCGATGGCGGCGGGCAGCGCGTAGCCCAGGCCGGCCTGGCCGCGCGGGCAGAGCACCCGTCGGCCCGGGCGGCACTGCTCCAGGTACACCCCGCCCCAGCCGCTGGCCAGGCTGGCGTCGCAGATCAGCACGTCGTCCGGGCCGAGCGCGGCCTCCAGTTCGGCCAGCACCCGCTGCGGCGCGATCGGCTGCTGATCGCTGGCCCGCTCGGCGTCCCTGGCCGCCCGCCAGGCCCCGGTCAGTTCGGCCGACCGGGCCCGCCACGCGGACCGGTCCGGCTCCGGCGGGCTATCTTCATCGGAACCACGGGCCGCGTCGAGACCACCGGCGGCCTGGATAGCGGTCAGCAGCGCGGCCAGCCCGGCCCGCGCGTCGCCGAGCAGCGCCGCGCGCAGCGGGAACGCCCGGCCCAGCTCGGCCGGGTCGATGTCGAGCTGGAGCACGGCCTGGCCGGGGTGGGGCAGCGTCCAGCCGTAGGTGGCCCCGCCGCCCGCCTTGCAGCCGGCCAGCAGCACCACGTCGGCCTCGGCCAGCGCGGCCGCCGCGGCGGTGGTGCCCATCGACCCGGTGACGCCCACGCTCAGCGGATGATCCTCGGCGATGGCCCCCTTGCCGGACAGCGTGCTGCCCACCGCGGCGCCGGCCCGCTCGGCCAGCGCGGTCAGCTCGGGCCCGGCGCCGGACAGCTGGACGCCCCCGCCGGCCAGGATGAACGGGCGCTGCGCGGCGCGCAGCACGGCGGCCGCGGTGGCCAGGTCGGCCTGGTCCGGCACCGGCCGGAACGGCGGGAACCGGCCGAACCGGGCGCTGCCGTCCAGCCCGGCGGTGGCGCCCTCAACCACGGGCCCGTCCAGCATGTCCTGCGGCAGGAACAGCGCCACCGGGCCGGCAGGCCGGTGGCCGCCACCCGGAACGCCTGCCGGACCAGGGCCGGCAGCACCTCGGCCGTGGGCACCGTGGCCTGCCACTTGGTCACCGGGGCGAGCAGCCCGGCCTGGTCCAGGGCCTGCGAGGCGGCGCCGCGGTACCGGTGCGGGGCCAGCCGCGCGGGCAGGTCGCTGACCAGCGCGACGACCGGCACCGAGGCGCCCAGCGACTCACTCAGGCCGGACGGCAGCTTGGCCGCGCCCGGCCCGACCGTCGCGTCGCACACGCCGACCTGGCCGGTCACCCGGGCGTACCCGTCCGCCGCATAGGCGGCCGAGCGCTCGTCCCGGGTCAGCACGTGGGTCAGCCCGGCCTGGTCCAGCAGGCCGTCGTACAGCGCCAGCGTCTGCCCGCCGGGCACGCCGAACACATGCCGCACCCCATGCTCGGCCAGCAGCGCGGCGAGCAGCGCACCACCGTGTTTGCCGCCACCGGGCGGGAGCTCAGGCATCGGCCATGGCCAGCAGCCGCCCGGCGTTGCCGCCCAGGATCAGCGCTTCGCCGCCGTCCAGGCCGAGCGCGCGCACCTCGGCTACGCAGTTGTCGCTGCCCATGTCGAACGGCTGGTCCGAGCCGAGCAGGATCTGCTCCGCCCCGGCGTAGCCGACCAGGTCGGCCAGCAGCGCGGCGTCGTGGGTGACGCTGTCGTAGTAGAACCGGCGCAGCGACCAGTCCGGGCCGTGTTCGGTCCGGGCGGCCGCCTCCGGCCGGACCGCGTAGGCCCGGCGCAGCCGGCCGCGGAGTACCGGCAGCGCGCCGCCGCCGTGTGCGAGCAGCACGCGCAGGCTGGGGAACCGCTCCAGCACCCCGGCCATCGCGATGTGCGCGGCGGTCACCGCGGTTTCCAGCGGGTTACCGGCCGAGTTCCACAGGTAGTAGCTGTCCAGCGCCTCGATGCCGAAACCGCGGGTGGTCGGGTGGATGAAGACCAGCGCGCCGGTGCCCGCCGCCGCCGCCCAGAACGGCAGGAACGAGTCGTCGCCCAGGTACCGGCCGGCCACGCTGGACGGGACCTCGACGCCGGCCAGCCCGGCGGCGGCCAGGCCGGGCAGCTCCCGCGCGGCCAGTTCCGGGTCCTGCAGCGGCACCGCGCCGACGGCGCTGAGCCGCGGCTCGGCCGCCACCAGCCGGGCCAGCGCCTCGTTCTGCACCTGGCAGACCAGCTGGGCGTCACCGGGGGCCGCATCCACCGGCACCAGGTTGATCCACGGCGAGAGCAGCAGGTGATCGACCCCGGTGGCGGCCGCCTCGGCCAGAATGGCATCGACGTCGCTGAACTCACCCAGCACCGAGTTGATCTCCCGGCCGCGGAAGCTGACCACGCTCCGGCCGTCCGCGGGGCGGATGGACGGCCGCCACGCCTCCGGCACGGTACGCGCGGTGATCTCCGGGACGATGACGTGGCGGTGCGCGTCGATGATCAACGAGCGGCTCCCGGCCCGGTGCCGTTCGCGGCGGACTGCGGCTGATCCGGCTCGGCGGCCGGTGTGTCAGTGTCAGCCGCCCGGGCCTCGGCGGCCTTCGCCTCCGGGGTCTCCTTGTCGGTCACCGCACCACCGAGGTAGAGCGCGCCGATCTCCGGGTGGTTCAGCACTTCGTGGCCGGTGCCGGACAGCCGGACCCGGCCGTTCTCCAGCACCACGCCGTGCGTGGACAGCCGCAGCCCGGCCCGCGCGTTCTGCTCCACCAGCAGGATCGTCTTGCCCTGGTCGTGCATCATCCGGACCGCGTCGAACACCGACTTGAGCACCTTCGGGGACAGCCCCATGGACGGCTCGTCCAGGATGACCAGGGTGGGGTCGAGCATCAGGCTGCGGGCGAACTCGACCAGCCGCTGCTGGCCGCCGGACAGGCTGCCCGCCTTCTTGCCCAGCCACTCGGTCACCTGCGGGAACATCTCCAGCACGGCGGCCAGCCGTTTGTCGGCCAGCCCGCGCTCGCGCAGGATGTAGCCGCCCAGCATGATGTTCTCCCGCACCGTCATCTCGCGGAACAGGCTGTGGTTCTGCGGCACCAGCACCACGCCCATGTCCAGCACCTGGCGCGGGGACTTGCCGGACAGCCGCTCGCCGCGCAGCGTGACCTGGCCGAGCCGCGGCTTGAGCAGCCCGCAGATGCTGCCCAGCAGGGTGGACTTGCCGGCTCCGTTGGGGCCCACCACGCAGGTGATGCCGCGCTCGGCCACCTGCATGCTCACCCCGTGCAGCACGTCACCGCCGCCGTAGCCGGCCACCACGTCCTGGATGACCAGGGCGGGCGAGGCGTCGTCAGCCGACCGGGATGTCATCGTCGTCCTCCGCAGTGCCGAGATAGGCGTCCAGGACCTTGGGGTCGGTCCGCACCACGCCGGGCGGCCCGGAGACCACCGCGGTCCCGTAGTCCAGGACGGTGACCTTGTCGCACAGTCCCATCACGAAATCCATGTTGTGCTCCACGATGAGGAACGTGGTGCCCTGCTCGTTGAGCTGCCGGATCCGGTCCGCGATCATGGTGATCAGCGTCGGGTTGACCCCGCCGGCCTCGTCGAGCAGCACGATCGACGGGCTGGCCATCAGCACGTAGGACATTTCCAGCAGCTTGCGCTGGCCGTAGGAGAGCGTCTCGGCCAGCGCGCCCGCGTGGTGGGCGATGCCGGTGAACTCGAGCAGTTCCATGGCCCGGCGCCGGGTGGCCGGGCCGCCCGCCCGGGCCAGCGGGTTGCGCAGCCTGCCCTGTCCCCCCGCTCGTGGTGCTGGGCGGCGACGATCATGTTCTCCATCACGGTGAGCCGGGAGAACACCCGGGTGAGCTGGAAGGTGCGGCCGATGCCGGCCGCGAACACCTTGTCCGGCGCGGAGTTGGTGATCTCCTTGCCACCCAGGTAGACGTGCCCGCTGTCCACCCGCTCGTAGCCGGTGATGACGTTGAACAGGGTGGTCTTGCCGGATCCGTTCGGGCCGATCAGGCCGGCGATGCTGCCCTCATCCACCTCGAGGGTGGCCCCGTCGAGCGCCTGGACCCCGCCGAACGACTTGGACACACCTTCGGTGCGCAGCAGCACGGTCATCGGACGCCCCCCGTCTGAGCGGAGCTGGGCACGGCGCTGCCGCTGGCCGGCGGGGCCGCGTCGCCCGGGGCGGGCTCGCGCCGGCGCTCACGTATCGCCTGCCACCGGGTCAGGAATTCCTTCCCGGTCGGGATGATGCCGCGCGGCAGGAACAGGATGACCAGCAGGAAGATCGCGCCCAGCGCGATCTCGGCGGAGAAGCCGTTGGTGAACGTGATTGCGTCCCACTGCTGCAGCGGCTCCAGGATGAGCGCGCCGAGCACCGGCCCGGCCAGCGTGCCGAAGCCGCCGAGGAACGCCATCAGCGCCACCGTCAGGTCGAATGTCGGATCGAACGCGCTCTCCGGCAGCGCCTGGCCGATGAAGAACCACCACAGCCCGCCGACCATGCCGGTGATGAACCCGGAGATGACGAACGCGGAGAGCTTCACCCGCATGGCCCGCACGCCGAGCCCGCGGGCCCGGTCCTCGTCGTCCCGGATGGCCAGCAACTGCAGGCCGAACCGGGAGTTGCGGATCAGCCAGGCCAGCACGATGCTGCCCACGGCCAGGATCAGCCCGACGTAGTAGAACGGGTTGTTGTAGCTGGCCGCGGTCCACAGGAAGAACGGCGTGCTGACGCCCTGGTTTCCGCCGGTGAAGGCGAAGTTGTACGCCATCAGCTGGAAGATAAAGAAGATCGCGATGGTGACCACGACGAAGGTGTGCCGCCGTACCCGCAGCGCGATCAGCCCGAACGGCACCGCGACCACGGCGGCGGCTAGCCCGCCGAGCGGCAGCAGGAAGAAGATGGTGCCGCCGATCACGTGCCAGTGGTTGGTCAGCAGCCCCACCGTGTAGGCACCGGTGCCGAAGAACACCGCGTGGCCCAGCGAGATGTAACCGGAGAAGCCGGAGAACATGTTCCACGCCACCACCGCAGCCACGAAGATCATCGTGTCCACGGCGAACGTGGTGTCCAGCGCGTTGGTGACGACCAGCGGGAAGATGACCGCGATGACCAGCAGTACGGCCAGGCCGCCCAGCCGGATCAGCAGGCCTGCCCGGCCGGACGGCAGCAGGCCGGTGCGCGCCGGGTCGGTGGTCACCGGGTCAATGCTCGTCGGGGACTGCGTGCTCATTGCGCCCTCGCCGCCTTCTTGCCGAGCACGCCCTGCGGCCGGAAGGCCAGGACGAGCACCAGCGCGCCGTAGAACACCACCACCGACCAGCTGGGCGACCAGAGGACGTCCACCACCGACTCCAGCGTGATCATGAAGATGGCGGCCAGCATGGCCCCGGCGATGCTGCCCATGCCGCCCAGGATGATGATGGCGAGCAGCCGGGAGATCAGGTCATAGCCGGTGTTCGGGTTGAACCCGCCGCCGGTGGCGCCGAACACCATGCCGCCCGCCGCGGTGACGGCCACGCCGACGCCGAACGTGAGCATCTGCACCCGGTTCACGTTGATGCCGATGATCCGGGCCGCGATCTGGTCCTGCATGGTGGCCCGGATCGTCCGGCCGAACGTGGTCCGGTACAGCATGTAGTAGATGGCCGCGACCAGCACGACGGCCAGCAGGAACCCGTAGATGTAGATGTAGTCCAGGTAGAAGCCGAAGATCTTCGGGCCCTGGGTGACGTACGAGGCGTTCAGGTTGTCCACGTTGGCGCCGAAGATGAGGTACAGCACGCCCTCGATGATGATCGCCACCGCGTACGTCGCGAGCAGCGACATCGACGTCCGTTCCCGGCCACGCAGCGGCCTGATGAAGGCCCACTGGATCGCGACCCCGACGAGGAACATCGCCGGGACGGTCACCAGCAGGCCGACAAACAGGTCGATATGCAGGTGCACGGACAGCACGTAGCTGAGGTACGCGCCGAGCACGACCAGGATGCCCTGGGCGATGTTGATGATGTCGAGCACGCCGAAGATCAGCGTCAGCCCGACCGCCATCAGCGCGTAGACACCGCCGCCGAGAATGCCGTCGACGATGGCTTCGGTGAGTTCGCGTCCCATTCCTGGTTCATGCCCTTCATCATGCTAACTAGTTGTTTCCGGGCCGCGACCTCAGCGTCGAACCCGCTGGATCAGCCCCAGCTCGGCTTGACCGCCAGGGCAGCTGGCCCCGGGTGCGTGGGCAGCACCTGGAGGAACTGGCTGTTCTGCCACTGGAAGATGAACGCCGAGCCCTGCGCCTTGGTGTTCTCGCCCTGCGCGTTGAAGGTGGCCGGGCCCTGCACCGTCTGCACGGTGTGGGTGTGCAGGTAGCGCTCGATCGTGGTGTTGTTCAGGGTGCCCTTCGCCTTGACCGCGGCGGCCAGCGTCTCGCCCGCCGAGTAGGCCTCGGCCACGTCGGCGTTGATGTCGTTGGTGGTGCCGCCGAACTTGGCGATGTAGTCCTGCACCATGACGTGGCTGAGCGCGTTCGGCTCGCCGCCGTACCAGCCGTCCGGCACCATGATCGCCTGGGCGCTGGACACGCCGATGTGGTGCAGGAACTCCTCGCCCTGGTCCGGGCCGGAGGACGCGATCATGATCTTCGGGGTGAAGCCCTTGGCCTTGAACGCGTTGACGAACGCCAGCAGGCTGGGCACGTCCACCGTGCCGAGCACCACGAGTTGCGGGTGCAAGGCCGCGACCTTGTTCGCCATCGGGATCAGGTTCGAGTCGGTCGCGTTCGGCGTGGGCGCCGTTTTCTGGTTGGCGGGGTAGACCGTCCGGACCCCATGCTTCGACAGAAACGCCTCGGTGGCCAAGACCGGCGGGTCGGCGAACGGGTCGTTCACCATCGGGTAGGCCGCGGTGGCCGGCTTCTGGCCGGCCGGCAGCGCCGCCACCCAGTTGGCGAACGGGTCCATCTCGGTCGCGTCCGGCACGCTGACGCTGAGGAAGTAGGGATCCGCATTCGTGAAGACGGCGGGACCGGTGGCCGACCCGGCGGCCAGCGCGTAGTGGTACTTCTCCGCGACCGGCTGGGCGGAGGCGGTGAGCAGGGTGGAGAACGGGGCCAGCATCAGGTCCACGTGATCCTGGGTGATCAGCGTGGTGTAGTCCTTGGTCACCGTGGTCGGGTTGCTGTTGTCGTTGACGATCTTCAGCTGCACCGGCCGGCCGAGCAGGCCGCCGTTGGCGTTGACGTCGCTGGCCCAGAGCTGGTATCCGTGTTCGGTCGCGATGCCGTCCGCGGAGAACTGCCCGGTCAGCGGCAGCGAGATGCCGACCACGATCGGGTGCCCGGTGGTGCTGCTGGCGGTGGTGCTGGCATTGCCACTGCCGCACGCGGCCAGCGTCAGCGCGGTTACCGCGCCACCGGCAGCGAGCAGCGAGAACCTGGCGCGGTCGCGCCTCATCGGGTTTCTCCCTTCCTGTGGCCATGCCGGGACACCTGGAAGCGTGAGGTGGGTGCCCCGGTGCGCGGAGCGCACATGGCATTCATCCGGCACCGTATGCCCTCGCCGGCCCCCGTTCGGCCGGTTTGGGCCGAACGCTGGCAGGCTGCCATGTGCCGCTCCGTGCACCGCACCATCAGCTGATAACCGCTGGCTCAGCTGCCCCAGTTGGGCTTGGGGTTGACAATCGCCACCGACGCGGGGTCGGTGGACGGCAGCACCTGGACGAAATTGCTCGGGCTCTGCCACTGGAAGATGAACTTCGGCGCGACCACGTTCTCGCCGACGCTGTTGAACTGCACCGCGCCCTGCACGGTCTGCAGCGTCACGCCGCTGTGCAGGTAATGGATGATCTTCGAGTTGCTCAGGCTCTTGGTCGCGGTGGCCGCATCGGCCAGCGATCTCGCCGACCGAGATAGCCTCGGCGACGTCCGCGTTGATGTCCGACGCGTTGCCGCCGTACTTGGCGATGTAGGCCTTGACCATGGTCTGGCTCAGCGCGTTCTGATCCCGCCATACCAGCCGTTCGGCACCATGATGCCGGTGGCGTTGTTGGCCCCGACCGCGTTCAGGAACGCCTCGCCCTGGTCCGGCCCGGAGGTGGCCGCGAAGATCTTCGGGTTGTAGTGCTGCTGCTGGAACGCGTGATGAACGCGTTGCCAGCGTCGGCACATCGGCCGAGC
This sequence comes from uncultured Actinomycetes bacterium, assembly GCA_963832095.1. Lineage (GTDB taxonomy): Bacteria > Actinomycetota > Actinomycetes > Streptosporangiales > Streptosporangiaceae > RYN-230. Next base: position 48,170 of record CAWHSW010000005.1, read on the forward strand.
CGAGCACCACCATCTGCGCATCGGTGGCCGCGACCGCGTCGGCGCCCGCCTTGTAGTCGGGGTTCTCGGCCGGGAAGACCTTCGAGTAGACGGTCTTGATGCCCGCCTTCTGCAGGATGGCCTGCGCGGTCTCCGTCATCGGGTCGGCAAACGGGTCGTTGTCCTGCGGGTAAGCCGCCGTCTTCGGGCGCTCGCTGGCGGGCAGCGAGGCCACCCAGTCGGCGAACGGCACGAGCTGGTCGGCGACCGGCGGGCTCGGGTTAAAGATGTTCGGCAAGCCGAGCTGGTAGACGGCTGGACCACCGCCCGCGCCCTCGGGGAACGCGTAGCCGTAGCGGGCCGCAACCTTGGCGGCGGGCACCGTCAGCAGCGTGGAGAACGGCCCGAAGACGAAGTTCACCTTCTGCTGCGCGATGAGCTTGGTGTAGTTGGTGGCCACCGTGGTCGGGCTGCTCTGGTCGTTCAGGAAGACCATCTTGACCTTGCGGCCAAGCAGGCCGCCATGGCTGTTCACCTCGTTCTGCCAGAGCACGTAGCCACGCTGGAAAGCCTGGCCGTCGGCAGAGAAGTCGCCGGTCAGCGACAGTGACGTCCCGATGAGGATCGGCGACTTGGTATTGCCGCCTGATGCGTTGCTGCTACCGCCGCTGCTGCTGCAGGCGGCGAGGACCATAGCCGCTGCTGCGGCCACAGCCGGGATAGCCAAGAACCGGGTGCGGTGAGGTTTCATCCGGTCCTCCTTCCAGTTCAGGAATCTCCTGTGGATTGGCCAGGGGCAGCCACGCGCCGGCTGGCGCGTCCGTGGGGGGCCCGGATGGCTGCAGGGGGGCTGGCCGGGACAGTGGCTCACGGTACTGCATTGGCTTCACTGCCGTCGGCTTGGTCGAGTCCGTCTGAGATGTCGGAGTTTTCACTCACCAACTGCAGGCCGGACGACTGGGCTTCGAGTTCTATCAGGGCGGCGAAATCCTGCTCGCCGTAACCACGGCCAATAAGCGCCTGGATCATCTCGTGTACCAGCGAGGCGACCGGGAGCGGCACTTCGTGTTCCCGGCCGGCCGCCAGGCCCAGGTCAAAGTCCTTGCGCAGCAAGGTGGCGGTAAAGGTCGGATGAAAGTCGAGGTTGACGAATGCCGGCGATTTGTAACGAGTAAACGGCGAACCCATCACACTTTTGTTAAGGCAGCTAAGGAACGCTTCCCGGCTGACGCCGCTCTTCTGGGCCAGGATCGTCACTTCCGCCAGCGACTGGGTGACGACGCCGAGGAACAGGTTATGGCAAAGCTTTACCGTCCGGGCCAGTTCTCCCTCGCCGACATATGTCGCTCCCGCGCCGAGCAGGTCGAGGTATGGCCGGGCCAGATCAAAGGCGGCCTGCGGCCCGGAAACGGCCAGCGTGAGCTTGCCCACACTGGCCACCTTGGGGTTGCCCATCACCGGCGCGGCCAGCAGGTCGGTGCCCCGCGCGGCGAGCTTGCCGCGGATCTGCCCGGACACGTCGGCCGAGATGGTCGAGCAGTCCACCAGGACCCGCGGCGACGCCTCGCCCGCGGTGAGCCCGCCGTCGCCGAGCACCGCGTCGATCAGGTCCTGCGGCGTGCCGACGGTGGCGAACACGATGTCCCGGGTGCCGAGTTCCGCGGGCGAGGAGACCACCTTGGCGCCGAGCGCGGCCAGTGGCTCGCACTTGGCCCGGGTCCGGTTGTAGACGGCGACGTCACAGCCCGCCGCGAGCAGCCTTTGCACCAGTTCGGAACCCATCCGCCCGGTGCCCAGCCAGCCCAGGCGCAGTTCGTCACCGTGCTCTGCCATCAGGTCACCCCTAGCACTGACAATCGTTTGCACGAAGCCTGACTTATGTGTCAGTCCACTGTCAACCGACATGATCTAGATCTATACCGGAATTTTCCTCAGCGGCTCTCGCGAGCGATCTCTCGGGCGGCGGTGGCGGCGGGTGCCCCATCCACCGCGAGCTCGCCGGGCCCCCCGACCGCGCTGGCCGGGCCGGGGACCGGGCCGGTGGAGCCGCGCACCACCAGCTCAGGGGCGAGGAACAGCACCTTGACCGGGCCGGTGTGCCCGGCGATCCGCTCCAGTAGCAGCTGCGCGGCCTCGGTGCCCACCTGGTAGTGCGGGAAGCGGATGGTGGTCAGCGGCGGGCGCAGCCGGTCGATGAACGGCATGTCGTTGAAGCCGACCACCGAGATGTCCTGCGGGCAGCGCAGCCCCGCCTCGTCCAGTGCGGCGTAGCAGCCGACCGCGAGCATGTCGTTCCCGGCCGCCACCGCGGTGCAGCGGGGGTCCCGGTGCATCAGGAGCCGCGCGCAGCGGTGCCCCTCCTCGATGGAGAACGACCGGGCGGTCACGATCAGGTCCGGGTCCGGCTGCAGGCCGTGCGCCTCCATCGCGGCCAGGAAACCGCGGTACCGGGCCAGCCCGGTGGACACCTCCTGCGGGCCGGCGATGTGCGCGATCCGGGTGTGCCCGAGCTGGGCCAGGTGGGCCACGGCCATCCGGATGCCGCGCTCGTTGTCCACCGACACCGAGGGCAGGCTGTAGTCGTGGGCCAGCCGGTTCATCAGCACCACCGGCAGGTCGGCCCGGGCCGACTCGGCCAGCAGCGGGTCACCCAGGTGCACGGTGGCCAGCACCAGGCCATCCACGTGCCGGGCGCGCATCTGCTCGAACAGCGTCCGCTCCCGGTCCGGGTCACCGTCGGTGTTGCCGATCAGCGCCACGTAGCCGGCCGCGGCCAGCCGGTCCTCGATGCCCCGCACGATCGGCGGGAACAGCGGGTTGTTCAGGTCCGGGATGAGCACCCCGATGCTGTGCGAGCGGCGGGTGCGCAGGCTGCGGGCCACCGTGTTGGGCCGGTAGCCGAGCTCGGCCGCGGCCTCCAGTACCCGCGCGGCGGTGTCCTCGCGGACCAGCAGCCGGGTCTCCGGGTTGAGCGCGCGGGACGCGGTGGCCGGGTGCACGCGGGCCCGCGCGGCCACGTCTTTCAAGGTCACTGGTGGGTCGGCCATCCCCCGCCACCCCGATTCCTTGGTGCTCTCGGTATCGCACATCACAAGGAATGGTATCTATCTCTGCACTCGATTGCTTGCCGTAGCCAGTGGTCGCGTTGCCGTGCCCGGTGCGAACCAGGCACGCGGGCCAGATAACCGGCGGCAGCCAGCATGACTGCGGCCATCACCGCCAGCAGGATGCGGTAGTCGAGCACGGCGATGGCAGCGGCGCCTACCGCGATCGATATCGCCTGGGGCACGGTGACGAGCACGTTGGCCGCCGCGTCCACCCGGCCCAGCAGCCGCGCCGGGGTCTGCCGCTGGACCAGGGTGATCGCCCCGACGTTGATCCAGACGATGCATACGCCGAGCAGCGCGGCGCCGGCCAGCACCAGCGCGAGCTGCCCGGTCGTCGCAGCCAGGCAGCTTAGCGCGCAGGCGAGCAGGCCGCTGCCGACCAGCAGCCGCTCGCTGGTCCGGGCCAGCACCGGCGCGGCCAGCAGCCCGCCGACCACCGCGCCGCCGCCCTGCGCCGCGGTGAGCACGCCGAGGAACGCCGGGCTCCGGTGCAGGCCGGTGCCGACGACCGCGAACTGCACGGTCTCGAAGAAACCGAACACGGTGGCCCCGATCACCACCGCGGCCACCACCCGGCGCAGCACCGGGGTGGCCGCGATGTGCCGCAGCCCGGCGGTGATCGCGGCCCACCGCGGCCCGGCGCCGGGGGCCGGCCGGTCCGCGCGCAGCCGCAGCGCCGCGGCTGCCGCCGCGGCCAGCACGAACGTGGCCGCGTCGAGGCCGATCACCGGCCCCGGCCCGGCCCAGACCAGCAGGCCCGCGCCGAGCAGCGGGGTGATCACGTGCAGCCCGGACGAGGCCAGCTGGTAGGCCGAATTGGCCGCGCCGAGCAGATCGTCGGGCAGCAATTGCGGCAGCAGCGCGGTCTGCGCGCTGCTGAGCAGGCTGTTCGCCGCGCCATAGCCGAACATGACCGGGTAGACCAGCCACAGCCGCGGCCCGCCGGCCAGCAGCAGCAGGCAGACCAGCGCGGCGGCGGCCAGGTTGACGGTGATCAGCAGCGGGCGGCGGCGCACCCGGTCCACCAGCAGCCCGGTCAGCGGGGCCAGGCAGGTGCCGCAGATGAACGCGAAGAACACCAGGCCGGCCGCGCTGTTGCTGCCGGTGCGCTGCTTGACCCAGATGCCCATGGCCAGCCACAGCGCGTTGTCCCCGAGCACGGACAGGATCTGGCCGGCCAGGTAGATGCGCGCGTCCCGGTGCTTGAGCAGCCGGCGCACGTCAGTCGCTGTCCGAGCCAGGCGGCTCGTCGACCGGGTAGCCGAACACCAGCACCTCGAACCGCAGGCTGCCCGGCGGGCGCAGCGACGGGTCGTCGCCCCGGTCCCGGTACGGGTCCCACAGCGCGTGCGTGTCGTTGGCCAGCTGCATCGCCTCGGCGGCGGTCAGGTGCAGCACCCTCTCCGACGCGATCGAGGCTTCCTGCCACTCGGCGGGGAAGCGGAGCGCCCGCCGGAGCCGGTCCTTGGCCCGGTCCAGCCACCGGTCGATCCATACCGTGGCGGCGGCTTCCACGGCCAGCCGGCTCTCCGGGTCCGGCCACGGCGGCTTGAGCTCCAGGGTGCGGTACTTCAGCCGCCACGGCCGCTCCCGGCCGCGGCCGCCGCCCGCCTCCTCCACGAACCCGTACTTGGCCAGCGTGCGCAGGTGGAACGCGCAGTTGGCGGGCGACTCGCCGAGCAGCTCGCTGGCCTGGGTGGCGGTCAGCGTCCTGGACTCGGTCTGCTCCATGGCCTCGATCAGGGCCATCCGGACCGGGTGCGCGATGGCCCGGATCATCCGTGGGTCGGTGAGGGCCAGATGTGGACGATCATCGGAAGACATGTTTCGAAATACTAGCTTCGAAACATGTCTTCCGGCAAGGGGTCGGCCAGCCGTGTCACGATGAACCCATGCGGATCACGGCGGTCGAGGCGACCGAGCTGTTCGGCGGGAGCGCGCAGCACCCGCTCCAGATCATCCGCGTCACGGTGCGTAACGACGCCCCGGCGCAGCCGGGGACCGCGCCCATCCAGGTCCGGGTCGAAGGGGCCGGAGTCAGCACGCCAACGGCGTTCGATATGGAACTGCCGGAGCCGGGCGGAGAGCGGGCCGCCGAGGTCGGCGTGCACCTCGCGCCGCCCTATCAGCCCGGCAGCCCGCGGCAGGTCACCGCGGTCGCGGAGGGTAACGGCGAGCGGGCCGAGCTGGCGGCCGAGATCCGGGCCGCCGAGACCGGCTGGACGATGTGGATGGTCAGCCACTTCCACTACGACCCGGTCTGGTGGGACACCCAGGGCGAGTTCACCGAGTCCCGGCTGCTGCTGCCGGACGAGCACGGCCGGCTGCCCGACGTGCGCACCGCGTTCGAGCTGGTCGAGCTGCACCTGGCGCACGCCCGCGAGGACCCGGACTACAAGTTCGTGCTGGCCGAGATCGACTACCTCAAGCCGTACCTGGACACCCACCCGGAGCACCGGGCCGAGCTGCGGCAGCTCATCGCCGACGGCCGGGTGGAGATCGTCGGCGGCAACTACAACGAGCCGAACACCAACCTGACCGGGGCCGAGTCCACCATCCGCAACGCCGTCTACGGGCTCGGCTACCAGCGCGATGTGGCCGGCGGCGACCCGCGCACCGCGTGGATGCTGGACGCGTTCGGGCACGACCCCGGCTACCCCGGGCTGATGGCCGCGGCCGGGCTGGCCGAGTCGGCCTGGGCCCGCGGCCCGTACCACCAGTGGGGCCCGCTGCGCACCGTCGGCGACAACCGGCGGATGCAGATGCGCAGCGAGTTCGAGTGGGTCTCGCCGGACGGCCGCGGCCTGCTGACCAGCTACATGGCCAACCACTACGGGGCGGGCTGGGCCACCCACCAGGCGGCCGACCTGGCCGGCGCGGAGCAGGCCGCGCTCGATGAGTTCCGCACCCTGGCCCCGGTCGCGGCCACCCGCAACGTGCTGCTCCCGGTGGGCGCGGACCACGTCATCCCGAGCCGCTGGGTGACCGCCATCCACCGGGACTGGAACCAGCGCTACGTGTGGCCCCGGTTCGTCACCGCGGTGCCGCGCGAGTTCTTCGCCGCGGTGCGCGCCGACGCGGCCGCGCGCGGCAGCTGGCTGGTCCCGCAGACCCGGGACATGAACCCGGTCTACCCGGGCAAGGACGTGTCCTACATCGACACCAAGCAGGCGCAGCGCGCGGCCGAGGTGGCGGTGCGCGACGGTGAGCTGCTGGCCACGCTGGCCTGGCTGGCCGGCGCGGGCTACCCGGCCGAGTCGCTGGACAAGGCCTGGCGGCAGCTGGTGTTCGGCGCGCACCACGACGCGATCACCGGCACCGAGTCCGACCAGGTGTACCTGGACCTGCTGGGCGGCTGGCGGGAGGCCTGGCAGCGCGGCGACCAGGCGCGCCGGGACGCGGCCGCGGAGCTGGCCGCCCGTGCGGACACCCGGCGCGCCGCCGGTGGCCCGGGCGCCAGGACCCGGGCAACCGCGCGCTGGTCGTGTTCAACACGCTGTCCTGGCCGCGGTCCGGCCTGGTCGGCGCCGAGCTGGAGTTCGCCGCGCCCGGCCCGGCCTGGATCACGCTGCGTGACGAGACCGGGGCCGTCCCGTTCCTGGCCGAGCACCCGCGGCGGCACCCGGACGGCAGCCTGGCCGGGCTGACCGTGACGTTCCGCGCCGCGGACGTGCCCGGGGTGGGCTACCGGACGTACTGGGCCGCCCCGGCGCCCGCCGAGCCCGAGCGGGCCGGCTGGGCGCCGCAGCCGGGCACGCTGATCGAGAACGACCGGTTCCTGGTCGAGGCCGACCCGGCCCGGGGCGGCACGCTGACCCGGGTGCGGGACAAGCTGTCCGGCGCCGAGCTGCTCCGGCCCGGCGGCAACGAGCTGATCGTCCAGGAGGAGTACGCCGCCCACCCGCGCTGGGGTGAGGGCCCGTGGCTGCTGTCGCCCAAGGGCCCGGGCACCGGGTCGGCCGCCGCCCCGGCCAAGGTGACCGCGCAGCGCTGCCCGCTGGGCGCCCGGCTGCTGGCCGAGTTCAGCCTCGGCGACCTGCGGGTCACCCAGGAGACGCTGCTCTGGGACGGCGCCCAGGCGGTGGAGTTCCGCAGCCACGTGGACGGCTCGATCGGGCACGACCGGCTGCTCCGGGTGCGCTTCCCGGCCGACGTGCCCGGCGGGCTGCCGGTCTACCAGGGCGCGACCGCGGCCATCGGCCGGCCGTTCGGCAGCATCGACGCGGACGTCGCCGAGCACGCGTTCACCCTGGACAACCCGGCGCACGAGTGGTTCGGGACGGGGTCCACCGCGCGGGTCAGCTGGACCGCGCTGTCCGGCCAGGCTGAGCGCCGTGCCATCGGCGTGGCCGAGATCATCCTGCCCGGGCCCGATTTCCTTAACGCCAGTACCGGGCCGGTCACCGGCCTGGTGGCGGCGCTGGCCGGGCAGGGGGTCACGGCCACCTGTTCCTGGCCGGACGGGCCGCGCTACGGCGCCCTCGACCTGGACTCGAACGTGCCTGACGTGCGGATCGCGCTGGGCGGCCCGGAGCAGAACCCGTGGACGGCCCGGCTGCTGGAGACGGTTGACCCGTTCGGGGCGGAGCTCAGCCGGGCGCTGGCCGCCGGCCTGCCGCTGTGGCTGCCCGCCGCGCAGTCCCGGGCGTCGGCGTTCGCGCCCGGCGCCGACGTGCGCGGGCCGCGGGACCTGCCGGTGCTGATCGTCGCCGGCCCGGACCTGGCCGCCGCGCTGACCGCGGTGGCCGCCGACCTGGCCGACTCGGAGCTCTCGGTGACGCCGCTGGGGGACGACGCCGGGCCGGGGCTGGCCGGCCACTCGGTGGCGCTGCTCAACCGGGGCACCCCGAGCAGCCTGGTCACCCCGGACGGGACGCTGCACATCGCGCTGATGCGGTCGTGCAGCGCGTGGCCGTCCGGGGTGTGGATCGACGGCGGCAAGCGGACCGCGCCGGACGGCAGCAGCTTCGCCTGGCAGCACTGGAGCCACACGTTCGAGTACGCGCTGGCCGCCGGGCCCGGGGACTGGCGATCGGCCGGCTTCGCCCCGGCCGGCCAGGCCTACAACCACCCGCTGCTGGTCGCGATGACGCCGGTGCACGCGGGCGCGCTGCCCGCCGCGGCCAGCCTGTGCACCGTTGACGGGCCCGCCATGCTGGCCGCGCTCAAGCCGCGCGGCAACCCGCTGGCTTCCGGCCGGGAGGGCACACCGGACCGGTCCGCCGGGGTGACCGCGCGGCTGCGCGACCTGGGTGGCCGGGCCGCGGCGCCGGCCCGGGTGGGCCTGTTCACCGGGATCACCGGGGCCCAGCTGACCGGGCTGACCGAGGACGGGGACGGCGGGCCCGCGCTGCCGGTGGACGACGGCGCGGCGGTGACCGCGATCGGCCCGGCCGGCACGGTGACGCTGGCGCTGGGTGTGCCGTCACCGGTAACACAAACATCAGAGAACCCACCAGCCACCGACGTGGCACTACCCGAGCCGGCTCAGCCGGTGTTCACCCGGTACTGGCTGCACGGCAAAGGCCCGGCCCCGGCCGGCAACCTCCCGGTCGCGGTGCACCTGTCCCCCACCCGGCTCACCGTCCCGACCGCGGGGTCCGCCGATGAAAGCCGGCTCCGGCTCACCGTGGCGGGCGGGCCTGACGGGGCTAGTGGGGCTGTTGAGCTGGACGTCCCGAGCGGCCTGATGGTCCAGCCCGCTGGGCCGCTGGCTTACCAGCTGCCGCCGCTGGGGTTCGCCGAGTGGGAACTGAGCGTGCGCGGCGCGCCGGGCGCGGCGGCCGGGCACTATTTTGTGGCCGCGCGGATACATGACCAGCTCGGCCAGGTGATCGAGGACGCGGTGGCGGTGTATCTCGGGCTGCCCCCGGCACCGTCACTGACCATGCCGCTGGACGAGCTGGTGCCCGCGGTGCAGGCCGACCAGCAGGCCATCGCGGCGGAACTCGACGTGACCGTGCTGACCCCGGCGCTGCGGGTCGCCGCCGGGCAGCACAGTGAGCTGGCCGTCCGGCTGGCCAACCGGGCGGCCAGCCCGATCCGCGGCGAGGCCCAGCTGATCTCGCCGTTCGGCAGCTGGCCTGCGATGCAGCCGTGGACCCGCGGTTTCGCCGTCTCACCTGGAAAGGAGATCACTCTCCGTTATCATGTGCGAGTACCGGTTACTACCCGACGCGGCACGCAGTGGTGGACAATGGTCAAACTGATGTATTTCGGTCGACTGCACTACACCAGCGCTGTTCCCGTTGACGTCCGCGAATGAGCACCCCAGCCGCGTAGCCACCCCGCCACCAACCAGACGGTCCGCATGCCATGACTTCCGCAGCCCCACCGAGCTCGGGCAATCTCCCTGCGGAGCCGAACAGCTTCGTCGGCCGGGAGCGCGATCTCACTGAGCTCGGCACGCTGCTCAGCGATGTCCGGGCGCTGACGCTGTGCGGGCCGGGTGGCATCGGCAAGACCCGGCTGGCGGTGCGGCTGGCCTGCGAGGTGGTGCCGGATTTCCCGGACGGGGCGTGGCTCGTCGAGCTGGCCGACACGGCCGACGCCGAGCTGATCCCGCGCCGGGTGGCGGCCACCTTCGGGGTGCGCGAGGAGCCGGACCGGCCGCTGCTGGCCACGCTGACCGAGGCGCTGCGCGGCCGCCGCCTGCTGCTCATCCTGGATACCTGCGAGCATCTGGTGGAGGGCTGCGCCGAGCTGGTGCAGCAGCTGCTGGCCGGCTGCCCGGAGCTGCGCGTGCTGGCCACCAGCCGGGAGCCGCTGCGGGTGCGCGGCGAGACGGTGTGGCGGGTGCCGCCGCTGTCGCTGCCTGCTCTGCTGGACCCGGGCTCGCTGGCCGACCTGGCCCGGCACGAGGCGATGCGGCTGTTCGCGGACCGCGCGTCGGCCGCCCGGGCCGGGTTCGAGCTGGGCCGCGACAACGCGGTGGCGGTGGCCCGGCTGTGCCGGCTGCTGGATGGCATGCCGCTGGCCATCGAGCTGGCCGCGGCCCGGGTGCGGGCGCTGTCGGTGGAGCAGATCGCCAGCCGGCTGGATGACCGGTTCCGGCTGCTGGCGTCCGGGGACCGGACCGCGCCGCCGCGGCAGCAGACGCTGCGGGCCGCGGTGGACTGGAGTTACGAGCTGCTGTCCGGGCCGGAGCAGATCCTGCTCCGGCGGCTGTCGGTGTTCGCGGGCTGGAACCTGGAGATGGCCGAGCAGGTCTGCGCGGACGAGCAGATCCCGGCCACCGCCGTGCTCGACCTGATGGCCGCGCTGATCGACAAGTCGCTGGTCACCTTCGACCACGAGCTGCGCGGCGAATCCCGGTACCGGCTGCTGGATACGATCAAGGAGTACGCGGCCAGCCGGCTGGCCGCGTCCGGCGAGGAGGACGAGGTCCGGCGACGGCACCGCGACTACCTGCTCCGGTACGCCGAGTGGGTGGTGTCCCAGGCGTTCGTCCGGGGCGCGCCGTCCTGGCCGCGGCGGGTGGCGCTGTACCGGCAGATCGCCGGCGACCTGGACAACTACCGGCTGGCCCTGGTCACCTCGCTGCACCGCGGCGACATCGCCGAGGGGCTGCGGACGTGCGGGGCGATGCGCAACCCCTGGCTGACGCACGGCGACACGGCCGAGGGCGTGGCCTGGTTCGACCGGTTCCTGAGCCAGGCCGGCGGGCTGCCCGCCGCGGTCCGCGGGCCGGCCCTGGTGTTCCGCGGCGACCTGGCTTTCGAGCAGCAGGACTACGACACGGTGGCGCGCTGCGCGGGCGAGGGCCTGGAGCTGTGCCGCCAGGTAGGTGACCCGCACGAGGCGGGCGCGCTGCGGCTGCTCGCGGTGTCCGCGCTGCGGGCCGGCCGGGTGGATGAGGCGGTGGCCCGGATCGACGAGGCCGCGGCCACGGCGCACAAGCTGGGCAACGACTGGGAGGAAGGGCTGGCGCTGAGTATCAAGGCGGCCGGCCTGGCCCGGCTGGGCAGCCTGCGCGAGGCGCAGGCTGCCTACGAGGCCGCGCTCGAGGTGCTCCGGGACAACAACGGCTGGGGGGTGGCCCAGGTCCGCTACGGCCTGGGCGGGGTGGCCCGCTCGCGCGGCGACTACCTGGCCGCGATCAGCCACTACCAGGCGGCGCTCAGCCTGTACCAGGAGATAGACGCCCGGCCGGAGATCGCCCGTTGCCTGGCGGGCATCGCCGCGGTCGCGCTCACCCAGGGCGACCTGGGCCTGGCCCGGTCCAGCCTGACCGAGAGCCTGCAGCTCAGCCTGGCCACCGGGCAGCGGCTGCCGGTCGCCCGCGGCCTGGAGGCGATGGCCGGGCTGGAGGCCCGGGCCGGCGACCCGGCGCGGGCCGCCCGGCTGGCCGGCGCCGCGGTCGAGCTGCGGGCCGGCCATGCCCCGCTGAGCGGGGCCCGGCTGGCCGACCTGCTGGGCCCGGCCCGCAAGGCGCTGGGCGAACCGCACGCCGCCGCGCTGCTGGCCGAGGGCCGGGCGATGACCGCGGCTGAGGCGGTCGCGTACGCAGTGCAGCCGTCGCCGGAGGGCAACGGCGCGGCCAGCCCGGCGGGCGCCCGCCGACTGGGCCCCGATCCCGCGGCCGCGGGCCGCCGTGAGCAGCGAGGTGTCCACGCTCACCCCGCGCGAGCTGGAGATCGCCAGGCTGATCTCCCGTGGGCTGAGCAACCGGGCCATCGCCGACGAACTGGTCATCAGCCAGGCCACCGTAGCCCGGCATGTCGCCAACATGCTGACCAAGCTCGGGTTCAACTCCCGGGCCCAGGTCGCGGTGTGGGTGGCCCGGCAGGCGGACTCCTGACCCGTGCCGGTGTGCACGGTGTTTGTGTGCACGGTGCAGAAATTTCGCGTACATACCCATCCGCCGCGCCGCCGGCCCCGAAATACACACGGCACTGCATAGTTCGGCGGATGTGCCCTAGGCCCGTGCATACATAGAGTCATCCGCAGAGTTCCGGGTGGGCCCCGGGCGGTTACGGGGGCCCGTGCGTGGCCCATCCGGAACTGCCGGACGCAGAGCCAAGGCTCCTCCGGCCGTCAGGAGGGGGATGGCCGGAGGAGCCTGGGAAGAGGCACGGATGATGGTCACGGGGATGCCTGCTCCCGACACCGTGACGCAGCGGCTGGTGGGCCTCGGGGCGGCCCGCGGTGAGCGGCCAGCGCTCGTCGGCGGCAGCGCGGCCTGGCCGGGCCGGTCTCTCAGCCATGCCAGCCTGGCCGCGGCGCTGCAGGCCGCCGCGGCCGGGCTGGTCCGGTACGGGCTGCGCGACCAGGACATCGTCGGTGTCTGCGTGCCGGACGCGGTCAGCTACGTGCTGGCCGTGCACGCCATCCGGGCGGCGGGCGGGGTGCCATCGCCGCTGTGCGGCACGGCCACCCCGGCCGAGATGGCCAGCCAGCTGACCGACTGCGCGGCCCGGCTGCTGATCACCGCGGACCCGCTGTCCGGCGCCGCGCTGGCCGCGGCGGACGCCGCCTGGGTGCGCCAGGTCATCTCGTTCGACGAGGTGCCCGGCACCACGTCGTTCTGCTCCCTGCTGTCCCGTGGCTCACGGCCGCCCGCGGTGGCCGGGCCGGCCGACCTGGCCCTGGCGCCGTATGGCCCGGACGGCGCGCGCCAGGAGCCGGTCAGCCACGCTGAGCTGGCCGCCGACCTGCACCGGCTGGCGGCGGTCATCCCGGTCAGCGAGCGCGATGTGGTGCTGGCCGCGCCGCCCGATGGCAACACGAGGGACTACACCGTGCTGCTCGACCTGGCCCTGCTGCAGGGCGCGACCGTGGTGGCCAGCCCGGCCGAGGGCCTGCCGGACGCGGCCCGGGCGCACGGCGGCACGGCCGCGATCGTGCACCCGGGCACATCCCTGCCCGCGGGCCTGGACCTGCGGATGGTCACCGCCGCCTGCTAAGCGCCCCGGTGGTCAGCAGGATCACCAGCAGCGCGCAGCCGTCGAACACAGCGGCCACGCTGAACGCCGCCGCCACGCCGTGGACCAGCGCGCCGTTCTTTACGGCAACACCGTGCGCGGCCGTCCCGGCCGCGGCCGCGTGCCGGTAGGCGGTGCCGAACACGGTGACCAGGATGGCCAGCCCGAGCGCCCCGCCGAGCTGCTGCATGACGTTGACCATGCTGGACGCCGCGCCCGAGTCGGCCGCGGCCACCCCGGCCAGCGACACGGTGGTCAGCGGCACGAATACCACGCCCATCCCGGTGCCGAGCAGCAGCATCGGGCCCAGGATGCCGCCCAGGTAGCTGGTCCCGGCGGAGACCTGGGCCAGCCAGGCCATCCCGGCGATGACCGGCAGCATGCCGGCCAGCATGAGCCGGGTCGCGCCGAACCGGGGCATCAGCCGCGGCGCCAGCCGGGACACCGCGAACACGGCCAGCGTCATGGGCAGGAACGCGACCCCGGCGACGAGCGGGCTGAAGCCCAGGATCTCCTGCACGAACTGGGTCAGGAAGAAGAACATCCCGAACATGCCCGCGACCAGCAGCAGCCGGGTCAGGTAGGAACCGGACCGGCTCAGGCTGCTGAACAGCCGCAGCGGGGTGATCGGCTGCGCGGTCCGGGACTCGGTCAGCAGGAACGTGGCCAGCAGCACCGCGGCCACGCCGAACGCGGCCAGCGCCATCCGGTCGGCCCAGCCGTCCGACGCGGCCCGGATGAACGCGTACACCAGCGCGGTCATCCCGCCGGTCGAGGTGAGCGCGCCGGCCAGGTCGAACCGCCCGGGCTGGCGCGGCGACTCGGTGATGAACAGCGGTGTCACGGCGACGACCAGGATGCCCACCGGGATGTTGACGAACAGCACCCAGCGCCAGGACGCCCACTCGGTGATCACCCCGCCCAGCACCAGGCCCAGCGAGGCGCCGCCCATCAGCACCGCGGAGTAGATGCCGAGCGCCCGGGTCCGTTCCCGGCCCTCCGGGAAGCTGCCCACCACCAGGGCGAGCACGGCGGGTGAGGCCAGCGCGCCGCCGACGCCCTGCAGGGCGCGGGCGGCCAGCAGCCACCAGGCCGCAGTGGCCAGGCCGCCGGCCAGCGAGGCCAGGGTGAACAGGATGATCCCGGCCAGGAACATCCGGCGCCGGCCGAGGATGTCCCCGGCCCGCCCGCCGAGCAGCAGCAGCCCGCCGAACGTGAGCGTGTACGCGTTCAGCACCCAGGACAGGCCGGCGGTGGAGAAGTGCAGCCCGGCCTGGATGTGCGGCAGTGCGATATTCACCACGGTCAGGTCGAGGATGATCATGAGCTGCGCGGACAGCATGATGACCAGGGCCAGGCTGGGATGCCCGCGCGCGCGGGATGCGCCCGGGCGGCGCAGCGCGACCGCTGGCGAGGTGGACGAAGCAGGCATGCGTATCTCCTGAGCTTGGTGTCTGGAGCGATCAGGGGTAAGCTTGCGGGACTAATCGGAGTCCGTCTCCGATTAATATACGGAGGAACCCTCCGGTTAGCAACTTCTTTTTGTCTGGGTGATGGGATGAGCGCGACAGGCACCCCGGCCGGGACGGCCATGCGCGCCGACGCGCGGCGCAACCGGCAGCGGCTGCTGGACGCGGCGCTGCAGGTCTATGCCGAGCGCGGCGCGGATGACGCGTCGCTGGATGAGATCGCGCGCCGGGCCGGGGTCGGCATCGGCACCCTGTACCGGCACTTCCCGACCCGCCAGGCACTGCTCGAGGCGGTCTACCGGGACCAGGTGGAAGAGCTGTGCGCGGTGGCCCGCGAACTACCGGACGAGGCCCCGCCGGAGCAGGCGCTGGAGCGCTGGCTGCGGGCGCTGATGGCGTTCGCCACTACCAAGAAGAACCTGTCCAGCTCGCTGATGTCCGGGCCGAACAAGTCCGAGGTGGCCACGTCGTGCAGCGCCATGGTCCGGGAGGCGGCCACCAAACTGCTGGCCGAGGCGCAGCAGACCGGCCACGTCCGCGCCGACGTGGACGCCATCGACCTGCTCCGGATGTCGCATGCCCTGGCCATTGCCGCCGACCTGCCGTACTCGCACCCGGACCAGGGCGAGCGGCTGATGTCGGTGCTGCTGGCCGGGCTCCGCCCGCAGCCCGCCGATCAGGCCTGATCCGCGATCTCCGGGTCGTCCTCGGCGGCGTCCCCGCCCTGGCCCGCGGCCATGTCCAGGGCCACCCGGCTGTCCAGCTCCGGCGGCCGGTTCTCGTACGGCGTGCTGAGCACGATCGTGGTCCTGGTGGACACCCCGGCCGCCGCCCGGATCTGCTGCAGCAGGTCCTCCAGCTCGGCTGGCGACGCGACGCGGACTTTGAGGATGTAGTTCTCGTCGCCGGCCACGCTGTGGCAGGCCTCGATGGCGGGCAGGTGGGCCAGCCGTTCCGGGGCATCATCCGGCGCCGCGGGGTCAAATGGCTTGATCGAGATGAACGCGGTCAGCGGCAGCCCGGCGCCCGCGGGGTCGATCAGCGCGGCATATCCCTTGATCACCCCGCGCCGCTCCAGCCGCCGCACCCGCTGATGCGTCGCGGACACGGATAGCCCGGTCTGCCGGGACAGCTCGGTGAAGCTGATCCGGCCATCGCGGCAGAGCAGCGTGATGATCCTCCGGTCGATGTCTTCCACCCCGTTACGGTAGTCCGCAACCGGCCGCCGCAACCTCTCCGGTCGTAACGGCCTGATAACGGGCTTTACGCTCCGGTAACAGCATGTACGGCCTGCCTTAACGCCAGCCTGGTTAGCCGGTTACGCTGCCCGCCAGACGCGGTGCCGCAGTGGAGCGGCGCTGCCCCGGGACTGGTGGAGCGCGCCGATGGCCGAAATCGTCCTTGACCAGGTCAACAAGGTGTACCCAGGCGGCGTCAAGGGAGTAGACGACCTGAACCTGGAAATCAAGGACGGCGAGTTCATGGTGCTGGTCGGCCCGTCCGGCTGCGGCAAGACGACCGCGCTGCGGTCCATCGCCGGCCTAGAGGAGATCACCTCGGGGTCGATCACCATCGGCGGCCGGGTGGTGAACGACCTGCCACCCAAGGACCGGGACATCGCGATGGTGTTCCAGAACTACGCGCTCTACCCGCACATGACCGTCGAGCAGAATCTGGCGTTCGGGCTGCAGCAGCGCAAGACGCCTAAGGATGAGATCAAGCGCCGGGTCACCGAGGTGGCCAAGATGCTCGGCCTGGAGCAGTACCTCAAGCGCAAGCCGGCCGCGCTGTCCGGCGGCCAGCGGCAGCGGGTGGCCATGGGCCGGGCTATCGTCCGGGAGCCGCAGGCGTTCCTGATGGACGAGCCGCTGTCCAACCTGGACGCCAAGCTCCGGGTGTCGATGCGGGCCTCGCTCACCCAGCTGCACGAGCGGCTCGGGGTGACCACCGTGTACGTGACCCACGACCAGGTCGAGGCGATGACCCTGGGGCACCGGGTCTGCGTGCTGCGCGACGGCCAGCTACAGCAGGTGGACACCCCGCAGACCCTGTTCGACGCCCCGGTCAACCTGTTCGTCGCCGGGTTCATCGGCTCGCCCGCGATGAACACCGTGAACGCCCAGCTGGTCCGGGACGACGGCCCGGCGGTGACGTTCGCCGACCACAAGCTGCCGCTGCCCGCGTCGCTGATCGACGGCAAGCCCGGCCTGGACGGCTACTTCGGCCGCGAGGTGATCCTCGGCGTCCGCCCGTCCGACTTCGAGGACGCGGCGCTGGCCGACAGCAGCTGGGCCCGGATGTCGGTGCGCGCCGACGTCACCGAGGAACTGGGCAGCGAGATCCACGTGATCTTCTCCATCGATGCTCCCCCGGTCCGGCACGCCAGCATCAGCGAGATCGCCGGGGACGACGAGGACGATGGACGCCACCGCGGTCGTGCTGGCCTCCGGCAAGTCGCTGTGGACGGCCCGGGTAGCGGCGCGCAGCCAGATCAAGGCCGGGCAGCCGGCCGAACTCGCCGTGCAAACCTCTAACCTGCAGTTCTTCGACCCGGTGAGCGCGCTGTCCATCGGGCACCCAGCGACGGACGGCGGCGCCGACAGCTAGCCCGCCACCAGGTACACGGGTCCCGGTGCGTCCCAGGCCGCCGGGTAGAGTTCAGCTCAGGAGCGGAGCGGCTGTCTCCCTCTTTAGGGGGTTACGTCTCCCTGTTTAGGGTGCACCCTGTCCCCATCTAGACAGGAGTGCCCGTCATGCTTCACTCTTGGTGTACCTCAGCTCACTCATGTGAACGGCGATGACTCCAGAGATCGTTAGTTCCCCGGCACCATTGGAGCCTGGCGGCGCCGCCGGGTTGGATCGGGCCAGTGCCGACCGTGCCGCGGCCCGGTCCGCGTTCGCGGCCGCGTCCGGGCCGTTCACGCTCCGCCCGCGGCACACCGAGCGGGCCCCCGGCGACCCGACCGCGCTGGCCGCCGCATTACTGCAGGAGCGGCACGTCACGCTGGAACTGCAGCGCGCCATCCTGCCACTGCACGAAGCCCCGTTCGACCTGCCCGGGCTGCGCGCGGTGGTGCGCTACCTGCCCGCGTCGGCGGACAGCCGGGTCGGCGGCGACTGGTACATCACCGCGGAGATGCCGGGCGGCAGCGTGCTGCTCGCCATCGGCGACGTGGCCGGGCACGGGCTGGACGCCGCGGCCGGGATGGCCCGGCTGCGCGGCGCGCTGGCCGGGCTGGCCATCACCGGGGCGTCGCCCGAGCGCCTCGTCGGCTGGCTGAACGACCTGGTCCATCACGTCGCGCCGGAGCACACCGCTTCGGTCATGGCCGGCTACTTCGACCCGGCCAGCCGGGACCTGACCTGGGCCCAGGCCGGCCATCCGCCGCCGCTGCTGGTCCGCGGCAGCTGCGCCCGCCCGCTCGGCCAGCCGGCCGGGATCCTGCTCGGCGCGGGCCGCGGCGGGTACGAGGCGATGACCGTGCGGCTGGAACCGGCCGACATCATGCTGCTGTACAGCGACGGGCTGGTGGAGCGGCGGAACCGGTCGCTGGACGAAGGGCTCAGCATGCTGGCCCGGGCCGCGGCGGGCATCTCCGACCCGGAACAGCTCATCGCGGCCGTGCTGGACGCGCTCAGCTCAACCGACTCGGAAGACGACACCTGCCTGGTGGCCCTGCGAGTTCTGTAGCGTCCCTCAGCGCGCGGCGTCAGCCAGCGAACTGCACGCCCGGCGCAGTGAGGAGCCCAGATCCCAGCGCTCGTCGAGCGCGTCCAGCCGGGCCGGGTCGGCGGGGACGGCGGGCAGCGCACCGGACACCTCAGGCACCGGCGCGTCCGGCGCGACCCGGACCACCGGCATCGCGACGCCCAGGTAATCCCGCGCGGCCGCGACCTTGGCCCGGCTGCCCTTGGGGAACCCGCCGTGCCCGCGGTCCAGCGCGTCGATGATCGCGTCGATGCTGCCGAACGCCTGGATCAGCGCCGCGGCCGTCTTCTCCCCCACCCCGGGCACCCCGGGCAGGCCGTCGCTGGGGTCGCCGCGCAGCACGGCGAAGTCGGCGTAGGCCCGCCCCGGGATGCCGTACCGCTGGGTCACCGCGGCCTCGTCCACCACGTCCAGCTTGGTCAGGCCGCGGGCGGTGTACACGATCTGGACCGGCCGCCGGTCGTCCACCAGCTGGAACAGGTCACGGTCGCCGGTGACCACGTCGACCGGCCCGGCCGACCGCGCGGTGAGCGTGCCGATCACATCGTCCGCCTCGAACCCGGCCGCGGCCGCGGTGGCGATGCCCATCGCCCGCAGCACCTCCTGGATCACCGGGATCTGCGGGGTGAGCGCGGGCGGCTCCTCCTCGGTGCCGTCCGGGCGGGCCCGGTGCGTCTTATAGGACGGGATGGCGGCCACCCGGAAGGCGGGCCGCCAGTCCGCGTCCAGGCAGGCCACCAGCGCGCCGGGCGGCCGCGCCCGGACCAGCCGGGCGATCATGTCCAGCAGGCCGCGGACCGCGTTCACCGGCGTCCCGTCCGGGGCGGTCAGCGTGTCCGGCACGCCGTAGAACGCGCGGTAGTACAGCGACGCCGTGTCGAGCAGCATGAGCGAGCCCACCTGGGTCATCTTGCCAGGCTGCGCCCCGGCTTCTTTACCTGCTCCCAGAGTTGTTACCTATTCTCCGGCCCATGATGATCACGTCGCGGTGCGGCCGGGCCTTCTTTGCCACGCACCGCCGGGCCGCACATGCCCAGTAGGTATCGTCCCTGGGGTGCTCCATGGCCCCGCTGCCGAGGCAGTGTCCTGCGTGCTGCTGGCCGCGGTGCTGCTTACCGCGATCATCCGGCCCAGCCGGGTGCCCGAGTCGGCAGTGGCCGTGCCCGCGGCGCTGATCGTGGTGGTCACCGGGGCGCTGCCGCTGCACCAGGCGGGTGACGCGGCGCGGCGGCTGCTGCCGGTGCTCGGCTTTCTCGGTGCGGTCCTGGTGCTGGGCCACTTCTGCCAGCAGGAGGGCCTGTTCAGCGCGGCCGCGGCCCGGCTGGCCCGGGCCAGCCGGGGCGACCCGGTGCGGCTGCTCCGCGGCGTGTTCGGGCTCGCCTCGGTAACCACCGCGGTGCTCAGCCTGGACACCACGGTGGTGCTGCTCACCCCGGTCGTGTACGACACCGCGGCCCGGCTCCGGGTGCGGCTCAAGCCGCCCGTCTACGCCTGCACCCACCTGGCCAACTCGGCGTCGCTGCTGCTCCCGGTGTCCAACCTGACCAACCTGCTGGCGTTCACGGTGGCCGGGCTGACCCTGATCCGGTTCGGCGCGCTGATGGCGCTGCCCTGGCTGGCTGCGATCGCGGTGGAGTACGTGGTGTTCCGCTGGTTCTTCGCCGCCGACCTGGCCGTGGCCGGGCAGCCGGTGCGCCGTCCAGTGCCCCGGCTGCCGCGGTTCGCGCTGCTCACCGTGACCGCCACGCTGGCCGGCTTCGTCGTCACCTCGCTGGCCGGCCTGAACCCGGCCTGGGCTGCGTTCGGCGGCGCCTGCCTGCTGGCCGTCCGCGGCCTGGCCCGGCGCACCGAGACCCCGCCCGGCCTGGCCCGGGCCATCGGCATCCCGTTCCTGCTGTTCGTGCTGGGCCTGGGCATCGTGGTGGCCGCTGTGGTGCGCAACGGGCTGGGCGCCGCCATCGCCCACCTGATCCCGGCCGGTTCCGCGCTGCCCGCCCTGCTGGCCATCGCCGGCCTGGCCGCCGTGCTGGCCAACCTGGTGAACAACCTGCCCGCCATCCTGGTGCTGCTGTCCGTGCTCGGCACCGCCGGGCCCGGGCCGGTGCTGGCCGCGCTGATCGGGGTCAACATCGGCCCCAACCTCAGCTACGCGGGCTCGCTGGCCACGCTGCTCTGGCGGCGCCTGCTGGCCGACCGGGACCACGACGTCGGGCTGGCCGAGTTCACCCGGCTCGGCCTGCTCACCGTGCCCGCCGGGCTCGCCCTGGCCACGGTGGCGCTATGGGCCGCGCTGCGGATCTGACAGCGGGCAGGCGAACTCCTCCTCGTCCAGGCCGGCCGCGCCGGGCCGTGGGTATATCTGCCGCCGCCCGGTCGGCGTGAACCCCATCCGCCGGTAGAACGCCCGGGCCCGCTCATTGCCGACCGCCACCCACAGCGTCACCTGGGCCGCGCCAGCCCGGCTGGCGTGCTCGGTCACGGCGCCGACCAGCCGGTCCGCCAGCCCGCCGCCGCGGGCGTGCGGGCTGACCCACATCGACACCAGGTGCCAGGCCTGGTCCTGGTCCGGCCCGGGCCGCGGCGGCAGGGCGGCGATCAGCCCGGCGGGCTGGCCATCCCGGAAGCCGAGGAACCAGGGCCGGGCGCCGATCCGGGCCCGCCACTCGGCTTCCGGCTGGCTGGCTTCCTGGGCCAGCGTCGCGGCGAACGCGTCGGGAGCGTCGGCCAGCGCGGCCAGCCGCAGGTCGCGCACGATGGCCCAGTCGCCTGGCCAGGCCCGGCGCACCCGGTCTATTCGCCGCCGCCGAAGTTGCGGCGCAGCGTCTCGCCGTTCGGTGACCCGCCCAGCGCGGCCGAGATCCGGTCCCAGGACCACTCCGCGGCCCGGGCCTCGCGGACCGCCACCCGGATCGCGTTCTGCGCCACCCGCCGCGCGTCGACCGCGCTCTTCATCAGCTCTTCCACGGTGGTCGTCATGCCATGAAGTGTGGCACAAAAATTGGCACATGTCGAGCACCGAGAGATTGTCGGTGGAGTCCTCTAGAGTCGAACATAGCTTCGAGTTAGGTGGGAGGTGAGGCCAGGTGTGTACCGGACAGTCGCCAGCGACGGTGCTTGAGGCGGTGGCGGCGTTGCACGCCAGCCTGGCCTTCCTCAACCAGGTGCCGGCCGCCGGCCTGCCCGGGGCGGTGCAGGCCGATTGCCTGCGGGAGCTGGCGAAGGCGGAGTCGGCGTATACGGCGGCGCATGCCCGGATGCTGGGCGCCTTCACCGCCAGCGGTGCGCATGAAGACGATGGGCAGCAGTCCGGGCGGGCGTGGCTGAAGTGGCAGACCCAGGTCACTAAGGGCGCGGCGGCCGGGGCGGTGGGCTGGATGAAGCGCCTGGCCGCCCATCCGGCGGTCCGCACCGCGTTAGCCGACGGGACCATCTCGCCGTCGTGGGCGCGGCACATCTGCACCTGGACCGACGAGTTCCCCGCAGACGGCCGGGATGACGCGGACGAGATCCTGCTGGCCGCGGCGGCCGGGGGTGCGGTGCTGCCCGACCTGGCCGCGCTGGCCGAGGAGATGCGCCGCCGCACTGCCGCCCCCGACCCGGACGGCCCGCACGGCGACGACGGCTTCGACGAGCGGCGGGTGCGGCTGGGATTGACGTTCGGCGGCGCCGGGGTGCTGGACGGTGATCTGACCCCGGCCTGTGCGGCCGCCTTGCAGGCGGTATTAGAGGCGCTGGCGAAGAAGGCCGGCCCGGAGGATGTGCGGACGGCGCCGCAGCGCCGCCACGACGCGCTGGAGGAGGCGTGCCGGCGGCTGATCGGCGCGGGCTGCCTGCCCGACCGCGCCGGCCAGCCGGCCCAGGTCCAGCTGCACCTGACGTTGGAGCAGCTCCGTGACCTGCCCGGCGCCGCCGATGCGGAAGCCGCCTGGACTACCGCGCAGGCCGGTGCGGCAGCCCGGGCCGGTGAGACGGCCCGGGCGGCAGCGGAGGGGCAGCCGGGCTGGCTGACCGGCCGGGCCGCCCAGGCGTATGCGTGCGACGCGGCCATCACCCCCATCGTCACCGGCACCGTGGACCAGGCCGCGCTCGCTGCCCTGGCCGCCGAACTTCGCGCCACCACCCGTGCGAGCGATCCCCAGCACCCACCAACCCCGGCCGAGTTGGCCCGGCTGCACGAGATCCTGCTCCGCCACGCCGCCGGCCTGCTGTCCGGGCCGGGCGGGCTGGCCTCCTTCCTGCGCACCCGCCTCACCGGGGACCAGGCCCCCTCAGCCAGCCTGCCGCTGGACACCGGCACCCCCACCAGCCTCATCACGGGCGCGCTGCCCGCGCGGTCATCACCGCGACCGGCCTGCGCCTTCCCGGGCTGCGACACCCCACCCGCCGCCTGCCAGGTCCACCACCTGAAACCAAGTCCACCGGCGGCCAGACCA
Organism: uncultured Actinomycetes bacterium; assembly: GCA_963832095.1. Taxonomy (GTDB): domain Bacteria; phylum Actinomycetota; class Actinomycetes; order Streptosporangiales; family Streptosporangiaceae; genus RYN-230. The sequence goes on from CAWHSW010000005.1 coordinate 70,790, forward strand.
AGCTCACCAACCTGGTCCTGCTGTGCGCCTTCCACCACCTCATCGCCGTGCACCAATGGGGCTGGACCCTCACCCTGCACGCCGACGGCACCCTCACCGCGGCCAGCCCGGACCACAGCCGGACCCTGCACAGCCACGGCCCACCGCAGCAAGCCGCCTGAGCGCGGCCGGCGCGGGACACTATGCAGCATGACCGTGCTCGTCTGGATCACCGAGGACAGCTGGGCGGCGTGCATCGATGCGGTGCAGGCACTGGCACCAGCCGGTCAGGATGTGACGCTGCTGCACGTGACCGACACCGCGGCACCGGAGGCGGCGCATGGCGCGTTCACCGCGCTGCTCGGCCGGTCCCGGGTTGATCCGGGCGTCCAGCTGGAGGCGATGGCCGAGGACGCGGCCGAGCGGGTGCTGACGGCCGCGGCCGAGCGGCTCGGCCGGCCCGCCCAGCAACTGCGGCTACGCGGCCGGCCCGAGCACCGGGTGGTTGACGCGGCGCGCGAGGCGGCCCTGCTGGTGCTGGCCCGGGAGGGCGCCGCGGCCGGGCCGAAGAGCCTGGGCAAGGCGGCCCGCTTCGTGGTGGATCACGCGGCCTGCCCGGTGCTGCTGATCTGGCCCGGCCCGGTCCCGGCGGGGCCGCCGCCACCGCCGCCCCCGCCGCCGCATCACCGGTTGGAGTAGACCCGGACCGGGGACACCAGCACCGCGGCCCGGCGTTCTTCGGCCATCACCCGGTCGTAGGTGGCCCAGTCGTCGTGCGTGCCACCCGCGGCGACGAACACCGCGCGGAGCAGCAGGCGGATCGCTTCCGCGTCGAAGCCTTCCGCCGGGTCGTCCGGGCCGACCAGCTCGGCGTCACCCTCGGCGGTCATCCATTCCCAGCCCGCCCGGATGGTCACCGCCAGCCGGGGCCGGGCCCGGAGGTTGACCAGCTTGCGGGAATCGCCCCGGGTGGTGAACCCGACCACCTGGTGGCCCCGATGGTCGAGCACCCCGGTGTTCACCACCGAGGCCTGGATGGTGTGGTCGGCGCGCTGCGTGGACACCACGCTGAGCCCGTGGTCCGCGGCGACCAGCCGGGCGTAGTCCGTGAGGTCTGTCATGCCCGGAGCCTAAGCCACCGCGGCGTACGCCCGGACGCCACCACCAGGCACGCGGCGACGGCGCAGGACACGCTGGGTGGCCCGGCGATGCTGCCGGACCGGGTCAGCCGCCAGCGGCGGCCAGCCCACCGCTCGGCGACCAGCGTGGCGCCGTTGTAGCTGCCCACCGCGAGGCAGCCGCGGGCGGCACAGGACACCGCGTCCAGCACGGTGTACCCGACCCGGTTCACGTCCGGGGTGCGCTCGACCTGCCAGCCCACCCCGGTCCACCGTTCGGCCAGGGCGTACTGCGCCTCGGTCGCGCCCACCGCCAGGCAGAACCGGGCCGACACGCAGGACACGGCGGCCAGCGCGGTGCGCGCTGCCGGATCGGCCGGGCGGACCATCCGCCACCGTGACCCGTCCCACAGCTCGGCCAGCGCCTGGTCGGTCACGCCCGCGGTTGGCTGGGCCGCGGGCGGGCGCTGCGCGTCGCCCACCGCCAGGCAGAATCGCGCCGACACGCAGGACACGCCGGCCAGCGTGACGATCCGGTGGGCCGGGACGGGCACCCGCTCGGGCTGCCAGGCCCGCCCGGTCCACCGGGCGGCGGAGCCGCTGCCCACCGCCTGGCACCAGGTGGCGGACACGCACGACACGCTGCTCAGCCCGCCGCGGCCCGCGACCAGGCGCCACTGGCCGTCAGTCCAAGCCTGAGCCGGGTCGCCGACGGCCAGGCACACGTCTGAGGCCGGGCAGGACACGCCGCTCAGCACGCCGTCCGGCGCCGCGGTGCGCTGCACCTGCCAGCGGCGGCCGTCCCAGCGCTCGGCCAGCGTCTGGCGCGGGCCCGCGGCGCTGGTGTAGTACCAGCCCACGACGGTGCAGGCGCGAACCGCGCAGGATACGCCGGTGAGCAGCACGGCCCGCTTGGCCGGCAGCGGGGCCGGGTGGGCCGGCTGGGTGGCGCTGGCCGGCTGGGCCGAGTGGGCCGGGGCGGCACAGCCAGCCAGGCTGGCCAGGGCCAGCGCGGCGCAGGCGGCCCGCCAGGCGATGGTGCGCATGTCTCTGAGACGGACCTGGCCGCCGGGTGGTTGCGCGCTACCCGACCGACGAATAGGCGACCACGCCGCGGCGCAGCGCGTCCGCGGCGGCGTGCGCGGTGGACGCCAGCGGGCTGCCCGGGCCGGCCGCCACGGCGATCTGCCCGAGCAGGTCGATGAGCTGCTTGACGGCGCGGACGAAGTCGCCCGGGGTCAGCGTGTCCAGCACCTGCTCCAGCGGCTTGCCGTGCGCCCAGGCGTGCGCGGCCCAGGCGAAGCCGGGCTCGGGTGGGCGCATGAACGACAGCCGGTGGTCCTTTTCCAGCTCGTCCAGCTCGCCCCAGACGGACACCATGGACGCGACCACGTCCCGCACCGGGCCGCCCGGCATCCGGGCCGGCGCGTCCTCGTCGTTCTGCCGGGACTCGAACGTCAGCACGGACACACAGGCGGCCAGCTCGGCCGGGTCCAGGCCGTCCCACAGCCCGCGGCGCAGGCACTCCGCGGCCAGCAGGTCCAGCTCGGTGTACAGGTCGCCGAGCCGCCTGCCGTCCGGCGTGACCTGGCCGTCGGCCAGGTAGCCCAGCCGCTCCAGGACGGCGCAGACCCGCTGGAAGGTGCGCGCGATCACGTGTGACCGGGCCGCCACGCTGGCCTCCAGGCTGGCCACCTCGCGCTCCAGCCGGGTCCGCTGCTCCGCCTCCCGGGCGTGCGCGTCCCGGTCCGGGCAGCCGTGACACGGATGCTGGCGCAGCTGCCGGCGCAGCTGGGCGATGTCCTCCTGGGCCCGCGGCGGCGGCTCCGGGGTGCGCCGTGGGATGTCCCGGCCGGCCAGTTTGCTGCGCAGGCTGGCGGCCAGGTCGCGGCGGTGCTGCGGGGACCGGGCGCTGAAGCTGTTGGGGATCCGCAACCGGTCGATTGGGCTGACCGGGGTCGGGAAGTCGGCCAGCGACAGCCGTTTGACCTGGCGGCCGATGGTGAGCACCAGCGGCAGCGGGGCGTTGCCGTTATGCGCCGTCCGGGAGCCCAGGCCGGGGTCGAGGACGACGGCCAGGCCGGACCGGCGGCCGGCCGGCACCAGGATGATGTCGCCGCGGCGCAGCTGCTCCAGGGACCGCCGGGCCTGGCCCCACCGGTCCGCCGAACGGGCCCGGGCCGCCTCTGCCTCCAGCCCGGTCAGTTCCTGGCGCAGCGCGTGATACTCCGCGTAGTCGCCGCGGTCACAGACCACCCCGAGCTCGTCCAGCGCGGTCCGGCTGCGGCGCGCCTGCCGGGCGATGCCGACTACCGCGCGATCCGCCTGGAACTGGGCGAACGACGATTCGAGCAGCGCGGCCGCCTTGTCCAGGCCGGCCTGCCCGACCAGGTTGACGGCCATGTTGTAGGACGGCCGGAAGCTGGAGTTGAGCGGGTAGGTCCGGGTGCCGGCCAGGCCGGCCACGGCCAGCGGGTCCACGCCGGGCTGCCAGAGCACTACGGCGTGCCCTTCCACGTCGATGCCGCGGCGCCCGGCCCGCCCGGTGAGCTGGGTGTACTCCCCCGGTGTCAGGTCGGCGTGGTTCTCCCCGTTCCACTTGTCCAGCCGCTCGATGACCACCGTCCGGGCCGGCATGTTGATGCCCAGGGCCAGCGTCTCGGTGGCGAACACCGCGCGGACCAGCCCGGCCTCGAACAGTTCCTCGACTACTTCCTTGAACGTGGGCAGCATCCCGGCGTGGTGCGCCGCGATGCCACGCTGCAGGCCGGTCAGCCACTCCAGGTAGCCGAGCACCGGCAGGTCGGACTCGGGGATGTCCCGGGTGCGCCGCTCGGCGATCTCGGTGATGGCCGCCGCCTCGTCCGCGGTGGTGAGCCGGACGCCCGCATCCAGGCACTGCCGGACGGCGGCCTCACAGCCGGCCCGGCTGAAGATGAACGTGATGGCGGGCAGCAGCCCAGCCGAGTCCAGCCGCGCGATGACCTCGGGCCGGCGCGGCGCGCGGAACCTGGCCGGCCGCCGCCCGCCCCGGGCCGGCCGGCCAGGCGCCTTACGCGCGGCCCAGTCGTCCCGCCGGGCCAGCCGGACCAGTTCCGGGTTCACCCGGGCCCGCCGTTCCCGGTCGCCGCGGCCCGGGCCTGACTCCATGAACAGGTCGTAGAGCCGGCCGCCGACCAGCATGTGCTGCCACAGCGGCACCGGCCGGTGTTCGTCCACGATGACCGTGGTACCGCCGCGCACCTGGGCCAGCCAGTCGCCGAACTCCTCGGCGTTGCTCACCGTGGCGGACAGCGCGACCACCCGGACCGACTCCGGCAGGTGGATGATCACCTCTTCCCAGACCGCGCCGCGGAACCGGTCGGCCAGGTAGTGCACCTCGTCCAGGACCACGTAGCCAAGCCCGGACAGCGTGGGCGAGCCGCCGTACAGCATGTTGCGCAGCACCTCGGTGGTCATCACGACCACCGGCGCCTCGCCGTTGATGCTGTTGTCCCCGGTCAGCAGGCCGACCTGGTCCGGCCCGTAGCGGCGGACCAGGTCGCTGTACTTCTGGTTGGACAGCGCCTTGATCGGCGTGGTGTAGAAGCACTTACGCCCCTCAGCCAGGGCCAGGTGCACCGCGAACTCGCCGATCACCGTCTTGCCGGAGCCGGTCGGCGCGGCCACCAGCACGCCGTGCCCGCCGTTCAGCGCCTTGCACGCCCGGCGCTGGAAGTCGTCGAAGGTGAAGTCGTACAGCGCCTGGAAGGCGGCCAGTTCCGCGCCATCCTCGCTCTGCCGGCGGAACGCGGCGTAACGCTGCGCCGGGCTGGCAGGCGTCGACATGCCCCCAGCCTAAGTGAGCGGGCGGACAGTGCGGATCAGTGGTGCTGGTCAGCGTCCATCGAGTCGTCGTCCAGCGGGGCCACCTCGTCGTCGGACAGGCCGGCGTACATCCCCGGCCGGGCCGCCCGCCGCCGGTCGTTGCTCCAGATGATGATCTCGGCGATCTCCACCAGGATCAGGCACGGCACGGCCAGCAGCAGCATGGTCAGCGGGTCCGGGCTGGGCGAGGCGATGCCGGCGAAGACGAACACCGCGAAGATCATCAGCCGCCGCCAGCGCTTGAAGAACGCGTGGCTCAGGATGCCGACCATGTTCAGCATGAGCAGCAGCAGCGGCAGCTCGAAGGCCAGCCCGAAGCCGAGCAGCATGGCGGTGAAGTAGCTGAGGTAGGTGGACACGCTGGGCAGCACCAGGACGTGCCCGGGCGCCAGGCCGAGCAGGTAGCGCAGGCCGCGGCTCATCGCGTAGTAGGCCAGCGCCCCGCCACCGACGAACAGCGGCACGGCGGTGCCGACGAACAGGTAGGTCCACTTCTTCTCCCGGCGGTACAGCCCGGGCGCGACGAACGCCCACAGCTGGTACAGCCAGATCGGGCTGGTCACGATCAGCCCGAAGAAGAACGCGACCTCCACCCGGAGCATGAACGGGTCGAACACGCCCTGCAGGATGAGCTGGTCGCCGATCACCCGGCAGCCGGTGTGGCCGTTGATGGTGGCCGAGCAGAAGGGGTGCTGGACGAAGTTCCAGACCCGGTCGAAGACCGCCGGGAGCAGCCCGACGGCGGTGCCGATGAGCAGCGCGAGGCAGATCTTGACCAGCCGGTTGCGCAGCTCACGAATGTGCTCCATGAGCGGCATCCGGCCGTCCGGATTGCCACCTTCCCGGATCCGCGCGCCGAGCACGCGCGCGCCCCGGACGGTGTCGCCGACCTTCGTCATCGCAGGTTACCCCCAGCGGGGCGCGGTCAGCTGGCCTGGGTGCGCGGCGTCTCCACCGGAGCGCCCTGCGTGGTGTCCGCCTTCTGCTGGAGGTCGCGGATCTGCTGCTGCAGCGCCTCCACCTGGGCCTGGGTCGGCTGGGCCGGCTGCGCGGGCTGGGCCGTGAGGGCCTGGGCCGGCTTCGGCTCGTCGTCGCCCTCGCGCATGTCCTGCACTTCCGTCTTGAGGATGCGCATCGACTTACCGAGGGACCGGGCCGCGTCAGGCAGCTTCTTGGAGCCGAACAGCACGATCAGCACGACGGCGACGATCAGGATCTTCCACGGGCTGTCGAACAGGTCGCCAATCATTTCCGCCCTCTTCACCGGGGGGTGTGTACCCCCGCGCTGGGTCACTATCAGAACGAGCCTACACGTGAGACCTTCATATCCGGTCTGACGCGTCGGCCGGGTCACCTAACGGTGACGGTTTAGCCAACTGGGGCAAGTAGCCCCGGTCCCGTCATTGTGAACGCGATCAATCGTACTGGGCAAGTGCGGCGGCTGCATCTTCCCTGACCTGCGCGGCCAGGTCGGCGGGCGCGACCACCCGCCCGTTTTCGCCGAGCCGCAGCGCCAGCCGCCGGACCCAGCGGCTGTCCGGAGTGCGCAATTTCACCCGCAGCCGCCCGTCGCCCAGCTCCGTGGTCGCCTCGCACGGGTAGTACTCGGCCACCCACCGGCCGAGCGGGGCCAGCTCGATCTCCACCCGGAGATCTTCCGGGGCGGGCCGGTACAGCCCCTGGTCCACATCCTTCGGCTCGGCCTCGGCGGGCACCTCGGCCGGCTGGTCGAGGACCTGCAGGCCGAGCAGCCGGTCCAGCCGGAACAGCCGGACCGCCTCGGCCAGCCGGCACCAGCCCTCCAGGTAGGTGCGGCCCTCCACGACCAGCAGCCGCATCGGGTCCACGTCGCGTTCGGTGGTTTCGTCCCGGCCCGGGACGTAGTACGACAAATGCACCAGCCGGCGGCGGGCCAGGGCGTCCTGCAACTGGGTCAGCACCGCCTGCTGGGCGACCTTGTCCACCTGGACCGCCACCTGGGCGCTGGGCACGCCTGCCTCGCCCGCCGCGGCCTCCAGCTTGGCGATGGTCCGGCTCAGCGCGGAGCCCTCGCCGCCCACGCCGACCTCAGCCAGCATGCGCAGCGCGACCAGCAGCGCGCTCGCCTCGTCCACGGCCAGCCGGAGCGGGCGGTCCATCTGCTCGGCCTGACTGACCACGATCTCGCCGCCCTCGTAGGACAGGTCGATCGGGCAGTACGGGTCCGGTGCGCGCAGCTCCACGCACCACAGCAGGTTGAGGTCGTCGACCAGTTCGCGCTCGCTGACCCCGAACGCGGCGGCCGTCTCGGCCAGCCCGACCACCTTGCGGCTGACCACGTAGGGCACCAGGGCCAGCAGCCGCTGCAGCCGCGCCGACCCAGTGGCCGGAGAGGTACCAGTCACGCCAGCGCCCCCTTCAGCTGGGTGATGACGGCCTCGCGCAGGTCGGTGGGCTCCACCGCGATGACCGCCCGGCCGAATGACGCCAGGTACTCGGCGTACCAGCCCGCGTCGGAGTACCGCGTCTCGACCAGATCCCAGCCCGCACCGTCCGGCCGCACCGATGCCGCGTGCCGGCGGAGGCCGTGCCCAGCCCCGGTGCGGACCCGGAGCAGCGCCGTCCGCTGGGCTGGTGGCTGGGTGTCCCACTCCCGGACCGTCTCCCGCACGTCAGTGCCCTCCGGCACGGTCACCGACCCGGCGGGCCCGGTGAACCGCACCGGGCCCTCGATCCGGCTGAGCCGGAACACCCGCACCGCGTCCCGGTCCGCGTCCTGCCCGGCCACGTACCACCGGCCGTGCCGGTTGACCACGCCCCACGGGTCAAGCCGCCGCTGCTGCGGCTCGCTGCGCCCGGCGGCCCGGTAGGCGAACGTGACCGGCCGCCGGTCCCGCACCGCCTCCCACAGCGGCCCGAACGCGGCCTCGCCGGTCAGCCGGGGCTCGATGCCGGGCTGCGGCGTCTCCTCCGCGTCCACCCCGGCGGCCCGCAGCTTGAGCAGCGCGCCGGCCGCCGCCCCGGCCAGTTCCGCCTGCCGCCACACCCGGGCGGCCAGCGACAGCACCGCGGCCTCATCCGGCTCCAGCCGGATCTCCGGCAGCACGTATGCCTGCCGCGGGATGCGGTAGCCCGGTTCCTCGTCGAACGCCGAATTTGACCCGGTTTCCAGCGGGATACCCAGCTCGCGGAGCTCTTCCTTGTCCCGCTCGAACATCCGCTTGAACGCCTCGAAGGATTCCGGGTAGCCGGGCACGGCCGCCCGGATCTGGACCGCTGTCAGGTATCGCTCGCTGGACAGCAGGCAGACCACCAGGCCGAGCAGACGCTCGGTCTTCCTTCGTGACATCGCAGTTCCTCGCCCAAATCCCGCCCGTCGACAATGACGCTACCCTGCGGGAGTGATCAGGTGGCGCAGTGGCACAGTTTTGGCCATCCGCCGCGAGTGGCCCGGCGCGGTAGAGCTCGATGTGGCCACCGGCGACGGCCCGGTGCGGGCGCTGGCCTACCCGGAACTGACCGGCCGTCCGGGGCCGGGCGACCGGGTGCTGCTGAACACCACCGCGCTGGCCATGGGCCTGGGCACCGGCGGATATGCCCTGGTGGTGGCGCTGCCGGACCGGCTGCCCGCCGACCAGGACGGCCCCGGCCACCTGGTCAAGGCGCGCTACACGCCGCTGCAGGCCACCGTGCTCGGGCGCCGACGAGCCGGATTCCCCGCACTACGAGGTGCTGCGCGCCGCGGACGACCTCGGCGGGGTGCCGGTGGTGATCGCGGACCTGCATTCGGCGCTGCCCGCCGTGCTGGCCGGGCTGCGGGCCAGCCGCCCCGTCGCGGCGGCGTACGTGATGCTGGACGGCGGCGCGCTGCCCGCCTGGTTCTCCCGGACCGCGGCCGGGCTGCGGGCGGCCGGGTGGCTGCGCGGCACGATCAGCACCGGACAGGCGTTCGGCGGCGATCTGGAGACGGTCACCGTGCACACCGGATTGCTGGCCGCCCGGCATGTGCTGGGCGCCGAGGTGATCGTGATCACCCAGGGGCCGGGCAACCTGGGCACCGGAACCCGGTGGGGGTTTTCCGGCGTGGCCTGCGGTGAGGCGGTCAACGCGGCCGCCGTGCTGGGCGGCCGGCCGGTGGCCGCGCTGCGGATCAGCGACGCCGACCCGCGGGAGCGGCATCACGGGGTGTCCCATCACAGCCTGACCAGCTACGGCCGGGTCGCGCTGGCCGCCGCCGACGTGGTCGTACCGGACCTGCCTGGGGCGTTCGGGGCACGGGTGGCCGGGCAGGCCGCGGCGCTGGCCGGCCGGCACAAGCTGGTCACGGTCGGCGTCGATGGCCTGGCCGGCGCGCTGCGCGGCTGCCCGGTGCCGCTGTCCTCGATGGGCCGGGGCCTGGACCAGGACATGGCCTACTTCCTGGCCGCGGCGGCCGCGGGACGGCATGCCGCCGCCCTGCTCACCGCGCCCGGGACCGGGACGGGACAATGAAGGAGTCCCATCCCCCCGGCAAAGGAAGCGCTGACCATGAGCTTCGCATCGCTCGTCCGGACGCTGCCGCCCCGGCTGGCCACCGGCGCGTTCATCCTGAATTCAGGTGTGGGCAAGCTGTCGGCTGACCAGGAGACCGCCGCCCGGCTGCACGGCATGGCCAGTAACACGTACCCGTTCCTCGGCAAGCTGAAGCCCGAGGACTTCACCCGCGCGCTGGCCATCGGGGAGATCGCCGTCGGCACCACCCTGCTGCTGCCGGTGGTGCCCGCCGCGGTGGCCGGGGCGGCGCTGACCGCGTTCTCCGGCGGCCTGATCGGCCTCTACCTGAAGACGCCCGGGATGCGCCGGGAGGGCAGCCTCCGGCCGACCCAGCCAGGCGTCCCGCTGGCGAAGGACGCCTGGCTGGTCGGCATCGGGCTCGGGCTGATGGCGGACGGCCTGACCGACCGGGTCAGCTCGACGTCGGGTTGACCGCGCCCAGGATGTCCACCACGAACACCAGCACGTCGGTGCCCTTGATGCCCGCCTGCGAGCTGCCGGTCTTGCCGTAGCCGTCCGCGGGCGGCACGATCAGCAGCACCCGGCTGCCCACCGTCTGCCCGACCAGGCCCTTGTCCCAGCCGGTGATGACCTGGCTGGGCGTGGCGCCGATGGTGAAGCCGAACGGCTCACCGCGGGACCAGGACGAGTCGAACACCTTGCCGGTCCGCCAGATCGTGCCAACGTACTGGGTGACCACGGTCTGGCCCTTGGTCACCACCGGCCCCGAGCCCTTGATCAGCGTCTTGGTGACCAGGCCGGACGGTGGCTTGTGCGCCGCCGACGGGATCGTGATGACCGGAGCGGCGCCGGACTTCGCGGTGACCGTGGGCAGCGAGCCGCCGCCGCTGGACACCTGCGAGCCGGTCGCGGCCGCGTTGTTGGGGAACTCCTTGAGCATGTCGATCACGAAGACCAGGGTGTCCGTGGCGCTGACCCCGGCCGAGGAGTTCCCGGTCTTGCCGTAGCCGTCCTTGGGCGGGATGACGGCCAGCACCCGGCTGCCCATCTTCTTGCCCTGCAGGGCGGTCTCCAGCCCGGGCAGCAGGGTGCCGCTGAACAGCTGGGGGGTCTTGGTCTGGAACGTACTCTGCGCGAGCTTGTGTGTCTTGCCGCTCCAGATGTACACGGCATAGTTGCCGACGAACGCGTCTGACTTGCTCAGCACGGGTCCGCTGCCCTGGATCAGGGTCTTTACTGTCAGGTTGCTGCCCGCCGTCTGGCTCGGGATGGTGATCGTCGGGCTCTTGCCGAACGAGCCACTGACCGTGACCGACGGGGTGGAGGGGCCGGACGACCCGCAGGCGGCCACGGCCAGCGGGGCCACGGCGAGCAGCGGGGCAGAAAGCAGCACGGCAATGCGTCGCATGAGAAACCTTGTCATCTCCGATTGTGAGCGTCGCCAGCCTACCGGCATCACCTGAGCGGGGCGCGCAGGTTACGTTGCCATACCATTACGTTGCTACGTTTCTGGCCGGCCCGGTCACATACCGGCGATGAGCTTCTCCACCCGCTCGTCCACGCTGCGGAATGGGTCCTTGCACAGCACCGTCCGCTGCGCCTGGTCGTTCAGCTTGAGATGGACCCAGTCCACGGTGAAGTCGCGGCGCCGTTCCTGGGCCCGCCGGATGAACTCGCCGCGCAGCCGGGCCCGGGTGGTCTGCGGCGGGATCGACTTCGCCTCGAAAATGTCGATGTCCCGGGCCGTCCGGGCGACCGCGCCGCGCCGCTGCAGCAGGTAGTACAGGCCGCGGCCGCGGTGCACGTCGTGGTAGGCGAGGTCCAGCTGGGCCACCCGCGGGGAGGCCAGCGGCAGGTCGTGCTTGGCCCGGTACCGCTCGATCAGCTGGTACTTGGTGATCCAGTCGATTTCCCGGTCCACCAGGCTGAAGTTGCCGGTGTCCACCGCGAGCAGGGTGCGCTCCCACAGGTCGAGCACCCGCTGGGTGATCGCGTCGGCGCCGCGCCGGTCGGTGAAGTCCTTGGCCTTGGCCAGATACTCACGCTGGATGTCCAGCGCGCTGGCCTCCCGCCCGTTGGCCAGCCGGACCCGGCGGCGGCCGGTCATGTCGTGGCTGACGTCCCGGATGGCCCGGATCGGGTTCTCCAGGGTCAGGTCGCGCATCACCGTGCCCGCCTCGACCATGCGCAGCACCAGGTCGGTCGCGCCCACCTTGAGCAGCATGGTCGTCTCGCTCATGTTCGAGTCGCCGACGATCACGTGCAGCCGGCGGAACCGCTCGGCGTCGGCGTGCGGCTCGTCCCGGGTGTTGATGATCGGCCGGGACCGGGTGGTGGCCGAGGACACCCCTTCCCAGATGTGCTCGGCCCGCTGGCTGACGCAGTACACCGCGCCGCGCGGGGTCTGCAGCACCTTGCCCGCGCCGCAGATCATCTGCCGGGTAACCAGGAACGGGATCAGGATGTCGGCCAGGCGGCCGAACTCGCCGTGCCGGCCGACCAGGTAGTTCTCGTGGCAGCCGTAGGAGTTGCCCGCCGAGTCGGTGTTGTTCTTGAACAGGTAGATATCCCCGGCGATGCCCTCCTCGCGGAGCCGGCGGTCCGCGTCCACCAGCAGGCCTTCCAGGATCCGCTCGCCCGCCTTGTCGTGCACCACCAGGTCGAGGATGTTGTCGCACTCGGGGGTGGCGTACTCGGGATGGCTGCCGACGTCGAGGTAGAGCCGGGCGCCATTGCGCAGGAAGACATTGCTGCTCCTGCCCCAGGACACCACGCGGCGGAAGAGGTACCTGGCTACCTCGTCCGGGGACAGCCGCCTGCTGCCGCGAAAGGTGCAGGTGACCCCGTATTCGTTTTCCAGGCCGAAGATTCGTCTGTCCATGGTCGCTCACCAGACCCTATGTCACGCGGGGACTGGCCAGCGCCAGCAGGGGCCGTGTCGGCTTACCAATCGACGGCGATGTACTTGGACTCGGTGAACTCCAGCATGCCGTCATGGCCCCCCTCACGGCCGATCCCGGACTGCTTGACCCCGCCGAACGGTGCCGCTGGGTCGGACACCACGCCACGGTTGATGCCGACCATGCCGGCCTCCAGCGCTTCGGATACCCGCAGCGCGCGGCGCAGGTCGCCGGTGTAGACGTAGGACACCAGGCCGAACTCGGTGTCGTTGGCCCAGTGGATGGCCTCCTCGTCCGAGCTGAACCGGACGATCGGCGCCACCGGCCCGAAGATCTCCTCGTTCAGGATGCCGGCCCCGGGCGGGACGTTGTCCAGCACGGTCGGCGCGTAGAAGTAGCCGCGCCGGTCCGGGACCGCGCCGCCGGTGAGCACCCGGCCGCCCGCCGACGCCGCCTCGTCCACCAGGCTGGCCACCTTGGACCGGGTGTCCTCGTTAACCAGCGGGCCGAGTTCGGTGCCCTGCTCCAGCCCGGGGCCCATCCGGAGCGCGCCGAGCCGGGCCGCGAACGCCGCGGTGAACTCGTCGGCCACCGCCTCGTGCACGTAGAACCGGTTGGCCGCGGTGCACGCCTCGCCGCCGTTGCGCATCTTGGCCAGGAACGCACCGTCCAGCGCGGCTTTGATGTCCGCATCCTCGAAGATCAGGAACGGCGCGTTGCCGCCCAGCTCCATGGAGCAGTTGATCACCTGGTCGGCGGCCGCCTTCAGCAGCACCCGGCCGACCTCGGTGGACCCGGTGAAGGACAGCTTGCGCACCCGCGGGTCGGCCAGCACGGCCTGGCTGAACCGGCTGGCCGAGGACGTGGTCACCACGTTGACCACGCCGTCCGGCACGCCCGCCTCGCGCAGGATGTCGGCCACCGCGAGCGCGGTGAGCGGGGTCTCCTTGGCCGGTTTGAGCACCACGGTGCAGCCCGCGGCCAGCGCCGGGCCGATCTTCCGGGTGGCCATCGCGGCCGGGAAGTTCCACGGCGTGATCAGCACGCTGACCCCGACCGGCTGGTGCTGCACCATGATCCGGTAGCCACCAGCGGGCGCGGTGACCAGCGACCCCTCCAGCCGGACCGCTTCCTCGGCGTACCAGCGGAAGAACTCGGCCGCATAGACCGCCTCGGCCCGGGCGTCCGGCAGCGCCTTGCCGTTCTCCAGCACCATCAGCCGGGCTATCGCCTCGGACCGCTCGGTCATCAGCGCCCAGGCCCGGCGCAGGCATTCGGCCCGCTGCCGGGGCGGGGTGGCCGCCCAGCCGGGCAGCGCGGCGTGCGCCGCGGCCACCGCCTCCAGCGAGTCCTCCGCCGTGCCGTCGGCGACTTCCGCGATGATCTCTTCGGTGGCCGGGTCGGTGACGCCGATCACGCCGGCGCCGCCCTTGGTCCATTCCCCACCGATGAGCAGCCCGGTGGGCACCTCGATGCCCGTGGTAGCTGCCAGGTCCGCCGCTGTCACTCGTCCTCCAGGGTGTTGCGTAACATCCCCGACATTACAGCGGATGCCGTGCTCAACGGCCAGCTAGCCCGGCCCCTTGGCCTCGGCCCCGTTGGCCTCGGCCGCCTCGGCCCCCTTGGCCTCGGTCAGCAGCAACTCGAGCCGGGAGCCGGTCAGCCGGCGGAACGTGCGGTGCGCCCGGTCCCGGGCCAGGATGCCGACTTCCAGCCCGCCGGCGGACAGCTCCTCGCCGTTCCCGCTCAGCCCGGCAATGGCCGCGCCGAGCGCCCGGACCAGGGTCAGCCCGTCGGCGTAATGGTCCTTGAGCACGGCCGCGACCCGGTCGGCCTGGCCGCCCATGGCCACGTAGCCGTGCTCCTCGGCCACCGACCCGTCGAACGTGATCCGGTAGATCTGGTCCGCCGCGGGCGACTCGCCCACCTCGGCCACCACCAGTTCCACCTCGAACGGCTTGTTGCTCTCGGTGAAGATGGAACCGAGCACCTGGGCGTACCAGTTGGCCAGCCCGCGGGCGGTCACGTCGCTCCGGTCGTACTGGTAGCCGGTCATGTCCGCGTAGCGGACGCCCGCCTTGCGCAGGTTCTCGAACTCGTTGTACCGGCCCACCGCGGCGAACGCGATCCGGTCGTAGATCTCGCTGATCTTGTGCAGGGCTCCGGACGGGTTCGGCGCGACGAACAGGATGCCCGCGTCGTACTGGATCACCACCCCGCTGCGCCCCCGCGCGATGCCCTTGCGCGCGTAATCCGCCTTGTCCTTCATCGCCTGTTCAGGCGACACGTAGAACGGCATACTCACCGGGCGTTACCCCTACTCGTGTGCTGGGCTGGGACGGTTACGCGGGCGGGCGGAGCGGCGCGACCGGGCCGCCTGGGGAGCTCATCCGCTCCTGGACCACGGCCCGGGCGAACTCCCCGGCTTCCGCCTCGGTCAGCTTCCGGAAGCCGTCGGCGGTGATCACCGCGACCACGGGGAAGATCTGCCGGGCCAGGTCCGGGCCGCCGGTGGCGGAATCGTCGTCGGCCGCGTCGTACAGCGCCTGCATGCACATCAGCACGGCATCGTCCATGCCCAGGCCATCGGTGTAGAGCTTCTTGAGCGCGCCGCGGGCGAACACCGAGCCGGACCCGACCGCGTGGAACGGGCGCTCCTCATACCGTCCGCCGGTCGCGTCGTAGCTGAAGATCCGGCCCTGGCCGGTGACCTCGTCGAACCCGGCGAACAGCGGGACGACCACCAGCCCCTGCATGGCCGCGCTCAGGTTGCCGCGAACGAACGCGGACAGCCGGTTCGCCTTGCCCTCCAGGGACAGCGTGCGCCCCTCAAGCTTCTCGTAGTGCTCCAGCTCCAGCTGGAACAGCCGGACCAGCTCCAGCCCGATCCCGGCCACCCCGGCGATGCCGACGCAGGAGAAATCATCGCTGCGGAGCACCTTCTCGATGTCGTGCTGAGCGATCATGTTGCCCGCGGTGGCCCGCCGGTCACCGGCCATTATCACGCCGTCGGCGAACCGGACCGCGATGATGGTCGTGCCGTGCGGCTGCCGGGCCACGGTGGCCGCGTCCGCGGCCGGCATGGCCGCCCCAGGCAGCAGGTCAGGGGCGCAGGAGGCGACCAGGTCCGCGAAGGACGACGTGCCCGCGTTCAGGCACATCGAAGTGAACTTCTCGCCGAAGAAACTCCCGCCCACGCCGCGTCCTTCCGGTTGGTCCGCTGCCCCTGCCCCGACCTTACTGCCGCCCGGTACCGCCCGCGCCGCTGGCGCGGGCGAGGCGTGTCAGCTTGTGGCGAACCGGGCGGCAGCCCTCACTGGCCGCCCTTCTGCACGTAGGACCGGACGAACTCCTCGGCGTTCTCCTCGAGCACCTCGTCGATCTCGTCGAGGATGGCGTCCACGTCGTCGGCCAGCTTCTCCTGGCGCTCCTTGACGTCACCCGTCGCCTGCGCCTCGGTCTCCTCGGATTCCTCGGTCCGCCTGGAAGCCTGCCGTTGGCCACCGGTGTCCTTTGTCGCCATGCCAGAAACCTCCGTGATCCAGCGTCGTCCTCGGCTTAACCGTATCCTCGCCTGCTGATGCCCGGTCCAACCCTTAAATCGGACATCGGCTGCCAGGTCAGCCCTGGCCGGTCAGCGCCGCGACCAGCTCAGCCGCGGTCCGGCACCGGTCCAGCAGGTCGCCGACGTGGGCTTTGGTGCCGCGCAGCGGCTCCAGCGTGGGTACCCGCTGCAGCGATTCCCGGCCCGGGATATCGAAGATCACCGAGTCCCAGGACGCCGCGGCCACCGATTCCGGGTACTGCTGCAGGCAGCGGCCGCGGAAGTAGGCCCGGGTGTCCTCCGGCGGGGTCTCGATGGCCTCGGTCACCGCCGCCTCGTCCACCAGCCGGGTCAACCGGCCCCGCGCGGCCAGCCGGTTGTACAGGCCCCGGTCCGGGCGGACGTCGGAGTACTGCAGGTCGACCAGCTGCAGCCGGGGATGCCCCCAGCTCAGCCCGTCCCTGGTCCGGTAGCCCTCGAGCAGCTCCAGCTTGGCCACCCAGTCCAGCTCACGGGACAGCTGCATCGGGTCCTCGGCCAGCCGGGTGAGCACGGATTCCCAGCGGGCCAGCACGTCGGCGGTCATCTCGTCCACGTCCGAGCCGAACCGGTCCTCGGTGTACTTCCGGGCCAGCTCCAGGTACTCCATCTGGAGCTGGACCGCGGTCATCTTCCGGCCATCACGCAGCGTGATCTGATGCCGGCAGGACGGGTCGTGCGAGACCGTGCGCAGCTCGGCTACCGGGGACTCGACCGACAGGTCGCCGCCGAGGAACCGGTCCTCGATCATGGCCAGGACCAGCGCCGTGGTGCCGAGCTTGAGATACGTGCTGATCTCGCTCATGTTGGCGTCGCCGATGATGACGTGCAGCCGGCGGTACTTCTCCGGGTCGGCGTGCGGCTCGTCCCTGGTGTTGATGATGGGCCGCTTCAGCGTGGTCTCCAGGCCCACCTCGACCTCGAAGAAGTCGGCCCGCTGGCTGATCTGGAACCCGTCATCCCGGCCGTCCGCGCCCAGGCCGACCCGGCCCGCGCCGCAGACCACCTGCCGGGACACGAAGAACGGGGTGAGGTGCCGGACGATGTCGGCGAACGGCGTGGCCCGGCGCATCAGGTAGTTCTCATGGCAGCCGTAGGACGCGCCCTTGTTGTCGGTGTTGTTCTTGTACAGCTGGATCGGCGCGCTGCCCGGCACGGTGGCGGCCCGCGCGGCGGCCTCGGCCATCACCCGCTCGCCTGCCTTGTCCCAGATCACCGCCGCGAGCGGGTTGGTGGTCTCCGGGGCCGAGTACTCCGGGTGCGCGTGGTCCACGTACAGCCGCGCCCCGTTGGTCAGGATCACATTGGCCAGGCCGAGATCCTCGTCGGTGAGCTGGGTGGCATCCGCGGATTCCCGGGCCAGGTCGAAGCCGCGGGCGTCGCGCAGCGGGTTCTCCTCCTCGAAGTCCCACCGCGCCCGCCGGGTCCGCGCCGAGGTGGCCGCCTGGTAGGCGTTGACCACCTGGGACGACGTGACCATGGCGTTCGCCCCTGGCTGGCCAGGGACCGAGATGCCGTACTCGGTCTCTGTCCCCATTACCCGGCGCACACTCATGACGACGAGCCTAGTGCCGGCCAGCCAGCAACGGGACGCGCGACTCCAGCGGACACGATCTACAGGTACTGCCCGGTGTTGGCGACAGTGTCGATCGAGCGCCCGGCTTCCGTGCCCTGCTTGCCGGAGACCAGGGTCCTGATGTACACGATCCGCTCGCCCTTCTTGCCGGAGATACGCGCCCAGTCATCCGGGTTCGTGGTGTTCGGCAGGTCCTCGTTCTCGCTGAACTCGTCCACGCACGCGGTCATCAGGTGCGCGATGCGGATGCCCTTCTGCCCGGTCTCCAGGAACTCCTTGATGGCCATCTTCTTGGCCCGGGCCACGATGTTCTCGATCATCGCCCCGGAGTTGAAGTCCTTGAAGTACAGGACCTCCTTGTCGCCGTTGGCGTAGGTGACCTCCAGGAACCGGTTCTCCTCGGTCTCGCTGTACATCCGCTCCACCACGCGCTGGATCATCTCGTCCACCGTCGCCTCGCGCGAGGAGCCGTGCTCGGCCAGGTCGTCCGGGTGCAGCGGGAGCTCGGTAAGCACGTACTTGGAGAAGATGTCCTTGGCCGCCTCGGCGTCCGGCCGCTCGATCTTGATCTTCACGTCCAGCCGGCCGGGCCGCAGGATGGCCGGGTCGATCATGTCCTCCCGGTTGGAGGCGCCGATCACGATGACGTTCTCCAGCCCTTCCACGCCGTCGATCTCGGACAGCAGCTGCGGCACGATGGTGTTCTCCACGTCGCTGGACACGCCCGAGCCGCGGGTGCGGAAGATCGAGTCCATCTCGTCGAAGAACACGATGACCGGCATGCCCTCGCTGGCCTTCTCCCGGGCCCGCTGGAACACCAGCCGGATGTGCCGCTCGGTCTCGCCGACGTACTTGTTGAGCAGCTCCGGGCCCTTGATATTGAGGAAGTAGCTCTTGCCTTCCTTGGTCTGGCCATTCGCGTCGCTGGCCTGCCCGCTGCGCGCCGCCACCTGCTTGGCCAGCGAGTTGGCCACCGCCTTGGCGATCAGCGTCTTGCCGCAGCCGGGCGGGCCGTACAGCAGCACGCCCTTGGGCGGGCGCAGCTGGTGCTCGCGGAACAGGTCAGCGTGCAGGTAGGGCAGCTCGACCGCGTCCCGGATCTGGACGATCTGCGGGCTCAGCCCGCCGATGTCGGAGTAGGTGATGTCCGGCACTTCCTCCAGGATGAGCTCTTCCACCTCAGCCTTGGGGATGCGCTCGTACACGTAGCCGGAGCGCGGCTCGAGCAGCAGCGAGTCGCCGCCGCGCAGCACCGAGTCGCGCAGTGGCTCGGCCAGCCGGACCACGCGCTCCTCGTCCGCGTGCGAGATGACCAGCGCCCGGTCGCCGTCCTCGAGCAGCTCCTTGAGCATGACGACTTCGCCGACCGTCTCGTAGCCCTGGGCCACGACCACATTGAGGGCCTCGTTCAGCACCACTTCCTGGCCGGGCCGCAGCGTGTCCAGCTCGACCGCGGGGCTGACGCTGACCCGCATCTTCCGGCCGCCGGTGAACACGTCGGCCGTGCCGTCCTCGCAGGCCGTCAGGAAGACGCCGAACCCGGACGGCGGCTGGGCCAGCCGGTCAACTTCCTCCTTGAGCGCCACGATCTGATCGCGGGCCTCCCGGAGGGTGTCGGCCAGCCGCTCGTTCTGGCTGGTCACGGCGCTCAGACTGGCCTCGGTCTCACGCAGCCGCTCCTCGAGCAGCCGGACGTGCCTGGGCGCGTCGGCGAGCCGGCGGCGCAGCACCGCCACCTCCTCCTCGAGGAAGGAGATCTGCGTGGTGAGGCCCTGAACCTGGTCGTCGTGCCGCGCGGTGCGCGATCCTTCGTCACGACTGGCCACGCCCCCACCCCCTTCCGGAAGCAGACTTCACTTAGACCCTACCTATCCGAGGCACTGCCGTAACCTCGTGTCGCCTGCCGCTGACATTGTCACTGATCAGCCTCTCCTCGGGAAGCCTTGGCGGGCCGCCGCCGCCGCGGCGGGGCGGCCACGCCCCAGGCCAGCCGGCGGGCCGTGATGAGGAACCCGGTGTGGCCCACCATGCGGTGCTCGGGCCGCACCGCCAGCCCATCAACGTGCCAGCCCCGGACCGTTGACTCCCAGGCGGATGGCTCGTCGAAGCTGCCTACTTCCCGGACCGATTCCACGGTCCGGGACAGCTGGGTGGTCGTGGCCACATAGCAGCACAGCACGCCGCCGGGGATCAGCGCGGCCGCGGCCAGCGGAGCGAACTCCCATGGCGCCAGCATGTCCAGTACCATCCGGTCGAAACTATCCGGTTGCGGACCAGCTGCACTATCCGGCTGGCCACCAGTTTCGGATCCGGCCTGGCTGGGCAGCGGGAACAGTTCGGCCAGGTCGCCCACCCGGAGCTGCCAGGCCGGGTGCGGGCCGCCGAAGAAGCGCGTCACGTTGGCCCGGGCGATCTCGGCAAAGTCGGCCCGGCGCTCGTAGGAGACCAGCTGCCCGTCCGGGCCGATGGCGCGGAGCAGCCAGCAGGACAGCGCGCCGGAGCCGGCGCCGGCCTCCAGCACCCGGGCGCCGGGGAAGATGTCCGCCTGGGCCACGATCTGGGCCGCGTCCTTCGGGTAGACCACCGCCGCGCCGCGCGACATGGACAGCGTGAAATCGGCCAGCAGCGGCCGCAGCGCCACGTACTCGGTGCCGCCCGAGGACTTCACCACGCTGCCCTCCGGGGCGCCGATCAGCTCGTCGTGCGCCACCCCGCCGCGGTGCGTGTGGAAGATCCGGCCCGGCTGCAGCACGAGCAGGTGCTTGCGGCCCTTGGGGTCGGTGAGCTGAACCTGGTCCCCCGGGGCGAACGGGCCAGTGCGCTGACGGATCACGCCCGCCAGGTTAGCGGTGCCGGGAGATGCCGGAGACCCACCGGGCACCCAGCCACCCGGGCTCATGCTGGCCGGCTCGCGATCCACCGAGCGAGATCGCGGATCACGCCACCGAGGCAGCCCACCATCTTCTCCCGGCGGGGAGTCGGCCAGATCACCGCAACGACGATCATGAAGACGAGACCAAGCGTGAGCACGGTCAGCGGGATCACGCTGGCCACCCGCGCCACCATCCCGACCACGGCGCTCATCCCGAGCGTCCAGCGCTTGATAGAGTCATAACTAGGTTCTCCTCCCGGGGGACCTTCGAGTAGTTGCGGGTGGCTCCTCGTTGCCGCGAGGAGCCACCGCCATTTCCGGCGGAGCCGACGCCACCCGCTACCTGCTTCGAAAGCCCGTTCGCCTCACTTAGACCCTACCTATCCGGGGGCCTTCCGTAACCTCGTGCCGGTTGCCGCGGCATTCTCGCTGATCGGCCGTTCTCTGCGGTGCCGACGGAGTCCGGGCCGGGAACCGAGATGCCGTACTCGGTCTTGCTCCCGCTTACCCGGCGCATGCTCATGACGAAAAGCCTAGTGTCGGCCAGCCAGCAAAAGGACGAGCGACCGCAGCGGAGATGTGCGCAGTTGGCTCAGACGCCGGCGAACGCGTGGTCGAGGTCGCTGGACGCCAGCACGCCGTAGACCTGGCCGGACGGCTCGACCAGCAGGTACTCGCTGGCCGGGGACCGGCGGACGGCGTCGAGCAGGGCCATCCCGGACAGGTCGGCGGGCAGGATCATGCCCGGGTCGATGGTCTTGGCCAGCGAGCCGGCGTCGATCCACGGCCGGCGCTGCGGCGGGGTGGCCATCACCGCGGTCTCGTTCACGATCGCGATCGGCTTGTCGTCGTGGTCGACGACGACCACCGCGCGGGCCCCGGCCGCGTCGGCCCGGCGGATCGCCTCGGCCAGTGGCAGCGTGGCCGGGATCGGGATGGCCCGCCGGGCCAGCGCCCGGGCCTGCAGCGCGGGCAGCCTTTGGCGGACCCGGGTGGCGCGCAGCGACTGGGTCGCCCCGGTCCACATGAACGCGGCGATGAATCCGAACCAGACCACGTCGAAGATCTGCACCTGGTAGCCGTTCAGCGCCAGCAGGGTGGGCGGCACGACCAGGACCGCGACCGCGAGCAGGCGGCCCGCCCAGGCGGCGGCGACGGTGGCCGCGGCCGGTTTGCCGGTCAGCTTCCACACCACGGCGCGGAGCATCCGGCCGCCGTCCAGCGGCAGCCCGGGCAGCAGGTTGAAGATCCCGACCAGCAGGTTGGCCCAGACCAGCTGGTAGATCAGCAGGCCGGTCAGGCCATGCGGGTGGACCGCTTCGATGATCACGTAGCCGCCGCCCGCCAGGGCCAGCGAGAGCACCGGGCCGGCCGCCGAGACCAGGAACTCCTTGAGCGGGGTGGGCGGCTCCTGCTCGATCTCGGAGTAGCCGCCCAGCGGGTAGAGCGTGATGCGGCGGACCGGCAGCCCGAAACCCCGGGCGACCAGCGAGTGGCTCAGCTCATGCACCAGCACCGACACCCACAGCAGCACCACGAACGCCGCGGCCACCACGTAGCGCACCCCGCTGGACCCGGCCAGCGCGGCGCTGTTCGCGTAGAGCAGCACGAACACCGCGGCGATCAGGAACCAGTACGGCGAGACGTACACCGGGATGCCAAACGGCCGCGCGATCCGCACGCCCGGACTGGGCCCCGGGGGCGGTGGCCTATCCGACGGTGTACCTGCCACAGGTTGATGCTACGCGCTGGCGGGCGTCGGTTTGCGCGCCCGGCGCGCCGGGCGCGCAACTGTCAGACGTTTGCCCTAGCCTCCAGACATGGCTGACGACGGTGCGAACGGCGGTGCGAACGGCGGTGCCGCAACCGGCGGAGTGCCCGGCGAGCACCCGCACTCGCTGTCCCCGTCCCGGGCCGGTGATTTCCTGACCTGCCCGCTGCTGTACCGGTTCCGGGTGATCGACCGGCTGCCCGAGCCGCCCAGCCCGGCGGCGGCCCGCGGCACGCTGGTGCACGCCGTGCTGGAGCATCTGTTCGACGAGCCGGCGGCCGGCCGCACCCCGGAAGCCGCCCGGTCACTGCTCGGCCCGGAGTGGGACCGGCTGCTGGCCGCCGAGCCCGCGCTGGCCGGCCTGTTCGCGGCCGACGAGGACCGGGCCGCCTGGCTGGCCGAGGCGGCGGCCATGCTGGACCGCTACTTCACGCTGGAGGACCCGCGGCGGCTCGAGCCGGCCCACCGCGAGCTGTGCGTGCAGGCCGACCTGGCGTCCGGGCTGCGGCTGCGCGGGTACATCGACCGGCTGGACATCGCGCCGGGCGGCGAGATCCGCATCGTGGACTACAAGACCGGGACCGCCCCGCCGGCCGAGTTCGAGGCACGGGCGTTGTTCCAGATGAAGTTTTACGCGCTGGTGCTGTGGCGCGCGCAGGGCACGCTGCCCCGGCTGCTTCAGCTCATCTACCTGGGCAACGGCGAGATCGTCCGGTACGAACCGGACGAGGCGGACCTGCGCGCCACGGAGCGCAAGGTGGAGGCGGTCTGGCAGGCCATCGAGCGGGCCCGGGCGGCGCGGGACTGGCGGCCGCGGCCGGGCCGGCTCTGTGACTGGTGCGCGCACAAGCCGATCTGCCCGGCGTTCGGCGGCACTCCCCCGGAACTGCCGGAGCCGGGCGCCGTGCTGGTGCCGGCTAGCCGGCCGCCGAGCGGAGAAGAGCCGGACCAGGAGCCGTCACTGCTGGACCTGGCCTGACGCCGGTCAGCGGATACCCATCCGGCGCAGCACCTCGGCGGCGTCACCCAGGCCGTCGTCGTCGCCGGCCGAGTTCTTCTTGCCGGGCGGCTTACTGGCCGGCTTGAGCGCCTTGGTCGGCTGGCTGGACTTCCCTGGCTGGCTGGCCTGCTGCTTCTGCTGGGCTGGCTCGCCGCTGGACCGGCCCCGGCGGGCCCGGCGCAGCCCGCCGGACACGGCGAACAGCACGCCCGCGGCACCGGCCACGATGACGCCCGCCCAGACCCGCGGTGAGAACACGAACGATGAGGCGAAGTCACCGATGGCCGCGCCCATCTGCCACAGCATCTTGATCGCGCCGGTCAGGTAGGCGGCCAGCGGGAGCAGCGACCAGGCCACGCCACGCAGGCCCGCCGCGAAACCGCGGCGGCGCCAGGCCACCCAGCTGAGGATCAGCCCGAGGATGGTCAGCCCGCCGGCCAGCGGGAGCCAGGAGATGGAGTTATACGTTAACATGGCCGCTCCCCTCGGCAGCGTTCCTTTCTCCATCGTCGCATACGCCGGCGAGTGCGTTGTCCGGCGAAAGCTGAGGATCTACTCCGGGTCAGCTGAGTTCGCCACGGCGGCCCGGCTGGTTCCGGTGGCCGCGCCGTCGTCCGCCGCGCCGTCGTCCGGCGCGCTGTTCTCCGGGAAGTGGCAGGCCACCAGGTGCCCGGAGTCGAGCTCGGCCAGCGGCGGCTCGGTGGTGCGGCAGATCTCCTGCGCCTTCCAGCACCGGGTGTGGAACCGGCAGGCGGGCGGCGGGTTGAGCGGGCTGGGCACGTCGCCGGTCAGCCGGATCCGCTGCCGGCGCTGCCGGCCTTCCTCGCCGCGGACCGGGGCCGGCACCGGCACGGCCGACATCAGCGCCACCGTGTACGGGTGCCGGGGCCGGGCATACAGCTCGTCCCGGCTGGCCAGCTCCACGATCTTGCCCAGGTACATGACCGCGACGTGGTCGCTGATGTGCCGGACCACGGACAGGTCGTGCGCGATCACCACGTAGGTCAGGCCCAGCTCGCCCTGCAGGTCCTCGAGCAGGTTGATGATCTGCGCCTGGATCGACACGTCCAGCGCGGACACCGGCTCGTCCGCCACGATCAGCTTGGGCCGCAGCGCCAGGGTGCGGGCGACGCCGATGCGCTGCCGCTGCCCGCCGGAGAACTCGAACGGGTACCGGTTGTAGTGCTCCGGGTTCAGCCCGACCAGTTGGAGCAGGTCCTGCACCGCGGCCTTGATCCCGTTCGGCGTGCTGACCTTCTGCAGCCGCAGCGGCGCGCCCACGATCGAGCCGACCGTGTGCCGCGGGTTCAGCGACGAGTACGGGTCCTGGAAAATCATCTGGATGTCGCGGCGCAGCGGCCGCATCTGGCCGGTGGACAGGTGGCTGATGTCCCGGCCGTCGAACATGATCTGCCCGCCGGTCGGCTCGAGCAGCCGGGTCAGCAGCCGCCCGGTGGTGGTCTTGCCGCAGCCGGACTCGCCGACGACGCCGAGCGTCTGCCCGGCCGACACCGAGAAGCTGACGTCGTCCACCGCCTGCACCGCGCCGACCTTCTGCCGGATGATGATGCCCCGGGTCACCGGGAAGTGCTTGGTCAGCCCGGTCACCTCGAGCAGCGCGCCGCCGGTGCCACCGGCCGTCCCGGCGGAACTCACTGGGGTGCTCACTGTTCCCCCTGGGTCATCCGGGCGGCGGACGCTTCGGTTTCCTCGAGAACCAGCTCGGTCCGGAAGGTCCGGCGCTGATCCCCGGTCAGGTGACAGGCCACCAGGTGCCCAGGGCTCACCTGACGCAGGGCCGGCACCTCGGCCTGACTGCGCCCGTCGGTGAACCCGGCGTACCGGCACCGCGGGTGGAACGCGCAGCCCGATGGCACGTTGATCAGGCTCGGCGGGGTGCCCTTGATGGGGATGAGCCGGTCCAGGCGCGCTTCGTCGATCCGGGGCATGGACGCGAGCAGACCCCAGGTGTACGGGTGGCCGGGGTCGTCGAAGATGTCCTCGGCGCTGCCGTACTCGGCCATCCGGCCCGCGTACATGACCAGGATGTCGTCGGACAGCTCGGCGACCACGCCGAGGTCGTGGGTGATGATGATGACCGCCGACTGGTACTCGCGCTGCAGGTCCCAGATCAGGTCCAGGATCTGCGCCTGCACGGTGACGTCGAGCGCGGTGGTCGGCTCGTCGGCGATGAGCAGCTCCGGGTCGCAGCTCAGCGCCATGGCGATCATCGCGCGCTGCCGCATGCCGCCGGAGAACTGGTGCGGGTAGTCGTCCGCCCGGGTGACCGGCTGCGGGATGCCCACCCGGCCCAGCATGTCGATGGCGTGCTTGCGGGCCACCTGCTTGCTGACCTTGTTGTGCACCAGGTAGGCCTCCGCAATCTGCGCGCCCACGGTGTAGTAGGGGTGCAGCGCGGACAGCGGGTCCTGGAAGATCATCGCCATCTTGCTGCCGCGCAGCTCGCGGACCCGGGCCGCCGGGGCGCCGACCAGTTCCTCGCCGTCCAGCTTGATGTGCCCGCTGATCTGCGCGCGGGTGCCCTGGTGCAGGCCCATGATGCTCAGGCTGGTGACGCTCTTGCCGGAGCCGGACTCACCCACGATGCCCAGCGTGCGGCCGCGTTCCAGGGTGAACGAGATGCCGTCCACCGCGCGGACCAGGCCATCATCGGTCGGGAACTGGACGTGCAGGTCGCTCACCTCGAGCAGGGCATCCGCCATCAGTGCCTCACTCTCGGGTCGACCACCGCGTATAGCACGTCCACCACCAGGTTGGCGATCACGATGAAGAACGCCGCGAGCATGGTGACGCCGAGGATCTCCGGCAGGTCCTGGTTGTCGATGGCCAGGATGGTGAACAGGCCCAGCCCGTGCAGCGAGAACGTGTACTCGGTGATGATCGCGCCGCCGAGCAGCAGGCCCAGGTCCATGCCGAAGATGGTCACGATCGGGGTCAGCGCGGCGCGCAGCCCGTGCTTGAAGATCACCGTCCGCTCCGGCAGGCCCTTGGCCCGGGCGGTGCGGATGTAGTCCTCGTTCATCGTCTCCAGCATGCCCGCCCGGGTCAGCCGGGCGTACAGCGCGGCGTACAGGAAGGCCAGGCAGACCCACGGCAGCACCAGGTTGCGCGCCCACAGGAACGGGTTCGTGGTGAGGGACACGTACGTCACGTTCGGGAAGATCGGCCACTTGTAGCTGAACAGCTCCAGCGAGATCAGCCCGGTGAAGAAGATCGGCAGCGACACGCCGGCCAGCGCGATGCCCATCGAGAACCGGTCGAACAGGGTGCCCCGCTTGAGCGCCGAGATGACCCCGATGGCCACGCCGCCGACCAGCCAGAGCACTGCCGCCCCGATGGCCAGCGAGAGGGTCACCGGCAGGTCGCTGACCATCTGCGGCCAGACCGGCTGCATCGTCCGGAACGAGTAGCCGAAGCACGGCGGCGGGCAGTAGGTGATGCTGGTGCCGCTGTTGTAGTGCGCGCCGAATACGATGCCCTTGAGGAAGTTCCCGTACTGCACCCAGATCGGGTGGTCCAGGCCGAGCTTGGCCTCGAGCTGGAGCACGGCCGCCCGGGTCGGGTTGCGGCCGACGTATTCGGTGGCCAGCTGGTAGGTGTTCTGCCCGGCCAGCCGGGGGATCAGGAAGAAGATCGCGAACGTGATCATGCTGACCACGATCAGCAGGAACACGGTGGCGATCAGCCGCCGGACGATGAATGTGATCACGGTGCGTGGCGCTGGCGCCCGGCCCGGCGGTGGCTCATGGCCTGAGCCGGGCCGGGCACCAGCATCCTCACTTTCTGGCTGCTACTTCAGGCCGAGTACGGCGTAGTTGTACATCCCGTAGTAGGGCTGGACATAGACGTTGGTCAAGGCCGGGCTGCGGTAGAGCAGCGACTTGGCCCAGACTCCTGGCAGGATGGCCGCGTCCTTCATCACCTGCATGTCGATCTGGCTGGTGTAGGCGTTCCTGGCCGAGTCGGTGTTGGTGAGCGCCATCTTGTTCAGCAGGTCGTTTACCTTCGGGTCGTTCAGCTGGGACAGGTTCGTGTTGCCGGCCGGGCTGATGGCCTGACCGTCCACGATGTAGAAGAAGAAGCCCCAGCCGTCCGGCCAGTCGGCCGCCCAGCCGTAGAACGAGATGCCGATGTCGTGCTGCGCCTCGTACTTGGGCACCCCGGCAAAGTTGCTGTCGTAGGTGCCGGTCGGGAAGCCGTGCAGCGAGGTCTTGATGCCGACCGTGGCCAGCGAGGCCTGCAGCCCCTGGGCGGCCGCGACCTCCTTGGGCCGGTCGCTGCGGTAGGTGATCCCGGTGGTGAAGCCGTTCGGGTGCCCGCACAGCTTGAGCTGCTCCTTGGCCGCCGCTACGTCACCGCCCGGCTTGCTGGTCGCGTCGTACAGGTCGAACGACTTGTGCCCGACCACGTTGGGCGGCGTGACGGAGGTCGCGATGGACCCGCCGGCCACCGGGCCGCCGTACGCGTCCACGTAGTTGGTCTTGCTGGCCGCGTACTCGATCGCCATCCGGCAGTGGATGTTGTTCAGCGGCGCCAGCGTCGTGTTGAGCGCGGCGAACCAGGTGAACCCGGCCAGCGGGTCATCGGACGAGGCCTTCAGCGACGGCGTGGACAGGATCTTGGCCCGGGCCGCCGCCTGCACGCCGGTGCCCGCCGCGTCAACGTTGAGGTCGCCGGCCAGCAGCCGGTTGTCGATGTCGTTCGCGTTCATGTTCATGGTCATGGTGATCTTGCTGACCAGCTGCTTGGCGTTCGGGTCAGTGGACTGCTTCCAGTACGTGTTCGGCACCAGCGTCAGCTCTTTGTTCAGCTGGTAGCTCTGGAACTTGTACGGGCCGGTGGAGATCGGGTGCAGCTGGTAGTTGGCGCCGGTGTCCTTGTTCGGCGGCACCGGTGCGGTCTGCGGGATCGCGACCACGTAGTTGAAGTCCGCGAACGGGTGGGCCAGGTGGAACACGATCGTGGTCGCGTTCGGCGTCTGCACGGCCTTGAGGCCCATCAGGTTCTTCGACCGGTCCGTGTACGGACCGGGGTAGGCCGGCTTCTGCGGCGCCAGCAGCAACGGGAAGTAGGCCGGCCCGAGCGGGAACATGCCCCGGTCGAACGTGCGCTCGACGGCGTACTTGACGTCCTGCGAGGTGACCGTGGTGCCGTCCTCGAACTTCACATCCGGCTGGATGTGGTACGTCCAGGTCAGGCCGTTGTCACTGATCACACCCGGGCCAGTGGCCAGGTCCGGGACCACCTGCAGGCCGCAGCTGCCCGGGCAGGACTTGTAGGTCATCAGCGGCATCGTGTACAGCCGCACGAAGTTCCACATGTACGCGTAGTAGGTGTTACCGGGGTCGGTCGAGTCCGGCGTGCTGCTGTTGCCGAAGTTGATGGTCCCGCTGGTCTTCGTATTGGACGGATTGACCACCTTGGTGACCGCGGCATTGAAACCGGCGGACGACGACGACGAGCTGCTGCTACTGCTGCTGCCGCCGCTGCTGCCACACGCGGCCAGCGCCAGCGCGGCGGCTGCAGCCAGTGCGGGCAGCACTATGGTCCTGCGTCTCCTCATGGGATGAAACGCCTCCTGTCGAGATTCGTTGTGCGAAACCTGGCTGGCACCGTCACCGGGTCCCCCGTGGGTCCAGGGCGTCCCGCAGTCCGTCGCCGAACAGGTTGAAGGCCATCACCGTGATGAAGATGGCCAGGCCAGGAATGATCATGAACATCGGGTCGATCGAGTAGAAGCCGCTGCTGACCGCCTCGGAGAGCATCCCGCCCCAGCTCGGCTGGGGTGGGATGATGCCCACCCCGAGGTAGGACAGCGCCGCCTCGAACAGGATGTTGGTCGGGATCAGCAGCGTGGAGTAGACCAGGATCGGGGCGACCAGGTTGGGCAGCAGCTCGCGGAACAGGATGTACGGCCCGCGCGCGCCCATGCTGCGCGCCGCGTTGACGAACTCCCGCTCGCGCAGTGACAGCGTCTGGCCGCGGATGATCCGGCCCATGTAGGGCCAGGCGAAGAAGCCGATGACGAACACCAGCAGGCCGATCCGCAGCGAGTTCCCGGACAGGCCGAACGCCGACGACGGGATGACCCCGACCAGCGCGATCGCGAACACCAGCAGTGGGAAGGCCAGGAACACGTCCATCGACCGGGCGATGACCGAGTCCACCCAGCCGCCGAAGTAGCCCGCGATGATGCCCATCACCACGCCGATGACCACGGCCAGCGCGGTGGCCAGGAACGCGATCAGCAGCGACACCCGGGCCCCGTTGACGACCCGGCTGAGCACGTCCCGCCCGGTCACCGGCTCGACGCCGAACGGGTGGGCCACACTGATCCCGCCGAACGGCCCGTTCGGCCGGCTGAACGTCGGGTTGATCAGGTTCACGTGGTAGATGTCCGGGTTCTGCACCAGGAACGGCCCGAAGATCGCGACCAGGATCAGGAAGATCACGATGATCCCGCCGGCCATCGCCACCTTGTCACGTTTCAGCCGCATCCAGGCGATCTGGCCGGGTGAGCGGCCCTCGATGGTCTTCCCGCCGACCTCGAATGCCGCCTCCGGAGCCAGATCGCCCGTCGGGGAGACATCCAGTGGTGCAGCCATCAGGGCAAACTCCGATGCGGGTGACGGCAAATTTCCTGGCCGAAAGGCCTGCTACCGGGAGGATCTCCCGTTTGACCAGGCCGATGGAAGACCTTGACTCCGGTCGTACCTGATTTGTGACCGAATTACGACGTGGCCGTCATGGCTCACGGCCCTGGCCAGCCACGACCTCATGCAGCGTGGCCAGGTCGATGACGCGGAGTGACGGCACGGTCAGCCGGGCCAGGCCGGGCGGCGGTGGCACGCTGGGCACCGCGATGACCGCGCACCCGGCCGCGTGCGCGGCGGCCAGCCCGGTGGGCGAGTCCTCCAGCGCCACGCACCGCTCGGGCGCCGCGCCGAGCAGCGCGGCGGCCCGCAGGTACGGCTCAGGATCGGGCTTCTTCCTGGTCACGTCGGCCGCGCACACGGTGGCCGGGAACTGGACGCCGATCACCGCCAGGGCGGCGTCCATGATCTCCCGCTCGGCGGAGGTGACCAGGGCGAACGGGATCCCGGCCGCCTCGATCTCGGCCAGCAGGCTGGCCGCGCCGGGCATCAGCTGCACCCCCCGCTCCCGGACCAGCTCGGCCATGCCCTGGACCAGCCACTGGGCGATGACCTCCTGGGCCACCGGCACCGTCGCCTTGCGCTGCATATAGGCGGTGGACCGGGGCAGCGACCCGCCGATCAGGTGTTCCTGGTCGGCTGGCCCCCACGGGCTGCCCATCCGGGCCATGATGGCCGCCTCCACCTCGAACCACAGCGGCTCGGAGTCCACCAGCAACCCGTCCATGTCGAACAGCACGGCCTGAAGTTCGCTCATGCCGAGAAGTACCTAGCCTCGGGGTGGAATGCGATCAGCGCGTCGGTGGACTGCTCCGGGACCAGCTGGAACTCCTCGGTCAGCGTCACCCCGATCCGCTCTGGCCCGAGCAGCTGGACCACTGTGGCCCGGTCCTCCAGGTCCGGGCAGGCCGGGTAGCCGAACGAGTAGCGGCAGCCGCGGTAGCCGACCTTGAGAATGCCGTCCAGGTCGGCCGGGTCGCCGCCGGCCAGCCCGGTCTCCGCCCGGACCCTGGTGTGCCAGTACTCGGCCAGTGCCTCGGTCAGCTGCACGGACAGGCCATGCAGCTCCAGGTACTCGCGGTAGGCGTCCTTGGCGAACAGCGCCGCGGTCGCCTCGCTGACCGCGCTGCCGACGGTGACCAGCTGAAACGCGACCACATCGGGCTGGCCGCCACGCGCGCGGAAGAAGTCGGCCAGGCACAGGTGCCGGTCACGGCGCTGCCGGGGGAAGCTGAACCGGGCCCGCTGCTGGCCCGCCTCGTCCAGCACGATCAGGTCGTTGCCCTCGCTGACCGCCGGATAGTAGCCGTACACCACGCCGGCGGTGAGCAGCCCTTCGGTCTGCATCCGGTCCAGCCACATGCGCAGCCGCGGCCGGCCCTGGGTCTCGACCAGCTCGTCGTAGGACGGGCCGCCGCCGCGGGACGGCTTGAGCCCCCACTGGCCCAGGAACGTGGCCCGCTCGTCCAGGAACGCGGCGTAGTCGGCCAGCGGAATGCCCTTGATCACCCGGTCGCCGAAGAACGGCGGGACCGGCACCGGCGCGTCGGCCACGTCGGACCGGGCCGGGATGTCGGCGGGCTCGGTGACCCGCAGCCGGGCCCGGCTGCGCACCTGGCGCCCGCGGACCGGGGGCAGCGCGGCCGGGTCGCCGCGGGCCACGGCCATGAACGCGTCCATCAGCCGGAGCCCTTCGAACGCGTCCCGGGCGTAGCGCACCTCGCCGTCGAACAGACTGGCCAGGTCCTGCTCCACGTAGGCCCGGGTCAGCGCGGCCCCGCCGAGCAGCACCGGCCACCGGCCGGCCAGCCCTCGCGTGTTCAGCTCGGCCAGGTTGTCCCGCATCACCACGGTGGACTTGACCAGCAGCCCGGACATGCCGATCACGTCGGCGCCGTGCTCGGTGGCCGCGTCCACGATGGCCGACAGCGGCTGCTTGATGCCGATGTTGACCACGTCGTAGCCGTTGTTGGACAGGATGATGTCGACCAGGTTCTTGCCGATGTCGTGCACGTCGCCCTTGACCGTGGCCAGCACGATGCGGCCCTTGCCGGACTCGGCCGACCGCTCCATGTGCGGTTCCAGCTGGCCGACCGCCAGCTTCATCACCTCGGCCGACTGCAGCACGAACGGCAGCTGCATCTGCCCGGCGCCGAACAGCTCACCGACCGTCTTCATGCCGTCCAGCAGCACGTCGTTGACGATCTCCAGGGCGGGCCGCTCGGTCAGCGCCTGGTCCAGGTCGGCCTCCAGGCCGGCCCGCTCCCCATCGATGATCCGCCGCTTGAGCCGCTCCCACAGCGGCAGCCCGGCCAGCTCGGCGGCCCGGCTGGCCTTGACCGCGGCCGCGTCCACCCCCTCGAACAGCTCGAGCAGCCGGGTCAGCGGGTCGTAGCCGGGCCGCCGCCGGTCGTAGACCAGGTCCAGTGCGGCCTGCAGCTGGTCGCCCGGGATCCGGGCGATCGGCATGATCCGGGACGCGTGCACGATGGCCGAGTCCAGCCCGGCCCGGACGCACTCGTCCAGGAACACCGAGTTGAGCACGGCCCGGGCGGCCGGGTTCAGCCCGAACGACACGTTCGAGACGCCCAGCGTGGTCTGTACGTCGGGGTAGCGCTGCTTGACCCGCCGGATGGCCTCGATGGTCTCGATCGCGTCCCGCCGGGTCTCCTCCTGGCCGGTGGCGATCGGGAAGGTCAGGCAGTCCATGATGATGTCGCTGGCCCGCATCCCCCACCGGCCGGTCAGGTCCTCGATCAGCCGGGTGGCCACCGCCACCTTCCAGTCGGCCGTGCGGGCCTGGCCCTGTTCGTCGATGGTCAGCGCGATGACCGCGGCGCCGTGCTCCACCACCATCGGCATGACCCGCTCGATCCGCGAGCCGGGCCCGTCGCCGTCCTCGTAGTTGACCGAGTTGACCACGGCCCGGCCGGCCAGCAGCTCCAGTCCGGTGCGGATCACCTCCGGCTCGGTGGAGTCGATGACCAGCGGCAGCGTGGCTGCGGTGGCCAGCCGGCCCGCCACCTCGGCCATGTCCGCCGGGCCGTCCCGGCCGACGTAGTCCACGCACACGTCGAGCAGGTGCGCGCCGTCCCTGGTCTGCGCCCGGGCGATCTCCACGCAGTCGTCGTAGCGGCCGGCCGTGAGCGCCTCGCGGAACGCCTTGGACCCGTTGGCGTTGGTCCGCTCGCCGATGGCCAGGAACGAGGTGTCCTGCCGGAACGGGACGTGCTGGTAGAGCGAGGCCACCCCGGGCTCGGGGCGGGGCCGGCGGCGGCGCACCGGCCGGCCGCGCACCCGGTCCACCACGGCGGACACATGCTCGGGCGTGGTCCCGCAGCAGCCGCCGACCAGGGCCAGGCCGAACTCGGCGGTGAACATGTCGTGCGCGTCGGCCAGCTGCGCCGGGCTGAGCGGGTACCGCGCGCCATCCCGGGTGAGCTCGGGAAGACCGGCGTTAGGCATGCAGCACAGCGAAAGACGAGCGTGGCCAGCCAGGTAGCGCAGGTGCTCGCCCATCTCACCGGGCCCGGTCGCGCAGTTCAGCCCGATCATGGTGATGCCCAGTGGCTCCAACGCGGTCAGCGCGGCGCCGATCTCGCTGCCGAGCAGCATGGCGCCGGTCGTCTCGATCGTCACCTGGGCGATCAGTGGCAGCGCGGCCCCGGCCGCGGCCATGGCCCGGCGCGCGCCGATCACCGCCGCCTTGGCCTGCAGCAGGTCCTGGCAGGTCTCGATGATGATCGCGTCCACCCCGCCGCGGAGCAGGCCGGCCACATTCTGCTGGTAGGCGTCGCGCAGCTCGGCGAACGCGACGTGGCCGAGCGTGGGCAGCTTGGTGCCCGGACCGACCGAGCCGAGCACCCAGCGGGGCCGGTCCGGGGTGGACCACTGGCTGGCCGCCGTCCGGGCCAGCCGGGCGCCCGCCTCGGACAGCTCGCCGGTCCGCCCGGCCAGTCCGTATTCACCCAGGTTGCTGAGGTTCGCCCCGAATGTGTTGGTGGTGATGCAGTCCACGCCGGCCGCCAGGTAGCCCTGGTGTACGGCACTGACCACATCCGGCCGGGTGACGTTCAGTATCTCGTTGCAGCCCTCGTGGCCGTCGAAGTCGTCCAGGCTGACGTCGCTGGCCTGGAGCATCGTGCCCATCGCCCCGTCGGCGACCAGCACCCGCTGGCCGAAAACCAGGCCCTGGCCTGGTTCCGCGAGCCGGGCCGGCCGGGCGGAGTTCGTCATGGCCCCCCTATTCTAGGGCGACGTGCCTGGCGGCCCTGCCCGGCAGCCACCCAGGTCACCCGGCCAGCGTGCCGGGGCACGTAGTCTGGTACCCGAGTCGGCGGCGGTCAGGAGGGAGGGCGGCGAGTGATCGAGCTGAACGGTGTCCGCAAGCTCGTCTCGCCCGCGATTATCGCTGCCTTCGAGGGGTGGAACGATGCCGGGGAAGCGGCCAGCGGGGTGGTGGATCACCTAGGCATGGCCTGGGAAGCCACCCAGATCGGCGCCATCGACCCGGAGGATTACTACGACTTCCAGGTGACCCGGCCGGTGATGGAGGTGTCCGAGGGCCGGACCGACCGGCTGGTCTGGCCAACCACCCGGCTGTCCGTGGCCACCCCGGACGACATGGGCCGTGACGTGGTCCTGGTGCACGGTATCGAGCCCAACATGCGCTGGCGGGCGTTCGCCGACGAGCTGGTGCAGTCTTTTACCGATCTTGGCGCGCAGACGGTGGTGCTGCTCGGCGCGCTGCTGGCCGATTCGCCGCATACCCGGCCGGTGCCGGTCGCGGCGGCTGCCTCCGACCCGGAGCTGGCCGCCGACCTGCATGTCGAGCCGGTCGAGTACAAGGGCCCGACCGGGATCGTGGGGGTGCTGCAGCATGCCTGCGGCCAGGCTGGCATCGCGACCGTGTCGCTGTGGGCCAGCGTGCCGCACTATGTGGCCCAGCCGCCCAGCCCGAAGGCCACCCTGGCCCTGCTCCGCGGCGTGGAAGACGTGCTGGACGTGTCGCTGCCGCTCGGCGACCTGCCGCAGGAGGCGCGGGCCTGGGAGCGCGGCGTGGACGAACTGGCCGAGCAGGACACCGAGGTGGCCGACTACGTGCGCACCCTGGAAGAGGCCAAGGATGCGACCGACCTGCCCGAGGCGAGCGGGGACGCGATCGCCCGCGAGTTCGAGCGCTACCTCCGCCGGCGGCGTTATCCAGGCGAGCCCGGCCGCTCCTAATACGGCGGCCAGGGGACCGCGGGCCAGTCCTCCGGCGGGTAGGGGTGCACGGCCGCCTGGAGCAGCAGGTCGACCCGCTGCCTGGTGGCGGTGATCTCGTCCTCGGTCAGCCGCTGCGGCAGCTCGGCGGCCAGCGGCCCGGTGTCCAGCTCAGCCTTGAGCCGGGCCAGTGCCTGCAGTGCCCGGCCGGGCAGCTTGCGGCCGCGCCACTGCCAGAGCACGGTGCGCAGCTTGTACTCCTCGCCGAAGCAGACCCCGTGGTCGCAGCCGTACAGCCGGCCGTCGCTGACCGGCAGCAGGTGGCCGATCTTGCGGTCGGCGTTGTTCACCACCGCGTCGAACACGGCCATGTCGCGCAGCGCCCGGTTGTCCGCGCTCCGGGACAGCGCGACCAGGTCCACCGTGGCGTCGGTGTCGATCCACAGCTGGCACATGCCTGGCCCGAACGGCCCGTCCCGGTAGACGGTGGGCGGCACCAGGTTCCAGCCCGCGGCCCGGGACACCGCATACGCGGCCACTTCCCGGCCGGCCAGCGTGCCGTGCGGAAAGTCCCACAGCGGCCGCTCCCCGGCCACCGGCTTGTAGACGCAGGCCGCCTCGGCGTCACCGCGGCGGATGGTGCAGTACAGCGTCGCGTTGGACGCGACGACCAGCCGCCCTTCCACCGCCAGGTCGCCCTGGGCCAGCAACTCCAGGGCGGCCGAGTGGTCATCTGGTGGCGGCCCCGCCTCCTCCCCTGACTCGCGGGACTCGCGTGGTTCACGGGACGGGCGGGACCCACGCAGCCGACGAGATTCAGCCATTGGCGGCCCGGTGGCCGTTCTGCCGCGGGCAGATGTGCCCCTCGGTGTCCAGCGGCAGGCCGCAGAGCGGGCACGGCGGCCGGCCCGCCGCGATGATGCGCAGCGCACGCTGGGAGAACGCCCGTGCGGTGGCGGCGGTGATGCGCACCCGGAGCACGTCCGGGCCGTTCTCCGGGATGTCGTCGGCCAGCGGCTCGACCGGGGTCTCCGACTCCTCCTGGGCCTCGATGACCACCCGCTCGTCCTCGCCGTCCCAGGCCAGCGCGATCGCGCCGACCCGGAAGTCCTCCATCAGCGGCAGGTCGAGCGGCTCGTCGTCGGTCAGGTCGGCCGGCGTGGCGGCGGGCACCGACGTCAGCCCGCCGGTGCGCCGCAGCACCTCGTCGAGGAGCTCTTCCAGCCGCTCAGCCAGCAGGCTGACCTGGAATTTCTCTAGCGCGACGCTGGTCACCCGGCCATGGGAGGTGGCCTGCAGGTAGAACGTGCGTTCCCCCGGCTGCCCGACCGTGCCCGCGACAAATCGGTCCGGCGGATCATACGAGTAGACCGGCATGATCCTTATCCTCCCGCTCCCCCGCCGATGGCCGCGTCACCCTGCCGGGGCTGCTGCCCATTGGCCAGGCCGGCGGCGGTGCGCCCAGTGTCATTCATTCGTACCAGGAATGGCCGAAGCGGGGTGTACCGGATCACGCTCAGCGAGCACGGATCGACCTGGATCCGCTGGCTCAGGTCGAGGTGCAGGCCGAGGCTGTCCGCGATGACCGACTTGATCACGTCCCCGTGCGAGCAAACCAGGTAGACAGCGTCCTTGCCCAGCCGCGTGTTCCATTCCCGTACCGCCCGCACCGCCCGGTGCTGCACCTCGAGCAGCGACTCCGCGTCCGCGCCCGGGAAGCGCACCGCGCTCGGATGCGCCTGTACCACCCGCCACAGCGGGTCCTTGGCCAGCCGCTTGAGCGGCTGGCCGGTCCAGTCACCGTAGTTGACCTCGGCGAACTGCTCGTCCTCCTTGACCGGCAACGGCTCGCCGCCGCGGGCCGCCGCGATCGCCTCGGCGGTCTGCCGGCAGCGCTCCAGCGGGCTGGTGACGATCGCGTCCAGCCGGACCTCAGCCAGCCGGGCGGCCAGCACCGCGGCCTGCTCCCGGCCACGGTCGTCCAACGGGATGCCCGGGGTGCGCCCAGTCAGCACGTGCCCGGTGCCCGCGGTCAGCCCGTGCCGCACCAGCAGAACCACTGTCACGCGTTTGACTCTACGGGGTCTGCGTCAGCCTTCGGCCACACCCAGGGGTGCCGACCACGAACGTGACCGCGCCGAAGCTGACCAGGTCGCCGTCCCGGACCGGGACCCAGGCCCGCACCCGCCATCCGTTGAGCAGCGTGCCGTTGGTGGAGCCGAGGTCGTCCAGCAGCCAGCCACCGGGCTCCCGGCGCAGGCCAGCGTGCCAGCGGGACACGGTCGGGTCGGGCAGCACCATGTCGCAGCCGCTGTCCCGGCCGATGGTGAACCGGCTCTGCTCGCCGGACGGGAACATCAGCACCGGCCAGGACGCCGACGGCCAGGCCCACGGCAGCCGGCTCACCAGCGCGGCCCAGCCGCGCTGCCAGCGGCTGCGCAGTGCGGCCGGCCGCAGGTCCGCCAGTACCGTGTCCAGGTCGGCCCGGGACCGGGCGTGCACGGCGGCTTCCAGCCGGAGCGCGAACGTGTCGTAACGCAGCCGGCCCTCGTCATACCGGGTCCAGAGCAGGTCGATGGCCTGGTCCCGGTCGGCGTCCGAGATGCGCAGCCGATCGCCACGCCACCGGTAGCGGGGGTTACCGGTCATGGTCCCGAGTATCAGCCTGCCCGCGCCGCGCGCACAAGCTAGCCGGATAGCGACATTCCGCGCCGGGTGGCGTGCCGCGGAATTGACCGACCGGCGCACTAGGGTGAGGACGATGTCCGCAGCTCCCGACCACGCGCCCGGGCCGGACCGGCTCCAGGAGACGGCCCGGCTGCTCGCCGCGTGCCAGGTGCCGGAACGGCTGGCCGGGCCGGCCGTGGCGGTGCTCGGCGCCAGCGCCGGCCAGCAACTGCGCGAGGACCCCTGGCGGCTGCTGCTGCTGCCGCAGATCCGGCCGGATCAGGCGGACTGGTTCGCCCGGCGGATGCTGGGCACCGGGGCCGCGCCGCAGGACCCGCGGCGCGGCCGGGCGCTGACCGGCTACCTGCTGCGCCGGGCGGCCCGGGACGGGCACACCGCGGTGCCCGCCGGGGTGATCGCCAGCGCGCTGGTCCGGCTCCGGATCGAGGACCCGGCGCAGGCCGTGGAGTCCGCCGTGGACGAGGGCACCGTGCTGCCTTTCAACACCGTGCTCCCGTTCGACGCCCCGGACGAGGAGGGCAACGGCGACGGCGTCGTGCTGGCGCTGGCCCGGTACGCGATGGCCGAGGACGCGGTGGCCGAGGGCGTGCAGCGGCTGGCCGCGCTGGCCGAGCCGGTGCCCGGCGCGGCCGACCAGGTGCTCGGCGACGAGGACAACCCGATCGATGAAGCCCAGCAGCGGGCGGTGTGCGCGGTCGCGGAGCACGGCGTGTCCGTGCTGGCCGGCGGGCCGGGCACCGGCAAGAGCCGGACGATCGCGGCGGTGGCGGCCATGGCGGCCGGCTGCGGCCTGCGGCTGGCGCTGGCCGCGCCGACCGGCCGGGCCGCCCGGCGGCTGGCCGAGCTGGCCGGCGCGCCCGCGACGACCGTGCACCGGCTGCTCGGCGCGCAGGGCGGCCCCGGCCGCTGGGTGTTCACCCGCAGCGAGGGTGAGCCGCTGGACGCCGACCTGGTGGTGGTGGACGAGGCGACCATGCTGGACGCGGAGCTGG
The DNA here is from genome assembly GCA_963832095.1 of uncultured Actinomycetes bacterium. Lineage (GTDB taxonomy): Bacteria > Actinomycetota > Actinomycetes > Streptosporangiales > Streptosporangiaceae > RYN-230. The sequence continues at coordinate 109,488 of CAWHSW010000005.1, forward strand.
CCGCCGCGCTGGTCGAGGCGTGCGCCGACGGCACCCGGCTGCTGCTGGCCGGCGATCCGGCGCAGCTGCCGTCGATCGGGCCGGGCCAGGTGCTGGCCGACCTCATCGAGTCCGGCGTGGTCCCGGTGACCGAGCTGACCCGGCTGTACCGGCAGCGCGACGGCGGGGACATCGCCCGGCTGGCCACCGCGGTGCGCGGCGGCGGCCTGCCCCGGGTGGAGTCGGCCGACCGCGAGGTCGTCGTGGTCCCGGTGCCGGACAGCCGGACCGCCACCCGCCGGGTGATCCAGCTGGTCACCGACTCGATCCCGCGCGCGCTGGGCATCCCGGCGGCGGACATCCAGGTCATCACGCCGGTGCACCAGGGCCCGGCGGGCACCGTCGAGCTGAACCGGGCGCTCAAGCAGCAGCTCAACCCGGGGCCCGGCCGCTGTGGCGGGTTCGACCCGGGCGACCGGGTGGTGGCGGTGGCCAGCCACCCAGGGTCTAGCCAGCAAGGGTTCAGCAACGGGGACACCGGCACGGTCACCGGGCCGGGCGACGGCGGCCTGCTGGTCGAGTTCCCGGGCGGGCCGGTCTGCGTGCCGGACCAGCTGCTCGGCGAGCTGCGGCACGGCTGGGCGCTGACCGTGCACCGGGCGCAGGGCTCGGAGTGGCCGGGCGTGGTGGCGGTGTTCCCGGCCGAAGCGGCCGGGATGCTGCGGCGGCCGCTGGTCTACACCGCGCTGACCCGGGCGCAGCGGCACCTGTCCGTGGTGCACGGGGCCGGCCCGGCGCTGGCCAGCGCGGTGGCCGAGGACGGTGAGCAGCCGCGGCTGACCCGGCTGGCTGGGCTGCTGGCCGAAGCCGCTAGGTGAAAATGACCGCGGTCACTTGAAGATGACCGTGCGGCGGCCGTGCAGCAGGATGCGGTGCTCGGCGTGCATGCGCACCGCCCGGGCCAGCGCCACCCGCTCGGTGTCCCGGCCGAGCGCGACCAGCTGGGCCGGTGACGCGTTGTGCTCGACCCGGGCCACCTCCTGCTCGATGACCGGGCCCTCGTCCAGCTCCGCCGTGACGTAGTGTGCGGTCGCGCCGATCACCTTGACCCCGTATTCCCAGGCCTGCTGGTAGGGCCGCGCGCCACGGAAGCTGGGCAGGAACGAGTGGTGGATGTTGATGATCCGGCCGGCCAGCTTCTCGCACACCTCCGGGGACAGGATCCGCATGTACCGGGCCAGCACCAGGAAATCGATCCGGTGCGCGCCGACCAGGTCGAGCAGCGTGGCCTCGGCCTCAGCCCGGGACCCCGGGTCGGTGCCTACCGGCAGGTGCTGGAACGGCACCCCGTGCCCGGCGGCCAGCCGGGCCAGGTCAGGGTGGTTGCCGACGACCAACGGCACGTCGATGGCCAGCGCCTCGGCCTCCCGCCGGTACAGCAGGTCGTTGAGGCAGTGCCCCTCCTTCGACACCATGATCAGCACGCGCGGCCGGATGCCCAGGTCATGCAGGTCCCAGTCCATGCCGAACTCGTCCGCGATGGGCAGGAACCCGGTGCGCAGCGCGGTGCCATCCGGTGTGGGCCCGTCCGGCGGCGTGCTGCCCAGCACCTCCACCTGGACCCGCATGAAGAAGTGGTTGGAGATCACCTCGGCGAACTGCTGGCTGTCCAGGATGTTGCAGCCCGAGCCGTGCAGGTAGGCGGCCACCGCGTGCACGATGCCCGGCCGGTCCGGGCAGGACAGGGTGAGCACGAACTGCCGGGCGCCGGGGCCCGGCTGGTCAGCCACCGACGGCATGCACGCCGCCGTCCACGTGCACGATCTCGCCGGTGGTGGCCGGGAACCAGTCGGACAGCAGGGCCACGCACGCCTGCGCGGCCGGGCCCGGGTCGCTGAGGTCCCAGCCGAGCGGCGCCCGGTCGGCCCACATGTCCTCGAAGCCGCTGAATCCCGGGATGCTCTTGGCCGCCATCGTGCGCAGCGGGCCGGCCGCGACCAGGTTGACCCGGATTCCGTCCGGCCCCAGGTAGCGGGCCAGATACCGGGAGCACGACTCCAGCCCGGCCTTGGCCACGCCCATCCAGTCATAGGCCGGCCAGGCCCGTGACGCGTCGAAGTCCAGGCCGACGATCGAGCCTCCCCCGGTCATCAGCGGCTGGGCCGCCACGGCCAGGGCCTTGAGGGAGTAGGTGGACACCTGGATCGCGACTGACACGTCAGACCACTCGGTGGCCAGGAAGTTACCGCCCAGCGCGGCCTGCGGTGCGTTGCCGATGCTGTGCACCACGCCGTGCAGCGGACCGTCCAGGTGCTCGCCGGCCCGCTGCGCGAGCGAGGCGAGCTGATCCGGGTCGGTCACATCCAGCTCGATAACCGGCGGGGGGTCCGGCAGCCGTTTGGCGATCCGCTCGACCAGGCTGAGCCGCCCGTAGCCGGTCAGCACCAGCGCGGCGCCCTCCTGCTGGGCGATGCGGGCCACGTGGAACGCGATCGACGCGTCGGTGAGCACCCCGGTGACCAGGATGCGCTTGCCGTCCAGGATTCCCATAACCCCTCAGTGCCCCATACCCAGGCCGCCATCCACCGGGATGACCGCGCCAGTGATATAGCCGGCCTCCGGGCCAGCCAGGAACGCGACCGCCGCGGCCACCTCGTCGGCCGCGGCCAGCCGGTGCAGCGGCACCTGGGCCAGGATGGCCGCCTTACGATCCTCGGCCAGCGCCGCGGTCATGTCGGTGTCCACGAAGCCGGGCGCCACCACGTTAGCGGTGATGTTCCGCGGGGCCAGCTCCCGGGCCAGCGACCGGGCCAGGCCGACCAGGCCGGCCTTGGACGCCGCGTAGTTGGCCTGGCCCGCCGAGCCGAGCAGGCCGACCACCGAGGAGATGAACACCATCCGGCCGCGGCGCAGCCGCATCATGCCGCGCACCGCCCGCCGGGCGACCCGGTAGGCGCCGGTCAGGTTGGTGTCCAGCACGATGCCGAAGTCGTCCTCGCTCATCAGCGCGAGCAGCTGATCCCTGGTCACCCCGGCGTTCGCGACCAGCACCTCCACCGGGCCCTGGGCCGCCTCGACCGCGGCGAACGCCTCGTCCACCGAGGTGGCGTCCCGGACGTCACAGCGCGCCGTGGTCAGCCCGTCAACCTTCTCGCCGGAGCGGGAGGTCACGGTGACCTGATCACCATCGGCCGCCAGGCGCCGGGCGATGGCCAGCCCGATGCCCCGGTTCCCCCCGGTGACGAGGACGGATCGGCTCACTCGGGCTCCTCCTGGTTGTCCTGATCGTCGTTCACGGCAGCCTCCGCGAGCGTACCTGGCAGGCCCGGGATAGGTTGCCACTCGTGGAGCACAGTACTCAGCACTCTCAGCCCATCGATCCGGAGTTCACCGGTTACCCGCTGCGGGAGCTGGCCGCGGCCGCGCTGCAGCGGGCGGCCGAGCTCGGCGTGGAGCACGTGGACTTCCGTGCGGAACGCATCCGCGGCCAGCACATCGGGCTGTCCGACGGGCACCTGGAAACCCTGCTCGACGCCGACGACCTGGGCCTGGCCGTGCGGGTGGTGCTGGACGGCACCTGGGGCTTCGCAGCCATGGTGGACCTGACCACGGACGCCGCGGCGCGCGCGGCGGAGGAAGCGGTGGACGTCGCCCGGGTGGCCGCGGCGATGAACACGGAACGCATCGAGCTGGCTGATGAGCCCGGCTATGGCGATGTGACCTGGGTGTCGGCCTACGACGTGGATCCGTTCAGCGTCCCGGTGGCGGACAAGCTGGCGCTGCTCGGCGACTGGAGTGCCCGGTTGCTGGCCAGCCCGGGCATCGACCACGTGGACGCCTCGCTGATGCAGGTGCGGGAGTGCAAGTTCTACACCGATGGGCTGACCACCACCACCCAGCAGCGGGTCCGGCTGCACCCGGTGCTGACCGCGGTGGCGGTGCCGCCCAGCGGCCAGTTCGAGACGATGCGCACGCTGGCCCCGCCGGCGGGCCGGGGATATGAGTACCTGACCGGCACCGGCTGGGACTTCCCCGCCGAACTGGCCCAGCTGCCCGAGCTGCTGGCGGCCAAGCTGGCCGCCCCGGCCGTCCAGGCTGGACGGTACGACCTGGTTATCGCCCCGTCCAACCTGTGGCTGGTGATCCACGAGTCGATCGGCCACGCCACCGAGCTGGATCGCGCGCTCGGCTACGAGGCGGCCTACGCGGGCACCTCGTTCGCCACCCCGGACAAGCTGGGCCACCTGCAGTACGGGTCACGGGTGATGCACGTCAGCGGCGACCGGACGGTGCCGCACGGGCTGTCCACCATCGGCTACGACGACGAGGGCGTGGCCGCCCAGTCCTGGGACCTCATCTCCGGCGGGGTGCTGGCCGGCTACCAGCTGGACCGGCGGATCGCCCGGCTCACCGGGGCGGCCCGGTCCAACGGCTGCGCGTTCGCCGACTCCCCCGGGCACATGCCGATTCAGCGGATGGCGAACGTCTCGCTGCAGCCCGCCGAGGGCGGCCCGGACACCGATGAGCTGATCGCCGGGGTAACCGACGGGATCTTCATCGAGGGCGACAAGAGCTGGTCGATCGACATGCAGCGGTACAACTTCCAGTTCACCGGGCAGCGCTTCTACAAGATCAAGAACGGCCGGCTGGACGGCCAGCTGCGCGACGTCGCCTACCAGGCCACGACGACCGACTTCTGGAACTCGATGGAGGCGATCGGCGGCCCGCAGACCTACCTGCTCGGCGGGGCATTCAACTGCGGCAAGGGCCAGCCGGGACAGGTCGCCCCGGTCAGCCACGGCTGCCCGGCCGTGCTGATGCGCGGGGTACGCGTGCTGAACACCACGGACGAGGGGGCCTGACCATGGCATCGACGCCGCAGGAAACGGTCGAGCGGGCACTGGCTGCGGCCCGCTGCGACGACTGCATAGTCCTCGCCGACGAGGCGGCCACGGCCAACCTGCGCTGGGCGGGCAACACGCTGACCACGAACGGCGTCGCACGGTCCCGGCAACTGACGGTGATCGCGATCAGCCGTGGCGCCGCGGGCGCGTCGGCCGGCGTGGTGTCCCGCGCCGGGGTCCGCGACGACCAGGTCGAGGACGTGGTCCGGGCGGCCGAGCAGGCGGCCAGCGAGGGTTCACCCGCCGAGGACGCGGCACCACTGCTCGGCACCGGCTCGGCCGGAGCGTTCAGTATGAAGGGGGCGAGCGGGCCAGGGTGGGACGATCCGGTAACCGGTACCCAGATCGGGGTGTTCGGCCGGTTCGCCGACGAGCTGGGCGGCGCGTTCGCGACCGCGCAGTCCACCGGGCGGAAGCTGTACGGCTTCGCCGAGCACACCGTGACCAGCAGCTTCCTGGGCACCTCGGCCGGGCTGCGGCTACGGCACGACCAGCCCACCGGCAAGGTGGACATGAACGCCAAGTCGGCCGACCTGACCCGGTCCGTGTGGGCCGGGCAGGGCACCCAGGACTTCACCGACGTGGACGTGGCCGAGATGGACGCCGGGCTGGCCCAGCGGCTGGACTGGCAGAAGCGGACGCTGGAGTTGCCGGCCGGCCGGTACGAGACGCTGCTGCCGCCGAGCGCCGTGGCTGACCTGCTCGTCTATCTGTACTGGTCGGCCGGGGCCAAGGACGCGCTGGACGGGCGGAGCGTGTTCAGCAGGCCAGGCGGCGGCACCCGGGTCGGCGACCGGCTGGCCCGGCTGCCGGTGTCGCTGCGCAGCGACCCGGCCCGGGCCGGGCTGACCTGCGCGCCGTTCGTGACCGCACACGCGTCGAGCCGCGACTCCTCGGTGTTCGACAACGGCCTGGCCCTGGGCCCGACCGACTGGATCCGGGACGGGGAACTGGCCGCGCTGATCCAGACCCGGCACAGCGCCGCGCTGTCCGGGCTGCCGGTCACCCCGGCCATCGACAACCTGGTGCTGGACGGCCCGCCGGGCAGCGCGGTGACACTGGACGAGATGGTGGCCGAGACCAGCCGCGGGCTGCTGCTCACCTGCCTGTGGTACATCCGTGAGGTGGATCCGCAGACGCTGCTGCTCACCGGGCTGACCAGGGACGGCATCTACCTGGTGGAGAACGGCGAGGTGGCCGGGGCGGTGCACAACTTCCGGTTCAACGAGAGCCCGGTCGGCATGCTGAGCAGGCTGACCGAGGTCGGCGTGACCGGGCCGACGCTGCCCCGCGAGTGGGGTGACTACTTCACCCGGTGCGCCATGCCCCCGGTGCGCATCGAGGGCTTCAACATGTCCTCGGTCAGCCAGGCCAGCTAGGCCAGCGCGCCGTAGCGCGATGGCCCAGGAAGCCGAGTTAGCTGTCTTCCAGGCGGAAACCGACCTTGAGGCTGACCTGGAAGTGGGCCACCTCGCCGTCCTGGATCTGGCCGCGGACCTCGGTGACCTCGAACCAGTCCAGGTGGCGCAGGGTCTGCGAGGCCCGGCGGATCGCGTTGCGGATGGCTGGCTCCACGCCGTCCGGCGAGGTGCCGACGATCTCGGTCACCCGGTAGGTGCGCTCACTCATCTGCGGCCTCCAATCTGGGGCCCGGTCACTGGCACCGGGCCGTGTGTTCCGGCAAGGTATCTCGGTGTGATTCCTGATGTCAGCGAGCTCGAGCGGCGCGCCGCCGACCGGCTGAGCCCGGACGTGTACGACTTCTACGCGGGCGGGGCCGGGCGGGAGGCGACGCTGCGGGCCAACCAGAAGGCGTGGCGGCGGATCCAGTTCCTGCCCCGGGTGCTGCGCGATGTGTCGGCCGTGGACACCAGCGTAGTGCTGGGCGGCCCGGTAGACCTGCGGGTACGCACCCCGCTGGCGGTCGCGCCCACCGCGTTCCACCGGCTGGCCCATCCGGACGGCGAGGTCGCCGCGGCCACGGCCGCGGCCCGGGCCGGCGCGCTGTTCGTGCTGTCCACCCGGAGCACCTGCCCGATCGAGCAGGTCGGCGCGGCGGTGGCGGCGGCCGACGGCGCCTGGTGGTTCCAGGTGTACCTGATGCACGACCTGGACATCACGATCGGCCTGGTCCGGCGGGCGGTGGCGGCCGGGGCCCAGGCTCTGGTGCTGACCGGGGACACCCCGTTCGTCGGCCGGAAGGCGCGGATCGCGGACGCGCCCATCTCCGAGGCCGATTTCCTGGTCAACATCGGCCCGCTGGCCGACCTGTCCGGCACCGACCTGGCCGCCTCGGTCACCCCGGCGCACATCGGCTGGCTCAGCGAGCTGAGCGGCGGGCTGCCGGTGCTGGTCAAGGGGGTGCTCCGGGCCGACGACGCGGCCGCCTGCGTGGCCGCCGGGGCGGCCGGCGTGATCGTGTCCAACCACGGTGGCCGGCAGCTGGACCGGGCGGTGCCCACCGCGGTGGCGCTGCCCGCGGTGGCCGCCGCCCTGCCCGCCGAGCCGGTGCTGGTGGACGGCGGCATCCGCCAGGCCGAGGACGCGCTGGCCGCGCTGGCCCTCGGCGCCCGGCTGGTGTTCCTCGGCCGGCCGGTGCTGTGGGCCCTGGCCTGCGGCGGCACGGACGGCGTGCTGGCCCTGCTGGACGGCTTCACCGACGACCTGGCGCACGTCATGGCGCTGGCCGGGGCGGCCTCGGTGGCCGGCCTGGCCGGCCTGGCCGCACCCGGCTGACCCAGCGCTGACCCGGCGCTGGCGGGCGCGCCTGAGGCGGCATACCTTGGAGGTGTGAAGTCCGCTTCCCGGAGCCGCCGCCCCCAGGTACCACTGGTCACCCAGGCGCAGCCGTCGCTGTCCGCGGACATTGCCGCCCGGCAGCGCCGCTACCTGATCATGATGGGTATCCGGGTCGCCTGTTTTGCTCTCACGCTTGGCCTGTTCGTTGCGGGCGCAGGCTGGTTCGCCGCGATTCCGGCGGTCGGCGCTATCGCCATCCCCTATTTCGCCGTCGTGATCGCCAACGGCGGCCGGGAACTGGCCAGCACCCGGGGCTTTCGGGAGTACCAGCCGCGGCTGCCCGAGCGGTATGACCGGCCGGACGCAGCCGGCTGGCCAGCGGGAACCCCGCCCCAGGACAGCGGCGGCCAAGGGGCCCAGCCATCCCAGGGGTTTATCGGGGAAACAGCCCAGGAAAATCAGCCGGGAAAGGGCTGAGCAGACCGCCCGACTGTGCAGCCTGACCAGATCTGCTTCTAATCCGGTCTTGATGCACAAGGGGGGGTTTCGGTGTAACATGCATAGCGGTGCTCTGGTCCCCCGTCGGAGCACCTGCCGGCGTTCCGGGCCCCCGTCGGAACGCCGATGAATGCGACGCCGGGTGGTTTGCCCCCGTAGCCACCCGGCGTCGCCCCATGCTCGGGGTCTTCGTCCCCTCGCCAACGGCTCGCAGTGCTTTCCGGGGGCAAGCCCCCGGACCCCCGGTCGCCCCATGCTCGGGGTCTTCGTCCCCTCGCCAACGGCTCGCAGTGCTTTTCCGGGGGCAACCCCCCGGACCCCCCGGTGCGCCTTCGGCGAAACCCTGCGGGGTTAGTGGCACCGGGCCCGTTGGGGGGAATGTGACCTGGACGGTTAGGCCGCCCTCGGGGTTGGAGTGGGCGGTGATGTGGGCGGTGTGGGCGTCGGCGATCGCCCGGACGATCGCCAGACCCAGTCCGTATCCCTCGCCGTACCGGACTCGTTCCTCGCCGAACTGGCGGAACGGCTCGAAAAGGGCGTCCACCTCGACCGGCGGGATCACCGGGCCGGTATTGCGCACGGATAGCCGGGCGCCCGCGGGGGTCAGCCTGGTGCTGATCTGTACCTGCCCGTGCGGGTGATTGTGCCGGAGGGCGTTGTCGGCCAGGTTCGTGATGAGGCTTTCGGCCAGGGCCGGGTCACCGGTGGCCGGGGCCGGATCCAGCGCCGCGGTGACCTGGATGTGCCGGCGGGCGGCTTCGTCCTCGCGGGCCACCAGCACCTTCCCGGCGAGGTCGGCCAGGTCCAGCGGCTGGGCGCGGGCCACGCCGCGCTGGCTGGTGGCCAGCGTGAGCAGCGCCGCGATCAGGTGCTCCTGCTGGTCTCCCAGGTCGAGGGCTTCCTGGCAGGTCGCCTTGAGCGAGTCCACGGTGGCGTCCGGGTCGGCCACCGCCAGCTGAAGCAGGGCCCGGCCGGCGCTGAGCGGGGTGCGCAGCTCGTGCGAGGCGTTGGCGACGAACCGCCGCTGCGACTCGAACGCGCCCTCCAGCCGCCCGAACAGTCCGTTCAGCGTGTCCCCCAGCTCGGTGAACTCATTGTCCCGGGCGCCGGGGACCAGCCGCCGGTTCAGATTGCTGGCCGAGATGTCCCGCGCGGTCGCGGTGATCGTGCGCAGCGGCCGGAGGAACCGGCCCGCGATCAGCCAGCCGACCACCAGCGACACGGCCGCCAGGGCCAGCAGCGTGACGGTGGCGCGGAACTCCTGCGCCTGGGCGCTGGCGTTCATCAGCGCGATGTCATGCGGGGAGGCGTTGGCCGGGAGCGAAGCCCGGATGGTGAAGATCGGCAGGGCCAGCACCGCCACCCCGGCGGCCACCAGGAACCCGGCGTACAGCAAGGTGAGCTGGGCGCGCAGGGTCAGCCGCGGGGTCCGTCTCATGCGTCCACCCGGTAGCCGCCGTCCCGGACGGTGTGCACCACCGGCGGGTCGCCGAGCTTGGCCCGCAGCCGGTACATCGTCTGCTTGACCGCGGTGGTGAACGGGTCGGCGGCCTCGTCCCAGACCCGGTCCAGCAGTTCCTCGGCCGAGACCACCCGGCCCGCCGCGGCCAGCAGGTACTCCAGCACGGCGAACTCCTTGGCGCTGAGCGCCAGCCGCCGCCCGCCGCGGGACGCGACCCGGCTGCTCGGGTCGAGCCTGATGTCGCCGCGCTGCAGCACCGGGGGCAGCGGCGCGACCGCGCGGCGGCCGAGCGCGCGGACCCGGGCGGTCAGCTCGGGGAAGTCGAACGGCTTGGCCAGGTAGTCGTCGGCGCCCAGGTTGAGGCCCTCCACCCGGTCGGTGAGACTGCCCGCCGCGGTCAGCATCAGGATCCGGCTCGCCGCCCGCCCGGCCGCGAGCCGCCGGCACACCTCATCGCCGTGTACCCCGGGCAGGTCCCGGTCCAGCACGACCACGTCGTAGCCGGTGGCCGCCAGGTGCTCCAGCGCCGCGTGCCCGTCGCGGACGACATCGACCGCCATCCCCTCCCGGCGCAGCCCGGTCCCGATGGCCCGGGCCATCGGCTCGAAGTCCTCCACCACCAGCACCCGCATGTGTTCCAGGATGCCAGGGCCCAGGTCTCAGCCAGGTCTCAGCGCCGCGCACCGTGCTGAGACCACCTGTCCCGTAGAACCGGCGGCATGAATGCAATAACGATTGACGTCGCCGGGCTGCGCAAGCGGTTCGGGACCACGCTCGCCCTGGACGGGATGACGTTCACCGTCCCGCCCGGCCAGGTGACCGGGTTCGTCGGGCCGAACGGGGCCGGCAAGTCCACCACGATGCGGGTGATACTCGGCCTGGACGCGCCAGACGCGGGCACCGCGCTGATCGGTGGGCAACGCTACGCCAGCCTGCACCGCCCGCTGACCGTGCTCGGCTCGCTGCTGGACGCGGCCGCGCTGCAGCCGAGCCGCACCGCCCGCAACCACCTGCTCTGGCTGGCCCACTCCCAGCGCCTGCCAGCGCGGCGGGTGGATGAGGTCATCGAGCAGGCCGGGCTGGCCGGCGTGGCCCGGCGCAAGGCCGGCGGGTACTCGCTGGGCATGCGGCAGCGGCTCGGCATCGCTGCCGCGCTGCTCGGCGACCCGGCGGCGATCATGCTGGACGAGCCGTTCAACGGCATGGACCCGGAGGGCATCGTCTGGATGCGCGGGTTCCTGCGCGCACAGGCCGCGCAGGGCCGGGCCGTGCTGGTGTCCAGCCACCTGATGAGCGAGTTGCAGGACACCGCCGATCACCTGGTGGTGGCCGGCCGCGGCCGGGTGATCGCCGACGCCGCGGTGGCCGACCTGGTCGCGGCGGCGTCCGGGGACCGGGTCACGCTGCGCACCGCGGCGGCACAGGACGCGGCGGCCGTGCTGGCCGCGGCCGGGGCCTCGGTCACCGCCGGCGGCCCGGGCCAGCTCACCATCTCCGGGCTGCCCGCCGAGCGGGTGGTCCGCCTGCTGGCCGGCCGAGGCGGTGCCGTTCTCCGAGGTCTCCGCGCACCGGGCCACGCTGGAGCAGGCCTACCTGGAGCTGACCAAAGACGAGGTCGAGTACCGGGCCGAGGCTGCGCGATGACCGCCACCAGAACACCCCCAATTAGCCGAACGCCAGCACCCCGCACTGGCTTTGCACCGGTGCTCCGGGCCGAGTGGACGAAGTTCCGCACCGTCCGGGGCTGGGTCATCGGCATGATCATCGCCGCCCTGGTCACGGTCGGAATCGCGCTGCTCGACCACAGCCAGTGCGGTGGCACGGTCACCCCGGGCGGCCCGGTGATCACCGGCTCCGGCTGCGCCGCCCCGATCGGGCCGGGCGGCGAGGCGGTCAGCGACAGCTTCTACTTCGTGCACCGGCCGCTCGCCGGTAACGGCAGCATCACCGCCCGGGTGACCTCGCTGACCCTGCCGGGCGGGAACGGCCCGGCCCGGCTGCAGCCGTGGTCCAAGACCGGGATCATCATCAAGGCCAGCACCCGGCCCGGGTCGGCGTACGCGGCCATGCTGGTCACCCCCGGCCACGGCGTCCGGATGCAGTACGACTTCACCGGGGACATCGCCGGGCTGCCCGGGGCCATCTCCCCCGCCGCGCCGCGCTGGCTGCGGCTGACCCGCTCCGGCGGCACGATCACCGGCTACGACTCGGCTGACGGCACGCACTGGACCAGAGTCGGCGCCGTGCACCTGGCCGGGCTGGCCGCCACCGCGCAGGCCGGGCTGTTCGCCGCGACTCCCGGTACCGCCATCTCCCGTGGGCAGTCCATCAGCGGGTCGAGCGCGGCCGGCGCGCTCACGCTGGCCACCGGCCGCTTTGACCAGGTGAGCCTGGGCGGGCGGTGGCCCGGGCAACGCTGGGCCGGCACCGCCGTCGGCGGCGGCGCGCCGGGCGCCGGGTTCCGGCAGGCCGGCGGCACGGTCACGGTGACCGGGACCGGCGACATCGCGCCCTACGTGGCCGCGGCCAGCGGCGGGGCCGCCACGCCCATCGAAACCACCTTGACCGGGGTGTTCGCCGCGCTGATCGCCGTCATCGTGGTGGCGGCGCTGTTCATCACCACGGAGTACCGCCGCGGCCTGATCCGGGTGACGTTCGCGGCCAGCCCGGCGCGGGCCCAGGTGCTGGCGGCCAAGGCGGTCGTCATCGGCGCGGTCTCGTTCGCCGCCGGGCTGGCCGGCGCGGCCGGCGCGGTGCTGTTCGGCACGGCGCTGCTCCGCTCCAACGGCAACTTCATCCTGCCGGTCAGCGCGCTGACCGAGGTCCGGGTGCTGGCCGGCACGGCCGCGCTGCTGGCGGTGATCGCCGTGCTGGCGCTCGCCCTGGCGACGATCCTGCGGTCCGGCGCGGCCGCGGTCACCACGCTCGTGGTGGCCGTCGTGCTGCCCTACCTGCTCGCCGTCGCGCTGCCGGTGCTGCCGGCCAGCGCGGCGAACTGGCTGCTCCGGGTCACCCCGGTGGCTGGCTTCGCCATCGAGCAGACCGTCCAGCGCTATGCGCAGGTGGCGGCCGCCTACACACCACGGAACGGGTACTACCCGCTGGCCCCGTGGGCCGGTTTCGCCGTGCTGTGCGCCTGGGCCGCCCTGGCCGTAGGCGTGGCCGTCTTCCTGCTCCGCCGGAGGGACGTATGACGTCCCTGCGAGCCGAGTGGACCAAACTGCGCACGGCCCCCGGCCTGGGCTGGCTGCTGCTGGGTGTGATCGCGCTGACCGTGGGGCTGGGTGCCGTGGCCGATACCGCGACGCACTGCCCGGCCCACGTCTGCCACGCCGACCCGGCCCGGGCCGTCCTGATCGGTATCGACCTCAGCCAGGCGGTGGTCGCCATCCTGGCCGTGCTGGTGATCAGCGGCGAGTACGGCACCGGGATGATCCGAGTCACGCTGGCCGCCATGCCGCGCCGCACTACCGTGCTGGCCGCCAAGGCGGTCACGGTCACCGGCGTGGTCCTGGTGGCCGGCGCGCTCGCAGTGGCCGGGTCGCTGCTGGCCGGGCGGCTCATCCTGCCTGGTCACGGGTTTCCCCAGCTCTCGCTGGCCGGGCCGGTGCTCCGTGCCGCGGCCGGGTCGGTGCTCTACCTGGCCCTGATCGCGCTGCTCAGCCTCGGCGTCGGCACCGCGGTGCGGAACGCCGCGGCGGCCATGGGCGCCGTGCTCGGCCTGCTCTACCTCATCCCGATCATCGCCACGACGGTCACCGACGCCGCCTGGCACCGGCATCTCGAGCAGCTCGCGCCGATGACGGCCGGGCTCACCATCCAGTACACCACCGGCCTGCGCGGCCTGCCGCTCAGTCCCTGGGCCGGGCTGGGCGTGCTGGCCACCTGGGCCGCGGGCGCGCTGCTGCTCGGCGGGCTGCTGCTCCGGCTGCGCGACGCATAACGACAGACAGGGAGACACGCCATGAAACATCTGCCCCGCCAGGCCCGCTGGGCCGTGCCAATTGCGGTCGTGCTGGCCGCGGGCAGTGGGCTGCTGGCCGGGTCGGCCCGGCCCAGCGCGGCCGCCGCGCTGCGGCTGCCGGCCCGGTCGGCCGGCCAGTTGCTGGCCGCACTGTCCGGAAACACCGGGCTGACCGGAGACACTGGGCTGACCGGAGACACTGGCGGCCCGCCGCTGTCCGGGACGATCACCGAGACCGCGTCGCTGGGGCTGCCTGCGCTGCCCTCCGAGCTGACCGGAGGCGGGACGTCCCTGCTGGCTGGCTCGCACGCGGTCCAGGTCTGGTACGCCGGCCCGGACCACTTCCGGCTCGCGCTGCCGCAGAGCATGAGCGAGGACGACCTGGTCCGCAACGGCGCCAGCATGTGGCTGTGGGACAGCGCGGCGAACACGGTGACCCATCTCAGCCTGCCGGCCAGCGGGCCGTCGACTGTCCCGGCCGTGCCGCTGACCCCGCAGCAGGCCGCCCGGCAGGCGCTGGCCGCGGCCGGGCCGGCCAGCATCGTCCGGGTCGACCCGGCCGTGACCGTGGCCGGGCAGGCCGCCTACCAGCTGGTGCTCGCGCCGCGGAGCAGCCGCTCGCTGATCGGGCAGGTGCGCATCGCGATCGACAGCCGCCGTCGCGTGCCGCTGCGGGTGCAGGTGTTCGCCCGCGGCGCGGCCACGCCGGCCGCCCAGGTCGGGTTCACCGCCGTGTCATTCAGCCAGCCGCCGGCCGCCGACTACGCGTTCACCCCGCCCGCCGGGGCCACGGTCACCCAGCTGCCCCGCAGGGCGGCCAGCCGGGGCCCCGCTGGCCCGGCAGCCAGCGGGCTGACCAGCGACATCCGGGTGATCGGCTCCGGCTGGGTCGCCGTGGCCAGCCTGCCCGAATCGTCGCTGGCCGGGCTGTCCGGCAGCCTGGGCGGCTCGGGCCTGGTCCCGTTCCGCCATTCGGGCAGTGCCGAAGCACCGGGATCGGCCGCGCCAGGCGGCACGCCCGCCCTGGGCGGCGGCTCGCTGCTCAGCGAGCTGCTGAACTCCGCGCCTCGGGTGAGCGGATCGTGGGGCAGCGGCCGGCTCATCCGTACCAGCCTGCTCTCGATCCTGGTCACCAGCAGTGGCCGGGTGCTGATCGGGGCGGTCACGCCGAGCGTGCTCTACCAGGCCGCGACCCAGCCCGGTCACCCGCTGACCGGCCTGGGGCAACACGCGAGCAGCCAGGCGAGGCCGAAGTGACCGGGCTCGCCATCCGCAGCACCGGGCTGACCAAACGGTTCGGTACCCAGCTGGCCGTCGATCAGGTCAGCCTGGCCGTGCCACGCGGCTCGGTGTACGGCTTCCTCGGCCCGAACGGCTCCGGGAAAACCACCACGATCCGGCTGCTGCTCGGCCTGGCCTTCGCCACCAGCGGGCAGGCCGAACTGCTCGGCGTGCCGATGCCGGCCGGGGCCGCGGCCGCGCTGCCGCGCGTCGGATCCCTGGTCGAGGGGCCCGCGTTCTACCCGTTCCTGTCCGGCCAGGACAACCTGGCCCGCTTCGACGCCGCCGACCACACTGCCGACCCGGGCACCGCCCGGGCCCGGATCGGCGCGGCGCTGGACCGGGTCGGACTGCTCGGCGCGGCCCGGAAGCGGTACCGGCACTATTCACTCGGCATGCGGCAGCGGCTGGCCATCGCGGCCTGCCTGCTGCAGCCGCGCGACCTGCTCATGCTGGACGAGCCGACCAACGGGCTCGACCCGCAGGGCACCCGTGAGGTGCGCGCGCTGATCCAGCAGATCGCGGCGGTCGGCACCACCGTGTTCTTGTCCTCGCACCTGCTGGCCGAGGTGGAGCAGGTGTGCTCGCACGTCGGCGTGATGCGGGCCGGGCGGCTGGTGTTCCAGGGCCCGCTGGCCGAGCTGCGCCGCACCGGCGTGGCCCGGATCCGGGTGGAAACCGCCGACCCCGAGGCGGCCGCCGCGGTGCTGAAGCGGCTCGGCCTGCCGGCGCCGCAGCTGGCCGGGCACGAGGTGACCGCCCAGCTGGCCAGCCACGAGCCGGAACAGATCTGCGCGGAACTCGTCGCCGCCGGGGTCGGCGTGCGCGGCTTCGGCCTGGCCGGGCCGGACCTGGAAGAGCTCTTCGTCACCCTCACCGGGGAGGGGTTCGATATCGATGGCTGATGTCCAGACAGCCCGCTGGCCCCGGCCGTGGCTGCGTTTCTTCCGCTCCGAGCTGCGCATCGTCTTCGGCCGCCGGCGTAACCAGGCGCTGCTCGCCGTCGTCGCCCTGTTCCCGGTGGTCATCGGCATCGCGCTGCGCGCCGCCGACCGGCCGGGCCAGACCGGCGGGCCGAGCGTGGCCTTCATCAACCAGCTGGCCGGGAACGGCTTCTTCCTCGCCGTCATCGCGCTGACCCTGCTGCTCACCCTGGTGCTGCCGCTGGCCATGGCGGTCATCGCCGGCGACTCGGTGGCGGGCGAGGCGGGCTACGGCACGCTGCGCGCGCTGCTCACCATCCCGGCCGGGCGGGCCCGGCTGCTCACCGTGAAGTACGCCGCCATCGTCGTCTTCGGGCTGGCGGCCACGTGCCTGGTCACCGGCGTGGCGCTGGCCACCGGCGCGGCCCTGTTCCCGCTCGGGCCGGTGACCCTGCTGTCCGGCAGCACGGTGCCGCTGGCCAGCGGCATCCTCCGGCTGCTGCTCGTCACGCTGTACGTGACGGCCGCGATGGCCTCGCTCGGCGCGATCGGCCTGGCCCTGTCCACCCTCACCGAGCACCCGGTCGGCGCGATCGCCGCGATCGCGGTGCTCACCGTGGCCAGCGAGGTGGCCGACAACGTGCCCCAGTTCGGCGTGCTTCACCCGTACCTGCCCACGCACTGGTGGACCTCGTTCGACGCGCTGCTCCGGGTGCCCATCGGCACCGGAACCGTGCTGCACGGGCTGCTGTCGTTCGGGCTGTACCTGCTGTTGTTCGGGTCAGTCGCGTGGGCCCGGCTGAGCACCGCCGACGTCACGTGCTGAGGAGGTTATTCGCTCTTGCTGAACTCGGCGATGGCCACGCCCAGCATGCCCAGGCCCATCGCGGCCACGATGGCCAGCGACAGCCAGATCGGCACCGGCCAGCCCAGCCAGGTGATGCTGGGCGACAGGTGCGAGGTGAACAGCGGGTTGATGTTCAGGTGCGCGAACACCGCGTGCCGCATCGGGCCGACCACGTAGGTCAGCGGGTCGATCCGGGTCAGCACGGACAGCCAGCCGGGCAGCCCGTTCAGCGGGTAGAGCGCGCCGGACAGGAAGAACAGCGGCAGGACCAGCATCTGGGTCAGCGCCATGAACGCCTGGAACTGGGTGATCCGGGCGGCCATCATCACGCCGAACGCGGTGATGGTGAAGGACAGCAGCAGCAGCTCACCGATCAGGGTGAGGAACAGCACCGGGTTGTACGGCACGTGCGCCACCCCGGCCAGGGCCAGGATCACAATGCCCTGGAAGGTCGCGATGGTGGCGCCGCCCAGGCACTTGCCGATCACGATGGCGGCCCGGCTCACCGGCGCGACCAGCATCTCGCGCAGGAAGCCGAACTCCCGGTCCCAGACGATCGACGCGGCCGAGAAGATCGCGGTGAACAGCACCGACATGGCCAGCACGCCCGGGTAGATGAACGTCTTGAAGTCCACCCCGGACGGCAGGCTGCGGCCGGCCAGCGAGGACAGCCCGGTGCCCAGCACGAACAGGAACAGCAGCGGCTGGACCAGCGAGGTGATCGCGCGCAGCCGGTCCCGGCGGAACCGGATCATCTCCCGGCGCCACACGATGCTCACCGCGCGCAGGTCGGAGCGCAGGCTCCGCTCCGGCACGGCCACCCTGATCTGCTGGGCGAGCGCCTCATCCTGGGCAGCGGCCGGGGCCGCGGTCTGGGTTGCCATGGTTATCGCCTTCCCCGGATGCGGGTGACCATCTGCCGCATGTGGTCGGTAGCGGACGCTTCGGCGTCCCGGATCGTCTTCCCGGTGTAGGACATGAACACGTCGTCCAGCGACGGCCGGGACACACTGACCGAGCGGATCGGCACGCTCAGCCGGCCGAACAGCTGGGGCACGAACTCACCGCCGCCCTCGACCGCGAACGTGACCGCCCCCTCGTGCATGGCGGCCTCGATGCCGAACACGTCGGCCAGTTCGCTGATCGCGGCCTCGTCGTCCTCGGTCTGGATCTGCACCCGGTCCTTGCCCACGCTGGCCTTGAGCTGCTCCGGCGTGTCGATGGCCACGATCTTCCCGTGGTCGATGATGGCGATCCGGTCGCAGTGCTCGGCCTCGTCCATGTAGTGCGTGGTCAGGAAGATGGTGATGTCTTCCCGCCGCTTCAGCTCGTTGATGTACTCCCAGATCGACGCGCGGGTCTGCGGGTCCAGCCCGACCGTGGGCTCGTCCAGGAACAGCACCCGGGGCGCGTGCAGCAGGCCGCGGGCGATCTCCAGCCGCCGCTGCATGCCGCCCGAGTAGGTCTGCACCAGGCTGTCCCGCCGGTCCCATAGCCCGACCATGTCGAGCACCTGGCGCATCCGCGGTTCCACCGCTGCCCCGGGGACCGCGTACAGCTCGGCGTGGAAGCGCAGGTTCTGCGCACCGGTCAGGTAGTTGTCCAGCGTGGTGTCCTGGAACACCAGGCCGATGTTCCGGCGCACCGCGTCCCGCTCGCGGACCACGTCGTGCCCGGCCACGGTGGCGTGCCCGGCCGTCGGCTTAGCCAGCGTGCACAAGATCTTGATGGTGGTGGACTTGCCGGCCCCGTTCGGGCCCAGGAAACCGAACGTCTCGCCCCGGGCCACCTCGAAATCGATGCCCCGGACGGCCTCGATGTCCCCGTATTTCTTGGTCAGCCCGGACACCACGATGGCTGGCGGCCGGTCACTGGCCTCGGCCACCCCGGCCGCCCCCGGGCCTGTCTGTGTCGTCACTCTGCCTCCAACTTGGTCCAGACTGAGCGTAGCCGCGATGGCCGACCGGCTCATCGCGGCTACACCCAGCGGGCACTGGCGTTCGGGCTAATTGTCCTCGTGGTCGCCGGCGCCGGCCTCTTCATCCTCGGCCGCCAGGATCTGGTAGAGCTTCCGGCGGGTCTCGGTGAGGATCTGCCGGGCCTGCTCGGCCTGGGCCCGGGTGCCGACGCGGGCCACCTGCATGCCGGCCATGGCGACCGTGCCGAACAGGCGGCGCATCTCGAGCGCCTCGTCCCCCACCGACTTGGTCACCGCGTCCCAGGGCGCCTGCAGCTCGTCCGGGTGCGCCGCGACATAAGCCCGGCCCTCCTCGGTGAGCTGATACGCCCGGCGGCCGGCCTCGCCGGTGGTGGCCGCGATCAGGCCCTCGTCCTCGAGCTGCTGCAGCGCCGGGTACACCGAGCCGGGACTGGCCCGCCACACTCCCCCGCTGCGCTCGCCGATCGCCTGGATGATCTGGTAGCCGTTGCGCGGCTCCTCGGCCAGCAGCGCCAGCGCCGCCGCCCGCACGTCGCCCCGCTTGACCCGCGGGCCACGGTGCCGCGGCCCGCCGAACCAGGGCCCGAAGCCCCAGTCCTCCGGCGGCCCGGCGAACTTCTCCCGGAACGCCGGCGGTGGTCCCCAGTGCGGCCCCGGGCCGCCAGCCGGGCGGACCCGCCGCGCGCCGCGCGGCCCGTGCCGGTGCCGCCAGACTTCCTCTTCCTCTTCGTCCCCTGGGCCAGGCCAGGGCTCTCCGTGTCGCATCTTTCGTCACTTCCTTGGTCTCGTGTCGGCAGGGTCCCGTCCGGTCTGGAATGCTTCCGCGGAATCTCTCTGCCTTACTGGATAGGTCAACGATATATCGGAACACATCGAGATGCAACTGACTGGGCAACCCATCGAACAGGTTGATGCATAGCCGAAGACTTTGGCATTGGACCTATGAGTCCCGGCCTCCTAGCGTGGAAGTGCGCTGACCAGCCAATCTCCGGAGGCGACCATGTCCCTCGCTACCGCGCTCCCCGCCCCGCCCAGCCGCTGCCCGGCCGGCCTGACCGCGGCCATCCGCCGGGCGGTGCGCCGCCACGGCGACTGGGGCCGGACGGCGCAGCGGGTCGCCGAGGCGCTCGCGGCCGGGCTGCCCGGCCCGGGCGTCCTCACCGCCGCCGAGCTGCGCGGCGACCCGGGCGGCCTGAACTCGGCGATGGCCACGCCCAGCATGCCCAGGCCCATCGCGGCCACGATGGTCAGCGACAGCCAGATCGGCACCGGCCAGCCCAGCCAGGTGATGCTGGGCGACAGGTGCGCGGTGAACAGCGGGTTGATGTTGAGGTGCGCGAACACCGCGTGCCGCATCGGGCCGACCACGTAGGTCAGCGGGTCGATCCGGGTCAGCACGGACAGCCAGCCGGGCAGCCCGTTCAGCGGGTACAGCGCGCCGGACAGGAAGAACAGCGGCAGGACCAGCATCTGGGTCAGCGCCATGAACGCCTGGAACTGGGTGATCCGGGCGGCCATCATCACGCCGAACGCGGTGATGGTGAAGGACAGCAGCAGCAGCTCACCGATCAGGGTGAGGAACAGCACCGGGTTGTACGGCACGTGCGCCACCCCGGCCAGGGCCAGGATCACAATGCCCTGGAAGGTCGCGATGGTGGCGCCGCCCAGGCACTTGCCGATCACGATGGCGGCCCGGCTCACCGGCGCGACCAGCATCTCGCGCAGGAAGCCGAACTCCCGGTCCCAGACGATCGACGCGGCCGAGAAGATGGCGGTGAACAGCACCGACATGGCCAGCACGCCCGGGTAGATGAACGTTTTGAAGTCCACTCCGGACGGCAGGCTGCGGCCGGCCAGCGAGGACAGCCCGGTGCCCAGCACGAACAGGAACAGCAGCGGCTGGACCAGCGAGGTGATCGCGCGCAGCCGGTCCCGGCGGAACCGGATCATCTCCCGGCGCCACACGATGCTCACCGCGCGCAGGTCGGAGCGCAGGCTCCGCTCCGGGACGGCCACCCTGATCTGCTGGGCAAGCGCCGCATCCTGGGCAGCGGCCGGGGCCGCGGTCTGGGTCGCCATGGTTATCGCCTTCCCCGGATGCGGGTGACCATCTGCCGCATGTGGTCGGTGGCGGACGCCTCGGCGTCCCGGATCGTCTTCCCGGTGTAGGACATGAACACGTCGTCCAGCGATGGCCGGGACACGCTGACCGAGCGGATCGGCACGCTCAGCCGGGCGAACAGCTGCGGCACGAACTCACCGCCGCCCTCGACCGCGAACGTGACCGCCCCCTCGTGCACGGCCGCCTCGATGGCGAACACCTCGGCCAGTTCCCTGATCGCGGCCTCGTCGTCCTCGGTCTGGATCTGCACCCGGTCTTTGCCCACGCTGGCCTTGAGCTGCTCCGGCGTGTCGATGGCCACGATCTTCCCGTGGTCGATGATGGCGATCCGGTCGCAGTGCTCGGCCTCGTCCATGTAGTGCGTGGTCAGGAAGATGGTGATGTCTTCCCGGCGCTTCAGCTCGTTGATGTACTCCCAGATCGACGGCGGGTCTGCGGGTCAAGCCCGACCGTGGGCTCGTCCAGGAACAGCACCCGGGGCGCGTGCAGCAGGCCGCGGGCGATCTCCAGCCGCCGCTGCATGCCGCCCGAGTAGGTCTGCACCAGGCTGTCCCGGCGGTCCCACAGCCCGACCATGTCGAGCACCTGGCGCATCCGCGGCGCCACCGCCGCGCCCGGGGACCGCGTACAGCTCGGCGTGGAAGCGCAGGTTCTGCGCACCGGTCAGGTAGTTGTCCAGCGTGGTGTCCTGGAACACCAGGCCGATGTTCCGGCGCACCGCGTCCCGCTCGCGGACCACGTCGTGCCCGGCCACGCTGGCGTGCCCGGCGGTCGGCTTGGCCAGCGTGCACAAGATCTTGATGGTGGTGGACTTGCCGGCCCCGTTCGGGCCCAGGAAACCGAACGTCTCGCCCCGGGCCACCTCGAAATCGATGCCCCGGACCGCCTCGATGTCCCCGTATTTCTTGGTCAGCCCGGACACCACGATGGCTGGCGGCCGGTCACTGGCCGTCAGCCAGCCCCCGCCGCCCCCGGGTCTGTCTGTGTCGTCACTCTGCGGCCTCCAACTTGGTCCAGACTGAGCGTAGCCGCGATGGCCGACTGGCTCATCGCGGCTACACCCAGCGGGCACTGGCGTTCGGGCTAATTGTCCTCGTGGTCGCCGGCGCCGGCCTCTTCATCCTCGGCGGCCAGGATCTGGTAGAGCTTCCGGCGCGTCTCGGTGAGGATCTGCCGGGCCTGCTCGGCCTGGGCCCGGGTGCCGACGCGGGCCACCTGCATGCCGGCCATGGCGACCGTGCCGAACAGGCGGCGCATCTCGAGCGCCTCGTCCCCCACCGACTTGGTCACCGCGTCCCAGGGCGCCTGCAGCTCGTCCGGGTGCGCCGCGACATAGGCCCGGCCCTCCTCGGTGAGCTGATACGCCCGGCGGCCGGCCTCGCCGGTGGTGGCCGCGATCAGGCCCTCGTCCTCGAGCTGCTGCAGCGCCGGGTACACCGAGCCGGGACTGGCCCGCCACACTCCCCCGCTGCGCTCGCCGATCGCCTGGATGATCTGGTAGCCGTTGCGCGGCTCCTCGGCCAGCAGCGCCAGCGCCGCCGCCCGCACGTCGCCCCGCTTGACCCGCGGGCCACGGTGCCGCGGCCCGCCGAACCAGGGCCCGAAGCCCCAGTCCTCCGGCGGCCCGGCGAACTTCTCCCGGAACGCCGGCGGTGGTCCCCAGTGCGGCCCCGGGCCGCCAGCCGGGCGGACCCGCCGCGCGCCGCGCGGCCCGTGCCGGTGCCGCCAGACTTCCTCTTCCTCTTCGTCCCCTGGGCCAGGCCAGGGCTCTCCGTGTCGCATCTTTCGTCACTTCCTTGGTCTCGTGTCGGCAGGGTCCCGTCCGGTCTGGAATGCTTCCGCGGAATCTCTCTGCCTTACTGGATAGGTCAACGATATATCGGAACACATCGAGATGCAACTGACTGGGCAACCCATCGAACAGGTTGATGCATAGCCGAAGACTTTGGCATTGGACCTATGAGTCCCGGCCTCCTAGCGTGGAAGTGCGCTGACCAGCCAATCTCCGGAGGCGACCATGTCCCTCGCTACCGCGCTCCCCGCCCGCCCAGCCGCTGCCCGGCCGGTGACGCGGCATCCGCCGGGCGGTGCGCGCCACGGCGACTGGGGCGGACGGCGCAGCGGGTGCGAGGCGCTCGCGGCGGGCTGCGGCGGGCGAAGCGCGAGCGCGCGGCGAGAGGGGGCTCGGCCCGCGGTGCCGGTGCCCGCCGAACATGGGCCCGAAGCCCCAGTCCTCTGGCGGCCCGGCGAACTTCTCCCGGAACACCGGCGGCGGTCCCCAGTGCGGCCCCGGGCCGCCAGCCGGGCGGGCCCGCCGTGTGCCGCGCGGCCCGTGCCGGTGCCGCCAGACTTCCTCTTCTTCTTCGTCCCCTGGGCCAGGCCAGGGCTCTCCGTGTCGCATCTGTGGTCACTTCCTTGGTCTCGTGTCGGCAGGGTCCCGTCGGGTCTGGAAGACTTCCGCGGAATCTCTCTGCCTTACTGGATAGGTCAACGATATATCGGAACACATCGAGATGCAACTGTCTGGGCGACCCATCGAACAGGTTGATGCATAGCCGAAGACTTTGGCATTGGACCTATGAGTCCCGGCCTCCTAGCGTGGAAGTGCGCTGACCAGCCAATCTCCGGAGGCGACCATGTCCCTCGCTACCGCGCTCCCCGCCCCGCCCAGCCGCTGCCCGGCCGGCCTGACCGCGGCCATCCGCCGGGCGGTGCGCCGCCACGGCGACTGGGGCCGGACGGCGCAGCGGGTCGCCGAGGCGCTCGCGGCCGGGCTGCCCGGCCCGGGCGTCCTCACCGCCGCCGAGCTGCGCGGCGACCCGGGCGGCTACCAGACCCACCTGATGCACGCCGAACCCGACGGCTCGTTCTCCGTGGTGGCCGTGGTCTGGCGGCCGGGCCAGGTCACCCCGATCCATGATCACGTCACCTGGTGCGTAGCTGGCGTGCTGTGCGGCGCCGAGGATGAGGAGTTGTTCACCCTGGCCGGCGGCGGCGCCGCGGTCCGGCCGGCCGGCCGGAACCTGACCGGCGCGGGCTCGGTCACCGGGTTCGCGCCGCCGGGCGACATCCACCGGGTGCACAACCCGGGACCCGGCGTGACCGTGTCCCTGCACGTCTACGGCGCGGACATCAGCCGGCTCGGCTCCAGCGTGCGCCGGATCTACGACCTGCCGCTGTTGCCCGGCTAGCTAACCCCCGATGGCGGACATCGGGCGGGCCGGCTGCAGGAAGCCGGGGTCGTTGATGCCGTGCCCGGGCAGCTTGGCCGCGACCGCCCGGCGCCAGATCCCGGCCAGTTCGTCGTCGCTGGCGCCGTGGCGCATCGGGTCGCGCAGGTTGCTCTCGTCCCGGGCGAACAGGCAGTTGCGCAGCTGCCCGTCCGCGGTCAGCCGGACCCGGTCGCAGGTGCCACAGAATGGCCGGGTCACCGAGCCGATCACGCCGACCCGGGCCGGGCCGCCGTCCACCAGGAAGATCTCCGCGGGCGCCGAGCCGCGGGCGGCCGGGTCGTCCGGGGTCAGCGTGAAGTGCGGCGTCAGCGAGTCCAGGATCTGCGCCGCGGTGACCATGTTCTCCCGGCGCCAGCCGTGCTGCGCGTCCAGCGGCATCTGCTCAATGAACCGCATCTGGTAGCCCCGGTCCAGGCAGTACCGGAGCAGCTCGGGCGCCTCATCGTCGTTCACCCCGCGCATCAGCACCGCGTTGACCTTGACCGGGGTGATCCCGGCGGCGGCCGCGCCGGCCAGCCCGGCCAGCACGTCGTCCAGCCGGTCCCGCTTGGCCAGTTCACGGAACGTGCCCGGGCGCAGCGTGTCCAGCGAGACGTTGATCCGGTCCAGGCCGGCCGCGCGCAGCGGGCCGGCCAGCCGGTCCAGCCCGATCGCGTTCGTGGTCAGCGAGATCTCCGGCCGGGGCCGCAGCGCGGCGGTCCGGGCCACGATGCCGGCCAGGCCACGGCGCAGCAGCGGCTCGCCCCCGGTGTACCGGATCTCGGTGATGCCGAGCTGCTGCACGCCGATCCGGGCCAGCCGGACCACCTCGTCGTCGGTCAGCCGCGCCGGGTTGGGCAGCCAGTCCAGGCCCTCTGGCGGCATGCAGTACGCGCAGCGCAGATTGCACCGATCGGTCAGCGATATGCGCAGGTCGGTGGCCACGCGCCCGTAGGCATCGGCGAGCTGGAGCACGACCCCACGCTACCGCAGGCTGATCGCGGCAAACCGGAACCAGCCCGGCGGCTATTGTCGTCATATCAGGTTGTCAAACTAGGAGTTATCTCCCATGGGGGGCGGCGGCGATAGGGTCATGCTTGTGGAGACTGCTATCTGGCATGACCAGCTCACCGCGGCGGAGCGCGGCGAACTGGTCCGCAGCGGCGGCTCGGTCAGCGAGCCGCACCCTGATCTGCTGGTGGTCGGCGGCGGGATCGCCGGGGTAGCCACCGCGGCCGCCTGCCATCAAGCCGGGCTGGGCACCGTGCAGCTCATCGAGGCCGGCCATCTGGGCTCCGGGGCCACCGGTGGCGCCACCGGCCTGCTCACCCCGGAGATCCACGAGTGGAGCGACCCGGAGCCGTTTGTCAACCTGGCCCGGGCCAGCCTGGCCCAGTGGCACGAGCTGGAGCAGACCTGGCCCGGTGGGCTCGGCCTGATCGACGTGGACTGGATCGGGCTGTCCCCGGACCCCAGCGGGCTGGCCCCGCACCAGTCCCCGGCGGTGGAGTGGCTCGATCCCAGCCAGGTGGCCAGCCTCATCCCGGGCCTGTCGCTGCCCATGGCCGGGGCACGGATCCACCACCAGGGCCGGGTCAACCCGCTCCGCTCGGTGGCCCGGCTGTCCGCCACGCTGCCCGCCGTGTCCACCGGGGTGGCCGCCACCGGCGTCACCACCCGCGGCGACCGGGTGGTGGCCGTGGACACCACGGCCGGGCAGATCCAGCCCGGCGCGGTCGTGTTCGCCACCGGGCTGCCGCCCACCCTGGACGGGCTGGACGTGGCCGTGCCGTGGGAACGGGTCAAGGGGCATCTGCTGGTCACCGAGCCGACGCCGGTGCACCTGCCCGGGATCGTGGCCCCGGTGGCCACCCAGCTGGAAGACGGGCGGCTGCTGGTCGGCGGGACGTTCGACATCGGCGACGAGAGCCCGGTGGTCCGGCCGGAGATCATCGACAGCATCCTGGCCGGGCTCTACGCCACGCTGCCTGAACTGCGCGGGCTGCGCGCCGACTACCAGTGGTGCTGCTTCCGGCCCCGGCATCCCGACGGGATGCCGGTCATCGACCGGATCCACGGCCTGCGCAACGCCTGGCTGACCTCCGGGCACTTCCGCACCGGCATCCTGAACGCGCCGGTCACCGGGCAGACGCTGACCCGCTGGATCAGCTCGGACGAGCCACCCGCCGAGGCGTCAACCTGGAGCAGCGACCGGTTCGCCGGCCGCGGCCTGCACGGCTAGCCGCGGTTAGCCCTCGCTGGCCAGCACCCGCCGGTCGTCCGGCAGCCGGCGGGTCGCGCCGGACCGGTCCAGGTACTCCAGCAGCGGGATGGCCACCCGGCGGGTGGTGCCCAGCACCTGGCGGGCCTGCGCCGCGGTGAACGGCTGCGGCAGCTGGGCCAGGATGCGGGCGGCTTCCCGGTCGGCCCCGGGCGCCAGCACGACCTGCTCGGTGAGCCGCAGCAGCAGCCCGGCCCGGGCGGCGGCCGCCACCGCCTTGGTGTCCAGGCCGAGCTCCCGCAGCCGGGCCGCCTCCGGCGCGGCGAACGGCTGCCGGGCCAGCTCGCCGCGCAGCGCGGCCACCGCCGCCTGCACCTGGTCCGGCAGCGGCGCCGCGCGCCCGGCCGGGCGGAGCGACCCGCCGCGCATCTCCAGGGCCGGCCCGGCCAGCGCCCCGACCAGCTGCCGCGCGGGCAGGCCGAGCCGGGCCCGGGCCGCCTCCACCGGCAGGCCGGCCGACAGTGGCGCGGCCGCCAGGTGCGCGCTGACCAGGGCGGCCAGCCGGTCGCCGAGTTCCGCCCAGTACGCCGGGTCGGCCAGCCAGCCCCCACTGACCGGGGTGGGCAGGGTGGTCACCCCCATCGTGTACAGCGTGCCCGCCTGGATCAGCCGGTGCCGCCGGATCAGCTCGGCCGCGCCCGGCACCGCTGGCCACCCGGATAGCTCGGCGGCGGCTGCGGCGGCCGCGCCGCGGCGGGCAAGACCGGGCGGGGCGAGGTCCAGCACGGTAGCCCCGGCCACCGGCGGCCAGGCTGGGTCCGGCCCGGCGGCCGGCCCGGCGGCTGAGCCGGGATCGCGGAGCAGCAGCCGGTCCCCCACGTGCAGCGGCAGCGGGTCGCGCAGCGTGAGCCGGGCGATCCGGCCGCCCAGCAGCCGCACCCGGGCCACCGTCCGGGCCGCGCCGATGTGCACGGTGAGCTGCCGCGGCGGATGCGGCCCGGCCACGGCCAGCCGGACGTCGGCCACGCTGGCCAGCGCCCACCGGCCCGGCTGCACCAGCGCCATGCCGCGGGCCGGCGCCGCGGCGCCGCGCAGGTTGACCGCGACCCGGGCCACCCCGGTCACCGCGCTGGCCCGCTCCTTGAGCGACTCGATGCCGCGCACCCGCACCGGCGTGAGCGCCGGGGTGAGCAGCAGCTCCTGCCGCTCCCGGATGGTGCCCGCGGCCAGCGTGCCGGTCACCACCGTGCCACTGCCCTTGATACTGAACGCCCGGTCAACCCAGAGCCGGACCGGGGCGTCGCGGTCCGGGCTGGGCAGGCGGCCAGCCAGCCGGTCCAGCGCGCTGATCAGTTGCGGCAGCCCGGCGCCGCTGACCGCGCTGACCGCGACCGCCTCGACCTGGCCCAGGCTGGTCGCCGCGATCCGCTCCTGGGCCTGGCGCATCGCGTCCGCCGGGTCGGCCAGGTCGGACCGGGTGACCACGAGCAGCCCGCGCTGGATGCCGAGCGCGTGCACCGCGGCCAGGTGCTCCTCGGACTGCGGCATCCAGCCCCCGTCGGCCGCCACGGTGAACAGCACGGCCGGCACCGGGCCGACGCCGGCCAGCATGTTGGGCACGAAGCGCTCGTGCCCGGGCACGTCAACGAACGCCAGCCGCTGGCCGGACGGCAGCGTCATCCAGCAGAATCCCAGGTCAATGGTGAGGCCGCGGCGCCGCTCCTCGGCCCACCGGTCCGGTTCCATCCCGGTCAGCGCGCGGACCAGGGTGGATTTGCCGTGGTCCACGTGCCCGGCGGTCGCGATCACCTGCATAATGCCGGGTCCCTCGCGGCCAGCACCGCGCCGGCCAGCAGCTCGTCCTGGCCGGGCGGCACCGCGCGCAGATCGAGCAGCAGCCTGCCGTCCTCGGTCCGGCCGATCACGGCCGGGAACTGCCCGCTGCGCACCGGCGGGCCCGCCCGCAGCGGGGCGGCCAGCCCGGCCGGCAGGCTGACCGCGGCGCTGGGCAGCGGCACCCCCGGGGCGCCGCCGCCGCCGACCACGGCCGTGCTGGCCGTCGCCCGGGCATCCAGCCCGGCCGCGGCCAGCCGGCTGGCCAGCTGCCGGGCCCGCCGGGCTAGCGAGGGCTCGTCGGCGGCCAGCGCGGTGGCCAGCGGGACGGGTGGCCCGGTCAGCGTGGCCTCCAGCGCCGCGGCCGTCGTCTTGTCCACCCGCAGCGCCCGGGCCAGCGGGTGCCGGGCCAGCTGGCGGACCAGCGTGGCCTGACCGAAGATCAGGCCGGCCTGCGGCCCGCCGAGCAGCTTGTCCCCGCTCGCGGTGACCAGCGCGGCACCTGCCCGCAGCCACGACCCGGCGTCCGGCTCGTCCGGCAGCAGCGGGTGCCGGGCCAGCAGGCCGGACCCGATGTCGGCCAGCACCGGAACGCCCAGCGTGGCCAGCTCGGCTACGCTGACCTGGGCGGTGAACCCCTCGACCCGGAAGTTGGACGGGTGCACCTTGAGCACGAACCCGGTGTCCGGGCCGCACGCTTCCTGGTAGTCGGCCAGCGCGGTGCGGTTGGTCGTGCCGACCTCGCGGAGCCGGGCGCCGGTGGACGCCATCAGCCCGGGCAGCCGGAAGCCGTCGCCGATCTCGATCATCTCGCCCCGGCTGACCACGATCTCCCGCCCGGCGGCCAGCGCGGTGGCGGCCAGCACCAGCGCGGCCGCGTTGTTGTTCACCACGTGCACGGCCTCCGCGGCGGGCACCGCCGCGGCCAGCGCGGCCAGCGCGCCCCGGCCTCGGCGGCCCCGGGTCCCGGCCGCCAGGTCGAACTCCAGGTCGGTGTACCCGGCCGCGGCCGTCATCGCGGTCACCGCGGCGGCAGACAGCGGAGCCCGGCCGAGGTTGGTGTGCAGCAGCACGCCGGTCGCGTTCAGTACCGGGACCAGCGAGGTGGCCACGGGCGGCAGCCCGGCCACCGCCACGTCCGCGACCGCGTCCGGGCTGATCTGCCCGGACCGGGCCTGCTGCTGGGCGCGGGCCACCGCCTCCTTGACCCGGGCCCGGCCGAGCCGCTCGATCGCGGCGGCCAGCCGCGGGTCGGCCAGCACCGTGTCGGTGCGCGGCACAAACCGGCGCCCATCCACGCTGGTGACCATACCTCTAGCCAGGTGAGCCATTTCGCGGTGCATAACCGCCCCGCCCACGGGTAGCTGACGACGGCCAGGAATTCCCCCTGTGCCTGAGGTTCCTGCTCGAAGGAGTGATCGTTATGGCCGGGATGCTGCGCGTTCCCCGGAGCCGTGGTGCCCTGAGCGGATTTCTGCTGGTCCTGCTGGGCCTGTGGGGCGGGCTGATCACGTTTGTCGGACCCTACTTCCATTTCGCCTACACCCCCGACACCGCCTGGTATTACTCAGCCGGGCGGCTCTGGCTGGAGATCCTGCCTGGCGCGGCCACGTTCCTCGGCGGGCTCATCCTGCTGGGCACCCGGACCCGGCCGGTGGCCATGTTCGGCGCCTGGCTGGCCGCGGTGAGCGGCGCCTGGTTCGCCGTGGGCCGGACGCTGACCCCGCTGTGGAACTCCACCGGCACGATGGCCGTCGGCACCCCGATCGGCAGCAGCACGCTGATCCGGACGCTCGAGGAGATCAGCTTCTTCACCGGCCTCGGCGTGGTCATCGTGTTCCTCGCCGCCACATCCATCGGCCGGCTCTCGGTGATCGGCGTCCGCGATGCCCGGCTCGCCGAGCGTGAGGTCGTGGTGCCGGACAGCGACGCGCCAGCCGATGAGCGGACCGAGCCGGTGCTGACCGGGCGCGGCTCGGGCTCTGCGGTAACTACAGACGACGAGACGACTGACCAGTAAGATCCCCTGAACCGGGAATGAGACCGGGCTGGTGCTGCCTTCTTTACTAAGAAGTGACCAGCAGGGGGGACGCACGCATGAGCATGACTCCTGCCGCCGAGCTTGCCGCAGCTCGCATCCGGTGGCCGCTATGGTCGATCCGCCCGGTCTGCCCGGGCAAGGGAACCGGGTTCACCGCCCGCCGCCATGGGCAGTCCGGGCACGGCGCGTCGAGATTACCTGCCGTGTGGGCGCCCAATCTGACCGCCTTGGAGGACCGGCTCCGCGAATACCGGAAAATGCCGTCGGTCACGTCCTAGCGCGGCCCGCTGCCCAGCGGGTCGCGTTCGGCGTGCGTGGCGGTGAAGTGCAGCGGGAAGTGCGGGTCGCGGCAGCGATGGTAGCGCAGCGCGCCGCACACCGGGCAGTTGCGGGTCCGCACCGCCGGGTCGAGATGGGCTAGGTCGTCGGCGCTCAGCTTGGCCGTCGCGGGCCCGGCCGGCTCGATCCGCTGGGCAAACCTGCGGGCCAGTTCACGCAGGAAGCTCTGCCCGCTGGCGTCACACTGGTCACACCGGCACCCCTGGTACCAGGCCAGGAACGTCCCGTGCGACGGCGGCGCGGGCGGCAGGTCACGCCAGCGCCCCGGCTCCCCGGGTGGCTGCGGCACCATATGACAGTACCTGCCCCGGGCCGGCCGCCGGGCCTGGCCCATCACTAATGGTGACCGGCCCGCCAAACTGGACACTTTCCGTTAATTGCCGGGATCCTCCCCGTTTGTGGTGCCTGTGAAATGGCCTGTTAACGGACGGGGCACGTGGCGCGGCAAAGCCTGATATTTCCGGCCGGTACGCTATCGCCTCGGCCTGGAATGCCGGTTATGATCACGCGGGTGGCCAACCGAGAGGAACCCCGATGACGGAGCAGCCTGCTGCTGTTGTGGGCATCCCACCCGCGCCGCCCGCCCGGCTCGAACCCAACGCGATCGGCGTGGCCCAGGACACGGTCATCGGGCTGGCCTCGTCCGCCCCGGCCGCCACGGTGGGCCTGTCGCTGTTCTTGCTCGCGTCCGTGACCGCCTACGGCAGCGGGCCGATTCTCATCCTCACCGCGATCCCCATGCTGATCATCGCCAACTCGTACCGGCGGCTCAACATGTGGAACGCCAATTGTGGCGCCTCGTTCGAGTGGGTCGGCCGGGCCATCAACCCGTACCTCGGCTTCCTCACTGGCTGGCTGATGATCGTGGCGTACATCATCGGCACGGTCAGCGGGGTTGAGGTGCTCGGCCCGTCGGTGCTGGCCGTCTTCGGTCACAGCACGGCCAGCTCGTGGGCATACGTCGGGATCGGCGCCGCGGTCGTCCTGGTGATGCTGGTGATCGCGATCATCGGCATCAAGATCACCGCGCGCACCCAGGTCGGCCTGGCCGTGATCGAGTACTCGATCGTGATGGGTTTCGCCATCGCCGGGCTGGTCTACGTGTTCGGCCACCACCACGGGATCGTGCACCCCACCACGGCCTGGCTGCGCCCGAGCGGGATCGGCGGGAAGGGCAGCGCGGTGTCCGGCTTCCTGGCCGCGGTGTTCGTCTACGGCGGCTGGGACGGCAGCATGTACGTCAACGAGGAGGTCAAGCACCGCCGGATCAACCCGGGCCGGGCCGCCATCTTGGCGGTCGCCTTCCTGGCCGTCTTCTACACGCTGGCCCAGGTCGGGCTGCAGGGCGTGGTCTCGCCGAAGGCACTGGCTAACAACTCGGCCTCGGCGCCGGTCTACGTTGCCGGGGTGCTCGGCGGCAGCAGCGGGGCCAAGGCCATGGCGCTGGCCATCGCGCTGTCGGTGATCGCCACCGTCGGCACCGGCATCGTGCTCACCGCCCGGATCATCTATGGCATGGCCAGCTACCGGGTGCTGCCCGAGTTCCTCAGCAACGTGTCCCGCCGCTACGCCACCCCGGTGTGGTCCAGCATCGTCGTCGGCTTCCTGCTCATCGCCATCGCCGCGGTGTACCTGCTCACATCGTCGGTGCAGAACGCGTTTGACAACGTGATCGCGGTCACCGGGCTGCTGTTCTCCATCTTCTACATCCTGACCGCGCTGGCCATGATCGTGTACTACCGGCGCCGGGTGTTCAGCAGCGTGTGGAACACCATCGTGCTCGCCATCCTGCCGCTCGCCGCGGCCGGGTTCCTGGGCTGGGTGCTGGTCAAGTCGATCATCGCCGCGCCGGGCTCGCAGAAGTGGTCGCTGATCGGCATCATCGCCCTCGGCGTGGTGCTGATGCTGTCCGCCCGGTTCATCCAGAAGTCGCCGTTCTTCCAGGTCAGCCGGGAGAGCGACAGCGGTCAGGCGGCGGCCAAGCACGCCTGACCGGGTAGCCCGGCTTACCGGTCCCAGCCGCGGCGCTGCTCGCAGACTCAGCATGCAAGCGACATCTGCTGCGTCGCGGCTGTGCAGCGCGGCGGCTGGTCGGGCTTCCCAGTCGGTCCATAGCGGCCGGTAGCCCTGCTGGCTCCAGAACGGCGCGGACAGCGGGTTCATCTGCTCGTAGTACAGCAGCGTGACGGCGACGCCCGCGGCGTCCGCGGCGGCGTGGTAAACCGCGGCCAGCGCCGCGCCCACCCCGGCCCCGCGCGCCCCGGGCAGCACCGCCATCAGTTCCAGGTAGGCCACCGGGGCCGGCCGCACCAGCGGCGCGATCCAGCCCGCCTGCTCCGGGCCCTGCGCATACAGCAGGCCGACCGGGCTGCCGTCGCGCTCGGCCAGCCACGTCCACGGGCCGGCCCGGCCAGCCGGGCCGCGGCCTCACCGCGCAGCGCGGCCGCGCTGTCCGGCCGCTCGATGACCGTGCCGAAGTTCGCGTCGTACCGGATCGTCTCCATGCCCAGCGCGACCACGCTGTCCAGGTCGGCGGGCCCGGCCGGCCTGATCCGCAGCCCCGGCCCGGGCGGCACGGCCCGGCCGTCGCGTCCGGCCGGGCGGGCCGCGATGACGGCCAGCGGGATCAGCCCGTGGGCCAGCAGCACCCGGTGCCCGGCGATGTCCCGGCTGGGCCAGGGCACCACGGCCGCGGTGTCGTCCTCCCCCGTTCCCGGCAGGCCGGCCAGGTGCTCACGCCACCCGGTCAGCAGCCGGTCCAGGGCACCGCGCACGTCCGGCCCAGCCACCTGCGGCT
Organism: uncultured Actinomycetes bacterium; assembly: GCA_963832095.1. Taxonomy (GTDB): domain Bacteria; phylum Actinomycetota; class Actinomycetes; order Streptosporangiales; family Streptosporangiaceae; genus RYN-230. The sequence continues at coordinate 142,589 of CAWHSW010000005.1, forward strand.
CCAGCCGGAACCGGCGGGCCGCGCCCCAGGCCAGGTCCAGCGAGCCGGGCTCTCCGGCCCAGTGCTCGCAGCGGCCTGCCGCCCCCGGCACGGCCAGCAGATCGTCGCCCGCCAGCGCCGGCGGCACCGGCAGTAACCGGTCCAGGCCGCCCCAGCGCTCGGCGACCTGAGCGGCGACGCCGCTCGCATCCTGCCCGGCCTGAACCGACATGCGCATCCTCCTGTCGCCGCGCCCGCCCAGATCGGGCACCAGTGTGTCAGATCGGGGCTTGACACCGGCGGGGGCTGTAGTCTTTATCTATGACTATAGATAAAGGGACCAATGGCTCCCGTCGCCGATTGAGTTCGCCTGGACACCTCTCGGGGGTGCCCACTACTGCAGCTCGTCCAGCAGGTCGAGCATGCGCTGCGGCTCGGCTACCCAACCCGGGCGACCAGCTGCCCCGGGTCAGGGACGTGGTCGCCGGGCTGGCCATCAACCCGAACACGGTGCTCAAGGCCTACCGCGAGCTGGAGAACAAGGGCCTGGCCGCGGGCCGGCCCGGCCAGGGCACGTTCGTGCAGGCCACGCTCAGCCAGGTCGCGCTGCCCGAGCTGGGCACGCTGCGCCGGACCCTGCTCGGCTGGCTGGCTTCCGCGGACGCGTCCGGGCTGGACGAGGACGGCGTCGTCGCCCTGCACAGCGTGCTGCGGGATTTCTTTAAGACCCAGGGCGGCGCCGCGGCCGCCACGGTGCTGCTGACGGCGGAACGGAGGGCGTCGCATGAACGTCATCGAAACCACCGGGCTGGGCAAACGCTACGGGGACAGCTGGGCGCTGCGCGATTGCACGCTGGCGCTGCGGCCGGGCACCTGGCCGCGCTGGTCGGCCCGAATGGGGCCGGCAAGACCACGCTGATGAACATGACGGTCGGGCTGGCCGTGCCGACCGCCGGCACGGTCTCCGTGCTCGGCGGCCAGCCCGCCGGGTCGGCAGCCGCGCTGGACGGCATCGCGTTCGTCGGCCAGGACGCGCCGCTGTACAAGAACCTGTCTGTCCGGGACATGCTGCACCTGACCCGCAACCTGAACCGTAATTTCGACCAGAAGTACGCCCGGTCCCGGCTGGCCGATCTGGACATCCCGCTGGGCAAGAAGGCGGGCAGGCTGTCCGGCGGCCAGCAGGCCCAGCTGGCGCTGACCCTGGCGCTGGCCCGGCGGCCCCAGTGCTCATCCTGGACGAGCCGCTGGCCATGCTCGACCCGCTGGCCCGGCAGGACTTCATGGCCACCGTGCTGACCGCGATGACCGACGAGGGCCTGTCCGTGCTGCTGTCCTCGCACGCGCTGGCCGAGCTGGAACGGGTGGCCGACTACCTCATCCTGCTCTCCGGCGGCCGGCTCCAGGTGGCCGACGAGGTCGATGACCTGCTGGCCAGCCACCGGGTGCTGACCGGACCGGCCGCCGAGGCGGACCGGTACGCGGCGGAGCTGCACGCGGTGCAGATCCGCCGCGGCGAAGCCCAGGCGCACCTGCTGGTCCGGGCCGGTGGGCCGGCCGACCCGGTGCCGCCGGCTGGGAAGCCCACCAGGTCAGCCTGCAAGAGCTCGTGCTCGCGTACCTGCGCGCGCCGGGCGACGCGTCGTGCCCAGCCTGGCCCTTGCTCAGCCCATCCGAGCCATCAAGAGCGGAGGTGACCCGATGACCGCGCTGACCATACCCGCCCAGCCGCGCCAGGACGCCGCGCCGCGGCCGCTGCCGTGGCGCCGGATGGCCTGGGTCACCTGGCGGCAGCACCGGGCCACGCTGATCAGCGTGGCGCTGTTGGCGCGCTGGCTGTGTTCCTGCTCATCGCCGGGTTGCGGATCCACCACGACTACGCCGGCTGACCGCCTGCCACCCGTTCGGCCGCGCCTGCCAGGCGCTGAACAGTAGCTTCAACGGCGCCGACTGGACGCTGGCCAACCTTCAGCATCCTGCTGCCCTGGCGCCCGCGCTGGTCGGGGCGTTCGCCGGCGCGCTGGTGCTGGCCCGGGAACTGGAGACCGGCACCTACCGGTACGCCTGGACCCAGGGCTACGGCCGGACCCGGTGGGCGATCGCCAAGCTGGTGCTGATCGCGGTCACGGTCACCGCCGTGGCCGGTGCGTTCAGCGCGCTGTGGACCTGGTTCTTCCAGCCGTTCCTCAGGCAGGAGGACATGAACGTGCTGACCGCCACGGTGTTCTCCACCCACGGGGTCGCGTTCGCCGCCTGGACGCTGGCCGCGTTCACCATCGGCGCGATGTTCGGCATGCTGGTCCGCCGGATCGTGCCGGCTATGGCCCTCACCCTGGGCGTGTACCTCGGGCTGGCCCTGCTGACCTGGCTGGTGCTGCGCAAGCACTACGTGCCGGCCTCGGTCACCAGCAACCCGCACATCGTCGGCGGCCAGCTCACCCCCAACTCTCCATTGTCGCTGGGCACCTGGCACAGCGGCGGCACGCAGTGGTGGAGCTACCTGCCGGTCAGCCGGTTCTGGCCGATGCAGCTCGTCGAGGCCGGCTGGCTGCTGGTGCTCTCGGTGCTGCTCATCGCGGCCACCGTCTGGCTGGTCCGCCGCCGCGCCACCTGACCGTACTGCGGTAGCCCATGCCATGGGCTAATTAATGCCTTTGCTGGTGCAATTATTGTGGCCACTTAGCGCCCTTGCCAACCGCCGGGGCTTTCGGTAAAGTCCGGTTAATGTGTCGGCCCAGGGGGGTCAGCGTGCTTTCACGCTAGGGGGCTTTGATGCGCAGATTCGTCATGGGTATGTGCGCAACCACAGCAGTCATTAGCCTAACTATCTTTTCCGCTGGCCTTGCGTCGGCATCGGTGGCCGCGCCAGCCGGCGGCTCGCACGGGCCGGTCATCGTCGTACCACCCGGCCAGTCCATCCAGGCAGCGGTCAACCGGGCCCATCCGGGGACCACGATCCAGCTCGAACGAGGCGTCTACCACCAGGCGGTGCAGATCCGCACCGACGGGATCACGCTGCGCGGCGTCGGCAACTCGCTGAACGGCTCGGTACTCAAGCCGCCCGCGATGAAGCCGCACACGCTGTGTACCAGCGCCTTTGGTGTCACTGGGGTGTGCATCCTGGCCAAGAAGATCAACGTGACAACGGGGGCGGTCCTGGTGCCGGTCAGCAATGACACGGTGACCGGCATCTACGTGGCCGCCTTCCCGTCCAACGGGGTCTTCGGCTACGGCACCAACGGCCTGACCGTTACCCAGGTCTCCGCGTTCAACGACGGCGATTACGGTATCTCGCGATTCGTATCGACGAACACCCTGTTCGCCAACGACATTGCGGTCGGCAATGATGAGGCTGGCTTCTATGTCGGCGACTCACCGCATGCTGACACCGTGGTACGCGACGACGTCGCGGTGGGAAATGAATTCGGGATATTTGTCCGGCATGCCCGGCATGTGACGGTATTCCACAATCTGGCCACCAGGAACTGCCAGGGCATCCTGGTGCTCGACGACGGCCAGCCGGGCGGCGCAGGCAATGTGGTGATCGCGAGGAACGCCGCCATCGCCAACAACAAGTTCTGCCCGAAGAACGAGGAGACGCCGGTCCCCGTGCAGGGCGGCGGCATCCTGCTGCTCGGCGCGACGAACTCGCTGGTTATCCACAACCTCGTGCTCGGCAACAAGGGCAGCCAGATCAACTCGGGCGGGATCCGGCTGCTGAGCGCGGCCGCGCTCACCATGGGGAGCAACCCGGACCACGACGCCGTCGTAGCCAACCGGGCTTTCCACAACCGTCCGGCCGACCTGATCTGGGACGGCACCGGGGTCGGTAACACGTTCGTTGCCAACCACTGCCGGACGTCCATTCCGGCCGGGCTCGGCCACTGATCACCGCTGAACCCCCCTGGGCCGGCCCGATCAGGCCGATGGCGGAGGCGGACGGGAATCGAACCCGCCAGCGACGCTGCGCGCCGCTCACCGGTTTTGAAGACCGGGGGGGCCACCAGGCACCCGGACGCCTCCGCTGCTGACCTTATCCGGCGTACAGGGTGTCGATGTCGTCGGCGTACTTGGCGTGCACCACCCGGCGCTTGAGCTTCAGCGTGGGGGTCAGCTCCTCGCTTTCGGCGGTCCATTCCACCGGCAGCAGCCGCCACCGCTTGACCTGCTGCACCCGGGCCAGCTGCAGGTTGGCCGCGGCCACCGCCTCCTCGACGGCAGCCAGCACGGCCGGGTGCTCGGCCAGCGCGGCCAGCGAGTCGGTGTCGATGCCGCGGGCCCGGGCCCAGGCCGGGGCGACCTCGCCGTCCAGGGTGAGCAGCGCGATCACGTACGGCCGGCGGTCGCCGTAGGCCAGCGCCTGGCCGACCAGCGGGTGCGAGACGAGCAGGTTCTCGATCGCGGCGGGCGGCACGTTCTCGCCGCCCGCGGTGATGATCAGCTCCTTCTTCCGGTCCACTACGGACAGGAAGCCGTCCTCGTCCAGCCGGCCGATGTCCCCGGTGTGCAGCCAGCCGTCCGGGTCGATCAGCCCGGCGGTCAGCTCGGGCTGGTTCAGGTAGCCCGGCGAGTTCAGCGGGCCGCGGGTGAGCACCTCGCCGTCCGCGGCGATGCGCACCTCCATGCCCGGCACCGGCCGCCCCACGGTGCCGAGCCTGAAGCCGGCCTCGGTGTTCATGGTGAACGCGCCGGTGGTCTCGGTCATCCCGTACACGTCGAGGATCTTCATGCCGAGGCCGGCAAAGAACGCCGCCACGTCGGGCGGCAGCGGCGCCGCGGCACTGGACACATGGACCGCCTCACCCAGCCCGAGCAGCGCCCGGATCGGGCCGAGCACCTGCTCGTTGGCGGCGCGGAACGCCTCAGCCAGCTCGGGCGGGGTGGTCTGGCCGAACTGGCAGCTGGCCACGTACCGCCGGCCGGTGTCCATGGCGCTCAGGACGGCGGCCCGCCGGGTCTCGTCCTGCTCGGCGGCCAGCAGCGCCTGGATGCCGGCCTGCACCTTCTCCCACACCCGGGGCACGCCGAAGAACGCGGTCGGCTGGACCTGGCCGACCACGCCGACGAGCTGCTTGGCATCCGGGCAGAAGTGCACGTGCCCGCCCGCGCAGACCGGGATGTACAGGGTGAACATCCGCTCGGCGATGTGCGCCAGCGGCAGGTAGGACACCCACCGGACACCGCCCACGATGTTGCCGACGTGCTGTCCCGCGGCCACCTCGTACAGCACGCTGCGGTGCGTGATCAGCACTCCCTTGGGGTTGCCGGTGGTGCCCGAGGTGTACAGCAGGGTGACCGGGTCGTCCGGGGTGATCCCGGCCACCCGCGCGGTGACCAGCTCCGGCGCGGCGGCCAGCCGCTCCCGGCCCAGCGCCGCGAAGTCGTCCCAGGTCATGTACAGCTCGCCGGGCGGGCAGGCGGCACTGTCCAGCACGATGACCTTGCGCAGCTCGGGCAGCGCGTCCAGCACCGGCGCCCACCGGGCCAGCTGGTCGGCGCCGTCCAGCACCGCGACCCGCGCCGCGCAGTCGCCGGCCACGAACCCGACCTGCTCGGCGGCGAGCGTGGCGTAGAACGTGACCGGGACTCCCCCGGCGTGCACCGCGCCCAGGTCGGCTAGCACGTGCGCGGCCCGGTTGGGCAGCATCAGCGCCACCCGCTCGCCCGGGTCCAGGCCGAGCGCGATGAAGCCCGCCGCCAGCTCGAGCGCCTGCTGCCGGGTCTGCGCCCAGGTCAGCGTCTGCCAGCTGTCCCCGGCACGATCCGACAGGGCCGGCTCGCCCGCCAAGTCCGCCGCGGTGCGGTGCAACGCGTCGCAGACCGTCTGGCCCTGGATCGTTTCCTCGAGCTCCGCCCGCTGCCGCAGTACCTCGCTGGTCACCGCTCACCTCCGCCTAGCCGGGCCCGGCTGGGCCCGGTTCCCTGGCTGGAATGCCACCATGCCACCGCGTGCTCCGCAAGGTGGCCGGGCGAATACAGTGCATGCCATGACCATCTCCGCGGAAGTCCGGCTGACCCAGTACGCATCGGGCGGGGGCTGCGCCTGCAAGATCCCGCCTGGTGAGCTGGAGGACGTGGTGAGCCGGATGCTGACCATACCCGGCGCACCGGCCGAACCGGAGCCCGGGCTGCTGATCGGCCTGGAGCACGGCGACGACGCCGCGGTGGTGTGGATCAGCGACGGCCGCGCGGTCGTGCTCACCGCCGACTTCTTCGGCCCGGTGGTGGACGATGCCTACACGTTCGGCCGGATCGCGGGCACCAACGCGCTGTCCGATGTGTACGCGGTCGGCGGCGAGCCGCTGGTCGCGGTCAACCTGCTCGGCTGGCCGCGCAGCAAACTGCCCGCCGAACTGGCCGGCGAGGTGCTGCGCGGCGGGCTGGACGCGGCCCGGCTGGCCGGCTGCCTGCTGGCCGGCGGGCACAGCATCGACGACCCGGAGCCCAAGTACGGCATGGCGGTCACCGGCCTGGCCGACCCGGACGCGCTGCTGCGCATCGACGGCGGGCAGCCCGGGCTGCCGATCAGCCTGACCAAGCCGCTGGGCAGCGGGGTGCTGAACGCGCGGCACAAAGCGACCGGGACCGTCTTCCCGGAGGCGATCGACGTGATGACCACGCTGAACGCCGAGGCCAGCCGGGCGGCCCTGGCCGCCGGGGTGCGTTGTGCCACCGATGTGACCGGGTTCGGGCTGCTCGGCCACCTGTACAAGCTGGCCCGGGCCAGCGGGGTCGCGGCGGTGCTGGATCACGCCGCGGTGCCGCTGATCGACGGCGCGCGGGACGCGGTGCGCGACGGTTACGTGCCGGGTGGCAGCCGGCGCAACCTGGACTGGGTCGCCCCGCACACCGACCCCGGCGGCCTGGCCGAGGAGGACCTGCTGCTGCTGGCGGACGCACAGACCTCCGGCGGGCTGCTGATCGCCGGTGAGATCCCCGGCGCGCCGGTAATCGGCGAACTGGTGCCGGCCGGGCCGGACACGCTCATCCTGCGCTAGCGCCGGGCGGGCCCGTCCAGCCGCCCGGCGACAGTGACCATCCAGGGTAACTACTTTCCGTTATCCTCTGTGTTCTGTGAGTGACCACCCCCCGCTCCGCTTCCTGCCCACGGCTGGCCTGCTGGCGCTGGCCGCCGCGGCCGGGCTGTACGCCGCCGCCGTCGCCTGCCATCCGCTCGGGCTCATGCTGACCGGGTTCGACCTGCGGGTGTACCGCGGCGCCGGCCTGCTGGTGTGGCACGGCGCGGCCCGGCTGTACGGCTGGCAGCTGCTGCCCGGGGCCCGGTTCACCTACCCGCCGTTCGCCGCGCTGCTGTTCGCCGCCGTGGCGCCGCTGCCCTGGCCGGCCGCACTGTGGCTGATGGCCGCGGCCAGCATGGCCGCGCTGGCCAGTACGGTCTGGCTGACCGCGGGCCAGCTGGGCTGGGCCGGGCGGTCCCGGCTGGGCCTGGCCGCCGCGGTCACCGCGGCCGCGTTCTGGACCGAGCCGGTGCAGCGTGCGCTGCACCTCGGGCAGGTCGAGCTGCTGCTGATGGCGCTCGTCGTGTGGGACCTGGGCCAGCCCGCCCGCCGCCGGTGGCGGGGGGCCGGCATCGGGCTGGCCGCCGGGGTGAAACTCGTGCCGCTGATCTTCATCCCGTACCTGCTGCTGACCCGCAGGTTCCGCCAGGCCGCGGTGGCCGGCGGGGTGTTCGCCAGCACGGTGGCGCTGAGCTGGGCGGTGCTGCCCCAGGCATCGGTGCGGTGGTGGCTGGGCGGCGACTTCCTCACCGCCAGCCGGACCGGCTTCATCGGCTTCCAGGCCAACCAGTCGCTACGCGGCCTGCTGACCCGGCTGGCCGCCGGGACCGGCCCGGCCACCGCGATCTGGCTCGGCCTGGCCGTGCTGACCGCGGCCGCCGGGCTGCTGGCCGCAGCCCGGCTGCACGCCGCGGGCCGGCCGGTCGCGGGCTGGCTGACCTGTGCGCTGACCGGGCTGCTGGTGTCGCCGATCAGCTGGGACCACCACTGGGTCTGGCTGGCGCTGGCCCTGGTCCTGCTGGCCGGCCGCGCTGGGCCTGCTCGGCCTGGCCCTCGGCGGCTGGCCCAGCCTGTGGCGGCCGGCCGCGCCGCTGGTCCCGTGGGGGCTGATCTGGTACCCGCCGGGGACGTCGTCCGGCCTGTCCAGCACCGGGCGGCACCCCGAGTACGCCTGGACCGGGGTGCAGTTGCTGGCCGGCAACCTGTACGTGCTGTGCGGGCTGCTACTGTTCGCCGGCCTGCTGGCCGCCGCGGCCCGGTGCGCGCCCCGTACTCTCGTGCTGACGGGCCAGTCAACCGCGGGAGGCACAGATGACCGGGCGGACGGCCAGGCGGCGAGTGCTGCGGGTGCCGGCGGCGGGCACCACCCCGCCGGACCCGCGGGCGGACTTGCTGGCGGTGGAAGAGCCGCTGGAGATCAGGGTGGGCGGGCAGCCGCTTAGCGTCACCATGCGCACCCCGGGCGATGACCTCGACCTGACCGCGGGCTTCCTGGCCGCGGAGGGCATCATCGCCGGGCCGGCCGACCTGGCCCGGATCACCATGTGCGCCGGCAACGTGGCCGAGGTGACCCTGGCCGATGGGGTTGCCCTGCCCATGGAACGGCTGCACCGGCACTTCCTGACCAGTAGCGCCTGCGGGGTGTGCGGCAAGGACAGCATCGAGTCGATCCGGCTGACCGCCCGCTACGACGTGTCGGCCGACCCGCTGCGGATCAGCCCGGCCACGCTGGCCGGGCTGCCGGACCGGCTGCGCGCGGCGCAGCGGGTGTTCGCCAGCACTGGCGGGCTGCACGCCGCCGGGCTGTTCGCCGCCGATGGCACGCTGCTGGTGCTGCGCGAGGACGTGGGCCGGCACAACGCGGTGGACAAGGTGATCGGCTGGGCGCTGCGCGGCGGCCGGCTGCCGCTGGCCGGCTGCGTGCTGCTGGTCAGCGGCCGGGCCTCGTTCGAGCTGGCCCAGAAGGCGCTGATGGCCGGCCTGCCGCTGCTGGCCGCGGTGTCCGCGCCGTCCTCGCTGGCCGCCGAACTGGCCGCGGAGTCCGGGATGACCCTGGTCGGGTTCCTGCGCGGCGCGTCGATGAACGTGTACACCGGCGCGGAGCGGATCGCCGCCTGAGCGGGGGCCGTGGCGGCCCCGCCCGGCTAGGCCGCGTTCTCGGCCACGCCCCAGCGCCGCCGGATCCGGGTGTTGACGACGTTGAACAGCATGTCCACCACGATGCCGATGACCAGGATGACCAGGATGACCGCGATCGCCGAGGCCATGTCGGCCTGGTCCTGGTCGCTGCTGAGCAGCACGCCCAGCGACGGCTGGCCCAGGATGATCACGACCACCTCACCGGCGATCAGGCCGTGCCAGCCGAACGCCCAGCCCTGCTTGAGCCCGCCGACGAAGGCCGGCAGGGTCGCTGGCATGATCACGTACCGGTACAGCGACAGGCGGCGCAGCCCCATCGTCTTGCCCGCCCGGAGCAGCAGCGGCGGCAGGTAGTCGGCCCCGGCGATCAGCCCGTTGGCGATGGCCGGCGCGGCGGTCATCACGATGACGAACAGGATGGCCGTCGTGTTGGCCCCGAACAGGATGATGGCGAACGGCACCCAGACGATCGACGGCAGCGTCTGCACGGCCGTGATCAGCGAGCCGAACCCGGCCCGCAGCGGCCGGATCCGGGACACCAGGGCGCCCACCACGGTGCCGATGACCAGGGCGATCGCGAAGCCGATGACCGCGCGGCGCAGCGTGGTGCCGATCGCCTGCCAGAGCAGGGCGTGGTGCAGCTGGTCCCACAGGTTGGCCAGCGTGGTGGCCGGCCCGGGCAGGATCGCGCTCTTGAACCCGCTGAGGTAGACCAGTTGCCAGATGGCCAGCGCCAGCACCAGGGCCAGCAACTTGGGCCAGGCCGCGGCCCAGGCCTTCTGGCCCAGGTGCCGCTTGGCCTGCTGCGGCGGGGCCTGGTCGAGCTGGTCCAGCCCGGCCAGGGCGGCCGCGGGCTCCTGCGGTATGTCAACGGCCATGGCGGATGATCTCCTCCCGCAGCCGGTCCTTGATCTTGATAGCCAGCCCGACGGTGTCGGCCGAGTCCATCCCGCGGGGCCGGTCGAAGTCGACGTCGAACTCGCCGATGACCCGGCCAGGGCGGCTGCTCAGCAGCACCACCCGGTCGCCGAGCCGGACGGCCTCGCGCACCTCGTGCGTGACGAACATGATGCTCAGCTTGCGCCGCCGCCAGATACCCTCCAGCACCTCGTGCAGCAGGTCCCGGGTCATCGCGTCCAGCGCGCCGAACGGCTCGTCCATCAGCAGCACGTCGGCCTCCTGGGCCAGCGCCCGGGCGAGGGCGACGCGCTGCCGCATGCCGCCGGACAGCTGGTGCGGCCGCTTGCCGGCGAACGCGGTGAGCTGCACCAGGTCCAGCAGTTCCGCCACCCGCTCGCGGCGCTGGGCGCGCGGCACACCGGCGGCCCGCAGGGGGATCTCCACGTTGCGGGCCGCGGTCAGCCACGGGAACAGCGCCGATTCCTGGAACATCAGCGTGACCCGCCGCCCGCCGGTGGAGATCTCCCCGGACGTCGGTGAGTCCAGCCCGGCGACGAGGTTCAGCAGTGTGCTCTTGCCGCAGCCGGAGGCGCCGATCAGGCAGACGAACTCCCCCGGGGCCACCGAGAGCGACACCCCGTCGAGGGCCTGCAGCGTGGTGTCGCCACGGCCGAACACCTTGGATACATCGCTGATTTGTACCGCGGGACCCGCGGCGGTCACCGGAGTGACCGCCGCGGGCGCCGCCCGTCGTGCATCAAGACTCATGGGCTCACCTGTGCTTGTCCGTCGGCTTTGAGCAGGGCGTTGAGCGGGCCGAGGTCGTAGATGCCGTTCAGGTTGACCGGCTTGAGCAGGCCCACCGCCACGGCGTGCTTGGCGTCAGTGGCCAGCGAGGAGGCGATCGGGTCGGTGGTGAACGTGATCTGGCTGAAGGCCAGCGGCAGCACCGCGGACTTGAGTGCCTTGCCGGTCAGCGCGGTCAGCTCGGCGTTCGCGGCCGTCTCCGCGGCGGACGTGTTCTGGTGGATGAAGTTGATGGCCTGGATGTTGGCCTTGAGCAGCCCGGTCACCACGCTCGGGTGGGCGGCCAGGAAGGACTGCGCGACGACAATGTTGGTGGTGACGAACTTGCCACCCGGCCACAGGCTGGCCTCGTTGACCAGCACGTGGCCGCCGTCCTGCTCCATCTCGATGTCATACGGGGCCGGCTCCCAGCCGCCCGCGATCTGGCCAGACTTGAACTCCAGCACCGCGTCCGAGTTGGGGCTGATCGGCGTGATCGGCACGTCACCGCCGCCGGTCTCGGTGCTGGTCAGCCCGTGCGACTTGAGGTAGTAGCGCAGCGCGACGTCCTGCGTGTTGCCGAGCGACGGGGTGGCCAGCTTCTGGCCCTTGAGCTGGCTGACGCTGGTGATGCCCTTCTTGACCACCAGCGCCGCGCCGCCGGACGCCGCACCGGAGATGATCTTGATGGCCTTGCCGCTGGACTTCTGCCAGGCGTTGATGGCCGGGTTGGGGCCGACGTAGGCCGCGTCCAGCTGCCCGGCCAGCAGCGCGGTGGTCTCCTGGGTGCCCGAGCTGAACACCGAGGTCTTGAGCGTGACGTTCTTGCCCAGGTCCTTGGCGAAGAAGCCCTCCTTGAGGGCAACCAGCGCCGGGGCGTGGGTGATGTTGGCCAGGAAACCCAGGCGCAGGGTGACTGGTGCGGAACTGCTCCCCCCAGACGAGGAGCCCGAGCCCGTGGACGCGCCGGATGACGAGCAGCCGGCGGCCAGGGTGGTGACGGCTACCGTGACTCCGGCAGCCAGGAGGACTCGTCTCATTGCAAACCACCTTGTCTATCAGCTTAGTATGTCGATCTGTTTGATAGGCAATGGTGATTAAACCATACCCGGGGCAGGGGTGCGCAAATCCTCCGCCGACCAGGCCAGCTGCCTGTCTGCCCAGGGGTTCCGGACAGATCGGCAGACCCGTTCACCGCGGCCCGCAGCGGCCCGGTCGATAACAAGGAGAAATCTTTTCGTTACCTTGTGTTCATCCAGGCCACACGTCCCTGACCAGCCGCGCTTACCTCTTCTTTGGATTTCGCTGCGTACCGTCTGCAGGTGAGCGATACGACCTCGCCGGCCCCCGGGGCGGCCCTGCTGCAGACGCTGGACGACGCCAAGATCAGCAGGTTCCAGATCAAGACCATGTTCGTCTCGGGCATGGGCTTCTTCACCGACGCCTACGATCTGTTCGTCATCGGCATCGTGGTGTCACTGCTGAAGACACAGTGGAGCCTGTCAACCGGCCAGGTGTCGTGGCTGAACTCGGCTACCTTGCTGGCTTCGGCGTTCGGCGCGATCATCTTCGGCCGGGTCGCCGACATGCTCGGGCGCAAACGGATCTACGGCTACGAGGTGCTGATCCTGGCGGCCGGCGCGATTGCGTCGGCGTTCGCGCCGAACTACACGTTCCTGCTGGTATCCCGGATAGTTCTCGGCATCGGCATCGGCGGCGACTACCCCGTGTCGGCAACGATCATGAGCGAGTACTCGGGGAAACAGTCCCGCGGCCGGCTGGTCGGCCTCGTGTTCTCCATGCAGGGCGCCGGCCTTGTCGTCGGCCCGCTGGTCGCCTCGATCCTGCTGGGCTCCGGGGTCTCCGACAACCTGACCTGGCGGCTGCTGCTCGGCCTCGGCGCGATACCAGGCCTGGCCGTGTACTACCTGCGCCGCCAGATCCACGAGACGCCACGGTTCGCGCTGGCGGGCGGCGCCACCGAAGAGGCCCAGGCGGCCATTGCCGACGCCACCGGGCAGGGATCCGGGAAGGTGGCCCCCGGCGAGTCCACCGCGAAGATCCCGCACGGCGTGGCTGATGGCTTCCTCGAGCTGATCCGTAACCGGCGCCTGCTGGTCTGGCTGATCGGCGCGGCGGGCGCCTGGATGCTGCTGGACTTCTGTTACTACGGCAACACCATCTCCCAGCCGGAGATCATCAAGCTGGCGAACCCGAACGCCAGCGAACTGACCACCATCCTGCTCCAGCTGGCCATCGTCGTGGTGTTCGCGGTGCCCGGGTACATCGTGGCGATCCTGCTGCTGGACAAGGTGGGGCGCAAGAGCATCCAGCTACTCGGCTTCGCCGTGATGGCGCTGATGTTCCTGCTCATCGGCCTCATCCCGGGAGTGTCAACCACACTCGCGCCGTTCCTGATCCTGTACGGCGTCAGCTACTTCTTCACCGAGTTCGGGCCGAACATGACCACGTTCATCTACCCGGCCGAGCTGTTCCCGACCCACGTGAGAACCACCGGCCACGGCATCTCCGCCGGGTGTGGCAAGCTGGGCGCGTTCGTCGGCGCGTTCCTGTTCCCTGACATCCTCGCCTCCCACCTGGGCCTTCGGGGCGCGATGGTCATCTCCGGGGTGGTGGCCGCCGCGGGCCTGCTGCTGACCGGGTTCACGCTGCCCGAGACGCGGGGTAAGAGCCTGGAAGAGCTGGAACAGAGCGCCTACGCGCCCGCTGAGAAGCTGAGGCTGGAGACGGCATGACGTACCGCATCGTGGTGGGAGTGGACGGCTCGGCCTACAGCGAGGCGGCGCTCCGCTGGGCGCTGGACGAGGCCACGGCCCGCAACGGCTCGGTTAGCGCGGTGTTCTGCTGGCAGATTCCGTTCCTGTCCATCCCGGGCGCGTTCGACCGCGAGGAACTCGAGCAGACCTACAAGAACTACGTCAACGAGATCGTCAGCGCGGTCGCCCCGTCGCCGGCCGTGCCGCTGGCCACCCTGGTGGCCGAGGGCGACCCGGCCGAGTCACTGATCACCGCGGCGGCCCAGGCCGAGCTGCTGGTCGTGGGCACCCGGGGCCGGTCCCCGTTCGCCGGCCTGGTGCTCGGCTCGGTCAGCCAGCGCTGCGCGGCCGCCGCACCCTGCCCGGTCGTGCTGGTCAAGCAGGACTAGGAGCAGGCCGGCTAGCTGTCCCCCGGCGTTTGGATGTCAATACCCACCACCGACGGGTATTTTTGCAGGCACTGTTCGAGCTCGGCGATCTGCGCGTTGCTCGCGTTGTCCACCCGGTAGATGACGTCATACAGAAGGTCTGAGGCCTTGTGATCGGTCGGCAGCGCTTCTGCCGTGGCCTGAGGTATGTGCGAGCAGGCCGCCCGGACGTGCAGCCGGGTGGTGTTCGTCGTCCCGTCCTTGAACTGGACCACCGCCTCCTGCTGGCCCAGCGCGGCGTCGAATTTGGCACATCCGGTCACGGCGGCCAGCAGTCCGCCGGCCAGCAGCGCGGCGGCCACGGGGCCGCGCCACGCGGGGCGGTCAGGGGGAGATTGGTGCACGGTGCACAGCTTACGGGGGCACGCCATACGATCAGGCAGTGCAACCCCAGCCTGGAGGTACCGTGCCGGCCCTGATCGAGGATTACGCGCTCATCGGCGACATGCAGTCGGCGGCGCTGGTCAGCCGGGACGGCTCGGTGGACTGGCTGTGCCTGCCCCGGTTCGACTCCCCCGCCTGCTTCGCCGCGCTGCTCGGCACCGAGACCAACGGCCACTGGCGGATCGCCCCATCGGCTTCCGGCAACGGAGCGAAGGCCACCCGGCGCTACCAGACCGACTCGCTGATCCTGGAGACGGACTGGCAGACGCCCGGTGGCTCGGTCCGGGTCACCGACTTCATGCCGCCGCGGGACGGCCGGCCGCCGGCCCTGGTCCGCATCGTCGAGGGCCTGACCGGCTCGGTCGAGGTGGACTGCACGCTGGTGGTCCGGTTCGGCTACGGCCAGGTGATGCCCTGGATGCGGCGGACCGGCGGCCAGTTGCTCGGGGTGGCCGGCCCGGATGCGGTCTGGCTGGCCACGCCGGTCACGCTGACCGGGCGGAACTGCACCCACCAGGGCACGTTCACCGTCGAGGCGGGCCAGCGGGTGCCGTTCGTGCTCAGCTACATGCCCTCCTACCAGGGCGTCCCGGAGCAGTGCGACCCGGACCAGGCGCTGGCGGCTACCACGCGGTTCTGGTCCGGCTGGGTGTCCCGGTGCACCTACCAGGGCCGCTACCGGGACGCGGTGGTCCGCTCGCTGATCACCCTCAAAGCGCTCACCTACCAGCCCACCGGGGGCATCGTGGCCGCCGCCACCACCTCGCTGCCGGAGGACCTCGGCGGGGTGCGGAACTGGGACTACCGGTACTGCTGGCTCCGGGACGCCACCATCACGCTGGAGGCGCTGCTGCGCACCGGGTACACCGACGAGGCGGGCGCCTGGCGGGCCTGGCTGGCCCGGACCATCGCCGGCGACCCCGGCGACGTGCAGATCATGTACGGCGTGGCGGGCGAGCGCCGGCTGGCCGAGTGGGAGGCCGACTGGCTGCCCGGGTACGCCAACTCCACCCCGGTGCGGATCGGCAACGCCGCGGTGAACCAGCGCCAGCTCGACGTGTACGGCGAGGTCATCGACGCGCTGACGCTCGGCCGCGAGTCCGGGCTGACGGCGGACCGGCACGTCTGGTCACTGCAGCGGGCGCTGCTCGGCTTCCTGGAGAAGCACTGGGACGAGCCGGACGAGGGCATCTGGGAGGTCCGCGGCCCGCGGCGGAACTTCGTGCACTCCAAGGTGATGGCCTGGGTGGCCTTCGACCGCGCGGTGCAAAATGACGGAGCAGGGCCTGCCCGGGCCGGCCGCCCGCTGGCGGGAGATCCGCGACGAGATCCACCGGCAGGTCTGCGAGCAGGGTTACCACGCCGAACGCGGCGCGTTCACCCAGTACTACGGCGCCACCCAGCTGGACGCCGCGGTGCTGCTGATCCCCGAGGTGGGCTTCCTGCCGCCGGATGACCCGCGGGTCATCTCCACGGTGGAAGCCATCCAGCGCGATCTGGTCACCGACGGCCTGGTGCGCCGCTACGAACTGGCCGAGCAGGGCGGCGGCCAGGACAGCCCGGACGGCCTGCCCGGCAGCGAAGGCGCGTTCCTGGCCTGCAGCTTCTGGCTGGCCAACGCGCTGCACATGATCGGCCGGGACGACGAGGCGGCCGAGCTGTTCGGCCGGCTGCTCGCACTGCGCAACGACGTCGGCCTGCTCAGCGAGGAATACGACCCGCGGTACCAGCGCCAGGTCGGCAACACGCCCCAGGCGTTCAGCCACGTGCCGCTCATCCAGGCGGCGCTCAACCTGGACCAGCACGCGGGCGCGCACAGCCGCTCAAAGGCGGAACACGGGCGCGCGGCAGCGGCGGACGGGCCGGGCACCGGCCAGCGGCACGGGCACTCGTGACGGCGGGTCCCAACAACGCTGGGGTAGCTAAGCCGCCGCCCAGCGCGTCCGCGCAGTCACCGCGGCCGCACATCCTGGTGGTCAACGGGCGGAAGGTGCGGCAGCCGGTGTTCATCATCGGCGCGCCCTGCTCCGGGACGGATCTGCTGGCCCGGTCGCTGAAACGGACCGATGGGTTCCATCTCACCCTGGGCCAGCGCTGGATCATCCCGGTGGTGCAGGCGTTCGCCCGGCGGCCGTCGATCGCCCGTGGCCGGCCCGAAGCCGCCGCCCGGGTGCTGCGCGACGCGTTCGCGCAGGCCTGGCAGGTCAGCGCGGACTGCTGCCTGGGCTGCACGCAGCAGTGCCGCGAGGCCGGCGGCCTGGACGGGGTCGGCCCGTGCGTCAGCCAGCAGGCCGTGCTGCGCTACGGCGACGCCAGCCCGGAGCTGATGTACTGCGTGGACGCGCTGCTCGACGCGTTCCCGGACGCGCGGGTGCTGCAGATCATCCGGGACGGCCGGGACGCGGTGGCCGGGATGCTGGCCGACCCGTCCGTGCTGGCCTGGTTCAAGCCGGGTTGCGTGGACACCGGCGCAGAGTTGCCGCACCCGCTGCTCGGCCTGGAGAAGGAAGCCGACCGGGCCGCCTGGCCGGGCCTGTCCCCGACGGCCAAGTGCGCGATGCGCTGGCGGGGCAGCGTGCGCCAGATGGCCCGGCTGCGCGCCCGGCTGGCCGCCGACCAGCTGGTCACCTTCCGCTACGAGGACGTGATCCGGCAGCCCGCCGACGCGGCCGCCGCCATCTCCGACTTCCTGGCCGCCCCGGTGCGCGTCCTGGAGCCGCCGGCGCCGGGCCGCCCGTCCCTGGCCGAGCCAGGGTCCTGGCGCCGGGCGCTGAACCCCGGCCAGGCCGCCGAGATCGAGGCCGTGGCCGGCGAGGAACTGCGCCGGCTGGGCTACGGCAGCTAGGCTCTGCTAGCTCCGGGGGGACGACCCCCCGCGCCCCCCGGTCAGGACGCTTTAGCAGGTTCCTGGCCGGCGAACTGGGTGTGGTACAGCTCCGCGTACAGGCCGCCCGCGGCCAGCAGTTCGGGGTGCGTGCCGCGCTCGGCCAGCTGCCCGTCCTCGATGACCAGGATCTGGTCCGCCTCCCGGATGGTGGACAGCCGGTGCGCGATGACCAGCGACGTCCGCCCGGTCAGCGCGGTCTTGAGCGCGGCCTGCACGGCCACCTCGGACTCCGAGTCCAGGTGCGCGGTGGCCTCGTCGAGGACCACCACGGACGGCGCCTTGAGCAGCAGCCGGGCGATGGCCAGCCGCTGCTTCTCCCCGCCGGACAGCCGGTAGCCGCGGTCCCCGACCACGGTGTTCAGGCCGTCGGGCAGGCTGGCCACCAGGTCCCAGATCTGCGCCGCCTGGCAGGCCGCGATCAGCTCCTGCTCGGTGGCCTCCGGCCGGGCGTACAGCAGGTTGGCCCGGACCGTGTCGTGGAACATGTGCGCGTCCTGGGTGACCACGCCGACCGCGTCGTGCAGTGACTGCAGCGTGACGTCGCGCAGGTCCTGGCCGCCGATCCGCACCGTGCCCTGGTCCGGGTCGTACATCCGGGACACCAGATGGGTGATCGTGGTCTTGCCCGCGCCGGACGGCCCGACCAGCGCGGTGAGCCGCCCGGGTGGCGCGGTGAAGCTGATGTCCCGGAGCACCGGCTGGGCCGGCCCGTCCTGCTCGGGCACCGGCAGCGCGATTGACTCCAGCGAGGCCAGCGACACCTCGCTGGCCCGCGGGTAGCGGAACGACACCTGGTCGAACTCGATGGCGGGGGCGGCCGCGAGCCCGGCGGCACGCAGCGGCACCGCGTCCGGCTTCTCCGCGATCAGCGGCTTCAGGTCGAGCACCTCGAACACCCGGTCGAAGCTGACCAGCGCGGTCATCACGTCCACCTGCACGTTGGACAGCGCGGTGATCGGCCCGTACAGCCGGGCCAGCAGCGCGGTCAGCGCGACCAGCGTGCCGAGCTGGAACGCGCCGTGGATGACCAGCACCCCGCCGACCCCGTAGGTGACCGCGGTGGCCATCGAGGCGAGCAGGCTCAGCGCGATGAACAGCGTGCTGCCGTACATCGCGGTGACCACGCCGATGTCCCGGACCCGGGCGGCCGAGTCCCGGTACGCCTCGCTCTCCCGGCGCGGGTTGCCGAACAGCTTGACCAGCATGGCGCCGGCCACGTTGAACCGCTCGGTCATGGTCGAGCCGAGCTGGGCATCCAGCTGCATGGACTCCCGGGTGTACCGCTGCAGCCGCCGGCCGACCAGCCGGGCCGGGATGACGAAGACCGGCAGCAGCACCAGCGAGATGACGGTGACCAGCCAGGACAGGCTGAACATGGTGATCAGCACCAGGATCAGGGTCAGCGCGTTGGACACGATCGAGGACAGCGTCGAGGTGATGGCCGACTGCGCACCGATCACGTCGCTGTTCAGCCGGCTGACCAGCGAGCCGGTCTGCGCCCGGGTGAAGAACGCGATCGGCTGCTGCTGCACGTGCCCGAACACCTCGGTGCGCAGGTCGTAGATCAGCCCCTCACCGACCCGCGCGGAGAACCAGCGCTGGCCGAACGCGAGCGCGGCGCTGAGAAAGGCGATGGCCGCGGTCAGCCCGGCCACGTCGACGACCAGGCCGGTGTTGTGGGCCAGGATGCCGTTGACGATGCTGCGCAGCAGCAGCGGCACGGCCACCGTGGCCACCGCGGCCAGCGCCGCCAGGACCAGGTAGACGGTCAGGCGCGCCCGGTACGGCCGGGCATAGCGCGCGATCCGGCGTACGGTCCCGGGCTTGATCCGCTGCTGGGTGACCGACCGGTCGCGGGAGAACCCGTGCATCGCCTGCCAGTTCGCTGCGTACATGAGCGGAGCAACCCCTCACTCCAGTGAGATCTTCCCCACTCAGCTAACAGCGAACGGTCACTCGCTGGCCAGCCGATTTCGCTGCAGCTCGGCCTGGATCCGCCGCTCGGCCGCGGCCTGCGCGGCGGCGTCGTGGCCGGGCGCCTGGCTGAGCAGTTCCTTGGTCGCCCGGGCCACGGCCGGCTCGACGGTGAGCAGCGCGGCCACCAGATCACTGACCGCCCCGTCCAGTTCGGCGCCGGGCACCACCAGCTCGGCCAGCCGGAGCCGGGCCGCCTCCGCGGCGCCGACCGTGCGGCCGGTCAGGCACAGCTCCAGCGCCCGCGGCAGGCCGACGATGTCCACCAGCGGCTTGGTCCCGGTCAGGTCGGGCACCAGGCCGAGCTGCGGCTCCTTCATGCACAGCTGGGCGTCGTCGGCCAGGATGCGCAGGTCGCAGGCGAGGGCGAGCTGGAAGCCGCCGCCGATGGCGTAGCCCTGCACCGCGGCCACCGACACGATGGCCGGGCTGCGCAGCCAGCTGAAGCCGTCCTGGCAGGACGCGATCCACTCCTCGAACCCGGGGCTGGCCGGGCTGCGCAGCGGATCCTCGCCGGGCACACCCTCGGGCGAGAACAGGCGGAGGTCGATGCCGGCCGAGAAGGACGGGCCTGCCCCCCGCACCACGACGACGCGCACCGCTGGCGGCAGTGTTCGCCCGATCGCGGCCAGGCCATGCCACATCGCCGGGGTCATCGCATTGCGCCGGGCCGGCCGGTCCAGCGTGATGGTGACCGCACCCGGCGCGGGCGTACCGGCATCCACCCGCAGGCCTGCGCGGGCGAGGTCGATGTCGGTACTGGTCAGCGCTTGGCCCGCGCCTTGCCCCGGGTGGCCCCACCGCGGCCGCGCAGCGAAACCCCGTTCTCCGACAAGATCCGGTGGACGAAACCATAGGACCGTCCGGTCGCGGCGGCGAGCGACCGGATACTCTCCCCCGCGTCATACCTCTTCTTCAGGTCCGACGCCAGCTTGGTGCGGTCGGCACCGGTGACCCTGGTGCCTTTCTTGAGGGTCTCGGTCACGCGTACCTCCCGTGAACTGAAGTGACCGCTGCGTTACGTCTCACTCATGATCACTCATCAGTTGCAGATCGGCTACCTACATCCGGGTAAGTGATCACTACTTTTTCGCCCAGCCCCGCGTTGCCCGTCACGCTAGGGTCACCAGGTCCGCCAGCCCTTCGTTCCAGGTGTCCTCGACCCCGTCGGGCAGCAGGATGACCCGCTCGGGGGACAGCGCCTCGACCGCCCCCTCGTCGTGTGTGACCAGCACGATGGCACCCTGGTAGCGGCGCAGCGCGGCCAGGATCTCGGCCCGGCTGGCCGGGTCCAGGTTGTTGGTCGGCTCGTCCAGCAGCAGCACATTCGCCCCGGACACCACCAGCAGGGCCAGCGCGAGCCGGGTTTTCTCCCCGCCGGACAGCACGCTGGCCGGCTTGTCCACCGCGTCGCCGGAGAACAGGAACGAGCCGAGGATGCGCCGCTGCTCGGGGTCGAGCAGGTCGGGGGCGGCGGCGCGCATGTTCTCCAGCACGGTGTGCTGCCCGTCCAGCGTCTCGTGCTCCTGCGCGTAGTAGCCCAGCCGCAGCCCGTGGCCCGGGGTGACCTCGCCGGTGTCCGGCGGCTCCAGGCCGGCCAGCAGCCGGAGCAGCGTGGTCTTGCCCGCGCCGTTCAGGCCGAGCACCACGATCCTGGCCCCCCGGTCCACCGCCACGCTGACGTCGGTGAAGACCTCGAGCGACCCGTAGGACTTGGACAGGCCGGCCGCAGTCAGCGGCACCCGGCCGCTCGGCGCCGGATCCGGGAAGCGCAGCCGGGCCACCCGCTGCGGCGCCCGCTCGGCCGACACCCCGGCGAGCAGCCGCTCGGCGCGGCGCTGCATGCCCTGGGCCGCCCGGGCCTTGGTCGCCTTGGCCCGCATCTTGTCCGCCTGGGTCTGCAGCGCGGCGGCCTGCCGGGTCGCGTTGGCGTGCTCCCGGCGGCGCCGCCGCGCGTCGGTCTCCCGCTGCTCCAGGTAGGCCCGCCAGCCCACGTTGTAGACGTCCAGCTGGTGAGTGTCCGCGTCCAGGTGGAACACCTTGTTGACCAGCGCCTCGAGCAGCGCGGTGTCGTGGCTGATCACCACCAGCCCGCCACGGAACGCCCGCAGGTGGTCGCGGAGCCAGGTCACCGAATCGGCGTCCAGGTGGTTGGTGGGCTCGTCGAGCAGCAGGGTCTGCGCGTCGGCGAACAGGATCCGGGCCAGCTCGACCCGGCGCCGCTGCCCGCCGGACAGCGTGGCCAGCGGCTGGGCCAGCACCCGGTCCGCCAGCCCGAGGCTGGATGCGATCGACGAGGCCTCGGCCTCGGCGGCGTAGCCGCCCAGCATGGCCAGCCGCTCCTCGAGCTGCCCGTACCGGCGCACGGCGGCATCCCGCCGGCCGGGCACGCCGTCGGACATCTGGAGTTCCGCGGCCCGCATCCCGGCCCGGAGCTCGTCCAGGCCGCGGCCGGACAGCACCCGGTCCAGGGCCAGCCCGCCGAGATCGCCGGCCCGGGTGTCCTGCGGCAGGTAACCGATGTGCTCGCCGCGGCGCACCGTGCCGGCCGCGGGCAGCGCCTCACCGGCCAGCACCCGGGCCAGCGTGGTCTTGCCCGCGCCGTTCCGGCCGACCAGGCCGACCTTGTCCCCGGGACCGATCTGGAAGGTGGCCCCGGACAGCAGCAGCTGGGCGCCCGCGCGCAGCTCCAGGCCGGACGCGGCGATCACCAGAACCACTCCATCAGCACGAACGGGGGAAAGCGGCGACGCCGCGGGCCACGATCAAGACTACGTGGTCCGCGCAACGCTATTTGCCGAGCACGGCCACCTCGAGCCGGGCCAGCCGGGCCGGGCCGGCCACCAGCTCGTAGCCGGTGACCTGCTCCCCGGCCGCGGTGACCAGCAGCACCAGCCGCAGCTGCCCGTGCGGCGCGACCACGATCCCGGCGTCGCCGTTGACCAGCGCCGGCGCCGCGAAGCGGGCCTGGCCGCCGAAGACCACGATCTCGCCCGCCACGGTGCCCGCGCCGCGGGCCCGCAGCGGCCGGCCGTTCCTGGTCATGGCGCAGCTCACCGGCCGGCTGGACCGCCGCTTCCCGGCCGCCACGGTGATCTGCGCCGGCTGCCTGGCCGGGGCGGCCGGCCTGTTCGCGCTGAGCCTGGCCAGCCCCGCCACCCGGTTCGCCGTGACGGCGGCCGGTTACCTGCTGGCCGGCGCCGGGTTCGGCCTGCTGGTCCCGGCCATCACCCACCTGGCCATGGGCGACGTCCCATCCGGCGCGTCCGGCGCCGCGTCGGGGATGCTGAACGCGTCCCGGCAGATCGGCACGTCGGTCGGGCTGGCCGTGCTTGGGTCCATCGGGGTCAGCACCGCCGTCGCCGACTGGTCCAGCCGGATCGGCCACTTCCCGGCTCAGGTCCGCGCGGCGGCGCGCGGCCAGGCGCAGAACGTGGGCGGCGCCCGCATCGCGGCCGTGGCCAGGACGCTCGGCGCGGCCTACCGCCAGCCCGCGGCCGCGTCGTTCGAGCACGGCTACCACCTGGCCGTCGGGGCCGGCGCGGCGTGCCTGCTGGTGGTCGCGCTGATCGCCGTGGCCGGATTCCGGGGCCAGCGGACCCCACCTCCTGCCCCGCCGCTACCGCCTAGCCAACGGGAGCAGCAGCCGGAGCGGGCTCGGTGAGCTGGACCCGGATGGCGCGGAACAGCCGGGGCGTGTCCTTGAGCACCACCAGCCGGGGATCGGGCACGGTCAGGAACCGGTCGGTGGCCAGGTCGAAGTACGGCCGCAGCCGCGGGTCCTCGCGCAGCCCGGCCATCGTGCGCCGGTCCCCGCCCAGCACCACCGCGTCCAGCTGCCCCGGATACCGGCCGAACACCCGGACCGCGGTGTCCGCCGCCGCGGTCAGCGCCTCGCTGGCCTGCTTCTCCCGGCGCCGGGCGAACCGGTGCTGGGACCGGCCGCCGGCCGCGCTGCGCCCATGCACCAGGCGCGAGCCCACCTTGGAGTCGGCCAGCCGGGGCGGGTCGCCGGTGAACACGCCGGCCGCGTAGCCGCCCAGCCGGACCAGCAGCACGCCGACCGTGCGGTCCGCGGCGGCGTGCGCCGCGATCCGGTGCGCCTGCCGGACCACGGCCCGCACCGTGCCCGGCGGCGGCTCCTCCCCCGGCGCCGTGGCCGCGAGCGGCGGGAACGGCGGATAACACGCCGCCGAGGCGCCGTCCGTGCCGCGGAACAGCACCACGTCCGGCGCCGCCTCGACGGCGAGCGGGCCGCCATGCCGGTCGGCGAAGCCCGCGATCCAGCCGGCGAACCGTTCCGGGCTCACCTCGATCCACCGCGGCTCCGCACCCATAGGACTTTTAGAATAGCGATGCGAACTGTAATCCTACGGTTAACTGTCAGGCGGCCCCTAGAGAGACCCATGACGCTGAACCAGCTGCGCACGTTCCTGGCCGTGGCCGACACCGGCTCGGTCCGCGCGGCCGCCCAGCAGCTGGTGGTGACCCAGGCCGCGGTGTCCGCCTCGCTGGCCGCGCTGCAGAAGTCGCTCGGCGTGCCGCTGCTCGCCCCGGACGGCCGCGGGCTGCGGCTGACCGGCGCCGGCCAGGCCTACGCGGGCTATGTCCGGCGCATCCTCGGGCTGCTGGACGAGGCCGGGCTGGCCGCGACGGCCGCCGCCGACCCGGACCGCGGCGAGCTGCGGATGGCCGCGGTCACCACGGCGGCCGAGCAGATCGTGCCCGGGCTGCTGGGCGGCTTCCGGTCCCGCCAGCCACGTACTGGCGTTCGGCTAGAAGCGGGGAATCGGGAACGAGTGCGGGCGCTGCTCGACCGGCATCAGGTGGATCTGGTGCTGGGTGGCCGCCCTGAGCCCGGCTGGGACGTGCAGGTGCTGGCCGTCCGGCCGCACCAGCTCGTCGTGGTGGCCGCCCCGGCGCTGGCCGCCGGCGCACCGCCCGGACCGGCCCTGCTGCCGTGGCTGGCCCGGCAGGCGTGGCTGCTCCGGGAGCCCGGCTCGGGCACCCGGGCCGCCACCGACGCGCTGCTCACCGAGCTGGACATCAGCCCGCCGACGCTGATGGTCGGCTCCAACGGGGCCATCCGCGGCTCGGCCAGCGTAGGCCTCGGCGTCACCCTGGTGTCCCGGGACGCGGTCGCCGCCGAGCTGGCCGACGGCCGGCTCAGCGAGCTCCCGGTGCCGGGCACCCCGCTGCACCGGGACTGGTACCTGGTCGCACACCCCGGTCCGCTCCCCCCGGCCGGGGCCAGGCTGCTCGAGCACGTGCTCAGCCACGGTGGCTTCCGCCCGCCGACTGTTAATCCAGACCTTTAGAGTTGGCGGCAAACTCTCAATAGACGGCTGGCATACCGGCTGGCAGGGTGAAGACGACACCACCCCATGCCACCGGAGGGATCCATGGAACGCTGGAACGCGGGCGTGATCCCGTATGCCCAGATGGGCTACTACGCGCCGGACTACGAGCCCAAGGACACCGACGTGCTGGCCGCGTTCCGGATCACCCCGCAGCCCGGGGTGCCGCCCGAGGAGGCCGGCGCCGCGGTGGCCGGCGAGTCGTCCACCGCCACCTGGACCGTGGTGTGGACCGACCGGCTCACCACGTACGAGCACTACCAGGCCAAGTGCTACCGGGTCAACCCGGTGCCCGGCCGGGACGGCGAGTACATCGCGGCCATCGCCTACGACATCGACCTGTTCGAGGAGGGCTCCATCGCCAACCTCACCTCGTCGATCATCGGCAACGTGTTCGGCTTCAAGGCGCTGAAAGCGCTCCGCCTGGAGGACATGCGGATCCCGCTGGCCTACGTGAAGACGTTCCAGGGCCCGCCGCACGGCATCGTGATGGAACGCGAGTACCTGAACAAGTACGGGCGGCCGCTGCTCGGCGCGACGACCAAGCCCAAGCTGGGCCTGTCCGCGCGGAACTACGGCCGGGTGGTCTACGAGGCGCTGCGCGGCGGGCTGGACTTCACCAAGGACGACGAGAACATCAACTCGCAGCCGTTCATGCGCTGGCGGGACCGGTACCTGTTCACCATGGAGGCGGTGCACCGGGCCGAGGAGGGGACCGGCGAGATCAAGGGGCACTACCTGAACGTCACCGCGGCCACCATGGAGGACATGTACGAGCGCGCCGAGTTCGCGAAGGAACTGGGCAGCGTGATCATCATGGCCGACCTCACCGTGGGCTACACGGCGCTGCAGTCGCTGTCCCGCTGGGCCCGGCGGAACGGGGTCCTCCTGCACCTGCACCGGGCCGGCCACGGCACCTACACCCGGCAGAAGACGCACGGGGTCAGCTTCCGGGTCATCGCCAAGTGGTGCCGGCTGATCGGCGTAGACCACCTGCACGCCGGCACGGTGGTCGGCAAGCTGGAAGGCGACCCGGCCATGGTGCGCGGCTACTACGACACGCTGCGCGGCGCACGGGTGCCCGCCGACCTGGGCCACGGCCTGTACTTCGACCAGGACTGGGGCTCGCTGCCGGGCACCATGCCGGTCGCCTCCGGCGGCATCCACGCCGCCCAGGTGCCGCAACTGCTCGGCTATCTGGGCGAGGACGTGGTGCTCCAGTTCGGTGGCGGCACCATCGGCCACCCGATGGGCATCGCGGCCGGCGCCACCGCCAACCGGGTGGCCGTGGAGGCGATGATCAAGGCCAGGAACGAGGGCCGGGACTTCCTGCGCGAAGGCGAGCGGATCCTGGCCGACGCGGCCAAGCACTGCCAGCCACTGCAGATGGCCCTGGATACCTGGGGTGACATCACGTTCAACTACGAATCCACCGACACCCCCGACGTCGTCGCCACCCCGTCGGTCTGAGGAGCAGCCGAGATGCGGATCACCCAGGGCACCTTCTCCTACCTGCCCGACCTGACCGACGAGGAGATCGCCGCGCAGCTGCAGTACGCGATCGGCCAGGGCTGGGCGGTCGCGGTGGAGTTCACCGACGACCCGCACCCGCGCAACGTGCTGTGGGAGATGTGGGGGCTGCCCATGTTCGACATCAGCGACGCCGCGGCGGGCCTGCACGAGGTCACCGCGTGCCGCCGCGCCTACCCGGAGCGCTATATCCGGGTGTCGGCGTACGACGCCAGCCTGGGCCGGCAGACCACCGCGCTCAGCTTCCTCGTGCACCGGCCGGCCCACGAGCCAGGATTCCGGCTGGACCGGCAGGAGGGCGCTGACCGCCGGATCCGCTATTCGCTGCACCCCTACGCTGCCGAACGCCCGTCCGGCGAGCGGTACGCCAGCAACGGGCTGGGCCAGCCCGGATGAGCACGCATGGCTTCGCCATGCCCCGGTCGGACCCGGCGCCGCCGGACGAGCCCGACGGGCCGGCCGGGTCCCCGGCCCCGGCCGGCCCGCCCGCACTGGCCGACGGGGACACCGTCGAGCTCGGCGCGGAGCAGCAGGCGCAGCGGCTGTCCGCGATGCTCGACGAGTTCGACCGGGAGTTCGTCGGCCTGGCCCCGGTCAAGGCCCGGGTCCGGGAGATCGCCGCGCTGCTGCTGGTGGACCGGCTCCGGCAGCGCTACGGGCTGGCCTCATCCCGGCCCAGCCTGCACATGTGCTTCACCGGCAGCCCGGGCACCGGCAAGACCACGGTGGCCACGCACATGGGCGCGATGCTGCACGAGCTCGGTTACCTGCGCACCGGCCAGCTGGTCAGCGTGACCCGGGACGACCTGGTCGGGCAGTACGTCGGGCACACCGCGCCGAAGACCAAGGAAGTGCTCAAGCGGGCGATGGGCGGCGTGCTGCTCATCGACGAGGCCTACTACCTGTACCGGCCGGAGAACGAGCGGGACTACGGCCAGGAGGCGATCGAGATCCTGCTCCAGTTCATGGAGGCCAACCGGGAGGACCTGGTGGTCATCCTGGCCGGCTACGCGGAGCGGATGGACGTGTTCTTCCGGTCCAACCCCGGGATGGCCTCCCGGGTGGCACACCACATCGACTTCCCCGACTTCACCCTGGACGAGCTGATCCAGATCGCCATGCTGATGCTGGACCGCGAGCAGTACCGGCTGTCCGGCCCGGCCGAAGTGGCGTTCCGCGAGTATGTCGGGCTGCGCCGGGAGCAGCCGCGGTTCGCCAACGCGCGCAGCATGCGCAACGCCATCGACCGGATGCGGCTGCGCCAGGCGCGCCGCCTGGTCGCGGCGGGCGGCCGGATCGGCCGGGCCGACCTGATGCGGATCAGCGAGGCCGACGTGCGGGCCAGCCGGGTCTTCGGCAGTGCCAATCCGGGGGGCGACCCCCCGTACCCCCCGATCGCCGCTCCGCGCCGAGCGGCGGCGCAGCCGCCGCGGCGAGCAGCTAACTCTCGTCAACCACGGCCAGCAGCAGGCCGCCGATCAGCGCCAGGTTCTTGTGGAAGTGGATCCGCTGCTGGGCGCGTTCCGCCGGGTCCTGGACCGTCCAGTACGGGTGCCCGGCCAGCGTGGTCGGCACCAGCGAGGCGGCCAGCACGGCGGCGGCCAGCCGCGGCGCCACGCCCAGCGCCAGCATGGTGCCTGCCGCCACCTGGGTGCCCGCGTTCACCTGGACCAGCAGCTCGTCGTCCCCGGGCAGCGGGACCCGGGACCGGATCGCGGAGAGCACCGGGCCGGCCAGCTCGACCCGCTTGCCCGGCGCCCGCACGGCGTCCAGGCCGAGCAGGATGTAGGTCGATCCGGTCAGCACGCGGGCGGCCGGCCGCAACGGGGCCAGCACCCGATTGAACGTCGTCATAACCGCCTCGCTACGATCCGGGAACGTTCCGTCGGCAGGACTGTACGCCCATGCGCTGCGGCTTCTGACCCGGTCTAGGGTGACTCCATGGGGCTGCGGGTGCGGATCGGTGTGCTGGCCCTCGTGACCTCGCTGGCTGGTAGCACCGCGGCGTGCTCGGTCACCTCGGCGGCGGTGCCGCTGCCCACGACCAAGCCGGCCCCGGCCGCCACGGACCGGCCGCCAGCCGCCGCGGCACTGGCCACCCCGACGCCCAGCGCGACGGCGTCCCGGCCGGCCGGGCCGCAGCTGCGGGTGGCCGGGGCGCCGCGCGGGGTCAAGGCCAAGGGCGCGCTGCTGGCCGACGCGGCCACCGGCCAGGTGCTGTGGACCCGCGACCCGACCACGCCGCGGCCGATGGCCAGCGTGACCAAGGTGATGACCGCGCTGCTGGTGCTGGAGAGCGGCCGCCTCAGCGAGAAGATCCGGGTGCCCAAGGCGGCGTTCAAGTACGCCTGGAAGTACGGCGGCGAAACCGCGGGCCTGCACCCGGGTGACGTGCTGACGGCCAGGGAACTGCTGGCCGCCCTGCTGCTGCCGTCCGGGGCGGATGCGGCCTACACGCTGGCCGCTGCGTTCGGCCCCGGCCTGAGCACGTTCGTGGCCCGGATGAACGCGGCCGCCGCCCAGATGGGCCTGCGGGACACCCACTTCGCCTCACCGGACGGGCTGCCCTACCCGACCGAGACCTCGACCTACTCCACGCCGTATGACCTGGTCCAGCTCGGCCTGGCCGCGATGCGCTTCCCGGCGTTCCGCTCGATCGTGGACCGTTCGTTCTATCACCTGTCCAAGGGGCCCGGGCATCACCAGTACTGGTGGGACAACACCAACGCGCTGATCGGCACCTACCCGGGCGCGACCGGGATCAAGGACGGCTTCACCGACACCGCCGGGCACTGCCTGCTGTTCGAGGCGGTCCGGCACGGCCGGGCGCTGATCGGGGTGGTGCTGGGCAGCCCGGCCACCGGTGTGGCAGCCGCCGCGCAGGCCGCCGGGCAGATGCTGAACTGGGGCTTCAGCCTCCGGACTGCTCGGCAGGCAGGAACGGGATAGTCAGCCGGACCGTGGTGCCGCGGCCCGGGGTGGCGGCCAGGTCGAGCTGGCCGCCGAGCAGCTCGGCCCGCTCCCGCATGCCGGCCAGGCCGAACCCAGTCGGCCCGGGCCCACCCGGCCAGCCCACACTGGGCGCCGCGGT
The DNA here is from genome assembly GCA_963832095.1 of uncultured Actinomycetes bacterium. Classification (GTDB taxonomy): domain Bacteria; phylum Actinomycetota; class Actinomycetes; order Streptosporangiales; family Streptosporangiaceae; genus RYN-230. Next base: position 171,840 of record CAWHSW010000005.1, read on the forward strand.
GTCGAAGCCGGCCCCGTCGTCCGCCACCTCCAGCACCACGCGGTCCCGGTGCCGGGACAGCCGCAGCCGCACCGACTGCGCGTCGGCGTGCTTGGCCACGTTCTGCAGGGCTTCCTGCGCGGTCCGGTACACCGCCGTCTCGGCGTGCTCGGCCATCCGCAGCTCGGCCACCTCCACCCGCACGTCCAGCATGGGGAACGAGTGAGCCAGGCTGTCCAGGCTGGCCGCCAGGCCGAGGTCGTCCAGCACCGGCGGGCGCAGCCCGGCGATGGCCGACCGGGCCTCGTCCAGCGCGGCTGCGGCCAGCTCCTGGGCCCGGGCCACCTGCTCTGCGGCCACCGCCGGATCGGCCGGGATCGCATCAGCCGCCGCGGACAGGTGGAAGAACAGGCTCACGATGCGCTGGCTGATCCCGTCGTGGATCTCGCCGGCCAGCCGCCGCCGCTCCTGCTCCTGCCACTCCACCATCCGCTCGGCGAACCGCTCCAGCGCCTCCTCCCGGTCGGCCAGCCGCCGGTGCAGCCGGGCGTTCTCGATCGCCCCGGCCACCAGGCCGGCCACCGAGCGGAGCAGCTCCACGTCGGATGCGGAAAACTCGCGCCGCTCCCGGGTATGCACGTTCAGCACGCCGACCAGGTGGCCGAGCGGCGTCACCACCGGCACCGAGACCATCGAGGTGAAGTCCTCGCCGCGCAGCGCCGGGATGTACCGGTACCGGGGGTCCGCGGTCTTGTTGTCCACGATGACAGCGGGCTCGCCATGGTCGGCCACCCAGCCGGCCACGCCCTCGCCGACGGCCAGCTCGATGCTGCCCACCATCGTGTCGAACGGCGGGGTCGCGCCGCGCAGCTGCAGCGTCCGGGCCCGCTCGTCGAGCAGGTGCACGAAGCAGACGTCGGTGTCCGTCGTCTCGGTGACCAGCGTGGCCACGCCCTGCAGGATGCGGTCCAGGTCCAGGCCGGCCGAGATGGTGTCCACCACCCGGGACAGCAGCCGCGCCTCGCGTTCCGCGCCGGCGTCAGCGCCCAGCCCCGGGATCAATGAAACACGCCCTCACGCAGCGCGACCGCGACCGCGCCAGCCCGGTCGGACACCCCCAGCTTGCGGTAGATGCCCCGCGAGTGCGTCTTCACCGTCTCCTCGCTGACCACCAGCTTCATCGCGATGGCCCGGTTGGACAGCCCGGCGACCAGCAGGGACAGCACCTCGCTCTCCCGCTGGGTCAGGCCCAGATGCGCGCCGGGCCAGAACTCGCCGCTGCGCAGCCGGGCCGCGGACAGCGCCACCCGGCCAGCCAGCGTGGGGTCGATGAGCACCTCGCCGTCGCAGATCCGGCGCAGGTAGTCGACCAGCTCGCCGCCCTTGATCCGCTTGAGCAGGAAGCCGGCCGCACCCACCCGGAGGGCCTGGTAGAGGTACTGCTCGTCGTCGTACACGGTGAGGAAGACGACCTTGCAGTCCGGCCTGGCCCGCAGGATCTCGCTGCACAGGTCGAGCCCGCTGGCCTGGCGCAGCCGCACGTCGAGCAGCACGGCAGCCGGCTTCAGCTCGGTGGCCAGGGCCAGCGCGGCCGCAGGCTCGCTGGCCTCGCCGACGATACGGACCTGGTCCTGGTACGGCTGCAGCATCGCCCGCAGGCCGTCCAGCACCATCTGGTGATCGTCGATGATCACCACCGTGATAGGGGTGCGGTCCATATCCGGAAAGGTACCCAATCAGGAGCGCGCCTCAAGGAGGTGCCAGAGCAGCAGCAGCTGGGCGATGGCCAGCGGCTCGCTGCGCCTGCCCTCGGCGTACTCGCCCAGCCTGTCGGGCAGGCTGCTGCCGTTGGACAGCTGCTCCCAGATGGCTTTCTCCACGATCCGGCTGTCTTCCCGCGGCGCGTACCCGTGCACGTGCAGCGCGTCCACCGGGCGGCCGTCGCTGTCCCGGATCAGCTTGAGGTGCACGGTCCGCCGGTCGTCGTCGGTCAGCACGTGGGTCAGGTCCGGGTGCTGGATGGTCGGCCGGAGCAGGATCTCCGCGGACAGCGGCGTGCCGCCCGGGGCCTGGTGCCCGGCGACGGGCGCGAACCGGACCGAGATGTCCGCCCACTGCCGCTGCGGCCGGATGTAGGCGGCCGACTCGGGCTCCCGCCGGTCCAGCTCGGCCAGCACCTGGTCCGGGGTATAGCCCCGTTCGGCGCAGTCCCGCCTCAGCTTCCACTCCCGGCGGATCTCCTCCGGCGGGTCCAGGTACACCGCGATGTCGAAACAGGCCCGGGCCAGCTTGGTGTGCAGCGGCAGCAGCCCTTCCACGATGACGAACTCGCGCGGCTCGACCAGCACCGGGCGGGTCAGCGTGCCGGTGCTGTGGTCGTAGACCGGCTTGAGGATGGGCCGCCCGAGGGCCAGCAGCTGCAGGTGCTGCTCCATGACAGAGATGTAGTTGCACTCCGGGTTGAGCACGGTGAACGGCACGCCGCGGCGCTCGGCCCGGTCGTAGCGGTGGTAGTCGTCCACGCACAGCGCGATGGCCCGGTCCGCGCCGAGCGCCTCGGCGATGCCCCGGGTCAGCGTGGTCTTGCCGGCCGCGCTGTCCCCGGCGATGGCCAGCATGACCGGCCGGGGCGGCTCCGGCACCGATTCGCTGCGCCGCAGCCGCATCAGCTTGTCGGGCATCCAGGCAGGAACGGGATAGTCAGCCGGACCGTGGTGCCGCGGCCCGGGGCGGCGGCCAGGTCGAGCTGGCCGCCGAGCAGCTCGGCCCGCTCCCGCATGCCGGCCAGGCCGAACCCGGTCGGCCCGGGTCCTCCCGCCCAGCCGGCGCTGGGCGCCGCGGTGTCGAAGCCGGCCCCGTCGTCGGCCACCTCCAGCACCACACGGTCCCGGTGCCGGGACAGCCGCAGCCGCACCGACTGCGCCCCGGCGTGCTTGGCCACGTTCTGCAGGGCTTCCTGCGCGGTCCGGTACACCGCCGTCTCGGCATGCTCGGCCATCCGCAGTTCGGCCGCCTCCACCCGCACGTCCAGCGTGGGGAACGAGTGGGCCAGGCTGTCCAGGCTGGCCGCCAGGCCAAGGTCGTCCAGCACCGGCGGGCGCAGCCCGGCGATGGCCGACCGGGCCTCGTCCAGCGCGGCCGCGGCCAGTTCCTGGGCCCGGGCCACCTGCTCCGCGGCCACCGCCGGATCGGCCGGGATCGCGTCGGCCGCCGCCGACAGGTGGAAGAACAGGCTCACGATGCGCTGGCTGATCCCGTCGTGGATCTCATGGGCCAGCCGCCGCCGCTCCTGCTCCTGCCACTCCACCGTCCGCTCGGCGAACCGCTCCAGTGCCTCCTCCCGGTCGGCCAGCCGCCGGTGCAGCCGGGCGTTCTCGATCGCCCCGGCCACCAGGCCGGCCACCGAGCGGAGCAGGTCCACGTCGGCCTGGCTGAACTCGCGGCGTTCCCGGGTATGCACGTTCAGCACGCCGACCAGGTGGCCGAGCGGCGTCACCACCGGCACGGACAGCATCGACGTGTAGTCCTCGCCGCGCAGCGCCGGGATGTACCGGTACCGCGGGTCCGCCGTCTTGTTGTCGATGATCATGACCGGCTCGCCGCGGTCCGCCACCCAGCCGGCCACGCCCTCGCCGACGGCCAGCTCGATGCTGCCCACCATGGTGTCGAACGGCGGGGTCGCGCCGCGCAGCTGCAGCATCCGGGCCCGGTCGTCGAGCAGGTGCACGAAGCAGACGTCGGTGTCGGTGGTCTCGGTGACCAGGGTGGCCACGCTCTGCAGGATGCGGTCCAGGTCCAGGCCGGCCGAGATGGTGTCCACCACCCGGGACAGCAGCCGCGCCTCGCGTTCCGCGCCGGCGTCCGCGCCCAGGCCCGGGATCAATGAAACACGCCCTCACGCAGCGCGACCGCGACCGCCCCGGCCCGGTCGGACACCCCCAGCTTGCGGTAGACGCCGCGGGAGTGCGTCTTCACCGTCTCCTCGCTGACCACCAGCTTCATCGCGATGGCCCGGTTGGACAGCCCGGCGACCAGCAGTGACAGCACCTCGCTCTCCCGCTGGGTCAGGCCCAGATGCGCGCCGGGCCAGAACTCCCCGCTGCGCAGCCGGGCCGCGGACAGCGCCACCCGGCCGGCCAGGCTGGGATCGATGAGCACCTCGCCGTCGCAGATCCGGCGCAGGTAGTCGACCAGCTCGCCGCCTTTGATCCGCTTGAGCAGGAAGCCGGCCGCACCGACCCGGAGGGCCTGGTAGAGGTACTGCTCGTCGTCGTACACGGTGAGGAAGACGACCTTGCAGTGTGGCGTAACCCGCAGGATCTCGCTGCACAGGTCCAGCCCGCTGGCCTCGCGCAGCCGGACGTCGAGCAGCACGGCAGCCGGCTTCAGCTCGGTGGCCAGGGCCAGCGCGGCCGCGGGCTCGCTGGCCTCGCCGACGATCCGGACCTGGTCCTGGTATGGCTGCAGCATGGCGCGCAGGCCGTCCAGCACCATCTGGTGATCGTCGATGATCACCACCGTAATAGGCGTGATAGGCGTGCGGTCCATGCCCGGAAAGGTACCCAATCAGGAGCACGCCTCGAGGAGGTGCCAGAGCAGCAGCAGCTGGGCGATGGCCAGCGGCTCGCTGCGCCTGCCCTCGGCGTACTCGCCCAGCTTGTCGGGCAGGCTGCTGCCGTTGGACAGCTGCTCCCAGATGGCTTTCTCCACGATCCGGCTGTCCTCCCGCGGCGCGTACCCGTGCACGTGCAGCGCGTCCACCGGGCGGCCGTCGCTGTCCCGGATCAGCTTGAGGTGCACGGTCCGCCGGTCGTCGTCGGTCAGCACGTGGGTCAGGTCCGGGTGCTGGATGGTCGGCCGGAGCAGGATCTCCGCCGACAGCGGCGTGCCGCCCGGGGCCTGGTGGCCGGCCACCGGCGCGAACCGGACCGAGATGTCCGCCCACTGCCGCTGTGGCCGGATGTAGGCGGCCGACTCAGGCTCCCGCCGGCCCAGTTCGGCCAGCACCTGATCCGGGGTGTATCCCCGTTCGGCGCAGTCCCGCCGTAGCTTCCACTCCCGGCGGATCTCCTCCGGCGGGTCCAGGTACACCGCGATGTCGAAGCAGGCCCGGGCCAGCTTGGTGTGCAGCGGCAGCAGCCCTTCCACGATGACGAACTCGCGCGGCTCGACCAGCACCGGGCGGGTCAGCGTGCCGGTGCTGTGGTCGTAGACCGGCTTGAGGATGGGCCGCCCGAGGGCCAGCAGTTGCAGGTGCTGCTCCATGACGGAGATGTAGTTGCACTCCGGGTTGAGCACGGTGAACGGCACGCCGCGCCGCTCGGCCCGGTCGTAGCGGTGGTAGTCGTCCACGCACAGCGCGATGGCCCGGTCCGCGCCGAGTGCCTCGGCGATGCCCCGGGTCAGCGTGGTCTTGCCGGCCGCGCTGTCCCCGGCGATGGCCAGCATGACCGGCCGGGGCGGCTCCGGCACCGATTCGCTGCGCCGCAGCCGCATCAGCTTGTCGGGCATCGGGCTGCTCGCTTCCGCGTGGACTCGGCCGGTCAGGCTGTCCACGCTAGGCGGGAGCGCCCGGCGGCACCTCCCCCGCAGCGGGGATATCCGGGGTGAAAGCGCCCCAGGTCAGACGTTGAAGCCGAGGGCGCGCAGCTGTTCGCGGCCGTCCTCGGTGATGTGCTCCGGGCCCCACGGCGGCAGCCACACCCAGTTGATCTTGAGATCGCTGACCAGGCCCTCCAGCGCGGACCGCGCCTGGTCCTCGATCACGTCGGTCAGCGGGCAGGCCGCGCTGGTCAGCGTCATGTCGATGACCGCGATCTTGTCCTCGCCCATGGTCACGCCGTAGACCAGGCCCAGGTTGACCACGTTCACGCCCAGCTCCGGGTCCACAACGTCGCGGAGCGCTTCCATCAGGTCCTCGGTTTCCTCCGTGGTTTCCAGGCTGGAGGTGGTCTCCGGGCCGGTGGTCTGCTCGTCACTCATCTGATGCTCCTTCGATCGCCTGTGCGGTGGCGTCCTTCCAGGCCATCCAGCCGAGCAGCGCGCACTTGATCCGGGCCGGGTACTTGGCCACCCCGGCGAACGCCACCCCGTCACCCAGCACGGCCTCGTCCGGCTCCAGCTCACCCTTGGACTGCATCAGCCGGAGGAACTCCTCGGCCAGCGTCATCGCCTCGGGCACCGTCTTGCCGATGATCAGCTCACTCATCACTGACGCGCTGGCCTGGCTGATCGAGCAGCCGAGCGAGTCATAGGACACGTCGCCGATGACCGGCTCGCCGCTGGCGTCCTTCAGCGCGACCCGCAGCGTCACCTCGTCGCCGCACAGCGGGTTCACGTGGTGCACCTCGGCGTCGAACGGCTCCCGCAGTCCTTTGTGGTGCGGGTGCCGGTAGTGGTCCAGGATGACTTCCTGGTACAGCGACTCGAGCTGCATCAGGTCCCGCCGAAGAAGCGCTGCGCCTGCCGGATCGCCTCGACCATCGTGTCCACCTCAGCCGTCGTGTTGTACAGGTAGAACGACGCACGGGTGCTGGCTGTTATTCCAAACCGGCGGTGCAGCGGCCAGGCGCAGTGATGCCCGGCCCGTACCGCGACGCCATGCTCGTCCAGCACCTGGCTGATGTCGTGCGGGTGCACCCCGGCCACGGTGAACGAGATCGCCGCGCCGCGCCGGTCCGGGTCGGCCGGCCCGAGCACACGCAGCCCGTCCACCTCGCTCAGCGCACCCAGCGCGTGCCCGATCAGCTCGCGCTCATGTGCCCGGATCGCGTCCAGGCCGATCTCGTTCAGGTAGTCGATGGCCGCGGCCAGCCCGGCCGCCTCGGCGATCGGCATCGTGCCGGCCTCGAACTTGTGCGGCGGCGGGGCGAACGTCGAGTGGTCCATCCAGACGCTCTCGATCATCTCGCCGCCGCCCAGGAACGGCGGCAGCTCCTCGAGCAGCTCACGGCGGCCCCAGAGCACCCCGATGCCGGTCGGGCCGCACATCTTGTGGCTGGTGAAGCCCAGGAAGTCGGCACCCAGCTCATGCACGTCGACCGGCATGTGCGGCACCGACTGGGCCGCGTCCACCAGGACCACCGCCCCGGCGGCATGCGCCCGGTCGGCGATCAGCCGGACCGGGTTGATGGTGCCCAGCACGTTGGACTGGTGGGCCAGCGCGACCAGCTTGGTCCGCTCGGTGATCAGGTCGCCGATGCCGGTCAGGTCCAGTTCGCCGTCGTCGGTCACGCCGAACCAGCGCAGCGTGGCGCCGGTCCGCTCGCAGAGCAGCTGCCACGGCACGATGTTGGAGTGGTGCTCCATCTCGGTGATGACGATCTCGTCGCCCGGCCCGAGCTGGAAGCGGCCGGAGCGCGCGTTCCCCATCGCGTAGGCGACCAGGTTGATGCCCTCCGAGATGTTCTTGGTGAACACCACCTCGGACTCATCCCGGGCGCCGATGAACTCAGCCGCCTTGACCCGGGCGCCCTCGTAGGCGGCGGTGGCCTCCTCGCCGAGCTGGTGGCTGGCCCGGTGGATGTTCGCGTTGTGCCGCTCGTAGAACTCGTCCAGCGCCTCGATGACCTGGCGTGGCTTCTGCGACGTGTTGGCGCTGTCCAGGTAGACCAGCGGCTGCCCGTCGCGGACCTGCCGGTCCAGGATCGGGAAGTCCTTCCGGATCCGCGCCACGTCGAGAGTCATCCGGCCGCTCCTGCCTTCAGAAAGCGCTCGTAACCCTCGGCTTCCAGCAGTTCGGCCAGTTCCGGGCCGCCTTCCTCGACGATCCGGCCGCCCACGAACACGTGCACGAAGTCCGGCGTCACGTAGCGCAGGATCCGGGTGTAGTGGGTGATCAGCAGCACGCCGTGGCCCTCCCCGGCGCGGAACCGGTTGATCCCCTCGGACACCACCCGCAGCGCGTCGATGTCCAGCCCGGAGTCGGTCTCGTCGAGGATCGCGATCTTCGGGTTGAGCAGCTCCAGCTGCAGGATCTCGTGCCGCTTCTTCTCCCCGCCGGAGAACCCCTCGTTCAGGTTGCGCTCGGCGAACGACGGCTCGACGGACAGCGCGGCCATCGCCTCGCGCATCTCCTTGAGGAACACGCGCAGCTTCGGCGGCTCACCGCGGACCGCGGTGACCGCGGTGCGCAGGAAGTTGGACACGCTCACCCCGGGCACCTCCACCGGGTACTGCATGGCCAGGAACAGCCCGGCCCGGGCCCGCTGGTCCACCGTCATGGCCAGCACGTCCTCGCCGTCCAGCGTCACCGAGCCCTGGGTGACGTGGTACTTGGGGTGGCCGGCGATCGCGTAGGCCAGGGTGGACTTGCCGGAGCCGTTCGGCCCCATGATCGCGTGCGTCTCGCCGGACGCCACGGTCAGGTCGACGCCACGCAGGATCTCCCGCGCGTCGCCTGCGCCCTGCTCGCCGGCCGGCGCGTCCACGCTGACGTGCAGATCGTGGATCTCAAGAGTGGCCATCAGAAATTTCTCCAGGTCATGTCAGTATTCGTCAGTTACCGGGGGAATCGGCGGGAATGGCGACATACACCTCATCGCCGTCCACCTTCACCGGGTACACCGGCACCGGCTGGGTGGCGGGCGGCCCGGTGGGCGCACCAGTGCGCAGGTCGAAGCAGGAGCCGTGCAGCCAGCACTCCACGGTGTGGTCGTAGACGTCGCCCTCGGACAGCGGGACTTCCTCGTGCGAGCACACGTCGTGCAGCGCGTACACCTCGCCGCCGACCCGGACCACCGCGACCGGCAGGTCACCAATCTGCACCCCGATGGCGCCCTCGGCGGGCAGCTCGTCCAGCGCACAGACCCGGACGAACGTGCCAGTGCTGTCGGTCATGGCAGCTTCGCCAGCTCGTTCTCGATGGCAGCGGTAACGCGCGCCCGCACCTCGGCCACCTCGAGCTTGGCCACCAGCTCGCCGAAGAAGCCGCGGATGACCAGGCGGCGCGCCTCGTTCTCCGGGATCCCCCGGGCCATCAGGTAGAACAGGTGCTGGTCTTCCAGCCGCCCGCTGGTGCTGGCGTGCCCGGCGCCGACCACCTCACCGGTGAGGATCTCCAGGTTCGGCACCGAGTCGGCGCGGGCGCCGTCGGTGAGCAGCAGGTTCCGGTTCCGCTCGTAGGTGTCGGTGTCGGTCGCCTCCGGCCGGATCAGCACGTCGCCGATCCACACCGAATGGGCCGACTGGCCCTGCAGCGCGCCCCGGTAGTCCACCCGGCTGCGGCAGCGCGGCTGGCTGTGCTCCACGAACAGCCGGTGCTCCAGGTGCTGCCCGGCGTCCGCGAAGTACAGCCCGAGCAGCTGCGCGTCCCCGCCAGGACCGGCGTAGCTGACCGACGGCGCGAGCCGGACCACCCCGCCGCCGAACGTGACCACCGCGTGGCTGAGCTGCGCGTCCCGCCCAACCGTGGCGTAGTGCTGGGACAGGTGCACCGCGTCGTCGGCCCAGTCCTGCAGGCTGACGACGGACAGCGAGGCACCGTCACCGACCACGAACTCGACGTTGTCCGCGTAGGTGGCCGCGCCGCCATGGTCGAGCACCACCACGGCACGGGCGTTATGCCCGATCTCCACCACGGTGTGGCCGAACGCCGCACCTTCCACGCTTTCCCCGCGGACCGAGACCACCGTGGGTTCGGGCACGTCCGTGTCCGGCGGCACCGTGATGACGGTCGCCTCGTCGAAGGACGCGAATGCCCGGGCGCTGACCCGGTCGGCGGGCACGAACGAGGTGCCGAGCCTGGTGTCACCACGCCGCGCGCGCACCGCGGACACGCCCGGTGCGGTGGCGAAGTCCACCGCGACCTTGCCGGACGCGGGTGCGGTGTCGCTGTGCAGCGAGCGCAGCCGGCGCAGCGGGGTGAACCGCCACTGCTCCTCGCGCCCGGTCGGCACCGGGAAATCGGCCAGCTCGAACGACCGGTGTTCGTGCAGCCGTGAGACCGGGGCGGAGGATTCCACCGCCCCCTGGAGCGACGTCATTAGCCGACCGCCCCCTCCATCTGGAGCTCGATCAGCCGGTTCAGTTCGAGCGCGTATTCCATCGGCAGTTCGCGGGCGATCGGCTCGACGAAGCCGCGGACGATGGTGGCCATGGCCTCGTCTTCGGTCATGCCGCGGCTCATCAGGTAGAACAGCTGGTCCTCGGAGATCTTGGAGACGCTGGCCTCGTGGCCCATCTCGACGTCGTCCTCGCGGACGTCCACGTACGGGTAGGTGTCGGACCGGCTGACCGTGTCCACCAGCAGCGCGTCGCACTTGACCGTGGACTTGGAGTGCGCGGCGCCCTCCTGGACCTGGACCAGGCCACGGTAGGAGGTCCGCCCGCCGCCCCGGGCCACCGACTTGGAGATGATCTGTGGAGGAGGTGTTGGGTGCGCAGTGCACCATCTTGGCCCCGGCGTCCTGGTGCTGGCCCTGGCCGGCGAACGCCACCGACAGGGTCTCGCCGCGGGCGTGCTCGCCCATCAGGTAGACCGCCGGGTACTTCATCGTGACCTTGGACCCGATGTTCCCGTCGACCCATTCCATGCTCGCCCCGGCCTGGGCCACCGCCCGCTTGGTGACCAGGTTGTACACGTTGGCCGACCAGTTCTGGATCGTGGTGTAGCGGCAGTGCGCGCCCGGCTTCACGATGATCTCCACCACCGCCGAGTGCAGCGAGTCGGAGGAGTAGACCGGCGCGGTGCAGCCCTCCACGTAGTGCACGCTGGCACCCTCGTCCACGATGATCAGGGTCCGCTCGAACTGGCCCATGTTCTCGGTGTTGATCCGGAAGTAGGCCTGCAGCGGGATGTCCACGTGCACGTTCTTCGGCACGTAGATGAAGCTGCCACCCGACCACACCGCCGTGTTCAGCGCGGCGAACTTGTTGTCGCCCACCGGGATCACCGTCGCGAAATACTCCCGGAACAGGTCCGGGTGCTCGCGCAGCGCCGTGTCGGTGTCCAGGAAGAGGACGCCCTTCTCCTCCAGGTCCTCCCGGATCTTGTGATACACCACCTCCGACTCATACTGCGCCGCCACCCCGGCGATCAGCCGCTGCTTCTCCGCCTCGGGGATACCCAGCTTGTCGTAAGTGTTCTTGATGTCGGCCGGCAGCTCATCCCAGCTCGCGGCCTGCTTCTCGGTCGAGCGGACGAAGTACTTGATGTTCTCGAAATCGATGCCAGACAGATCAGAACCCCAGCCGGGCATCGGCTTGCGCCGGAACAACTGCAGCCCCCTCAGCCGCAGGTCCAGCATCCACTCCGGCTCGTCCTTCTTGGCCGAGATGTCGCGCACGACGTCTTCGGACAGCCCGCGGCGGGCCGCCGCCCCAGCCGCGTCCGAGTCGGCCCAGCCAAACTTGTACCGGTCAAGCCCGTCAAGCTCCGGGTGTGCGGTCGTGGTCATACGGAGATGCCTCCGGTTGCGTTATCACTTTCGGTGGGTTCAGTTGTCCGCGCGCCGAGCAGGGCCGGCGCCGTTACGTGCGTGGTGCAGATCCCGTCCCCGTGCGCGATCGTGGCCAGCCGCTGCACCGGCGTGCCGAGCAGCCGGGCGAACGCCTCGGTCTCCGCCTCGCACAGCTGCGGGAACTCGGCGGCCACGTGCGCCACCGGGCAGTGATGCTGGCACAGCTGCTGCCCTGATCCGGCCGTCTCAACCGGTGAGCCGCTGGCGGAGGCCGCGTAGCCGTCCGCGGACAGCGCCTGGGCCAGGATCTTGACCCGGTCCGCCGGAGCCGCGTCGGCCAATACCGCACGATAGCGGTCTTCCAGGTCGTCCAGCTGCCGGCGGGCGAACTCGGCCACCGCGCCGGGCCCGGCCACCTCGGCCAGGAAGCGCAGCGCGTTGCTGGCCAGATCGTCGTAGGCGTGCTCGAACGCGCTCCGCCCGACGTCGGTGATGGCGAACAGCTTGGCCGGGCGGCCGCGGCCGCGGCTGGCGGGCCGCCGCGCGGTGCGGGTCTCGATCATCCGGTCGGCCAGCAGGTTGTCCAGGTGCCGGCGGACCGCGGCGGGTGTCAGGTCCAGCCGCGTGCTCAGCCCGGCCGCGGTGACCGGGCCGTTCTCCAGGATCAGCCGGGCGATCCGGGCCCGGGTGTTCGGCTCGGAACCAGCCGGGGCATGGGCGTGCGCGTGGACCTGGGCAGCGCTGAGCGCGGCGCCGCGCGCCGAGCCCATGCCGCTAGTCCGCTGGTCCACGCTTTTCACAACATCATTGTGCCGTAAATGCTTCCGCCACCGCAATCGGACCCGAGTGAACCTGGTCATAGCGTCCGCAATCACGGCAAACCCGCTGCGCGGTGCGGATGTTCCCCGGGCCGGCGGCCAGGTTTGCCTGCGTGTATTGCACCTCGTCCCGCGCCTGGCCGCCTCCGCCGCCCTGATCCCCGCGCTGGCTGGGCTGATGCTGTGCGCCGCCACCGCGGCCACGGCCGGCCCGGCCGTGTTCTACAGCCTGGGCCGGCTGCGCCGCGGCGACCTGGTCTACGTCACGCTGGCCGACCGGCGCACCGCGCTGTTCTGCGTCTAGGCGGCCGAGCTGTACGCCAAGTCGGCCTTCCCGCCGGCCATCTACGGCCCCACCTGGTGGCCCACGCTGCGGCTGATCACCTGTGGCGGCGGGACCTGCGCGGCCGCCCAGCCGGCCGCCTCCTCGGTCAGCCCCCGGCCGCGCAGGTAGCGCCGCACGTCATCCGCGGTGGCCAGGTCGATCAGCGGCGCGTCCCAGCTCTCCGTGCCGGTGATCTCGAAGAACCGGCCGACCTGCTGCGCCGCGTTCTCCGCGTCGAAGGTCAGCGGCGTGCCCCAGCCGGGCAGCACCGCGGCCAGCTCGGGATCGTTCTCCCGGCTCGGCGCGCAAGCGGCAAAGCTCCCACCCGGGCGCAGCACCCGCCGTGCCTCCGCCAGGGTCAGCGCCGGCTCCGGCAGGTGATACAGCATCCAGAACGCCAGTACCGTGCCGAACGACCCGGCCTGGAACCCGGCCGCCCGGGCGTCGGTCCGCACCGCGGGCCGGGGCGCCTGGCTGAGCAGCCCTTGGGCCAGGTCGGCGACGACCACCGGGATCCCGTGCCCAGCGAGCTCGCGGGCCAGCGGGCCGGTGCCGCCGCCCAGCTCCAGGACCGGGCTGCCCGCGTCCCCAGCGATGATCCGCTGTGTCACCATGCCGGGCACGTCGGTACCTGGCGGCCGGAACGCCTGGTTGGCCGCCCACCGTCCCGGGTCGCTGTCGTAGTCACACGGCACCGCCCTGGGCTGCTGGCCAGCATCAGGCACAGCCGCACGCTAACCGCGGCCCGGGGTATTGCCCAGCGGATTTCCGCCCGGCCTAGCCGCGCCGGTAGTCCAGCATCAGTTCCGGCGGCTGGAAGCCGTCGCTGAGGTCGATGCCGTGCAGCTCACGGATCACGTCGCGGAACCAGCTACAGCATGGACGCGGCAAAGCTGGGCACTGCACCTGTTCTCCCCCATTGACCTGGGACAATTATGGCAAATGAGCCCAGCATCGGAGCAGCCCATGCCAGCCTCGGTCCCCATCGTCGATCTCGCCCCCTGGTTCAGTGCCGACGCCGCGGCCCGGGCCGACGTCGCGGCCCAGGTGGACGCCGCGCTGCGCAGCGTCGGTTTCTTCCTCATCGCCGGGCATGGCGTGCCAGCCGAGCTGCCGGCCCGGGTCCGGGCCGAGGCCCGGGCGTTCTTTGCGCTGCCGGCCGCGGCCAAGCAGCAGTACGCGGTCACCGTGGCCGGGCGGGGCTGGCTGCCGACCGGCGTCGAAGGGAACGGGTACGCCGAGGGCACCGAGACGCCGCCGGACCTGAAGGAATCCTTCGCCGTCGGCGCCGACCAGCCCACTGGCGACCCGGTGGCCGACGGGTACTGGTTCCAGCCCAACGTCTACCCGGCCGAGGTGCCGGGGCTGCGGCCCGCCGTCGCCGGCTACCTGGCCCGGATGCGCGCCCTGGCCGACGAACTGCTGGTGATCTGCGCGGCGGCGCTGGGGCTGGAGAATGACTTCTTCACCCGGCACACCGGGCACGCCACGCACACGATGAACATCAACTGGTACCCGCCGATGACGGTGGCAGGCGAACCTGAGCCCGGCCAGTTCCGGATCGGCCCGCACACCGACTTCGGCACGGTCACCATCCTCGACCGGGAGCCAGGCCGGGGCGGCCTGCAGGTGTGGACGGCGGCGGACGGCTGGGCGTACGTGCCGTACCACCCGGGCACGTTCACCATCAACGCGGGTGACCTGCTGGCCCGCTGGAGCGGCGCCCGGTGGACGTCCAACCGGCACCGGGTACTCCCGCCGCAGGCCGAGGCGCCGGACGAGGATCTCGTCTCACTGGTCTACTTCTACGAGGCCAACTACGACGCGCTGATCGAATCGCTGCGGCCGCCGATCGGCCAGCGCGGCGACTACCCGCCCGTGGTATCCGGCGAGTTCATCAAGCAGCGGCTGGACGCGATCACCCTCGGCTAGCCGGGTCACGCAGCTTGAGCAGGTTCATCGCGGTCAGGCTGAGCACGCCGCGGTCGTCCTGGTTGAGCAGTTCGCCATGCGTGACGACGAGGCCCCGGTCGGGCTTGGACCGGGACCGCCGTGTCTCGGTGATGGTGGTGTGCAGCCGCAGCGTGTCCCCCGGCCGGACCGGGGCCGGCCAGCGCAGCTCGTCGATCCCCGGCGAGGCCAGGCTGGCCACCCGGGACAGATAGTGGTCGGCGAACAGCCGCATGAAGATCGCGCTGGTGTGCCAGCCGCTCGCGATCAGGCCACCGAACGGCCCGGCCGCCGCGAGCCTGGCGTCGGCATGGATCGGCTGCGGGTCGAACCGGCGCGCGAAGGCCAGCAGTTCCGCCTCGTCCACGGTCGTGTAGCCGTACTCGTAGACCGCCCCGGCCTGGTAGTCCTCGAAGTACCGGCCGTCGATCGGGACCGCGAAGTCCGCCTCGCTCAGCGTCCGGGTGGCCACCGGCCCCGCCGCTGCCCATGAAGGTGTCATGACGGCAGTATCGCGGCGGGTCAGTTATCCGGGCCGGCCGCCTCGGCCTCGATGAAGCTGAGCAACCGCGCGTGCTGGCTGAGCAGTTCGTCGATGGCGGCCGGCGCCAGCCCAGGCGTGTCCGCCAGCGCGGCTGGCATGTCGGCGAGTGCCGCGGTCATCCCGGACACCACCGCCGCCGGGTCCCGGGTGCCCTCCAGATTGCGGTCCGGACCGCGGATGACCGTGGCGTTGACCAGCTCCTCCGCGACTTCCTGTGAGCAGCCGAGGCCCGCCTCGATCAGGTCGGTCCAGCGGCGGCCCTGGGTGCGCAAGCCGGTCCAGGTGCGGTAGCCGGTGAAGATCAGTTCCCACTGCCGGAGGACGAACTCCTCCCAGCCAAGCACCGCGACTTCGTCCGGATCGTGGTCGTACACGAGCCAAGGCTACGGCGGCGCGGATCCAGCGGCCTGGATAGCGTCTGAGGCATGGGCGGCGAAGAGGCGCGGATCCGGCCGTATGACCCGCGCTAGCCGAGACCGCATTCGTGCAGCACGTCCTGCGCCGCGCCGGAGCCGGGTAGCGGGCATCCGGTCCTGGCGGTCTGCGCATCAGACTGCTGGGCGGCGACAATTGCCGCACTGTCAAAGGAGAACGTGCGGCAGGACCGGCACGGCCAGGCCGCCTTCCCATGTCCTGCCCCTCCCTGGCCTGGGAACTTCTGCTAAGGGCGCCCAGGACCGTATAGTTGGGCCACGCTATGGCTCGGCGGAGTTGATGGGGAGGGCCCAGTTATGGCGGTAGCGTCTGCTGTCATCGCGCTGTTCAGCCTGGCTGTCTCCGGGGTGACGCTAGTCTTTACACAGTTCCGTGGACCACAAATCTCAACTGCCATCGGGCCGACGATAGAGATCTACTACCCGTCAGACGGCGGTCTGGGCGTCTATGTTCCGGCGACGTTCGTGAACACCTCCCCCAGGACTGGAACCGTCCACCGGTGCGGCATCACGATCTTCCGGAAGTCGTGCCCGGACGAGAAATTCTTCATGGACTGGCGCTTCTTCATGAAGCTCAAGCCCGAACTGTCGTATGCGTTCGACGCGCCGGCGCACGCCATAGCCGTCGTGGGCACATCATCCACGACACAAGTGCTGTGGTTCACCTGGCGATACTTCTCGACCCCGGAACTCATAATCACTGAGGGCGAGTACGTCCTAACATTTCATTACTGGCTGGGTGCGGACGATAAGCCCCACAGTGACCATCACGAGTTCTCCATTGACCAGCAGACCCATGCCCAGCTGGCCGAATATAAATCGAATAATGACAGCACCACAGTCAATCTGCTGCTGGACAACAGGATCGCCGCCAACCGGCTATTGAGCGACGCCGAATCCAAGTCACTGCTGGACGCATAGGTGCGCAGGGTACTGGCCGCCTGGGCCGGCCCGAGGTAATCGGCCCGCTTGGCGGCGGGCACCGGAACCCGGTCCTGGAACTGCGCCGCGGCCGGGAACGCCTGGTCGCCCGCTGGTCACGGCGGTCACCGGCCAGCCTGGACTGGGAACTCGGCCTGCTGGACCACCTGGCCCGGCACGGCCTGCGGGTCCCGGAAACCGTCGCGGCCCTGGATGGCCGCCGTCATGTCAACGGCGTCGTCGTGCAGACCTGGCTGGACGGCGCCCCGCCCGGGCCAGCCGACTGGGCTGCCGTGGCGGCCGCGGTCCGGCACCTGCACGAGGTCACCGCGTCCTGGCCGCAGCGCCCCGGCTTCGCTTCCACCCTTGAACTGAGCACCGCGGACCGGGGCGGCGACGTCGACCTCCCGGCCATGCCAGCCGCGGCGGTGGCCGCCTGCCGCCGGGCCTGGGCCGCGCTGGCCGGCACCCCGCAAGCCGTGCTGCATGGCGACCTGGCGCCGGCCAACATCCGGATGTCCGCCGCCGGCCCGGGCCTGCTCGACTGGGACGAGGCCCGGATCGACTACACCGACCTCGACCTGGCCGACCTCCCGGACAGCGACCTGCCGCCGGCCCGGCTGAGCGCGGCCCGCCGCGCCATCGCGGCCTGGGAGGCGGCCAGCGGCTGGCGCATCGAGCCCGGCTACGCCCGCCGTCAGCTCGCGCTGCTCGGCTAGCCGCCCGGGCTCAGCGCGGCGCGGCCGCCCAGGCGAACCCGTCCGGGTCGGTGAACGGGCCCGCATCGCCGCCGATCGTCAGCCGGTGCGATCCGGTGCCGTCCGGCGCGACGCCGGCGTCTTTGGCCAGCGCCCGGCGCCCGTAGAGCGCCAGCTTGACCGGACTCGACGGGGTGGCGAACTCGACGTACTTGCGGCCGAAGCTCTTCGCCACGGCCAGCCCGTGGTCCAGGTAGAACCGCTTGCTCGCGGCTACGTCCGCGGCGCCCAGCAGGAGCACGATCTGGTCGATCTGCCGGGTGTCCGGGCCGGTGTCCTTCTTCGCCGAGGTAGCCACCTTCCAGATGGCCCCGTCCGGTGCCTGCACGACGCCGCCGTAGCCCCAGAACGACTTCGCGACCGGTTTCAGCGGCGTGGCACCGGCGTCGAGGGCGGCCTTGACGAGGCCGCCGACGGTGGCTGGCTGCGACACCGTGAGGGACAGCGTGAAGCCGCGGAAGCCGGCCGTGGGCGCCGTTGAGGCGCGGAGGCGCAGCCGGTCGCCCAGACCGAACGCGGCCGTGTAGAAGCGGTCGGCGGCGGTGGGGTCGGCTACTTCGAGGGTGATGGATTCGATGGCTGTCATGCTGGTCACGCTAGGTGCGGGGCACGGCCAGGGCTTCTTGATTCCTGACCGGTCTGCTCACCCGCGACGACTGGCTAGCAGCCGACCGACCCGTCGGTCAGCTCCCGGATCAGGTCGGCGTGCCCGTTGTGCCGGGCGTACTCCTCGATCATGTGCGCGTAGATCCAGCGCAGCGAGCAGGGTTCACCCGCCCGGGTGCGGCCGGTGTCGCCGAGATCGCGGACCGCGGCCGCGTCCCGGCTCGCCTGGCACTCGGCCTGCCATGCGGCCAGGTCGGCGGCCCAGTCGGCGTCATCGAGGGGCACCAGGTCGCTGTCTTCGACGGCGGGGTCGAAGAAGATGAACGGCGCGCCGGGCTCCCGCTGCAGGACCCGCCGGAACCAGGAGCGCTCGACCTCGGCCATGTGCCGGACCAGGCCGTGCAGGGACAGCTGGGAGGTGGGCACGGGACGCGCCTTCCGCGCGTGATCGTCCAGGCCTTCGCACTTGAGCAGCAGCGTCGTCCGGTGGAACTCCAGCCACTCCTCGAGCATCTCCCGCTCACCAAGGCCGTCCTGGGGCGGCTCGGTCCGCCGCGGGTCCACGAGGTCTTTCACCATGAGCCCGGAGCCTAGTTCAGAGCGAGGTCAGGAACTCGATGAGGCCAGGGAAGTAGTGCCCGGGGTCATCGAACTGGGCCAGGTGGCTGCCGTCCGGGCAGTGCAGGTACCGGCCCTGCGGTAGCTGCCCGGCCATCCAGCGCAGGTGGCCAGGGTCCATGGTGTCGTGCTCTGCGCCGATGACCAGCGCCGGGACGTCGATACCTGGCAGGTCGGCGGTGCGGTCCCAGCCTTCCAGCGTGCCGCTGAGGCCGAGTTCGCTCGGTCCCTGCATCGGCACGTAGATGGCCGGGTTGATGTGCCCCAGGGACCGGGTGACCGGCTCGGGCCATTCGCTGAGCGGCATCCGGCAGACATGCCAGCGGTAATGCTGTTCCATCAGCAGTTGCTCGTAGCGCGGGTCGCTGGTCGTCCCCTCGGCCTCGTAGCGCTTGATGTCGGCCAGCGCGGCCTGGTCCATGGCCGGCATGAGCACATCCCGGGCGTAGTCGTTGTACTGCCGGGCGCTGGCCATCATGTTGGAGATGACCAGTCCCTTCAGGTTCTGCTGATAGGTGACGGCGTACTCCATGGCGAGCAGCCCGCCCCAGGACTGGCCGAGCAGGACGAAGTTGCTGCGGTCCAGGCCCAGCGCCCGGCGGACCTGCTCGACCTCGTCGACGAAGCGGGCCAGATCCCACAGCGACCCGTCGCCGGGCTGGTCGCTGCGCAGCGACCCGAGCTGGTCGTAGTAGTAGTACTCGATGCCCGCCCGCGGGAACCAGGTGTCGAAGCATTCATAGAGTTCGCTGGTGGCCCCGGGGCCGCCATGCAGCAGCAGCACCTTGAGATCGGGGTTGGTACCGACCCGCTTGGTCCAGACCCGGAACTCGCCGACCGGCGTGCTGACCGGGATCATGCGCGCTCCCCCGGAGATGACGTCGGGGCGGGCCCAGGTGGAGGTGTCGAAGTAGCCGGCCGGCGGTCCATCCATGACGACAACCTAACCGGCTGGCCCGGGCGGGTCCGCAGCCGCCGGCGGCGCGGGGCGGCGGGCAGCCACAGCGCGAGCAGCACGGCGAGCGGCGGAGAACCCGGTGGCCCACCAGAACGCGACGTCGAACGCGGCGGCGGCGTTGCCGTGCCGGGCGGCGATGGCGCCGGTGAGGATGACGGCCAGCACCGCGGTGCCGAACGAGCCGCCGAGCTGCTGCATGGTCCGGGTCAGCACGCTGGAGTGGGCGATCTGCTGCTTGTCGAGGCCGAGGAAGGCGACGGCCATCACCGGGATGGTGACCGCGCCCAGCCCGAAGCCGCGGATGATCAGCCAGACGGCCAGCAGCCAGGGGCTGGTGTGCGGCCCGGCGAACGCGAACGGGATGGTGGCGGCGGCCACGATGGCGAAGCCGGCCACCGCGATCGGGCGGGCACCGATCTTGTCGGTCAGCCGTCCGGCCAGGCCGCGGGAGAGCAGGGCGCCGACGCCCTGCGGGACGAGCATGAGCCCGGCCGTCAGCGCGGAGACGCCGCGCACCTCCTGGTAGTACAGCGGCAGCAGCAGCATGGCGCCATAGAGCGAGAACCCGGAGAAGAACAGCACCGCGGAGGCCGAGGCGACCGGGCGGCGGGCGAGCAGGCGCACGTTGACGAGAGAACCGGGCCGTCGCAGCGCGTGCCCGGTGAACGCGGCGATCAGCACGACGCCGATGCCGAGCGGGGCGAGGACATCGGGATGAGCGAAACCGGCGGCGGTGCCGGCGTTGCTCAGCCCGAGGATGACCGCCGCGATGCCCGGGGCGAGCAGGGCCAGGCCCAGCAGGTCGAGGCGCGGCCGCGGCCGGTCCGGGCCGGGCTTGTCGGCGGGCATGTGCCGCGCGGCCAGGATGAGGCCGACGACGCAGAACGGCACGTTGACCCAGAACATGTACCGCCAGCTGAAGTGGGTGAGGATCGCCCCGCCGATCAGTGGGCCGAGGATCGGGCCGAGCAGGGCGGGCAGCGCGACGATGGTGACCGTCCGGCCGAGTGCCTTGCCGCCCGCGGCCTGCATGATCAGCGTGGTCAGCAGCGGAAAGATGATGCCGCCGCCGGCGCCCTGGACGATGCGCCAGGCGATCAGCGAGCCGACGTTCCAGGCCAGGCTGGAGCCGATCGAGCCGGCCAGGAAGACGACGAGCCCGAACATCCACAGCCGCTTGCCGCCGAACCGCTGCAGACCCCAGGCGGACAGCGGCACCGCCATGCCGAGCGCGAGCAGGTAGCCGGTCGTTACCCACTGGATCGTCGCAACCGACGTATGCAACTGTGCGGCCAGCGTATGCAGCGCGACGCTGACGATCGTGGTGTCGAAGATGACCGCCAGGGCGCCGACGATGAGGACCAGCGCGCTCTTGAGCACCTTCGGGTCGATCTTGTCCGGGCCTGGGTCCCGGGTCGTGGCGGCGGCCATGGCGTCTCCTCATCAGATAAGAGATGGACTCATCTCTTATCTCAGGCTACGGTCAGAAGATAAGAAAGGGAAGCCTCTCTTATCGAGAAGTTCGGCGGTGGCTATCGTGATCGGTGTGACCGGGCAACTACCTCGGCAGCGGCGGCGCGGCGACGAGCTTGAGGCCGCACTGCTCGACGCCGCGTGGGACGAACTAGTCGAGGTCGGGTTCGCCAGGCTGACGATGGAGTCGGTCGCCGCCCGGGCCAGGACCGGAGTCGCCGTGCTGTACCGGCGCTGGCCCGGCAAGGACGCCCTGACGATGGCCGCCATCGCGCACTACGGGGCGAAGCACCCGCTCGAGATACCCAACACCGGGAGCCTGCGCGGCGACATGCTGGCACTGCTCGGCGGCGTCAACGACGCGCGGTACTCGTTCACCGTCGTCGTCACAGCCGCCTTCTCCGGCCTGCTGACCAGCACCGGGCTCACCCCGGCCGAGGTACGCGCCAGGCTGCTGGGCGACCGGCCGATGTGGTCTGACCAGATCTTCCGCCGCGCGCACGAGCGCGGCGAGATCGATCTGGACAAGACCCCGGCCGCCGTCCTGGCCCTGCCGTTCGACCTGATGCGTCACGACCTGCTGATGACGCTCAAGCCGGTGCCGCCGGAACGGATCGCGGCCATCGTGGATGACCTCTTCCTGCCGCTGGCCGCCGCCTACCGCCCGGGCCAGGCCTGAATCCACCGAACCCGATTATGCCGAACGCCAGCTGGCCGCACTCGGCGCCGGCCGGTTCCCGGCTTGACTCGAAAATGAATTTGAATCGTCGTGTCTGGCTGGTAAGATTATCTCGTTGAGATCACCGATGATCTGACCAGATCGGAGCTGTGGACCGTGATGCAGACTCTGTTACGGGTTGACGAGCGGTCGGACGACGAAGACCTCTATGGCTTGCCCCCTGACCCGGACAACGACCCGCCGGACGGCACCGAGGCGTGGCTTACCGGGCTGCCCACACCGCTCCTCGAGGACCAGCTCCAAGACGGGCGATCGTCGCTGGCCCGGCTGCGGGTCATCGCGGCAGGCTTCCTGCCCCGCGAGCGCGCCGCCAGCACCGGCGGCACTGGCTCTGGTTTCGGTCCCGGTGAGGTGCTGGACATCATGGACGCCGGTCCGGTACTGGCCAGCCTGGTCGCGGACACATCGTCCTGCGGGCTGAGCCAGCTGGCCGACGACGAGCTGGTCGGGGTGCTCATCGCCTGGCGCCGGGTGGCTTCCTGGGCCACCGCCGCCGAACTGGCCGCGGTGGCCGAGCTAACCGGGCGGCGCCGGGAGCAGGTCGGCGATGGAGCCAGCCCGGATCTGGTGCGGTTCCTTCCCGACGAGCTGGCCACGGCGCTCACCCTGACGCTGCGCTCGGCCAACCGGCTGCTAGACGTGGCCACTGGGCTGGCCCGGCTGCCGCGGACCAGGGACGCACTGGCCCGTGGGCGCATCGACTACCCGAAGGCGCTGGTCATCATCGACGAGCTGACCGGGCTCGACGACGCGCAAGCGGCGGCCATCGAGGCTGCGATCATTAATGACGCGGCCGGGCAGACGACCGGCCAGCTACGCGCCGCGCTGAAGCGGGCTGTGCTGGCGGCCGACCCGGCCGCGGCGGACCGCCGCCGGAAGAAGGCCGAGCAAGACGCCCGGGTCGAGGTCTGGACCGAGGCTTCCGGCACCGCCGCCCTGGCCGGCCGGGACCTGCCCCCCGCCGACGTGCTGGCTGCCGACAAGCGCGTCGACGCGCTGGCCCGCAGCCTCAAGGAGGCCGGCGTGGACGGAACGCTCGACCAGCTCCGCGCTCAGGTCTTCATCGCCCTGCTGCTGGGCCGGCCCATCGCCGCGCTCCCCTCGGACAGCCCCGGGCTGGCCGGCTCGGTCAACCTGACCATGCCATTGGCCAGCTGGCTGGGCGCGGCGCAGACCCCGGGCGAGGTGGCCGGGTTCGGCCCGGTGGACGCCGGCACCGGCCGGACGCTGGGCGCCGCGCTAGCCGCCCGGCCCGGCGTCCGGTGGTGCCTCACGCTGACCGACGCGGCAGGACGCGCGGTCGGGCACGGCTGCGCCCACCGGGCACCGGCGGGACCAGGCTGGGCGCTGCACATCAAGATCACCGACCTGGCCTCGCCAGCGTGCCAGCACCTCAGCCGCCCGGACAGCACGCAGCCAGCCGGGTACCGCCCGTCCCCCCGGCTCCGGCACCTGATCGAGGTCCGGCACCGAACCTGCTCGTTCCGTGGCTGCCGCCGGGCGGCGCAGCACTGCGATATCGACCACACGATCCCGCACCATCTGGGCGGCGCGACCTGCCGATGTAATCTCGCCCCGCTCTGCCGCCGCCATCACCAGGCTAAACAGGCGCAGGGCTGGTGGCTGGACCAGCCGGAGCCCGGCGTCCTGGTCTGGACCTTGCCGCACGGCCGGCGCTACCGGGTCGAGCCGGATCCGTACCCGGCCGGCTAAAGGTTTCACCGCCGTCGCGCGACTAGACAGGTGTGATGGACGCCATGGGCGACAGCGGCGAGGCGAGGATCCCGCAGCGTTACGTCGCCGAGCCGGCCGTTCTTCGCCGCCCACGACCGGTGGCTGTTCGGGCACGCCTGCGTGCGCACCACGGTGACGGGAACTGGCCGCCGACCTGGTGCAGGACACGTTCGAGGCGGCGCCGGGCCTGGGCCGTGCTGCGCGGGCAGGTGGCGGCCGGCAGCGGGCCTGGCTGCTCAGCACGCTGGCGCACAAGAACGTCAGCGACTTCCGCCGCCAGGAGGCGCTGCGCCGCAGGCAGCCCGACATCCAGGCCAGGTATCAGCCCACCGCGGCCGACACGCGGCCCAGGCGCTCAGCGCGATCGCGCTGGCCCGGGCCCGGGAGATCATCGCGGAGATGCCGCCCCGGCAGCGGGAGATCGCCCGGCTGCGCTGGCAGGACCAGCTGCGCACGCGGAGATCGCGAACGGCTGGGCCTGGCCGAGGGCACGGTGCACGCGCACCTGCACGCGGCCCGGCGCAAGCTCATCGCCGGGCTGGAACCGTACTACCCGTCCGGCAGCCAGCGGAGCGGAGAAGGGACCGGGTCATGACCACCAGCGTCAGCGCGGAGCACAGCGGCGAGGCGCTGTTCGTAGCCGACTTCTACCCGGAGCTCGGCGAGTACCTGGCCGCGGCGCACGCCACCGGATATGACGCCGACGCCGCCCGGGCCCGCTTCCTGGCCTGGCTCACCAGCCACGCGCTAGACGGCCCACCGGTCACCGAGCCGGTCCGGGACTACCTGGCGCAGCTCAGCCAGGTGCCCAGGCTGACCGCCGGGCAGGAGACGGAGCTAGCCGTCCGGATCGAGGCCGGGCGGCGGGCCGAGCAGCGGCTGGCCGCGGACAGCGGCCCGCCGCTGCCCAGCGCCGAGCGGGCCGGCCTGGAGCGGCTGGCCGAGGATGGGCGGCAGGCCAGGAACCAGCTGATAGAAGCCAACCTGCGGCTGGTGGTGTCGGTGGCCAAGCGGTTCGCCGGCCGGGGCGTGCTGTTCCTGGACCTGATCCAGGAGGGCAACCTGGGCCTGGTCCGCGCGGCGGACAGGTACGACCCGGGCAAGGGCTACACGTTCGCCACGTACGCCACCTGGTGGATCCGGCAGGCCATGACAAGGGCCATCGCGGGCCAGCTGGCCCAGCTCTAGGGCAGCAGTGGGCGGGCCGGGTCGAGCTCCGCGATCGCCTCGCGCAGCAGGTCGTCCAGGGCGGCTCGGCTGCGCCGGTGGTACAGCGGCCCGGTCGCGTCGGTCAGCAGCACGGTGGCCGCGGCCACGCCCTGGGCGGGCACCGGCAGCGGGGCGCGCAGGCAGGCGGCCAGCTCGCGGATGCCCGGCTCGGCCGCGGCGATGCGGTCCCGGCACAGCGGCACGGCGGGCGTCGGGGCGCGCCGGGCCACGTCCAGCAGATGCTCCCAGTCCCGGGCCAGCGCGTCGCGCCGGGGCAGCGACACGATGTGCTGCGCCCGGGCGGCCAGCAGCCGATCCGATTCGGCGGCCCGTCCCGCCGCCAGCTGCCGGTCGAGCGACGCGCCGAACATCCGGGCCAGCACCCGGTCGGCCGCACTCACCGGCGCCGCCCCGGCTGGCGTGATGGTCATCTCGGCGTGTCGCATAACGACATTCTCCACCTGGCCATCCCGCGCCGGAAGTGGCATCATTGACATAGTGCAGGACAAAACTGCCAAACTGACTGGCACCCAGCCGCCGCACCCGGTCGCGATCGTGGTCTACGACCGGGTGGCGCTGATGGAGCTGGGCGTGGCCTGTGACATCTTCGGCGGCGAGTTCACCGCCGCCGGCGGGACGCCGTTGTACCAGCTGACCGTCTGCGGCACTGAGCCATCGGTCAGCACCGACGCCGGGTTCGCCATCCAGGTCCCGGGCCGGCTGGACGCGCTGCACACCGCGCGGACCGTGATCGTGCCGCCCACCGACCGGCCCGGCCAGGTGCCCGCGGCGGTGCTCGGCGCGCTGCGCGCGGCCCGGGCCCGGCACTGCCGCATCGTCTCCCTGTGCACCGGTGCGTTCGTGCTGGCCGAGGCGGGCATCCTGGACGGGCACACGGCGACCACGCACTGGGCGGAGTGCGCCGAGCTGGCCCGCTGCTACCCGCGGGTCTCGGTCGACCCCGGGGTGCTGTACACCGACGAAACCGATCTGCTCACCTCGGCGGGCAGTGCGGCCAGCCTGGACCTGTGCCTGCACCTGGTGCAGCACGACTACGGCACCGAGGTCGCCACCCAGATCGCCCGGGATCTGGTCGTCCCGCTGCACCGCGAGGGGGGCCAGGCGCAGTACATCGACACCCCACTGCCCGAACTGGACGACGGCAACCTGTTCGCCGACACGGTCAGCTGGCTGCAGGCCCACCTGGACCAGCCGGTGACCGTCAACGACCTGGCCGCTCGCGCGGCGATGAGCCCGCGCACGTTCGCCCGGCGGTTCCTGGCCAGCACCGGGACCACGCCCTACCAGTGGATCCTGCGCGAGCGGGTCCGGCTGGCCCAGCGGCTGCTGGAGACCAGCGACCTGCCCGTCAACGCGGTGGCCGCCAGGAGCGGCCTGCGCACCGCCAGCAACCTGCGCAAGCACTTCGGCCGGTCGCTGCGTACCAGCCCGCACGCCTACCGGCGCACGTTTCAGCGCGCCTCCTAGAGCCGCATCATCCGGGGCGCCGGGCCAAACGCGCCGCGCTGGAAATCGGCGAACGCGGTGGCGATCTCGGCCTGGGTGTTCATCACGAACGGACCGCCCAGCACCACCGGCTCACCGATCGGCGGCCCGCTGTACAGCATGATCGTGGTGACCTCGTCCTGCTCCGGCGCGGCGCTGACCGGCAGTACGCTGGCCGCCCCGGGCGGCCCGGCCGGGTCGGACCAGGCGATCTGACCCGCCGCGACCGTGCGCCCCGAGATCACCGCCCGCCCGGACAGCACATAGCCGAACGCCCGGTGCGCGGCCGGGAGGGCGTGGTCGGTGACCGGGCGCCCGGCGGCCCGGATGTCCTGGTATCCGCTGCCGGCCAGCTTGGCCGCGGCCGGCATGTTCACCCAGAGCTGCAGGGTGTGCGCGTGCTCGTTCCGGTAGGCCAGCTCGCGGTGGATGATGCCGCGGCCCGCCATCATCCACTGCACGTCACCCGGTTCCAGCGCGCCCGCGTGCCCGGCGTTGTCGCCGTGCTCCAGCACCCCGTCCAGCACCGTGGTCACCGTCTCCACGCCCCGGTGCGGATGCCACTCGAAGCCGGGCGCGGAGAACCAGTCTTCGCTGAGCACCAGGAAGGGATCAGTTCTGGACGGCGCGTCCGGGCCGATGATCATGGCCTTGTCGTCCACCTGGGCGTCCGGGCCCAGCCGGCGCTTGGTCTCGACGCGGGCCACCGTGCGGCGGGTCGGCTGGGTCAGCTCAGCGGTCATACTCCAGGAAACCGCCGTGGGTCAGGAAACCTTCCTACTCCAGGAAGCCACGCAGCAACGCGGCGGTGCCGTCCAGGTGCTCGGCGATCGCACGCTGCGCGGCGCCGGGGTCGCCGGCCAGGATGGCCGTCACGATCGCGGTGTGCTGCGCGGCGGTGTGGTCGATGTTCCGCTGCAGCACCGGGATCGCGTTCAGCAGGTCGTTGAGCCGCATCCGGGCGTCCGCGCAGGCCGCGGCCAGCAGGCTGGACCCGGTGAGTTCCGCGATGGACAGGTGGAACAGGGTGTCCATCCGCCGGTACTCCGCCGGGCTGGCCCCGTTGAGCGCGGCCAGCCGGGACCGCAATACCTCAGCAGGACCCGGGTCGGCCGGCCGCGCGGCCACCGAGCGGGCCAGCACGTGCGCCGCGCCGGTCTCCACCGCCAGCCGGAACGTCAGCGCGTCGTTGATCTTGTCGGCGTCTTCGGCCGCCATCCGGCGCAGCTCGGCCGCGCTGGGCGCGGGCGGGGTGGCGATGACGAACGTGCCGCCGAACCGGCCGCGGCGGGATTCCACGTAGCCGGCCAGCTGCAGCGCCCGGATGGCCTCACGCAGCGTGATGCGGCTGACGCCGAGCAGCCCGGCCAGCTCGCGTTCGGCCGGGAACCGCTCGCCGCGGGCCACCACGCCCAGCTTGATCACGGTGAGCAGCCGCTCGACGGTCTCCTCGAACGCGTTCTGCGCCCGGACCGGGCCGAGCACAGCCGTCAGCTCCAGCCCGGCTGACGGCCCACTGGTCTGCGGAATTCCGGCTGGGGGTCTTGACATCTCCGGTGCTCTATCCATCAATGGTCGGATAATAAACCATTGCTCTTAGAAGGAGCAGCGTGATGGCGGTCAACGAGCAAGCGGCACCGCTCAGCGCGGACGAGCAGGCCCTGCACCAGATGGGCTACGCGCAGGAGCTGCGCCGCCGGATGTCCGGCTTCTCCAACTTCGCGGTCTCGTTCACGATCATCTCGATCCTGTCCGGCTGCCTCACCCTGTACGGGTTCGGCATGGCTACCGGCGGGCCGGCCGTCATCGTCTGGGGCTGGCTGTTCGTCGGCATCATGACGCTGTTCGTCGGCCTGGCCATGGCCGAGGTCTGCTCCAGCTACCCGACCGCGGGCGGCCTGTACTACTGGTCGGCCAAGCTGGCGCCAAGCCATGGCCCGGCCTGGTCCTGGTTCACCGGCTGGTTCAACTTCCTCGGCCAGGTCGCAGTGACCGCGGGCATCGACTTCGGCGCCGCGTTCTTCATCAACGCGTTCGGCGCGCTGGTGTGGGGCTGGAGCACCGCGCACTCGGTGACGATCCTGATCTACGCGATCGTGCTGCTGGTGCACGGCCTGCTGAACCAGTTCGGCATCCGGCTGGTCGCGCTGCTGAACGACGTCAGCGTGTGGTGGCACATCATCGGCGTGCTGCTCATCGTGGGCGTGCTCTTCTTCGTGCCGTCGCACCACCAGTCGGCCAGCTTCGTGTTCGGGCACTTCGTCAACGACACCGGGCTGCACATCGCCCCGATCTACATCGTGCTGATCGGCTTGCTGCTGGCCCAGTACACGTTCACCGGCTACGACGCGTCCGCGCACATGACCGAGGAGACGCACAGCGCCGCGCGCAGCGGCCCGCGCGGCATCGTGATGTCGATCTTCGTCTCGCTGATCGCGGGCTGGGTGCTACTGATCGGGATCACGTTCGCCATCCAGCACTACGAAGCGGAGCGCACCTCGGCCACCGGCGTGCCGCCCGCGCAGATCTTCATTGACGCCGCCGGAACCACCTGGGCCAAGTTCCTGCTGCTGGTGGTCATCGGCGCCCAGCTGTTCTGCGGCATGTCCTCGGTCACCGCCAACTCCCGGATGATCTACGCGTTCTCCCGGGACGGCGCGCTGCCCGCCTCCCGCGTCTGGCACCGGGTCAACAAGCGGACCCGGACGCCGACCAACGCGATCTGGCTGGCCGCGGTGGGCGCACTCATCCTCGGCCTGCCCTACCTGTGGAACAGCACCGCCTACGCGGCGGTCACCTCGATCGCGGTCATCGGCCTGTACATCGCGTACGTGGCACCGACGTTCCTGCGGCTGCGCCAGGGCGACAACTTCCAGCGCGGCCCGTGGCACCTGGGCCGGTGGAGCAAGCCGGTCGGCATCATCGCGGTCACCTGGGTGGTGATCATCACGATCCTGTTCATGCTGCCGCAGGTCGGCCCGATCACCTGGACCACGTTCAACTACGCGGTGTTCGCGGTGGTTGCCGTGATCGGCTTCGCGGGCATCTACTGGCTGGTGTCGGCGCGTAACTGGTTCACCGGGCCCCGGGTCCAGGGCACGCCCGAGGAACTGGCCGCGATCGAGGAAGAGCTGGCCGGCTGAGCAGCACGGGACTGGAGGCTCATGGAGAAGCAGCGCGGAGCGACCCCGCACAGCCGGCGGCGCGGGATGCTCACCCTGGAGCGGCTCCGCGTGGAGGTGAGTGAGGGCAACATCGACACCGTGGTGGTCGCCTTCACCGACATGCAAGGGCGGCTGGCCGGCAAGCGGCTCGCGGCGGACTACTTCCTGGACGACGTGGCCGGGCACCACATCGAAGGGTGCAACTACCTGCTCGCGGTGGACGTGGAGATGAACACCGTGGACGGGTACGCGATGTCCTCGTGGGAGAGCGGCTACGGCGACTTCGTCCTGGTGCCGGACATGTCCACGCTGCGCCGGGTGCCCTGGCACGAGGCCACCGCCATGGTGCTGGCCGACCTGACCTGGCACGACCGCGCCCCGGTGGTGGCCTCGCCGCGGCAGATCCTCAAGGCGCAGACGGCCCGGCTGGCCGAGCGCGGGCTGACCGGGCTGGCCGGCACCGAGCTCGAGTTCATCGTGTACACCGACAGCTACGCCCAGGCGCAGGCGGCCAGCTACCGCGACCTGACCCCGGCCAACAGCTACAACGTGGACTACTCGATCCTGGGCACGGCGCGGATCGAGCCGCTGCTGCGCCGGCTGCGGAACGGCATGGCCGGGGCCGGGCTGCAGGTGGAGTCGGCCAAGGGCGAGTGCAACCTGGGCCAGCAGGAAATCGCGTTCCGCTACGCCGAGGCCGTCACCACGTGCGACAACCACTCCATCTACAAGACGGGATCGAAGGAGATCGCGGACCAGGAGGGCATGAGCATCACGTTCATGGCCAAGCCGAACGCCCGTGAGGGCAACTCCTGCCACATCCACCTGTCCGCCCGCGCGGCCGACGGCACGCCGGTGATGGCCGGCGACGGGCCGCACGGCCTGTCCCCGTTCGGCGAGCACTTCATCGCCGGCCAGCTGGCCGCGCTGACCGAGCTGTCGCTGTGCTACGCACCGAACATCAACTCCTACAAGCGGTACGTGCCGGGCAGCTTCGCGCCCACCGCGGTCCGCTGGGGAGTGGACAACCGCACCTGCGCGCTGCGGCTGGTCGGGCACGGCCCGGCGCTCCGGGTGGAGAACCGGGTGCCGGGCGGCGACGTCAACCCGTACCTGGCCGTCGCGGCGATGATCGCGGCCGGGCTGTACGGCGTGGACCACGAACTGCCGCTGGAGCCCGCCTTCACCGGCAACGCCTATACCGACCCGGGCGCCCGGGTGCCGACGACGCTGCGCGATGCACTCGAGTTGTGGCGCAAGTCCGAGCTGGCCCGGGAGGCGTTCGGCAACGAGGTCGTCGAGCATTACGCGAACGCCGCGCGGGTGGAGATCGAGGCGTTCGATGCCGCGGTCACCGACTGGGAGCTGCACCGCAGCTTCGAGCGGATGTGAGCACGGCGAGTTGAGAGCGAGTACCAGCATGTCCACGTTCACGGTGCTGAACCCGGCCACCGAAACCCCGGTGGCCACGGTGCCGCAGACCACCGCGGAGCAGGCCGACGAGGCCGTCGCGCGGGCGGCCGCGGCGCAGCCGGCCTGGCGGGCGGTGGCCCCGGGCGACCGGGCCGCGCTGCTGCGCCGGTTCGCCGACGTGGTGGACGCGCATCTCGGGGAGCTCGCCGAGCTGGAGGTCAGGGGCTCCGGGCACCCGGTCGGCCAGGCCCGCTGGGAGGCGGGCAACGTCCGGGACGTGCTGCGCTACTACGCGGCCGCGCCGGAGCGGCTGCTTGGCCAGCAGATCCCGGTGCCTGGCGGGCTGAACGTGACGTTCAAGGAGCCGGTCGGCATCGTCGGGCTGATCGTGCCGTGGAACTTCCCGATGCCGATCCTGGGCTGGGGGCTCGGCCCGGCGCTGGCCGCGGGCAACCCGGTGATCGCCAAGCCGGCCGAGCGCACCCCGCTGACCGCGATCCGGATCGGCGAGCTGGCCTTGGAGGCCGGGCTGCCCGAGGGCGTGTTCCAGGTGCTGCCGGGCAAGGGCTCGGTGGTCGGCCAGCGGCTGGTCGAGCACCCGGACGTCCGCAAGATCGTGTTCACCGGGTCCACCGAGGTGGGCAGCCAGCTGATGGCCGACTGCGCGCGCCAGGTCAAGCGGGTCACCCTGGAGCTGGGCGGCAAGAGCGCGAACATCGTGTTCGCCGACGCCGACCTGGCCAAGGCCGCGGCCACCGCGCCGTACGCAGTGTTCGACAACGCGGGCCAGGACTGCTGCGCCCGGTCCCGGATCCTGGTCCAGGCCAGCGTGTTCGACCGGTTCATGGAGCTGCTGGAGCCGGCCGTCAAGGGCGTCGCGGTCGGCGACCCGGCCGATCCGGGCACCGAGATGGGCCCGCTGATCTCGGCCGAGCACCGGGCCAAGGTCGCCTCGTACGTACCGGACAGCGCACCGGTGGCGTTCCGCGGCAGCGCCCCGGACGGGCCCGGGTACTGGTTCCCGCCCACCGTGCTGGCCCCGGTCGGCGCGGACGACCCGGCGTTCACCGAGGAGGTGTTCGGGCCGGTGGTCACCGTGCTGCCGTTCGGCACCGAGGCCGACGCGATCCGGATCGCCAACGACACCCCGTACGGCCTGTCCGGCTCCATCTGGACCCGGAACGTGGGCCGGGCGCTGCGGGTGGCCCGCGGGGTGGAGACCGGCAACCTGTCGGTCAACTCGCACAGCTCGGTCCGGTACTGGACGCCGTTCGGCGGGTTCAAGCAGTCCGGCCTGGGCCGCGAGCTGGGCCCGGACGCGCTGGATGCCTTCACCGAGGTCAAGAACGTCTTTATCGCCACCGACGATGAGGAGCCGGAGTGAGTACACACCCGCAGCGGCTAGCCGGCCGGGCCGCCGTGATCACCGGCGCGGGCAGCGGCATCGGGCTGGCCAGCGCCCGGCGGCTGGCCGCCGAGGGCGCCACCGTGGTGGTCGCCGACATCGACGCGGGCACCGGCAAGCCGGCCGCGGACGAGGTCGGCGGCCTGTTCATCCAGGTGGACGTGACCAGTGCGGACGCCGTCCGCGACCTGTACCAGCAGGTGGCCGACGAGTGCGGCGGCGTGCACATCGCGGTCAACAACGCCGGCATCTCGCCGCCCGACGACGACTCCATCCTGACCACCGGCCTGGACGCGTGGCGGCGGGTCCAGGAGGTGAACCTGACCTCCGTGTACCTGTGCTGCAAGTACGTGATCCCGCACATGCAGCGCCAGGTCGCGGCGGGCCAGCCCGGCGGCTCGATCATCAACATCGCCTCGTTCGTCGCGGTGATGGGCGCGGCCACCTCACAGATCTCCTACACCGCGTCCAAGGGCGGCGTGCTGGCCATGAGCCGGGAACTGGGCGTGCAGTTCGCCCGGGAGGGCATCCGGGTGAACGCGCTGTGCCCAGGGCCGGTGAACACCCCGCTGCTCCAGGACCTGTTCGCCAAGGACCCGGAGCGCGCGGCGCGGCGGCTGGTGCACGTGCCGATGGGCCGGTTCGCCGAGCCCGCCGAGATCGCGGCCGCGATCGCGTTCCTGGCCAGCGACGACGCGTCGTTCATCACCGCGGCCCAGTTCCTGGTGGACGGCGGGATCTCCGGCGCGTACGTGACCCCCCTGTGAGCGCTCCGCTCGTCGGGATCAGCAGCTACGCGGAGCCCGCCCGGTGGGGACCGTGGCAACTGCCCTGCGCGCTGCTGCCGCTCGGCTACCCCGAGCAGGTGGCGGCGGCGGGCGGCGTGCCGGTGCTGCTGCCGCCGCTGCCCGGGGAGAGCGCCGCGGTGCGGCGGCTGGACGCGGTGATCCTGTCCGGCGGCGGCGACCTCGACCCGGCCGGGTACGGCGCCGCGCCGCATCCGGAGACGACCCGGGTGCAGCCGGACCGGGACCGCGCCGAGCTGGACCTGCTGGCCGCCGCGCTGGCCGCGGGCCTGCCGGTGCTGGCCATCTGCCGCGGCCTGCAGATCCTCAACGTGTCCCGGGGCGGCACGCTGGAGCAGCACCTGCCGGACAGCGGCGGGCACCGGGCCGGGCCGGGCGCGTTCGGCACCCACCCGGTCCGGGTCGCGGCGGGCAGCCGGCTGGCCAGCGTGCTTGGCCCGCCGGACGGCGGCGGCGCGCTGTGGCTCGACGTGCCCACCGCGCATCACCAGGCCATCGGCCAGCTGGGCACCGGGCTGGTGGCCACCGCGTGGGCCGCGGACGGCACCATCGAGGCGGTCGAACTGTCCCGCGGCGCGGAGCGCCGGACGGGGGCCGGGGGCTCCGGGGGTAGTCCCCCGGGAAAGCAGAGCGGGGGGTCGTCCCCCCGGGCTAGCACCGATCGTGACGAATTTCTCATCGCGGTCCAGTGGCACCCGGAGCAGGGCACGGATCCGCGATTGTTCCGTGCGCTGATAAAGGCGGCGCGGCACCCAGTGCCAGGGAGCGCAAAGCCTGCGCCCGCCGAGCCTCTAGACTCGCCTGCGTGAGTACCGGACCCGCGGTCGAGATCCACCAACTGGCCAAGAGCTACGGCCGGACCGTAGCGGTGAACGGGCTCACGCTGCTGGCCCGCCGGGCCGCGGTGACCGCGATCCTGGGCCCGAACGGCGCCGGGAAGACCACCACGATCGAGATCTGCGAGGGATACCGGCGGCCGGACGCTGGCACCGTGCGGGTGCTCGGCCTGGACCCGGCGCGGAACGCCCGGCAGCTGCGGCCGCGGATCGGCGTCATGCTGCAGTCCGGCGG
The DNA here is from genome assembly GCA_963832095.1 of uncultured Actinomycetes bacterium. GTDB lineage: Bacteria > Actinomycetota > Actinomycetes > Streptosporangiales > Streptosporangiaceae > RYN-230. Next base: position 205,670 of record CAWHSW010000005.1, read on the forward strand.
CATCCCGCCCGCCGCCCGGCCCGCCGAGTACCTGCACACGCTGGCCGCGTTCTACGCGGCCCCGATCGACCCCGCGGTGCTGCTGGACCGGCTCGGCCTGGCGGGCAGCCTGCGCACCCCGTTCCGCCGCCTGTCCGGCGGCCAGCAGCAGCGGCTGTCCCTGGCCGCCGCGCTGATCGGGCGGCCCGAGCTGCTGTTCCTGGACGAGCCCACCGCGGGCATGGACCCGCAGGCCCGGCACGCCACCTGGGACCTGATCCGCGGGCTGCGCGCGTCCGGCGCGGCGGTGATCCTGACCACGCACTACATGGACGAGGCGCAGCGGCTGGCCGACCAGGTCTGCGTGGTGGACCACGGGCAGCTGGTCGCCGAGGGCAGCCCGGCCGAGCTGACCGGGACCGCCGGGCAGCTCCGGTTCCGGGCCGAGCCAGGCCTGGACACCGACGGGCTGATCTCAGCGCTGCCGCAGGGCAGCGCGGCCAAGGAGTCGCCCGCTGGGCACTACATCGTCGAGGTGCCGGACCAGGTGGACCCGCAGCTGCTGGCCGCGGTCACCGCGTGGTGCGCGGAACGCGGCGTGCTGGCCCAGGAGCTGCGCATCGAGAGCCGTACCCTCGAGGACGTGTTCCTCGAACTGACCGGACGGGAGCTGCGGTCATGACCGACCAGGTCGCCTCCCCCGCGTCCCCGGCCGTGACCAGCTGGCCCGCCCCGGCGCCGGGGCCGGGCCCGATGCCCCGGATGGTGGCCGCGCAGGCCCGGCTCGAACTGCGCGCACTGCTCCGCAACGGCGAGCAGCTGCTGCTCACGCTGATCATCCCGGTGGTGCTGCTGGTCGGCTTCAGCCTGGAGCATCTGATCAACGGCACCCGGGTGGACTTCCTCGTCCCCGGCATCATCGCCCTGGGCGTCATGTCCACGGCGTTCACCAGCCAGGCCATCGCCACCGGATTCGAACGCTACTACGGCGTGCTCAAGCGCCTCGGTGCGACGCCGCTGCGCCGCGGCGGCCTGATCGCGGCCAAGACCAGCACGGTGCTCGTGGTGGAGCTGGGCCAGACCGCAGTGATCATCGTGGTCGGCCTGCTGCTCGGCTGGTCGCCGGACGCCCGGCCGATCGCCGCGCTGTGGGTGCCGGTGCTCATCCTGGCCGGCACGGCGGCGTTCAGCGGGCTGGCCCTGCTGCTGGCCGGCACGCTGCGCACGGAGGCCACGCTGGCCGCGGCCAACCTGATCTACCTGGTGCTGCTCGGGCTGGGCGGGGTGGTGTTCTCACTGAACAAGTTCCCGGCCGGCGCCCGCCCGGTGCTGCGGCTGCTGCCCACCGGCGCGCTGTCCGACGGGCTGCACCAGGTGCTGCAGTACGGCGGCGGGCTGCCGGTCAAGGACCTCGTCGTGCTGCTGGTCTGGGCGGTGGCCGGGATCGGCGTGACCACCCGGGTGTTCCGCTGGGAGTAGCCGCCGAGCCCGCCGCTGTTCCGCCCAGCACTGGGCGGCGCAGCACACTGCTCGGGGCGGTGCCGCCGCCGGCCCTGGTGCTCACCGGCATCGTCGCGGTCCAGGTCGGCGCCGGCCTGGCCGACCGGCTGTTCAGCCAGGTGCCGCCGGCCGCGGTGACCGGCCTGCGGCTGTGGACGGCCGCGCTGCTGCTGGCCGTGGCCGGGGCCCGCGGGCTGGGCCGCGAGGTCCGCGCCATCGTGCGCCGCCGGGCCTGGGCGGACGCCGCCGTCGTGGTCATGTTCGGGCTGATCCTCGCGGTGATGAACTACTCCATCTACCAGGCGTTCGCCCGGATCCCGCTGGGCATCGCGGTGACGGTGGAGTTCCTCGGCCCACTCGGGGTGGCGGTGGCCACCTCGCGGCGCTGGCTGGACGCGGCCTGGGTGCTGCTGGCCGGGGCGGGCGTGGCGCTGCTGACCCGCGCCCCGGGCAGCCACCTGAACCCGGCCGGGCTGGCCTTCGCGCTGCTCGCAGCGGCCTGCTGGGCGGCCTACATCCTGCTCAGCGCGGCCACTGGGCGGCGCTTCCCGGGCACCTCGGGGCTGACCATCGCGATGTGCGTGGCCGCGCTGGCGGTCACCCCGGCCGGGCTGCTGGCCGGTGGCCGGGCGCTGCTCCGGCCCGCGGTGCTCGCCACCGGGCTGGCCATCGGGCTGCTCTCCTCGGTCATCCCGTACTCGCTGGAACTGGAGGCGCTGCGCCGCACCCCGGCCAAGGTGTTCGGCATCTGGATGAGCCTGGAGCCGGCCGTCGCCGCGCTGGTCGGGCTGGTCCTGCTGGGCCAGGGGCTGCGCTGGTACGAGTGGGCCGCGGTCGGCTGCGTGGTGCTGGCCAGCGCGGGTGCGGCCCGGACCGGGAACTGACGCCAGGGTGGCGTCTACGATGGGTCCGTGCCAGCCGACCTGACCCGATCTGCCCGCCGCCTGGTGGCTCCGGTGCTGTATCCCACGGTGACCTCGATGCGCCGGATCGCGCTGGCCGGCGTGTGGGCCAACGCCGGGCTGATCATGACCGGCGCGGCGGTCCGGCTCAGCGCGTCCGGGCTGGGCTGCCCGGACTGGCCGACCTGCACCACGAGCAGCCTGGTCGCCGCGCACACCAGCGGTGACCCGATGGTGCACACCTGGATCGAGTTCACCAACCGGATGCTGACCGGCGTGCTGATGGTGGTGGCCGTGCTGGTGCTGGTCACCGCGTGGCGGTTCCGCCCGGGCGGGGCGGTCCGGCGCAACATCGTCTGGCTGGCCGCGGCCCAGCCGCTCGGCGTGCTGGCCCAGGCCGTGCTGGGCGGCATCGTGGTGCTCACCGACCTCAACCCGGCCGCGGTGTCGCTGCACTTCCTGCTGTCCAGCGCGATCCTGGCGCTGGCCGTGACGCTCTACGTGCGCTGCGCCGAGGGCGACGGCCAGCCGACCCGGCTGGTCCGCCGCGAGGTGCGGGTGTTCGCGGTGGCCACGGTCGGTGTCACCGCGCTGATGCTGGCCGCGGGCACCGTGGTGACCGGCACCGGGCCACTGGCCGGGTCCACGTTCGTACCGCGCTCCGGGCACGGCCCGGCCTACGTGCCGCGCTACCACCTGCCGCTGGAGGGCGTCACCCAGCTGCACGCCGACATCGGCTGGATGCTGGGCACCCTGATCGCCGCGACCGTGATCAGCCTGCAGTTCACCGGGGCGCCGGCCCGGGCCCGGCGGCTCGGCTGGGTACTGCTCGGCCTGACCGGGCTGCAGGGCGTGATCGGCTACACCCAGTACTTCAGCGGCCTGCCGGCCGGCCTGGTCTGGGTGCACGTGGCCGGTTCGGTGCTGATCTGGATTACCGCCCTGCTGCTGATGTTCGCCACCCGGTACCGCGGCCCGGTGGCCGGCACCGCCGCGGTGCCCGGCGCGCTAGCTGAACCGGTACCGGCCGAATCCTGATGACCCGAATCCTGACGAGCTAGGGCCGGCCCACGGCGGCTGCGGTGGTTCCGGCTGCCGGTGGAAGAACGCGCTGCGGGCCATGGCCATCAGCCGGAGCAGGTCGCGGCGGCGCTCGTCGAAGTGTCCCGCGCTGATGATGCCGCGCTGCATCCGCAGGTGCACCAGGGCCAGCTCGGTCGCAGCCAGCTGGTAGTCCTCCATGGCCCGCCCGGCCGCCCGGCCACCGGTCATCCGGGCCCAGCGCCGGGCCGCGTACCGCTCCCGCAGCGTGCTCAGCATCCGCAGGTCGGCCTCGGTGACCAGGCCGGTGGCCTCGTAGGCGGGCAGGAACCGCCAGATCAGCCGGACGATCCGGCGCCGGTCCGCGATGATCACGGCGACCAGGCCGGCCAGCACACAGGCCAGGATGGCGTAGGCCAGGGCGAGCCCGTCGATGCCGCGCGCGCTCAGCCCGTTCCACAGCCCGTGCAGCAGCATGGCCGCGGCCAGCCCGAGTGGCACCGCCCAGCGGCCGTTCTTGTGCGTGGCCGCGTAGGCCACCCCGAGCCCGGTCATCGAGGTGAAGATGGGGTGCGCCAGCGGGGACAGCACGCCGCGCAGCACGAACGTGACGCCGAGCAGCTCGGCCCCGCCGACCTGGGGACGGACCAGGGCGCCGATGTAGTAGCCGATGTTCTCCATCATGGCGAAGCCCAGCCCGACCATGGCCGCGTAGATGATCCCGTCGGTCGGGCCGTCCAGCTCCTGCCGCCGCCGCCAGAGCAGGATGATCAGGATCAGGCCCTTCAGTGACTCCTCCACCACCGGGGCGCCGAACGTGGCCGACACGTACTCCCCGGTGGTGTTGCCCAGCGCGGGCTGGGTGATGAAGACCAGCCCGGCCGTGTTGATCACCGCGGCGAGCAGCGCGGCCACCCCGGCGCCCCAGGCGAACGCGAGCACCAGGTTGATCCGCGGCTCCGGCTCCAGCCGGTCCACCAGCAGCACGCAGCCGACCAGCAGCGGCACCGGGAGCAGGGCCAGCGGGAGCGCGATGAGGAACGGCGCCACGCTGTGCCCGGCCGAATTCACGCTCTGCACTGCGTCGGCCAGCAGCACGACGATGGCGCAGCCGATTGCGGCGACGATAGCCAGGATGACCCCGGCCCGGGGGCGGCCAGGCCGGCCCTCGATGACCGCGCGCGGATCGAAGCCGGGGTTGGTCGCCATGCCAGGGAGCGTACCGGCGGGACCGTAATCCACCCCCTGTTGCCCCGCTTCGGGGGTGGCCCTGGGAGTAGGCGAAACTGAGGATAGGGTCATGCACGTGATCGAATCCTTGGACTGGACGGCTTCCGACCAGCGGGCCGTCGATCTGATCCGGGTCCTGGCCATGGACGCGGTGCAGCAGGCCGGCAACGGCCACCCGGGCACGGCGATGAGCCTGGCCCCCGCGGCCTACCTCCTCTACCAGCACATCCTCCGGCACGACCCGGCCGACCCGGGCTGGCTCGGCCGGGACCGGTTCGTGCTGTCCTGCGGGCATTCCAGCCTCACCCTGTACATCCAGCTCTACCTGTCCGGTTACGGCCTGACCCTGGACGACCTGCGGCACTACCGGCACTGGGGCAGCATCACCCCGGGCCACCCGGAGCACGGCCTCACCCCGGGCGTGGAGACCACCACCGGGCCCCTCGGCGCGGGCCTGTCCAACGCGGTCGGCATGGCCATGGCCGCGCGCCGCGAGCGCGGCCTGCTCGACCCGGACGCCGCCCCCGGGACCAGCCCGTTCGACCAGCACATCTACGCGTACTGCTCCGACGGCGACATCGAGGAGGGCATCACCCACGAGGCCTCCGCGCTGGCCGCGGTGCAGGAACTCGGCAACCTCATCGTGCTCTACGACGACAACCACATCTCGATCGAGGACGACACCAAGATCGCCAAGTCGGAGGATGTCGCGGCCCGGTACGAGGCGTACGGCTGGCACGTGCAGCGGGTGGACTGGCTGCAGCCGGGCGGCTACCGCGAGGACCCCCAGGCCCTCTACCAGGCCTACCTGAATGCCCAGGCGGAGACCGCGCAGCCGTCCCTGATCGTGCTGCGCACCATCATCGCCTGGCCCGCGCCGGACGCGCAGAACACCGGCGCGGCGCACGGCGCCGCGCTGGGCGCGGACGAGGTGGCCAAGACCAAGCGGATCCTCGGTTTCGACCCGGCGGTGAGCTTCCCGGCCGAGGAGGAAGCCGTGGCGCACGCCCGCCAGGTGGCCGACCGGGGCAAGCGGCTGCACGCCGAGTGGGACGCGGCGCTCGCCGCCTGGGCGGCAGCCAACCCGGAGCGCGCCGCGCTGCTGGACCGGCTGGCCGCGCGCCGGCTGCCGGACGGCTGGGCCAGCGCACTGCCCAGCTTCCCGCCCGACGCCAAGGGGCTGGCCACCCGGGCCGCGTCCGGGCAGGTGCTCAACGCGCTGGCCCCGGTGCTGCCGGAACTGTGGGGCGGCTCGGCCGACCTGGCTGGGAGCAACGACACCACGATGAAGGGTGAGCCGTCGTTCCTCCCGCCGGACCGCCAGACCACGATGTTCCCGGGCAGCTGGTACGGCCGCACGCTGCACTTCGGCATCCGTGAGCACGCCATGGGCGGCATCCTGAACGGCATCGCGCTGCACGGGCTGACCCGGCCCTACGGCGGCACGTTCCTGGTGTTCAGCGACTACATGCGGGGGGCGGTCCGGCTGGCCGCGCTGATGGGCCTGCCGGTCACCTTCGTGTGGACGCACGACTCGATCGGGCTGGGCGAGGACGGGCCGACCCACCAGCCGGTGGAGCATCTGGCCGCGCTGCGCGCCATCCCCGGCCTGGACGTGGTCCGGCCGGGCGACGCGAACGAGACCAGCGTGGCCTGGCGGGTCATCCTGGAGCAGACCGGCCGGCCGGCCGGGCTGTGCCTGAGCAGGCAGGCCATGCCGGTGCTGGACCGGTCGGCGGGCAACCCGCCGGGCATCACGCCGGCCGAGGGCACCGCGCGCGGCGGGTACGTGCTGGCCGAGGGGGCGGGCGGCGACCCGGTGGTGATCATCATCGGCACCGGCAGCGAGGTGCAGATCGCGCTGGCCGCCCGGGACATCCTGCAGGGCGAGGGTATTTCGACACGTGTTGTTTCCATGCCGTGCGTGGAATGGTTCACCAGCCAGGATGCTTCCTATCAGCAGGAGGTGCTGCCGCCGCGGGTCCGGGCCCGGGTCAGCGTCGAGGCCGGCGTGGCCCAGCCCTGGCGGGTATTTACCGGAGATGCCGGCGAATGCGTGAGCCTGGAGCATTTCGGGGCATCAGCCTCGTATCAGAAGCTGTACGAGGAGTTCGGGTTCACCGCGGAGCACGTGGCCGCGGCCGCCCGGGTCAGCCTGGCCCGGCTGGCCTGACAGCGCGAGGGCAAGGAGCGAGAAGTCATGACCGCCCAGCAACACAGCAAAGCCGTCCTCAGCCAACTGACCGCGGAGGGCGTGTCCATCTGGCTCGATGACATCAGCCGGGACCGGCTGCGCACCGGCAACCTCGCCGACCTGATGACCAACTGGGAGGTCCGCGGGGTCACCTCGAACCCGACGATCTTCGCGCACGCGATCAGCCAGGGTGACGCCTACGACCAGCAGCTGGCCGACCTGGCCATCAGCGGGGTCAGCGTCGAGGAAGCGTCCCGGCTGATCACCACGTACGACATCCGGTGGGGCTGTGACGTGCTCCGCCCGGTGTACGACGCGAGCGAGGGGGTGGACGGCCGGGTGTCCCTGGAGGTGGACCCGCGGCTGGCCCGGGACACGGCCAAGAGCATCGCCCAGGCCCGCACGCTGTGGTGGATGGTGGACCGGCCCAACCTGTTCATCAAGATCCCGGCCACCGTGCAGGGGCTGCCCGCGATCACCGCGTGCCTGGCCGAGGGGATCAGCGTGAACGTCACGCTGATCTTCTCCCTGGAGCGGTACGGCCAGGTCATCGACGCGTTCATGGCCGGGCTGGAGCAGGCGGTGGCGGCCGGCCGGGACATCTCCCGGCTCGCCTCGGTGGCGTCCTTCTTCGTCAGCCGGGTGGACACCGAGGTGGACAGCAGGCTGGACAAGATCGGCACGCCGGAGGCGGCCGCGCTGCGCGGCCAGGCCGCGATCGCCAACGCCCGGCTGGCCTACGAGCTGTACGAGGAGCGGATCGGCACGCCACGGTGGCAGGCGCTGCTGGCCGCCGGGGCCAAGGTGCAGCGCCCGCTGTGGGCCTCCACCAGCACCAAGGACCCGGCCTTCGAGGACACCATGTACGTGGTCGAACTGGTCGCGCCGGACACGGTGAACACCATGCCGGAGGCCACCCTGCGGGCCACCGCCGACCATGCCAAGCTGCGCGGGGACACCGTGCGCGGCACCTACGACCAGTCCCGGCAGGTGTTCGCCGACCTGGCCGCGCTGGGCATCAGCTACGACGACGTCGTCCAGGTGCTCGAGGACGAGGGCGTGGACAAGTTCGCCGTGTCCTGGAACGAGTTCCTCGGCACCATCCAGGCCAACATGGGGGCAGTGGAGAAGCCATGACGAGTGCCGATACCGAGGCCGCCGCGGCACCGCCCGCTGAGGCCAGGCCGGATGACGAGGTGCAGCCCAGCTCGCTGGCCCCGGTGATCACCGGGCCGGTGGCCAACCCGCTGCGCGACCCGCGGGACCGGCGCATCCCGCGGGTGGCCGGCCCGTGCGTCCTGGTCATCTTCGGGGTGACCGGCGACCTGGCCCGCAAGAAGCTGATGCCGGCCATCTACGACCTGGCCAACCGCGGCCTGCTGCCGCCGGGCTTCTCGCTGGTCGGCTTCGCCCGGCGGGACTGGGCGGACGAGGACTTCGCCCAGGTCACCCACGATGCGGTCAAGGAGCACGCGCGCACCCCGTTCCGGGACACGGTGTGGGACCAGCTGTCCGAGGGCGTCCGCTTCGTCCCGGGCGAGTTCACCGACGATACGGCGTTCGACAAGCTGGCCGAGTGCGTCGCCGACCTGGACCAGCAGCGCGGCACCGGCGGCAACTACGCGTTCTACCTGTCCGTGCCGCCCAAGTTCTTCCCGCTGGTGGTCAAGCAGCTCAAGCGGTCCGGGCTGGCCGACCCGCCGGCCCCGGCCCCGGGGCACCCGGTGCCCTGGCGCCGGGTGGTGATCGAGAAGCCGTTCGGGCACGACCTGGCCAGTGCCCAGGCGCTGAACCACACGCTGAGCGAGGTGTTCCCGCCCGAATCGGTGTTCCGCATCGACCACTACCTGGGCAAGGAGACGGTCCAGAACATCCTGGCCCTGCGCTTTGCCAACACGCTGTACGAGCCGATCTGGAACCGCGGCTACGTGGACCACGTGCAGATCACCATGGCCGAGGACATCGGCATCGGCGGCCGGGCCGGCTACTACGACGGCATCGGCGCGGCCCGGGACGTGATCCAGAACCATCTGATGCAGCTGCTGGCGCTGACCACGATGGAGGAGCCGGTCTCGTTCGACGCGGACTCGCTGCGGGCCGAGAAGGAGAAGGTGCTGTCCGCGGTCCGGGTGCCCGAGGACCTGGCCCTGGGCACGGCCCGCGGCCAGTACGCCGCGGGCTGGCAGGGCGGTATCCCGGTGGGTGGCTTCCTGGAGGAGGACGGCATCGCGCCGGACTCGCGCACCGAGACCTACGCCGCGATCAAGCTGCACGTGGACACCCGGCGCTGGGCCGGCGTCCCGTTCTACCTGCGCACCGGCAAGCGGCTACCGCGCCGGATGTCGGAGATCGCGATGATGTTCCAGCGCGCCCCGCACCTGCCGTTCGCCGCCACCGACACCAAGGAACTCGGGCAGAACGCCCTGGTCATCCGGGTCCAGCCGGACGAGGGCGTGACGGTCCGGTTCGGCTCCAAGGTGCCGGACACGGCGATGGAAGTGCGCGATGTGAACATGGACTTCGCCTACGGCGAGTCGTTCACCGAGAGCAGCCCGGAAGCCTACGAGCGGCTGCTGCTCGACGTGCTGATCGGGGATCCCCCGCTGTTCCCCCGGCATCGTGAGGTCGAGCTGTCCTGGAAGGTGCTCGACCCGATCGAGGAGTTCTGGGCCGAGCACGGCAAGCCGGAGCCCTACCCGGCCGGGTCGGCCGGGCCGCCGTCCGCGGAGGAGCTGATGCAGCGGGACGGCCGGGCGTGGCGGCGCCTGTGAGTGTCGTCCGGTACCAGCTAGTGAGCACAGGCCCGAAGGGCCCTGTGCGAGCGGCTGGTGTACGGGTTATGCCGGACGGCGCGAACGTCTCAGGAGGCACTGCAGGGGATCTGGCACCGGGAAAGGACAGCTCCGCATGATGATCGACCTGGCCGAGACGACCACCGGCCGGATCCACGAGGCCATCTGGCAGGCCCGGCAGCGGCTCGGCGGCCCGGCCAGCGGCATGGTGCTGACCCTGGTCATCGTCACCGACGAGGCGGCCCAGTACGACGCGGTCCGGGCGGCCAGCGAGGCGGCCCGGGAGCACCCGATGCGGGTACTCGCGGTGATCACCCGGCGGCCGCAGGCCGGATCACGGCTGGACGCCGAGATCCGGGTCGGTGAGACCGGCCCGGGCGAGGTGGTGCTGCTGCGCATGTACGGCGCGCTCGGCGAGCACGCCGACTCGGTGGTCACCCCGCTGCTGATGCCGGACACCCCGGTGGTGACCTGGTGGCCGGGGACCCCGCCGGACGCCCCGTCCGGCAGCCCGCTCGGCGCGCTGGCCCAGCGCCGGATCACCGACGCGGCCGCGGCCGCCGAGCCGCACGACTGCCTGGCCAGCCTGGCCGCGCACTACCGGCCCGGGGACACCGACCTGAGCTGGACCCGGGCCACCCCGTGGCGGACCCTGCTGGCCGCCATCATGGACCAGCCGCACGGCACGATCAGCGGTGGCCGGGTGGAAGCCGAGGCGGGCAACCCGAGCGCCGACCTGATCGCGTCCTGGCTGTCCGTCCGGCTGGGTGTCCCGTTCGCGACCACGGTGTCCGGCGGCCCCGGGATCACCGCGGTCGCGTTCGACACGAGCGAGGGTGAGGTGTCGGTGACCCGCCCGGACGGCCGGGTGGCCCAGCTGCGGCGGCCCGGCGAGCCCGAGCGCAAGGTGGCCCTGCACCGCCGGGACACCGCCGAACTGCTGGCCGAGGAGCTGCGCCGGCTCGACCCGGACGAGGTGTACGGGGAGACGATCGCGCCGTTCCTCAGCGTGGCGCCCGCCGGGGTCAGTGGCAGCCTGGACGGCAGCGGCGCCGCCCCGTGAGCACGCCTGAGGTGCTGGTGCACCACGACGCGGACCAGCTGGCCAAGGCGGTGGCCGCCCGGCTGGCCACCCGGCTGGTCGATGCCCAGGCCAGCGGGGGCACCGCGGACCTGGTGCTGACCGGCGGCGGCATCGGCACCGCGGTGCTGGCCCAGCTGGCCGCGGCGCCGGCCCTCGGCGCGGTGGACTGGCGGCGGCTGGACATCTGGTGGGGTGACGAGCGTTTCGTGCCGGCCGGCGACCCGGAACGTAACGAGGTGCAGGCCGGCCAGGCGCTGCTCCGGCACGTGGACACCGACCCGGCCCGGGTGCACCGGATGCCGGCCAGCGACGGGCCGGACGGGCCCAACCCGGAAGCGGCCGCCGAGCGGTACGCGGCCGAGCTGCGCAAGGCGGCCCGGCCCGAGGATCACGGGCCGGTGCCCGCGTTCGACGTGCTGCTGCTCGGCATCGGCCCGGAGGGCCACGTCGCGTCGCTGTTCCCGGGTATGCCCGCGCTGTATGACGAGCGGCCGGTGGTCGCGGTGCGCGGTTCGCCCAAGCCGCCGCCGATCCGGCTGACCCTGACCCTGCCGTCCATCCGGCAGGCCCGCGAGGTGTGGATCCTGGCCGCCGGGCCGGAGAAGGCGGGCGCCGTCCAGCTGGCGCTGTCTGGCGCCGGGCCGGTCCAGGTGCCCGCGGCCGGCGCCCGCGGCCAGCAGCGCACGCTGTTCCTGCTGGATAAGGCGGCCGCCAGCCAGCTTCCGCCGGGACTCAGCCGGCTCGCGTCACCGTGAGCCTGGCCCCCGCTAGCGCCGCCGCGGGCCGCCGCTGGTCAGCCGGGCCAGTATCACCAGCACGATCAGCACCGGGATGAACGCGGCCGGGTGCCCGGTGGTCAGCGCGACGGTGAGCCAGATCATCAGGATCGGCAGCATCGGGCTGAGCCGGCGCCGGGACTGGCCGGCGGGCAGCGGGCGGGGCGGGTTCGGCGCTGCGCTGCGGCCCGGCTCCGGGTGGCTGAGCTCGAGCTTGGCCTGCTGCGGCAGGTCGGCGGTCAGCTTACGCAGCTCGCCCCAGGTCTTGGCGGCAAACGCCGAGGTCGTCCGCTCGTCGAACTCGGCCATGGTCAGCCGGCCGGTGCTGTAGGCGTCGCGCAGGATCTCGACGACGTCCTCGCGATCGGAGTCCGAAGCGCGGATACCGCCGTCGTTGGTCATGTCCAGACCTCCCCAAGCTACTTCGCCCCTTTCTTCCGGAGAATACCCCGGTCCGCCGCTCAGGTCGCCGGCCCGGCCAGCCATGTTGGCCGGGCTTGCCCCGTTATGGTTAGATCTCGCCGTGCCCCCCGTCCCCCGCCCGGTCACCGAGGACACGGATGACCTGGAGAGCACGGGCCATCTGATCGTGTGCGGGGACGACGCGCTGGCTTACCGGATGGTCGAGGAACTGGCCACCAACTACGGCGAGCAGGTCACCGTCCTGCTTGGCTCGGTCAGCCGCGGCCAGGGGCCGCGCATCGCCCAGCTGCCCGGCGTCCGGGTCATCGAGCAGCTGGACCTGGACGGCGCCGCGTTCGCCGCGGCCCAGGTGCACTCGGCCCGGGCGATCGCCCTGATGGGCCGCGATGACCTGGCCAACTTCCACGCCGCGCTGCGGGCCCAGGACCTCAACCCGGACCTGCGCATGGTGATGCGCATCTTCAACACCGGGCTCGGCGAGCGGATGCGCGCGTTCTTCCCAGACTGCGCGGTGCTGTCCAGCTCCGCGATGGCGGCGCCGTCGTTCGTGGCCGCCGCATTAGGCGAGCCCACGCCCAGCCACGTCCGGCTGGCCGGCCGCACCCTGTATGTGGCCCGCCGCGGGCAGGCCGACACCACCCAGGTGCTGTGCGGCCTGGCCAGCCCCGGGGACCGCGGCTCCCCCGGGCTGCTGCCGCCCACCCCGGCCACCGCCGACCTCGTGCTTGCGGTGGCCGACGGCACCCCGCGCAACCCGCTGACCCGGCAGCGGCGCCGGCCGCTCCGGTTGCTCGCCGACGTGGCCCACCTGCTGGTCCGCAGCAAGCTCGGCCTCGTCTTCGTCGGCCTGTTCGCCCTGCTGCTGTCCGGTTTCATCCTGCTGGCCACGGTGGCCGGGTACTCCATGGCCAACGCCCTGTACCTGACCGCCTTGGACGCGGCGGGCGCCGCGGTGACCAATGCCCGGCTGGGCGGCGCGGAGAAGGTCGCCCAGTTCCTGCTCACCTTCACCGGGATGGCCTTCCTCCCGGTGGTGACCGCCGCCGTGGTGGGTGCCCGGCTCACCGGCTCACTGCGCAGCCGGGACCGCCCGCTCAGCGACCACGTGATCGTGGCCGGCCTGGGCAACGTGGGGACCCGGATCTTCGGCCAGCTGCATGACCTGGGCGTGGATGTGGTCTGCGTGGACAAGAACGAGCACGCGGCGGGCGTCCGGCTGGCCCGGCGGCTGGGGCTGCGGGTGGTGATCGGCGAAACGACCCGGGAGGAGACGCTGCGGGCGGCCGGCATCAGCACCAGCCAGGCCCTGGTCTCGGTTACTGACAGTGACATCGTGAACCTGGAAACCGCGCTGCACGCCCGGGCGCTCGCCCCGGAACTGCGCCTGGTGCTCCGGCTGTCCGACGATGACCTGGCCGAGCGGGTGCAGAAGACGGTGGGCAACACGATCTCCCGCAGCGTGCCCTACCTGGCCGCGCCCGCATTCGCCGCGGCCATGCTGGAACATCAGGTGCTGCGCACCATCCCGGTCGGCCGCCACCTGCTGCTGATCGCCGACGTCGAGGTGAGCGCCGGGTCGGAGCTGGCCGGGCAGCCGGTGCGCAGCGTGCACCGCCCCGGGTCGGTCCGGGTACTGGCGGTGCGCCGGGCCGCCGCCAACCGGGTGGACTGGTCGCCCGAGCCGGGTTACCGGATCGCCCCGCTGGACCGGATCTATGTGCTGGCCACCCAGACCGGGCTGAGCGAGGTGCTGGCCCGCGGCCAGGCCAGCGGCAGCTGAGGCCGGCCTGAGCATAAGCAAAAACCTGGGTCTCCCGCGGGCGGGCCTCCAGCGTTACGCTCAGGGCAGATCTTCCATGTGGTTCTGCTGAGCCACCTGTGAAGAGGGCCTTCAATCAGCCCGCACGCCGACCCGGCCCGGGGGATCCCACGGCCGGGCAGCGCACGCCTCATCAGGAGGAAGCACTTGAGCGTCAACGAGGACACACAGACCACACCGGTGGCCGCACCGGCCTCCGGCATAGCCGACCCAGCGCCACTCGGCCTGGCCGCCTTCGCGCTGACCACATTCCTGCTCTCGGCGTTCAACGCCGGCTGGATGACCCACTCCAGCGGCCTGGCCTGGGTCGGCTACGCGTTCGCCTATGGCGGCCTGTGCCAGTTGCTGGCCGGCATGTGGGAATTCCGGAACCGGAACGTGTTCGGCGCGACCGCGTTCGCCAGCTATGGCGGCTTCTGGATCGGCCTGTTCTTCTACTTCCAGCTCTACGGGGCCAAGCTGGCCACCCACCCGCTGACGGCCGGCCTGTTCGCCAAGGACGTCGGCTGGATCCTGCTCGCCTTCGCCATCTTCAACACCTACATGCTGCTCTGGAGCACCCAGGTGAACCTGGCCGTGTTCGGGGTCTTCCTGACCCTGGAAGCGACCGAGATCGTCCTGTTCGCCGGGAACTTCGCGGGCAACGCAAACATCGTGAAGGCCGGCGGTTACGTGGGTGTGCTCACCGCGCTGGTGGCCTGGTACACATCCGCGGCTGGAGTGGCCAACGGAATGGGCGGCCGGATCCACGTGCCGGTCGGCCGGGCACTGCTCGGGCCGCGCGTCTGAGCTGACCATCCTGATCCCGGGGGGCCGTTCCTGGCCCCCCGGGATCACGCGTTATCTGGGCCGGGCAGGATGGGCGGGTGGATCTACACGAGAGGCGCCAGCTCGACCGGGCCGAGCGCATGGCACGGGTGAATCAGCACGTGGCCAGGGCCCGGACCCGCGCCCGGCCGTGGCGGTCCATCATCGCGCTGGTGCTGGCCGTTGCGGCTGGCTCGGTGGCCGCGATCGCCGCCAGCCAGTTCAAGTTCTGGACCGGGCCGGCCAACTACACGCCCAAGATCGTCGCGGCGGCGTGTATCGCGGCGTTCTGCGTGTTCGGCGCGAGCGCCGTGGTCGGGCTGGCGGCCAAGGCCCGCGACGTGCTCACCCCGGCGGTCGGCACGTCGCACGCGGCGGTGGTGCGCTACGCCATCCTGCTGGTCGGCGGCGTGTCCGTGCTGGTTATCGCGATCAGCCTGTGCAAGGTGCCGATCGGGCAGCTGCTGGTCGGCGGCGCGGTGACCACGATCCTGCTCGGCATCGCCGGGCAGCAGTCGCTGGCCAACGTCTTCGCGGGCCTGGTGCTGCTGCTGTCCCGGCCGTTCAACGTCGGCGACTACATCCGGGTCAAATCGGGCGCGCTGGGCGGCGTGACCGAGGGCCTGGTCACCGAGATCGGCATTACCTACCTGCGGATGGACACCGAGGACGGCTCGGTGAACCTGCCCAATTCCCAGGTGCTGGCGGCTGCGACCGGGCCGATTCCCCGGCCGGGGGGTGCGCCGCCTGAGGCGGCGGCCGGCCAGGGCGCCCCGGCTCAGGCCCTGCCCGCCCAGGCGCCGCCGGATCAGTCACCGCCGGACCAGGCCGCGGCGCCGGACGCGGGACGGGAGCACGGGCCTTCCTGAGCTGGCTCAGGCGTGCTTCGCCTCGTACCGGGCGACCACATCGGCCGGAATGCGGCCACGGTCGCTGACCGCTATCCCGGTTTCCTTGGCCCAGCTGCGGATGGCCGCGCTGTGCTGCCGGTGCGCGGTGGTGCGCCGTTTGATCCGCCCGGCCCGCGCGGCGGACCGCCGGGCGTGGTCGGCGTATCGCCCGACCACGTCGTCAAACTTTTGGCTGTGCTTGGAGCACAGGTCGATCTCATAGTCCCGGCCATCCAGGCTGAAGCGCCGGGTCTGATGCTGGCCCTCAGGAATCGCTTTCTGGTCGTAGTCACAGGCAAATGTGACGGAAACCTTCTGTGCCACTTGAGGCCCCCCTTCCTCTGGAGGCAAATATATCCTCCCAGGGGCGGCCCAACCATAACGACACCCAAAGACGGGCGGCGGCGGCCGTCAATGACGGCCGGGATACCGGCCCCGTTCCCGGGGCTCGCGATTGCCGTCACGGCGGCCATAGGGGAACGATTCCGCAGGCGGCTCGTTACCGTAGCTGCCCAGCGACTGGTCGGCGGTGTCTTCCCCCCAGTCGTCGCCATGCTCGCCATAATCGGCCCCGGCCGGATATGCACCAGAGTCACCGGCCGGCGGCTCGCCGGGATAATCCGCATTGTCCGGCTGGCGGGAATAGCCGCGGAAGCCCGGATCGGCCGGGTAAGCCGGATCGGCGGGGTAACCCGGCGCATCCCGCCGGTGGTTGCCCGACGGTCCGCCGCGGTAATCCGGGGGCGCAGCTGGGTATCCGCCGGTGTCCCGCCCAGCGTCCCGGCGGTGGCTGCCCGACGACCCGCCACGGTAATCCTCCGGGTAATCCGCGCCCGCCGGGTAGCCACGGTAATCCTCCGGGTAGCCGCCCGTTTCGGGGCCGGTCCGCCGGTAGTCCCCGGTGACCGGCACATCCGGGTAGCCCGCGTCGGCGGCGGCCCGGAACTCGCCGCTGCCCGCGCCGGTCCGGTAGTCCTCCAGCTGCTCGGCCGGATAGTCCGGGCTCAGCGGGTCCGGGTAGCCGGCTGGGTCCCGGCGGTAGCTTCGCGCGCCGTCCCGTTCCGGCATCCGCATCGCCTGGGTGGCCTGGCCCTGATCCGGGCTGCCGCTGGCCGGCGCGGCCGCATCCCGGGCCGGCGGCGCATCGCGGGCGGCCCGCTGGCCCTTGCCCTGCGGGCCGCGGCGCAGTGCCTCGATCATCCGGCCGAGGTCATCCATGGGCAGCCGGAATGTCCCGGTGCAGGTGCCACCCTGCCAGATGCTGAACACCGCCACGCCGGTGTCGGCGTACCAGCTCAGCCGCATGCTTCGGGAGTCGCCTCGTACGTCGAAGAACACCTCACCGAGCCGGGGCAACGGGGCTGCGTCCGACGCTGACATGCATGCCATGGTGGCGCCGAACTAATGGGTTTGTCCAATTAACGCTGTGACCAGGACCGCGGCGGGCGGGCAACGGGCGCCGAACATCTATGCCCCGGATTAGCAATCCGGCCTGCGGAACCGGCCCTGCTGATGGCATCATTGATCACCGGTCCGCTGGACACGGACTGGTTTCGGCAGGGCGGTCGCCGCACGGCTGGCCACCCATCCGGCAGGGCTGCTCCACCCGTGCACCACGGTGGCGGTCCCGGGTGCCTCGCGGCTGCCCATTGCTCTGGGAACACGCAGGTGCCGCAGGACGTTGCATACCTACGACGGGGCAAAAGCCGCATCGCGCGGAACCAGAAGTCCGACACAACCAGAGGGTCGGCTGGACGGAACGTATCACCACTGAGCTTGTTGAGGAGATCTAGTCATGTCTGAGGTACGGCGGCAGGTTACCCTGCCTCCCCGGCCGAACTGGGGCTGGCAAGATGCCGCCGCGTGCCGCGGCACGGATGTCGTGCTCTTCTTCGGCCCGGACGGGGAACGGCAGCCGGAGCGGGACATCCGCGAGCGGAAGGCCAAGGCGATGTGCGCCAGCTGCCCGGTCCGCACGGAATGCCTGGACTACGCCATTTCCCGGCCGGAGAAGTACGGCACCTGGGGCGGCCTGAACGAGGACGAGCGCGCCTCCGAGCGGCGTCGCCGGATGCGCCGCGCCAACGCCGCCTGATCACTGCCGCTACACCCCCGCTCACCCCGCAGCAGCCCCCGTCCCTACGGATAACCCCCGCCAACCCGGGCACCTGGCGTGCCATACCGGGCAGAATAGGCAGATGATCTGCCTGCACTGCCGCCGGCAAGAGCACACCGAGTGCCCGGGTGGCACGTGGTGCGACTGCCAGCACCTTCCCTTGTCCGCCCTCCCGCAGCCACCCGGCCACGAATCGCTGAGCTGGGTCCGGCAGGGCTGACTGCGCACGGCGAGCGGAGTTTCACGGTGTGGCCCGAAATGAAAGCGCGGCCCGGAATAGACGGTGAACGGGGCCGGTTGGCCCCAGTTGTGGGCACTGTGAGCCTGGCGCGGGCCAGCGGCCGGACGCAGAAAATTGCTTCGGTACGCGAACCTGTCTCGACAGCAAGCGCCATCTCGTGTGATCCTCGGTACGTGAGCGCTGCAGATCCTCTCCTTGTCGCCCGCAGGCACGTTGACCTGCTCCGGGTGCGCAGCGCAATCTGTCGGCACGGCCGCTAACCACCGCCCGTATCACGGGTGCGTGCCGCGGCCGGTGCCTGATGCCTGGCGGCAACCCCAGTGTGCCGCCAGCCAGCAGGATTACCCGTGCAGCCGGTGACGGCTGTGCTGCCCGTGGTGCGCGCCCCCGGACCGAGAAGGGACGCGCCAGATGCCGCCAGCCCCCCGATTGCGCGGGCACGGCCGTAAGGGCCAGGGTCAGTGGGCGCTCGGATATCGCGAGCCACTGAACAAGAACGAGGAAAACAAGAAGAACGACGACGGGCTGAACGTCCGGCAGCGGATCATCGACGTCTACGCCAAGCAGGGCTTCGACTCCATCGACCCGGCCGACCTGCGCGGCCGGTTCCGCTGGTATGGCCTGTACACGCAGCGCCGCCCGGGCATCGACGGCGGGAAGACCGGGTCGCTGGAGCCGGAAGAACTCGACGACCGGTACTTCATGCTCCGGGTCCGGATCGACGGCGGCCAGCTCAGCAACGACCAGCTGCGCGCCGTGGCGGACATCTCGGACCGGTACGCCCGGGGCACCGCCGACCTCACCGACCGGCAGAACGTCCAGTACCACTGGATCCGGATCGAGGACGTGCCGGCCATCTGGGACACCCTGGAGTCGGTCGGCCTGTCCAGCACCGAGGCGTGCGGCGACACGCCCCGGGTGATGCTGGGCTGCCCGCTGGCCGGGATCGACGCGGGCGAGGTGATCGACGCCACCCCGCAGATCGAGGCGACCACGGCGCGCTGGGTGGGCGACCCGGCGTTCTCCAACCTGCCGCGCAAGTTCAAGTCGGCGATGAGCGGCTGCGCCGCGCAGTGCACCGTGCACGAGATCAACGACATCGCGTTCGTCGGCGTCACCGGCCCGTATGGCGAGCCCGGCTACGACCTGTGGGTCGGCGGCGGGCTGTCCACCAACCCCATGATCGCCAAGCGGCTCGGCGTGTTCGTCCAGCCGGACCAGGTGCCCGAGGTGTGGGCCGGGGTCACGTCGGTGTTCCGCGACTACGGCTACCGGCGGCTGCGGCACCGGGCCCGGCTCAAGTTCCTCATCGCGGACTGGGGCCCGGAGAAGTTCCTCGAGGTGCTCGAGAAGGATTACCTCGGCTACGCGCTGCCGGAGGGCCCGCCGCCGCCGCTGCCCCGGGACAGCCGCCGCGACCACGTGGGCGTGCACCAGCAGCGCGACGGCCGGTACTACGTCGGCTTCGCGCCCCGGGTCGGCCGGATGTCCGGCGCCGCCCTGGGCCAGGTGGCCGACCTGGCCGCCCGGTACGGCAGCGGCCGGGTGCGTACCACCACCGAGCAGAAGATGGTGATCCTGGACGTGCCGGAGGGCAACGTGGCGGAGCTCACCGCCGCGCTGGACCGAGCCGACCTGCCCGCCTCCCCCAGCGTGTTCCGGCGGCACACCATGGCCTGCACCGGCATCGAGTTCTGCAAGCTGGCCATCGTCGAGACCAAGGCGCGGGCCGGCCAGGTGATCGCCGAGCTGGAACGCCGGCTGCCCGACTTCACCGAGCCGGTCACGATCAACGTGAACGGCTGCCCGAACTCCTGTGCCCGGATCCAGACCGCCGACATCGGCCTGAAGGGCTCGCTGGTCACCGCGCCGGACGGGACGCAGACCGAGGGCTTCCAGATCCACCTGGGCGGCAGCCTGGGCGGCGGCGACGGGTCCAGCTCCGGGTTCGGCCGGAAGATCCGCGGGCTGAAGACCACCGCCGACGAGCTGCCCGACTACCTGGAGCGGGTGCTGCGCCGGTTCCAGGCCGGCCGGGGCCCGGACGAGACGTTCGCCACCTGGGCCAGCCGGGCCAGCGAGGAGGACTTCCTGTGACAATCCCGGCATCCCCGACACAGCGGGCAATCCCGTTTTATTGCCCCTATTGTGGGGAAGAAGATCTAATTCCACAGGAACAGGACGGCGCGTGGCACTGCCGTAGCTGTGCGCGGGCCTTCCAGCTACGATTTGCTGGATCGGGAGTCAACCCGTGAGCAGCACTGTGACCCAACGCGTGAGCCCGCCCCCCAATGCGCCGCAACCCATGGAGGACACGTCCCTTATGGAGAGGCTCCCAGCACAGGCAGCACAGATGGAGCGGTTGGCTGCCCAGGCGGCGGACGATCTGGCCGAGGCACCGGCTGAGGAGATCATCCGGTGGGCGGTGCAGACGTTCGGCGACCGGCTGTGCATCACGTCCTCGATGACCGACGCGGTCCTCGTGCACCTCGCCTCGCAGGTGCACGAAGGCCTGGACGTGATCTTCCTGGACACCGGCTACCACTTCCCGGAGACGATCGGCACCCGGGACGCGGTGTCCGCCATCTACCCGGTGAACGTGATCAACGTCACCCCGTCCCGGACGGTGGAAGAGCAGGAGGCCGCGCTTGGGCCCCGGCTCTACGGGCGCAACCCTGACCTGTGCTGCTACCTGCGCAAGGTGGTGCCGCTGGAGCGGGCGCTGGACCCGTACGACGCCTGGATTACCGGGGTGCGCCGGGAGGAGACCGCGGCGCGCAGCGACACCAGGGCGGTGCAGTGGGATCCGCGGCGCCAGATGGTGAAGGTCAACCCCATCGTGGCCTGGACCCAGGAACAGGTGGACACCTACATCGCGGACAACGGCGTGCTGGTCAACCCGCTGGTCTACGACGGCTACCCGTCGATCGGCTGCAGCACCTGCACGATGAAGGTGGAGGCTGGGGCCGACCCGCGCAGCGGCCGGTGGACCGGCACGGGCAAGACCGAATGCGGTATCCACACCTGACCCAGCCCCCGCTCGTCGCGATCGCGCATGGCAGCCGTGACCCCCGTGCCGGGGCCACGATCACCGAGCTGCTTGGCGTGGCGCGCGGGCGGGCGGCGGTACGCGGGCTGGCCGGGCTGGACATCCGGGCCGCGTTCCTCGACCATGCCCCGCCGGCCCCGGGGCAAGTGCTCTCCGCCCTGTGTGCGGAAAGACTGGGTGCGGAGACACTGTGTGCGGAAAGACTGTGTGCGGAAACCGTGGGCGTGACCCCGGTCATCGTGCTGCCCGTGCTGCTCACCGCGGCGTACCACAGCGGCACCGACATCCCCGGGCTGCTGGACGACGCGCAGGCGGCGCTGCCCGCGCTGCGGGTCCGCTACGGCGCGCCGCTCGGCCCGCACCCTGGCCTGCTCCGCGCGCTGGACCAGCGGCTGGCCGAGGCCGGCCAGGACCTGGCCCAGGCCGGGCAGACGTCCGTGGTGCTGGCCGCGGCCGGGTCCAGCCACCCCGCGGCCAACGCGGTGATCGCCCAGCTGGCCGCGCAATGGCAGGCCAGCCGCGGCTGGCAGGCGGTGCGGCCGGCCTTCGCGTCCGCCGCGTCGCCTACCCCGGAACAGGCGGTGGCCGGGCTGATCCGCGGCGGCGCGCGGCGGGTCGTGGTGGCCAGCTACCTGCTTGCCCCCGGGCGGTTCGCGGACCAGGTCGCCGGCCGGTCGCTGGCCGCCGGGGCGGCGGCCGTGTCCGCCCCGCTCGGCGCCGCCGCAGAGGTGGCTGACGTGCTGCTGGACAGGTACCGGGAGGCGTGCCTCACCGGCACGCTGCAGTCGCCGGAGCGGCAAGTTTCTGTCCGGTAACTTGCGGGATATCGTCGCGGTATGACGACTGCCCCGGCGGCCCGGCCGCATGCCACGCACCAGGTGCTCAACCAGGTCCCGCCGCTGGCCGGCTACGACGTGGCGGACGACCCGGCGCTGCTGGCCGCGGCCGCCCGGGAAGGCGCGGGCTGGGACCAGGCCCGGCTGCACGAGCTCGGCCGGCTGGCCGGGGCGGCGGACACCCAGGAGCACGCCCGGCTGGCCAACGAGCACCCGCCGGTGCTGCGCAGCCACGATGGCCGCGGCAACCGCATCGACGAGGTCGAGTTCCACCCGTCCTGGCACGTGCTGCTCGGCACCGCGGTGCGGCATGGGCTGCACGCCGCGCCGTGGGCGGACACCAGGCCCGGCGCCCACGTGGCCCGGGCCGCGGCGTTCTATGTCTGGTCGCAGGCCGAAGCCGGGCACGGCTGCCCGGTCTCCATGACCTACGCGGTGATCCCGGCGCTGCGGCACGCCCCGGAGCTGGCCCGGCAGTTCGAGCCGCTGCTCACCGCGGCGGCCTACGACCCTGGGCTGCGCCCGCCGGCTGGCAAGGCCGGCCTGCTCGCGGGCATGGCGATGACCGAGAAGCAGGGCGGCTCGGACGTCCGGGCCGGCACCACCCGGGCCGAGCCGGTGCCGGGCGACGCCGGCGGCGCGCACCTGATCACCGGGCACAAGTGGTTCTGCTCGGCGCCGATGAGCGACCTGTTCCTCGTCCTGGCCCAGGCCCCGGACGGGCTGACCTGCTTCCTGCTGCCCCGGGTGCTGCCCGGCGGCAGCCGCAACGCGATGCGGCTGCAGCGGCTCAAGGACAAGCTGGGCAACCGGTCCAACGCGTCGGCCGAAGTCGAGTTCGACGGCGCGCTGGCCTGGCCGGTCGGGCCGGCCGGGCGCGGCGTGCCGACCATCATCGAGATGGTCAGCGCCACCCGGCTGGACTGCCTGCTGGGCAGCGCGGCGGGCATGCGCCGTGGCGTCGTCGCAGCGGCGTACTACAGTGCCCACCGGCAGGCGTTCGGCAAAGATCTCATCGCCTGGCCGCTGATGGGCTCGGTGCTGGCCGACCTCAGCCTGGAATCGGAGGCGGCTACGACGCTGGCCATCCGGCTCGCGGGCGCGGCGGACCGGGCGGCCAGCGGGGATGCCGCCGAGGCGGCGCTGCTCCGCGTCGCGCTGCCCGCGGCCAAGCACTGGGTGTGCAAGCGTGCCCCGCTGCACGCGGCCGAGGCGCTGGAGTGCCTGGGCGGCAACGGGTACGTCGAGGAGTCCGGGATGCCGCGGCTGTACCGGGACAGCCCGCTGAACTCCATCTGGGAAGGCTCGGGCAACGTGACCGCGCTGGACCTGCTCCGCGCGCTGCGGCGGCAGCCCGCGGCGGCCGAGGCGCTGACCGCGGAACTGGCGCTGGCGGCCGGCGCGGACCGGCGGCTGGACGAAGCGGCCCGGGGGCTGGCGGCCAGCCTGGCCGGGCTGGCGGACGCGGCCGGGCCGGACGCCGAGTACGCGGCCCGGCGGCTGGCCGGGCAGATCACCCTCGCGCTGCAGGCCGCGCTGCTGGTCCGGCACGCCCCGGCCGCGGTGGCGGACAGTTTCTGCGCCTCCCGGCTGGGCAGCGGGGCAGCGCCGGGCGGGCCCGGTGTGCCGTTCGGCACGCTGCCCGGCGGGGTGCCGGTAGGCGAGATTCTGGACCGGGCGCGGCTGGTGCCCAGGTAAGGTCACATGGTGCGCGTGTGGCCAGGAGCGCCCTATCCACTGGGTGCAACATGGGACGGCACGGGGACCAACTTCGCGTTGTTCTCCGAGGTCGCCGAGCAGGTCGAGCTCTGCCTGCTGTCCGGCGAAGAGCCTGCCCAGCTGACCGAGACCCGGATCCCGCTGACCGAGGTGGATGGCTTCGTCTGGCATGGCTACCTGCCCGACGTCGGCCCGGGCCAGCGCTACGGGTACCGGGTGCACGGGCCCTACGACCCGGGCCGCGGGCAGCGCTGCAATCCGGCCAAGCTGCTGCTCGACCCGTACGGCAAGGCGATGGACGGGCAGCTGCGCTGGCACGAGTCCCTGTTCGGCTACCGGTTCACCGACCCGACCATGGTGAACACCGCGGACAGCGCGCCGTACATGCCGAAGAACGTGGTGATCAACCCGTTCTTCGACTGGGGCGACGACCGGGCGCCGCGCACCCCGTACCACGAGACGGTGATC
Organism: uncultured Actinomycetes bacterium; assembly: GCA_963832095.1. Taxonomy (GTDB): domain Bacteria; phylum Actinomycetota; class Actinomycetes; order Streptosporangiales; family Streptosporangiaceae; genus RYN-230. The sequence goes on from CAWHSW010000005.1 coordinate 229,536, forward strand.
TACGAGGCGCACGTGCGCGGCCTCACCCTGCGCCACCCCGAGGTGCCCGCCGACCAGCGCGGCAGCTACGCCGGGCTGGCCCATCCGGTGGTGATCGAGCACCTGACCCGGCTCGGCGTGACCGCGGTGGAGCTGATGCCGGTGCACCAGTTCGTGACCGAGCACAGCCTGCAGGCCCGCGGGCTGACCAACTACTGGGGCTACAACACGATCGGGTTCCTCGCCCCGCACCGCGGCTACGCGTCGTCCAGCCAGCTCGGCGGGCAGGTCGGCGAGTTCAAGGCGATGGTCCGCGACCTGCACCTGGCGGGCATCGAGGTGATCCTCGACGTGGTGTACAACCACACCGCGGAAGCCGACCACCGCGGCCCGACGCTGTCCTTCCGCGGCATCGACAACACCGCCTACTACCGGCTGCGCGACGACGACCAGCGGTACTACGTGGACTACACCGGCTGCGGCAACAGCCTGAACGTGCGGCACCCGCACGCGCTGCAGCTGATCCTGGACTCGCTGCGGTACTGGATCCTGGAGATGCACGTCAACGGGTTCCGCTTCGACCTCGCCTCCGCGCTGGCCCGGGAACTGCACGACGTGGACCGGCTGTCCGCGTTCTTCGACCTGGTCCAGCAGGACCCGGTGGTGTCCCAGGTCAAGCTCATCGCCGAGCCGTGGGACGTCGGCGAGGGCGGCTACCAGGTGGGACAGTTCCCGCCGCTGTGGTCGGAGTGGAACGGGCAGTACCGGGACGCGGTCCGCGACTTCTGGCGCGGCCAGCCGGACACGCTGCCCGAGTTCGCCTCCCGGCTGACCGGGTCCAGCGACCTGTACGAGACCAGCGGCCGCCGGCCGGTCGCCTCGGTCAACTTCGCCACCTGCCATGACGGGTTCACGCTGACCGACCTGGTGTCCTACAACCGCAAGCACAACGAGGCCAACCGCGAGGACAACGCCGACGGCAGCAACGACAACCGGTCCTGGAACTGCGGCACCGAAGGGCCCACCTCCGACCCGGCCATCAGCGAGCTGCGGGCCCGGCAGCGGCGCAACTTCCTGGCCACCCTGCTCTGCTCGCAGGGGGTGCCGATGCTGCTGGCCGGGGACGAGCTGGGCCGCACCCAGCGCGGCAACAACAACGCCTACTGCCAGGACAACGAGACGTCCTGGGTGGACTGGTCGGACCTGGATGACCAGGCCGACCTGCTCGAGTTCGCCCGGCGGGTGGCCGAACTGCGCCGCGCCCACCCGGTGTTCCGGCGGCGCCGGTTCTTCCTCGGGCCGGACGCCGGGGCCAGGGACGGCGTCGGCGACATCGCCTGGTTCACCCCGTCCGGCCGGGAGATGCTGGACGCGGACTGGAAGACCGGGTACGCCAAGGCGCTCGGGGTGTTCCTCAACGGGGACCGGATCAGCGAGCCCGACCCGCGCGGCGAGCGGGTGCGGGACGACTCGTTCCTGCTGCTGTTCAGCGCGGACAGCCAGCCGTGCCGGTTCACCCTGCCCGGCCCGCAGTTCGGCGGCAGCTGGGCCGTGGTGCTGGACACCGGGCCTGACTCCCCCGCCGAGGGAGATGAGCACGGCGCCGGGGGCCAGGTCCTCGTCGCGCCGCGGGCCATGGTCGTGCTGCGCCGCGGTGGCGAGCCGGCCGGACGCTGAGCGTGCGCCAGCTACTGCCGCCCGGCGCCGAGCCTGACCTGGCCGCGCTGTACGCCTACCCGGCTGCCCTGGACCGGGCCTGGGTGCGGGCCAACATGATCGAGAGCGCGGACGGGGCCGCCGCGGTGGACGGGCTGTCCGGCGGCCTGTCCGGGCCGGGCGACCGGGCCGTGTTCGGCGTACTCCGCGCGCTGGCCGACGTGATCCTGGTTGGCGCGGGCACCGCGCGCGCGGAGAAGTACCGGGCCGCCCGGGTCCGCCCGGAGTGGGCCGGGCTGCGGGCCGGCCGCCCGGCCGCCCCGCCCATCGCAGTGCTCAGCGGCCGGCTCGGCCTGGACCTGGCCGGCCCGCTGCTGAGCTCTGCGGCCGGCGGGCCGGCGCCGGACGCCCGCACCATCGTGGTCACCTCGGCGGCGGCTGACCCAGACCTCCGTACCGCGCTCGCGGTGCACGCCGACGTGATCGTCGCGGGCGAGCAGCAGGTGGACCTGGCCGCGGCGGTCGCCGCCCTGGCCGGGCGCGGCCACCGGCGGATCCTGGCCGAAGGCGGCCCGCGGCTGCTCGGCCAGCTGGCCGCGGCCGGCCTGCTCGACGAGCTGTGCGTCACGGTCAGCCCGGTGCTGGCGGGCGGCCCGGCCGGCCGGATTCTGCACGGCGCGCCGGGCGAGGCCAGCCCGGCCCGGCTGGACCTGGCCCACGTGCTGGCCGACGGCAGCTACCTGTTCTGCCGCTACCTGGTGCGGCGCTAGCTGGTGCGGCGCTAGCTGGTCAGCCGAGAGCCAGGATCTCGGCCAGGTCGAAGTTGACCGGCTCCGCCAGCTGCGCGTAGGTGCAGGACGCGGGCTCGCGGTCCGGGCGCCACCGGACGAACTGGGTGGTGTGCCGGAACCTGGTCCCCTCCATGTGGTCGTAGCGCACCTCCAGCACCCGTTCCGGGCGGAGCGGCACGAACGACAGGTCCTTGTTCGCGTTCCACCGGCTGTGCTCCGAGGAACGCGGGTTGCGCACCCCGCCCTGCGACCCGGCCTGGGACGCGGCGGCCCAGTTCCACGGGTGCCCCTCGAACGTGGTGACCAGCGGCTGCAGCTCGGTGAACAGCTCCTTGCGCTGGGCCATCGGGAACGCGCCGACCACCCCGACGCTGGCCAGCCGGCCTTCCGCGGTGTACAGCCCGAGCAGCAGTGAGCCGATCGCGTCCGGGCCGCTCTTGTGCACCCGGTAGCCGGCCACCACGCAGTCCGCGGTCCGCTCGTGCTTGACCTTGAACATGGTCCGCTTGTCCGGCTGGTACGTGCCGTCCAGCGGCTTGGCGATCAGCCCGTCCAGCCCGGCCCCCTCGAACTGGCCGAACCAGCGGCCGGCCAGCTCCCGGTCCGCGGTGGCCGGCGTCAGGTGCACCGGTGACCCGGCCTCGGCCAGGACCCGCTCCAGCTCGGACCGGCGCTGCCCGAACGGCTGCTCGCACAGGTCGGTGTCGTCCAGCGCGAGCAGATCGAACGCGACGAAGTGGGCCGGGGTCTGCTCGGCCAGCAGGTTCACCCGGCTGGCCGCCGGGTGGATCCGCTGCAGCAGGGCCTCGAAGTCCAGCCGGCGGCCCGCCGCGTCCGGGATCACGATCTCACCGTCGATCACGCAGCGGTCCGGGAACTGGGCCAGCACCGCCGCGACCAGTTCCGGGAAGTAGCGGGTCATCGGCCGCTCGTTGCGGCTGCCGATCTCGACCTCGCCGCCGTCCCGGAAGATGATCGACCGGAAGCCGTCCCACTTCGGCTCGAAGCTGTACGGGCCGTCAGGGATCTTCGGCACCGGTTTGGCCAGCATCGGCGCGACCGGCGGGTTGACCGGGAGCTGCATGCCCCTATCCTGCCCGAACACGCTGGCAGGCCGACCCGCCGGGGCCAACCACCGGCTATTTGTGCGGTGATGAAATATTCTGCCGCCGGTAAGCGCGATTCCTGGGCGAGGGAGGTGGCGGTGAGCCTGGTGCCGCCGGCCGTACAGCCGCCCCGGGTCGCCGACGGCTGGCGGCCGCGTGCCGCGGCCGGCACCAGCTGGCTGATCGTGGCCCTCTACCTGGCCGCCGCGCTGGCGCTGACCTGGCGGCTGTGGGCCGATCCGGCGTCCCGGGCGCAGACCGGCGACATGCACGACGTGGACCTGTTCGCCTGGTTCATGCGCTACTCGGCCACCGCGGTCACGCACGGGAAACTGCCCGCCCTGGTCACCACCGCGATGAACGCGCCGCGCGGCATCAACCTGATGTGGAACACGTCGGTGCTGCTGCCCGCGGTGCTGCTCACTCCGGTGACCGTGCTGGCCGGCCCGCAGGTCAGCCTCACCATCATGCTCACCCTGGGCTTCGCCGGCTCGGCGGCCAGCCTGTACTGGGTGCTCCGGCAGTGGTCGGCCAGCCAGGGCGCGGCGGCGCTGGGCGGCGCGGTGTACGGCTTCTCCCCCGCGCTGGTGGCGGCCAGCACCGGGCATTACCACCTGCAGTTCGCGGTGCTGCCGCCGCTGCTCATCCACCTGCTGCTCCGGCTGGTCACCGGGCGCGGCCGCCCGGTGCGCACCGGGGCCGGGCTGGGCCTGCTGGCCGCCGCCCAGCTGTTCATCTCCGAGGAACTGCTGGCCATGACCGTGCTGACCGGCGTGATCATCGTGGTCACCCTGGCCGTCTGCTGGCCGGACGCGGTCCGTGACCGGGTGGCCGCGTCGGCGGCCGGCCTGGCCGCCGCCGCGGTCGTGCTGGTCGTCCTGTGCGCGTACCCGCTGTGGGTGCAGTTCCACGGCCCGCTGGCCGAGCACGGCAGCCCGTTCCCGGCCGGCCCGTTCCATGCTCACCCCGCCGCGTTCGTGACCCCGTCCGGTGAGCTGCTGCTGCACACCCAGGCCAGCGCGGCCGCCGCGGCCAGCTACCCGGCCCGGCTACCCGAATACCTGGCCTACCTGGGCTGGCCGCTGCTCGCCGTGCTGGCCGTGGCCGCGATCGGCTGCTGGCGGCTGCCCCCGGCCCGGGTGGCCGCGGTCACCTTCGCGGTGCTGGAGATCCTCTCGCTGGGCGGGCAGCACGCCTGGCTGCCCTGGCACTGGCTGGCCCATCTGCCGGTGCTGAGCGAGATGCTGCCCAACCGGTTCGCCCTGCTGGCCGACGGCGCGGCCGCCGCGCTGCTCGCGTTCGGGCTGGACCAGGCCCGGGTCATGGCCCGGGACCGGGGCTGGCGGGCCTGGATCCCCGGCGTGGTGGCCGTGCTGGCCGTGCTGCCGCTCATCCCGCTGCCGCTGCCGGTGACCACGGCCGCGCCGGTGCCGGCCGGCTGGCAGGCCGCGTTCAGCCGGCTGCGGCTCGCGCCCGGCGCGCCGGTGCTGGTGGTGCCGGTGCCCTACGAGGAGGCGCCGCAGGCGCTGCGCTGGCAGGCGGACACCGGCCAGCCGGGCTCGCTGGTCGGCGGCTGGTTCATCGGCCCGGACGCCACCGGGCACGCCGCGCTGTACGGCGGCGGCCAGGTCAAGCGCGCGGGCAAGCACCTGAACGCGCTGCTGGCGCCGGCCTCCCGGGTGTCCGCGCCGTCCCGGGCGCAGGTGCGCGCCGACCTGGCCGCCTGGCGGCCCGCCGCGGTGGTCGCGGTGACCCAGCCGTCGTCCCGGCTGGCCCGCCTGCTCACCGGCCTGCTCGGGCCGCCCACGGTGCGGGCCGGCCAGGTGCTGGCCTGGCGCAGCTAGGGCCGGGCCGAGCTAGGGTGCCACGCTGGGCCGGGCTGTGCCGCTGGCCCGGCTGCCCTGCCAGGCACCCGTGATGCACAACGCCAGTACCGCGAGCAGCGCCGCCAGCCGGATCCCGGGGATCACCGCGGTCACCTCGACCGAGTGCACGCCGCGGGTCCACTGCGGGAACGGGCCGGGCACGCCGGGCATGTAGAACACCGTGGTCGCGGCCAGCTGCAGCAGCACCGGCCAGTCCAGCCGGGTCGCCGGGTACAGCGCGAACAGGGCCAGCACCATCGCGTCGTACCACGGGCGCTGGTAGGGCCAGGCCAGCATCCAGGCCAGGCTGACCGCGAACGCCGGGTGGATCGCGGGCCGCGCCGGGTAGCCGTCCGGCAGCCGCCGCAGTACGGCGGCCGCGGTGATGACCAGGACCGGGAGGATGACCAGCCCGATCTCGGCCGGGGTCGGGTGCAGCAGGGCATGGGAGAACAGCCGGTACAGGGTGTCGTTGGTGGCGTCCCGGTGCGTGGCCAGCACGGCCAGGGCCGGGCGGCCGAACCACAGGTAGGGCACCGTCAGCACGGCCAGCATCGACCCGGCCGCGACGGCCAGGCCGGCCAGCGACCGGCGCACCGCCCACAGGATGCCCAGGCCGTACAGCGCGAAGGTGATCTTGACGTCGGCGGCCACCCCGACCAGGGCCGCGGCCGCCGCCACCCGGGCCAGGCTGGGCCGCTCCCCCGGCGGCCGCGCCTGGAGCAGGATGAGCCCGCAGAAGCCGATCGCGGTACCGAAGCCGTCCACGTGACCGCTGGCGACCAGCCCCCAGAGCAGCAGCGGGTTGAGCGTCCACCACAGATGGGCCCGGGCCCGCCGGGCCGGGTCGCTGCGCAGCAGCCGGTCCAGCGCCACGGCGACCGCGCCGAACGCGATCGCGTTGAACAGCTTGAGCCAGAAGATGATGCTGGCCGCCGACCGCCCGCCCAGCCCGGCCGCGGCCGCCTGCTCGATGCTGGCGACCGGGCCGTAGTCGGAGACCGCGCCGATCCAGGCGTGCGGCGCGGCCCGGCCCACCGGGTCGCCGGTGCGGCGCAACTGGTACGGCGTCATCAGATACGGGTTGTGGCCGAGCGTCACGATCCGGCCGTAGGCGGCGTAGTCGTACGGGTCCGTGGTGCCCGCCGCGGGCAGCACGGTGAAGATCCCGATGACCACGAGGGCGGCCACGGCTACGGCGCGCGGTGCGGGCCGGGCGCCGCGGCGCACCGCGACCAGGCCGGCCGCTATCCCGGCCGCGGCGGCCAGCGCGGCGAACCAGAGCGCCAGGGTGACCACCGAGACCGGCAGGTGCAGCGGGATCCACCACGGCGGCCCGGGGTGTGGCCGGCCTGGGGGCACCTCGGCCCGGCTCCTGCCCGCCAGGTCCACCACGATCATGATCGCGATGGCCAGCCCGAGGCAGACCACCGAGAGCAGGCCGAGCGCCCGGGTCTCGCTGGTCACCGAGCCCGGAACGGTCCCGTCTTTGCTTGGAACATCCAGGTCCTGAGGGGACACGGCGGCCAAGCTAGCCGATACAAGCCCAAACGTTGGTAATGCGCTGGCCACTTCTTCGGCCCACCTGGGGTAGCCGGATAGCCTGGCCAGGCAGCCATCCGCAGCCAGGGGAGCAGCCCGTGCCGATTTCCCGGGGAATTCGCGACGAAGGCGACGACGAAGAACTGGAGATCAACCCGGTCTACGTGCGTGCCTCGCATCTAACCGTGCCGCGGCACCGGCTGGGCGAGCACGGCCTGCTGCCGGACACCGCGCTGCAGACCGTGCGGGACGAACTGGTGCTGGACGGCAACGCCCGGCTCAACCTGGCCACGTTCGTGACCACCTGGATGGAGCCGCAGGCCACTCAGCTGATGACGGAGTGCCTGCCCAAGAACATGATCGACAAGGATGAGTACCCGCAGACCGCGGAGATCGAGTCGCGCTGCGTCAGCATCCTGGCCGACCTGTGGCACGCGCCGTCAGTGGAGACGGCTACCGGCACCTCGACCACCGGGTCGAGCGAGGCGTGCATGCTGGGCGGCATGGCCCTGCTGTGGCGCTGGCGGCAGCGCCGGAAGCAGGCCGGCCTGGACACCAGCCGGCCAAACCTGGTGATGGGCAGCAACGTCCAGGTCTGCTGGGACAAGTTCTGCCGGTACTGGCAGGTCGAGGCGCGGCAGGTCCCGATGGAGGAAGGCCGGCTGCACCTGCGCGGCGCGCAGGCCGCGGCGGCCTGCGACGAGAACACGATCGGCGTGGTGGCCATCCTCGGCTCGACCATGGACGGCAGCTACGAGCCAGTGGCCGAGATCAGCGCCGACCTGGACAAGCTGGCCGCGGGCGGCGGGCCGGACGTGCCGATCCACGTGGACGCGGCCTCCGGCGGGTTCGTGGCCCCGTTCCTGCACCCCGCGCTGTCCTGGGATTTCCGGGTGTCCCGGGTGGCCTCGATCAACTCCTCCGGGCACAAGTACGGCCTGGTCTACCCGGGGGTGGGCTGGGTGGTCTGGCGGGATGCCGGGGATCTGCCCGAGGATCTGATCTTCAACGTCAACTACCTGGGCGGGGAGATGCCCACGTTCGCGCTGAACTTCTCCCGATCCGGCGCCAACGTGATCGCGCAGTACTACAACTTCCTGCGCCTCGGCCACGAGGGCTACCGGGAGATCCAGCAGGCCTGCCAGGACGTGGCGCTGTACCTGTCCGGGAAGATCGCCCAGATGGGCCCGTTCGAGCTGCTCACCGACGGCAGCGACCTGCCGGTGTTCGCGTTCCGGGTGAGCGACGCGGCGGCCGGCTTCACCGTGTTCGACGTGTCCGAGCGGCTACGCTCCCGGGGATGGCTAGTACCGGCCTACACGTTCCCGGCCAACCTGCAGGACGTGGCGGTGCTCCGGATCGTGGTGCGCAACGGGTTCACCCGGGACCTGGCCGATGTGCTGATCTCCGACCTGCAGCACCACGTCAAGGCGCTGAGCATGCATCCGGGCGGGCACATCCCGCTGGCCCCCAAGGGCAAGCGCCAGTCCTTCGCCCATTGACGAACGGCGTGTGTCAGGAACTCCTGCGGAGCCGGTCCAGGGCCTCGGCCAGGATGGCGGCGCCGTCCGTGTCGGTGCGCCGTTCCTTCACGTAGGCCAGGTGAGTCTTGTACGGCTCGGCGTGCGGCGGGCCAGGAGGGCTGTGCTCGTCCCGGCCGGCCGGGAAGCCACACCGGGGGCAGTCCCAGGTCTCCGGGACGGCCGCGTCGCTAGCAAAGCTCGGCCGGGTCTCGTGCTTGTTCGAGCACCAGAACGAGACCCGGATCCGGGGTGCCGCCTCGCCACGCTCCGCCTCGCCCATCGGGCCGGCGCCGACACGGCTGCCCCTGATGGCATTGCCACTACTCACTGCTCACCCCTCGCTGTGTCCGCACGATGGCTATGGTCCTGCTGACTGGGCAGTCAGTTCAGTGATTCAGCAGCAGATTGAGCCCGATGATGCACAGGAACCAGATGATGCCGGTGAAGATGGTGAGCCGGTCCAGGTTCCGCTCGACCACGGAGGACGAGCCCAGGGTCGAGGACACCCCGCCGCCGAACAGGTCCGACAGGCCACCGCCCTTGCCCTTGTGCAGCAGCACGAGCACCACCATGAGCAAGCTGGTGATGATGAGGACGACCGAAATACCGATAACCACTGCTGTGCCTTAACCCTCCGGATGCCCCTGCGTACCTGGCCCGGTACCGGATCAGGCACCAACGGCCAGTTTCCGGTACCGGCATATCGTGGCGAACTCGCCTGCATCCAGGCTTGCGCCACCGACCAGCGCGCCGTCAATATCGGGCTGCGACATTATCGCAGCGATGTTGCTGGCCTTCACTGACCCGCCATACAGAATACGCACACTTGCGGCCACTTCGTCGCCACGACCCTCGGAAATCCTGCCCCGAATCGTGGCGCACACCTCCTGCGCGTCTTCCGGCGACGCCACCTCACCGGTCCCAATGGCCCAAACCGGCTCATAGGCGATCACCAGCCTGGCCACCTGCTCCTTGGCCACCCCGGCCAGCCCGCCGTCGAGCTGGCCCATGACTACCGGCACGCACCGGCCGGCCTGCCGCTGATCCAGGTGCTCCCCGACGCACAAGATCGGGGTCATCTCGTTGCGCAGCGCCGCCTTCACCTTGGCGTTGACCAGGGCGTCGTCCTCGTGGTGGTACTGGCGGCGCTCGGAGTGCCCGGCCAGCACATACGCGCAGCCGAGCTTGGCCAGCATCGGCCCGGACACGTCGCCGGTGTACGCGCCCTTGTCGTGCTGGGACAGGTCCTGCGCGCCGTAGCCGATGCGCAGCTTGTCCCCGGCCACCAGCGTCTGCACGCTGCGCAGCGCGGTGAACGGCGGCAGCACCACCACGTCGGCCGCGTCGTAGTCCTCGTTGCTGAGCGTGAAGGCCAGCTTCTGGACCAGCGTCATCGCCTCGAAGTGCGTGTTGTGCATCTTCCAGTTGCCGGCGATGAGCGGCTTGCGCGCGGGCCCGGCGGCCATCAGTCCGCCTCCAGCGCGCTCAGCCCGGGCAGCGTGCGCCCCTCCAGGTACTCCAGGCTGGCCCCGCCCCCGGTGGAGATGTGCGTGAACGCATCCGCCGGGAAGCCGAGCTGGCGCACGGCCGCGGCCGAGTCACCGCCGCCGACCACGGTCAGCCCGTTCACCGCGCTGATCGCCTCGGCCAGCGCCCGGGTGCCGGCCGAGAACGCCGGGAACTCGAACACGCCGGCCCGTTCCAGAACACGGTCTTGGCGTCGGCCAGCTTCTGGGTGAACAGCGCCCGGGTGGCCGGGCCCATGTCCAGGCTCTCCCGGTCCGGCGGGAACTCGCCGACCCGCACCACCCGGTGGTCGGCATCCGGGGCGAACCGGTCAGCGGCCACCAGGTCGACTGGCAGCACCACGTCCACGCCGCGCTTCTCCGCCTCGGCCAGCACCGCGGAGACCTGCGGGATCTGGTCCGCTTCGAGCAGCGACTGGCCTACCTCGTAGCCCTGCGCGGCGAGGAACGTGTAGGACATGCCGCCGACGATGATCAGCCGGTCCGCCTGGCCGAGCAGGTTGCCGATGACCGCGAGCTTGTCCGACGGCTTGGCCCCGCCGAGCACCACCACGTACGGCCGCGGCGGGTCGGTGGTGAGCTGGCGCAGCACCGAGATCTCGGCGATGACCAGGTCCCCGGCGGCGTGCGGGAGCAGCCCGGGCACGTCGTACACGCTGGCGTGCTTGCGGTGCAGCGCGCCGAATCCGTCGCCCACGTACAGCGTGGCCAGCCCGGCCAGCCGGCCCGCCAGCTGGGCCCGCTCGGCGTCGTCCTGGCTGGTCTCGGCGGGCTCGAAGCGGACGTTCTCCAGCAGCGCGACCTCGCCGTCGGCCAGCCCGGCCGCGGTGGCCGCGGCCTCCTGGCCGACCACGTCGGTGGCGAACGCCACCGGCTGGCCCAGCAGCTCGCCGAGCCGCGCGGCCACCGGGCGGAGCGACGGGCCGCCCGCGGCCCGGGCCGCGTAGCCGTCGCCCTTCGGCCGGCCCAGGTGCGCGCAGATGATCACCCGCGCGCCGCGCCCGGCCAGCTTGCTGATCACCGGCAGGCTGGCCTGGATCCGGCCGTCGTCGGTGATCCGCTCGCCGTCCAGCGGCACGTTCAGGTCGGCGCGCAGCAGCACCCGCTGCCCGGCCACCTCGAGATCGTCGATGCGCTTCATCCGAGCTGGGCGCCGACCAGCGCGGTCAGGTCGGCCAGCCGGTTGGAGTAACCCCACTCGTTGTCGTACCAGCCGATGACCTTGACCTGGTCACCGAACGTCATGGTCAGCGCGGAGTCGAAAGTGCACGACCACGGGGTGCCGACGATGTCCGAGGACACGATCGGGTCCGCGGTGTAGTGCAGGTAGCCCTTGAGCGTGCCCTCGGCGGCCGCCTTGTACGCCGCGTTGACCTCGTCCTTGGTCACTTCCCTGGTCAGCTGCACGACCAGGTCGGTCACCGACCCGTCCACCACCGGGACGCGCATGGCCATGCCATCGAACTTGCCCTTGAGCTCGGGCAGCACCAGCGCGGTGGCCTTGGCCGCGCCGCTGCTGGTCGGGATGATGTTCTGCGCCGCGGCCCGGGCCCGGCGCAGGTCCTTGTGCGGGAAGTCCAGGATCACCTGGTCGTTCGTGTACGCGTGGATGGTGGTCATCAGGCCCTTGACCACGCCGAAGTTGTCCTGCAGCACCTTGGCCATCGGCGCCACGCAGTTCGTGGTGCACGAGGCGTTCGAGATGATGTGGTGGCTGGCCGGGTCGTAGGACGCGTCGTTGACGCCCATCACGATCGTGATGTCCTCACCGGAGGCCGGCGCGGAGATGATCACCTTCTTGGCTCCGGCCTCGAGGTGCTTGCGCGCGTCGGCCGCCTTGGTGAACCGGCCGGTGGACTCGATCACCACGTCCACGCCCAGGTCACGCCACGGCAGCGCGGCCGGGTCGCGTTCGGCCAGCACCTTGATGGCCTGGTCGCCGACCTGGATGCTGTCGCCGTCCACCGACACGTCCGCGCTCAGCGTGCCCAGCACGGTGTCGTATTTCAGCAGGTGCGCCAGGGTCTTCGTGTCGGTCAGGTCGTTCGCGGCGACGATCTCGATGCCCTCGGCAGCACCGGCGTTTACCGCGCGCCAGAAGTTACGCCCGATGCGCCCGAACCCATTGATGCCCACGCGAACAGTCACGGCGGCCCGTCTCCTCGTTGCTATCTCTCTGTGTTCGGCTCCGACCCTATCGGACCAGCGCCGTGGGTCCGCCCGGGTGCCGGGATCAGCCGTGCCGGTCCGAACGGGGCCGGAACAAGGTGAAAGTTTCGAATGCCGTGTAGTCCGGGTTGGGCATGCCGGCCACCCCGGTGTTCGGGTTGGTCGGGTCGGCGCCGACCGCGTGGTAGTAGGTGACGGTGATGCTGGTCTCGCCGCCTGGCTCGCCCGGGTCGAGGTCGAACACGCCGATCCCGTAACCGGTGGCCGGGTCGCGCATGGCGGACCAGGTGGCGTCCTCGACGGCGTCCGCCGCAGGCCGGATGAAGGTGCCCGCGGTGCTGCCGGGGACGGGCCGGTTCGGCTTGGTGAACACCTTGGCCTGGCGCAGCCCGTCGCTGGTGTCCACCCCGTAGTCGTCCAGCGGGGCGCTGGTCCCGCCGCCGCCCAGGATGAGGTGCACGGTGCCCTGCGAGGTATCGAACCGGTCCGCCGGGGCGGTCGTCACCGGGTGCGGCCGCCGGGTCTGCACCGGCGCGCCGGTGCTGACCTCGTGGCCGGCCATGCTGTCATAGCCGCGCACCGGGAAGGACCGCTCGTAGTCGTGGTCGTGCCCGCACAGCACCAGGTCCACCTGGTACTCGTCGAACAGCGGCAGCCATTCCTCCCGGATGCCGAGGTCGGACCCGTTGCCGGTGGCCGAGGACGAGCACGAGTCCTGGTGCATCTGCACGATGATCCAGTCCACCGTGCGGTCCGCCCGGGCCGCCGCCAGGGTGCGCCGCAGCCAGCCGGTCTGCGCGCCCTGGCTGTACCCGCGGATGTAGAACGAGGTGCCCGCCGGGATGGCCGGGTTGCCGGTGCTGGCCGCTGGGGCCAGCGCGGCCGGGCCGGACACCAGCGGGCCGGCGTCCTGGTACACGACGTCATCCGCCTCCACCGAGACGAACACGGCCGAGCCGACCCGGAACGAGTACCAGTAGCCGCGGAACCCGGGCACGCCGTTGTCCGGCAGCAGGTACCGGGTCAGGTAGGAGGTGAAGCCCTGCGGGCCGTTGTCGAACTCGATCTCGTGGTTGCCCGGGCACGGCATCCAGGGCCGGTTCGCGGCCGATGCCTGGTTGTTGTTGCCGAAGTCACGCCATACCTCGGGCTGCACGGTGGGGTTCAGGTCGGCGTAGCACAGGTCCCCGTTGAGCAGGTGGAACAGCGGCTGGAAGGATTCCACCGCCTGCACCGCGTAGGCGCTCTGGCCGTAGGACAGCACCCAGCTGGTGTTCGGCGTGGCCAGGTCGCCGAAGCTGGTGAAGCGGAACGGGACCCGGCCCACCGGGGCGGTGCGCACGCTGGCCCACAGCGGCGTGGCCGCCGCGTCGTTGGCCGCGGTGACCGCGTAGGAGTAGCTGGTGTCCGGGCGCAGGCCGCGGATCTCCGCATGGTAGGTCCACACCGTTTCGCCGTTGAGGCCGTCGGTGTAGCCGCCGGCCTGGGCCGGGATGACCCGCCGCCCGGCGCCCGGCCTGGCCCCGTCCAGCAGTACCCAGGGCGCGGCCGCCTCGCCGGGGGTGGCCCAGGACACCACCACGCTGGTCGCCGGGTCGGCGCCCCAGGTGAGATGTACCTGCTCCGGCGTCCCGCCGCCAGCTTGCCCGGCGGCGCGAGCGGCTGGGGCGCGGAGGACGGATGGGGCGACCGCCGCCAGCAGGCCGGTGCCCCCGGCACCGGCCAGCACCTGGCGCCGGGACAGCCCGGGGCCGGCGTGGTCCGTGTTGCTCTCGTCATTGGTGGTGCACACCGCGTCATCCATGGCGCCACCGTCCCGCCCGGCCATGAACGACAGGTGGCGCCCGGCGCGCCCGGCCGTGAATATCTGGTAAGTGCCGCCGGACTCACCTGGCGGGCCGCACCGGTGACCTGGCTGGCCAGTAAGCGGTGGCCAGCAGGATCAGCAGCGGGCCGGTGTTCGGGTCGGTGGCCTGGCCGGTGAGCAGCCCGCCGAAGTTCTCCCCGAGCACCCAGATGGCCAGCGCGACCAGCACGCTGAGCAGCAGGGCGGCCCGGGCGGTGACCCGGCACAGGATCCCTGCCGCGATGGCCAGGCAGGCCACGGCGAGCGCGATCGAGACGGCCGCGCCGTGGCTGCCGATGGTGCCGGCCACCGCCGGTGCCCGGTCCAGCGTCCTGACCAGCGGATTGGTCCCCGCGCAGCACCAATCCGCCCGGCTGGGAGCTCCGAATACACGAGCATGAGCGGACCCGATGTGACGCTGCGGCTGACCGGCCAGCCCGCCGGGGAGCCCCGCGTCGACCTGGCCGGGCTACTCGGACAGGTGGCGCGTGGTGATGAGTCCGCGTTCGAGGCGGCCTACGAGCAGATCGCCCGCCCGGTCTACGGCCTGGTCCGCAAAGTGGTCCGGGACCCGGCCCAGACCGAGGAAGTGGCCCAGGAAGTGCTGCTGGAGGTCTGGCGGACGGCCACCCGGTTCGACGCCAGCCGGGGCAGTGCCATGGCCTGGGTGGTGACGATCGCGCACCGCCGCGCCATCGACCGGATCCGCGCCACCACCGCGCAGACCCAGCGGGAACAGCGGGCGGGCACCTTCCGGGAGGCCCCGCCGGACAGCGTGCCGGACATGGTGGAATCCCGGCTGGATGCCGAGCAGGTGCGCCGCTGCCTGGGCTCGCTGACCAGCCTGCAGCGTGAGTCGGTCACCCTCGCCTACTACGGCGGCTACACGTACCCGCAGGTGGCCGCCCTGCTCGGCACCGCCCTCGGCACGATCAAGACCCGGATCCGGGATGGCCTGATCCGGATGCGCGACTGCCTGGGGGTAAGCCGATGAGGCTCGGCCGGCCCGAACTGCACCCGCTGACCGGGGCCTACGCGCTGGACTCAGTCACCGGGCCGGAACTGGACCGCTTCGAGCGGCACCTGCCGCACTGCCCGGCCTGTGACAGTGAGGTCCGCGACTTCCGTGAGACCGCGGCGCGGCTGGCCGTCGCGGTGGCCGCCACGCCGCCCGCGCAGTTCCGGCCCCGGGTACTGCGGGCGGTATCGGCCACCCGCCAGGAACCACCGCTGACCCCACGGGCGGGCCGACGGCTGGCCCGTCCGGCCCGTGGGGTCTGGGTGCCGCGGCTGGTGACCGGGCTGGCCGCAGCCGCCGTCGCGGCGGCGGTTGCGCTGGGCATCGTCCAGTCGGCCACCCAGCACCGGCTGAACCAGGCGCAGGCCCATGTCCAGTCGGTGGCCGCCGTGCTGGCCGCGCCGGACGCCCGGCTGACCGTGCGGGCGACCACGGCCGGCGGGACGGCCACCGTGGTCTCGTCCCAGTCCCGGCACGCGATGATCATCAGCACCGCCGGGCTGCCCGGGCTGGCCGGCGGCAAGGTCTACGAGGTGTGGTTCATGGCCCCCGGCCGGATCCGCGAGGCCGGGCTGCTCCCCCAGCCAGCCACGGGCCGGACTACGCCGCTGCTGGCCTCCGGGCTGACCCGGGCCGACCGGATCGGCCTCACCGTCGAGCCGGCCGGCGGCACCCGGCAGCCGACCACCACACCCATCCTGGTCATGACCCTGCCCGCCTGATCTGGACCACACCAGGCGCTACTGGGTGAGCATCTCCGGGGTGAGGCTGGACTCGGTGTCCGGCACGCCGAGGTCCCGGGCCCGCTTGTCGGCCATGGCCAGCAGCCGCCGGATCCGCCCGGCGATCGCGTCCTTGGTCAGCGGCGGGCTGGCCAGCTGGCCCAGTTCTTCCAGGCTGGCCTGCCGGTGCTCGATGCGCAGCCGGCCCGCGACGGTCAGGTGCTCGGGCGCCTCGCTGCCCAGGATCTCCAGGGCCCGCTCCACCCGGGCGCCCGCCGCGACCGCGGCCCGGGCACTGCGCCGCAGGTTCGCGTCGTCGAAGTTGGCCAGCCGGTTGGCGGTGGCCCTGACTTCCCGGCGCATCCGCCGCTCCTCCCAGGCCAGCACGCTGTCGTGCGCCCCCAGCCGGGTCAGCAGCGCACTGATCGCGTCGCCGTCCCGGACCACCACCCGGTCCACTCCGCGCACCTCGCGCGCCTTGGCGTGGATCTTCAGCCGCCGGGCCGCGCCGACCAGGGCCAGCGCCGCCTCCGGGCCGGGGCAGGTGATCTCCAGCGACATCGACCGGCCCGGCCCGGTCAGTGAGCCATGGGCGAGGAACGCACCCCGCCAGGCGGCCTCACAGTCGCAGGTGGTGCCGGACACCACCTGCCGGGGCAGGCCGCGGACCGGCCGGCCGTAGTTGTCCACCAGGCCGGTCTGCCGGGCCAGGCTGTCCCCGTCCTTGCGCACCCGGACCACGTACCGGTTGCCTTTGCGCAGCCCGCTGGGGGCCAGCACGATCAGGTCGGAGGAATGCCCGAACACCTCGGCGATGTCCTTGCGCAGCCGCCGGGCCGCCGCCCCGGTGTCCAGTTCGGCTTCCACCACGATGCGCCCGCTGGCCAGGTGCAGCCCCCCGGCGAACCGCAGCAGCGCGGACACCTCGGCCTTGCGGCAGCACGGCTTGAGCACGGTCACCCGGCTCAGCTCGTCCTTGACCAGGCTGGTCATCGCCACTGGCATCACTCCCCCTCGAAGATTTCCGCGAATGCCCCGGCCAGCTGCCGCGGATCGTGCCGCGGCGTCCCATCGCGCATCGCCAGGTCGGCCAGGACCAGCCTGCCGCCGAGCAGGCCCGCGGCCTTGTCCAGCTCGGCCACAGCGCCCCCCGCGGCGCCCCGGTCGGCCAGCACGACGTCCACTTTGAGCTGTGGTGCGTGCTCGGCCAGCACTTCCAGGTGGGTCTGCGGCGCGAAGCCCCCGGTCTCGCCCGGCTGGGCGATCAGGTTCAGCGCCACCACGCGCCGGGCGCGGGTACTGACCAGCGCCGCGGCGAGCTCGGGCACCAGCAGGTGCGGCAGGACGCTGGTGAACCAGGAACCGGGCCCGAGCACCACCCAGTCGGCGTCCAGGATCGCCGTGACGGCCTCCGGGCAGGCAGGCGGATCCTCCGGAATCAGGGATACCGATCGTACCCGTCCGGTGGTGGACGCGCAGGCGACCTGGCCGCGGACCGTGCTCACCGCGTAGGGCCGCGCCGGGTCCGCCCCCTCGACCTCGGCCAGCAGGTCGATCGGGACCGACGCCATTGGCAGCACCCGGCCATACGCGCCGAGCAGCCGGCCCACCCAGTCCAGGCCCTGCACGGTGTCGCCGAGCAGCTGCCACAGCGCCACGATCAGCAGGTTGCCGACCGCGTGCCCACCCAGCTCGGTCTCGGCCCCGGTGAACCGGTGCTGCACCACCCGGCTCCAGGTGGTCCCCCAGGCGTCGTCGCCGCACAGCGCGGCCAGCGCCATCCGCAGGTCACCGGGCGGCAGCACACCGTACTGACGGCGCAGCCGGCCGCTCGACCCGCCGTCGTCGGCCACCGTCACGATCGCGCTGAGCTGCCGGGTCACCCGGCGCAGCGCGGACAGCGACGCGAACAGGCCGTGCCCGCCGCCGAGCGCGGCGACCTTGGGGTTGAGCGGCCGGACCGCGGGCACCAGGCCAGGAGACTCTCCCGGCATCACTCGCGCCCCAGGTCCCGGTGCAGTACCTGGACCGCCGGTCCCTTGACCTGGAGCTGGCTGGCGATCTGCTCGGCCATGGCGACGCTGCGGTGCTTGCCGCCGGTGCAGCCGATGGCCAGCGTGGCGAACCGCTTGCCTTCCCGCTCGTACCCGGCCAGCACCACCCGGAGCGCGGCCAGGTAGGAGTCCAGGAAGTCGGCCGCGCCCGTCTGGGACAGCACATAGTCCCGGACCCGCTCGTCCTGCCCGGTCAGCGGGGCCAGGTCCGGAACCCAGCGCGGGTTGGGCAGGAACCGGCAGTCGGCCACGATGTCGGCGTCCACCGGCAGCCCGTACTTGTAGCCGAAGGACACCACGTTGACCCGGAGCGCGGCTGGCTCCTCGGCGCTGAACGCGTCGTGCATCCGGGCCCGCAACTCGTGCACGTTCAGCGCCGAGGTGTCGATGACCAGGTCGGCTTCCTCCCGGACGCCGCGGAGCAGGGTCCGCTCGGCCGCGATGCCGTGCACCACCCGGCCGTCCTCCTGCAGCGGATGCGGGCGCCGGACGCTCTCAAACCGGCGGACCAGGGTCTCGTCGCTGGCCTCCAGGAACACCACCCGGGGCCGCATGCCGCGCGCGTCCAGCTCGCCGATGGCCGACTGCAGGTCGGTGGAGAACGCCCGGCTGCGCACGTCCAGCACGGCCGCGACCCGCGGCACCGCGCCCATCGCCCGGCTGGCCAGCTCGATCATGGTCGGCAGCAGCCCGGGCGGCAGGTTGTCGGCGACGAACCAGTCCAGGTCCTCCAGCGACTTGGCCGCGGTGCTCCGGCCAGCCCCGGACATCCCGGTGATGATCACCACGTCCGGCGCGTCGGTCCCGGTCACCCGCGGCCCCGCCCGCTTCGCCCCGGCCTGCCCAGCCGCCTCAGCCTGCCTCGCCGTGCGCGACTCACGACGCCCCCCTGTCCGCGGCGGGGCCGTCCCCGTGGCCACCGCCCTGCTCATTATCCGCGTCGGGCCGGAGCGCCGCGAGCACCGCCGCGGCGACCCGCGGGCCGATGCCGGGCAGCCCGGCGATCTCCGGCTGGGTCGCGTCGGCCAGCTTGCGCACCGAACCGAAGTGCCGTAGCAGCGTAGCCCGCCGGGCCGGGCCGAGTCCCGGGACCGAGTCAAGCTCGCTGACCGCGAGGGCCTTTGACCGTTTCGCCCGGTGGTAGGTGATCGCGAACCGGTGCGCCTCGTCCCGGACCCGCTGCAGCAGGTACAGGCCCTCGCTGCTCCGCGGCATGATCACCGGCGCGTCCTCGCCCGGCAGCCAGACCTCCTCGAGCCGCTTGGCCAGGCCGCACACGTCCACGTCGTCGATGCCCAGCTCGGCCAGGGCCCGGGCGGCCGCGGCCACCTGCGGCTGCCCGCCGTCGATCACCACCAGGTTGGGCGGGTAGGCGAACTTACGCGGCCGGCCAGCCAGGTCGTCATCGCTGACCTGCTCGCCGGTGACGTCCGTGTCGCCCAGCGTGTCCAGCTCGCCGGTCTCCTCCCGTTCCTCCAGGTAGCGCCGGAACCGGCGGGTGATGACCTCGTAGATGGACGCGACGTCGTCGGTCCCCCCGTCGCCCTTGATGCTGAACCGGCGGTACTCCGACTTCCGGGCCAGCCCGTCCTCGAACACCACCATGGACGCGACCACGTGCGTGCCCATCAGGTTGGACACGTCGTAGCACTCGATGCGCAGCGGCGCCTCGTCCAGCCCGAGCGCCTCCTGGATCTCGTGCAGCGCCCGGCTCCGCGTGGTCAGGTCGCTGGCCCGGCGCGTCTTGTGCAACGCCAGCGACTCCCCCGCGTTCCGGGTCACGGTGTCCAGCAGCGCCTTCTTGTCGCCGCGCCGCGGCACCCGGAGCCGGACCCGGCTGCCCCGCCGGGCGCTGAGCCACTCCTCGACCGCGGCACTGTCCGGCGGCAGCTCGGGGACCAGCACCTCCCGCGGCACGCTGCTGCGCCCGCGTCTGGGCCGCACTGGATCCAGCGGCCCGCCCGCGTCGCCGCGGCGGCCGCGGCCGGCCGGGGCGACGGGCTGGTCGCTGGCCACGCTGTCGTCCCCGTACACCTGGCCGAGGAACTGCTCCACCAGCTCACTGGGGGTCACGTCCTCGACCTTGTCCACCACCCAGCCGCGCTGCCCGCGGACCCGGCCGCCACGCACGTAGAACACCTGGACCGCGGCTTCGAGCTGATCCTCGGCCAGCGCGATCACGTCGCAGTCGGTGCCGTCGCCGAGCACCACGGTCTGCTTCTCCAGGGCCCGCTGCAGCGCCTTGATGTCGTCCCGCAGCCGGGCCGCCCGCTCGTACTCCTCAGCCCGGGCCGCCTCCCGCATCTCGGCTTCCAGCCGCCGGATGAACCGGTCGGTCTGGCCGGCCATGAAGTCGCAGAACTCCTCGGCCAGCAGCCGGTGCTCGGCCTCGCTGACCCGCTGCACGCAGGGCGCGGAGCACTTGCCGATGTAGCCGAGCAGGCAGGGCCGCCCGATCTGGCCGGCCCGCTTGAACACGCCGGCCGAGCAGGTGCGCACCGGGAACACCCGGAGCAGCGTGTCCACCGTCTCCCGGATCGCCCAGGCGTGCGAGTACGGGCCGAAATACCGCACCCCGCGCCGCTTGGCGCCGCGCATCACCATCACCCGGGGGTATTCCTCGTTCATCGTGACGGCCAGGTACGGGTAGCTCTTGTCGTCCCGGTACCGGACGTTGAACCTGGGATCGAACTCCTTGATCCAGGAGTACTCGAGCTGCAGCGCCTCCACCTCGGTGGCCACCACGGTCCAGCTGACCTCCGCGGCCGTGCGCAGCATGGTCTGGGTCCGCGGGTGCAGGCTGGCGAAGTCGGCGAAGTACTGATTCAGCCGGGACCGGAGGTTCCGGGCCTTCCCGACGTAGATGACCCGGCCGTGGTCGTCACGGAACCGGTACACACCGGGCGACTCCGGGATCGACCCTGGAGCGGGCCGGTACGACTGCGGATCTGCCACGCAGCAACTCTATGCGTGCCCGGCGACGGCGGCGCGGGCCGCGAGCGCCGCGCCCCGCGCGCCCGCCATGTCCAGGTCCGGCACCAGCGCGAACTGCACCACCCGCCGCTGCTCCGCGCGCAGCGTGGTGTGCGCCCGTACCTGGTCCAGGAACCATTGGCCGAACGCCGGCCCGGCCTCGACGACGCCACCCCCGACGAAGTAGGTGCCGGGGTCGGTGAACATCGCCGCGATGGAGAAGGTGCGCCCCAGCGCCATCGCCTGCTGCTCGAAAATCCGCCGGGCCATCGGGTCACCCGCCGCGCCAAAGCCGCGGACCAGCCTGGCCGCCTTGGCCACCGGCTGCACCGCGGCCAGCTCGTGCCCGGGGAACTGGGTCAGCCAGTAGGGCAGCAGGTTCTTCTCGATCCCGGTCAGCGAGGCGACACTTTCCGCGTCGCCGGCCAGCCCGCAGTTGCACGACGGCACCGGCTGCCCGGCGGCGAGCAGCCCGTCCAGCGGGATCTGCACGTGGCCGAGTTCGCCCGCCATGCCCGCCGCCCCGCCGACCACCTGGCCCGCCTCGACCAGGCCGCCGCCGAGCCCGGTGCCGACGATGGCCGCCACCGAGGAGTGCTGTGCGGCCGCCTGCTGGCCGAACCGGGTGTGGTGCGCGTACAGCGCCGCCGCGTTCGCGTCGTTGGTGTACACCACGGGCAGGCCGAGCCGTTCTTCCAGGGCGGCCCGGATGTTGAAGCCGCCCCAGTCCGGATGGCCGAAGTTGGTCGCCCCGCGGGAGGACAGCACGCCGTCCGCGCTGGCCGGGCCCGGGGTGTCCAGCCCTACCGCGCGGACCTGGGCCTGCTCGATCCCAGTGACGTGGAGGACCTGCTGGAACGAGTCGGCCAGCGCGGGAATGGCCACGGCCGGCCCTTCCCGTACCCGGCTGGGCAGTTCCAGCATCTGGCCGACCAGGAAATGCCCGTCCGGATCCAGCACGGTGGCGTTGTTCATCGTGCCGCCATTGTCAATACCGACAATGACCGACCGCGCCGGATATGCCATGCCGCGCCTTTCCCGCCAGATCACTGGCTGGCAGCGTAGCGCTCTTCAAAAGCTGATGCCGGCGGGCAGGCGCAGATCAGGTTGCGGTCGCCGTAGGCCTGGTCGATGCGGCGCACCGGGGGCCAGTATTTGGCCCGCCGGTCCCCGGCCAGCGGGTAGGCCGCCTCCGCCCGCTCGTACGGATGCTTCCAGTCGGCCGCGAGCAGCATGGACGCGGTGTGCGGGGCGTTCCGCAGCGGGTTGTCCTGGCTGTCGTACTCGCCGGAACCGATCCGGTCGATCTCCTGCCGGATCTCGATCATGGCGTCGCAGAACCGGTCCAGGGTGGCCAGGTCCTCGCTCTCGGTGGGCTCGATCATCAGCGTGCCGGCCACCGGGAAAGACATCGTCGGGGCATGAAATCCATAGTCGATGAGCCGCTTGGCCACGTCCTCGACGGTCACCCCAGTCTGCCGGGTGAGCGGCCGGATGTCCACGATGCACTCGTGCGCCACCAGGCCACCCCGGCCGGTGTACAGCACCGGGTAGTGCGGGGCCAGCCGGGCGGCCACGTAGTTGGCGGCCAGGATGGCCACCTGGGTGGCCTGGCGCAGCCCGCCCGCGCCCATCATCCGGATGTAGGCCCAGGAGATGGGCAGGATGCCCGCCGAACCGTACGGGGCGGCCGCTACCGGTCCGCTGGACCGGCCGGGAAGGTAGTCGGCGAGGTGGGCGCGGACGGCTACCGGGCCAACGCCCGGGCCACCCCCGCCGTGCGGGATGCAGAACGTCTTGTGCAGGTTGAGGTGCGACAGGTCGGCGCCGAACCGGCCGGGCCGGGCCAGGCCGACCAGCGCGTTCAGGTTGGCCCCGTCCACGTAGACCTGGCCGCCCGCGTCGTGCACCGCCGCGCATACCGCCTGCACGCCCTCCTCGAACACGCCGTTGGTGGACGGGTAGGTCAGCATGATCGCGGCCACCTGGGGCCCGCGGGCCGCCAGCTTGGCGGCCAGGTCGGCCTCGTCGATGGCGCCGTCGTCCGCGCACTTGACCACCAGCACGCGCAGCCCGGCCAGCACGGCGCTGGCCGCGTTGGTGCCGTGCGCCGACTCCGGGATCAGGCAGATGTCCCGCCCCGCGTCGCCGCGGCCGCTGTGGTAGGCCCGGATGGCCAGCAGCCCGGCCAGTTCGCCCTGCGAGCCCGCGTTCGGCTGCAC
This sequence comes from uncultured Actinomycetes bacterium, assembly GCA_963832095.1. Taxonomy (GTDB): domain Bacteria; phylum Actinomycetota; class Actinomycetes; order Streptosporangiales; family Streptosporangiaceae; genus RYN-230. Next base: position 252,528 of record CAWHSW010000005.1, read on the forward strand.
GGACACCGCGTCGTACCCGGTCAGCTCGGCCAGCCAGCGTTCCAGGTCGGCGATCAGCTCGGTGTACCCGGCGGCCTGCCCGGCCGGCGCGAACGGGTGCAGGTTGGCGAACTCCGGCCAGGTCACCGGCTCCATCTCGGCCGCCGCGTTGAGCTTCATCGTGCACGAGCCGAGCGGGATCATCGAGCGGTCCAGCGCGATGTCGAAGTCGGCCAGGCGGCGCAGGTAGCGCAGCATGGCGGTCTCGCTGCGGTGCTCGTGGAACACCGGGTGATCCAGGTAGCCGGAGCTCCGCAGCAGGGTCTCGGGCAGCACCGGAGCCGGCTCGGCCAGCGTCGGCGGCTCATCCAGGCCGGCCACGGCCGCAGCCACCTCGGCCACCTGCCGGTCAGTGGTGGTTTCATCCACGGCGATCTGCACCGTGTCCGGACCGGCCAGGTACAGGTTGTACCCGGCCTGCCGGGCCCGCTCCGCCGCCGCCCCGGCCGCGCCGGGCAGGCTGACCTGGACGGTGTCGAAGAACCCGGCCGACGCGGCGGCCACCCCGTGCGCGCGCAGCGTGGCGGCCAGCCGGGCCGCCTTCTGGTGCACGTCCCGGGCGATGCCGGCCAGCCCGTCCGGGCCGTGGTAGACCGCGTACATGGCGGCCAGCACGGCCAGCAGCACCTGGGCGGTGCAGATGTTGCTGGTCGCCTTCTCCCGGCGGATGTGCTGCTCGCGGGCCTGCAGCGCGAGCCGGTAGGCGGGTTTGCCGTCGGCGTCCAGGGACACGCCGACCAGCCGCCCGGGTAGCTGCCGGCGAAGCTCGTCGCGGACCGCGATATAGGCCGCGTGCGGGCCGCCGTAGCCCATCGGCACGCCGAACCGCTGGGTGCTGCCCACCGCGATGTCCGCGCCCTGCTCGCCCGGCGGGACGAGCAGGGTCAGCGCGAGCAGGTCGGCCGCCACCGCGGCCAGCGCGCCATGCTCGTGCGCGGCCGCGATGACCGGGGCCAGGTCGCGGACCTGGCCGCTGGCCCCTGGGTAGGGCAGCAGCACGCCGAACAGCTCGCCCGCGGGCTGCGCCGCGATCAGCTCCGCGGTGACCGGGCCGGTGACCAGCTCGATGCCGAGCGGCTCGGCCCGGGTGGCCAGCACGGCCAGTGTCTGCGGCAGGCAGTCCGCGTCGGCCAGGAAGATCCGGCCTTTGCGGGCGGAACGCCGGGCCAGCGTCATCGCCTCGGCCGCCGCGGTCGCCTCGTCCAGCAGCGAGGCCCCGGCCACCGGCAGCGCGGTCAGGTCCTCGATCAGGGTCTGGAAGGTGAGCAGCGCCTCCAGCCGGCCCTGGGATATCTCCGGCTGGTACGGCGTGTACGCGGTGTACCAGGCCGGGTTCTCCAGCACGTTGCGGCGGATCACCGCCGGGGTGATCGTGCCGTAGTAGCCCAGGCCGATCATGGACTGGGCGACGGTGTTCCGCCCGGCCAGCCGGCGCAGCTCGGCCAGGGCCTCGGCCTCGGATGCCGCGGGCGGCAGGTCCAGCGGCCGGGGATCGGCCAGCCCGGGCGGCAGCGCGGCCGCGGTCAGCTCATCCAGTGAGGCATGCCCGGTCACCGCGAGCATGCGCTGCTGCTCGTCGGGCGAGGGGCCTATGTGTCGTGCGGAGAAACTGTGTCGTGCCGCGAAATCCATCGGAGCCTCCAGCGGGGAGCCGCCTGGCACTGCCGTGCCTGCCTGGGCCTCCCCCTCTGTCGTCAGCAGATGACGCGCGGACTCCAGAGCTGCCTGCCCCGTCCGGTCCTGGTTGCCTGAGAGGTTCCGGGGAGGTTGCCCCTTCGGCGCCCCGCGCTGGCTGCGCAGGGACTCTCCCGGACGGTGTGATCAGCTACCGACGAGCTTACCCCCGCGGCTCAGCCAATCCTGCGGGCCCGGCGGCGAGCCAGTTCGTCGGCGTGTCCCGGGGTGGCCGCGGTGCCCTCGGCGCCGGCTTCGGCCTGCTCCGCAGGCAGTTCGGCCAGCGTCCCGTCCACTTCCTGATAGATCCGGCCGAGTGCGATGCCGAACACGCCCTGCCCGCCCGCCAGCAGGTCCACTACCTCGCCGGGGGACGTGCACTCGTACACGCTGATCCCGTCGCTCATGAGCGTGACCTGGGCCAGGTCGCTGGCGCCCCGGGTGCGCAAGTGGGTGACCGCGGCCCGGATCTGCTGCAGCGAGATCCCGGTGTCCAGCAGCCGCTTGACCACCTTGAGCACCAGGATGTCCCGGAAGCTGTACAGCCGGGCCGAGCCGGAGCCCTGCGCGGCCCGCACGCTCGGCTCGACCAGCCCGGTCCGGGCCCAGTAGTCAAGCTGGCGGTAGGTGATGCCAGCCGCGGCGCACGCGGTCGGCCCGCGGTAGCCGATGCCCTCCGGCCGGGTGGCGAGATCCTCGCCGAACAGCAGCCCCTGCTCACCGGCCTGCTGGATGGCCGCGCCACGCTCCGCAGCGCCAGCCGCGTCCTGCGCGCCTGGCGTCTGCTTGCTGCCCTTGGTTACCGCCACGCTTGCCTCCACCCGGAGCTGACCACCCTGGGTACCTGTCTGGCACGGTAGGCCGCCAGCGCCGGCCGAGTCAACGATCGGCCACGGCGCGTCGCGGGCGGTGTCGGCAGGCCCAGTCAGGTGGCCCGGCCGAAGTCCTCGGGGGTGATCGTGTCCAGGAACTCGCGGAACTTCTCGACTTCGTCTTCCTGCTCGTCGGGGATGGCCACCCCGGCCTCGTCGAGCACCTCGTCGCTGGCGAAGATGGTGGCGCCGGTGCGCAGCGCGAGCGCGATCGAATCGGACGGCCGGGCGCTGACTTCCTTGCCGTTCGAGAAGATCAGGTCGGCGAAGAAGATGCCGTCCCGCAGCGCGGTGATGTTCACCGTCTGCAATTGCACTTCCAGCGCTTCCAGCACGTCACGGAAGAGGTCATGGGTCAGCGGCCGGGCGGGCACCATGCCCTGCTGCGCGAACGCGATCGCGGTAGCCTCAACCGGCCCGATCCAGATCGGCAGGTACCTGTCACCCTGCGTCTCCTTCAGCAGGACGATGGGCTGGTTCGTAGGCATCTCGACCCGGACGCCGACGACCTCCATCTTCCTCACGGCGGCTCCGTCCTCACATGCGCCTGACGCGCTGCCTCAGGCATGGACCTGCTGGGCACTCCCTAGCCAACGTACACCCCATCAGGCACCGGACCCGGCGGCGGCGGGGCCGGCAAATCCGTTCCCGGCGTATCCGCCGGCGGCCCGGTCCGGCTCGGCCAGCGGGCCGGCCGGCAGCCCGGCCACGTCCAGCCCGGCCTCGGCCAGCGCGCTGCCCATCAGCGACGCGTGCAACTGCACGGACAGCGCCGCGACCTCCCGGGCCGTCTGCCCGGCCCGGTCCCGTGAGCCGGGGCTGCGCTGCCGCAGGGTGGGCGCCACCACCTGCTCGATCAGCGCCGTTTCCCGCTCCACCGCGGCCCGCACCGCGCGCAGGTGCCGGGCCTGCACGCCGTACCTGCCCAGCGCGACGATGATCCGCGCCGCGGCCAGCGCGTCCGGCCCGTACTGCCGGCCGGACGCCCGGACCAGGCCGAAATCTTCCAGTTCGGTCAGGTAACCGTCGTCGATCCCGGCCGCGTCGAGCAGTTCCCGGCGGCTCAGCGGCCGCCGGCCGCCGCGCCGCCCGGGACCCTCCAGGTCTTCCCCGGCATCCCCGTCCGCGGCCGCCAGCCGGTCCTTGATCACCCGCAGCGGCAGGTACTCGTCGCGCTGGGCGGTCAGGATGTACCGCAGCCGGGCCACATCGGCGGGCCCGAACCGGCGGTAGTTGGACGGCGACCGGGCGGGCTGGATCAGCCCCTCGGACTCCAGGAAACGGATCTTCGACACGCTGACATCGGGGAACTCGCCCCGGAGCTGGGCAAGCACCTCACCGATGCCGAAGCCGCCCCGGGCGGGCTGCGCGCTCATGCGCCGACCTGCGCGCCTCCGCCGCCACGTTCCACCTGGGGCCGCCGGCCGGTCAGGAAGACCAGCCGGAACTTGCCGATCTGCACCTCGTCCCCGCCGATCAGGGGTGCCTCTTCGATCCGCTCCTGGTTGACGTAGGTGCCGTTCAGGCTGCCGACGTCGCGGACGGTGAACCGGTCCCCGCGGCGGTAGAACTCGGCGTGCCGCCGGGACACCGTCACGTCATCGAGGAAGATGTGGCTGTCCCGGTGCCGGCCGGCCGTGGTGATGTCGCTGTCCAGCAGGAACCGGCTGCCCGCGTTGGGGCCGCGCTTGACCACCAGCAGGGCCACGCCGGGGGGCAGGGATTCCAGCGATGGATCGGCGAACGGCTCATCGCCGAACTCAGGCTCGGCCGCGGCGTCCCCGCCGAGCGAGATGATGGACGTCGTCTCGCCCGGGCGGTCGCCGCCCGGGCGCGCGAGCATCGTCCCGCAATGCAGGCAGAAACGCGCGTCGTCAGGATTAGCCTGACCGCACCGGGTGCAGTAGATGCTCGGCATGTCGTGGCCCAGCCTCTCCTCTGCTGGCCATGGGCTCTGGGCGGGCACCACGTCGGACGCAGCCCTGTCCCCGTGTACTTGCTCGGCTGATGCGGTCCACGCTACCTGGGCCACACCCGGCCGGTCCATGCGCCACGCGCGTCGCCCGGCCGGGGTGAACCGGGCCCGCCAGCCACGGCGTCGCCCCTGGCCAGGGGACGAATCGCCGCCCCGGGATCCGCCCGGGGCGTTATCGTGCCGCCGCCGCCACATCCTGGCCGCACCTCCGACGCATGCACCCCTCCGCTGGGGATTGTCTCACGGGGGGCGGTTGCCACGCTGGACACTGAGCTGGCCAGCCTACCGGGTCCGGCTACCGGATCGCTCCGCCCCTGCGGCCCCGGCCCGGAGCAGTCAGCGGCCGGCCCGTGGTGGTCAGCCGGACTGTTCGGCCACGGCCGCCCACTCGTCGAGCAGCGCCTGGGCGGTGTCCGCGTCCGGGCCCTCGGCCCACAGGTGGGTCACCGCGTCCGACGGGTCCGGCAGCACCAGCACCCAGCCGCCGTCCGGCTCCACGATGCGCACCCCGTCGGTGGTGTCGATGGTCCGGTCCCCGGCCGCCTCCACCACGGTGCGCATCACGCTGCCCTTGGCCGCCCACGGCGTCGGCATCGAGCGCTTGAGCAGGTGCGCGGCCGGGATCCGGGCGTCGATCTGGCTCAGCGTCAGCCGGGTCCGGGCGACCAGGCCGATCAGCCGGGTGAACGCCGCGATGCCGTCCAGCGTCCGGCTGAATTCGGGCACCACGAATCCGCCGCGCCCGTCGCCGCCGAAAATTACATCGTCCGCCGCGGTCGCCTCGGTCAGCCCGTGCAGCGACGTGGGCGTCCAGTCCACGTGCACGCCGTGGAACCGGGACACCTGCTCGGCCACCCGGGTCGTGGTCACCGGCAGCGCCACCCGCCCGGACCGGCGTTCGGCCGCGATCAGGTCCAGGACCACCAGCAGCGCCCGGTCGTCGCTGATCATCGCGCCCTTGTCGTCCACCAGCATGATCCGCTCGCCGACCTGGTCGAAGCGCACCCCGAACGCGGCCCGGGACGAGGCGACCAGCTCGGACAGCCGCTGCATGCCCGCCCGGACCTGGGCCAGCCCCTGGGTGGGGGTGTCCTCGTCCAGCCGGTTGTTCACGGTGAGCACCTCGACCCCGAGCCGGCCGAGCAGGCTGGGCAGCACCAGCGAGACGGTGCCGCCGGCGCAGTCCACCACCACCTTGAGCCCGGCCTCGCGCACCCCCGTCATGTCCACGCTGCGGACCAGTTCCTGGGCGTAGGACTCGACCACCCGGGACGGGTAGGTCAGCTCGGCGATCTCACCGGGGAAGGCCCGCCGGTACTCCTGCCGGGAGAACACCCGCTCCAGCTTCCGCGCCGCGGTCTGGGACAGCTCGGCGCCCCGGTCGTCCAGGAACACAATGTCGATCGACTGCGGGTCGCCCGGGGTGGTGCGCAGCGCGATGCCGCCCGCACACGAGCTGCGTGCGGTCTGGAACCTGGCCACCGGCAGCGGCTGCGCCTCCAGGTCGACCACGTTGATGGCACTGGCGTTCAATGCGCATTGCACCGCCCGCTTGAGCGCCCGCGCCGCGCGGGACACGTCGCGGGAGGTGGTGACCACCGACCCCTTCCGCAGCGTGGTGGCGTAGGCGCTGGACAGCCGGACGCACAGCTCGGGGGTGATCTCGACATTGACCAGACCGGACACCCCGCGCGGGCCGAACAGGGTGCGCTGCCCGCGGGATTCCCAGATGACGCTGGTGTTGACCACCGCGCCCGCTTCGATGGTCTTGAACGGGTAGACCTTGACCCCGGCGGACAGGTAGGCCTCCGGCTCGATCACGCACTCGTCGCCGACCACCGCGCCTTCCTCGATCCGGGCGGACGGCATCACGTCGGTGTTCTTGCCGATGACGCAGCCGCGCAGGGTGACCCCCTGCCCGACGTAGACGTTGTTGTGCACCACCGCCCGGTGCAGGAACGCGCCCTCCTTGACCACCACGTTGCTGCCCAGCACGGTGAACTCGCGCAGTTCGGCGCCCGCCTCCACCTTGGCGTAGTCGCCGATGCACAGCGGCCCGGACAGCACCGCCTCCGGGTCCACCTCGGCGCCCTCGGCCACCCACACCCCGGGCGACACCTCGAAGCCGTCGATATGCGTGTTCACCCGGCCGGACAGCACGTCGGCCTGGGCCTTCAGGTAGCTCTCGTGCGTGCCCACGTCCTCCCAGTAGCCGTCGGCGATCCAGCCGAACAGCGGCGCGCCCCGGTCGAGCAGGGCCGGGAACACGTCGCCGGACCAGTCCACCGACTCCCCCGCCTTCACCTCGGCCAGCACCTCGGGCTCCATCACGTAGATCCCGGTGTTCACCGTGTCCGAGAACACCTGCCCCCAGGTCGGCTTCTCCAGGAAACGCTGGATCCGGCCGTCCTCGCCAACGATGATGATGCCGAACTCCAGCGGGTTGGGCACCCGGGTCAGCCCGACGGTGACCAGCGCCCCAGTCTCCTTGTGCGCCCGGACCATGGCGGTCAGGTCGATGTCGGTCAGCGCGTCCCCGGAGATGACCAGGAACGGCTCGTCGCGCAGCGCGTCCTCGGCGTTCTTCACGCTGCCCGCGGTGCCGAGCGGCGCCTCCTCGGTGGCGTACTGCAGGCTCATGCCCACGTCCTCGCCGTCCCCGAAGTAGTTGCGCACCAGCGAGGCCAGGAACTGCACGGTGACCACGGTCTCGTCGAAGCCGTGCCGCTTGAGCAGCCGGAGCACGTGTTCCATGATCGGCTTGTTGCAGACGGGCAGCAGCGGCTTGGGCTGGTTGGCGGTCATCGGCCGCAGCCGGGTGCCCTCTCCGCCGGCCATCACGACGGCCTTCACCGGTGCCGGGTCTCCTTCCAGGTCATCCGTGCCGTCCGCCCATCCTCCCCGATGGCAGGGCGGGCTGGGCACTCGCCATCGGGTGCCTCCATCATGACTGGCCCGGAGGTGAGGAACCACGGGTGAGCTGCCGGGTCTGCGCCAGATACAGGCCCGCCGCCCACCAGTACAGCGCGGTGCCCCACAGCCCGAACGCCCAGCCGACCACCTTGGCCACCTCCGCGGCCGTGCCGCCGTACGTGCCCAGCAGCAGCAGCGGAAACGCGTACAGCAGGCACAGGGTGGCGGCCTTGCCAACGAAGCTGACCTGGAGCGGCTCCCAGCCGTGCGAGCGCAGCCAGAGCAGCGCGACGCCGAGCACCAGCTCGCGGGCCACCAGCACGCCGACCAGCCACCACGGGATGATGGCCCGGATGGCCAGCGTGATGAGCATGGCCCCGATGTACAGCCGGTCGGCGGCCGGGTCGAGCAGCTGGCCGAGACGGCTCTCCTGGTGCCAGGCACGGGCGATCTTCCCGTCCAGCCAGTCGCTGGCCGCCGCCCCGAACAGCAGGCCCACCGCCCAGCCGTCGGCCTTCGGGCCGAGCACCAGCCAGACGAACACCGGGACACCAGCCAGCCGGGCCATGCTGAGCACGTTGGGCACGGTCCACACCCGGTCCGGCAGCCTGCCCTCGGCCGGCTCCGGCTCAGCCGGCTGGCCGGGGACGGCCGGTGCCGCGGCATCCGGCGTGCTGCTGCCTGTGTCCAACGGAGCGGCCCCTCTGCTCGCGTCTGCTCGCGGTACCCACCCGCCGCCGACCCTACCTGGGGCTGGAATCCGCAGCGACCTGGGCTGCCTTGGTGATCAGGTACTGCCGCTCGCGGAGGTTGCCGGCCCGGGCCGCGGCGGCCTGGAACCCGGCCCGGGCCCCGGCCCGGTCGCCCGCCTGCTCCAGCAGGTGGGCGCGCACCGACAGATACCGGTGATGGTCGCCGAGCTGGCCCGCCACGCTGTCCAGGATGGCCAGCCCGGCCGCCGGGCCCTCCGCCATGGCCGCCGCGGCGGCCCGGTTGACCGTCACCATCGGGTTGCCGGTCATCCGCTCCAGCACCCGGTACACGGCCAGGATCCCGGCCCAGTCGGTGTCCCCGGGCCGGGCCGCCTGGTCGTGCAGGGCCGCGACCGCCGCCTGCAGCTGGTACTCGCCGGCCCCGGCCCCTGCCGCAGCGCCGCGGTGACCAGGGTCAGCCCTTCGGTGATCATGGCCCGGTCCCAGCGGCCGCGTGGCTGCTCGGCCAGCGGGATCAGCTCGCCGCCCGGCCCGGTGCGGGCCGGCCGCCGGGCCTCGGTGAGCAGCATCAGGGCCAGCAGCCCGGTCACCTCCGGGTCGCCAGGCAGGCTGGCCCGCAGCATCCGGGCCAGCCGGATGGCCTCGCCGGATAGGTCGGCGCGGGCCAGGTCCGGGCCGCTGCTGGTCGTGTAGCCCTCGTTGAACAGCAGGTACAGCACGTGCAGCACGGAGCGCAGCCGGCCCGCCCGCTGCTCCGGCGGGGGCAGCCGGAACGGCTCGTCGGCCGTCTTGAGGGTGGCCTTGGCCCGGCTGATCCGCTGGCCCATGGTCGGCTCCGGCACCAGGAAGGCGGCGGCGATCTCCCGGGTGGTCAGCCCGCCGGCCGCGCGCAGCGTGAGCGGGATGGCCGAGCCGGGGGCCAGCGCCGGGTGGCAGCACAGGTACATCAGGATCAGCGTGTCGTCCTGGCCGGGGACCGGGCCGGGGTCAGTGAAGGGGGATGGGGAGGCGGGTGCGGACCAGGAGGCGGCCAGCAGCTCGCGGCGCTGCCGTGCGTCGTCGGCCCGGTACTGGTCGGTCATCCGGCGCGCGGCCACCCGGATCAGCCAGCCCACCGGGTTGTCCGGCGTGCCCTCCGTGGGCCAGCTCAGCGCGGCCGCCAGCAGCGCCTCCTGCACCGCGTCCTCGGCGCTGGCGAAGTCCCCGTACCGCCGCGCGATCACCCCAAGGACCTGCGGCGCGCACTGCCGCAGCAGGTCCTCAGGGCCGGTCATGGCAGGGCTCAGAGCTCCGGATCAGGCGCGCTCAGCACCTGCCGGACCTCGATGGGCTGCCGGATCGGCACCCCGGCCGGGCCGGGCGCGGCCGAAGCCTGGGCGGCGATCTCGATGGCCCGGCCCGCCGAGTCGACGTCCACCAGCCGGTAGCCGGCCAGCAGCTCCTTGGACTCCGGGTACGGGCCGTCGGTGATCACCGGCGCGGTGACCCCGTCGGACACCACGAACCGGGCCTGCTCCGGCCCGGCCAGCCCCTGCGCGTCAACCAGCTCACCCCGGTCGGCCAGCTCCTGGTTGAGCGCCTGCTGGAACTCGATGTGCGCCGTGATGTCCGCCGGGGCCCACTCGGTCATCGGCGGGCAGCCCGATTCCACCGGCCCGTAGCTCTGCAGCAGCATGTATCGCATTGCTCCATCCTTCCTGGTCAGACCGCACCTCGGTAGCGCCTTCAGCCTGGCCTTCAGCCTGGTGTCGGAGCCGCCGGATGATTTTCGACGGAGTGAGCCAGCGCAGATGGGGTAGGGGGCGCCCCAACTGCACATGCCGATATACCGACAGGAGCAGCCCAATGCTCACCTTGACCGATAGCGCTGTGACGGCCATCCGCAACCTGACCTCGCAGCCTGAACTCCCCGAGGACACCGGCCTGCGCATCATGTCGCAGGATCAGGGCGGCCCAGCGTTCCAGGTGACGCTGGCCGAGAGCCCGGCGGACGGTGACCAGGTAATCGAGACGTCCGGGGCCCGCGTCTTCCTCGAGCCCGGCGCCGCCGTCGCGCTGGACGACAAGTCGCTGGACGCGCAGGTGGACGACCAGGGCACGGTCGCCTTCACGCTGGCCGACCAGCCCATGTGACCGTGGGCCGGGGCCGGCCGGCGTTACCGCCCGCGGGCGGTCAGTGCTGGCCGGTCCACTCCGGCCCGACCGAGGTCCAGCCGTCTTCCCAGCCGGCCAGCCGGCGCCGGTCCAGGTGGCGGCGGATCACCAGCATGATCACCACCAGCACCGCGATCAGCAGCAGGACGGTGCCGATCGCGGCCAGCACCGCGCCGCTGGACAGCTGGCCCGGGTCGATCCGCGAGCCGGTCAGCCCGCCAGCACCGTCGGTCCACTCGTGCAGCACGGTGCCCGCCCTCGTGCCCGCGGCGACCAGCACGGTGGCGATGTGCCGCACCCCCGCCGAATCGGCCCACCAGGCCGGCTCGGAGACCAGGTAGGACGAGGGGTTGGCCGGCCCGACCGCGGGCGGCGCGGAATGCAGCAGGTGCGCGCTGACCGGCCGCTGGGTGGCGGCCACCACCCGGGCGGCCCGCGCCGCGCCCGTCCCGGCCCAGTGCCCGACGGCCAGCGCGGCCGCCGGGATGCCGGCCGCGAACAGCGCGAACAGCACGACCAGCAGGGCCCGCTCGGCCCGGTCCGCCGCGCGGCGCAGCGGGTTGCGGTCCGGCCACACCCGCCACAGCAGCCGCCGGGCCCAGCCCACCCCGGGCGGCGGACCATCCGCGGCGGCCATCAGGGGCTTGCCTTCCGCTGCCATCAGGCGGCCTGCCACAGCGAGGCGATGCCCTGGCCGACGCCGATGCACATGCTGGCCGCGCCGCGGGCCGCGCCGCGCCGGTTCATCTCGTGCAGCAAGGTGGTGGTGATCCGCGCCCCGGAACAGCCCAGCGGGTGACCGATCGCGATCGCCCCGCCGTTCACGTTGACCCGCTCCGGGTCCAGCTTCAGCTCATCGCACACCGCCACGGCCTGGGCCGCGAACGCCTCGTTCACCTCGACGAGGTCGACGCGGCCGGCCTCCCAGCCAGCCCGGCGTACCACTTTGCCGAACGCCGGCACCGGGCCGATGCCCATGTAATCTGGATGGACGCCCGCCGCGGCGGTGCCCGCGTAGCGGGCCAGCGGACTGACCCCGGCGGCCGCCAGCGCCCGCTCGGACACCAGCAGCAGGCCGGCCGCGCCGTCGTTGAGCGGCGAGGAGTTGCCCCCGGTCACCGTGCCGCCGCTGCGGAACGCGGGCCGCTTGCCAGCCAGCTCGGCCAGCGTGAGGTCGGCCCGGATGCCCTCGTCCTGGCTGACCGGGCCGCCCGGCGTCTCGACCGGGACGATCTCCGCGTCGAACCGGCCGGCCTGCTGGGCGCTGGCCGCACGCTGGTGGCTGCGCAGCGCGAACTCGTCCTGGCGCTGCCGGCTGACGCCGTACCGCTCGGCCACGTTCTCCGCCGTCTCGCCCAGGCTGATCGGGGGGTACAGCTCCTGCATCAGCGGGCTGACCAGCCGCCAGCCCAGCCGGGTGTCGGCCACGCCCGCCTCGCGCGGGAACGGGCCATCCGCCCGGGGCAGCACGAACGGCGCCCGGGTCATCGACTCGGCCCCGCCGGCCAGGATGATGTCCGCCTCGCCGGCCGCGATGGCCCGGGCCGCGCTGGCGATGGCCTCCATGCCCGAGCCGCACAGCCGGTTCACCGTCGCGCCGGGCACCTCCACCGGCAGGCCGGCCAGCAGCACGCCCATCCGGGCCACGTTCCGGTTGTCCTCGCCGGCCTGGTTCGCCGCGCCCCAGTACACGTCGTCGATCTGACCCGGGTCCAGCCAGCCGTTGCGGGCCAGCAGCGCCTTGATCACCTCGGCGGTGAGATGGTCCGGCCGTACCTGGGCTAGCGCGCCCTTGATCTTGCCTACCGGGGTACGGCATGCGTCCACCGCGAATACCGCCGTCATCGTTCTGCCTCCTGCTGGCCGCCGTAGCCTGCCCCGAGGCTACCCGCGCTGGCTACAGCCAGTTGCCACGCACCTGTTACCAGAACGTGATTTAGCGCACAGAGTCGTGGCTCGGCTGCCGGGCGCCCGCCGCGGTCCACGGCGCCCGCACCGCCAGCCGGATGCCGCTGACCGAGCCGGCCAGCGCCAGCGCGGCCTGGTAGCCGTCCGGCGCGGGCAGCGAGATCAGCGAGCAGCCGTGCGCCGCGGTCGCCGCGACCAGCCGGTCCGGGCCCCCCGGCACCGCCGGGCCGACCGGCCCGTCCGGGCTGCCCAGCACCGGGAAGGCGCCGATGCCGTGCCCGATGCCCTCGCCGCTGCACTTGAGCACCGCCTCGGACCGCACCCACCAGCGGATGACCAGGTCGTGCCGGGCCGCCTCCTCCAGCGGGCGGCCCCACTCCGCGTCGGCCGCGTTCATATCGGCGGACAGCGCGCACACGCAACCGGTCGGCTGCTGCTCCACATCCACGCCGACCTGCTGGCCAGCCACCGCGATCACCACCGCGTCCCCGCTGTGCGCCAGCGAGAAGTGCAGCCCGTAGCCGAACGGGAGGGCCGGCCGCCCGTTCGGCTTGCCGCAGCGGGGGCACGGCTCACGGCGGAAGATCAGGCTGGACGGCGGGATGTCCACGTAGCCGGACAGCACCCGGCGCAGCATCACGTGCGCCGCGGTGTACCGGCGCCGGTCGGACCGGAACGCGAACGACGCGGCCCGCTTGTGCTCCTCCAGGCTCAGCTCGGCCAGTTCCGGCCGGCCCACGGTGACCGTGCCGATGTCCAGCCACCACACGTCGGCGCAGCCGGCTGGCGGGACCGGGAGCATCAGGAGTCACCCCCCGCGCGGTCGTCGGTAACTCGGCCGCAAACAAATATCACCAGGGTGCCCAGTGTGGCCAGTGCGTCCAGGCTGAGATCCTCGGCCGCCACATCCACCCCGAACCGCTGCCGGACCTGGCGCAGCAGCAGTGTCCCGGTCAGCGAGTCCAGGCCCACCCCGTCGCCGAACAGCGGCGTGTCCAGGGTGATGGCGGTCAGTTCCGGGCGCCCGGTGGCGGTGGCCAGCACCTGGCGCAGCTCATCGGCGATGACGGCCTGACCGGGCCGTCCCAGGCCGGTCATGCCTCACCTGGCGCGGTCACCCAGTCCGGCAGGGCCGGCCGGGGCGTGCCCAGGTCGCAGCGGAACACCGTGCGGCCGGGCCCGGCCGCCTGGTCCGCGGTGGCACGGAAGCCGGCCCGGGCCAGCGCGAGCCGGAGCGGCACGCTGCGCTCGCTGACCGGGCAGGGCACCTGGACCTCGGCCGCGCCACGGCGCGCCGCGCGGCCGGCCAGCCAGGTCAGCAGGCTGTCGATCACGCCGCGGCCGATGGCCCGGCAGGACATCATCAGCAGCGGCACCGCGGCGACCCGGTCCGGCCGCCAGTCGATCACGCACCCGCCGACCAGCCCGTCATCGGCGAACCGGTCGCGCAGCCGCACCGTCATCACGTCCGTCGCCGGGGCGCCGAGCAGCGCCTCGATCGACGCGGCCGGCAGCGCCTGGCCGGCCGAGTTGAACTGGCTGGTCCGCTCGGACAGCTCGTGCAGCCGGGGCACGTCGGCCGGGCTGGCCGCGGCGATGGTGACCTCGGTCCGGCAGGCGCGCAGGAACTCCTCGTGCGACCCGGTGAAGGCCTGCCCGGCCTGCTGCCGGCGGTGCCGCTGCCGGTACAGCCCGGCCCGGCGGCGGGCTTCCTGGGTCACCACGGCCGGGCTGAACTCTGGCCAGCCCACGGCCTCGGCGGCGTCCTCCGGGGACAGCACCCGGACCCCGGGCAGCGCCGCGCCGACCTCGGCCCGCTCGTACGGGTCGTCGTCCACGAACGCCAGCGCGTCCACGCTGATGTCCAGCCCAGCCGCGATCCGGGTCAGTGCCTCGGATTTGCGGCCCCAGCCGCACTCGGCCGCGACGAACTCGCACCCGGTCGCCTGGGCCGCGTACTCGGCCGCCTCCGGCGGGTTGCGGCTGGCGATGGCGTGCACGATGCCGCGGCGGCCCAGTTCGGCCAGCAGGCCGCTGAGCGCGGGATCGGCGGGCGGCCGGTCCGGCAGGGATTCCAGGTAGGTGCCCCGCAGCAGGGTGTTATCCAGGTCCCAGACGACGCACTTGACCAGCCCGGCCGTGCTCATGACTGTTCCCGGCACAGGTCCCGTTTCTCCATCGTGATGTGCGTCGCCTCGAATCCGAATTTCCGGTACAGAGCGCGCATGCCGAGGTTCCTGGCGTGCACCTTACCGGTGAGCTGACTGAAACCGGCGGTTGCCGCCGCACTCAGCACGGCTGTCATCAAGATTTCAGCGACCTGCGCGCGCTGCGGTATGTCGGCTACCGCCAGTGAGCGGAAATTGCCGTACCGGGCGCCGGTCAGCGAGTTGGTCCGGCCGGACAGCCAGGCCCAGCCGACCGGCACGGCCGGCTCGTCCTCGGCCGCCGCGACCACGGTCACCTCGCCCGGCTTGCCCAGCGCCCCGGCCACCCGCTTGCGGTGCAGCGCCGGGTCGGTGATCGCCTCGTCGCCGAACGAGACCTGGGCGATCTCCACCTCGAAATCGGCCAGCGCGTCCAGGTCGGTCTCCGTGGCCGGGCGGACCAGGTATCCGGTCACTGGCTCTTCAGTCACCGCTGCTCCAGCGCCATCGGCCGGAACACGGTGCCCGCGCAGTCCGGGCAGCCCGCCGTCTTGAGCGCGCCGATCTGCGCCCACTGGGTGCCCGGCCCGACCAGGTGCACCGCGGCGCAGCCCGCGCACCGGTACCGGCGGGTGATCACCCGGCCCTCGGCGGTGTACAGCGGCCCGTCGTACCGGCCGCTGATCAGCGGGGCCGCGCCGGGCGTGCTGCGCAGGTGGAACAGGTTGCTGGTGCTGCCCAGCACGCCGGCCCCGAGGTACTCGTTGAAGCCGGGCAGCAGCGCCCGGATGGTCAGCCCGAGCTGCACCATCAGCTCCTGGGTGAGCAGGGTCTCCGCCGGGCGGCGGGCGCCGAACGAGAAGAACACGTGCTGGCCCGGGTCGGCGTTCAGCGCGGCCACCGCGCGGGACAGGAACAGCTCGGCGCCGGCCACCGTGTACGGCGGGTCGGTGCACGCCACGTCGAACTGGCCGGCCAGCCCGGGCGGCAGCGGGTCGCGCAGGTCGTGCCGGCACAGTTCCACCGGGAACGGGGCGCCGGCCAGCTGCCCGCCGATGAACGCGAGCAGGTCGGCGTCGGTGTCCAGCACGGCCAGCCGCCGGGGCCGCGCCGCGCTGCCGGGCAGCGCGCAGAACAGGGCCAGCGCGACCGAGATCAGGTCGTCGTCGCCGAGCAGGATGATGGCCTTGCCGTCCACCGCCCCGGCCTCGTGCATCCGCAGCACCCGGCGGATCTTGGTGTCCACCGTGCAGTGCGTCTGGTCCAGGTCCAGCTTGGCCCCGGGGATACCGGCCGACCGCCGGTCCAGTTCGGCGGCCAGCGTGGCGGCCGCGTCCGGGATGACCACGCCGCGGCCGTCGCAGGCCGGGCAGCGCCCGGACAGCGCGCTGTGCCCGCCGCTGCCCGGCCCGGGCGCGTGCAGCGCGGCCCGGCCGGCCTCGGTCAGCCGGACCGGCCGCCCCCGGTCCACCACGCCCCGCTTGCGCAGTTCGTTGCATACCGCGGTGACCAGCGGGATGGGCAGCTCGGCCAGCCGGCTCACCTCGCGGGTGGCCACCGGCTCGCTGCGGGCGATGGCGCGCAGCACATCCCTGACCCCTGACCGGCCCTCAGCCAGCCCGACCGCCGAGGCAACCTCGGTGGCCACTGCGTCAACATCCATGCGGCACTGTTTTCTGGCTCGCTGCCCACCGCGGCGGGGCCCGGTCAGGCCGGTCTCGACTGCCCCGGCTGGGCCGGTGACAGGTACGGTATTCTCCCACATCATGCCGGGCAACGGAGCACCCAGCGCGCAGCCGGAAACGCGCCCACCGTCGCTGCCGGTCCCGAAGAGGCCGCGGCAGGCGCGGCCGGCCAAGGTGCTGCACGCCATCGACGCGGCCAGCTCACCGGCCACGCCTGTGACTGACCTGGCCCAGCTGACCAGCGCCGCAGCCCGCGCGGTGGCCGCCGGGCACGGTCACGTGCTGGGCACCAGCCACGTGGTCTTCCCCAACGGCGCCATCACCCTGGTGCTCATCCTGGCCGAGTCACACCTGAGCATCCACACCTGGCCGGAGGAGGAACTGGTCGCGGTCGACCTGTTCAGCTGCGGCGCGATCGACGCGGACCGGGTGATCAGCGAGCTGACCAGCCTGCTCCAGCTGGACCGGGTCACCGTCCGCGCCGTGCCCCGCGGCCTGCCAGGCTGATCCGCTGAGCTAGACCGGCACGGCCAGGGACAGCGCGAAGCGGTTCAGTGGGTCGGTCTGCCAGGAGTGCAGCCGGAACCCCGCGGCATCGAGTTCGGCCGCCACGCCGGCCCGGCGGAACTTGGCCGATACCTCGGTCCGCCACTGCTCGCCCGCGGCGAACTCGATGGTCAGCCCGACGCCGGGCAGCCGCACCGTCTGGTCCTCGGCCGAGCGCAGCCGCATCTCGATCCACTCGTTCTCCGGATCCCACACCGCCATGTGGTCGAACAGTTCCGCGTCGAAGTTCGCGCCGAGTTCGGTGTTGAGCACGGACAGCACGTTCTTGTTGAATGCCGCCGTCACACCGGCTGAGTCGTCGTACGCGTCCAGCAGCACGGCCGGGTCCTTGACCAGGTCGGTGCCGAGCAGCAGCGCGTCACCCGGATGCAGCCCGGCGCGCAGCCGGGCCAGGAACGCGGCCCGCTGGCCCGGCACCAGGTTGCCGATCGTGCTGCCCAGGAACGCGACCAGCCGCGGCCCGGCCACCTCGGGCAGGCCGAGGTGCTCCTCGAAGTCGGAGACCACGGCCCGGACGGCCAGGCCCGGGTAGCCGGCCTGCACCCGGTGCGCGGCCGTGATCAGCGCGGTCTCGCTGACGTCCACTGGCACGTAGCTGCGCAGCGTGCCGGCCTCGCGCAGCGCGTCGAGCAGCAGCGGGGTCTTGTCCGACGAGCCGGAGCCCAGTTCCACCAGGACGGCGGCGCCGGTGGCGGCGGCGATGCCCGGCGCGGTCTCGAACAGGATGGACCGCTCGGTCCGGGTCGGGTAGTACTCCGGCAGCAGGGTGATCTTCTCGAACAGCTCGCTGCCCCGCTCGTCATAGAACCACTTGGGCGGCAGGACCTTGGGGCTGGCGGTGAGGCCGGCCCGGACGTCTGCGCGCAGCGCCTGGGCCAGGAAGCCCTCCGGCAGCATCCGGTCGATCTGCAGTTCGCTGCTGGTGTCGGTCACGGGTAAGAAATCCTTCCGTCGTCCTCGCTGACTGTCTTCAGCACGGTTACCTCGACGGCACCGGGCCGCCCGGTGAGCACCGACCGGTCCGGCACCGTGATCCAGCCGGGCTCCTCGTCGCTGGGCTCCGAGCCGACGGTGAGCTGCCCGGCCCCAGCCCGGTAGCACAGCGTGTCGCCGGCCGCCGTGGCCGCGATCTGCTGCCCGTCGGTGAGCAGGAAGTTGAACCGGCCGGTGATGCCGTGCGCGTCCAGCTCGGACACCGTACCGGCCAGCGCCTCGGCCAGGCCGTCCCCGGCCCGCAGCCGGTGCAGCACCAGCGCCCAGGCCAGCGCCGAGTCGGTACGCGCCTCGAGATCGAGCAGTTCCACCGGCGGCAGCGTCGCCGCCAGGGCGGCAGTGGCCCGGGGCCATTCGTTCAGCGTGCCGTTGTGGCTGAACAGCCAGCGGTCAGCGGCGAACGGAGCGGCTGCGGCCTCCCCGGGGGCCGTGCCGTCGGTCGCCGAGCGGACCGCGGCCAGCAGCGCGCGGGTCCGGGTCACCCTGGCGATGTCGGCGAACGAGGCGTCCGCCCAGATCGGCCCGGCCCGCCGGTAACGGGCCGGCACCGGGTCACC
Source organism: uncultured Actinomycetes bacterium (assembly GCA_963832095.1). Classification (GTDB taxonomy): domain Bacteria; phylum Actinomycetota; class Actinomycetes; order Streptosporangiales; family Streptosporangiaceae; genus RYN-230. The sequence continues at coordinate 270,725 of CAWHSW010000005.1, forward strand.
GTCGGCGTACCAGCCCACCCCGAAGCCGTCCACGTTCACCGTGCCGTGCCGCTGCTGGCGCGGCGCCCAGGACTGCCGGACCAGCCCGTACGGCGGGTCGCTGAGCACCGCAGCCAGCGTGGCCGGCGGGCCCAGGTAGGCCAGGTGGCGGCACATCCGGGCCGGTCACCCGCCTTGCCGTGGGGTTGGCTGCGCCGCGCCGTCGCGGGCGGTGCGGAAGCCGGCGAAGATCTGCCGCCGGATCGGGTAGTCCCAGTTGCGGAACGTGCCCCGGCAGGCCACCGGGCCGACCGCGAACGAGCCGCCGCGCAGCACCTTGTAGTCCGGGCCGAAGAACACCTCCGAGTACTCCCGGTACGGCCACGCGGCGAAGCCCGGGTAGGGCAGGAAGTCGCTGCTGGTCCACTCCCACACGTCGCCGATCAGCTGCCGGGCGCCGCACGGCGCCGCGCCCGCCGGGTAGCTGCCCACCGCGGCCGGCTGCAGGTGCCGCTGGCCCAGGTTGGCCACCTCTGGGGTGGGATCCCCGTCGCCCCACGGGAACCGCCGGGACCGGCCGGTGACCGGGTCGAACCGGGCCGCTTTCTCCCACTCCGCCTCGGTGGGCAGGCGGCGGCCCGCCCACCGGGCGTAGGCCTGCGCCTCGTGGAAGCAAACGTGCATGACCGGCTCGGCGGCCGGCACCGGCTCGGTGACGCCGAACCGGCGGCGCACCCAGCCGGACCCCTCGCGGTGCCAGAACAGCGGCGCCGCCAGGCCCGTCCGCTGCCGGTGCGCCCAGCCCTCAGCCGTCCACCAGCGCTGGTCGCCGTACCCGCCGTCGGCGATGAACGCCTGGTAGGCACCGTTGCTCACCGGCGTGCTGTCGATGTAGAACGTCGGCAGGCTGACCGGATGCGCGGGCCGCTCGTTGTCCAGCGCCCACGGCTCCGCCGAGGTGCCCATGGTGAACGGGCCGCCGGGCACCTCCACCTCGGCCGGCAGCCGCAGCGCGTCCGCGGGCGGCGGGCCGGGCGGCGCCGCGGTCAGCACCGGCGCGCCCTTCCTGAGCTGGTGGGTGGCCAGCATGGTCTCGTCGTGCTGCTGCTCATGCTGGGCCACCATGCCGAACGCGAAGCCCTGGCTGACCAGCCGGGACCCGCTGAACGCGGCCGAGCCGAGCACGTCGAGCACCCGGCCGCGAACCTCGTGCGCGTACGCCCGGGCCTCGGCCGGCGGCAGCAGCGGCAGCGTGGGCCGCTCCACCCGCGGGTGCTCGAACGCGTCGTACAAGGTGTCGATCTCCGGGTGCATCGGCTCCCGCCCGCCGACCGCCCGGAGCAGCCACAGCTCCTCCTGGTTGGCGATGTGCGCCAGATCCCAGACCAGCGGGGACATCAGCGGGGAGTGCTGCCGCACCAGGTCGGGCTCGTCCACCGCGTCGGTCAGCAGCTGGGTGCGTTCCCGCGCGGTCAGCAGGTTGCGCGCGATCAGCTCGCGGAGCCGGTCGGCTCCGCTGTCCGGCGCCGGGCGGATCGCGTCCGGGGTCGGCGTGGCCGTCATCTGTGCTCCTCCTGGTTCACGATGGGCTGGTTGACGATGGGCAGGGTGCCGTCGGGCAGCCGGATGTCGTGCAGGTAGCGGATGATGTGCGCCGGGCTTTCCGCCCCGCGCGCCTCGTCGAGCAGGTCGTCGGCCGGGCACCGGCCGGGCAGCACATAGCGGTTGGTGAACGCGGCCACCGCCGCCCGCACCCGGCCGGCGCGCCGAGCCGGCCCAGCGCCTCATCGGCCGCGGCGAAGCACTTCCGGGCGGCCGCGGCCAGCTGCGGATCATCCAGGCCGAACCGGGCGGCGCGCAGCCACAGCTCGTCCGGGGTGCCGCACAGCGGCGCCGTCGCGGCCATCGCGGCCTCCGCCGCGGCCGGGTCGTCGAGCAGCGCGGACACCACCGCGGTGGGCACGATCCAGCCGTCGCCGGGCTGCGCGTCGATCACCCGCAGCTCCAGGTGGCCACGTGGCCGGACCGGCGGGAACAGGGTGGACATGTGATAGGTGAGATCGTCGGCGGTCGGTCCCGGGCTGGCCGCGCCGCGCAGCCAGTCCCGGAACGTCAGCCCGGACGGCGTGACCCACCGGTCGGACCCAGGCTCGCGCAGGCACATGACCGAGGCGTCCAGCACGTACTGGGCCCAGGCGGCCCGCGGGTCGCCGTCTTCGGGCCAGCCGTTCCCGTTGTGCTGCGGGCCGGGCACGGCGTTGGCCGGGGCCCGGGTGCGGCCCGGGTCGAGCCGGAACCAGACCGCCTGCCGGGTCGACTTCCAGCCGGACGGGCGGCCGCTGCGGAACGGGGAGTTGGCGAACGCGGCCACCAGGACGGGGCCGAGCGCGTGCAGCAGATGCCAGCGCCAGCGGAAGCCCGCGGGCCCGCCGCAGTCCTCCCCCGCGTCCACGCACACCTGCACCGACGCGGTGCTGCACATCATCACGCGGCCCCACGGGCCGCTCCGGTCGAAGAATTCCTCCATGGCCGCGTAGCGCGGTTCATCCAGCACACGCCGTGGCGGCCGGAGCGGGTCGAGGCCATGCCCCGCGAGGCTGAGCCCGGCCGGCGCGATGGCCTGCCGTACCGCGGCGAGGTCAGAACGCGCGGCGGCCACGCAGCCGCCCAGGCCGGACGCGGGCGCGGAGCTCAGCTCAACCTGGCCGCCAGGTTCGGTGGTCAGCCGTCCCTGGCCAGGGAGCGCTCCGGGCTGGTCCAGGCGGGCGAGGGCCCGCGCCACCCGCTGCTGGTCAACGGGACGAGCCGGGTCGCGGCCATCGCAGACCAGCCACTCCAGCTCGACGCCGACCTGCCCGGGCGGGCCGGTCTTGAAGCAGATCCCATGGGCTTGCTCTTCGGCCTGCCGCTCGGTCAGCGGCGGGCCAGCCAGGCGAGCATCATTGCCGCGCTGAGAGGTCATCTTTACGCCCCGTCCGGGCCGGGTTGTGACCGGCCACGTTGTAGGAAACGAACTCCCTGCCGCTGCAATTCCGCGGAAAATCCACCCTGCCATACCCTGGGTCCCGGAGCCCATGCACCCCAGGGGGAGGCCGGTTTGCCCGAGCTCGCGGTGGATGTCGTCGTCGTCGGTATGGGCCCAGGTGGCGAGGACGCCGCGGAGCGGCTGGCCGCCGCGGGCCTGTCCGTGGCGGGCGTGGATGACCGGCTGGTCGGCGGGGAGTGCCCGTACTGGGGCTGCGTCCCGTCCAAGATGATGATTCGCGCGGCCAACCTGCTGGCCGAGGGGCGCCGCATCCCGGGCCTGGCCGGGGCCGCGGCGGTGCAGCCGGACTGGGCGCCGGTGGCCCGCCGGATCCGGGTGGAAGCCACCGACGACTGGGACGACAAGGTGGCCGTGGACCGGTTCACCGGCCAGGGCGGGCAGTTCTTCCGCGGCCACGGGCGGCTCACCGCGCCGGACCAGGTCACCGTCGGTGACCAGGTGCTCCGGGCCCGCCGCGGCATCCTGCTCAACCCCGGCACCGAGCCATCCGTGCCGGCCATCGGCGGCCTGGCCGGCACGCCGTACTGGACCAACCGGGAGGCCATCGAGACCACCGAGGTGCCCGGGTCGCTGCTGGTGCTCGGCGGCAGCCCGGTCGGGGTCGAGCTGAGCCAGGTGTTCGCCCGGTTCGGCGCGCGGGTGACCGTGCTGGAAGGCAGCCGGCACCTGGTCCCAGCCGAGGAGCCGGAGGCCGGTGAGCTGCTCCGCGAGGTCTTCGCCCGGGACGGCATCGACGTTCGTACCGGGGCCACCGCGGCCGCGGTGCGGCACGACGGCACTGGATTCACGGTCACCCTGTCCGGCGGCGCTGGGGTACCGGTCACGGCCGGCGCGCTGCTGGTGGCGGCCGGGCGGCGCGCCGACCTGGCCGGGCTCGGCGTCGGCGTGGTCGGCGTGGACGAGGCCGGGCGGACCATCCCGGTGGACGACCACATGCGGGTGGCGCCCGGGGTGTGGGCCATCGGCGACGTCACCGGGCACGGCAAGTTCACCCACATGTCCATGTACCAGGCCGACATCGCCGTGGCCGACATCCTCGGCCAGCCGGTGTGGCCGGCCGAATACCACGCGGTGCCCCGGGTCACGTTCACCGACCCGGAAATCGGCTCGGTCGGGCTGACCGAGGCGCAGGCCCGCGAGCAGGGCATAACCGTGCGCACCGGCTTCGCCAAGATCCCCGAGTCGGCCCGCGGCTGGATCCACCAGGCGGGCAACGACGGGTTCATCAAGCTGGTGGCCGACGCCGACCGCGGCATCCTGGCCGGCGCCAGCTCGGTCGGGCCGGTCGGCGGCGAGGTGCTCAGCATGCTCACGCTGGCCGTGCACGCCCGGATCCCGGTGCGCCTGGCTCGGCCAGATGATCTACGCATATCCCACCTTCCACCGGGCTATCCAGTCAGCGGTTCAGTCGCTCGGCTGACTTCTGCCGGACGACTGCTGAATCGCCAGAAGCTGGGCAGGGCCAGGCCGACCACGCCGACCGCGGCCACGCACAGCAGCCCACCGGACCAGGCCGCGAAGCGGGGCGTGGTCAGGCTGGCCACCCCGCCGGCCCGCAGTTGCCCGGCCGAGGGGCCCACGCTGTAGCTGAGCATCTCCACCCCGGCCAGCCGGCCGCGCAGCTGGTCCGGGATGGTCTGGTTCCAGAGCGTGTCCCGGAAGATGCCGCTGATCATGTCGGCCGCGCCCGCGGCGAACAGGCAGCCCAGCGCCACGGCCAGGTCCGGGGCCAGGCCGAACCCGGCGATGGCCAGCCCCCAGCCCGCGGCGGCCAGCGCGATGGCCCGGCCGTACCGGTGCACCCGGCCCAGCCAGCCGCCGGTGGCCGAGATGGCCAGCGCCCCGGCCGACGGGGCGGCGAACAGCAGCCCGGTCGCCCAGGATGCGTGCAGCCCGGCCGCGATGAACGGGATCAGCGCGTTCGGGTAGGCGAACGTCATCGCGGCCAGGTCGGCCAGGTACGAGCCGAGCAGGTCGCGCCGCCCCCAGGCGTACCGCAGGCCGGCCAGGATGGCGCGCGGTCCCGGGCCGGCCGCGTGCTCCCCGGCGCCGGCACTGGGCGGCGGCAGCGGCTTGAGCCTGAGCAGCAGCAGCAGGAACGAGACCGTGAAGCTGACCGTGTCGAAGCCGTAGACCCAGCCCGCACCGGGCCCGGCCGCGATCGCGCCGCCCACCGTGGCCCCGACGATCGCACCCGCGTCGCCCGATATGGACAGCAGCGCCGCGGCCGCGGCCAGCTGATCCCGGGGCACCGTGCGCGGGATGGCCGCCTCCAGCGACGGCCGCTGCAGCGCGGTCAGCATGCTCATCGCGGCGGCCAGCGCGTACAGCGGCCATACCGCGGGATGCGGTGCCACCGCGTTGCCGGCCAGCGCCGCGGCCAGCAGGCCGAGCCCGGCCTCACACCAGCGGAGCAGCCGCCGCCGGTCCAGCCGGTCCGCCAGCACCCCGCCGTACAGGCCGAACACCACCAGCGGGACCAGCTCGGCCACGCCGAGCAGGCCGACCGCGAACGCCGACCCGGTGAGCTGCCGGGCCTGCACCAGCAGCGCCACGTCGGTCGCCTGGGTGCCGAACAGGGTGACGCTGCGGCTGGCGTACAGCACCCGGAAGCTGCCGCGGTCACTGCCGCGCAGCGGGGAAACGTCCATCCGCAGCAGCCTGCGGCTCATCCAGCGTGTCTCCCCGGTCGGCTGCCCCGCACGCTAACACCCAGCTTCCCCCCAGGTCACCGCATTTTCCGGCGCCGGACTCAGCTGGGCGGCTGGTGCGGCGGGAAGCCGGGCAGGCTGCCCGGGCGCAGGCCCTGGGCGGCGGCCACCTGGCGGAGCAGGGCAATGAGCTCGCGGCGCTGCTCGCCGGTCAGGCCGGCGCTCATCTGCTGCTCGTGCTCGGCGGCGACGGCCTGGACCTGAGCCAGCGCGGCCCGGCCCTGGTCGGTCAGGTACAGCGCGTGCGAGCGCCGGTCCTCCGGGTTGCGCCTCCGCTCGACCAGGCCGAGCTTCTCCAGCTCGTCCACCAGGAAGACCATCCGGGTCGCGTTGACCCCGAGCATCGCGGCCACGGCCTGCTGCGACTGGCCTTCGCTGGCGGCCAGCCGGACCAGCATCCCGGCCTGCCGCTGTTCCAGGCCCAGCGGCTGCAGCCGCTGGCCGAACTGGCGCGCGCCGTGCATGCCCAGCTGGACCAGGAGGAAGGCGAGGCTGCCGTCGGGGTCCCGGGCAACGTCGTCCACCACGCAATACTATCACTCAGTAAAATACTTGCGGCTCGAAATCATCTTTGCTAGAAACAATATTGATTGCCTAGGTATCAGCCAGTGGAGGTGACGGCAGGAATGTCCGGAGTATCTGTCGCGTCCCGCCCACCCGCGGGCACCCGGTTCAGCCCGGACGAGGTGATCCGGCGGGCCAGCCTGGGCACCGCGGTCGCCCTGCTCATCCAGTACGGGCTGGGCATGTGGGTGAACCTGTACGTCACGATCCCGGCCCGGGATCAGGGGGGCGGCGAGTTCGCCGCGATCGGCCGGGCGCTGGCGCACGGGCCGGCCGGGCTGGCCGTGCACACCGGCCTGGGGCTGCTGCTGCTGGCCGGCTCGATCGTGCCGGTGATCCGCGCGGTGACCGCACGGTGGCCCGCGCTGATCGTGACCTCGGGGCTGAGCCTGCTCGCCGTGCTGGGCGCCGCGGCCAGCGGGGCCGCGTTCGTGAACGCCGGGACCAACGGCGCATCCCTGGGCATGGCCCTGCTCACCGCGGTGGCGCTGCTCTGCCAGGTGCTGAACTTGTTCCTGCTGGCCGGAAGCCGGCCCGCGCGCGGCTGACCGCGCGCGGGCCGGTGTCCGTCAGCCGTCCTACCACGCAGGGCACATCCCAGGGGTCATAGCTCTGGCAGACCGCGGCCGGGTTGCGGAAGATCCCGATCGACGGCAGCGCCACGCCTTGCGAGTTGAACAGGGTGAGGTTGGCGTTCGGCGTGCCGATGCCGGTGCCGGGTTCCCACGGCACGCCGGGAATCCAGTCCGGCGCCCAGTAGAACAGCCCGGCGCCCAGCCCGTCCGGCACCTGGGCCAGGATGGACAGCTCGTCGGTGACGAAGGACAGCTGGCCGCCCGGGCTGGCCGGGTAACCCGGGGACAGCTGGCTCGGCTCCCAGACGAAGTTGCCGGTGCTGTCCCCGATCGGGCTGTTGCCGTTGGCCAGCGTCCACGGGTACTGGGTCTCCGATATGACGATCTTCTTGTGGAACTGGGTGGCCAGCGCGTCCACGTTCTGCCGCATGGCCGAGATCGGGCCGTGGAAGAACGGGTAGTAGGACAGCCCGATCACGTCGAACGGCACGCCCTGGGCCACCAGGTTCTGGTAGAAGGCCTGGCTGAGCGCGTTGTTGCCGCCCTGGTCGTAGTGCATCATGATCAGCAGCTGGTGGCCCGGCGGGTTGCCCGCCCGGGCGCCGGCCACGCCCGCCTTGAGCAGCGTGGCCAGGTTGTCGTAGTCGGCCGGGTTGGTCGGGTCGTTCACCTCGCCGACCGGCCACAGGATGCCGTTCCGGATCTCGTTGCCGATCGAGACCATGTCCACCGGCGTGCCCTGCTTGGCGAACGCGGAGATCACCTGCTGGGTGTAGGACTGCACGGTCGCGGTGAGCTGGGCCAGATCCTGGCCTTGCCAGGCGGCCGGGATGTTCTGCTTGGTCGGGTCGGCCCAGAAGTCGGAATACATGATGTCCAGGTAGATCTTCATCCCGGCCGCGTGCACGCTGCGGGCCAGGGCCAGGTCGCTGGCCAGGTCGCTGTACCCGGGCGGCGGGTCCACCCAGAGCCGCATCCGGACGTAGTTGGCCCCGTTCTCGCGCATGATCTGCACCGGGGACTGCTGCTGGCCGTGGTAGCTGAACTTGGCCCCGGCGGCCAGTTCCTGCGGGGTGAAGGACAGGTCGGCGCCGAAGTCCATGCCGGCCGCGGCCGGATCCGGCCCGTACGTCCGGAACTCGCCCACGCACACATCGGCACCGGTGTCGCTGTACACGGTGATTTCCGCGTACCGGGCCTGGGTGCCCTGGGGCAGCGGGATGTACATCGGGTTGCCCGGGTCCAGCGCGACGTTGCTGGCGGCCGGCACGGCCTGCCAGTCACCGGACGTGGCCGCGGTCTTGATGGTGGCGCTGGCCGACGGGCTGGACGAGTCGAGGGTGATGCCCAGGTCGCTGAGCGAGCGGACCTGGCCGAGGTCGACGGTGAGCGTGCCGGTCCAGGCCGAGGTGCACCAGTCGGTGCCCGCGTCCCCGTCGATCGCGTTCGACGCCGGGTCGCCTGATTCGGTGGAGTCGGCGCTGGCGGTCCCGGACAGAGCCCAGTTCACGGTGGGCACCGCCCCGCCGGGCGGGCCGTCCCCCGCGGCCTGCACCCGCCCCGCCGAACTGGTCAGCAGCGGCACGAGCAGCACGGCGGGCAGCGCGGTGATGGCCAGCCGGCGGCTTAACCCGTGCCGGGTGGCTCTGGTCAGGTACCGGACGAGTCTGTGCAGGGGCGCATCGTGCATGGTGATCTCCGTTCTGCTGGCCGCTGCGGCGCGGCTTGAACCCCTGGCCCCCGGGCACGGACCGAGCGTGACCGGACGCAATCGCACATGGCCGGACGTAACCGCACACGAGGACTCATCCCGAACCTTAGAACCAGGGCCATGCCCGGGCAATGGTTGGCCGGCCGAGGCCGCGGCCGGCCTGCCGCCGCGGCGCTACGGGCGGTAGTTTGGTGCCCGACAGGAGGCGTGCGGATGAGTGGTGTAGCGCATCTGGTCCAGTCCGGGCCGCTCATTCTGGCTGCGCCGGTGGCGGCGGCGGCCGGTGCGATCACCTTCCTGTCGCCGTGCTGCCTGCCCCTGGTGCCCGGCTACCTGTCCTACGTGACCGGCATGTCCGGGACCGACGCCCAGCGGGCCGGGGCGGCCGGGCAGACGGCCAGCGTGACCGCGGCCCCGGCGGCCGGGCTGGCCGCGGCGGGCGGCAGCGTGAGCGTGGCCGCGCCGGCCGCTGGCGTGACCACCGGCGGCCCGGCCGCCACACCAGCCCACGGCCGCACCATGCTCGGCACGCTGCTGTTCGTGCTCGGTTTCTCGCTGGTGTTCGCCACCGAAGGGCTGGCCTTCGGCAGCCTCGGGCTGGTGCTGCAGCGGCACTCGGCCGGGCTGACCCAGGTGCTGGGCGCGCTGACCATCGTGCTCGGCCTGCTGTTCGCCGGCGTGTTCGACCGGTTCCCGATCACCGGGCGGATCGCCCGGCCCTCGTTCCGGCCCCGGGCCGGGCTGGCCGGCGCGCCGCTGCTCGGCGTGCTGTTCGCGCTGAGCTGGACGCCGTGCATCGGTCCCACCCTGAGCGTGGTGCTGACCATGTCCTTCACGTCGGGCACCGCGGTGCGCGGCGCGGTGCTGGCCTTCATCTACGGGCTGGGCCTCGGCATCCCGTTCCTCATCGTGGCGTTCGCGTTCCAGCGCGGGATGACCGCGTTCGGCTGGGCCCGGCGGCATGCCAAGCTGATCACCCGGATCGGCGGCGGGCTGCTGGTGCTGGTCGGCGTGCTCGAAGTGACCGGGGCCTGGACCGCCGCGCTGACCTGGCTCAAGGTGCACTGGATCGGCAGTTACCAGGCCCCGCTCTAGCCGAAGGGCCGTCAGGCCGACCGGGGCGGCAGCGGCGGCCGGACCCGGGACGGCCGGTCCGAGTAGTCCGGCGGCTGCGCGGCCGGCCGGTCGGCCAGCTGCTCCATGGCCAGCCGGGTCGCGGTCGCCAGCTGGGGGTCCCGGCCCGCGGCCCAGTCGTCCGGCGAGATGAGCACCTCGATGTCCGGGTCCACGCCGTAGTTCTCCACGCTCCAGCCGAACCCGTTCAGCCAGATCGCGTAGCGCGGCACGGTCATCGAGGTGCCGTCGACCAGCTGGAACGGGTCGCCGATGCCGATCACCCCGCCCCAGGTGCGGGCGCCCACCACCTGGCCGAGGCCGAGGATCTTGATAGCCGCCGTCACCATGTCCCCGTCCGACCCGGCGTTCTCGTCGGCCAGCGCGACGATCGGGCCGCGCGGCGTGTCCTTGGGGTAGCTGACCGGCTGCATCCAGCGCGGCATGTCCCAGCCCATGATCCGCCGGGCCAGCTTCTCCACCACCAGCTCGGACACGTGGCCGCCGCGGTTCATCCGGATGTCCATGATCAGCGTGTCCCGGGCCAGCTCGACCCGCAGGTCCCGGTGGAAGTGCGCCCAGCCCTCGCCCATCATGTCCGGGATGTGCAGGTAGCCGGCCCGGCCGCCGGACAGCTCGCGGACCAGCCGCCGGTTGCCCGCGACCCAGTCCTGGTAGCGCAGCCGGCGCTCGCTGGCCAGCGGGGTCACCGCGACCCGGCGGACCGCGCCGGCCGGGCCGGCCACGGTCAGCTCGACCGGCTTGCCCACCGCGCCGATCAGCAGCGGCCCCGGCCCGGCCAGCGGATCGACCGGCCGCCCGTCCACCGCGAGCAGGATGTCGCCGGGCTGCACCCCGGTACCCGGGGCGGCCAGCGGCGACCGGGCCCGCGGGTCGGACGACTCGCCGGGCAGCACCCGGGCCACCCGCCAGCTGCCGTCCGGGTCACGGGCCAGGTCCGCGCCGAGCAGCCCGGGCTCACCGTCGCCGTCCTCCCCCGGCGAGCTGGACGGCCTGATGTAGGCATGCGAGCTGCCCAGCTCGCCGACCACCTCCCAGAGCAGGTCGGCGAACTCGGCCGGGCTGCCGACCCGCTGCAGCACCGGCCGGTACTCCTCGCCAACCCCGTCCCAGTCCACCCCGGCCATGTCCGGCACCCAGAAGTCGTGCCGCATGTACCGGCGCACCTCGCCGTAGGCGTGCCGCCACAGCGCGGCCGGATCGGCCAGGAACCGGGCCCGGGACAGGTCGACCTGCACCGTGTCGCCGCCGTCCTGGTCCGCCTTGCGCTGGGCCGGGACCACCCGCAGCTCGCCGCCGTCCCGCACCACCAGCCACTCGCCGTCCCCGCTGACCTCGAACCAGTCCAGCCCGGAGACCAGCTCGGTGGTCTTGCGGCGGCCGAGATCGTAGCGCTCCAGGACCGGCCGGGGCTTGCTGCCGTCCGGCACCGAGGCGCCCTCGCCGAGCACCCCGATGACCGGTTCCTTGAGCCAGGCCAGCCCGCCCGCGACCGCGTACAGCGAGGAGTAGCGCGACTCCGCGACCGGCATGCTGAGCACCCGCTCGGCCAGCCCGGCCACGTCCACCACGACCGGCGGCGGGCTGTCCGCCTTGTCCCCGTCCTGCTCCGCCGCGCGGTCAGCCGCCGCAGCACTGGCCCCATCACCACCGGCCCCATCACCACCGGCCCCGGCACCAGCCGGCGCCCCGCCGTCGTCCTTGCCGTCCGGCTTGTCCGCCCCATCCCCCGGCAGCAGGCCCGCGGTGAGCGGCGCGAACGGCGATGGCGTGTCCGCGGCCAGGACCACCAGGTACGGCCGGGACCCGTACGGGAACGACAGGTCGAAGAAGTGCGCGTCATATACCGGGTCGAAGACCCGCGCGGACATGAACGCCAGGTACTTGCCGTCCCGGGTGAAGACCGGCTCGGAATCGATGAACCGCCCCTCGGTCGCATCCACCACCAGGCCGTCGGCCAGCCGGGCCAGCTTGATCCGGCTGAGCGGCTGCGGCCCCGGATGGGACCAGGCCAGCCAGGCCGAGTCGGGCGCGTAGGCCAGCCCGGACACCGCCCCATCATCGGATGACGCCAGCTCGCGTGACCGCGCCGTTGGCCACGTCCACCAGCAGCACCCGCCCGTCCCGGGCCGCGACGGCCAGGGTGGACCCGTCGGGCGCCGCGGCCAGCTCATTGACCAGCCCGAGCTGGCCCTCGGCCAGGCGGCGCGGGCCCGGCGGCGGGTTGCCCGGGGTCAGCTCCGGGCCGGCCGCCGGGGCGATCTCCACCGCGTCGGTGCCGCCGGCGTCGCTGATCCAGGCCACCTGGCCGGTCTGGCCGAGCACCTGGGGCAGCCGGTGGCGGGCGTCCGGGGACACCGCCAGCGCGCGGGCCGGGCCGTCCCGGTGGGTCAGCCAGTGCACCGTGCCGCGGACCACCACCGCGCTGGCCTGCCCGGCGTAGTCGCAGGACAGCCCGCCGAGATGGTCCTCGGCCGAGATGAGCCGGGGTACCAGCGCGGTGCTCGCCGAGCCCAGGGTGACCGGCACCGGCCGCGGCTGGCTCTCCGGGCCGAGGTCATCGAGGATCCACAGCTCGCCGCGGCACTGGTACACCACCCGCCGCCCGTCCGTCGCCGCCTGCCGGGCGTAAAAGCCGTCATGGTCGGTGTGCCGGCGCAGGTCCGAGCCGTCCAGCAGGCACGAGTAGACGTTCCCGGTGCCCTCGTGGTCGGACAGGAAGGCCAGCCGGTCACCGATCAGCATCGGGCTGGCGAACTGCCCGTTCAGGCCGGCCAGGATGCGCTGGAACGGGCCGCCCGCGGTGGCCGTCCAGAGCCGGCCCGCGGTGCCGCCCCGGTACCGCTTCCAGTACGCCGGGTCCCGCCCCCAGGAGCCGTTCAGCAGCGCCTGCGCGCCCTCCTCGATGGCCACCCCGGCGACCGGGCCGTACGGCAGTACCCGGGACGGCCCGCCATCCGGCGGCACCGCATGCGCCCAGAACTGGCGTTCAAAAGGCTGCCCGCTCGCGGTCAGCGCGATGATCTCGCCGTCCGGCGTCCAGCCGGCCACCGTGCCCGCGTGCTCGCCCCAGTAGGTGAGCCGGCGGCCGGGCGCCGCCCCGTCCGGGCCGGCCAGGTAGACCTCGGCGGGCCCGTCCCGCCAGCTGATCCAGGCCACCGAGGCGCCGTCCCGGGCGAACCTGGGCCAGGCCGCCTCGGCCTGGTCCGCGGACAGCCGCCAGGCCCGCCCGCCGCTGGCCGGGGCCAGCCACACGTCGTCTTCGGCGATGAACGTCAGGAGGTCACCCTGAACATGCGGAAAGCGGAGGTACCCGGCTGAGGTCATCGAATCATCGTAGGGCCGGGTCGCCGGGCGCAGCCGGCCAGGTCAGGCCGTCGGTGACCGGCCGGACGTCACTTTCTGGATTTGGCGTCCACGATAGTGGTGACGAGGCCCGTGCCGACGTCGTAGACGTGCCCGGAGACCCGGACATTCTGCGGGATCTCCTCCGCCCAGAGCACCCGCTCGACATCGGTCCGGACCGTCCGCGCCGGGTCCAGCACCGGGGTGTCGGCCAGCGTCCGCTCGTCCGCCCCGATCCGCTGGGCGAAGCCATGGCGCAGTTCATCGTCGGCCAGCAGGGTCGAGCCGCAGTCGGTGTGGTGAACGATCGCGACTTCGAAGTAGGGGCCTTCCGGCGCCTTGGTGTCGACCAGGTAGCCGGCGTAGGCGATGTCCTGGATGACGGCCGGGGTGATCCGGCCGCCGATGTTGCGCTGCACGAGCGCCTCGCCGAGCCGGACGCCGAGGATCTGCGCCGGGTCAACCCGGCAGTCGATGCAGGTGACGATGTAGAGGCCCAGGTTGGGGATGAACGGAAGCCGGGGCATGTTCCGGCGCGCCCCGGGATCGGTGGCGAAGGCCTGGTTGCGGTCGAGCAGCGGGGCGATGGCAGACATATCTCCATGGTCGAGTGCCCCGCCGGGCGCGGCGAGGGGCGAGACTGCCCGCTGCCGTACGGATTCTGCCTGGTGTCCCCGCGGCTACCCAGCCACCTGGTGACCCCGGTAGGCGGCCCGGTACGACGTGGGCGTGGCGCCGGCGTCGCGGGCCAGGTGCCGCCGCAGGTTGGCCGCGGTACCCAGGCCGCAGCGCGCGGCGATGCCGTCGACCGGCAGGTCGCTGACTTCCAGCAGGCGGCGGGCTTCGCGGACCCGGGCGGCGGTCAGCCAGCGCATCGGCGCCATCCCGGTCTCGGTCACGAACCGCCGGGCAATGGTCCGGGGCGCCCAGCCGGCGTGGCGGCCCAGGTCGGCCACGGTGAGCGGCTCACCCAGACGCTCGAGCGCCCATTGGCAGGTGGCGGCCAGGCCTTCGCCGGGCGCTGGCACCGGGCGTTCCAGCCACTGCGCCTGCCCGCCGTCCCGGTGCGGCGCCACCACCATCCGGCGGGCCACGCTGACCGCCGCGTCGCTGCCATGATCGGCCCGCACCAGCTGCACGCACAGGTCGATCCCGGCCGCCAGCCCGGCACTGGTCAGCACCGGGCCCTCATCCACCCACAGCACATCCGGATCGACCTTGACCGCGGGGTACCGGGCCGCGAGCTCGGCGGCGTACTGCCAGTGGGTGGTGGCCCGGCGATGGTCGAGCAGCCCGGCCGCGGCCAGCGCGAACGCGCCGGTGCACACCGAGACGATGCGGGCGCCGCGGTCAGCCGCCCGGCGCAGCGCCGCGCAGACCTCGTCGCCCGGATCCGCCAGCGGCAGATACCCCGGCACCACCACGGTGTCCGCACCGGCCAGCGCGGCCAGGTCCTGCTCGGCCAGCACGGCGAAGCCCGCGGTCGACCGGACCAGCCCAGCCGCCGGGGCGCAGACCGTGAAGTCGTAGCGCTTCGGCAGGCCCGGATCGGCGAAGACCTGGGCCGGGATGGCCAGATCGAAGGCCTCCACCGTGGGCAGGGCCAGCGCCACCACCGCATGCACGGGCAAATTCTAGGTCAGCCGGTCAGACCTTCCGGTACTGCGGCACCCAGGCCCCGTCCTGGACCTCGTAGTCGCCGAACAGCAGCGGCGCCTCGGCCCGCATCAGCTCGGCGATCTTGCCGAAGACCAGCCGGATCTCCTCCTCCGCGCCGGGATCGGTGCGCGCCTCGATGGTGTGCCGCAGCGTCCGGATGTTGGCCGTCCAGACGATCCCGGTGGCCACCCCGTCCGGGGCCAGCCGGCGCATGAACGACGTCTTGTGCTTCTTCTCGTGGAACGGCACGCCGGCGTCGTCCAGCCCGAAGTGATCCGCCATCCAGCGCTGGAGCTCCTCCATCTGGTCCAGCAGCGCGGTGGCCCGCTTCATCAGCTCCGGGTCCTCCCGGGCCCAGTCCGGGAACCAGAACGGGATGTCATCCAGCCGGACGAAGCGCAGCGACTCCTGCGACACCGCCGTCCCCGGCCGATGCCGAACGAGTTCATGGCTGAATACACGGGAGACGTTGTGCAGGACGAACGTGAAGCTGGCGTGTTCCAGCACCGAGCCGTGCGCCGACTTCAGGATGTTCCGCAGGTACGCCTCGTGGTCGTTGCGCACCTTGCTCACGTTGGGGTTAAGCCCCGGCTCCCAGGCTCGGTAGCAGAGCTTGCCGGCGAACTCGGCCAGGTTCTGCGCGTCGTCCAGCTCGCCGCGGTCCAGCCGCTCCAGCCAGTTCTCGCCGCCCACCTCCCGCAGGTAGGCCGCCATCTGCTCGTAGTCGATGGCGGGCCGGGCGACCAGGAACACCTCAGGCTGGACAGGTCTCATGGCACGGCACCCTACCCGGGCCGTCCGACATCGACGCGGGCTGGCTCGGCCCGCCGCGCCTGGCACAACCGCAGCACGTTGCCGATGACCTGGTGCCCGGCCCGGCCGGACGGCGGTCAGGATCGACTCCGGGTGGAACTGGACCGCCCACCGCCCGGCCGCGTCGTCCTCGATGGCCATCACCACCCCGTCCGGGGTGACCGCGGTCACCTGATAGCCGCCTTTCACCTGCCCCGGGACCGCGTGCAGCGAGTGATAGCGGGCCGCGGTGAACTCGGCTGGCAGCCCGGCCAGCAGCCCGCTGCCCTCGGCGCCGGTCTGCACCACCTGTCCCGGCTTGCCGTGCGCGGGCTGGGCCAGCAGGCTCAGCTCCCCGCCGGCCTGCTCGACCAGGGCCTGCAGCCCGAGGCACACCCCGAACACGGCCAGCCCGCGCGCCTCCAGCTCGCTGAGCAGCGCGGCGCAGCCGAAGTCGGCTGGCCGGCCCGGCCCGGGTGACAGCACGACCAGATCCGGCGCGTACTCGTCGATGGCCGCGGCGGGCAGCCCGGCGCGCAGCGTCCGCACCTCGGCGCCGTGCTCCCGGAAGTAGGCGGCCAGCGTGTGCACGAACGAGTCCTGGTGGTCCACCAGCAGCACCCGCAGCCCGTGCCCAGGCTGGTCCGCCCCGGCCGGGCCGGGGCCGCTGTCCGGGGCGGCTGCCTCCGCCGGGGGCTGCTGCGCCTCGGCCAGCGTCTCCAGCAGCGCGCGCGCCTTGAGCTCGGTCTCCCGCTCCTCGGCCATCGGATCGGACTCGAACAGAAGGGTGGCGCCCGCGCGGACCGCCGCCACCCCGCCAGTGATGTGCGCGGTACGCAGCGTCAGCCCGGTATTCATGCTGCCGTCGAAGCCGATCCAGCCGACCGCCCCGCCGTACCAGCGCCGCGGCCCGCCCTCGTGGTCCTCGATGAACTGCATGGCCCAGGTCTTCGGCGCGCCGGTCACGGTGACCGCCCACATATGCGACAGGAACGCGTCCAGCGCGTCCAGGCCGGGCCGCAGCCGCCCGTCGATGTGGTCCACGGTGTGGATCAGCCGGCTGTACATCTCGATCTGCCGCCGCCCGATTACCCGCACGCTGCCCGGCACGCAGACCCGGGACTTGTCGTTCCGGTCCACGTCGGTGCACATGGTCAGCTCGGACTCGTCCTTGGCCGAGTTGAGCAGGGTGCGGATGTTCTCCGCGTCGGACAGGGGGTCGGCGCCACGCCGGATAGTGCCGGAGATCGGGCAGGTCTCCACCCGGTCCCCGCTGACCCGCACGTACATCTCCGGCGAGGCGCCGACCAGGCACTCCTCTTCCCCCAGGTTGAAGAAAAACTCATAGGGCGCTGGGTTTCTCCGGCGCAGCAGCTCATAGAACGCGGCTGGCGAGTCGCACCGGCCACGGAACACGTGGCTCGGCACCACCTCGAACAGGTCCCCCCGCGCGAACCGCTCCTTGGCCTGCTGCACGATGCGCGCGTACCGCCCCGGCTCCGGCAGGCCCGCATCGTGCGCAGCGCCAGTGCCCGCCGCATCGCCCCGGGCCGGCGCGCGGGGCGTAGTCCGGGACAGCCCGGCCGTACTGCGGCCGCCCACCTCGAAGTCGTACCGGTACACGGCCCCCAGCTCGCGCTTGCGGTCCAGCACGTAGAGCTCGTCCGGCAGGTGCAGCACCAGGTCGCGCTGGTCGGCCGGGCGGGCCGCGCGGAGCCGGACCGGCTCGAACTGGAAGGCCAGGTCGTAGCCGAACGCGCCGTACAGGCCGAGGTGCGGGTCGTCGCCGGCGAACGCCGCGATGATCTCGCGGAGGGCGGAGAACACGGTCGGCCGGCGGCTGCGGTCCTCCTCGGCGACCAGCCCGGCCGGCTCGGGGATGATCGCTTCCGCCTGCCCGGCTGGCCCGGGCACCAGTTCGCCCGCCCGGGCCAGGGCGCCGCTGAGCACCGGCAGCAGCACGGTGCCCCGCTCGTTCAGCGCCCGGACTGTGATCCGCCGCCCCCGGGCGACGATCTCCGCGCACGGATCGACGTAGGCCAGGTGCCACCGGCTGTACCGGCCCGGGTACTCCATGCCGGAGCTGAGCACGCCGCCGCGCCGGTCATCAGCCTGCCGGGTGATGCCGTCCAGGACAGCGGGCTGGAACGGCTCGGCGGTGCGGGTCACCCGCACGCCACCGGCCGTGACGAATTCCGTCCGCTGGATCACCTGCGGGTCCACCTGGTGCCTGCCTTCTGCCTGCCCAGGGGCGGACACGAAGAAGCGACCGCCGGAGCCGGACGGTCGCTTCTGGATGGCCTGACTGCGCGAACCAGCAACCGCCTAACGGCGGCGCCACCACTGGCTGCTAACGCGCATGGGAGGAGCCTAACAGGTCAGGACGGCTTCGGCGGCTCCTGCGGGCTCGCCGTGTTCGGGCTGCCCGTGGCGGGGGTGCCCGTGCGGGCCGGCCCGGAGGCCGGCGCGCCGACCCGGGTCGGCGCGATCTGCATGGCGTCCTGCTGCCGTTCCGGCACCGGCTTGCCCAGGATCCGGTACACCTCGGCGCCGTCCACGGTTTCCTTCTCGACCAGCAGCGCGGCCAGCTTGCACAGTTCGTCGTGGTGCGCCCGGATCAGCGACACCGCACGCTCCTCGGCCTCACGGAGCAGCCGGGACACCTCACGGTCGATCTCGGCCTGGGTCGACTCGCCGAACGGCCGGCTGGCCGCGCCCAGGCCGCCGCCGCTCCCGGCGCCCCCGCCGAGGAACGCCGAGCCGCCCTCCGGGTAGCCGACCGGGCCGAGCTTGCTGGACAGGCCGAACTCGCGGACCATCTTGATGGCCAGGTCGGTGGCCGAGGCCAGGTCGTTGGCCGCGCCGGTGGAACCCTGGCCCTGCTCGACCAGTTCGGCGGCCCGGCCGCCGAGCCGGACGGCCAGCGACTCGTTCAGGTAGTCCTCGGCGTACAGGTGCCGCTCGACCAGCGGCAACTGCTCGGTCACGCCGAGCGCCTGCCCGGACGGCAGGATGGTCACCTTGGCCACCGGGTCGGCGTGCTCGGACAGCGCCGCGACCAGCGCGTGCCCGGACTCGTGCACCGCCACCGCGCGTTTCTCCTCGGGCAGCAGCAGGTTCGAGTCGGACCGGGCGCCGAGCAGGATCCGGTCCCGTGCGTCGTTGAAATCCTCCATCGTGATCGCGTCGTGCCCGGCCCGGACCGCGTGGATGGCCGCCTCGTTGATCAGGTTGGCCAGGTCGGCCCCGGAGAAGCCGGGCGTGCCCCGGGCCGCCGCGTCCAGGTCCACGTCGGGCGCGAGCTTCTTGCCCCGGGCGTGCACGGCCAGGATGGCCGCGCGCTCGGACAGGTTGGGCAGCGGGATGGTGATCTGCCGGTCGAACCGGCCCGGCCGGAGCAGCGCCGGGTCGAGCACCTCGGGGCGGTTGGTCGCGGCCAGCACGACGATGCCCTGGGTCACGTCGAAGCCGTCCATCTCGGACAGCAACTGGTTGAGCGTCTGCTCCCGCTCATCGTTCGAGACGAACGCCCCGGCACCCGCGCGGCGCTGGCCGATCGCGTCGATCTCGTCCACGAAGATGATGCAGGGCGCGCGCTTGCGCGCCTCGGCGAACAGGTCACGGACCCGGGCCGCGCCCACGCCCACGAACAGCTCGACGAAGCTGGACCCGGTGACCGAGATGAACGGCACGGCGGCCTCGCCGGCCACCGCGCGGGCCAGCAGCGTCTTCCCGGTGCCCGGCGGGCCGACCATCAGCACGCCGCGCGGGGCCACCGCGCCGAGCCGCTGGTAGCGGCCGGGGTTCTTCAGGAAGTTGACGACCTCAGAGATCTCGGCCTTGGCTGAGGCGTAGCCGGCCACGTCGGAGAACTTGGTGTCCGGCCGTTCCGCGTCGAACACCTTGGCCCGGGCCCGGCCGACCCCCATGATCCCGCCAAACGGGCCGGCCCCCGCGGCGCCCCGGTTCAGCCGCCGGAACAGCCAGAACACCAGGATGAACGGGAGCAGCAGGATCAGCCAGTAGAGGAGCTCGGTGCCCAGCCCGCTGCTCGGCGCGGCCGCCTCGATCTGCACGTCGCTGGTCTGCAGCGTGGTTTCCAGCGGGGTGCCGGCGAACGGCAGCGGGACCACGGTCGTGTAGTCCTTGCCGTCCTTCAGCGTGCCGGTGGCGGGCGCGGTGGAGCCGGTGCTGTTGTCCAGCGTGAACGTCTTCACCTTGTGCGCGGTGACGTCGCTGAGGAACGCCGAGTAGGTCAGGTTGACCGGCGGCGAACCGACCCGGGGCAGCGCCAGGAACAGCAGGACCGCGGCTACCAGGGCCAGCGGCCACAGCCAGTGCCGCCAGCCCGGTGGCGGTGGTGGGGCCGTGGGGGACGGCTTATCACCCGGTGGCGGCGACTGCGGCTGCTTGCTCATGGTCCAATCTTGCCCCGCCGCCGATCAACTTGCGCAATCGGTCCCGTTTAGTGCCACTGCGCCCACCCCGGCCGGCACCCGCTCCTGCCGTGGCTCGGTGGTTTCCGCGGCCACGATCGAGGACCGGCTGAGCAGGAAGATGCCGGTCACGGCCAGCGCGCCGCCGCCGAGCTGCACCGCGAGCTGCCAGGCCGAGCTGGCCAGGTGCTCGCCGAACACGGTGGCCCCGATGATCACCGCGGTGATCGGGGACAGCGTGCCGATCACCGGCAGGCTGAGCGACAGCGCGCCCGAGCTGAAGGCGCTCTGCCCGAGCAGCGCCCCGGTGATCCCGGCCGCCAGCAGCGCCCACGGCTCCCAGGTGGCCATGACACCAAGACCCCGGTTGGCCAGCACGTCCACGGTGGCCTTGGCCAGCGAGTCGAGCACGCCGTACATGGCGCCGGCCGCGACGGCGAACCAGATCACCCGGGCCTTGCCCTCGACCCGCAGCCCGGCCAGCGCGGCCAGCCCGCTGAGCAGGGCCGCGCCCACGAACACCGGCGCCCACGGGGCCAGGCCGGGCACCGCGGTGCCGCCACTCGGCGTGGCGATGGCCAGGAAGACGGCGATACCGGCCGCCACCGCGACCGCCCCGATCCCATCACCGAGGGTGAGCCGGCGGTGCTGCCTGCGCGCGATCAGCGGCAGCACGAACAGCACGTCCAGCGAGGCCAGCGGCTGGACCAGGGCCAGCGGGCCGAACCCCAGGGCCAGCGCCAGGATGAAGAAGGACAGCGCGTCAAGACCGATCCCGGCCAGCCAGCGTGGCCTGCGGGCCAGGTCGAGCAGCAGCCGCAGGCGCAGCACCTCGTCCGCGCCGGATTCCCGGGCCACGGTCTGCTGGACCAGGGACGCTTCGGCGAAGCAGAACGCAGCCGTCAGCGCGGCGACCACAGCGATCACAGTCGTCACCAGGCGTCCCCCTTCTGCTGGCCTATCTAACTGGGGGCAACCTGAAGCCAAGCCAAAAACATCCCGAGAATCGAAAAAAAACGGAGGCGATCTCCGATCCGCCACGGCTAGTGGCGGGAGTGCAACCCGCCGTGCCGGGAGATCCGGGCCATCAGCTCTTCGTCCTCGCGGATCTCGGCCTCGGTCGGCGACAGCGAGATCACCACGGTCAGGATGAACGCCAGCACGCTGATCCCGATGATCAGCGGCAGCAGGAAGGTCTGCGCGCCCACCCCGCCCTGCATCCCTGCCCTGTTCTCCGGGTGACCGCGTACACGTGCAGGGCGGCGATGCCGGTGTAGTGCATGCCGCTCACCGCCACCCCCATGATCAGCGACGCGGCCAGGGTGGACCACACCGTGCTCAGCCGCAGCGCCGCCCACAGCGCGGCCGTGCCGGCCACGACGGCGATCACGATGGACAACGCGACCAGCGTGTAGTTGTACCGCATGGTGTCCGGCATCACCATGGCGGCCATGCCGATGTAGTGCATGCTGGCCACGCCGAAGCCGATGATGATGCCGCCGAGCAGCAGTGGGTATGGCCCGCTGCCGCCGAAGCCGACGATGAGCAGCCCGATGCCGACCACCACGATGGCGATGACCATGGACAGGATGGTGACCGGCACGTTGTAGGTGATGGTCTGGCCCGGGATGGTGAAGCCGAGCATGGCCACGAAGTGCATCACCCAGATGCCGGTGGTGGCGATGGACACCGTGGCCAGCAGCAGCCAGCGGGCCGCTGCGCGCCGAAGGGGGCCGGGCCCGGGTCGAGCACCGCCGGCGGCGGAAGCAGCCCAGAGCAGGACATGACATAACCGAGCACCGGCGTGACCGGCCCGTAGCTGAAGTTGTTGAACGTGCACCATGGTGTTGCGGGCCCTCCCCTCCCGGCCGGAGAGCCGCTCCTCCCGGCCCAGCCCTAAGCACCGCTCAGGCTGCCAGATCTGTCCTGCTAACGATTGCAGTCTTTACCTAGTATTTACCAAAATGTCCTAGTTGGTTCAAATACTAGATGTGCATGCCGCCGTCCACCGCCAGCGCGGCGCCGGTGACGAACGAGCTGTCCTGGCTGGCCAGATACAGCACCGAGCGGGCGATCTCGTCGGCGCAGGCGTGCCGGGCCAGCGGGATCCGGGCCTCGAAGATGCGCGCCGCCACGTCCGGCGGCGCGCCCGTCGCCGACACCTCGATGTCCTGCTGGAACTGGGTGTCGGTGGGCCCGGGGTGCACCGTGTTGACCCGGATGCCGCGGCCAGCCATCTCCTTGGCCGCGGTCCGCATCAGCCCGACCTGGGCGTGCTTGGCCGTCGCGTAGGCGCAGATCCCAGCGTCCGAGGTGAGCCCCACCACGCTGGAGTTGATGATCACGCTGCCGCCGTCGCGGAGCACCGGCAGCCCGTGCTTGAGCACGAAGAACGCGCCCAGCACGTGTACGTCGAGTACCCGGCGGAAGACGTCCGCCGGGTACTCGGCGATCGGCGCGATGTCACCGCTGATGCCCGCGTTGCTGAACAGCACGTCGAGCGCGCCGAACCGGCTGACGGCCTGCTCGACCGCGCAGCTGACCTGTTCCTCCACCGTGACGTCGGTGACGCTGAAGTCGGCTACGTCCGGGCCCAGCTCGGCCACCGCGTCGGCCAGCCGGCCGCGCACCAGGCCGGCCAGGTGGACCCGGGCCCCTTCAGCGACGAACAGCCGGGCCGTGGCCAGCCCGATGCCGCTCTCGCCGCCGGTGATCAGGGCAACCTTGCTGTCCAGCCGCGCCATGGTGGCTCTCCTTTCCGGGCCGGCTACACCGGCGGGATGTGCACGCTGACTACTGCCGACCGCCCGGCGGCGACCTGGGCCAGTGCCTCGCGGAGGGTTTCCGGCAGCCGTGCCGCCGCGGTCACGGTGCGCGCGTACGCGCCGCCCGCGGCCGCCGCCACCTCGGCCAGGTCGGCCTCGGGCTGGAAGCTGGCCGTGAACCCGCCGCGGACCGCCTCCCCGTCCGGGTGCACCGCGCTGGCCGACAGGTACGGGGCCCGCCAGCCCTGGTTGTCGAAGATCACGGTCAGCGACGGGGCCTGATACCGGCGGGCCAGCCACTGCGCCGAAGCCGGCACGCCGAACAGGTACGACCCGTCCCCGACCAGGCTGACCACCAGCCGGTCCGGGGCGGCCAGCTTGCTGCCCACCGCGGCGCCGCCGGCCCAGCCCAGCGACCCGCCGCCGCTGCCGAACAGCCCGCCGGGCTGGCTGGACCGCAGGTGCTCGCTGACCACCGGGTAGTTCGCCACCGCCTCGCTGAGCACCACGGCGTCCGGGCCGATCGCCTCGCGGACGCAGGCGACCAGGTACGCCGGCGTGATGACATCGTCCGCCCCGGGCCGCTCCCGGGCCGCCCACTCGGCCCGCTGCGCGGCGTGCAGGCCGGCCACCCGGGCCGCCCGGGCGGCCACCGCCGCCGGGTCCAGCCGCCCGCGCTCGCGCAGCCGCGCGGTCAGCTGCCGGATGGCGACGGCCGGGTCGGCCATCGCGTACCGGGTGGCCGGGATGTACCAGAGCGGCAGCTGGGTCTTGACCGGATCGATGTCCACCATAAAGATCCGCGCCGAGCGCCGCGGCCGGTTCTGCCCCGGGATCCACGGCACGTCGCTGCCTACCACCAGGATCACGTCCGCCTGGGCCAGCACCGGCTCCTGGCCCGGCCGGTTCCAGTGGAAGCCCAGGTGCAGCGGGTGGTCAGCCGGGAAGTTCAGCCGGCTGGGCGCCGATTCAACTACCGCGATGGCGGCCAGCTCACACAGCTCGGCCAGGGCGGGCACCGCGGCCGGGTCCCGGCCCAGGTAGCTGGTCACCACCAGCGGGTCGCGGGCGTCCTCCAGGGCGGCCGCAATCTCGTCGGTGACCTCAGGCACCAGCGCGGCCGGTGCCACCGGGGCCCACCAGTCGCCCGGCGCGGGCTGTGGCGGCAGCTCCTCTTCCATCACCTCGCGCGCGGCCACCAGGTAGACCGGGCCGGCCGCTCGCTGCGGGCCAGCTGCACCGCCCGGTGCACCAGCTGCTTGACGTTGCGCCCGGTGCGGATCTCCTGGTCGTGCTTGACGTAGCCGCGCAGCATGCCGCGCTGGTCCATGGTGTCCTGCAGCCAGTGGATGTGCTCGGTCCGGGTGCCGCGCAGCTCACCGTCCTGGGTCACCGGGGACAGCCCGGCGAAGATGAGCACCGGCACCCGGCCGCGGGACGCGTTGTGGATCGCGCCGCCCAGGCTCTGCGTGCCCACGTCGGTGTGCACCAGGACCGCCTGCGGCGCACCGTTGATCTGGGCGTAGCCGTGCGCGGCGGACAGCGCCACGCTCTCGTGCGGGCAGAGCACCAGCTCGGGGAACTGGTCCAGGGTGCCCAGCCGGGCCGCCTGGCTGTACGCCTCGATGAAGCCGGTGTGGTCACTGCCCAGGTTGGTGAACGCGTAGCGGATGCCCGCCTCGCGCAGTGCCTCCAGGAACGCCGTGCTGGCGGTGTAGCTGGTCTCGGTCTTGCCGCCGGCAGGCGGCGCGGGGGGGCTAGGGGGGTCGTCCCCCCTGGGCAGCACGGTCATGGCTTCTCCTCGGCGGCCCGGGTCCGGTAGCCGACCGGGAGCAGTTCCCAGCCGCGGCGGGCGGCCAGGCCCCACAGCCCGCCGGGCGCGGCCAGCACCACGACGATGGCCACCGCGCCGATGGCTACCAGGTACCACACCCCGGAGGCCGCGAACTTCTCTTGCACCGCGAAGAAGATGACCGCGCCGATGATTGGGCCCTCCATCGTGCCCAGCCCGCCGATCACCACCATGAACAGCATGTCCGCGCTGTAGTTCACGTTGAACACGCTGGCCGGGTCGATGTACAGCGTGCTGATGATGAGCATGCCGCCGACCGCGCCGAACCCGGTCGCCGCGATCAGGTAGGCCAGCCAGCGGGTCCGCGGCACCTCGACCCCCATCGCGGCCGCGGCCGCCCGGTCGTCGTGCACCGCCCGGCTGTCCAGCCCGAACCTGCTCCGCACCAGCAGGTAGACCCCGGCCACGATGACCGCCGTCAGGCCCAGCGCGGTCCAGTAGGTGTACGCGTTGCGCAGCACCGGCGCCATCCCGGACAGCTGCTGCAGCCCGACGCCGGTGCCGCCGCCCAGCCACAGCTGGTTGGTCACGTACAGGAACAGGCACTCGGCCACCACCCAGGTGGCCACCGCGAAGTAGCCGCCCGCCAGCCGCCGGATCAGCGCGAAGATGGGCACCCCGGCCACCGCGCAGCCGGCCGCCCCGGCCACGATGGCGAGGAACGGGCTCAGCCCGGTCTTGCTGCTCACCAGCCACACCAGGTACGCGCCAATGCCCAGGTAGGCCTGCTGGCCGAAGGAGACCATCCCGGCGTAGCCGGCCAGCAGGTTCCACAGCACGGCCATGCTCACCAGCAGGAACAGGGTGACCAGGGCCTGGGTGACGCCGGTGCCGGCCAGGTAGGGCAGCGCCGCGAGCACGGCCACGGCCATCGCGGCGCAGGCCGTGGTCACCGTGGCGGGCCGGCTCCACCGGCGCACCGCCACGGCCTGGCC
Organism: uncultured Actinomycetes bacterium; assembly: GCA_963832095.1. Classification (GTDB taxonomy): domain Bacteria; phylum Actinomycetota; class Actinomycetes; order Streptosporangiales; family Streptosporangiaceae; genus RYN-230. Next base: position 296,229 of record CAWHSW010000005.1, read on the forward strand.
CAGCTCGGCCCGGGTGCTTACGGGTGCCATCGCTTCTCCCTATCCGCCCGCGGCCTGCGCGGTCCCGAGCAGGCCCTGCGGCCGGACCGCCAGCACCACCAGGAACAGCAGTTGCGAGGCGAGCGTGGCGTACGGCACGCTCACCTGCGACACCACGACCTGGGTGACGCCGAGCAGCATGCCGCCGAGCAGCGTGCCCCACAGCGAGCCAAGCCCGCCGATGATCACCGCCTCGAACGCGAAGATCAGCGTCAGCGCGCCCAGCGTCGGGTACACCCCGGTGGTCACCGCGTTCAGCGTGCCGGCCAGCGCGGCGGCCGCGATGGCGATCCCGGTCACCGACGCGAACAGCGGCCGGACCCGGATGCCCTGCAGCCGGGCGATGGCCAGGTCGTCCGAGGTGGCCCGGACCCGGCGGCCCCAGGCGGTGCGCTGCAGCAGCGCGCTCAGCCCGCCGATCACCAGCACCGCGAGGACCAGCTTGAGCATGGCCAGCCAGGGCAGCACCAGGCCGCCCAGGTGCGCCGCGGCCACGTCCAGGTTGCCCGCGGGCACGCCGCGGGTGTTGGCCGAGTAGATCTGCTGCAGCAGGTTCTCGATGATGACCGACAGGCCGAACGTGACCAGCAGCGGCGCGGTCGGGCCGCTGCTCAGCGCGCGGTCGAACAGGCTGAGCTGGAGTACCGCGCCGAGCAGGAACGCCAGCGGGACCATGATCAGCAGCGCCACCCAGAGCGGCACCCCGAACATGGCCATCACCGTGGTGGCCAGGTAGGTGCCGCACACCGCGAGGTCACCGTGGGCCAGGTTGACCAGCCGCATCACGCCGAACATCAGCGACAGGCCGACCGCGGTCAGCGCGTACGCGCCGCCCAGGAAGATGCCTTGCACGACGTCGTTGAGCCAGGTCATGCCCGCACCGCCGGTCCGGTGCTGGGCGGCCCGGTGCCGGGCGGCGCGGCGGGCGCGCCGAAGTACGCCGCGATGAGCGCCGCCCGGTCCAGCGAGCCACTGTCCCCGGACAGCACCACCCGCCCCTCGAGCAGGCACACGGTCCGCGCGCTGGCCGCCAGCGCGCGGTCGAGGTCCTGCTCGACCAGCAGGATGGACACCCCGGACGCCTGGATGGTGGGCAGCATCTGGTAGAAGCTGTCCACGATCGCCGGGGCCAGGCCGAGCGATACCTCGTCGAGCAGCAGCACCCGGGGGTTGGCGGCCAGCGCGCGGGCGATGGCCACCGCCTGCTGCTCACCCCCGGACAGCAGGCCGGCCCGGTGCGTGCGGCGTGCGGCCACCATCGGGAACAGCTCGTACAGCGCGTCCAGGGTCCACGGGCCGGCCCCCTGCCGGGCCGCCGGGACCAGGATGTTCTCCTCGGCGGACAGGCTGGGGAACAGCCGCCGTCCCTCGGGGACCAGCACCACCCCGGCCCGGGCCCGCCGGTAGTCGGGCTGGCCGGTCACGTCGGCGCCGTCCAGCGTGATCCGGCCGCGCCAGGGCCGGAGCGCCCCGGCGATGGTCATCAGCAGCGTGCTCTTGCCCGCCCCGTTCGCCCCGACCAGGGCGACGGTCTCGCCCCGGGCCAGCTCCAGGCTCACCCCGAACAGCGCCTGGAAGTCCTGGTAGCCCGCGTCCAGTTCCTGGACCGCCAGCATGGACTCGCTCACCCGGCGGCACCCCCGAGGTAGGCGCGCTGGACCTGCTCGTCACGCAGCATGCCCTGCGGCGTGCCGTCGAACAGCACCCGGCCGTCGGCCAGGCAGACCACCCGCTGCACGACCTGGGTCAGCGCGCGCATGATGTGCTCCACCCAGACGATGGTGGTGCCCGCCGCGTGCACCTCCCGGATGGTGCCGATCAGCGCGTCGGTCTCCGGCTCGGTCAGGCCGCCGGCGATCTCGTCCAGCAGCAGCACGGTCGGCTGGGTCGCCAGCGCACGGGCGAGTTCCAGGCGCTTGCGTTCGAGCAAAGTCAGCCGGTGTGCGGCCACGTCCGCCTTGGCCGCGAGCCCAGCCCGGCGCAGCGCGGCATAGGCGGCCTGGTAGGCCGCCTGCCGACGGAGGCCTGCCCCGCGCGCGGCGGCCACCAGGGCGTTCTCGAACACGGTCATCGACGTGAACGGGCGCGGCACCTGGTAGGTGCGGCCCAGCCCGAGCCGGGTCCGGTGCGCGGCCGAGGACGTGGTGACGTCCTGGCCGGCCAGCCGGACCTGGCCGCCGGTGGGCCGCCGCCCGCCGGCCACGATGTCCAGCAGCGTGGTCTTCCCGGCCCCATTGGGCCCGACCACGCCCAGCGCCTGGCCCGGCGGCACGGCCACGGTGATCCCGTTCAGCACGGTCAGCGCGCCGAACTGCTGCCGGACATCCTCGATCTGCAGCTGGGTCACCGCGCCTCCTCCCTCGCCGGCTCGCTCACAGTGGCAGCAGCTTGGCCGTGACCGGTACCGAGGGGTCGGCGGCGTTGTTGACGATGACCAGGTCGTACATGAACCGGCCGTCCTTGCTGGTCTGCCACTGCGCCATGTAGTCGGGGTGGGTGGCCACGTTCTTCACCGGGCCGTCGGTGAAGTCGTACTTCCCGGTTATCACTTCGCCGCTGGACTTGCCGATGGCCGCGGCCACCGCCGCGGCGTCGTGCGGGTCGCCGGCCGCCTTGAGCGCGTGCGCGGCGATCTCGAACACCGCGTAGTTGAACGACATCGGCTGCTGCCACTGCTGGCCGGTGGCCGCCTGGAACTCGGCGGCGTACTGCGCGGAGGTCATCCCGGTGAGCGAGGACTTCCACGGCGTGGTCGGCGTCCACCACGCGTCGGTGACCAGGTTCTTGCCCAGCGGCCCGAGCGCGTCGACGACGCTGGGGAACAGGATGGCCTTGGCGATCGCGGCGATCCGTGGCTTGTAGCCCATCTGGTTGCTCTGCTTCCAGAACGTCAGGAAGTCGGGCGGCAGCGGGCAGCCGGTGACGATCTCGCAGTTCTGCGACTTGAACTTGTTGATGATCGAGGTGAAGTCGGTGGTGCCGTCCGAGTAGGGGCCCGGGTCGAAGACCTTGAAGCCCTCCTTGGGCAGCGCCTTGGTGAACGCGCCGCGGAACGCCTGGCCGTCCGCGTCGCTCGGCCACAGCCCGCCGACCTTGCGGTTGGTCGGGATCATCTTCCAGCCCGGGCCCTGCGCGGCCAGTTCGTCCTCCAGGCCGATGAAATAGAGATAGGTGTACTTGAACGAGGTCGAGCTGGCCGCGGAACTGCCGATCTTGCCGCCGCGGCCGAGGAACCAGGACTGCCACGGCACGATCGTGCCGATGCACGGCACGTGCGCCGCCTCGCACTGGTCGGACACCGGGTTCACCGTCTCCGGGGCCGACGTGGTCAGCATGATGTCCACGTTGTCCTGGGTGATCAGCTGCTGGGCGACCTGGGCCGCCCGGGAGTCGCTGGACTGGCTGTCCGCCGTGACGATCTCGACCCGGTACTTCTTCCCGCCGATGGTCAGGCCCTTGGCGAACGCCTCGCGCACCTTCTGCAGCACGAACGGGTTCGCGGTGGCGAAGGCCGCGTCCGGCCCGGTCATCGGGCTGACGAAGCCAATCTTGATGGTGCCGGTAGCTGAGCTGGTGGAGCTCTTGAGGCCGCTGCTGCAGCCGGTGACCAGGCCAGCGCCGGCCAGGCCGGCCAGCCCGACGAAGGCACGGCGGCTGAGCGCGGGACTAGCCTGCGCCGTGGCCCGCCGCGTGTTGTCATCGCGGAGACTCACTGGGTTAACCTCCTGTGCGCCATTGCCTGGTAAGCAGCATCGGCGCACCGGGGGTCGCGGTCGTTGTCGCAGAGCGCCCGGCTATTGGACAGGAGTGCACATAGACCGGTACGCGCCGGGGGGCTGGCCGTAGCTGGCCTTGAAGATCTTGCTGAAGTGCGCGGCGTCGTCGAAGCCCCAGCGCCGGGCGATGGCGTGCACGCCGCGCTGGGCCAGCGTGGGGTCGGCCAGGTCGCGGCGGCAGTTGGACAGCCGCCGCTCGCGCACCCAGCTGCCCACCGAGGTGCCCTGCTCCTGGAACAGCTTGTGCAGGTAGCGCACGGAGATGTGGTTGGCCCGGGCGATCGTGTCCGGGTCCAGGTCCGGGTCGGCCAGGTGCACGTCGATCCAGCTGTGCACGCTGAGCAGCAGCGACCGACGCAGCGCGGCCGGGTCGGCCGGTGTCAGCCCGGCCCGCTCGCTGAACAGGGTGGCCAGCAGGTCGAGCACGTTGTCGGCCAGCCGCGAGTTCACCGGCTCGCCCGGCTGCTCCAGGTTGGCCACCAGCCGGCGCAGGAACGGGGCCACCAGCGACCCGGTGCTCTGCGCGCTGGACACCGGGGTGACCAGCACCTCGTCGACCGCCGCCGGGGGCAGCCGCAGCCGGTCGCACGGGAACATCAGGAAGGACATCTCGTGCGGCTCGTCGAACACCATCGTGTACGGGCGGCGGCAGTCGTAGATGGCCAGGTCACCGGGCTGCAGCAAGGCGTCCCGGCCGTCCTGGGAAAGCTTGCACGAGCCGTGCGTGAGCAGCCCGACCTTGTAGTAGCCCGCGTCCCGGAGCGCGATCATGCGGCGGGTCCGCGAGGCCAGGTGCGCTTCCGCGGCCACCCGGGACACCAGCAGGTCGCCCAGTTCCCAGTGCGCCACCTCGCCACGGAACGGCCCGCGGCCGACCGGCGCGCATTCCAGCGGCACGAACGTCGCCGAGATCCAGTGCCGCCACTGGGCGAACCGGTCCGCCTGGGTCACGTCATCGGTGCGCAGAACAACAGCCATGGCCACCTCAACATCCCAGGTCCGCCGGCTCATGACAACATGTGAACGAATGTACGTAACGCGCACGATACCGGACGGACACCTGGGCGAGCGGTATCAATCTGGTCGCGGTCTGCGATCAGGCTGGGCGCGGTCCGCGGTCAGGCCAGGGACGCCTCCAGGGTGATCTCCGGGACCCCGGCCAGCGCCCGGCTCACCGGGCAGTTCTTCTTGGCGTCGTCGGCGAACTTGGCGAACGCGGCCGCGTCCAGGCCGGGCACCCGCCCGGTGCTGACCAGCGCGATCTTGGTGATGGTCGGCACCCCGTCCACCGGCCGGAGCGTCACCGTGGCGTCCGTCTGCACCGACTCCGGCGGCGTGCCCGCCTGGGCCAGCGCGTTCGACAGCGCCATCGAGAAGCACGCCGCGTGGGCCGCGGCGATCAGCTGCTCGGGATTGGAGCCGGGACCGTCCTCGAACCGGGACTTAAAGGTGTACCCACCGCTGATCGTGTCCCCAGCGGTGAACGTGCCGGCCCCGGTGGCCAGGTCCCCCTTCCACTCCGCGCGTCCCTTGGCAGGCATGCTGTCTCCCTTTCTCTGGTCCTCATGATTGGTCGTGCTCAGTCAAGCGCATAGACGCGGCGCGCGTTACCGCCACCGATCATCGCCGCGATGCGCAGCGCCTCGGCCTCGCTCCATTCGCCGTCGGCCACGAACCCGCCCAGCACCTGCGCGGTGGCCCGGCGCCACAGCAGCGCGCCCAGGTAATGCAGTTCGGCCGGCCCCCAGGCGTCCGAGGAGAACAGCACCTTGCCGAACGGCGCCAGTTCCAGTGACTCGGCCACCACCGCGGCCGCCCGCGCGCCCAGGTAGTTGACCGCCAGCCCGACATCCAGGTACACGTGCGGGTACGCACTGGCCAGGTAGCCGGCCCCGCGGTGGAACGGATAGCAGTGCAGCAGCATGATCGGCACACCGCTCGGCTCGGCCCGCTCGATGAAGCCGCGCAGCAGCAGCGGGTCGCACCGGCGCAGGTCCGCGTCCGGGTCGCCGAAGCCGGTGTGCACCTGCAGCGGCAGCCCGTGCGACAGCCCGGCCCACAGCAGGTGGCGGAGCAGCACCGGGTCGGCCACCCGGGTCTGGCCGGTGACCTCAATCTGGTGCAGCCAGCGGCCGGCCGCCGCGGTCACCTCGACCCGGGTCGGCGGCACCGGGTCGAAGTCGAGCCCGTACCGGTAGCCGACGATGCTCTTCAGCCCGACCGCGCCCGGCACCTGCTCGGCCAGCGTCTCGGCGAACCGGCCGGCGAACCCGGCCGCGCTGCCGTCCCCGGCCAGCACCGCCTGCTCGGCCACCGCCTCCAGCCGGACGATCTCGTCCACCTCGGCGCTGGACGCGCTGGCCAGGCCGTCCAGGTCGAGCATCCCGTCCCGCAGGTACCCGGTGTCCACCAGGAAGTGGCTGATCCCGCTGGCCCGGAGCAGCCGCCGGGTCACCTCGCCGCCGCCCAGCGCGGCCCGCTGGGCCAGGTAGGCGCCGGGCGGGGCCAGCGGCTCCAGGCCGAGCACCGGCGCGCACCAGCGCCGGATGGCCATGCCGAGCTGGGAGTCGAACTGGGTCAGCCCGGCCGGCACCGGCCGGTCCGACTCGGTGATCAGCTCCTCGAACTCGGCCGCGTCCAGCTCACTGGCCAGCGCCGGGTGCACGTGGTGATCGACCAGCGCCAGCACGCCGATGCCGTCCGCCATGGCCCGTTGCCCGGTCTGCTGCATGGTCTAGGGGTAGCACGAGCGGGCCGGCTGGTACAGCCGCCGGCGCCGGGCTGGCCGTCTCGTTGACACCCCGCAGCCTGGTCCCCTAGATTCGCAATGTTCGAGTTCAGAACCCCTGTTCGTCAAGCGAACGGGCTTTTTCGTTGACCGCGGCGCGGCGATCAAGGAGCATTCCGTGGCATTTCTCGATGAGGCGACGTGGCGCGGCAAGGTATACAGCGGCGGCTGGACGGCCGCGGACGGTGGTGCAGCGGCGGTCATCGAGCCGGCCACCGGAAACGAGCTCGGCCGCGCCGGCATCGGCTCCGCCGCGGACATCTCGGCGGCGGCCGCGGCCGCCGCGGCGGCCCAGCCCGCCTGGGCCGCGACGCCGCACACCGAGCGGTCGGCCATCCTGCGCCGGGCCGGCGACATCTGGCGGGAACACGCGGCCGAGATCGAGCAGTGGAACATCCGCGAGAGCGGGAAGATCGGCCCGGCCGCGCAGTTCGAGACACATGTGGCCACCGAGGAGATCTACGAGGCGGCCACCCTGCCGTCCCGGCCCTACGGCGAGCTGCTGCCGTCCGAGGCGCCCCACCTGAGCTGGGCCGAGCGGGTGCCGGCCGGGGTGGTCGGGGTGATCTCGCCGTTCAACTTCCCGCAGATCCTGGCCATCCGCTCGGTTGCGCCCGCGCTGGCGCTGGGCAACGCGGTGGTGCTGAAGCCGGACCCGCGGACCGCGGTCACTGGCGGCGTGGTGCTGGCCCGGGTGTTCGAGGAGGCCGGCCTGCCCGCCGGGCTGCTGCACGTGCTGCCCGGCGGCCCGGACGCGGGCGAGGCGCTGATCACCGACCCGGTGGTGCGGATCATCTCGTTCACCGGCTCGACCGCGGTCGGCCGGCACGTCGGCGCGCTGGCCGCCCAGCATCTCAAGCGGGTGCACCTGGAACTGGGCGGCAACTCGGCGCTGATCGTGCTGGACGACGCGGACGTGGCCGCGGCTGCGTCGGCCGGGGCCTGGGGCTCGTTCCTGCACCAGGGCCAGATCTGCATGACCACCGGCCGTCATCTGGTGCACGAGGCGGTCTACGACGACTACGTGGCCGCGCTGGCCGAGAAGGCCAGTCACCTGCCGGTCGGCGACCCGGCCAGCGGCCAGGTGGCGCTCGGCCCGATCATCGACGCCCGGCAGCGGGACAAGGTGCACGCCCTGGTCACCGGCAGCGTGGACGCCGGCGCCCGGCTGGCCGCCGGTGGCAGCTACGAGGGGCTGTTCTACCAGCCGACCGTGCTGGCGGAGGTCGCGCCGGCCATGCCCGCCTACGCCACCGAGGTGTTCGGGCCGGTCGCCCCGGTGCTCCGCTTCTCCACCGCCGAGGAGGCGGCCAAGCTGGCCGCCGACACCGAGTACGGGCTGTCCCTGGGCATCCTGACCCGGGACCCGCTGCGCGGCCTGGAGCTGGCCCGGAAGATCCCGACCGGCATCGTGCACATCAACGACCAGACCGTGGACGACGCGCCGAACACGCCGTTCGGCGGGATCGCCGCCTCCGGCACCGGTGCCCGCTTCGGCGGCACCGCCAACCTGGACGCGTTCACCGAGACCCGCTGGGTCACCATGCGCAGCGAGATTGCCCCTTACCCGTTCTGATGAGCACACCCAGCACTGACCGCACCCAGGTAGGCATCATCGGGGCCGGCCCGGCTGGGCTGCTGCTGTCCCACCTGCTCGCGCTGCGCGGCATCGACTCGGTGCTGGTGGAGGACCGCAGCCGTGGCTACTGCGAGGCGCGGCAGCGGGCCGGGCTGCTCGAAGACGGCAGCGTGGCCCTGCTCCGGCAGGCCGGCCTGGCCAGGCTGGACCGGGAGGGCCTGCAGCACGACGGCATCTACCTCCAGTTCGCCGGGCAGCGGCAGCACATCGACTTCCGCGAGCTGACCGGCCGGACCGTCACCGTGTACGCGCAGACCGAGATCGTCAAGGACCTGATCGAGGCCCGGCTGGCGGCCGGCGCCCAGCTCGAGTTCGACGTGTCCGGCACCGAGGTGGCGGAGCTCGACTCGGCCCGCCCGGTGCTCCGCTACACCAGCGCCGGCGGCCGCCGCCACGAGGTGCGCTGCGACGTGATCGCGGGCTGCGACGGGTTCCACGGCATCAGCCGGCCCGCCATCCCGGCCGGCCAGCTGACCACCTGGCAGCGCGACTACCCGTACGCCTGGCTGGGCGTGCTGGCCGAGGTCCCGCCGTCCACCGACGAGCTCATCTACGCCCACCATCCGCGCGGCTTCGCCCTGCACAGCCTGCGCAGCCCGCTGGTCAGCCGGCTCTACCTGCAGGTCCCGGTGGATGAGGACATCGCCGCCTGGCCGGACGAGCGGATCTGGGCCGAGCTGCAGACCCGGTTCGCACTGCCCGGCTGGGAGCTCAAGGAAGGCCCCATCCTGGACAAGGCGGTCACCCCGATGCGCAGCTTCGTGGCCGCGCCGATGCGCTACGGGCGGCTGTTCCTGGCCGGCGACGCGGCGCACATCGTGCCGCCCACCGGCGCCAAAGGCCTCAACCTGGCGCTGACCGACGTCGCCGTGCTGGCCGAGGCCCTCGACCAGCTGCTGAACCACGGCGACCCGGCGCAGGCCGACAGCTACTCGGCGAACAGCCTGGACCGGGTCTGGCGGCGCACCCACTTCTCCTGGTGGATGACGACCATGCTGCACACCGCGCCCAGCGGCGACCCGATGGAAACCGAACTCCAGCTGGCCCAGCTGCGCTACGTCACCACCTCGCGGGCGGCGGCCACCACGCTGGCCGAGAACTACACCGGCTACCCGGACAGCACCGGCTACCGGCCCAGGTAGCCCAGCCCAGGTAGCCCAGCCCAGCTAGTGCGTGCCCTTGCGGGCGTACAGCGAGTCGTGCCAGCTGTGCTTGAACACCAGCACGAAGTTGTCGTGGAAGTAGGTGCGCAGCGCCGGGTCCCAGGCCACCCGGCGGTAGGCGTTGTACGACAGCCAGATGAACTGGGCCTTCTGGAACTCCTGCCGCCACAGCGCCTGCACGGCCGGCACGTTGCCCGCGCCGGTGGCCGGCTTGAGCCCGTTCGAGAAGGCCAGGTCGCTGCCCAGGCCATCGAGCATGTGCGGGCAGTTGGCCCGGTCCGGGCTGAACCGGTTGGCCATCAGCAGGTAGGAGACCTGGTCGGTGCCGACGCAGGCGCCCTTCGGGATGATCGACTCGACCTTGGCCGGGACCGGCCCGAGCGGCAACTGCAGGTGCGCCTCATGGCTGCCCTGCTCCATGGCCAGCAGCACGATGGCCAGCGCGGCCAGCGCCGCGGCCGGCTTCCACAGCTCGGCGCCCCGGCGTTCCGCCAGCCACGACGTGCCGCTGCTCAGCGCATCCAGCAGCCGGCCCAGCGGCAGCGCGATGGACAGCGCGAAGAACGGCGCCAGGAACGCGGCGAAATGGTAGTGGAACTGGTCCGGCCAGAGGAACATGACCACGATCAGGGCGGTGGTGACCAGCGCGAACCAGTCCAGCTGCGGCGGCGCGCGGTGGCTGAGCAGCCAGCCCGCGGCGATCACCAGCGCGACGGCCACGATGAGGATCGCGGTGAGCAGCTCGATCAGCGTCCGCGGATGCGCACCGAGGTGCAGGTTGATGACGCCGATCATGTTGCTCAGCCGGACGCCGAGTGGCACCCGGGTCGAGCCGGCCCGCGGCGCCACCTGGGCCACGTACAGGCTCTCGTAGAACCGTTTCGGGGCCAGCCCGGCGAACGGCAGGGTGGGCACCAGGAAGCCGGCCGCGACCCCGCCGAGGTACATCGCCAGCCGCTTGATCCTCGGCCGCCGCAGCAGGAACATGCAGGCCAGCACAATGACCGGGAAGATGGCCCAGACCTCGACGCAGCCCGCGAAACCGAACGCCACGCCGCCCCAGAACAGCCGCCTGCCGCTGCTGGTCAGCTGGTCCCGGTCGAACAGGGCCAGCGCGCCGAGCAGGCAGAACAGCACCAGCCACGGCTCGACCAGGATGGTCCGGGCGGTGTACACGCTGTCCGGGTAGACGGCGATGATCCCGCACGTCACAATCACGACGACCAGGCCGCGGTGCCGGACCAGCAGGCCGGCCAGCGTTACCCCGGCCGTGCTGGCCAGCGTGGTCAGTACCCGCCCGGAGGCCATCGCGGTCGCCGTTCCGGTGACCTTGGACAGCAGCGCCGAGGGCACCATGAGCAGGGTGATCCCGGGCGGCTGGACGAGGATGAACGTCTTGTACGGCAGCAGCCCGTGCACCAGCATGACGGCGCTGCCGAAGTACGGGCCGTCGTCGTACTCGGTCACCCCGAGCAGGTAGCCGGGGCGGCTGAGCAGCAGCAGCCGCAGCGCCAGGGCGAGCGCGGTGCACACGATGATGGCCAGGTTGACCGGCGCCAGCCAGCCGCCCCGGCTTCCTGGTGGCGCCGCCGCGCCGCCGCTCGGCGACCTTCCGGACGCCCCGTCCGGGACCGGCCTGGCAATCGTTCCGCTCACAGCTGGTTTGCTCCCTCAGCCCTTCTCGCCGGTACCTACCGCCGCGCTGCCGCGCGGCACCGCATCAACGACCACACTGCAAGTGATGAACCGCATTGGAATTGTGAAGCGCACAGGGCTGAGCACTGCAGGGGCCGAGATCGGGTGCCCCCGGCGAGACTCAGCGTGCGCGAAGCGGCCGCCTGGCGACCGCCACCAGATGTTACCGGAAGACAAAGCCGCGCAAGGGTGGCGCTAAATGTTTCATATCCTGCCGATCACTCCTAGTCCTAGCGTTTCCGGCTAACCCGGGCAGCCGGTCCGGGTCCGCTCGGGGCCGCCGCCCCGGTCCGCGGCCTGACCGGAAACTCCCTGGTCACAGGCCGATCAGCGGAGAATTCCGGGGCTGGCCCGCGACCCGTCCGGGCCGGCCGTGACCCGGCCTGGCCGCCGGCCGCGGCGGATTAGTGAAGTTTGCGTAACAACCCGCCCGGGTGGGCATCCCGGGCGTGCCGCCCGCGCCCTTCCCATGCTGGCCCCGGGCCGGGGCGCCGCGCGATGGAGCGGCACCCACCTCCGCTGTGGGCCTGGGCCTACCCGCGGCGGACGCCGCCACCCCAGGGCTGAGGTCACAGCTTGCTAACAGGAAATCTTCCTAAAAGCCCGGGACCGCCTGGTCCGCGCTGGCCCGCCTATCGTGGGGACCGTGCGCTTGCTCCGGGGGTCCATGACGCTGCGCCGGATGAATGCGTACCGGCTGGTGCTGGCCACCGCCGCACTGACCGTCTTCGTCACCGCCGCGCTGGCCACCGCGCTGGCCTCGTTCGCTGGCGCGGCGCTGCCCCAGGCCGCGCACCGTGAGCTGGCCGCCGCGCCGGGCACCGCGCTGGACATCACCGGCTCGGTGACCGGCGGCCAGGTTGGCCGCTACCAGGCGGGGCTGCAGGCTGCCATCCGGTCCGGGCTGCCCGGCGTCCCGGTCACCCTGCACCAGTCGGTGTGGTCGGATCCGCTCCGGCTGGCCGCGGCCGGGCCGGCCCTGGCCCGGCTGACCGGCAAGGGCAACGTGCTGCTCACCCAGGCGGCCGCGTTCGGTGCGATCCAGTCGCACGCCGTGCTGGTGTCCGGGCACTGGCCCGCCGCGCCCCGGCCGGGCCAGCCGGTGCAGGCGGCGCTGCCGCAGGCCGCGGCGCTGCTCGCGCACCTGTCCCCCGGGGCCCAGCTGCAGACCAGGGACCAGGTGTCCGGACGGCCCGCCCGCTTCCTGGTCACCGGGATCTTCCGGCCGGAGACCAGCACGCCGGCCGCGGCCGGCTACTGGGCGCTGAACACGATCGGGGCCAGCGGCACCAGCACGTCCGGCGGGTTCACCACGGTCGGCCCGCTGGCCGTCAGCCCGGCCGCGTTCCACGGCCCGCTGAGCGTCAACGCGGCCAGCTGGGTCGCCCAGCCGGAGACCTCGCGGATCCCGGCCGGCCAGCTGACCGCCACCGCGACCCGGGCCGCCGCACTGCGCCAGGAACTAGCCAACTCCGGCTCACTGTCCGGCCTCCAGGTCAGCACGAACCTCCCCGCGGTACTGGACAGTGCGGCAGCCAGCCTGGCCGTGGCCCGGTCGCTGCTTGTCATCGGCGCCCTCGAGCTCGCGCTGGTGGCCGCGGCCGCGCTCGCCGCCGCCGCCGCCTACCTGGCCGACCAGCGGGAAGGCGAAGCGGCCCTGCTCGCCTCGCGGGGCACCGCCCGGGCCCAGCTGGCCCGGCTGAACGCGGCCGAGGCGGTCACCCTGTGCCTGATCGCCACCGCGGCCGGCGGGCTGGCCGGCAGCCGGCTGGCCACGGTGCTGGCCTCGGCCGGGCCGCTGCGCGCGGCCGGGCTGCGGCTGCCCGCGTTCCCACCCGGCGCCTGGCTGGCGCTGGCCGTGACCGCGGCCGGGTCCATCCTGGTGCTGCTCTGGCCCACGCTGCGCACCCTGGCCCCGGGCATCGCGCGGCAGCGCCGCGGCCGCCAGGCGGCGGTCTCCGGCATCGCCCGGGCCGGCGCCGACCTGGCCCTGATCGCGCTGGCCGTGCTGGCCGGCTGGCAGCTCCGGCACTACTCGGCCGTGGTCACCTCGGCCCATGGCCCCGGCGGCGTCGACCCGGTGCTGGTCCTGGCCCCCGCGCTGGCGCTGGCCGGCGGCACCGCACTGACGCTGCGCGTGCTGCCGCCGGCCGCCCGGGCCGCGGACCGGCTGGCCTCCCGCGGGCGGCGGCTGTCCCCCGCGCTGAGCTGCTGGCAGCTCAGCCGGCGGCCGCTCAGCCAGGCGGCCGGCGCACTGCTCATCGTGCTGGCCGTGGCCACCGGGACGCTGGCGCTGTCCCAGCACCGGAGCTGGGCCCGGTCGGCCGCGGACCAGGCCTCGTTCAGCGCGGGCGCGGACACCCGGGTCAACCTGGCCAGCCCGCTGGGGACCAGCACGGCCGGCCTGGCCGCCTGGCCCGGGGTCCGCGGCGCTACCCCGGTAGCCACGCTGACCGGCAGCGGCACCGGCGAGACCCTCGCATTGAACGCCAGCAGCGCGGCCGGTGTCGTCCTGCTGCGCGCGGACCAGTCGGCGAAACCCGCCGCCGCGTTGTTCCGGGCCATCGAGCCGGCCGGTCATCAGCCCGGCGTCGTGCTGCCCGGCCACCCGGCCGCGGTGCAGCTCGACGCCAGCCTGGGGCCGGCCTCGCTGCGGCTGGCCCCGGCCGCGGTGACGCTGTCGGTACAGGACGCCGACGGTGACGTGTACCAGGTGAACGCGGGCACCCTGGTAGCGGACGGCCGCCCGCACCTGCTCACCGCCCGGCTTGGCACCAGCCCGCGGCATGGCCAGGTCATCGCCCCGCTGCGGCTGGTGGGGATCAGCGCCAGCTACCAGCTGCTGCCCGGCGCAGCCACGTCCGACGCGGTGCTGCAGGTGCTGCGGATCGGCGCGGCCGGCGCGGCCGGCGGGACGGCCACGGCCCTCCCGGGCCGCGCGCTCAGTAGCTGGGGGGCCGGCGTCGCCTCCCCCGAGCTGGCCGCGCTCCGCCCGCTGGCGGGCCAGGTGGCCGGCCCGTCCGGGCTGCCGCAGCGGCTGGCCTGGCGGCGTTCCGGCCCCCAGCAGCTGCTGACCTTCACCCCCGGCTACGGGCAGGCGCTGCCGGCCAACCGGGGCCAGCCGCCGCTGCCGATCTTCGGCCAGCTGACGCTGACCGCGGCCGCGCCCACCGCGGCCGCCATCCCGGCCATCGCCACCCAGTCCTTCCTGGCCGCCAGCAACACCGGCGTCGGCGCCACCGTTGACGACAGCGTGAACGGGCTGACCGTCGCGGTGCACATCGTCGCGGCGGTGCACTCGTTCCCCACCGTGACCTCCGGCGGGGCGCTCATCCTCGATCTGGGCGCGGTGCAGCAGGCCCTGCTCAGCCGCGGCCTGCCGACGGCCCCGGCGACCAGCTGGTGGCTGGCCACCCCGGGCGGGACGCCACCCGGGCTGGCCAGGGTGCTGCCCGCCGGGTCGTCGCTGGCCAGCCGGGACCAGCTGGCCGCGGGCCTGCTCGGCAACCCGCTGTCCGCCGCCCCGCAGCAGGCCGTGCTGGCCGTGGCCGTGGCCGCCGCGCTGCTGGCCATCGCGGGCTTCTTCGTCAGCATCGCGGCCAACGTGGCCCAGCGGCGGCAGGAGAGCGCGCTGCTGGCCGCGCTCGGGGTGACCCAGCGGTCCCAGGCCGGCCAGCTGTGCACCCAGGAGCTCATGCTCAGCCTGCCGGCCGCGCTGGCCGGGCTGCTGCTCGGCGGCGTGCTCACCATCCTGCTGGTCCCGGCGGTCACGCTGACCCCGGCCGCCACCACGCCCATGCCGCCTGCGCTCACCACGTTCGCCTGGGCCCAGGCGCTCGGGCTGGCCGCGCTGGTGGTGCTGCTCCCGGTGCTAGTGGCCGCGGCCACCGCGGCGCGCATCCCCGACCCGGCCGCCACCCTGCGCACCGCGGAGTCGGCGTGATCGGGGCACGGGTGCAGCGGGCCGGGCGGGGGCTCTGGGGCACAGCCGTCGCGAGCTACCTGACCCTGGCCGTCCTGGTGCTCGGCAGCACGTTCATCGCGATGGCCGGCCCGCGGCAGAGCCTGCATATCCAGACCCAGGCGCTGCAGGACCAGCTGCGGACCGTGCCGCCGGTGGACACCGCGGTGCTGGCCACCGCTGACTGGAACGCCTTCACCTCCTCGCTGGCCGGGGTCAACGGGGTCGCCCCGCTGCTCTACTCGACTCAGCTCGGCACGGTGCGCGGCCAGCTGGCCAACGGCTTCGCCGGGGCCGGGCTGCCGCTGTCCGCACCGGACACCGACTGGGCCAGCATGACCACGCATATCCAGCAGCTGAGCTCGGTGCCGTCCGGGCCCAACTCGACCGTGGCGCAGAAGCTCGAGCTGATCTACCGTGACCCGCTGGCCCGGAACGCGGGGCTGGTGGCCGGCCAGTACCCCGGGCAGGGCACGCACAAGCGCGGGCCGTTCGGCATCGCGCTCACCCAGCCGACCGCCCGGGAACTGAACGCGCACGTCGGCACCCGGCTGAAGCTCGGCACGGCCAGTACGCCGCTCACCCTGGTGGTGACCGGGATCGTCCGGCCACGGCAGGACAATTCCGCGTTCTGGACCGCCGATCCCACCGCCGCCCAGCCGGTCGAAGAGCACCCGCAGAACGCGGCGCCGTACTGGGTGAGCGGCGCGTTCGTCGGGCCGGCCGAGCTGGGCCAGCTGCAGAACCTGTTCGGCTCGCTAGGCATCAGCCTGCAGTGGGCGTTCCCGCTCACGCTGACCGGGGTGCACGCCGACCAGGCGGCCGGGCTGCAGGGCCGGCTGGGCAAGGTCAGCGCGCAGGCGCCGGCGCTGCAGGGTGCGCTGGCCCCGGCCAACACCACGATCGTGGTGTCCAGCGCCCTGGGCCCCATCCTGGGCGGTTTCCTCAGCACCGCGGCGGAGGTCAACTCCGTGCTGTCGCTGCTGTTCGCCAGCCTGGCCGCGACCGGGGTGGTGGTCATCCTGCTGGCCGCGTGGATGCTGGCCCAGCGCCGGTCGGCTGAGTTCACCGTGCTGCGGGCCCGCGGCGGCACCGTCCGCCAGCTGGCCGTGCGCACGCTGCGCGGCACGGTGGCCGTGTCCGTGCCGGCCGCCCTGGTCGCGGCGGCGCTGGGCATCCTGGTCACCCCCGGCGAGCCGGCCCCGGCCAGCTGGTGGCTGGCCGGGCTGGTCCTGGTCACCGCGATCTTCGGGCCGCCGCTGGCGGTGGCCTGGCAGCACCGGGTGGTCCGGCCGGAGCACCCGGGCCACGCGGCCAAGTCCGGGCGGCCCACGCTGGGCCGGCGCGGCCGCCGGGCCCGCCGCCTGGTGGCCGAGCTGGCGCTGTGCGCGGCCGCCGTGGGCGGCCTGGTCGTGCTGCACGCCCAGGGCTCCACCGCTGGGGCCGCTACGGCTGGCGGCGGACTTGATCTGTACACCAGCCTGGCGCCGGTCCTGGTCGCGGTGCCCGCCGTGCTGCTGGCCATGCGGCTGTGCCCGCTCGCGGTGCGCGGCCTGCTCCGGCTGTCCACCCGCCGCGGCGGCCCGGTCCGCTTCCTCGGCCTGGCCCAGGCCGCCCGCGCCCCGGCGACCACCATCCTGCCGCTGTTCGCGGTGGTGCTGGCGCTCACCCTGGCCGCGTTCACCGGCATGCTCAGGGACGCGGTCAGCCGTGGCCAGACCGCCGCCTCGTGGCGGGCCACCGGGGCCGACGCGGTACTCAACGCCGAGCTGTCCAGCACCCCCATCCGCCCGGCCGCGCAGCGCGCCGCGGCGGCCGTGCCCGGCGTCCAGCACGCCGCCGCCAGCCAGGTCACCCGGTGGGCGCTGCCCGGCCGCGGCCAGCTCAGCGTCGTCGCGGTCGACCCGGCCAGCTACCCGGCGCTGCTGGCCAGCACGCCGTGGCCGGCGCTGCGGCCCGGCCAGCTGGCCGTGCTGACCGGGCCGCGGCCCGGCGCGGGCCAGCCGGTCCCGGTACTCGCGTCGCCCGCGGCCGCCACCGCGCTGCGTGGCAGCCCGGGCAAGCTCAGTGCGCTGCAGGGCACGATCACCTCCGGCCCGCTGACCGTGCGCGTCGCCGGGCTGATCGGGGGCACCCCGGCGCTGCCCGGCGGCGGCGCGTTCGTCCTGCTGCCGCTGCGCGCCGCGCCGGGCAGCACGGCCACCGCCCCGGCCGCGGCCAACCTGCTGCTGCTGAGCGGCGGCGGGATCGACGGGCCCGCGCTGCGCACGGTGGCCCGCCGCCTAGTCCCCGGCGCGGCCGTCACGCTGCGCTCGGACGTGCTGGCCAGCCTGGCCGACGCGCCGCTGCAGCACGGCGCGTACCTCATGTTCGCCGTGGTGCTGGCCGCGGCGGCCGCGTTCGGCCTGGCTGCGCTGCTGGCCGACCTGGCCCTGGGCGCGGCGGAGCGGCACCAGACCTTGGCCCGGCTGGCCACCATGGGGGTGGACGCCGGGCAGGCCCGGCGGCTGGTCCTGGTGGAAAAGGCGCCGGCCCTGCTGGCCGCCGCGGTGGCCGGCACGGCCTGCGCGCTGGTGCTGCCGCCGCTGACCGCCAGCGCGCTCAACCTGGCCGTGTTCACCGGGGCCGGGCAGCCGGTCCCGGTCCGCGCCGACTGGGCGGCACTGCTCATCCCGGTGGCCGGGCTGCTGCTGGTCGCCCTGGTCGCAGCCGCGATGGCCGCGCGCACCTGGCGCGGCACCGGCGTGGCTGGGGCGTTGCGTATCGATGGGTGAGAAAGCTGTGGAGAGGAGCTGGCCATGACCGCGGCAACCACCGCTGGCCCGCTGATCGCCTGTGACCGGCTGGTCCGCATCTACACCGCGGAGGGCATCGAGGTCCAGGCGCTGCAGGGGCTGGACATGGCCGTGGCTGACGGCGAGCTGACCGCGATGGTGGGCGCGTCCGGCAGCGGCAAGTTGACGCTGATGAACATCCTGGCCGGGCTGGACACCCCGACGGCCGGCTCGGTGCGGGTGGCCGGGCACGACCTCGGCGCGATGAACGGGCGGCAGCGGCTGGCCTACCGGCGCCGCGTGGTCGGCTTCGTCTGGCAGCAGACGTCGCGGAACCTGC
The DNA here is from genome assembly GCA_963832095.1 of uncultured Actinomycetes bacterium. GTDB lineage: Bacteria > Actinomycetota > Actinomycetes > Streptosporangiales > Streptosporangiaceae > RYN-230. The sequence goes on from CAWHSW010000005.1 coordinate 314,404, forward strand.
TGCCCTACCTGACCGCGGCGCAGAACGTGACCCTGCCGATGCGGCTGGCCGGGGCAGGCCGGCGGCTGCGCCGCAGCCGGGCGGCCGAGCTGCTCAGCGTGCTCGGCGTGGCGCACTGCGCGGACCGCTCCCCCAGCCAGATGTCCGGCGGCGAGCAGCAGCGCGCCGCGATCGCGGTGGCGCTGGCCAACGAGCCCAAGGTGCTGCTGGCCGATGAGCCGACCGGCGAACTGGACAGCGCGACCGCCGCCGACGTGTTCGGCGCGCTGCAGACGGCCAACACCGAGCTGGGCGTGACCGTGCTGGTGGTCACGCACGACCCGGCGGTGTCCTCGATGGTGCGCCGGGTCATCGCCATCCGGGACGGCCGGACCAGCACCGAGACGCTGCGGCACGAGACCACCGACGCCGAGGGCCGGCGGTCCGAGCATGCCGTGGAGTACGCCGTGCTGGACCGGGCCGGGCGGCTGCAACTGCCCCGCGACATGACCGAGCCGCTCGGCATGCGGGACCGGGTCCGGCTGGAGGCGCTGCCCGGGCACATCGGCGTCTGGCCGGACCAGCGCCGCGGCGAGGAGGCAGTCGCCCCGGCCCAGGACGAGTCAGCTTGATCACTCGCCGGGCTGCCCGCCGTACGCCGCGAGGCCGTCCCCGAGCAGGCCGAACGCTTCGGCGCTGAGCTTGCGTACATCGGCGGGCAGGCTGGCCAGCTGGTCTCCGCTCAGCACCCGGCGGCGCACGTACCCGATCAGCGCCTGACCCTGCTGCTGCCCCGCCCGGCCCGCGAGCGGCAGGCCGTCGCGGCGGGCGGACCAGCCCATTAAGGTGAACAACGTCGGTGGGTCCTGATCGCGCCCGAGCAGCCATGACCTGGGGGGAGGGTAAGTGACCGAGGCCGTCACTGATCCGTACTTCGCTTACGGCTCCAACATGTCCCCCGAAGTCATGACCAAAATTGCCCCGAGTGCGAAAGTGCTTGACGTTGGGCGACTCGATGGTCACCGGCTGGCATTCACTCGCAGGTCCACCGCGTGGCAGGCCGGCGTCGCCGATATTCCCGAATACCCGGGGTTCTCCGTTTACGGGGTCCTCTATGCCATCCAGCCGGATGAGCTCATAGCGCTGGACCGCAAGGAAGGCACGCCCACTTCGTACGAGCACACCGGCGTTACCGTCAACACGGACCGCGGCCCGGTCAAAGCTATGACGTACACCGTCGTTAAGCCCGAGCTGGAAGAGATTCCGCCGCATACGGATTACCTGCGGCAGATAATCGACGGCGCCGGCCAGAACAAGCTGCCCCAGCCGTACCTGGATTTTCTCAGCTACCTGCAGGAACAATTTGCTGCCGGGGTACGCGAAGACGGACTGCTTCTCGCGCCCACCGTGGACCGCCGCTCTTCCGCAGGCGAGCCCCTGATTCGCCTTAACCACAGCGACGGCGGCCACCTGAGGCATGGCCGGTTCGGCAGCTTGCTGAGAAACGAGCGGAAGGCCCTGGGCAGGGTTGAGCTGACCGATTCCGTGCCCCACGGGATCTGCCAGGCGGATCAGGCACTGCGGGCCTGCATCGGAATTGACGGGCTGTACTGTTTCGGGTACCGGGTGAAGGTGCTGCCCTGCGTGGGCACTCTGCCGAAGCGCTCCCCCATCAAGCCCAGGGCTTTAACTCTCCCGGCATACTTCATGAGCCGCAATGATGTCGAGAAGAACTACTGCGTCCTGCATGCGGACCGCATCAAGGTGCTCGGCCTGCAGGACGGTGACTTCGCCCGCCTCTACGCCGCGGCAGCCCCGGCGGATATCGGTGATCCGGTAGCCGAAGTAAAGGCCATCACCATCAGAGTATTTTCCGGCTCAGCCACCGAGATCGCACGTGCTGGCGCGCAGACCCAGTACCCAGACAGATCAGACGTGTATCTGGATCAAGATGCGCGCCGGCAACTCGGTTTCCCGGACCGGGACTGGGAGCGCACACCAGTGCTCATCAGACCAGCCCTATGGCGGGCACTCGGCGACCGGACGCTCTTCTATGGGCTGACTGTACTACTAGGAATTGGCGCCGTCTTTCAGATTTTGCAGGCCTTTGCGCCGCATTGGGCTGCGTACATTGACGCCCTGGCTGCCCTGGTCCTCTCACTGCTCATCACCATGGGCCTGAGCGTGGTCGATCTTCGTTCCCGGTTCCGGTATTAGCTGGGCGGACGCCCAGGTCTATCTGTCCTCGTCCGCCGGGACGTCCGCAGCCTCGGCGTGTTCCTCGGGCGCCTTATCTGGCGTACTCGCACGCAGACCATAAGCTCCGTCGAAAATCTCGGTCACTGATTCCCGGATCTCTTTGCGGACAGTTTCCTCGTCTTTGCTGAGATTCTCAATGTTCCGCTGATAAAGAATGAATGTCGTACCGAACGGCAGCTGGGAGGGTGTCCCGGCATCAAATTCCCCGCCCAGTGGAAACAAACTGCCGGTGGGGCCGCCGGCTTGAACAGCGGGCACGTGCCACCGCGTGTCCGGGTCCAGACCGTTATCAACCATGGACGTTTCTGGCAGCCACTGCACATCGATAAAGACACGGGATGAACCGGCTACCTCCGAGTCGTGGATCCTGATCTCTTCGGTAACTTTCGCCTCGAAGTCAGCGCGCTCCATCCGGTACGGCACCACCCAGGTGGCGGAATCCAGCTTCGCCGCCGCGGTGAAGTCGGGCTGCCCTGCGTCACGGTTACCCGGATGGAGCCAGACCTTGACCTGGCCGCGCAGCGCCCACGCCGGGCCGAACCCATCGGCCAGGCTGAGCAGGTCGTCGAGGCAGGTGGCCGAGTCGCTGAATCGGCCTAGCCGGTAGAGCGCGACCGCGAGGCGCCAGCGCGCCTGGGCCGATTCAGGGTCGGCCTCGACTGCCGCCTGGGCGGCAATCCGGGCATCCTCAAAGTACTCCAGCCACCAGAGCGCCTCCGAGGCGAGCACGAGCGACGCGACCCGGATCGAAGCCGATGGCTCCTTCAGGTGGCGATGTGCGATCCACAGGGCCCGAAGGGGATGCTCCCGGCAGCCACGCATGTGCTCTTCGAGCGTATCCAAAATACGCTTGGCCGATTCCGCGCCCCGATGGCGGTGTTCAGAGGGCACATAGTCGAGCCACCGTGCTGCGGCTTCGGTAACTTCGTCATTAACCTCGAACTCGCGCGCTATCGGATGTTCCGCGTACCCGGGTCCAGAATGATGGGAGGGATGGGGGCCTCGGCTAACCGACGAGGTCGTATCATCACCGGTCACAGGACACCTCATCGTTTTCTGGCCTCGGGGCGCCCGCCGGGGACCGGCGAGATTTACCGGCCCACTCTAGAGCGCCAGGCCCCGGGATCACCCGGGCGGGATGAGTTATCTGCCCAACAACCCGCCTACCGTGCACGTGATGAGCACCACCGATGGGTTGCCGGGCTGGCGTGAGACCACCGCCAAGCGGTCGATCGTAGAGTTCGTCGCCGCCGTGACCGATCCTGATTCGGCGGATTTCGTCCCCGAGCGCGACCGCGTCGCGGTATTCGACAACGACGGCACGTTGTGGACCGAGCAGCCGGTGTACGCGCAGCTGGTCTTCGCGCTCGACCGGGCGGCCGAGCTGGGCCATCCCACCAGTCTCGAAGAGCTGCACGCAGGAGGGATGGAGGCCCTGATCAAGCTGGTGGCGCTCACCCACGCGGGCCTCACCACGGAGGAATTCGACGCCGCCTGCCGGAGCTGGCTGGCCAAGGCCCGGCACCCGCGCTTCGGGCGGCCCTACCCGGCGACGGTGTACCAGCCGATGCTGGAACTGCTCGGCCTGCTGGCCCGCAACGGCTTCTCCTGCTGGATCTTCTCCGGCGGCGGCACGGACTTCATGCGGACCTGGACAGCCGATGTCTACGGCCTGCCCCCGCACCGGGTGATCGGCAGCGTCGGCGAAACCGAATTCCGTATCCGCGACGACCGTCCCGAACTGGTCAAGACCGCCAAGATCGAGACCATCAACGACGGCCCGCAAAAGCCCAACTCGATTCACCGGCACATCGGCCAGCGGCCGATCGTGGCCGCCGGGAACACCGACGGCGACCTGGCCATGCTCCAGTGGACCGCAGCCGGCCCAGGCCGGACCCTGCAACTGGTCGTCCAGCACACCGACGGCGACCGGGAATACGCCTACGACCATGATCCGATCCTGGGCAGCGGCACCGGCCAGATCCTCGCCGCCGCCGCCGCGCACAAGTGGACCGTGATCGACATATCCGCCGACTGGGCCACCATCCACCCGGATGTCCCCCGCTGACCGTGACCCCTGTCAGTCTGAGCAGGTCACGGTTACCGTACGTCGAGGCCGGTGACGGCGCGGCTGATGATCATGCGCTGGATCTCGCTGGTGCCCTCGAAGATGGTGAAGATCTTGGCGTCGCGGTGCCAGCGCTCCACCGGGAAGTCCCGGGTGTAGCCGTTGCCGCCGAGGATCTGGATGGCCTGGCCGGTCACCCGGACCGCGGTCTCGCTGGCGACCAGCTTGGAGATCGACCCCTCGGCGTGGTCCAGGGCCAGCCCCTGCCGGGCCATCCAGGCCGCCCGCCAGGTCAGCAGCCGGGCCGCGTCCACCGCCGCCTGCATGTCGGCCAGCATGAAGCCGACCGCCTGGTTCTGCCCGATCGGCCGGCCGAACTGGACCCGCTGGGTGGCGTAGTCGCGGGCGTATTCCAGCGCGGCCCGGGCTACCCCGACGGCCATCGCGGCCACGCTCGGCCGGGACGCCTCGAACGTCTTCATCGCGGCCTGCTCGCCGCCCCGGCCGCCGCCGCGGACCCGGGCCAGCCGGGCGTCCAGCCGGTCCTTCCCGCCGACCAGGCAGCGGCCGGGCACCCGCACCCCGTCCAGCACCACCTCGGCGGTGTGCGAGGCCCGGACGCCCATCTTGCGGAACTTCTGGCCCTGGCTGAGCCCGGCTGAGCCGGGCGGCACGATGAAGCTGGCCTGCCCGCGGGTGCCCAGATCGGGGTCAACCGAGGCCACCACCACATGCACGTTGGCGATGCCGCCATTGGTGGCCCACGCCTTGGTGCCGCTCAGCACCCACTCGTCGGTGGCCTGGTGATACTCGGCCCGGGTCCGGATCGAGCCCACATCGCTGCCCGCGCCGGGCTCGGAGGCGCAGAACGCGCCCAGCTTGACGTCCCCGGCCGCGCCGAACATCTCCGGCAGCCACTCGCCGACCTGCTCGGGGGTGCCGTTGCTGGCCACCGCGACCGCGGCCAGCGTGCTGCCGACCAGGGACAGCGCGATGCCCGCGTCGCCCCAGAACAGCTCCTCGAAGGCGATCGGGATGCCCAGCCCGCTGGGCTCCAGCCACTGGGTGGAGAAGAAGTCCAGCGAGTACAGCCCGATCTTGGCTGCCTGCTCCAGGATGGGCCAGGGCGTCTCTTCCCGCTCGTCCCACTCGGCCGCGGCGGGCCGGATCACGTCGTCCGCGAACCCGTGCACCCAGCTGCGCATGTCGCGCAGGTCAGGCCCGGGTTCGAGAGAAAATCCGGCGGGGGCGTCTGGGCCGCTGCTCATGCTGCTCCTCGGGGTCAACCGGGCCGTCCAGAACGTAAGTTACTGGAGAGTAGCACGAATTAGTTACTACCGAGTAGGCTACCCCGAATGCCGCTTATTCGCTGTCGTGCCGGTCCAGGAATTCGTACACATCGGCTTCGTCCACGCCCGGGAAGATGCCGGTCGGCAGCGCGGACAGGATGTGCGAATGGGCCCGGGCCGACGGCCAGGCCATCCCTTCCCAGCGGGCGGCCAGGCTGGCCGGCGGGCGCTGGCAGCAGTCCCCATCGGGGCAGCGGGACAGCATCCGCTTGCCGGTGTCCCGGCCACGGAACCAGCGCGAGTTCTCGTACGGCGTGCCCAGGGTGATCGCCATCCCGCGCTCCCGGCCCGGATCGATGTGCGCGACGCACCAGAACGTGCCGGCCGGCGTGTCGGAGTACTGGTGGTGCGGGGAGAACCGGTCGGCCGAGCTGAACACCTGACGGCCCGACCACTTCCGGCACATCCGCTGCCCCTCGATCGCCCCGGTGGCGTCGGCGGGCAGCACCAGGCCATCGTTCTCGTACGCCTTGTAGATGATGCCGCTCTCGTCGTTCTTCACGAAGTGACAGGTCAGGTCCAGGTGATGGGTGGCCAGGTTGGTGAACCGGTGGGCGGCCATCTCGTAGGAGACCGAGAACACGTCGCGCAGGTCCTCGACCGACAGGTCACGCGCTTCCTTGGCCTCGGCCAGGAACCGGGCCGCGGACTGCTCCGGGACCAGCACGGCCGCCGCGAAGTAGTTCGCCTCCACCCGCTGGCGGAGGAAGTCGGCGAAGTCCCGCGGCGCGGCGTGGCCGAGCACGAAGTGCCCGAGCGTCTGCAGCAGGATGGTCCGCGGCGAGTGCATGCCCATGGACTCCTGCTTCAGGTAGATCCGCCGGTGCCGCAGGTCGGTGACGGAGCGGACGGTGCGCGGCAGGTCCTGGGCGTAACGCACGGCGAACCCGTGGTGGCTGACGATGGCCAGCAGCGCGCCCTGGGACAACGCGCCGCCGCGGTAGCTGACCGCGGCCAGCGCCTCGGCCGCCGCCTGCTCGATGGCCGCGAAATGGTTGCCGCGCTCCCGCATGGCGTCGCGCAGCCCGGCGTTGGCCACCCGGGCCTCCTCCGGCGTGGCGGTCGGCCGGGTGCGCTGGCGGCGCAGTTCGGTGTACAGCGCGACCAGATGCTCCAGCACTTCGGTGGGCACCCTGGCGCCCGCCTTGAGTGGCGGCAGGCCCAGTTCGGCGTAGACCGGGTCACGCTGCGCGTCGTCCAGCGCGATCTCCAGCTGGGCCCGGCGGCTCGGCGGCTGGTGCCGCAGCAGCTCCTCGGCCGGCACGGACAGCGCCCTGGCCAGCGCGTCGATGAGGGACAGCTTCGGCTCCCGGCGCCCGTTCTCCAGCAGGGACAGCGCCGATGGGGCCCGGCCGACCCGCTCCCCCAGCTCGGCCAGGGTGATGCCCCGGGTGCGGCGCAGATGCCGCAGCCGCTGACCGAACGTTGCAAGGTCTAGACCACTTGACGTCAACGTTGACGATTCTTTCTCAAGGAAGTCTGTCACATCTTCATGTTAGATGAAATTTATTAATTATTCAGGACGAAGCTCACTAGCTTTACCCGGCTATTGCCCGCAGGCTCGGACTATCACCCAGGGGACGGCAGAGGAGGACCAGTGAACGAGCGTCGCCTCGAGGGCACAGCGAACGGCAGCACCGGGCAGGCCACCGCGGCCGGGCCGAGCCCGGCGGAACAGCAGGCCATGGCATTGCGGCGGCAGTGGGCCACCGAGTCGCGGTGGCGCGGCACAGAGCGCAGCTACACCGCCGATGACGTGGTACGGCTGCGCGGCTCGGTGCAGGAAGACCGGACGCTGGCCCGGCTGGGCGCGCAGCGGCTGTGGACCCTGCTGCACGAGGAGGACTTCGTCGCCGCACTGGGCGCGCTGACCGGTAACCAGGCAGTGCAGCAGGTGCGGGCCGGCTTGCAGGCCATCTACCTGTCCGGCTGGCAGGTGGCCGCGGACGCCAATCTGGCCGCCGAGACCTACCCGGACCAGAGCCTGTACCCGGTCAACTCCGTTCCCCAGGTGGTGCGCCGGATCAACAACGCGCTGCTCCGCGCGGACCAGATCAGCTGGGCCGAGTCCGGCGGCAGCGACGGGCGGTACTGGCTGGCCCCGATCGTGGCCGACGCGGAAGCCGGCTTCGGCGGTGTGCTGAACGCGTTCGAGCTGATGAAGTCGATGATCGCGGCGGGCGCGGCCGGTGTGCACTGGGAGGACCAGCTGGCCTCCGAGAAGAAGTGCGGCCACCTCGGCGGGAAGGTGCTGATCCCGACCTCGCAGCACATCAGGACGCTGAACGCCGCCCGGCTGGCCGCCGACGTCTGCGACGTGCCGAGCCTGGTCATCGCGCGAACCGACGCGCACGCCGCCACGCTGATCACCAGCGACGTGGACGAGCGCGACCGGCCGTTCACTACCGGCGAGCGGACCGCCGAGGGCTTCTACCGGGTGCGCAACGGGATGGCCGCCTGCGTGGCCCGCGGGCTGGCCTACGCGCCTTACGCCGACCTGATCTGGATGGAGACGTCCACCCCGGACCTCGGCGAGGCGCGCGAGTTCGCGGAAGCCATCAAGGCGGAGTACCCGGACCAGATGCTCGCCTACAACTGCTCACCGTCGTTCAACTGGCACCGGCACCTGGATGACGGGACGATCGAGAAGTTCCAGCGTGAGCTGGGCCAGCTCGGCTACAAGTTCCAGTTCATCACGCTGGCCGGCTTCCACGCGCTGAACTACTCGATGTTCGACCTGGCCCAGGGCTACGCCGCCGAGGGCATGCCCGCCTACGTGCGGCTGCAGGACGCCGAGTTCGGCGCCGAGGCCCGCGGCTATACCGCCACCCGGCACCAGCGGGAGGTCGGCACCGGCTACTTCGACCTGGTCACCTCGGCCATCACGCCGCAGGCGTCCACCGTCGCGCTGGCCGGGTCCACCGAGAGCGAGCAGTTCTCCGCGGCGCACTGACCATGGTGCGGCTGTCCTGACCTGGGCGGTGCGGCCCAGGTCAGGACGGCAGAGGTCAGGACAGCAGCCGGGTCGGTTTGGGCAGGCCGGGCGCCTCGTCGTCGCCGCCGCTGTCGCGGTCCAGGCCGAGGTCGGTTTCGCTGGCCGGCCGCCACCGGGCCGGGACGAACGCTGGGATGATCAGCACCATGCCGAGCAGCGCCAGCACGCCATCGGTGAGCAGCAGGTGCAGCCCGGCCACGACCGGGCCGGCCCGCAGCGGCATGGCCCGGCTGGCCAGCTGGGTACTCACCGCGAACAGCCCGGTCCAGGCGAGCAGGGCCAGCCCCGGCAGCAGGGTGCTCAGCGGGGAGACCGGGGCCACCAGCAGGATGCCGAGGAACAGCCCGGTGAGCAGCAGCGCGCCCAGCGCGCTGAGCCCGGTGACACTGCTCAGGCTGGTGCCCTGGGCCGCCAGCGCGGTCATCTTGGCCACGCCCCAGCCGCCGCCGAAGAAGATCGCCGCTGCCAGACCGATGGCCAAGCCCAAGCCGATCAGGTGTCGCAGCATGTGATCACCAACCTTCAGCCGCCGGGTTAGCTGCGGATCACGGCGAACGACTCTACTTGACCGTCTTGTGACCAGCGTCCCGGACGGCTATTCCCAGTGGTCACAGCCACCACGTCCAGCGACACCAGCCACTCCCCGTCCCGGCCGCCGTGAAACGTTCGCGACGCGAAATCTCAGTGCCCCCTCAGCGGACCTCACGTACCCTGACCCGCGTGCATATGGACAGAGTCTTCCGGGGGATCGGCTCCTTCTCGGTAAAATTCCGCTGGTTCATCATCCCTGCCTGGGTAATCGCGGCCGTGGCCGTGACGCATTTCCTGCCCTCGCTGGCCAGCGTGACCCAGGGCAACAACGCCAACTTCCTGCCCGCCAGCGCGCCCAGCGAGCACGCCGCGACGCTGGCCAAGCCGTTCGGCGGCTCGAACGAGGTTCCGGTGCTGGTGCTGGCCGCGCGCAGCAGCGCCCCGCTGGCCGCCACCGACCAGACCTGGCTGGCCAGCCTGCAGACGGATCTGCACCAGGTGAAGACCGTTACGCTGGTGCGCGATCTGGGCCTGTCGACCAACGGGCACGCCGTCCAGATCGAGGTACTGTCCAACGTCTCGGAGGGCAACTCGCCCGCGGTGACCGACCTGGTGGCCAACCTGCGCTCCACGATCAGGCGGGCCAGCCCGCCGTCCGGCCTGTCCGTGCACCTGGCCGGGGCCATCCCGATCGCCGTCGACCAGCAGAACCAGACCGGAAACACCGGTAGCCAGATCCAGGGCCTGTCGGTGCTGTTCATCATTGTCCTGCTGCTGCTGATCTTCCGGGCCGCGCTGGCCCCGCTGATCACGCTGATGCCGGCGTTCATAGCCATCACCATCTCCGGCCCGCTGGTCGCCGAGGCGGCCCAGGCCGGGCTCAAGGTCTCCCAGCTGGCCCAGATCCTGCTGATCGTGCTGGTGCTGGGTGCGGGCACGGACTATGGGCTGTTCCTGGTGTTCCGGGTCCGTGAGCAGTTGCGCTCCGGGATTGAGCCCAGGGAAGCCGTGATCGGCTCGCTGACCCGGGTCGGTGAGTCGATCACCTTCTCCGCCGCCACCGTGATCGCCGCGCTGCTGTCGCTGCTGGTGGCCACGTTCCAGATCTACTCCACGCTGGGCGTCCCGCTGGCTATCGGCATCGGCGTCATGCTGCTGGCCGGGCTGACCCTGCTGCCCGCATTGCTGGCCGTGTTCGGCCGGGCCGCGTTCTGGCCCAGCAACACGCGGGAGGGCAGCGGCAAGATCGGCATCTGGGGCCGGGTGGCTGGCCGGATCACCCAGCATCCCGCGGTGATCCTCAGCATCGGGCTGGTCGTCTTCGGCGCGCTGGCCGTCGCCTCGCTCGGCTACAAGGGAGCGGGCTTCGGCGGCGAGACCAACGCGCCCGCGCACAGCGACTCGGCCGCCGGGCAGACACTGCTGACCAAGTACTTCCCGAGCAGCACGGCCAACCCGACGAACATCATCTTCACGCTGAAGCAGCCGGCCTGGGCGGACCCGGCCGTGCTGGCCACGGCCGAGCAGAAGCTGTCCGGCAGCGGGCTGTTCACCAAGATCGCCGGGCCGCTCAACCCGACCGGCTACGCGGTGACCCCGGCTCAGTACGCCGCGCTGCACCGGTTGCTCGGGCCGGCCAAGGCGCTGCCGCCGGTGCCGCCCGCCTCGCTGAAGATCCCGGCCGCGGGATACCAGCTGTACCGGGCCACCGCGCAGTTCGTCAGCCCAGACGGCAAGACCGTGCAGTTCGCCACCGGGCTAAAGGCCGGTGACGCGGCCAGTACGGCGGCCCTGGATGCGGTGCCGTCCGTCCGGGCGGCGACCACCCGGGTGCAGCACGACATCGGCGCGACCGACTCCGGGGTCGGCGGCGAGGCGCCCGCCCTGTACGACGTGAGCAGCATCTCGGACAGCGACCTGTCCCGGGTCATCCCGGTCGCGATCCTGGTCATCGGGCTGCTGCTGGCCCTGGTCATGCGGAGCCTGGTCGCCCCGCTGTACCTGATCGCCTCGGTTGGCCTGTCCTACCTGGCCGCGCTGGGCCTAGCCGTGCTGCTGTTCATCGACATCGGCGGGTCGGCCGGGCTGACCTTCATCCTGCCGTTCCTGATGTTCATCTTCCTGCTCGCCCTGGGCGAGGACTACAACATCCTGGTGATGACCCGGATCCGGGAAGAAGCCAGGGACCTGTCGCTGAGTGAGGCGGTGCACCGCGCGCTGAACGCCACCGGGACGACGGTGACCTCGGCGGGTCTGGTACTGGCCGGCACGTTCGGCGTGTTCGCTCTAGTCGGGGCGCGCACCTCGGGCGGCAGCCAGTTCGTGAACCTGGCCGTCGGCCTGTCCCTGGGCATCCTGATGGACACCTTCCTGGTGCGCACCCTGCTGGTGCCCTCGACCGTGCTGCTGCTGGGCCGGTGGAACTGGTGGCCGTCCCGGATGAGCCGTGTGCAGGCCGGGCCGCCCGCGGTCAGGCCGCCACGGGAGCCCGACGAGGCCTCGGTCTGAGCCTAGGAGGCAGCTGGTTCGGCCTGGGGGTCGTCGGCCAGCGCGTCGACGGCCCCGGCCAGGTCGGCCAGTGCGGGCAGCGCGTCTTCCAGCGTGCCCCGGCTGGCCTCGGGCAGGCTGCTCAGCGCCAGGCTGAGCAGCCGCTCGTTGACCATCTTCCAGCGCTGCACGGCCGCTTCGCCGGCCGGAGTGAGATCGAGCGACGCCGTGCGCCGGTCACCGGCCCCGCCGGTCCTGGTGACCAGTTCCGCCTGGCGCAGCGAATTGGCCAGCGTCGCCACCGAGCTGGGCGCCAGCCGCAGCTGGGTGGCCAGCTGCCCGGGCCGTGAGCCGGGGTTCTCCCCGATGCAGGACAGCATCTCCAGCTGGGCCACGGACAGCCCGGACGATGGATCGGCCGCCCGGGCAGCGCGTCGCATGGCCCGGCGCAGCCGGGATACCGCATCGGCAAGGTCAGCTGTGTGCACGGCAGGCCCTTTCGTCGTTCCGGGCGTCGTCGTCCGGACTCAAAACCCCAGTATGGCTACTAGTAAAGTAGAGATGAACGATACACCGTACCGCCCCGCCTGACCATTCTGTCACCGAATGTAACTGGCTCGATGCTAGTCCAGCTGGGCGGTGCGGACTATCCGCGTTATGGCCATCTGCCCGGCCGACGGCAAATAGTGTGCGGTGATCTGCGGGACATGCCGGCCCGGTACTGGCCAGGAGCTCCTGCGACCGACAGACTCGTCCCCGGGGGAAGTCCGAGCTACGCCCTCGCACGGCAGCACGCCGGCCAGCCCGCTGGCCGGCGCAGAAGGGACGCCGATGCAGGAACTGCGCATCGTCGCGGTCAGCGAGGACGGCAGTTACGCCGTTCTCGCGGTACCGGGGCGCGGCGGGCGCTTTTCGCTGCCGATCGACGACCGGTTGCGGATCGTGGCCCGGGGGCAGTTCTCCCGGCTCGCGCAGTACGAGATCGAAGTGGAGAGTCCCTTGCGACCCAAGGAGATCCAGGACCGCATTCGTGCCGGAGAGACCGCGGAGGAGATAGCCGACGCGGCGGGCGTGCCGATCGAACGCGTGCGCCGGTTCGAGGGGCCGGTCCTGGCCGAACGGGCCTACCGGGCGCAGGAAGCGCAGGGCGCCACCATCCGGCAGCCCGGGGACTCGGGCCCCGGCCCGCGGCTCGGCGACATCGTGGCCGAGCGGCTGGCCGAGCTCGGCGTGCCCGCCGAGGAAGCTCAGTGGGACTCGCGGAAACGGGGCGACAACACCTGGCAGGTCCAGCTCATGTTCACAGTGGGCGGGCGGCCGCAGATGGCCGAGTGGTCGTTCGACCCGCGGCGCCGGCACGTGTCCCCGGCCGACGACGACGCGGCCCGGCTGTCGTTGCCGGAAGCCGACGTGGCCGCGCTCGGGCCGTCACCGATCGCCCCGATGCGGGCTACCGTGACCCCGATCGGCAGCCGCCTGGCGGCCGCACCGGCCCCGGTTCCGGCCGCCGCGCCGGCCCCGCCGCCGGCCCCGCACCGGAGCGCGTGATGGCCGCGGCCCGCCCGGGGCCGCCCAGCCCAGCTCCGCCCCGGCCAGCCGCAACTACCGCCAGCCCGGCCCAAGCCAGCCCGGCCCCGGGGCACAGCGCCCCGGCGGGCACCGCCGCGGCCGCGGCAGGCCCGGCCAGCACCGGCCCAGCCAGCACCGGCACGGACCCGGCCGCCGCGGACCCGGCCGACCCGGGGTCGCCGGACCGGCCCGAGCAGGCCCCGGCGGCGGCCGAGTCCCAGGAGCCCGCCACGGCGCAACGCGGCCGGGCCCGTAAGGCCGCGGGCGGCCGTTCCAGGCGCTCCTCCGTGCCGTCCTGGGACGAAATCATGTTTGGCACCTCGCGGCAGCCTGACTAGCGCGGGTGACCACGCGGGACGGCCAATCAGCCGGGCCGCCGGCCCGGCTTACCGGCGGTCCGGGAATGCCGCCCGGCATTGGGCAGGCTCAGCCGGCCCAGCCTGGCCAGCGGACCCGGGTCGAGGCCAGCGGCCGGGACGGTGACCGTCCAGGCGGCCGGCATTGTGCCACCGTTAACCGGACCGGGGCCGCCGCCACTCAGGCCCGCCCAGCCGGTGCCGCTGACGCTGACGGCCGGGCCTTTGCCCGCGGCCACAGTGAATACCCGGGGCAGAATTGCGCATCGGTCCCCCGCCGCGGCGACCCGCGATGGGCACCGCGCCAGCGGCCGGCTTGCGGCCCGGGAAGTGCCCCGGACCGCGTACGATCGGCCAGCGTGGGCCACATGGCGAGAGACGGCGGGGACGGCAGGTGAGCCGGCTGGGCAACCGTCCCGGGCCGCGCCGGCCAGCCGCCCGGCCGGGCCGGATCGCCCTGGCCGGGCTGGCCCTGGTTACCCTGCTCAGCGGATGCGGGCTGGTCGGGGGGGCCAAGACCGTCCGCGCGTTCGTGCCCGCGAACATGACGGTGACTAGCCAGGCGTTCAGCCCGTCGAGCCCGATCCCGGCCCGGTACACCTGTCACGGCGCCGGGCTCAGCCCGTCGATCCACTGGACCGGGGCGCCGCCGACTACTAAATCGCTTGCCGTTATCGTGGACGATTCGGCGGCGCCGATTACCCCTTATATCTACTGGATCGTCTTCGATATCGGGCCGCAGACAAGTGGCACCCTGATCGGGCACGTGCCGACTGGCGCACGGGTGGCGGACAACAGCAAGGGAACTGCGCGATACGATCCGCCCTGCCCGGTGAATAGCAGCCACATGTATCGCTTTACTGTTTACGCTCTGAACAGGACACTCTCACTGTCCAACGGGGCCAACATGAAAACCGCCTGGATGGCTATCGCACAAGCGACGATAGCGCGCGGCAGGCTTACCGCAACAGCCAACCCGTAATCGCCCGATCGCACTAAGTAAACGGGCTTGGCAAAAAAATCCTTAAACGCATGACAGAGCCCTTAGGGTCCGTCAGACTGACTGACCAGTAGCTCTGGTTGACGGGGATTTGAGGGCGCCAGCGACACAGGGGAAGGCCCGCGTGATGGCCGCGTGTGCCTCGCTGGGGCCACCATACGGCCATCGCATGTTGGGTGGTGCGATGTACCTGCTCGTGATCGGCCTCGTTGCCGTGATCGTCGCTTTCCTCGTCGCGGCGTTCTTCAGCATGCGGCGTGGGCATGATGACGAGGACGAGCCAGCCCGGCGGCCCAGCGTCCGCGACCGGATCCGGGGCCGTGGCGGCGACGCACGGGACCGGGATCCGCGCTGGGATGGCGGGCCGCAGCGATCGCCAGCGCGCCGCCCTGGGGGGCGTGGCCCAGCACCGTCCCGGCGGCCCGGCCGGGACGCCCGCGACCCCGGCCGCGCGGACCGGTACGACCGGCCCGGCTATGACGAGGCCCGCGGCTATGAGCCGTCATCCCGCGGCTACGGCGAGCGCGCCCCGATCCGTGGCTACGACGGGCAGCGCGGCGAGCGTGCCCCCAGCGCGCGCCGCGGCGCGCGCAATGACGACGCCACCGAGACCGTGGTGCAGTCCGCGGCCCGGCCCGCCCGGGCCAGGAAGGCCGCCCCGGCCGCGCGCACGGGCGACGACAGCTTCGGCACCGGGCCGGTGACCGCGCTCTACGACACCGGCCCGTCTGCGGCCGCCGCGGACAGCTACCCCACTGCGCAGGTCAACGCCGATCCCGACCTGGCCGACTCGGATGTCTTCCCCCGGGTCCGGGCGGACATTCCCCGGCCGGCCAGCAAGGGACGCCCGCGCAGCCAGCCCAAGACCCGTAATGGCCGGCCGTCACGCAGCAAGCACGACGACGACGATGACTGGCCCAGCACCGAATGGGACAAGCTGTCCGACGAGCAGTACTGGGCCGAGCTGTCCGCGGACAAACCGCTGGCCACCACCGCGCGCAGCGCCCAATCCAACAGTGCACAGTCCAGCAGCCCGGCCGCGGCCAAGCCGGGCCGCGGCACTTCGGCCCGCCCAGTCGGCACGCCGCGCCCCGACCGCGCCGCGCAGCACGGACCGCACGGCCAGCCGCCGGAGCCGGGACCGGGCCGGGCAGGAGGACGCCGCCCAGCAACTCGGCACCAGGCCGGGCAGCCGGTCCGGCGCCCGGCAGCCCGCGGCCCGGGACCGCGGCACCCAGGCACCCGAGGCCGCTGGCCGCGACGCCAGGGCAGCGGGCAGCCGTGCCGGGCGGCCGGCGCCGGGCCGCGACTATGAGGCGACCGAGCGGATGCCGTCCCGCGGCCGCAGCCCAGCCGCGGCCGAGGTACCGGCCAGCGCCGGCACCGGCCCGATGAACGCCGCGCCGATGAGCGCCGCACCAATGAACACCGGCCCGATGAGTGCGGTGCCGATGACCACCGGGCCGGTCAGCACTGGCCCGACACCGGCCCGACACCGGCCCGATCACCGGGCCGGCCCGGCTGACCCCGCGCCGCGCCGGTCCGCCCCGCGCGGCCCGGCCCGTGACGACCCGCTGACCAGCCCGGCCTACGCGCGCAACAGGCCCCCGGCCGGCGACAGCCGGTCCTACCGCGGCTCGGGCCGGGCGGCCCAGCGCGATCCGGCCCGCAGCGGCGCGGACGACTCCCGCGGCTACCCGCGCAGCCCGGCCCGCAGCGACTACCCGGCCGCACCCGCGCCCTACGACGGCTACCCAGCCGCGGCCGACGGGCGGCGCGACTACCCGGGCACGGCCAGCCGGCACGGCTACCCGGCCAGCCCCGGTGAGCGGACCGACCCCAACGCGGGCCGCCCGGCGGCCTCGGCCGGGTACCCGGCCAGCCCGCCGCCCGCCCGGCCGTCCTACGACGAAGGCCGCCCGGCCGAGACCACGTCACCACAGGCTGGCGCGGGGAACCCGTACGGCAGCTTCGTGGACAGCGCGCCGCCGCCGCAGGCGGAGAGCACTGGGCCCACGTATCCGCCGGTGCGCCGACCGCGCCGCTGGCCGCCAGCGGCCAGGGCAGCTATGGCAGCGGGCCGACGGCCAGCGGCTACCCCGCGTCCAGTGGCTACCCGGACCCGTACGCCCCGGGCCACGATGGGTACCCGGCGGCGGCCAGCCACGGCAGCCAGGACCCGGGCACGACCTTTTACTCGGCGCCGCCGCCGGCCGCGTACCCGTACCCGGCCAGTTCCGGCGGTTACCAGGACAGCCCGGGGTACCAGAACGGCGCCGGTTACCCAGACAGCAGCCCGTACCAGAACGGCAGTGGCTACCGGGACAGTAATGAGTACCCGGGCAGCAACGGCTATTCAGCGGGCAATGGCCAGCACGCCCAGCCAGGCCAGGCTGGGTACGGCAGCAGATACGCCGAAGACGGCGAGCAGAACGCACGGTACCCGGCCGGGCCGGGCACCGATCCATACGGCCCTGACGGGTATGGCGGCTATCACTCTCGTCAGGGTTGACAAACCTACCCCGCCCGCCGCGACAATGTGCCGACCGACGCAAGGCAGGGGAGATGCTGGGCGGAACTCGCGATCACGCACGCAGCTACTATTTGCACCGGCTTGCGACCGCCCTTGACACCAAGGGATTGCATGCCTCGGTGAAAACCACCTATCCTGCGATGCTGCATATTTTCATCCCCGGTGCGACCATGCTGGCCGAGAGCATTGACTGCACGCCAAGCACCGACGGCGCCGGCCTGCTCCGCTGGTACTACCGGTGGTCCTGGGGCGAATTGCTGCATGACGCCGACGACCCGTCCGCGGCGGCGGCCAAAATAGCCGAGGTGCTGTCCTCGCGGTAGCCCGCGCAGGCCCCGCACAGCACCCGGTAGGACCCGATTTCACCGCTCCCTCTCCATCCGGTCTGGATTGGGCAAAACCGGATGGGTAACCCCGTTAACCACTGCTGACCTGGCCCTAGCCTGCTCTGCGTGGGCGACCTTGCACCACTCGCGACGCAGCCCGACGCGGTCCCCGACCTCGCCCCGGCGCCCGTCACCGCGCCGCCCGCGCACTCCCCCGGACCAGCGCCGGCCCGGGGCCCGGCCTGGCTCATCCCGGCCTGCGCCGCGCTGGCCACCCTGGCCGTCATGCTGTGGCGGATCGGCGTGCCGTCGCTCTGGCGGGATGAGGGCGCGACGCTGTCCGCGGCGCACCGGTCCTTCCCGCAGCTGATCCGCATGCTGGGCCACATGGACGCGGTGCACGGGACGTACTACCTGCTCATCTGGCTGCTGGTCCGGGTGGCCGGGAGCGGCGAGCTGGCGCTGCGGCTGCCCTCCGCGGTGGCCATGGCGGCCGCAGCGGGCCTGCTCACCGCGCTGGGCAGGCGGCTGGTGAGCCCAGCGGCCGGGCTGGCCGCCGGGCTGGGCTTCGCCGCGATACCCGCGGTCAGCTGGTTCGGCCAGGACGCCCGGCCGTTCGCGCTGGAAACCGCCGTCGCCACCGCCGCCAGCTACTGCTTCGCCCGCTTTCTCGGTGACGGTGCGGGCAATGGGTGGGCGCGCTGGTACGCGGTCAGCCTGATCGGGCTGGGGCTGGCCAACATCTTCGGCCTGCTGCTCATCGCCGCGCACGGCACGACCCTGCTGGTGCTGCACCGCCAGCGCCGCCGCCAGGATGGCCGCCAGCTGGCCCGCCGCTGGCTGGCCACGGTGACCGTGGCCGTCGTGGCCCTCCTCCCGCTGGAGGTGCTGGCCTGGTCGCAGCGCGGCCAGGTCGGCTGGCTGCGCACTCCGCTGGCCGCCTCGCTGGCCAATACCGGCCGGCTGGTCGGCACCCCGGTCGCGCTGCTGACCGTCGCCGTGATCATGGCGGCCGGGCTGGCCGTGGCCGCGCTGGCCGGCTGGTCCCGGTTCGCCGCGGCCTGGCCCGGGCGGCTGGCCGCACTGGGCCTGCCCTGGCTGCTCGTGCCGCCGGCCCTGCTCATCGCGGCCTCGCAGGTGCAGCCGGTGTACACGTTCCGCTACATCGTGTTCTGCGAGCCGGCCGTGGCGCTGCTGATCGGCGCCGGGCTGGCCGCGCTGGGCCGGGTGGCCGGCCCGGCCGCGCTGGTGCTGATCGTGCTGGCCGGCCTGCCTGCCCAGCTCGGGGAGCGCGGGCCGGACGGTCACAGCGACAACATCCGGGGCATGGACCAGATCATCGCCCAGTACGCCCGCCCCGGCGATGGGGTGATCTACCCGCAGGGGCCGGGCCTGACCTCGTTCGCCGCCGCCTACCCGTACGGGCTGGCCCGGCTGCGCGACCTCACCGCGGGCCGGTCCCCCGCCCAGGCCGGCACGATCTCCGGCACGAACGCCCCATGGCGGGTGGTGCGCGGCCGGCTCAGCCAGGTGAGCCGGGTCTGGGTGGCGGAAGCCGACGCGCCGCTGCCCGGCCGCCCGCTAGTGCTGCGCGGTGAGCCGTTCCAGCTCATCCACCGGTGGCAGGTGAGCGACATCTGGCTGTGGCTGTACCACCGCGAGCAGGGGCCCGAGCACCGCCCCAACCCGGACTGAACGGCGCGGGGCCCGGCAGGAGTGTCCCGCCGGGCCCCGGAGCCGTAGGCCATTACCAGTAATGCCGGCGTGGGCCGACCGCGTGCCCGATCGAGCCGAGCAGCAGCAGGACCAGACCCACCACCAGCACGATGATGCCGAGCGTCCACAGGATCGGGATGGCGAGCAGGAAGCCGAGCAACAGCAGGATGATTCCGATGACGATCATGATTGTCTCCTAGCCAAACGGGGTCAGGGTCTGGATGATCAGCCAGTGCTGCCAGGAGGGGCGACCCCGACGCAGTGCCGGAGCCGGCCGATGGCGAGCGCTGACCTCTGGGTCAGCCGCGGGAGTCTGGGCGGCGTCACGATGACCGTTCCCAACTGCCCAGAATGGCGCGGGGCACACATTTTCATGGGCCCGCAGCTTTCCGCACCACGTCGGCCGAGACGGCGGCCAGCTTGCGGCGCTCCGTGCGGGCCTGGTCGCGCAGCTGCTGATAGGCCTGGTGCGGGCTCAGCCCCTGCTGGCCGACCAGCACGCCTTTGGCCTGTTCGATGACGGTCCTGGTGTTCAGCGCCAGCTGCAGCTGGGCGGCCAGCTGGGACTGCTGCTCGCCCTGCATCATGGTGGCGATCAGCAGCGCGGCCAGGTCGGTCAGCGCGAGCAGGGCCAGCTCCCCCTCGGCCGACCAGGGGTGCCGCTGGTCGGACAGCACCGCCACCACGCCCACCGCGTTCTGGTTGTAGGGCAGCGGGCTGGCCAGCACGGCCCGGACCCCCCGGTCCACCGCGGCGGCGGTGAACCGGGGCCAGCGCTGGTCCTGCGTCAGGTCCTCCGCGCCGACCAGTTCCTGCTCCTCGAAGGCCGTGATGCAGGGGCCTTCCTGGTGGTATATCTGCAGGTCCTCCAGGTGCCGGAGGCGCTCGTCGGAGACCGCGGCGTTGCGCAGGTGGTGCTCGCCGTCGGCCAGCATGAGGCCCGCCCCGGACACGCCAAAGATGGTGTGCGTGGTCTGCACGATGTCCCGCATCGCGTCCTCGACGCGCATCTCACCGAACCGCAGCCTGCTCAGCTCGGCCAGCGCGGTGCCGAATTCCTGCAGGTCGACAGCCATCCGCGGCTACCAGGAGCCCCAGCGCAGCGCGGGCGCGGGCAGCTCGGGCGGTGTGGCGAAGGCCGGCGGGTGGTCGAAGTCCAGCGCGTCCAGCGGGGCCACCGCGGCCGCGTCCCGCGCGGTCAGCGCGGGCAGGTTCCACTTCACCTCGAGCAGCTTGAGCACCGAGGTGTGGTCGAACGTCTCGCTGGTCAGGTAGCCGGGCCGGGCGTACGGCGAGACCAGCACCGCGGGCACCCGGAAGCCGTACCGGTCATAGCGCTGCGGCCCGGCGTCCAGCCGCTCGACGTTGCGCACATAGCCCGGGGCCAGCCGCCGCAGCACCGCGTGCATCCAGGACCGGCTGAGCACCACGCTGTGGCCGGGCACGTCGTCCGGCGCCGGCGCGGGCGGCGGCGGCACGTGGTCGTAGTAGCCGCCGCCCTCGTCGTACAGCCAGATCAGCAGGGTGTTCGGCCAGCCCTGGCCATGCAGCACGGCGTCGATGACGGCCGCGGCGAAGCTCTCCCCCTTCTGGATATCCTGCGGGTTCTCTTCCGAGTAGGCGGAAAAATCAGGATCCACGATGCTGAACGCCGGCAGCGTGCCAGCCGCGGCGTCGCTGAAGAATTCATCGGTGCCGCGCACGTGCAGCATGTACCGGGCGATGCCCAGCGGGTAGATGTCCCCGGTGAACTGGATGTCCTTCTGCAGCCCGGTCAGCGAGCCGGGGGCCACCCGGCGCAGCGTGCGCAGCCTGCGGCGGAGCGCCTTGGTGCGGTGCCGCAGCGCCCGGCCATACCTGGTCTGGCTGCCCGCCACCGGGTGGTAGTTCACCCACGAGACGTTGTGCCTGCTCAGCACGTCGAAGATGGTCCCGTTGGCCGGGTAGTCAGCCAGGTCAACCGGCAGGTCGTCGATCAGCCCGTTGGCCGTCCCGGAGATCAGGAACCGGCGGTTCGGGAACGTCGGCCCCAGGCAGGACGAGTACCACCGGTCAGCCAGCGGGAAGGTCCGCGCCAGGCCGTAGTAGAACGGCAGGTCACGCTCGGTCCAGTAGCCCATGGCCGGGGTGGCGTCCTGGCCCGGCGTGAGCTGCTGGGTGGCGGTGACGAACCCGTCCAGCTTGCCGTCGTCCCACTGCAGGTGGCTGGCGTGCCAGCTCTGCGTCGGCGACCCGGTCACCTGTACGGTGCTGGCCAGGTGGTGCGCCGGGACGGACTCGCCTTCCAGCCCGGTGTTGGACACCTCGGGCGCGCCGTCCGGGCCGAGCGGGAACCCGTCTCCCCGGCCGGCCAGCATGCCCAGGTAGTTGTCGTAGGAATGGTTTTCCATCATCAGCACGACGATGTGCTTGAGCTGCGGCAGCAGGTCCGTCCCGGCGGGCCGGTCCGGCGCGGGGAGCTCCCCCGGGCCGCCGGTTATCCGCCGGGCCAGCCGGTTCAGCTCACGTTGTTCGAGCCGGGTCCACACGTTCGGGCCACCTTAGGAGGGTTGGGCAGCAGGATCAGCCCGCCCCCTTTACCCCCGTGTGGCCAAAGCATTCAGGGCCGGGGGGTCCGGGGGGTCGTCCCCCCGGGCTAGCACCGCGGTGGGGCACCCGGACCAGCAGTGCGCCCGGCCGGACGGTGACCCGCAGCTGGCGGGTGCGCCCGATGACCTCGCCGTCGAGTTCCCAGAGCTGCGGGCGGTCCAGCACCACGTGCAGGTCGCGGAACGCGATCCGGGCCACGTGCCGGGTCCGGCGGCGGCGCAGCAGCAGGTCCGTGGCCAGCGCCGCCCAGCCGGCCAGGCCGCGCGCGGTCAGCACCAGCAGGTCGAGCACCCCGTCGTCCGGCTCGGCGCCGGGCAGCAGCGCCACCCCGCCCTGCAGCGCGCCAACGTTGCCGATCAGCACGCTGCTGGCCCGGCGGCGCAGCACCGGGCCACCGTCCGCGCGCACGGTGGCCCGGACCGGCCGGGCCCCGAGGTGCCGCAGCCCGGACAGCACGTAGGCGGCCCAGCCCAGCCGCCGCTTGAGCGGCTCCCCCGTGCTGTCCAGCAACTCCGCGTCGAAGCCCAGGCCGGCCATGGCCACGAAGATGCGGCCGTTCGCGGTGCCCACGTCGAGCCGCCGGTCGGTGCCGCCGAGGCTGACCGAGAGCGCCTCGTTCAGGCTGAGCGGCAGCCCCAGGTTGCGGGCCAGCAGGTTGCCGGTGCCGGCCGGCAGCACCCCGAGCGGGATGCCGCTGCCCGCCAGCCCCTCGGCGCACGCGGTGACCGTGCCGTCGCCCCCGCTGGCCAGCACCAGGTCAACCTGGTCGGCCAGCGCGGCCTCGGCCAGGCCCCGGCCGGTCTCCTCGGGTGTCGTCTCCAGCCACAGCGGGTCGGCCCAGCCGTGCCGGGCCATGGCCGCGCCGACCGCGGAGCGGAGCGCGGGCAGATTCTCGTGCTTGGTGGGGTTGACGATCACGGCGGCTTTCACGGCAGGCCTGCCGCCCGGGGAACCATGGCGCAGAGCATATTGGGTGCCGGGCTGGCGTAGGCTTCGTGCCGATGACAGCAGCAACAACGACCGGGCCCGGGCTGCGCAAGCAGGGGCCGCTGGACGTGCTGGCCTGGCCGTCGCTCGATGCCCTGGACCTGGACGCGGTGGTGACCACCCGGCACGGCGGGGTGTCCACGGCGGGCTACGCGTCGCTGAACCTGGCCCTGCACGTCGGCGACGAGCCAGCCGCGGTGCTGCAGAACCGGCGCCGGGTCGCCGCCGCGCTCGGCGCGGACCTGGCCGACTTCGTGTTCTGCGACCAGTCACACGGCAACCACGTGGCCACCGTGACCGCCGCCGACCGCGGCCGGGGCACCCTGCGCCGCGCCGACTCGCTGGTGCAGACCGACGCCGTGGTCACCCGCGACCCGGGCACGGTCCTGGTCGTGCTGGTCGCGGACTGCGTGCCGATCATCCTGGTCAACCCGGAGGCTCAGGTGCTGGGCTGCGTGCACGCGGGCTGGCGGGGCACGGTCGCCGGGGTGACCGGGGCGGCCATGCACGCGATGCGCTCGCTGGGCGCCCGCCCGGAGCGGATGCTGGCCGCGGTCGGCCCGGCCGTCGCCGCGGACCGCTACCAGGTTGGCCAGGACGTCGCGGCCGCCGCCGGCCGGTACTTCGGCAACCTGGACGGCATCATGCGCCCGGACGGGCCCGGCCGGTGGCTGTTCGACCTGCCCGCCGCGAACCGGCGTCTGCTGCGCGAATGCGGCGTGCCGGACCGCCAGATCATGGACTCCGGCCTGGCCACCGGGCACCGGGACGGCCTTTTCTTCAGCGACCGGGACGAACGCCCGTGCGGCCGGTTCGCCGCCGTAGCCCGGCTGCGGCCCCGGGAGGATGGATGAGCACGGCGCCGCCGTTCCGCTACGACGGCTATCAGCTCGACCCGGCACAAAACATGCTGACTTGCCATTACTCCCTCGGCGAGTACCGCTTCGCGGAGCGGGTCGGGTTTCCCGGCGGCGGGGACTGGGGCGCCCCGGCGGTGGCCGTGGCGGCCCGGCTGGTCTTCCTGCTGGCCGGCGTGTCCTACTACAAGACGGCCGCGCCCGGCGTCATCGACCTGGGTGACACCGCGGTCACCGACGCCGAGCGCGCGTTCCTGGCCGGCTTCTACCTCGACGGCCTGGGCGAGTTCGGCTACCGCAACGGGCTGGACCTGTCCGGGCTGCGCATCGAGGGCCCGGTCCTGGCCAGCCGGGGGGTCGCTCCCCCGGGCCCGCACCGGGGACGCCCGCTGGTCCCGTTCGGCGGCGGCATCGACTCGATCGTCACGGTTGAACTGGTCCGGCAGCACACCGCGCCGGCGTTGTTCATCGTGGGCCGGCCCGGGGACCGGTTCGCGGCCATCGAGGCACCCGCGGCGGTCACCGGGCTGCCCATCGTGCGCGCCGAGCGGGAGATCGACGCGCACCTGCTCCGGTCCGCGGAGCTTGGCTTCCTTAACGGCCACGTCCCGGTGACCGGGATCATCTCGGCCATCGCGGTCCTGGCCGCGGCGCTGGACGGGCGGGACGCGGTGGTGATGTCCAACGAGTGGTCCGCGTCCATCCCCACGCTGGAAGACCGCGGCCGGGCCATCAACCACCAGTACTCGAAGAGCGCCGCGTTCGAGGCGGCGTTCCGGTCGGTGCTGGCCCAGGCCGGTACTCAGCTGCCGGACTACTTCTCCGCGCTGCGGCCGTTCAGCGAGCTGTGGGTGGCCCAGCGGTTCGCCCGGCTGACCCAGTACCACGGCACGTTCCGCAGCTGTAACCGCGCGTTCCACATCGACCCGGCGCGCCGCCTCGATCACTGGTGCGGGCAGTGCGACAAATGCTGCTTCATCGACCTGATCCTGGCGCCGTTCCTGGCCCCGGCCGACCTGGACCGGATCTTCGGCGGTCGGGAGCCGCTGGCCGACCCGGACCCGCACGGCGAACTGGCGGACCGGTTCCGCACCCTGCTCGGCACGTCGCCGGCCAGCAAGCCGTTCGAATGTGTCGGCGAGGTCAGCGAGTGCCGGGCCGCGGCGACCGCGGCCGCGGCGCGGCCGGACCGGGGTGGCGGCAAGCTGCTCCAGACGCTGGCCGGCGAGCTCGCCGGGCTGCCCGAGCTGGCCCCCGCGGCGGACCTGCTCCGGCCGCTCAGTGCGCACTTCATCCCGGATGCCTATGCGGCCGACGATCTCCTGGTCTGAGCTGCGCGGCGCGTCGGTCGGCGTGTGGGGCCTCGGCGTCGAGGGCCTGGCCAACGTGCGCAAGCTGGGCACGCTCGGAGTCACCCCGGTGCTGGTGGACGACCAGCCGCCGGCCGGTGGCGCCGCAGGCCGCCCGGTGCTGGCCACCGCGGACGGCGGCCTGGCCGCGCTGGCCCGCTGCGACGTGGTGGTGAAGTCGCCCGGGATCAGCCGGTACCGGGACGACCTGCGGCAGCTCGAAGCGGGCGGCGTCCCGGTGGCCGGCGGGCTGGGGCTGTGGCTGCAGGAAGCGCCGCGCGACCGGGTGGTGTGCGTCACCGGGACCAAGGGCAAGAGCAGCACCACCGCCATCGCCGGGCACCTGCTGACCCGGCTCGGCTACCAGTGCATGATCGGCGGCAACATCGGCCAGCCGCCCTGGGATCCGGCTCAGCCCGGCACAGCCTGGGACTACTGGGTCATCGAGACGTCCAGCTACCAGGCCACCGACCTGCCCTGCTCGCCGCCGGTCGTCGCGGTCACCTCACTGCACCCCGATCACCTGCCCTGGCACAACGGCGACGTCGAGACTTACTACCGGGACAAGCTGTCCGCCTGCAGCCAGCCCGGTGCCGACCTGACCGTGGCCAACGGGGACAGCGACCTGCTCCGCGAGCGGCGGAACCTGCTCGGGCCGCGGGTGGAGTGGGTACGAGCGGACGACGACCCGGTGGCGGACTGGATGCAGCCGCTCGGCCTGCTCGGCATGCACAGCCGGCGCAACGCGCTGATCGCCCGGGCCTGCCTGCGCGCGCTGGGCGTGCCGGAGGCCGCCGACGACGGCGCGCTGGGCACCGCGGCGGCCGGCTTCGCCGCGCTGGGCAGCCGGCTGCAGGTGATCGGCACGGTCGGCGGGGTCACGTTCGTGGACGACAGCCTGTCCACCAACGTGCTGCCCACACTGGCCGCGCTGGACAGTTTTCCCGGCCGCCGGGTCGCACTGATCGCGGGCGGCCAGGACCGCGGCATCGACTACCAGCCGCTGGCGGCCGGCCTGGCCGGCCGGGCGGCGCCCACCCTGGTGCTGGCCGTGCCGGACAGCGGCCCGCGGATCCGCGCCGCCATCGAGGCCGCCCCGGGCGGTGCTGCCGGGGTGGTGTCCTGCGGCGACCTGGACAGCGCGGTCAGCCAGGGCTTCCGCTGGGCCCAGCCGGATGGGGTGGTGCTGCTCTCCCCGGCCGCGCCGAGCTTCGGCCAGTTCCGCGACTACCGCGACCGCGGCGACGCCTTCGCCCGGGCCATGAAAACCTGCGCCGAACTCCCCCAGCTTCCATGATCATGGGGGATTAGTGCCAGATGAGACCCCCGAATCCCCACGATCATGGAAACCACACCCGCCCAGACATCTCCGCTGCCTTGCTGGGGTCACTGGCCAGGATCGTGGGTTCGGAGCACGTGCTCACCGGCGGCCCGGCTGCGGGCTACGGCGCTGATTGGACCGGCCGCTTCACCGGGGAACCGGCCGCGGTGGTCCGGCCGAGAGATACCCAGGAAGTGGCCGCCGTGCTCGCGCTGTGCACCGGGGCCGGGCTGCCGGTGGTCCCCCAGGGCGGCAACACCGGCCTGGTCGGCGGCGGCGTGCCCAGCCACGGCGAGCTTGTGCTCAGCCTGTCCCGGCTCACCGGCCTCGGCCCGGCCGACCCGGATGCGGCCCAGGTCACCGCCGGGGCCGGGGTCACCCTGCAGCAGGTCGCGGACGCCACGCCCGGCCTGGACCTGGGCATCCTGATCGCCAGCCGGGGCAGCGCCACGGTCGGCGGCGCGATCGCGACCAACGCGGGCGGGCTGCGCGTGCTGCGCTACGGGCCGATGCGCGCCCAGGTGCGCGGCATCGAGGCCGTGCTGTCCGACGGCACCGTGCTGTCCCATCTGGCCGGGCTGGCCAAGGACAACACCGGGTACGACTACCCGGCGCTGCTGGCCGGCTCGGAAGGCACCCTGGCCGTCATCACCCAGGCCCGGCTCCGGCTGGTGCCACGGCCCCGCGGCCTGGTCACCGTGCTGGCTGGGCTGGCCAGCCCGGGCGAGGTGCACGGCCTGGCCCGGCGGGCGGTGACCGAGGTGCCCGGACTGCTGTCCGCCGAGTTCTGCACCGCGGCGGGCCTGGACATCCTGGCCAGCCGGGCCGGGCTGCCCGCGCCGCCGCTGGCCCGCCCGGCGCCCTGCTACCTGCTGCTGGAGGCGGCCGGCCCGGGCGCGCTGGACGACCTGGCCGGGCTGGCCGGGGACCTGGACGTCGCAGTGGCCGAGTCGGCGGCCGACCGGGCCCGGCTGTGGGCGTACCGGGAACGCCAGCCCGAGGCGGCCGGCTTCCTCGGCACCCCGATCAAACTGGACGTGGCCGTGCCCGCCGGGCGCTGGGTCCAGCTGGCCACCGGGGTGGCCGGGGTGCTGGCCGCGGCCGACCCGGCCGCCCAGGTGATCATCTTCGGCCACGTCGCCGACGGGAACCTGCATGTCAACATCGTCCCGGCCGCCCCGGCGGACGGCCGGCACGAGGACGCGGTGTTCTCCTTCGTCGCATCGCTGGGCGGCTCGATCTCGGCCGAGCACGGCATCGGCGCGCTCAAGGCACGCTGGCTGCCGCTGGCCCGGTCAGCCGCCGAGCGGGCCCTGTTCGCCCGGCTCCGCGCGGCGTTCGACCCGGCCGGCACGCTGAACCCGCACGTGCTGCCGCGCTGAGCCACGGTCTCCCAGCCAGCGCGCGCCGAGCAGCCGGTTCAGCCCGGCAAACTGGTAGTAGATGTTGGTGACGATCTGGATCACCACGAACGTCACCGGGTACAGCGCCCCGCCCAGGCCGGGCACCACGTCAACCGGCAGCGTGTACGCCATCACCACCCGGATGACCGCGTCGGCCAGCAGAGCCAGCCCCCAGATCACCGTGGACACCCGCCAGATCCGGCGGAACCGGGGCTCGGCGTCCCACAGCGCATCCCAGTCCCGGACGGCGAACGCGCGCCGTCCCTCCATGAGCGGCCGGGCGAACAGGAACGCGGCCGGCCGCCGCGCGCCCAGACTGGCCAGGAACCAGATTCCCCACACGCTGGTGATCAGGCCGTCCTTGGCCAGCAGGAACCGCGGGCTGTGCGAGATGACCGAGATGATCAGCGACGCCACCATCGTGCCCAGTACCAGCAGGGCGACCAGGTTGGCCCGCCGCTGCCGGATCAGCACCCAGGCCGCGCTGGCCGCCGGGATGACCGCGCCGATGGCCAGCGCGGCCAGGCTGGACAGCCCGCCCGCGCGCAGCCCGTAGTACAGCGCGGTCGGTGCCGCGATGTCGAAGACCAGCGCCCCGATCTGGCGGCCCAGGCTGGCCGGTGCCGGCGTGCTCGTCGCGGTCATGACTGCACCCGGGTGGCCAGTTCGAACGTGGTCACCACCTCGGCGGCGTAGGCCGCTACGTCCAGGTCCGGCCGGGCGGCCAGCAGGAATGGCAGGCCGTCCACGGCCCGCTGGATGAGCGTGGCCATGACGGCCGGGTCGAAGGCACGGAACTCGCCGCTGCGCTGCCCGGCCCGCAGGATCTCCTCGACCGGGGACAGCACCGCCTGCTCGGTGCTGGTGTCGTAGGGCAGGCCGCCGTTCAGGAAGATCTCCAGCAGCGCCTTCATCTCGGCCCCGTGCGCCGCGGTGAACTCGGCGTTGCCCTCGATGTAGGCGCGGAGCGCGGCAGCCGGCCCGGTGACCCCGGCCATCCGCTGGGTCATGAACGCCGCGATGTCCCCGATGACCGTGGCCACCACCTCACCGATCAGCTCATCCCGCCCGGCGAAGTGGTAGGAGATGAGCCCGGTGCTGGACAGCCCGGCCCGCTGCGCGATCCGGGCGAACGTGGCGCCGCGGTAACCCGCCTCGGCGAGAACCTCGATCGCGGCCTGCACGATCTGCGCCCGGCGCGCCCTCTCGGTGAACGTTCGCCGGCTGGCGGACCGGGCCGGAGTCGTCCTCGCTTGCATAAGCAAATCTTAGCTTATGTGAGCAAGAACGGTTAGCGGGTAGGGTACCTGGGCACCATGACCGCTCCGCTGCCTGCCCAGTCGCTGTCCGCCGTGGCCGCCCGGCTGCGCTCGGCCGGCTGTGTGTTCGCCGAGGACGAGGCGCGGCTGCTCATCGAGGCGGCCCAGACCCCGGCTGAGCTGGCCGCCATGGAGCGGCAGCGGATGGCCGGCCAGCCGCTGGAGCACGTGCTGGGCTGGGCTGAGTTCTGCGGGCTGCGGGTCGCCGTGGACCCAGGCGTGTTCGTGCCCCGCCGCCGCACCGAGTTCCTGATCGGCCAGGCGGTCGGCCTGCTCGGCCCGGCGCCGCGGCCGATGATCGTGGACCTGTGCTGCGGTTCTGGCGCGCTGGGCGTAGCGCTGGCCGCGGCCGCGGGCCGCCCGGTCGACCTGCACGCCGCCGACGTCGACCCGGCCGCGGTGCGCTGCGCCCGGCGTAACGTCGGCCCGGCCGGCGGCCAGGTCTACCAGGGCGACCTGGACGGCCCGCTGCCCGCCGGGCTGCGCGGCCGGGTCGATGTGCTGCTGGCCAACGTGCCCTACGTGCCCACCGGCGACGTCGCGCTGCTGCCCGCGGAAGCCCGCGAGCACGAGGCACGGGTGGCCCTGGACGGCGGCCCGGACGGCCTGGACGTGCTGCGCCGGGTAGCCGCGGTGGCCCTGGCCTGGCTGGCCCCGGGCGGCCACCTGCTGACCGAGATCAGCGACCGCCAGGCGGCCGCGGCCACCGCCGCGGTGGCCGCGGCCGGCCTGGTCCCCCGGCTGGCCCGGTCGGACGAGCTGGGCGCCACCGTGC
>CAWHSW010000006.1:0-179674 GCA_963832095.1 uncultured Actinomycetes bacterium
TTGCTGATACGGGCTCAGGCGTCCCGCTCGATCGGGCAGGACATGCAGCGCGGGCCGCCCCGGCCGCGGCCGAGTTCGCTGCCCGGCACGGCCACCACCTCGATGCCGTTCTCGGCTAGATAGGTATTGGTGGTCACGTTGCGGTCGTAGGCGACGACCACGCCCGGCTCGATCGCGAGCACGTTGCAGCCGTCGTCCCACTGCTCGCGCTGCGCGGCCGGGATGTCCTGGCTGGCGGTCAGCACCCGGATGCTGGGCAGGCCGAGCGCGGCGGCCAGCGCGGTGTGCATGTCCTCCGGCGGGTGGTCGGTGACCTTCAGCTCGCGCGACGAGGCGCCCGGCTCGACGGTGTACGAGGGCAGCATGCCCAGCCCCAGGTACTTGGTGAACACGCCGTAATCACACATGGTCATCACGGTGTCCAGGTGCATGAACGCCCGTGCCTTCGGCATGTCGATGGCCACCAGGCAGCGCGCCGCCCCGGCCGAGAACAGCCGGTGGGCCAGCATCTCCAGCGCCTGCGGGGTGGTCCGCTCACTCATCCCGGCCAGCACCGCCCCGTTGCCCAGAACCAGGATGTCGCCGCCCTCGATGAAGGCCGGCGCGGCGTCCGCCCCGTGATACCAGACCTCGAACCCGCCGCCCGCGAACATCGGGTGCCAGCGGTAGATGGCCTCGTCGTTGACGGTCTCCCGGCTGCGCGCGGGCATGGCCATCGCGTTGACCGAAACCCCGCCGTAGATCCAGCACGAGGTGTCCCGCTGATAGAGCAGGTTGGGCAGCGGGGCCAGCACGAACTCGTCGGGGTCCAGCGAGTGGAACGCGATGCTCTTCGGCTCCGGGGCCAGGTCCAGGATCTCCCGCTTGGTGATCCCGCCGGTCAGCGCCTGCCCCAGCAGGGCAGATTCCAGGCCCTCGACCGCGTCCCGCAGCCCGGGGCAGGCCAGCGGACCGTGCAGCCGCGGGTCGAACACCCGGCCCAGGATGTACTCCCGGGCCTGCGAGATGTCCAGGGTCTGGGCCAGCAGGTCGCCGTAGTAGTGCACGGTCACCCCGCGGCCGCGCAGCGCGTCCGCGAACTCGTCGTGCTCGGCCCGGGCCCGGCTCGCCCACAGCACGCCGTCGAAGAGCAGTTCGCTCGCGTTGTCCGGGGTCAGCCGCTCCAGCTCCAGGCCCGGCCGGTGCAGCACCACCTGGCGCAGCCGGCCGACCTCGGAATCGACGTGGAACATTGCTCCCCCATTCAGCATGGGCAGGTACTGACGTCTCTCATGATCCCCGAGCTAGGCTCACCGGGTGGACCTAGACCTTGACCTTTCCCTGGAACCGGCCACGCTGACCGCGGCGCTGGTGGACGTCCCGTCAGTCAGTGGCGAGGAGGAGCGGCTGGCCGACGCGATCGAGACGGCGCTGCACGGCATCGAGTACCTGACCGTACACCGGGACGGCAACGCGCTGGTCGCCCGGACCCGGCTGGGCTTGCCGCAGCGGGTGGTGCTGGCCGGGCATATCGACACGGTGCCGATCGCCGGCAACCTGCCGTCGCACGCCGAAAGCGGCCTGCTGTACGGCTGCGGCAGCTGTGACATGAAGTCGGGGGTGGCGGTCCAGCTCCGGCTGGCCGCGTCGCTGCCCAGGCCGCGCTGTGACGTGACCTACGTGTTCTACGACGGCGAGGAGGTGGAGGCGGAACGCAACGGCCTGCTCCGGCTGTCCCGCAACGCCCCGGATCTGCTGGCCGGCGCGTTCGCGGTGCTGCTCGAGCCGACCAACGGGAAGATCGAGGGTGGCTGCCAGGGCACGCTGCGGGCTGAGGTCCGCACCACCGGCAAGCGCGCGCACTCCGCCCGCTCCTGGAATGGCCAGAACGCTATTCACCAGGCCGGTGCGATCCTCGGCATCCTGCAGTCCTACGTGCCACGGCAACCCGTGGTCAACGGGCTGAAGTATCACGAGGGGCTGAACGCCGTCTTCGTCAGCGGGGGTGTGGCGCACAACGTCATCCCGGACGAGTGTGTGGTCACGGTGAACCACCGGTTCGCGCCGGACCGGACGGTGGCGGAGGCGGAAGCGCATCTGCGCGACGTATTCAGCGATTTCGAGGTCGAGTTCACCGACTCGGCGGCTGCGGCCCGGCCCGGACTGGGCGACCCGGCGGCGGCCAGCCTGCTGGCCGCGGTGGGCGGCACCCCGGGGCCCAAGTTCGGCTGGACCGACGTGGCCCGGTTCGCCGAGCTGGGCATGCCCGCGGTGAACTACGGCCCGGGTGACCCGGAGATCGCGCATTCCCGGGGCGAGCGCGTCCCGATGGCCCAGATCGCCGAGGTGGAGGCGCGCCTCCGGGCCTGGCTGACAGCCTGATTTGGCCTATTTAACCGGGCCGGCGATCAGGGTGAGCGACGAGGTGTGGCTGCGCTGGTTCGCGGTCACGTAGCCGAGCGAGATCGAATTGCCCGGCTTGTACTTCCGCATGATCGTGGTCAGCCCGTTGGCCGAGCTCACCGCCTGGCCGTTCACCGAGGTGATCACGTCGCCCGCGGCCAGGCCAGCCTTGGCCGCCGGGGTGCCCGGGTACACGCTGCAGATCAGCGCGCCCGACTTGGCCGGCACCTGGTAGTTGACGCCGACCCCGCTCTGGGCCAGGCACTGCTGGGCGTCGCTGATGGAGTCCACGCCGATGCCCATGAAGCCGCTCTGGCCGAGCAGGATGTGCGAGCCCGCCTTGCCGCCCGCGATCTGCCTGGCGATGGTCAGTGCGTGGTTGATCGGGATGGCGAAGCCCAGGTTGGTGCCGGGCCCGCCCAGCGACTGGCTGTTCGCGGCGGTGTCCATGCCGACCACCTGGCCAGCCGCGTCGGACAGCGGGCCGCCCGAGTCGCCCGCCGCGATCGGCGCGTTGGTCTGCAGCATGCCGTGCAGCGTCTCGCTGTTGGCGCCGCTGCCCGAGTCGCTGGCGGTGATGGTCCGGTCCAGCGCGGTGATCGTGCCGCTGGTCACCGTCGGCTGGCCACCCTGCCCGCCGGCGTTGCCGATGGCCACCACGCCGGTGCCCAGGGTGACCTTGGCCGAATCGCCGACCGGCACGGTCTTCAGCCCGGACGCGCCCACCAGCTTGATCAGCGCCACGTCGTCCACCGGGTCCACGCCGAGCACCTGGGCGGTGTAGGTCTTACCGCTGCTGACCAGCGTCGCGTGCAGGCTGGTGGATCCGTCCACCACGTGGTTGTTGGTCAGCACCAGGCCGTTCGAGGACAGCACCATACCGGTGCCCGCGGCGGCCCCGTTCTCGTACTTGAGCTGGGAGTTGATGTCCACCACACCCGGCTCGACCTTGTTCGCCACGGACTGCTCGTTGACCGTGGTGGTGTTGGCGTGGCCGGCCGCGTTCCGGTTCGGCGACGGGATCTGCTGGGAGGAGACCGAACTGGTGTTCTGCGAGTTCTGGTTCAGCGCCACCACGGTGCCGGCGCCGACCGCGGCGGCCAGCGCGGCCACCACGACGTAGACCAGCGCACGCGGGCCGCGCCGGCGTGGCGGCTCCGGCCCGTAGCCGATGATGTCAGTGGGCAGGCCCCAGTTGCCCGAACCGCCCGGCGGCTGGCTCCACGGCCCCTGCCCATAGCCCTGCTGGCCATAACCGGGCTGGCCGTAGCCCTGCTGGCCGTAGCCCTGCTGCCCATAGCCGGGCTGCTGGTAGCCCTGCTGGCCATAGCCGGGCTGGCCGTAGCCCTGCTGGCCGTAGCCCGCTGGTAGCCCGGCTGGCCGTAGCCCTGCTGTCCGTAGCCGGCTGCCCGTACCCGCCGGCCGGGGGATAGCCCGGCTGCCCGTAGCCGTAACCGGGCTGGCCCAGGCTCCGGCTGTCCCTGGCCGGGCGGCTGGTATCCCGGCTGCTGCTGGCCGGCCTGGCCGTAACCGGGTGGTTCCGCGCCGGACTGCGTGGGACCGGGGTCCTGCTGGCCCGGGAAGTGCGAGGCCAGGAAGCCTGGCTCGGGTTCCGGAGCCGGCTGGGCCGGGTCCCCGGGGACTACCCAGGTGTCCTGCTCAGGCGGGTCGGCCCCAGGTGGGGTGCTGTCGGAGGGCTGGTCCGGCTGGTCTCCGGCCGGAATGGGTGACCAGGCACCCATGAACTCCGGCGACTGGTCGCCATCCCGGTCCTGACCTTCTTGCATCCGTATCACCTTTGTCCTGGAGTACAGCGTAAGTGTCAGTGCCGTCCCGGTGGCCGCGGGCTCGTGGCGCAGGGCCCCAGAGGCTTTTTTCAACTAAGCACCCAAGTCTGGACGTTAGCTGAACACGTACTGAGGATTCCTCACCCATGCCCGGCCAGTGGCCCGACGTTCAGCCCACGCCGGCCGCACTCGTCGAGCAGCCACGGCAGCGCGCCGAGCGCTGCGCTGGCCGCGCCAGGCGGGCTGGTACAGGAAGAATCGTGCAGCAGCACGGTGCCGCCGCCGCCCAGGGTCTGGCTCAGCGTGGCCTGCACCGAGCCCGGTGTGGCGCCTGGCGCCCACTCGCGCCCCCAGCAAGTCCACAGGATCGGCCGCAGCCCGAGATGGCGCGCCGCGGCCAGTGCGCCCGCGCTGAGCACCCCGTACGGCGGCCGGTACAACCCGGGCACGGTGCCGGTCGCCGCGGCCAGTGCGTCGCTGGCCCGGGCCAGGTCGTCGAGCAGCGCCCGGGGCCCGCGCAGCGTGGCGTAGCGATGCGCCCAGCCGTGCACGCCGATCTCATGGCCGGCCGCGGCGACCTCGGCGGCCAGGCCACGGTGCGCCCGGGCCATCGGGCCCAGCATGAAAAACGTGGCCCGCACCTGGGCCTGATCGAGAGTGGCCAGCACGCGCGGGGTGAACCCCGGATCTGGGCCGTCGTCGAACGTGAGGGCCACATGGTCCGGGCGGCCCAGCCCGGCCAGCCGGGGGAACAGGGCCCGGCGCACCGGCCCGATCGCGGTGAGGCCGGGCGCGCCCTGGCCGGCCACGGCGGCCGCGGTGGTGAGCAGAGCGGCGCTGAGCGCGCGGTTCACCACGAGGCTCCTCTTTGTCAGCTCTCAGCGAACACGGGGCGGGCCTGCCGGCGATCTTCAGCGGTTACCTAGCAGTTCCTCAGGGTATTCAGCCACGAGCGTGTCCGTGCCACCACGATATGTCACCACCTCGCCCATCCGGACACCACCCCGGCCGCCGCCTGGAACAGCGTTTTCTCAGCCAGCCTTTGCCATGATGCCAAGGAGCGTTATTCAAACCGGCTAGCGAGTGCAGGCCCGGAGGACCTGCACGAGCGGTCGGTGCAGGTCGAGGCGACGGTAGCGGTGAAGGTTGAGCTGAATAACGCGACCGTTGAATAAGACACTGAGTGCCAGAAGGCGCCATGCCGGGATGGCTGGCCGGCCGCGCCCGCGACTCATTCGGGGAGAGCCGTTGGGAGTCCCAGCAGCACGCATCGTGTTCCCGGCTGCCGACCGGGTGGAGATAGCCGCCGCGGTCAGCGAGATCCTGGGCACCGGCTCGCTCACCCTGGGGCCGTACACCCAGCAGTTCGAGGCCGCGTTCGCCGCCGCGCACGGCGCCCAGCACGCGGCCGCCACCGCCAGCGGCACCGCCGCGCTGGACATCGCGCTGCGGGTGGCCGGGGTCCAGGGCCGGGAGGTGATCGTCCCGGCCAACACGTTCTTCGCCACGGCGGCCGCGGTCGCGGCGGCGGGCGGCACCCCGGTATTCGCGGACGTCGACCCGGCCACGTTCGCGCTCAGCCCGCAGACCGTGGCCGCGGCGCTCACCCCGGCCACCGCCGCCGTGGTGCTGGTGCACATCGGCGGGCTGATCAGCCCGCAGGCCGCCGCGCTGGCCCAGCTGTGCGCGGAACGCGGGCTGACCCTGATCGAGGATGCCGCACACGCGCACGGCGCCACCTGCCAGGGCCGGTTCGCCGGGGCGTTCGGCGTGGCCGCGGCGTTTTCCTTCTACCCCACCAAGGTGCTGACCAGCGGCGAGGGCGGCATGCTGCTGTCCGCGTCCGGACTGGCCGACGCCGAGGCCCGGATCTACCGCGATCAGGGCAAAGGGGCGTTCGGCGCCAACCGGCACGAGCGGCGTGGCTACGCCTGGCGGATGAGCGAGCTGCACGCGGTGACCGGCCTGGTGCACCTGCGCCACCTGGCCGAGTTCATCACCCGGCGGCGCGAGGTCGCCGCCCAGTACACCGCGGCGCTGACCGGGCTGGACGGGCTGGTCCCGCTGGCCGAGCCGGACGGCTGCCGGAGCAACGTCTACAAATACATCGTGCTGCTGCCGCCCGGGGCCGACCGGCCCCGGTTCAAGCGGGAGGTCGCCGCGCGGTACGACGTGCACCTGGCCGGGGAGGTCTATGACCTGCCGCTGCACCAGCAGCCGGTGTTCGCCGAGTACGCGCGCGGGGCGCTGCCCGCCACCGAGGACATCGCCGGCCGGCACATCTGCCTGCCGGTGCACTCGGACATGCGGGACGACGAAATCGACCAGGTGCTGACCGCGGTGACCGCGGTCTACGGGGCGCTAACTGGAGTGTGAGAGGAGCGACCATGCGGGTGGCCGTAACCGGGGGGTGCGGCTTCATCGGCTCGCATGTGGTGGACCGGCTGCTGACCGCCGGCCATCAGGTGCGGGTGCTGGACGTCGGCGGCGGCTGGCGCAACCCGGCCGCCGAGTACCTGACCGGGGACCTGTTCGACCCGGCCGCGCTGCGGCACGGGCTGGCCGGCTGCGCGGCCGTGTTCCACCTGGCCGGCGCCGCGAACGTGAACGAGGTGGCGGCCGACCCGGTAGCGGCGGTCCGGCTGAACGTGGAAGGCACCGCCCGGGTGCTGGACGCGGCCCGGGCCGAGGGCTGCGGGCGGGTGCTGCTGGCCAGCACGGTCTGGGTGTACGGCGCGGCCAGCGGGCCGGGCGAGCTGGCCGAGGACACCCCGGTGGACCTGCGCCGGGCCGGGCACGTGTACGTGGCCACCAAGCTGAGTGCCGAACTGCTGGTGCACAGCTACCGGGAGATGTACGGGCAGCACTTCACCATCCTCCGGTACGGCATCCCGTACGGCCCGCGGATGCGGGAGGAGCTGGTGGTGGCCCGGTTCGTCCGGGCCGCGCTGGACGGCCGGCCGATCACCATCGCCGGAACCGGGGAGCAGCAGCGTAACTACCTGTACGTGGCCGACCTGGCCGACGCGCACGTGCGGGCGCTCGACCCGGCCGCGACCGACCAGACGCTGGCCCTGGAAGGCGGGGCGCCGGTGTCGGTGCGGGAGATCGCGGACACGGTGCGCGAGCTGGTGCGCGATGTGCCGGTCGAGTACGTGCCCGCCCGCACCGCCGACTACCAGGGGGTCAGCGTGTCCAGCGCGCTGGCCAAGGAACTGCTCGACTGGGCCCCGGTCACCCCGTTCGCCGAAGGTGTGCACCGGTACCTGGAGTGGCTGCGATGAGCACCCTGTCGCCGCCAGGCCCTGCTGCTGTCCGGGTCGCTGGGCATGGGGCACGACGTGCTCGCCCAGGCCTGCGCGGACTCGCTGGCCAGCCGCGGCTGGCGCACCGAGACGCTGGACGCGATGCGGCTGCTCGGCGCGCGCGGCGGCCCGGCGGGCGAGGCGGTGTTCCGGTCCATGCTGGCCGTGCCGGGCGTCTACGACGCGGTGCATTTCGCCGCGCTGCGCACCGGCGCCTGGCCCGCGCTGCTGGCCGACGCGGCCGCCCGGCGGCAGGTGGTCCCCCGGCTCCGGGCCTACCTGGACGCCAGCCCAGCGGACCTGGTCATCTCGGTGTTCGCTACCGGGGCAGCCGCGGCCAGCGCGCTGGCCGGCCGGTACCCGGCCATGACGCACATGGTGTTCTGCACCGACGTGACCCCGCACCGGCTGTGGGTGCACCCGAACGTAGACGCCTACCTGGTCACGTCGGCGGCGGCCGAGGCGGCCGTGCAGCGGTTCCAGCCCATGGCGCGGGTCGCCGTGCTGCCGATGCCAGTCCGGCCCGCCTTCTACACCCCGCCCAGCCAGGGGCAGGCGCGGGCCCGGCTCGGCGTGCCCGGCACCGCCCGCTGTGTGCTGCTGATGTCCGGCGTCTGGGGTCTCGGGCCGGTGGCCAAGGCTGCCGAGGGGCTGGCCGCGGCCGGCCTCGAAGTGCTGGCCGTGGCCGGACGTAACCAGCGCCTGGAGAGTCGGCTGCGGGCGGCCGCCCGGCGGCAGCCGCGGCTGCACGTGTTCGGCTTCACCGACCGGATCCCGGAGCTGATGGCCGCGGCCGACCTGATCATCACCAGCTCGGGGGACACCTGCTCGGAGGCCCGGGTGGTCGGCCGCCCGCTGCTGCTGCTCGACCTGGTGCCCGGCCATGGCCGGGACAACCTGCAGCATGAACTGGAGCTCGGCGCGTGGGTGACCTCGGCCCGGCCCGCCGCGGTGGTGCGCAACGCGCTGGCCGCCGCCGACCGGGTCAAGCCCGCGGCCGAGGGCCTCGGCCCGGCCACCGCCGCGGCCCAGCACCGGGCGGCCTGGGAGTCGTCCTTCAGTACCTTGCTGGCCGCGCTGGGGCTGGACGACCGGTTCCGCTAACCGGGCAGGTTGGGCAGCCGCGCCTGGGCACCGGTCGCGCCAGTCGCGGTGATCGCGCTGCGCAGGATGGTGTCGATCCGGGCCCGCTCCCGGTTCAGGTCCGCGGTGTCCCGCCGCAGCGTGGCCGCGTAGCTGGCCCGGCTGGCCGCGGTGTGCGCGCCGGCCAGGTTGGCCACATCGTTCTGCACCCGCTGCGCGTACGGGAAGCACCAGTTGACCAGGTCGTTGACCACGGCGGTCAGGTGATAGGCGGCCAGCGACTCGGTCACCTCGTACCCGGTCAGGTCATCGAGCTGCATGTTGTTGGCCGGGGAGCAGTTCTGCGCGCCATACCGGGCGATGCCGATCGTGTCCGCGGAGTTCTGGCTCACGCTGCCGCCCGAGTTGATCTGGTGCAGCGCGGTCAGCGACTCACCGACCCCGGCGGCGCACGATTCGGTGGCCGTCCGCATGTCGGTCAGGAATCCCTTGAGGTCGCTGGCCTGCTCGGTCTTGCTTGGCTTGTGCACCAGGGCAACTAGCACGATGCCCACCACGATCAGTACCCCAGCCAGCAGCAGCCAGCGTGGCGCCTTCTGCTGCCCGGCCCAGCCGGTCTTCCGGATGGGCACATACGGCGGGTCGGTCCGGGTCGGGGTCTCCACGGCGGTCAGCTCCGCTTGCTCTGGCTGGTCAACAAGGCCACCCCGGTTCGAAGATCAGTAAGGGTCACCGCGCTGATGACCCGCTTCACGATGCGGTGCTGGGCGTTCAGGAAAAAAGTCTGTGGCAGGGCCACCACCCCGTAGGCCAGCGTGGCGGCCATCGGGGCGGGGTCGGCCAGCACCGGGTAGCCGACGCCGGTCTTGTGCACGAACGCCAGCGCGGCCGAACTGCTGTCGTTGACGTCGACGCCGAGGACGGTCACCCGGCCGTGCTCGGCGCGGTAGAACCGGGCGATCAGCGGGGTCTCCCGCTGGCACGGGGCGCACCAGGACGCGAAGAAGTTGACGATGAGCGGGCGGCCCGCGTACTGGGCCAGCGAGACGTGCTGGCCCGGGTGACCCAGCACGGCCAGGCTGAACCCGGGCGCGCGCGGGTGGTTCACGGTGGGTTTCGGGCTGCCCGCCGAGGTGGCGCCCAGCGCGAGCAGCGCGGCCACCACCGCGAGCACCGCGGCCGACCCGGTCACGGCCAGCCGCCCCCGCCGGCTGCAGCCGTCCGAACCAGCTGCGCCGCGCCGCACTCATCGGTTCCTGCTCGGCCATACCTCA
Source organism: uncultured Actinomycetes bacterium (assembly GCA_963832095.1). Lineage (GTDB taxonomy): Bacteria > Actinomycetota > Actinomycetes > Streptosporangiales > Streptosporangiaceae > RYN-230. The sequence continues at coordinate 9,832 of CAWHSW010000006.1, forward strand.
TCCTTCAGCGTCCGGTCCGGCTCAGCGTCCACGGGGCCGGCGGCCAGCCGCAGCGCGTGGGCCGGGTGCACCGAGCTGGCGCTCACCGCGGCGGCCGGGGCGGGCAGCACCAGCTCGAACTCGCTGCCCTCGCCGGGTGTACTGCGCACCCGGACATCGCCGCCGTGCGCGTGCGCCACGGCCCGCACCAGGGCCAGCCCCAGCCCGGTCCCCTTGGGCCCGGTACCGCTGGCCGGGCTGGCCGCGGAGCCGGTCCGGAACCGGTCGAAGATGTGTGCCAGTTCCGAGGGCAGGATCCCTGCCCCAGTATCCGCGACGATCATACGCACCGGCTGGCCGGGGCCGGGCGCCACCACGGAGAGCTGGATCATGTCGCCATCGGCGGTGTGCCGCACCGCGTTCTCCAGCAGCGCGTCCACGGCCAGGCCGAGCCGCTCCCGGTCGGCGCTGACCGTGACCATGTCCAGCCGGCCGATCCGCCACCGCCGCTCCGCGGTCGGCCGCCAGCGCCTGATCACGTCCATGGTGAACCGGTCCAGGGCGACCGGCTCGGGGCGGAGGAAATCCGGGTCCTCGGAGGCCGCGATGACGAGCAGCCGCTCGCCGAGCCGGCGCAGCCGGGTCAGCTCGCCCACCACGATCTGGATGTCCCGGCGCTCGGTCCGCTCGGTGAGCTCCCGGGCCAGCAGCTCGGCGTGGCCCAGCGCGATGGTGATCGGCGTGCGCAGCTGGTGCGAGGCGTCCTGCAGGAACCGGCGCTGGGTAGCCAGCAGCCGGGCGTTCTCGTCGCTGACGCGGTCACGTTCCTGGTCCGCGTCCAGCCGCCGCCGCGCGTGCCAGACCATGATCCAGAACATGGCCGCCATCAGCGGGACCTCGTTCAGCTCGTCCACCGACTGGGCGCCGATGTACACATCCCAGCCGATGGCGGCGAACGTGGTGACCATGACCACGCCGAGCACCCACAGGGTGGGCCGGGTCGCCCAGACCCGGAACCCGTAGAGCAGCGTGAGGCTGATCCAGATGAAGTGGAACGGGATCGTCTCCCAGTGCGAGAAGATCAGGATGCAGGCCAGGTTGGCCAGCGAGAACAGCACCCAGACCAGGTTGACCCAGGTCACCCGCCACGGCCAGGAGAACGCGTCACGCCGGGCCTGGCCGTGCCAGCCGACCGCTGGCAGCGCGTGCCAGCGGCCCGGCAGCCGCGCCTCGCGCGGCCGGAACCGGCTGGTCTGTGCTGGGCTGGCCAGCCCAGCATCACGCGGTGAGCTGGTATCCCTCACCGCGCACCGTCTTGATCAGGTCGAAGCCGAGCTTCGAGCGGAGCCGGCGGACGCACACGTCGACCACGTTGGAGCCGGGGTCGAAGTCATAGCCCCAGACCGAGGCGAGCAGCTGGCCCTTGGGCACAGACTGGCCCACGTGCTCCATCAGCTCCCGGAGCAGCAGGAACTCCAGGCGGGTCAGCGGGACCGGGCCCTGCCCGATGTTGGCCTCCAGCCGGCCGAAATCAAGCACGAGCTCTCCTGCTCTGAGCACCTCGCTCAGCAGGTGGCCGTCGTCGCGCAGCCGGACCCGGACCCGGGCCAGCAGCTCGGCCAGGGAGAACGGCTTGGTCAGGTAGTCCTGGGCGCCCAGTTCCAGGCAGTCCACCTTGGTCGTGACGTCGGCCAGGCAGGACAGCACCAGCACGGCCTGTTCCGGCCGGTCCCGGCGCAGCCGGGCGAGGATCTCCCGGCCGTCCATGTCCGGCATCACCAGGTCAAGGATGACGAGGTCGTACTCCTCGATGGTGGCCCGCCGGAGCCCGTCTTTGCCGTTGCCGGCGAAATCGATTGCATAGCCGGCTGCCGCCAGAGCGCGAGCGATGAACTCGCGGATCTGCGGCTCGTCGTCTACCACGAGGATCCGTGCCGTAGTGGTGCCAGGCCCGGCCGGGTGGATCGTCTTCGCAGGTGAGTTACGTTCCATGGGCTATCTGGGCGACGCGGCAGCGCGGTGCGGTGGCGGCCTGCGCCACCGCCTGGGCGATCCCCTGTGGAGAGGATGTACCGCACAGTGGCACGCGGTCAACCCTCGTTATCTGGGGCAAACCATTGCATCACAGGACTGTGACCTGTGGGGGCCCTGGGCGGTGATTAGTAACAGCTGGTAGCGGGAACAGGGCTTACCGTAGCGATGGCTGTGTTCCAGGCCACACGTTACCCACCCATCATTCGCTGATCATGACAATTTCGTCATTCAGGGCGTGCGCGGTTGCCCAGGCAAGGCGAACGATCGCAAGATCTTGGACATACAAGACTTCCGGCCCGGAGTCATGGGGACATTGAGGCCGGCCCCAGTCGCGTGCCAAGGCGGCGCCGCGAAGAAGCGAGGTGGTGACTGGTGTCTCTGCCGGCCCGTATCGTGACCCTCCTAGTGGCGTTCCTCGCCGTGGCGGGCGGTGCGGCTTTCCTGGCGGTTTACTACATCGGCGCTAACCCGCCGATGGTGAACTTCACGCCCGAGGCGCATGGCGGCGTTGTCAACGTGGTCCTGCAGGAGGATCCGCAGAACACGGTGTCACCGACGCCCGACTGGGTGAGCTACTTCGTTCAGGACCCGACGACGCACGCGTGGGTGCACACCACCCTGTTCCAGGTGCCGAAGGACACCCGGGTGAACATGACGATCCTCGGCTACGACGGCTGCACGCCGCTGCGCAACAACTACTGGAGCAAGGTCCAGGGCACCGTCGGCAACACGGTCAGCGTCCAGCAGTACAAGACCGTCGGCCAGCCGCTCGGCCCGGCCAGGACGTTCGCGACGATCGATTCGTGGAAGTCGTGCAGCGTGGGCCATACCTTCGCCATTCCCGGCCTGCACGTGTACGTCCCAGTCGCCTCACCCAACACCATCCTGTTCAACAAAGCGGCGTGCAGCGTCTCGCCGTGCACGTCCGGCCCGCACTCGATGGAGAAGTTCAGCTTCATGACACCGAACAGCACCGGCACGTACCGCTGGCAGTGCCTGATCCCGTGCGGCGGCGGCTTCCTGGACGGCAACGGCGGCCCGATGCAGACCATCGGTTTCATGATGGGCAACATGGAGGTGTCAGCCTGATGGCCGAGTCCCAGGCCCCGGCCACGCCGGCCAAGGCGGAACCGAATCATGGCATGCGGATCTTCCTGATCTGGATCGTGCTCGCGCTGGCCGCCGACCTGATCATCTGGTTCATCTGGTACCCGCACCTGCCGCCCGGGGACATGAGCACGTCCGCTCAGCACCAGCAGTTCGACATCGCCGTGCTGGCCCTGGCCGCCGCGCCGGTGATGCTGTTCGTCTGGATCTACTTCGGGTACGCCCTGATCAACTGGCACCACCGGGAAGGTGACGACGAGGACGGCCCGGCGTTGTTCGGGCACACCGGGATCCAGGCCGCCTTCATCGGCGCCACCTCGGTGATCGTGCTGGCCGCGTTCGTGTTCGGCACGGTGGAGCTGATCGCCCCGGCCGGCGCGGGCGCGGGCGAAGGCCCCAACCCGGTCTGGAAGCCGGCCGGGAACAACTACCTGCAGGTGCAGGTCATCGGCCAGCAGTGGGTGTGGACCTACCGCTACCCGCAGTTCGGCGGCATGGAGACCACCCAGCTGATGCTGCCGGTGAACCGGCCCATCCAGTTCAACGTCACCTCGCTGGACGTGATCCACAGCTTCTGGCCCTATCTGCTCGGGGTGAAGGCGGACGCGAACCCCGGGGTGAACAACGTTGCCTACACGACCGCGAAGCAGACCGGCAAGTTCGTGGTCCGGTGCAACGAGCTGTGCGGGATCTGGCACGGTGCGATGTATGGCTACGGCCGGGTGGAAACCACATCCGCGTTCGTGACCTGGGCGAGAGCGACGGAACTGGCCGAGCACCGGTCAGGTCTGCTGCGCGCGCTGCCGCCCTACGCGCTGGTCTACGACCCCACGGTGATCCCGCAGCTCGGCGTGACGCTGACCAAGGTCAGCGGGATCACCGGCGCGGCTGGCTACTACTACCCACCGCAAGACCCGGTGCAGCCGTGAGCGGCGGCACAGTCCTCGTGGCCGACACTGCGATGAAGAGGTGACCGGATGTCTATCGAGATAGAGCCGGAGAAGGCGCAGGAGCCCGCGGGCGCTGGGCCTGCCGCCCCCCGCCCGGCCCGGCCGTGGTGGATGCGGCCTGCCTTCCACACCGGCCTCATCGGCGCCATCATCGGCTACTTCTTCGGGCACTGGCTCGGCAACATGCTGTCCTACGGCTACGCCCGGAACGCGCTGTCCGACATGAACGACTTCCCGCTCGTGCTCGGCTACGTGTTCGGCACCGTCGGCTGGCTGGGCGGCCTCGGCGTGTTCAACGACCTGTTCCGGCAGATGGTGGGCAAGCCGGTGCCGGTGGCCGAGGAGGAGGAAGAGGCGGCCAGCGGGCTGGCCCGGTACTTCCGGTTCACCCTGGACCACAAGGTGGTCGGCCTCCAGTACCTGGTCGGGATGATCGTCTACTTCTGCACTGGTGGCCTGTTCGCGATGGCCATCCGGACCGAGCTGCTGTCGCCCACCTACCACATCATGAACGCCAGCTCGTACCTGATGGTGGTGGGCGAGCACGGCACGATGATGATGATGATGATGTCGTCGGTCGTGCTCGGGCCGTTCGGCCAGTACCTGCTGCCGCTGATGATCGGGTCCAAGCGGATGGCGTTCCCCCGCCTCGAGGCGCTCTCCTTCTGGCTGACCCCGGCGGCCTACGTGATCCTGCTCTCCGCCCTGCTGCTGGGCGGGTTCCCGACCGGCTGGACCGGGTACGCGCCGCTGAGCGTCCAGGCCACCGAGGGCATGGACTCCTACGCGGTGGCCTTCGGCATCATGGGCATCTCGATCATCCTGTCCGGGTTCAACATCTTCGTCACCGCGATCAACTACCGGGCGCCCGGCATGCGGTGGAGCCGGCTGCCTATGTTCGTCTGGTCCATGATCACCGTCTCGTTCCTGATGGTGCTGGCCGCGCCGGTCCTGGTCGGCGGGCTGTACATGCTGATCACCGACCGCACCGTGCAGACCGCGTTCTTCGCCAACCAGCTCGGCGGGAGCAGCTACCTGTACCAGAACCTGTTCTGGTTCTTCGGCCACCCCGAGGTGTACATCCTGGCCCTGCCCGGGTTCGGCATCGTCTCAGAGATCATCCCGGTGTTCTGCCGCAAACCGCTGTTCGGCTACCGGGTGGCCGGGGCCGGGATGATCGGCGTGGCGCTGCTCAGCTTCTTCGTCTGGCAGCACCACCTGTTCGACAGCGGCATCAACCCGGAGATGCGGCCGTTGTTCATGCTGACCACCGAGCTCATCTCGATCCCCACCGGATTCATTTACCTGGTCGCGATGGGTACGTTCTGGAAGGCGAAAATCCGGTTCACCGTGCCGATGCTGTTCGCGATGGCGCTGTACTTCAACTTCCTGATCGGCGGTATCTCCGGCGTGTTCCTGTCCGACGTCCCGGCGGATACCACCGAGCACGGCAGCTTCTTCGTGATGGCGCACTTCCACTACACGATCATGGGCGGGCTGATCTTCGCCTTCTTTGGCGCCTGCTACTACTGGCTGCCCAAGATGATGGGCATCAAGCTGAACATGAAGCTGGGCTACCTGCACTTCTGGACGATGTTCATCTTCTTCAACTCGACGTTCCTGCCGCTGTTCGCGGTCGGCATGCTGGGCCAGCCGCGCCGGGTCTTCGAGTACGCGAAGAACCTGCAGCCGCTCAACGAGTGGGTGTCGATCTCCTCGTTCCTGCTCGGCGCGTCGATCCTGATCTTCGTGATCAACTTCATCTGGTCCACCGTGATCGTCCGGGAGAAGGAAACCGGCAACCCGTGGCAGTCCCGGGGCCTGGAATGGCAGGTTTCCTCGCCGCCACCGCCCGGCAACTTCGCGCACATCCCGGTCATCCTGTCCGGGCCGTATGACTACGGCGTGAAGGACGCACCGCCGGTGGCCGACCTGAACCCACCGGTCGGCGTGGTGAGCGCGTCGTACGCGACCGCTGGCGCCACCGGAGTGGAGGCATAGGCCATGGCCGAGCAGACGTCACAGCCCGCGGCCGAGCTGGACCGGGCCGCCGAGGAAGCCGGCTTCTATCACGAGGCGGCGCTGAACGCGGCCTGGACCGGGTCCCGGTTCGCCATCGGCGCGCTGTCCTTCCTGTACGGGGCGTTCGCCTTCGCCTACTTCTACCTGCGCTCGGTCAACTCGGAGGGCCGGTGGGAAGGCTCCGGGTATCACGCGCCGCAGGCAGGTTACGGCTGGGCGATCCTGGCCTGCGTCGTGGTCAGCGCCATCGTCCAGTACGTGGGGCTGACCCGGATCAAGGCTGGCGCCAAGAGTACCTGGCAGGGTGCCGCTCTGGTGGCGCTGCTGCTCGGGCTGGTAGCGGTGGCGCTGGAGATCGTCCAGCTGCTGAGCCTGCCGTTCCAGCCCGGCAGCTCGGGCTTCTCCAGCGTGTTCACCGGCTTTTACCCGGTGATGCTGGTCAGCTGGCTGGCCGCGATGATCTGGCTGGAGATCCTGATCATGCGGGCCAGGTCGCTGCCGGCCATCTCCTTCGTGGAGCAGCCGCCGACCTACGCCGAAGCGTTCGCGGTGCAGCGCTTCCAGTCCTCGCTGAGCGCCTTCACGCTCATCTGGAACTTCCTGGTCATCGTGTCGGTCGTCTTCTTCATCCTGTTTTACCTGGTTGCCTGATCCCATGGTCGGCCGGTCATGAACATGGTTGCCGGGCACTGGTCGGCCAACCCGGCGGTGCTGGCCGGGTGCCTGCTCGCCGTGGCCGTGCACCTGGCCGGGCTCCGTGGCCTGCGTGCCGATGCCCGCCGCGGCGGCACCCCGCTGCCGCACGGGCTCGGCTGGCAGACGGTGGCGTTCTACTCGGGCGTGCTCGCGGTGCTGCTCGCCCTGATGTCGCCGCTGGGCTACTGGTCCGGGACCTTCATCTGGGTCCGGGTCCTGCAGGACATCCTGCTCGGCGTGGTGGCGCCCGCGCTGATCGTGCTGGGCGCCCCCTGGCTGGTGCTGCGCCGCGGCCTGGGCCGCCCGGCCGCCGGGCCCGGCCCGGCGGTGCTGGCCGAGGCCGAGCAGGCGGCCACCGCGGCGGCCCCGGTCCCGCGCCGGCCGCCGCCCCGGCTGCGCTCCTGGCCGGTCGCGGCGACCGGGCTGTTCATCCTGGTCTGGTGCGGCTGGTACGTGCCGGCCCTGTACGACGCCGGGCTGCACCACCCGGTGGTGCTGGCCGCACAGGCGGTCAGCTACCTTGGCGTCGGTGTACTGTTCTGGCTCCAGCTCATCGGCTCCCGGCCGTTCACGCCGCGGTTCGCGCCGCTCTACCGGGTGATGCTCATCGCCGCGGTCGTGCTGGCCAGCACGGTGCTCGGCATGGTGCTGGGTTTCGGCGCGAACGTCATCTACCCCGCGTACCGCGGGGTGGGGAGTCATCATCTGCTCACGGTCACCGGGGATCAGCAGCTCGGTGGGGCAGAGTTGTGGGTTCTGGTGCTGCTGCCGTACGTGATCGCGGGAGTGTCCCTGCTCATCCAGTGGCTGAACGACGAGGAGTCCGAGGCTCTCTCGGCCAGCCTGGACCGGATGCTGCGGCCCTCGAAGTCCGCCTGGCCCAGCCGGACCGGGCTGAGATGATCAGTGAATTGAGTTCCGCCAGGAGGGCGTGATTGCCGTGGTAATTGTGTCGTACTATCCGCTCGGTGCGCAGATTATGACGCTGGTCCTGCCGCTCGGCTGGTTCATCGTGGTCATGATCGCGATGTACTTTGTCTTCACCCGGCCGCACACGGTCCCGGGGCACCAGGCGATCGCCGGGGCCAGGCCGGTCGCGCCGCCGGCCGAGGCATCGGCGCCGATCGCGGCGGCCACCGGTTTCCCGACGGCGACCAGTTCCGCGGGCGCCGAGCCGCTGGCCGACCGCGGCACCCCGCCAGTGGTCGGGGCGCGGTCCGGGGAGACCGCGTTCGAACAGGTGGAAGAGACCGCCCCTGAGCGTGCCTCCGACGAGGCCGCCTTCGGCGGCAGCGACGAGACCGCCTCGACCGAGGCGCCTGACACTGGAAAGCCGGAGGACACCGAGTGACGCCAGCGACCGACGCGCTACCCGTTGCTGCGGGGCGCCGCTCCGCCCGGGTGGTCGCCCGGTCGCTGTTCGCGCTGACCAAGCCGCGCATCATCGAGCTGCTGCTGGTCACCACCATCCCGACGATGCTGCTCGCGGAGCGCGGCCTGCCGCCCATCCGGGTTCTCGTCGTGACCCTGGTGGGCGGCGCGTTCGCCGCGGGCAGCGCGAACACCATCAACTGCTACATCGACCGGGACATCGACGCGGTGATGCGGCGCACCTCCCGGCGCCCGCTGACCGGCCACGGCAAGCTGGCGGTCATCAAGCCGGGCGAGGCACTGGCCTTCGGCATCGTGCTCGGCGCGGTGTCCACGGTGCTCCTTGGCACGCTGGTGAACTGGCTGTCCGCGGGCATGGCCGACGCCGCGATCCTGTTCTATGTGTTCGTCTATACGCTCGGGCTCAAGCGGCGGACCCCGTCCAACATCGTCATCGGCGGCGCGGCCGGCTGCATGCCGGTGCTCATCGGCTGGTCGGCGGTCACCGGCACGGTGGGCCTGCCCGCGGTGGTGCTGTTCGCGGTGATCTTCTTCTGGACCCCGCCGCACACCTGGGCGCTGGCCATGAAGTTCCGCGACGACTACGTCGCGGCGGGCGTGCCCATGCTGCCGGCCGTGGCCACCCCGGCCGAGGTGGCCCGCAAGATCCTGCTGTACTCGTACCTGATGGTCGCGGTCACCCTGGCGCTGGCGCCGTACGCGGGCTGGCTGTACACGGCCTGCGCGATCGCCCTGGGCGGCTGGTTCCTGGCCGAGGCGCACCGGCTGCGCGCCCGGGTCGCGGCCATGCCCGGGGCGGACGAGCCGGTCGGCGCGCAGCGGGCGGCCGGGCTCAGCCCGGTGCCGGCCGGGGACATGATGCCCGGCCCAGCGGGCGCCGCCACCGCGACCGCGGTGGATGTGGCGACCGTAGTCGACGTGACGGCTGCGGTCGACGTGACGGCCGGCCCGGCGGACGCCGCAGTCGGCCGCGGCGTCACCGAGGGGGCCTGTGCGGGGTTGATCCAGCCCAGTGTGAACCCGGCCCCGATGCGCCTGTTCCACCTGTCCATCGCGTACCTCACGCTGCTGTTCGCGGTCATCGCCGTCACCGCCGTGCTGCCGTGGGGGACCTGGTAGACGCGGGTAGCGCCAGGTGACACCGTCGGCCGCGCTGTTCGGCTACAGCCCTGGTGGGCCCGTGCTGACGCTGGTGCTGCCGCTGGGCTTGTTCGTCGTGCTCATGATCGGCATGACGGTTGTGTTCCGTCGCGAGCATGCCGTGCCCGGACGCCAGCCGGCCCGGGACCGCGTGGTGCCACCTACCGCGGATGCGGCCCACATCGAGCCGGATGGCGACGACACGGCCGTCACCGACACTGTCGTCAGCGATATGGCTGAGGGCGCCGGTGCCCGGGACAGTGCCGTCAGTGACCCGGCCAGCGGGGATAGCCCCAGCGGGGACACCGTGGCGGGCGATCCCGCGGCACCAGGGCCGCCGGAGGTCGCAGAGTGATGCCAGCGATCACCGCACCGCGGCCGGGGCGGACCTGGTCGCGCCGGGCAGCAGCACCACCGCGCGCAGCCCGGGCCCGGCGTCCTCCAGCCAGGCTGACCCGCCATGGGCCCAGGCCGTGGCGCGCACGATGGCCAGGCCGAGCCCGGCCCCGCCGGCGTCCTCTCCGTCCCGGCTGCGGTCCGCCTCCAGCCGGGTGAACCGGCCGAACGCCCGCTCCCGGTCCACCGCCGGGATGCCGGGGCCATCGTCGGCGACGCACAGCCGCGCGGCCTGCCCGTCCAGCGTCAGCGACACCGCCACCTGGGTCCGCGCGTAGCGGGCCGCGTTGTCGATCAGGTTGCCGAGCATCCGGCCCAGCCCGTCCGGGTCCCCGGTCACCTGGCACGGCTCGGCCTGGGCCAGCACCACCGGCACCGGCGCGTCCGGGTACCGGCTGACCACTCCGGCGGCCAGCGCGGCCAGCTCGACATCCTGTGTGGCCCGCGGCCGGTCCGCCTCGTCCAGCCGGGCCAGCACGAGCAGATCCTCGGCCAGCGCGGCCAGCCGCAGCGTGTCGGCCAGCACGTCGCTGCCGGTCTGCCGCCAGTCCTGGCTGTCCGGGTGGTCCAGCGCCACCTCGAGCTGGGCCCGGATGCTGGCGATCGGGCTGCGCAGCTCGTGTGCGGTGTCCGAGATCAGCCCGCGCTGCCGCTGCTGGGCGGCCCCTAGCCTGCTGAGCATGTCGTTCAGCGTGACGGCCAGGCTATGTACCTCGTCGTGGGCGGCGGGCACCGGCAGCGCCCGTGGCTGCCCGGTCCGGGTGACGTCCTGTGCGCCGCGGCGCAGTTCGGCGATCGGCCGCAGCGTGCTGCCGACGATCAGCCAGACGGCCCCGGCCAGCAGGACCAGCAGCACCGGAGTGCCGATGATCAGCGCCCGGCCCAGCGTGGCCAGGCTCTCCGCCACCGGGTTGTAGGCGACCGCGGCGATCACGGTGCCGCCGCCGCGGATCGCGACCGTGGCCACCCGGACCTCGCCCGGCAGGCCGAACGGCTGGCCATTCAGGAACACGGCCCGGCCATCCCGGGCATTGGCCGCGGCCACCCTGGGTGGCAGCAGCGGCACCAGCCGGTCCCCGTCCGGCGACACGTGGGTGATCTGGCCCTGCCGGTCGAGCACCTGGATGCTGACCGTGCCCGGGCCGACCGGTACCGGGTTGGGCAGGCGGCCCGCGTCTTGCAGCGCGGCCACTTCCCGCGCGCCCTGCCGGGCCGAGTTGTCCAGGCCGCGGATCAGCGACAGCCGGAGCACGCTGGCCAGCAGCAGGGCCGCGGCACCCAGCGCCACGGCCAGGCCCGCGGTGGACGCCAGGGTGACCCGCCCGCGCAGGCTGCGCCGCCGCCACCAGCGGCCGAGCCCGCCGCGCAGCCGGCCGGGCCGTCTGCTCGATCGCGCCGCGCTCACTCTGCCCTCCGAGATGTTCGCGCCGGTGGCCACCCAGCCTGGTTCACTCGCGGCCGGCCGCGGCCAGCCCGGCCAGCAGGTCCCGGACGGCCTGGCCCACGTCGGCCCGGGCCCGGGCCGGCTCGGCCGAACTGGCGATCAGCATGCCGCCGCGGACCAGCACGCCGAGCAGGAGCCGGGCCAGGGTTTCCGGGTCGTCCGCACGCAGCCGCCCGGCCGCCGTGGCCGCCTGCAGGGCCGCGGCGATGGCATCGGCTGCGTAGCGCTCGTCGAGTTCGGTGAACCGGGCCAGCCCCAGCACGGCCGGCGCGTCGGTGATGAGGATGCGCTGCACGTCCGGCTGGAGCAGCGCGTCCAGGAAGGCGTCGAAGCCGCGGGCCAGGAACTCGATTTCGTCCGGCGCTCCGGCCGCGGCGGCCCCGGACGCCGCCATCAGGTCCAGGTGCACCGCCTCGAAGACGGTCTCGAACAAGGCCGTCTTGGTCGGGAAGTGGTGATACAGGGCACCGGTGGTGACCCGGGCCGCCCGGGCCAGGTCCTCCACCGAGGTAGCCGCGAACCCGCGCTGGCCGAACAATTGCCGGCCGGCCGCGACCAGCGCGGCTCGGGTCTGCGCGACCTGCTCGGCGCGCAGCGACCCGGGCTGGACGGCGGAGGACGGCTGCTCGGTCACGACATCTGTATAGCCCGTCCGCCGCGGTCTTGCGCCCATCCGGTCACTCACATAGCATCACTATGTTAAATAGTTAAATTATTCAAGATCTCAAAATGATGCTTGGCCGAGGAGGATGTGATGACGACGACAGCGGTTGACACGCTGCGGACGGACCGGGCGGCTCTGCTGGAGATCGGCGCCCAGCTCAGCGACGCGCAATGGCAGGCGGGCAGCGGCTGTCCCGGCTGGTCGGTCAAGGACGTGGTCAGCCATCTGGCCGCGCTGTACTGGCTGGCCACCGACCCGGCCGCGCTGCCGGACACGGCCGGGATGCCCACCGAGCAGGCCCAGGACGCCCTGGTGGCCGCGCGTCGGCCGATGTCCGCGGCCGAGGTGCTGGCCGACTACGAATCAGTGAGCAGCCGCGGGGTGGACGTGCTGGCCAGCCTGATGGGCCAGCAGGCCGAGGTGGCCCTGGGCGACTTCGGCAGCTATCCGGCTGGCCTGCTGGCCAGCGCGTACTCGTTCGACCACTACACGCACATCCGGGCCGACCTGTTCGCCCCGCGTGGCCCGCTGCCCGGCCCACCGCCGCGGTCGGACGCCGGGCGGCTCGGGCCGGTGCTGGACTGGATCGAGGCGGCCCTGCCGCAGCAGAACGCCAGCCGCCTCGGCGCGCTGGCCGGCACGCTGATGATCACCGTGACCGGGGAGAGCGGCCGGGTCATCCGGCTGGGCCAGGGCGAGCCGGTGGCGCGGATCAGCTCGGACGCCACCGCGTTCGTCCGCTGGGTCACCCAGCGCGGCAGCTGGGCCGAGCTGGGCGTGCAGGCCAGCGGCGACGAGGCCCAGCTGGCCATCGCCCGCGCGCTGCACGTGTTCTGAGCCCTACCTGCGCGGCGCGGGGTGGTGGCTACGGAGCGGGGCCGACCGGGACCCGCTCCGGCCGGTCCGGTGCTGCCTCCCTGGGGGCGGGAGACAGGCCGGGCAGCTCCTTCAGATAGCCACCGCGGAAGATGGCGGGCAGGTCGTCGTCGCTGCGGTGGCGGCCGCCGTCCGGGGGTGGTGGCACCGGCGGCCGGGGGCCGCCGCCTCCGCCGCCTCCGCCGCCCCCGCCGGGCCGCTGCCCGGGGCGGTCCGCGCCGTACATCCCGCCCCAGGCGCCCAGGCCGGCGAAGATCACCGGGAAGATGATCAGTGCGATCAGGTAGCCGGCCGCGGTGTTGGCCGCGCCCATCTCGAAGCGGTCGAGCAGCGGGTAGGTGGCGTTGTTCTTCCCCGCCGCGGTGGCCAAGGTCCACTTCAGCGGCTCCAGGACATGCGGCGCGAGCACGATCGTGCCGGTGCTGAGCAGCACGAACAGCAGCGCCGCCGCGCCCCCCGCGCACAGCCCGGCCGCGAAACCCTGCCGGGACCGGTGGTCCGACACGGACAGCTGGCCGCGCCGGCGCGCCGGAGTCCGCCGGGCCGCCGTCAGGCCGGCCGCCACCCCGGCGCCGAGCAGCAGCGGCACCGCCAGCAGCCGTCCGGCCAGGTACAGGTCGGTCAGCCAGCCAGCCGGGACGTGCAGCGGATGCACCGGCGGCAGCGCGTAGCTGACCAGGCCGGCCACCACACCGGCGGCGGTGCCGATGACGAGCGCGGTCCGCCCGGCGGGCGGCCGCCGCGCGGTCACGATGAGCAGCCCGGCCGTGTAGGCGGCCAGTACCACCAGGAAGACGATCTCGCCGGTCCAGGCGCCGGCCACCCCGGCATGGCTGCCCGCCCCGGCACTGGCCCGGCGCTCCACCACCGCCTTGGCCAGCAGCAGGGCGAACACCGCGGCGTAGCCGAGTATCCGGATCACCTGGGTCAGCCAGCCCGGGCCGACCGGCCCGAACCGGCGCCGGGCCGGCCACGGCAGCAGCGCCAGGATCAGCACGGCCACGACGACATCGACTCTGGTCAGCGTGGTAGCCGGGTGGTCCGCCGGGCCGGCCCAGCCGACCCAGAGCACGCCAGCAGCAGCGGCGGCGAACGCCAGCCAGCAGACGATCCGGCGAGGCATCCGGGCCTCCTCGCGACCAGCCAGGACTCTCCTGCCAAGGGTAGCTCGCCGGGCCGGCCGGGGCCATCGGGGAGGCCGCTGGTCAGCCGCCATCCACGGCCAGCCGGTACGCCGGCCCCGCGCACGGTCTGCAGCGCACCGCGCCCGAACGGCACGTCGATCTTGCGCCGCAGGTAGCTGGCGTACACCTCGACCACGTTGAGGTCGAGCGAGTCATAGGAATCCCAGACGTGCTCGAGCAGCTCGGACTTGGACACCACCTGGCCCGGCCGCCGCATCAGGTACTCCAGCACGGCGAACTCCCGTGCGGTCAGCTGCACGTCGGCGTCGCCCCGGCGGACCCGGTGGCTGGCCGGGTCGAGCACCAGGTCGCCGGCCCGCAGCAGGACCGGGCGGGGCACCGCGCCGCGGCGCAGCAGGGCGCGCAGCCGGGCCGCCAGCACCACGTAGGAGAACGGCTTGACCAGGTAGTCGTCGGCGCCCAGGTCCAGGCCGTCGGCCTGGTCGTACTCGCCGTCCTTGGCCGACAGGATCAGGATCGGCACCCAGTTCTCGTCGGCCCGCAGCTGCTGGCACACGGTGTAGCCGGACACCTTGGGCAGCATCAGGTCCAGCACCACCGCGTCGTAGCCGCCTTCCCGTGCGGCGTGCAGGCCGTCTTCCCCGTTGTGCGCCAGATCGACCGCGAAGCCCTCGGCCATCAGGCCGCGGCGGACCGCGTCGGCCAGCCTCCGTTCGTCCTCCACGACGAGCACTCGCACGGGCCCGAGGCTACCCGGAACCTGTGCGCGCGCTGAAACCCTCACAGGCTGCGCACAGCCAGTCTGCGGCAAGATGAAGCAGAGCGAGTGCACCAAGGAGTGAGGCAAGCCATGACTGCACTGCCGACGTTCTCGCGCCGCGCCCGGTGGGCGGTACCGGCGGGAGCCGTGGTCATCGCGGGCGCGGTGACAGCCGGTGTCCTGATCAGCGCGGCCGCGTCCGCGTCCCCGGAGCTGCCGGCCAAGACCCCGGCTCAGCTGCTCGCCGCGCTGGCCGCGCGGACCGGCCCGCCGCCGCCGCTCACCGGCACCGTGGTGGAGACCGCGTCGCTGGGTATCCCGCAGCTCCCCGAGCTCAGCAACCAGAACTCGGCGGTATCCCTGCTGGCCGGCTCGCACACCGTCAAGGTCTGGTACCAGGATCCGGCGCACCTCCGGCTGGCCATGCCGGTGACGATGAGCGAGACCGACGTGATCCGGGACGGCCGCCAGGTGTGGCTGTGGCAGAGCAGCAACAACAGCGTGACCAAGGTGACCCTGCCGGCCCGGTCCGCGCACGCGGCGGCCACCCCGGCACAGACGCAGGTCCCGCTCACCCCGCAGCAGGCGGCCAGCCAGGTGCTCAAGGCCGTCGGCCCGAGCACCCGGGTCAGCGTGCAGCGCACCGTCACGGTGGCCGGCCAGCCCGCCTACCAGCTGGTGCTCAGCCCGAAGTCCAGCGAGTCGCTGGTCGGCCGGGTGAGCATCGCAGTCGACGCCAGCAACAACGTGCCGCTGCGGGTGCAGGTGTTCGCCCGCGGTGCCAGCAGCCCGGCGTTCCAGGTCGGCTACACCGCGATCTCGTTCGTCCGGCCGGCCGCGGCCAACTTCAGCTTCGTCCCGCCCGCGGGGGCCAAGGTCCACACGGTTACCCTGCCCAGCGAGGCCGCTGGTCAGCAGAAGCCGTCCGCCGCGCAGCGCCAGGCGGCCAGCCAGGTCCAGGTGATCGGGAAGGACTGGCTGTCCGTGGCGGTGTTCCCGGCGTCGGTGCTGAGCGAGGTCACCGGGGGCAGCATGAGCGGAGCGGCGGCGGGCCAGGTGGCCCAGTCGGCGGTGCCCGGCGGCCCGGCAGGTGGCGGCAGCGGGGAGACCGCTGCGGTCCTGCACACCCTGATCGCCGCGGCCACGCCGGTGCACGGCGCGTGGGGCAGCGGGCAGCTGCTGCACACCAGCCTGCTGTCCATGCTGATCACCAGCAATGGGCACGTGCTGATCGGGGCGGTCAGGCCGGCCGTGCTGGAGAACGCGGCGGCCCACCTCAAGTGAGTACCCCGCCGGCCAGTGCCACCGCCCCGGAGGCCAGCCCGGCTGGCCCCGCCGACCCGGCAGCTGCCCCGGCGGTCGTCACCACCGGGCTGACCAAGCGGTTCCGTGGCGGCCAGCTGGCCGTGGCCGACCTGGGCATGGTGGTACCGCGGGGCAGCGTGTATGGATTCCTCGGGCCGAACGGGTCGGGCAAGACCACCACGATCAGGATGCTGCTCGGCCTGGTCTACCCGACCCGGGGCAGCCACCAGCTGCTCGGCGTGCAGATGCCGGCCGGCACGGTCCAGGTGCTGCCCCGGGTGGGCTCGCTGGTCGAGGGGCCCGCGTTCTACTCGCAGCTGTCCGGCTGGGACAACCTGGCCCGGGTGGACGCGGCCGACCGGACGGCCGACCCGCGCACGGTCAAGGCCCGGATTGGGACCGCGCTGGACCGGGTCGGCCTGCTGGCCGCGAAAAAGAAGCACTACCGGGCCTACTCGCTGGGCATGAAGCAGCGGCTGGCCATCGCGGCCAGCCTGCTCCGGCCCCGGGAACTGATCATCCTGGACGAGCCGACCAACGGGCTCGACCCGCAGGGCACCCGCGAGGTGCGCGGGCTGATCAGGGAGATCGCCAGCGACGGGATCACCGTGCTGGTCTCGTCGCACCTGCTGGCCGAAGTCGAGCAGATCTGCACGCACGTCGGGGTGATGCGCACCGGCCGGCTGGTGTTCCAGGGCCGCCTGGACGAGTTGCGGGCCCGCGGCGCGGCCCGGATCCAGGTCCGCACCAGCGACGGGCAGCGCGCCGCGGAGGTACTCGGCAAGCTCGGGCTGGCCGATGTGCAGGCCGCCGACGGCGAGGTCAGCGCGGCCCTGGGCGACCGGGCGCCGCAGGACATCTGCCGCGAGCTGGTCTACGCCGACATCCCGGTGGCCGGGCTGGACACGCCCCGGCCCAGCCTGGAAGACCTGTTCGTCGGGCTGACCGGGGAGGGCTTCGATGTCAACGGCTGAGCTGGCCGCGGCCCCGGACGGCGGCGCGCTGGCGGCGGGTGACCGGGCACCAGGTGGCGTTCGGCAATGGTGCCGGTTGCTGGCATCGGAGCTGCGCCTCATTTTCCGGCGGTGGCGGAACCTGGCGTTGCTCGCGGTGCTGGTGGTGCTCCCGGTGGTGCTGGGCATCGGGCTGAAGGTGGCCGGCCCGAACGGGGGCGGCGGGGGCGGGCCGGAGTCGACGTTCTTCGCCCAGCTCGCCGGGAACGGGGTGTTCCTCGCGTTCATCGCGCTGAGCATCCTGCTCACCCTGGTGCTGCCGCTGGTCATCGCGGTGGTGTCCGGCGACTCGCTGGCCGGCGAGGCGGGCGCCGGCACGCTGCGCTACCTGCTCACCGTGCCGGCCGGGCGGACCCGGCTGCTCGCCGTGAAGTACACCGCGGTGGTGATCTTCGGCCTGGCCGCGTGCCTGCTGGTGACCGTGGTGTCGCTGATCATGGGGGTGATTCTGTTCCCGGTGGGGCCGGTGACGCTGCTGTCCGGGACCACGGTGTCGCTCGGCGTGGGCCTGCTGCACCTGTTCTACGTCACGCTGTACGTGGCTGCCGCGATGGCCGCGCTGGGTGCGATCGGGCTGGCCATCTCCTCGTTCACCGAGCACCCGATCGGCGCCATCGCGGCCGTCCTGGTGCTCGCGGTGGCCAGCGAGGTGGCCGATCAGGTGGCCCAGTTCGCGGTGATCCACCCGTACCTGCCGACGCACTTCTGGCTGTCTTTCGACTCGCTGCTGCGCACCCCGATCGACACCAGCACCCTGCTGCACGGGCTGCTGTCGTTCGCCGTCTACATCGTGATCTTCTGCTCGATCGCCTGGGCCCGCTTCGCCAGCGCCGACGTCACCAGCTAACCGGCAGCCCACCGCCCACCGCCCACCGCCCAGCGATCGTGATCATGACTTTGCTGTCGTCCCCACGCAACGCCGCTGACTTAACGGTCTGGACGTTCCCCATGCGCTGGCCCTGGCCTGTCAACTTCAGCCCCATCAGGCACATCGATCATGCGCTGTGGCGACTCTTCACGTATCTGGTTCGGTTCCTGTCCGGTTTATCCCGGTTCTGGCGGGCCAAACACGTGAAAAGTTGACGCCGGCGGTGTGGCCGGGGGCTGGCGATGGGCCTTAAGTCAGCGGCGTTGCGTCCCCACGACAGCAAAGTCATGATCACGAATGGTTCTGAGCTGTGGTCAGGTCTTGAGGTCGGGGAAGTCTTCTTCCCAGAACTCCAGGGTGCCGCGCGGGCCGGCCTGGGCCGGGTCCGGCGGCTGGGGCGCGCCGGGGGTGCCGAGGCGGGCGGTTTCCTGGCCGCGCAGCTCGACCCGGCGGATCTTGCCGGAGATCGTCTTGGGCAGCTCGCTGAATTCCAGCCGGCGGATCCGCTTGTACGGGGCCAGCCGCTGCCGGGTGTAGCTCAGGATGTCCAGCGCGGTGGCCGCCGACGGCTCGGCCCCGGCGACCAGCGTCACGTAGGCCTTCGGCACGGCGAACCGCATCGGGTCCGGTGACGGCACCACGGCCGCCTCGGCCACCGCCTCGTGCTCGATCAGCACGCTCTCCAGCTCGAACGGGGAGATCCGGTAGTCCGAGGCCTTGAACACGTCGTCGGTGCGCCCGACGTAGGTCAGGTAACCGTCGGCGTCCCGGCTGGCCACATCGCCGGTGTGGTAGTACCCGCCGCTCATCGCCGCGGCGTCGCGTTCCGGGTCGCCCCGGTAGCCGGTCATCAGGCCGAGCGGGCGGTGCGCCAGGTCCAGGCAGATCTCGCCCTCCTCGGCGGGCTGGCCGGTCAGCGGGTCGACCAGGGCGACCGTGTAGCCGGGCAGCGGCCGGCCCATCGAGCCCAGCCGCACGTCCTGGCCGGGCGTGTTGCCGATCTGCGCGGTGGTCTCGGTCTGCCCGTAACCGTCCCGCACGGTGATGTGCCAGGCCCGGCGGACCTGCTCGATCACCTCCGGGTTGAGCGGCTCGCCCGCGGCCACGCACTCACGCAGGTGGACCACGTCGGCGGCGGCCAGGTCGGCCTGGATCAGCATCCGCCACACGGTGGGTGGTGCGCAGAACGTCGTCACCTGGTGCTCGCCGAGCGCGCTCAGCAGTGCCGCGGCGGAGAACCGGTCGTAGCCGAGGATCAGCGCGGTGGCCCCGGCGTTCCACGGCGCGTACACGTTGCTCCAGGCATGCTTGGCCCAGCCCGGCGAGGAGATGTTCAGGTGCACATCGCCCGGCTGCAGGCCGATCCAGTACATGGTGGACAGGTGCCCGGCCGGGTACGAGGCGTGGGTGTGCTCGACCAGCTTGGGCTGGGCCGTGGTGCCCGACGTGAAGTACAGCAGCAGCGGGTCGCTGGCCATCGTCACCCCGTCCGGGGTGAACGTGGGGTCGGCCTGCCCGGACTCGGCGAACGAATGCCAGCCGGCCGGTGGGGCCTCGGCGAAGCCCAGGTGCACCGCGATCCGGGTCCAGTCGCCCGGGATGCCCGCGAACCGGTCGGCCAGCGTGTGCTCGGTGACCACATGCCGGACATCGCCCCGGGCCACCCGGTCGGCCAGGTCGTCCGGGCCGAGCAGGGTGCTGGCCGGGATGATCACCACGCCGAGCTTCATCGCGGCCAGGATGACCTCCCACAGCGGGGCGATGTTGCCCAGCATGAGCAGCAGCCGGTCGCCGCGCCGTGCGCCCAGGCCATGCAGCCAGTTGGCCACCTGGCTGGACCGCTCGGCCAGCGCCGCGTAGCTCATCCGGGCGGCTGCGTCCCCGTCCGCGATGATGCGCAGCGCGTCCCGGTCCGGATGCTCGGCCGCGATCACGTCGAACCAGTCCAGCGCCCAGTTGAACGCGGTGAGCTGCGGCCAGCTGAACTCGGCCCGTGCGGCGGCGTAGTCCGCGCGCTGCCGGAGCAGCAGATCGCGGGCCGAGCGGAAGGCAAGCGTCGGTGATTGCGCGTCGGTCATGAGGACATCGTGGCAGGTGGGCTACGGCGATGGGGAGTACCGCGAGCGGATCATGCGCTGCGGCGGGGCGGCGCGGCGCGAGTGACGGCGGCTACCGGTAGCGTGCTGAGCGTGCCCCCCACTGACGAGCTCGCGCCGGCCCGGGACGAAGCCCGGCCGCTGGACGGCGCGGACCTGCCGGACACGAGGCTGCTGCTGGCCGCCGCCGTGGCTGACATCGGCGGCGCGGAACGGCCCGGCCAGGTGACCATGGCCGAGGCGGTCGAGCAGAGCTTGCGGGACGGCGGGCATCTCGCGGTCCAGGCGGGCACCGGGACCGGCAAGTCACTGGCCTACCTGGTGCCCGCGGCCGCGCACTCGATAGCCACCGGCACGGCGGTGGTGGTGGCCACCGCGACCATCGCGCTGCAGCGCCAGCTGGTCGACCGCGACCTGCCCCGGCTCAGCGACGCGCTGACCCCGCTGCTCGGCCGGCCGCCGGTGTTCGCCATCCTCAAGGGCCGCCGCAACTACCTGTGCCTGCACCGGCTCCGCTCCGGTGCGCCCGAGGACCCGGCGGACATGCTGTTCGACCCGGGCGCGGTGTCCGCGGTCGGCCGGCAGGTGCAGCGGCTGGCCGAGTGGGCCGACCGGACCAGCACCGGTGACCGCGACGAGCTGGTGCCCGGGGTGGACGACCGGGCCTGGCGGCAGGTCTCGGTGCCGGCGCCGGAATGCATCGGGGCCCAGCGCTGCCCGTTCGGCCCCAGCTGCTTCGCCGAGAAGGCCCGGGAGGCGGCCGGCCAGGCCGACATCGTGGTGACCAACCACGCGCTGCTGGCCATCGACGCGCTGGAGGACTACCCGGTCCTGCCCGAGCACGACGTCGTGATCATCGACGAGGCGCATGACCTGGTCAACCGGGTCACCACCCAGGCCGCGGCCGATCTGTCCGCGGCCGCGCCGGAGACCGCGGCGCGCCGCTGCGGGCGGCTGGTCTCCCAGGAGGCGGTCGGCCGGCTGCGGGCCGCGGGGGAGACGATCAGCCAGCTGTTCCCGGACGTCCGGGAGGGCCGGCTGGACGTGCTGGCCGAGCCGCTGGCGGTCGCGCTCACCGCGCTGCGTGACGCCGCGTCGGGTTGCGCGGCCGAGGTGCGCGCGGCGGCCAAGGAAGCCGGCGAGGACGCCGGTGAGCTGGCGGCGGTCCGGGCCGCGCTGGCCTCGCTCGATGACATGCAGCGGACGGCCGAGCGGGTCCTGGCCGCGTTCGGCCCGGACTTCGCTTCCCGCCGCGAGGTGGTCTGGATGGACCGGCCGCCGGTGGACGACCTGCGCCTGCGGCCACCTTGCGGGTGGCCCCGCTGGAGGTGGGCGGGCTGCTCGCCGAGCGGCTGTTCCGCCGCCGGCGGGTGGTGCTGACCTCGGCCACGCTGGCCCTGGGCGGCTCGTTCCAGCCGCTGGCCCGGCAGTGGGGCCTGCCCGCGCTGGGTACCGAGGTGCCCGCGCCACGCGCCGATGCGGCCGCGCCACGCGCTGATGCGGCCGGGCCAGAGGCTGATGCGGCCGCGCCGGGAGCCGGGGTGACCGCACCGGGCGCCGGGGCTGACCGGCCGGGGAGCGCGGCGGCGGGCCGGCTGGACGGGGCCAGGGAGGGCAGCCTGGCCTGGACCGGGCTCGACGTGGGCTCGCCGTTCAACCACCCGCGCAGCGGCATCCTCTACGTGGCCCGGCATCTGCCGCCGCCGGGCCGGGACGGGCCGCCCGCCGAGTACCTCACCGAGTTGCGCGAGCTGATCACCGCGGCCGGCGGCCGCACCCTGGGCCTGTTCTCGTCGATGCGGGCGGCCCGGCAGGCGGCCGCGGACCTGCGGGCCGAGATCGACCAGCCGCTGCTCTGCCAGGGCGACGACGCCACCGCGGAACTGGTCCGCCAGTTCGCCGCGGACGAGGCCACCTGCCTGTTCGGCACGCTGTCCCTGTGGCAGGGGGTGGACGTGCCCGGCCCGGCGCTGCAACTGGTGGTCATCGACCGGATCCCGTTCCCCCGCCCGGACGACCCGCTGGCCTCGGCCCGGCAGCGGGTGGTGGCCGCGCACGGCGGCAACGGGTTCATGGCCGTCGCCGTCTCGCACGCCGCCTTGCTGCTCGCGCAGGGCGCGGGCCTGCTGCTGCGCACCATGGACGACCGGGGCATGGTCGCGGTGCTCGACCCGCGGCTGGCCACCGCCCGGTACGGCGGGTTCCTGCGCGCCTCGCTGCCGCCGTTCTGGGTCACCACCGACCCGGCGGTGGCCCGGGCCGCGCTGCGCCGCCTCACCGGCCAGTCTTCTTGACCGGCGCGCCTGCCTGACCAGCGGCCCGGTCAGTGACTGGCCCGCAGGGCCCAGGCCGGCCCGTGCCGGCGCAGGTATCCGCCGTAACCGATCACCGCGATGACCACGACGAAGAGCCCGAGCCCGAGCTGGATGCCGCGGGTCAGGCCGGGCGGGTAGATCACCTGGATCAGGTAGTGCGAGATGAAGCCGCCCCGGTACCCGGCCTGCCCGCCCCGGTGCAGCAGGTAGTTCTGCACCGCGGTGAGCGGGCAGCTGAAGCCGACCAGCTCGACGAGGGCGCCGTAGACCATGGCCGGCAGCTGCACCCAGATGAGCCACGGCCAGCGCCAGGCCAGGAAGGAACCGCCCACCACGAAGCCGATGAACAGCAGGTGGACGACGAGCACGAGGTCAGCGGCAATCAGGTACCACATCACGGTCCTCGCCCGGGACGGCACGCTACGTCCAGGATAGGTCCGTGCGGGCAGACCGGCAGATCAGCCGGACCCGGGCTGGAGCAGCCCACGCTCGACGACCAGCGGCACGAACAGCTCGCGGTAGCCGTGCTCGTCGAACAGCACCGTGACCTGATCGTCGTCATAACGCTGCACCGTGCCCTGGCCCCAGCGCTCACTCACCACCCGGCTGCCCACCGGGAACGGGACGTCGGCCCGGCCGCACGGCCGGCCGGTCACCGGCCCGGGCGGGCTACCTGGCCCGGCCGGCGCTCGGCGCCGCCAGGTCGTTGTCGCAGTTCCCGCACGGGCCCGGGTAGTCCTGCCCGAAGTACGTGAGCAGGAACGACCGGCGGCAGCCGGTGTGCTCGGCGTAGCGGCGCATCATCGTCAGCCGGGAGCGCTCCACCTCGTCCTCGCGCTCGGTGACCGCCTCCGACGCGTCCAGCGCCGCCGCGACGTTCATCGCCCCGCTCCACCGGACGTCGCCGTCCGCCGACCAGGCGGCCGCGCCGAGGTCGGCCAGCCGGGTGAGCGCGGACGTCTGCTGCCGGTCGCCGGGGTCCACCGGCTGGCCGGCCGCGAGCGCGGCCGCGGCCCGGGCGACGGCCGCCCGGGGCACGCTCCGCGCGATCAGATGCCGGGCCCGCTCGAAGTCGTCGTACCGGTAGAGCAGCCGCACCTGTGATGGCTGGCTGTCCCGCCCGGCCCGCCCGATCTCCTGGTAGTACGAGTCCATCGATGGCGGCGGGTCGATGTGCAGCACCCAGCGCACGTCCGGCTTGTCGATACCCATGCCGAACGCGACCGTGGCCGCGATGATGCGGGCCCGGCCGTCCAGGAACGCCGTCATCGCCTCGTGCCGGTCCCGCCCGGAAAGCCCGGCGTGATACAGCGTCACCCGCTCGCCAGCTGACGCCAGCCAGTCGCGGGCGGCCTGCGCGTCGGCCCGGGTCGCGGCGTACACGATCCCGGGGCCGCCGAATTCGCGCGCCGCGCGCGACCAGTTCGCGCTCCTTGTCGTCGACCGTCCGGGTGTGCCGGGCCGACAGAAACAGGTACGGCCGGTCGAAGTCGCCCAGCACCACCTCCGGGTCACGCAGGCCGAGCCGCCGGATGATTTCCTCCTGCACCGGCGGCGCGGCCGTCGCGGTCAGGGCCAGCCGGACCGGCGCGCCGACCGCCTCGGCCTGGGCCCCGAGCCGCATGTAGTCGGGCCGGAAGTCATGCCCCCACTGGCTGATCAGGTGCGCTTCGTCCACCGCGAACAGGCCCGGCCGGGCGCGCCGCAGCGTTTCCCGGGTCTCCGCGTTGGCCAGCTGCTCCGGCGAGAGGAACACGAACGTTCCGGAGTCGCACGAGGCGAGCAGCGCCGCCGCGCGCGCACCAGCCGACTGCTGGGAGTTCAGCACGATGGCCGGCAGGCCAGCCGCCCGCAGGTGGGCGAGCTGATCATCCTGCAAGGCGATCAGCGGCGACACGACGACCGTCGGCCCGGCCCGCAGCAGCCCGGCCAGCTCGTAGATCGCCGACTTCCCGCCGCCGGTCGGCAGCACGGCCAGCACGTCGCGGCCACCGGCCAGCGCCTCGGCCGCGCGCAGCTGCCCGGGGCGGAGCCGGGCGAAGCCGAGCCGGTCCCGCGCCAGCTGCTCGATGACAGCCCCGGTTTCCTGGTTGCTCCCGTCCATCTGACCAAGCATCCCGTCCCGGTCCGGCTGACCCGATACCGGGTCAGCCGGGGCCGGACGCTGACCGGGAGTCAGCCACCCGCGTCCTGCTCCGGGAGCAAGCCGTGCTGCACGGCGAACATTGCGGCGGCCGCGCGGTTGGCCGCATCGATCTTGGTGTAGATGTGCTCTACGTGATTGCCGGCCGTCTTCGGCGTGATCACCAGGCGCTGCGCGATCTGCTTGTTCGACATGCCCGCGGGCGAGCAGGATGAGCACCTCCACCTCGCGGGCGGTCAGGCCGCGGACCGAATCCCGGCGGCGTGGCAGGCGATGGCCGGCCGCCTCGAGCACCGCGTCCACGGCCGGGCCGTCCAGCCGCCCGGCGCGCACCTCGGCCCGCAGTTGCGCGGCCGCTTCCCCGGCCGCCAGCGCGGGCCGGTACGGCCGGGGCTCGCGCATCGACTGGTAGGCCTCGGCCGCGCCCAGCACCCGGGCTGGCCGGGAGATCGCGCCGCCAGCCAGCCCGCGCGGGTACCCGCTGCCGTCCAGGCGCTCCCGGTGCTGCACCGCGATCTCGCCGAGCGGCGCCAGCGCCGCCGACTGATGCAGCATGCGCTCGGTCAGATACGGGTACATCCGGACCCGCTCCCACTCGCCGGCGCTCAGCGGCCCGGGCCGGTCCCAGATCGAGTTCGACACGCCGAGCCGCCCGAAGCCGTGCACCAGCCCGGCGCGGCGCAGCAGCGCGTACCTCGGCGGGCGGCAGCCCGAGCCGGCCGCCCGCATCCCCGGCCAGGTCGGCCACCGCGGCCGAATGGCCGAGCATGAACGGCGACTTCAGGTCGACGAAGTTCGCGATGGCGGTCAGCGCGCGGTCGAGTTCCGCCGCCGACAGGCAGACGGCTAGTTCCGGCTCGGCGGCGATGACGGCCGGCCACGCCGGGATCATGTCGAGGCCGCCGAATATGTCCGCCGCCCGGTCGCACAGCAGCGCGGCCAGCGCCGGGTCGAACTGCCGGCCCGGCCGCCGCCGGGCCAGGGCGTCGCGCCGTCGATCCCGCCGACGCGATGGGCCACCTCGATGAACTCGGCAAGCTGGGCGATCCGCGCCGCAATCGGCACCGCGCTCGGCCTTCAGCCGCCCCGGCCAGCCCCGCCCGTCCCACTGCTCGTAGGCAGCGCCGATGGCCTCGCTGACCTGCTCGGAGAGATCCAGCTGCTCAGCCAGGGTCCGGGCCAGCTTCGCGTGCTGGGCGATCATCCCGTCCAGCTCACGGTGCCCGGTCAGCGCGAACTCCAGCCCGACCCGGAACCGGTGCAGCGGCGGGTTGCCCGCCCCGACCAGCCGCATGGTGGCCAGCACCCCGCGCACGCTGCCGAATTCGTGGGCGTACTTGCCCGACTTCAGCGTGATGTCATCGCCGAACCACTTCGCCTGCTCATGTGCATCGGAGTGACAGCCGATATTGACCAGCAGGGCGGTGTAGTACACGGCCGCCCGGTCCGGCTCGGCCAGCCCGGCTCGGCCAGCCAGCCGCAGCGCGATCAGGCACTGCCGCAGCACGTGTTCCATCGGCTGGCCAAAGCCGAGGTCTACGCCGAGCGACAGCGCCGCGACCAGCTCGGCTAGCCGGACCCGCGGCTCGGCGACCCCGCCCCCCATCAGGCGAGTTTACCCCGCCTTGACCCAGTGGGCCGGAAGATGAGGAGTTCACCTCATGTGCCGGGGTCTGCCGTCTCCTTACGTTCGTGTCATCAGCGATCTCAGCGATCCGAAATGAGGTAGCCATGACTCTCCGGGCCAGAATTTTCGCACTGACGTACGACCGCCAGATGGCCGGCACCGAGCGGGCCGGGCTGGCTGAATTCCGCGCCCAGTTGCTGGCTGGGGCGGCCGGCCGGGTCCTCGAGATCGGCGGCGGAACCGGCCAGAACCTGCCGCACTACGGCCCGGCGGTCGAGTCGCTGACCATCACCGAGCCGGAGCCTGCGATGCTGCGCCGCCTGCAGCGCGAGGCCCACGAGCAGGCCCCGGCCGCGCAGGTGCTGCGCGCCCCGGCCGAGGACCTTCCGTTCGAGGACGGCACGTTCGACGTCGCGGTGTCCACGCTGGTGCTGTGCGGGGTGGACGACCAGCCGCGGGCGCTGCGCGAGCTGCGACGAGTGCTCCGGCCCGGTGGTCAGTTCCTGTTCCTCGAGCACCTGCGCTCCGACGACCCGCGCCTGGCCCGGCTGCAGGACCGGATGAACTGGCTCAACCGGCTCGTCGTCTGCTGTGACTGCAACCGCCCCACGCTGACCTCCATCCAGGAAGCCGGTTTCACCGTCACCCACCTGGAGCACATGGCGCTGCCCAAGGCCCCGAAGTTCGTCGGCCCGGCCATCATGGGCAGCGCGACCAGTCCCGCCCACGTGCCCTCCCAGCTGCCCTAGGCCAAACCTCGGGCGGCGCTGAGCAGCGCGGCGATGTGCCCGGGCGGCCGGCCCGCGTCCCAGGCCAGCGCGACCTGGCCCGGCGGGATGCCGTGCACCGGCAGGAACACCACGCCAAGGGGAGCGATGTTGGCCGTGATGGGGGCGGGCAGGAAGGCCACCCCGCGGCCGGCCCGGGCGTAGGCGACGATCTCCTCCATGTCATGAACGTCCGGCCCGGGGGACGGATGGCCGCCGTCCGGCCGGGGGTCATAGGTCCAGAACGCGTTCCACTCCGGCTGGGCGTCGGCATAAAGCAGCACCGGCTCGCCAGCCAGCTCCGCGATGTCAACCGAGGCCTGTCCAGCCAGCGGGTGATGGGCCGGCAAGGTCACGCAGATCGGTTCCGGATACAGCTTGCGTATCTCAAGCCCGTCCGGGGGGAGCGGCAGCCGGACGAACCCGGCGTCGACCCGGCCGTCGCGCAGCGCGGCGGCGTGGTTCCACCAGTGCAGCCGCTGCAGTTGGATCTCGACGTCGGGCTGGGTGCGGGCGAACTGAGCCAGCACCGGGGCCATATCCATGCCGAGCATGAACCCGACAGTCAGGCTCAGCCCGCCGGCTCCGGCTCGGCGGGTCCGGGCCACCGCGGCGTCGCTGTCGGCCAGCAGCCGGGCGCCATCCTCGGCCAGCCGCTGGCCGGCGGGGGTGAGCCGGACCTGCCGGCTGCTGCGCTCCAGTAGCTCTACTCCGAGCTCCTGTTCAAACTGGCGGATCTGCCGGGACAGGGCTGGCTGGCTGATGTACAGCGCCGCCGCTGCCCGGCCGAAATGCAATCGATCGGCCACTGCCACGAAGTAACGGAGCTTGCGCATATCCAGGTCCATGTCACCTCCGCACCCCCTTGACGTGCTGCAATGCTGTCTGGTTATCGTCGCTGACAAGACAAGCCTTGGACACCGGCCGCCGTCTCGTGCGAGAACCGTCGTGTAGGTCCAGGCAATCACGCACTCGCATGGTGCGCCTCTCACATCGCGGCCGGACCGGGTCACAAGACGCTGGCCAGCAGAGGAGATTCCAATGAGCACCGACGTTATTTCCCCGCCAGCAGCGCGTGGGCCGGAGGCGGGGACCGTCGTACTCAGAATCAACGGCCAGGCCCGGGCACTGCACATCGAGCCCCGGGTCAGCCTGCTCGACGCCTTGCGCGAGCATCTGGATCTGACCGGCTCGAAGAAGGGCTGTGACCAGGGCACCTGTGGCGCGTGCACGGTGTGGGTGGACGGCAGACGGGTGCTGGCCTGCCTGACCCTGGCGGTGACCTGCGAGAACCGGGAGGTCACCACGATCGAGGGACTGTCCCCTGACGGGGAGCTGCACCCGATGCAGGCCGCGTTCATCGAGCGGGACGCGTTCCAGTGCGGTTACTGCACTCCCGGGCAGATCATGTCGGCCGTCGCGCTGCTGCGCGAGGGGCACGCCTGCGACGACGCAGAGATCGCCGAGTGGATGAGCGGCAACATCTGCCGCTGCGCCGCGTACCCGCACATTCGCGCGGCCATCCGCGACGTCCGCGACACGGCGGGAGGTGACTGACCATGCGGCCGTTCCGCTACGCACGGGCCGGGAACGTGGACAGCGCGATCGCGCTGGTCCGGGAGCACGATGGCAGTGCGTTCCTGGCCGGCGGCACAACCGAGGTAGACCTGGTCCGGCAGGACGTGCTCCGCCCTGAGCTGCTGGTCAACATCAACGACCTGCCGCTGCGCACGGTCGAGGATCTGCCGGACGGGGGGCTGCGGATCGGCGCGCTGGCCCGGATGAGCGACGTCGCCCAGGCGCCTGGGGTGCGGCAGCGGTTCCCGGTCATCTCGCAGGCGCTGCTGCTGGGTGCCTCGGCGCAGCTGCGGAACATGGCGTCGATGGGCGGCAACCTGTGCCAGCGGGTCCGGTGCAGCTACTTCCGCGACCCGTCGTGGCCGTGCAACAAGCGCGATCCGGGCAGTGGCTGCGCGGCCCTGAGCGGGTTCAACCGCGGGCACGCCATCCTCGGCACCAGTGACAAGTGCATAGCCACCCACCCGTCGGACGTCGCGGTCGCGCTGACCGCACTGGACGCGGTCGTGCACACCCGCGGGCCAGCGGGCGAGCGGGCGATCGGCATCGACGACTTCTTCCTGCTGCCCGGGGATACCCCGGAGCGTGAGCACCCACTCGAGCACGGTGAGCTGATCACCGCGATCGGCGTGCCGGGCGCCGCCATCGCCCGCCGGTCGGTCTACCTGAAGTACCGCGACCGGCAGTCCTACGAGTTCGCGCTGGTCTCGGTGGCCGCCGCAGTGCACGTCCAGGACGGCACTGTGGCCGACGCCCGGCTGGCGCTCGGCGGCGTCGGCACCAGGCCATGGCGAGCCCGGCGGGCCGAGCGCAGCCTGCTGGGCCAGCCGGCCGTGACGGGCAGCTACATGGCCGCCGCGGCCGCGGAACTCGCGCAGGCCCAGCCGCGCGCGCTGAATGCGTTCAAGGTCGACCTCGCGCAGCGGGCCATCGTCCGGGCCCTGCACACGCTCACCGACGTGGACGGAGGCTCGCGATGACCGGGGCGATCGGCCAGGACATCGCCCGGGTGGACGGGCCAGCCAAGGTCGCCGGCACGGCGCGGTACTCCGGCGAGATCGCGCTGCCCGGCCTGGTCTACGCCGAGATCGTTGGGGCCACGATCGCCAGCGGGCAGGTCACCGAGATCGACACCGCCGCGGCGGAACGCGCCGACGGCGTGCTGCGCGTCCTAACTCCCCGGGATATGCCCAAGGTCAACCAGGTGCCGCTGCTGCCGTCGCTGCTCGGCGGCCCGGCCCCCGGCGAGACGTTCTTCCCGATGCAGGACGACGAGATCCACTACGCGGGCCAGCCGGTGGCCATCGTGGTGGCGGATAGCCTTGAGCAAGCCCAGCACGCCGCGACGCTGGTCCGGGTCAGTTACGCGGCATCGGCGTTCGTCAGCACAATCGATCAGGGGCGGGCAGCGGCGTACGAACCGGAGCGGCTGTTCGGCGGGCTGCTGCCCGGCCGGCTGGAGCGCGGCGATGCGGCCGGCGGGCTCGCGGAAGCGGACCTGCGCATCGATGCGGCGTTCACTTTCGCGGCCAACCATCACAACCCGATCGAGGCGCTGACCACCACCGCGGTCTGGGACGGCGACCAGCTCACCCTGTATGACTCCTGCCAGGGCATCAAGGCGGTGCAGCTCACCGTGGCCGCGCTGCTCGGCATGTCGCCGTCCAGGATCCGGGTGCTGACCCGGTACGTGGGCGGGGCGTTCGGCTGCAAGGCCATGGTGTGGCCGCACGTGACGCTGACCGCGCTGGCCGCCCAGCATGTCCGGCGGCCGGTCCGGCTCGCGCTGCCCCGCGGCCAGATGTTCACCTCCTGCGGGCACCGCGAGGAGCAGGAACAGCACATCGAGCTGGGCGCGCGGCGGGACGGCACGCTGACCGCGATCCGGCACCAGAAGATCTCCGTCACGTCGCCGTTCGACGACTGGGCCGAGCCCGCCTTCGGCGCCGCCTCGCAGCTGTACGCCAGCCCGGCGTTCCAGGGCGTGCACCGGCTGGTGCGCGGCAACACGATGACGCCCACGTTCACCCGCGGCCCGGGCGAGGCGCTGGGTGTGTTCACCCTGGAATGCGCGATGGACGAGCTGGCCAGCGAGCTCGGCATCGACCCGATCGAGCTGCGGTTGCGCAACCTGGCCGAGACCGACCCGAACACCGGCCACCCGTGGTCCAGCTACGGGCTGCGGGAATGCCTGGAACGGGGCGCCGCGCGGTTCGGCTGGGCTGGGCGCAACCCGCAGCCACGGTCCGAGCGCGATGGGAACTGGCTGATCGGCACCGGGATGGCGGTGGCCGCCTACCCGGTGGCGTTCTTCATGCACACCCAGCGCGCCCGGGCCCATCTGTACGCGGACGGCACCGCGGTCGTGCAGACCGCCACCCAGGAATTCGGCACCGGCATGGCCACCGTGCTGACCCAGGTCGCGGCGGACGGGCTGGGCATCGACCTGCCCAACGTGCGGCTCGAATTCGGCGACACCAGCTTCCCGTCGGCTGGCTCCCCGGTCGGCTCGAACGGCGCGATGATGGTCAGCGCTGCCATGCATAACGCCAGTACCGCGGTGCGGGACCAGCTCATCGCACTCGCCGTCAGCGACAGCCAGTCCCCGCTGCACGGCGCCGACCCAGCGCGCGTGGTGGTCCGGGGCGGGCAGCTGACGCTGGCCGGCGACGCTAGCCCCGGCGAGACGTACGCCAGCCTGATGCAGCGGCACTTCATGGCCGACGCCGAAGCTCTGGGCAGCTGGGATCCGCCGCCGCTGGACACCCCGTACGGGCTGCTCACGTTCGGCGCCCAGTTCGCCCGGGTCGCCGTGGACGCCGACCTGGGCATGGTCCGGGTCCGGCAGATGGTCGGCGCGTTCGCCCCGGGCCGGGTGCTCAACCCCAGGACCACGCGCAGCCAGCTGATGGGCGGCATGCTCTGGGGGATGAGCCAAGCCCTGCTGGAGGGCACCCACATGGACACCACGGCGGGCCGCTGGGCCAACGCGAGCCTGGGCGACTACCTGGTCCCGGTCAACGCCGACGCGCCCGACGTCGAGGTGGAACTGATCGAGGTCGAGGACCACGTGACCGGCCCGCTCGGGGTCAAGGGCGTCGGCGAGATCGGCCAGGTCGGCTCGGGCGCCGCGGTGGCCAACGCGGTCTACCACGCCACCGGCTACCGGCCCCGCCAGCTCCCGATCGGCGTCGAGCACCTGCTGCCGCATCTGGCCGGGCCCAGCCCGGCCCCGGCCTAGCCGGTACCCGGATGACCGGCCGGCCGCTGCTGACGACCCCGCCCCAGCTGCAGCAGCCAGCGGCCGTCGAGCAGCAGCGGCAGGCCCAGGCCGCGCAGCCCTGGCTCGGCCTGGGCGGGCTGCTGCTCGGCGCGGTCGTGTTCTTCGCACTGGCCCTGGGCACCGGGAACCCGGCCACCGCGCTGCTGATCCTCGGCCCGCTGGCCACGTTCGCGCTGCCCGCGGTGGCCATGGTCGCGTTCTGGTGGAACGACTGGCCCGGGTCCAAGCTGACCACGCCGTGGACCGGCCTGATCGACACCGCGCTGGTCGTGGTGGCCGCGGTGCGTGCTGACCATCGCGGGCCAGGCGGTGGTGGAGCGATCCGACATCCGCGGGGTGTTCTTGGCCGACCTGGGCCCGGACGTGCCCACGACGTTCCCGGCCACGCTGGCGCTGGGTGGTGCGGCGTTCGCCGCCATGCTGCAGCTGTCGCTGGTCTGCGAGCGCTGGCCGCTGGACGGGCTGGGGCGGCTCCGCGGCGGCGTCGCCGCGCTCGCGCTGTCCTGGGCGCCGGGGCCGGGGCCTATTTCCTGTTCGTCAACCTGGACGCGGTGCCGCCTGCGGTCCGGGCCGCGGCCGGGCTGCGCAACCCGGGCGGCCCGATCGCGGCGCCGGACTTCGGCGCGGCGCTGATCGCGGTCGGTGTCTGGCAGGCGGTGTTCTTCATCGCGCTGCGCGGCTGGCCGGTCAACCTGCTGGCCCGGCGCTCCGGCCGCCTGCTGGCCGGCAATGCCCTGGTGGTCGGCCTCGGCGCGGCTAGCTATGTGGTGTTGCGCAACCTGGCCGGCTGGCCGCCGGACGCTATCGGCGCGGTCTGCGGCAGCGTGATCAGCGGCGTGCTGATCGTGGCCATGCTGTTCGAAGGCTGGCCGGCCACCCGGCTGCCGGCCTGGCCTGCCCGCGTCGTCACGCTGGCCCTGGCCGCCCTGGTCGCGCTGGCCCTCAACCGCGCGCTGGCCGCTTACGCCGACGGCGTGACCTGGATCCGGGCCACGCCCAGCGACTGGGTCACCACTGCGGCGCTCAGCTTCATCGGGGCCGGCATCATCCTGCACGTGGGCATCGGCCTCCGCTGGCCGCTGCTTACTTCGCGCCGGGGGCGCGCTTAGACCCGCGCCTAGGCGCATGGGTGAAAACCCGCATATGAAGTTGGGTGATGGCCTGCTGCCGCTGAGCGTGGCGTCTCCGTAGCGTGATTGCTGACGCAACCACGCGGTTAAGGAGAATGCCCAGTGATTGAGGCACGGGGGCTGTCCAAGCGTTTTGGCGCGACCGTCGCGGTCGATCAGCTCAGCTTCACGGTCCGGCCCGGCCTGGTGACCGGTTTTCTCGGCCCGAACGGCGCGGGCAAGACCACCGCCATGCGGCTGATCCTCGGCCTGGACTATCCCAGCGCCGGCACGGTCACCATGAACGGCCAGCCGTACCAGCAGCTGGCCAGCCCGATGCGTGCGGTCGGCGCACTGCTGGATGCCCGGGCCGTGCACGGCGGCCGCAGCGCCCGTAATCACCTGCGCTGCCTGGCCCAGACCAATGACATCCCGGAGCGCCGGGTGGATGAGGTGCTGGACATCGTCGGCCTGTCCGAGGTGGCCAGGAAACGGTCCAAGGGCTTTTCGCTCGGCATGAGCCAGCGGCTCGGGATAGCCGCCGCGCTGCTTGGCGATCCGGGCATCGTGATGTTCGACGAGCCGGTCAACGGGCTGGATCCAGAAGGCATTCTGTGGATCCGCACCCTGATGAAATCGCTGGCCGCCGGCGGCCGCACGGTATTCGTGTCCAGCCATCTCATGTCGGAAATGGAAAACACCGCCGATCACCTGATCGTGATCGGGCGGGGCCGGCTCATCGCCGACTGCAGCATGGCCGAGTTCATCACCCGCGGTTCCGGCCTGGCCGTGCTGGTGCGGACGCCGCAGCCGGACGCGCTGGCCCAGGCGGCCACCGCCGCGGGCGGCACGGTGACCCAGCCGGCGGGCGGCGGCCTGGAGGTGCGCGGCCTGCCCGAGGCCCGGATCGGCGACCTCGCCCTGGCCGGCGGCATCGCACTGCACCATCTGGCCCCGGCGCGGGCCTCGCTGGAGGAGGCGTTCATGGAACTGACCGCCGACAGCGTCGAGTACCAGGCCGGGATACCCGCGCGTGGCCAGCGGCCACGGAACGGAGGCATGACATGGCGGCCATCACCGCCGAACGGACCAGCCCCGACACCGGCCCGGCCCGGGGGCGCCGGGCCGGCCTGGCCGGGGCGCTCCGCTCCGAGTTCACCAAGCTGCGCTCGGTCCGGTCCACCTACTGGTCGCTGGTGCTGCTGGTCCTGGCGGGCATCGCCTGGGCGGTGGCCAACTGCGCCGGGGTGGCCGCGCACTGGCCGCAGACGCCACCCAGCCAGCGCGGCTTCCTCGACGCCACCCAGGACAGCGTGGCCGGGCTGGCCCTGCTCGGCCAGCTCATCGTCGTGGTGCTCGGCTCGCTGGCGATCACCTCGGAGTATTCGACCGGGATGATCCGCACCTCGCTGACCGTGCAGCCGCGCCGCGGCGTGGTGTTCGCGGCCAAGGCCATCGTGCTCACCGCGGTCACCCTGGTCATCGCCACGGTGACCAGCTTCGCCGCGTTCTTCATCGGCCAGTACCTGCTGCGCAGCACGCATCAGGCCGCGACGCTCGGCCAGCCGAACGTGCTGCGCGCCGTGCTGGCCACGGCCCTGTTCATCGTGCTGTCCGGCCTGTTCAGCTTCGGCCTCGGCGCGATGCTGCGCAGCACCGCGGGCACCCTCACCGCCGCCTACGCGCTGCTGTTCCTCGTCCCGCAGCTAGCCAAGGCGCTGCCCAGCCAGTGGTACGCGGACCTGGTCCGCTGGCTGCCCGGCGGCGACGTGACAAACGCAATTACTTCTACCGAACGCCAGCTCCCGCAGCATCTGTTCACCGCCTGGGGAGAGTTTGCCGTGTTCGGCGGTTACACGGCCATCGTCCTCGTCGCGGGTGCGCTGCTGCTGCGCCGCCGTGACGCCTGACCCACGCCAGCTAAGGAGACGCACATGCTCAGCAACCGCCCGGCCGCCCTGTTCGGCGCCACCGTGCTGGCCGGCGCGCTGGCCGTCACCGGTTGCGCCGCGTCCGCGGCCACCACCGGCGCGGCTCGCCGGCCACCGCGGCGAAGGACACCGCGCACCTCATGGTGTACAGCATCAACAGCGACGGGCCTGACTTCCGGGCCATCGTGACCGGGGCGATCGGCGACTACGGGCCCGCCGTGACCGTCTTCCCGAACGGCAAGGTCAACCCGTCGCACACCCACGACCTGGAGCTGAAGCTGACCCACGGGTCGTTCAAGCTCAGCCTCACCGAGCTGGACAAGAAGTTCGTCGCGGTGACCAGCCACGAGCCGATCTACCCGCGCACCTGCTCGGACTACATGACGGCCAGCGCGCCGATGCCCATCGTGCCGGGTTCGGGCACCGGCGCATACCGCGGGATCAGCGGCCGGTTCGCCGTCACCATCACCGCCGACGAGGTGGAGCGCAGCCCCTGCCCGAAGGCCAAGGCGTTCCGCTGGCAGGCCCTGGTGCTGCGCGGCCCCGGCACCGTGTCGGCCGGTGACCGATGGGCGCGAGGCCAGCCGTGCGATCGCGGCCAGCGCCGGGAACCGTGCATACGCTGGTCCCATGCTCACCGCGGGCGCCCGGCTGCGCGATCACCCGATGCTGCTGGATGGCTTCTGGCGGTGCTGCTGTTCGCGATCAGCTTTGGCCAGTGGCCGACCAGCCCGCCGCCCAGCGTGGCCGCGGCCGTGCTGGTCAGCGGGACGCTGGCGGCCACGGTGCTGGTTCGGCGGCGCTACCCGGTGGCGGCGTTCACCGCGGCCATGACGATCGCCGCCACGCAGATCCTGTTCGGCATGCAACTGGCCGTCACCGGCCCGCCGGTCCGCGCCCTGGAGCCCACCGCCACCGACGTCGTCATCCCGTTGCTGCTGTACACCGTGGCCGCGCACCGGCCCCGGCGGGTCTCGGTGACCGCCCTGGTCAGCTGCCTGGTGGCCACCGCCGTCGCGATCACGCGCTGGGCTCCCGCCCAGGTGCCGGGCCAGTCGAACCTGCTCTTCATCGCGGCGGCCGGGCTCGGCGGGACCGCGCTGGCCGCCTGGGTGCTCGGCGATTCGATGGCGTACCGGTACCGGCGCGAGTACTACGCCTCGCTGGAGGAGCGCACCGCCCGGGCCGAGGCCGAGCGGGACGCGCAGATCCGGATCGCCGCCGCCGCGCAGCGGGCCAGCGAACTCGAGCACCGGCGCGCCCTGGCCATCGACGAGTCGGCCGCCCGGCTGCGCCGGATCGAGCGCGACCTGCACGACGGGGCCCAGGTCCGGCTGGCCGCGCTGGCCATGACGCTGGGCGAGATCAAGGAGGACCTGGACACGGCGCCCGCGGGCGCCGCTGACGGCGAGCGGACCCGGATGCTGGTCAGCGCGGCCCACCAGAACGCCAAGGAAACCCTGGCCGAGCTGCGCGACCTGGCCCGGGGCATCCACCCGCCGGTGCTCGACCGCGGCCTCGGCCCGGCGCTGTCCAGCCTGGCCGAGACCAGCGCGGTGCCGGTCGGCCTGGACATCACCAGCACGCAGCCGCCGTCACCGGCCATCGCGGCCATGGCCTACTTCTGCGCGGCGGAACTGCTGGCCAACGTGGCCAAGCACAGCGCGGCCAGCCGGGCCACGATCAGCGTCACCGACCAGGCCGGCCTGCTGCTGATGACGGTGACCGACGACGGGGCAGGCGGCGCTCAGCTGGCGCCGGGTGGCGGGCTGGCCGCCTGCTGGACCGGGTGCAGACCGTGGACGGCCGGCTGGACGTGACCAGCCCGCCCGGCGGCCCCACCGTGGTCACGATCGAGCTGCCGAGGCACGCCTGATGCCGCCGCCTTCCCCTCCGCTGGCCTGCGCATCGTGATCGCCGAGGACGCCGCCATCATGCGGGATGGGCTGACCCAGACCCTGGCCCGCCGGGGCCACGACGTGGTGGCCGCGGTGGCCGACGCCGATGCGCTGCGCCAGGCGGTCGACACGCACCGGCCCGATGTGGCCATCATCGACGTGCGGATGCCGCCCACCCATACCGACGAGGGGCTGCGCGCCGCCCAGTCCATCCACCGCGACCATCCCCAGGTCGGCGTGCTGGTGTTCTCCCAGTACATCGAGGCCCAGTCCGCCACGGAGCTGTTCGCCGGCGCGGCGGGCGGGGTCGGCTACCTGCTCAAGGACCGGGTCGCCGACGTCAGCGACTTCATCGACGCGATCAGCCGGGTGGCGGCGGGCGGCACGGTGCTCGACCCCGAAGTGGTCCGGCAGATGCTCAGCGTCAGCCGCCGCGCCGACGCGCTGGCCGTGCTCACGCCGCGGGAGCGGGAGGTGCTCGCGCTCATCGCCCAGGGCCGGTCCAACGCCGCCATCGCCGATACGTTCACGATCTCGCCCCGGGTGGTGGAGAAACACGTGGCCAGCATCTTCGCCAAGCTCGGCCTGCCGCCGTCGCAGAACGACAACCGCCGGGTGCTGGCCGCGATCAAGTACCTGGAGTCCTGACCTGCCCGGTGGCGCTGCGCTCAGCCAGGCCAGCCGGCGCACCACCCTGCTCCCGGGCCAGCGGCCCGGCAACCAACCAGCGAACCGGTGGCCGGGCCGCCCCCGCGGCGCCGGCCACCGGGCACCGCTGGTTAGTGCCGGTCCAGGGAGAACTCGAGCACCTGGGTGAGCCGGACGTTGTTCCCCGACGGGTCGCGGAACGACGTGTCGATGCCGTACGGCTGCTTCGTCGGCGGGTCGTTGAACACCACCCCGCGGGCGGACAGCTCGTCGTAGGCGGCCTGGCAGTCATCGGTCTCGAGGAACAGCGTGCCGCCCGCCCCCTTGGCCACCAGAGGCTGAGCTGGCCGCTGCTCTCGGCGTCGAGCATCGGGGCCCCCGGGATCGGCATCAGCACCAGGCCGATGCCGTCCTGCCCGGGCGGGCCGACCACCAGCCAGCGGAAGTTCCACTCGCCCATGGTCACGTCGGCCCGGACTTCCCAGCCCAGTTTGCGGGTGTAGAAGGCCAGGGCCTCATCCTGGTCGTGCACCCAGAACTGCGCGTTGGCGATCTTGATCATTGATTCTCCTCGTCTGCGTCGGCAGCCCGACGCTACGAACCGGCGGCCGGCCTAGGCTTCTCGAAACGTGCGGTTCTGCGGCCGGCCGTAGGCCCGGGCCACGCAGCCCGGCACCCGGATGTGCCGCCGGGCGGCGGGAAGGCTGCCCGGTACGCGCTGGGGGAGGTGCCATAGACCCGCCGGAAGCTGGTGGTGAACGAGCCGACGCTGGTCAGCCCGACCGCGAAGCAGATGTCAGCCACCGAGCGGTCGGTCGCCCGCAGCAGCGCGGCGGCCCGTTCCAGCCGCCGGGTCAGCAGGTACTGGTGCGGCGACTCGCCGAAGCTCGGCGGAACTCCCGGCTGAAGTGCGCGGGCGACAGCCCGGCGGCGGCGGCCAGGTCGGCCACCGTAAGCGGCTCGAAGTACCGGGCGTCCGCGAGGTCTTTGGCCCGCAGCAGATGACGGGCCAACGGCTGCACACTCCCGAGTATCACCTAGGTCAGGAGCCGGTCCCAGGCGGCGGCCGGCTGGCCAAGCTGATCAGCCCTGACTGGGCCGGCCGCAAGCGGCGCTAGTTCTGCTCAATCCTGTGGCTGGTCCTGTGGGCTGGCCCGTGTGGTTCCGGGCCGGTCAGCTGGCCAGGCTGGAGCTAGCGGATCACACAGGAAGGCAACGGCAATGGCCAGAACTCTGGTCTGGCGGGCCTCCCGGATGCTCGCCAGGACCAGCCCTCAAAACAGTCGCAGCCGCCGGGTGCGGGCCCGGCTGTGGACCGTGCTGAATGCTCCCGGCCTGCTCCAGGGCAGCACCGGCGGCGCGGACAGCGCGGCCTGGATGGAAGACGACTACCGCCGCTTCGCCGCCGGGCCGCGCGGCTACTGACGCGTCACAGCCCGTGCTCGCTCAGCGTGTCCTGGACACGCCGGGCATCGGGCACCCCGATGCGCTGGTAGATCGCGAGTGCCTGGCGCAGCCGCGTGGCCGCTTCGGCCGGGTCACGGCCCAGCAGGCTGCGGCCGATGCCCTCCAGCGCACGGGCTTCCTCGGACGGGGTGCCCAGCTCCCGGGAGATCGCGAGCGCCTGACCAAAGTGCGGGGCCGCCGCACCGGCGGCCAAGGTCCGCAACGACAGCTCGCCCAGGCTGTTCAGCGCCTTGGCCAGGCCGTTCCGGTCGCCGAGGTCGCGGAACAGCTCGATGGCTGCGGCTGAACTGGCCGCGGCGGCCGGATAGTCCCCGGTGAGCTGCTGCAGCAGGCCGAGCTCGTCCAGCGCCCAGGCCTGGCCGAGCCGGTCGCCGAGCTGGCGGAACAGGTCCAGGGCCTGCTGCTCGTCGGCGAACGCGGCCGGGTAGTCGCCCATCAGCCGCCGCGCGGCGCCGCGTTCGCACAGCGCGTCGGCCTCGTCGAACGCCGAACCGAGACGGCGGGTCAGCGGCAGCGCCTGCTGATAGCTGGCCAGGGCGGCCGGGTAGTCGCCGGTCAGCAACTGCACCAGGCCCAGGTCGATGAGCGAGACGGCCTCGGCGAGCTGATCGCCTGAGTCGCGGGCCAGCGCCAGCGCCTGCCGGTGGCTGGCCGCGGCGGCCGGGTAGTCGGCCACGTCGATCTGCACCAGGCCCAGGTGGTTGCGCGCGTGGGCCTGGCCGGGCAGGTCGCCCAGGTCGCCGAACAGCTCGATGGCCTCGGCCAGCGTGGCGGTGGCGGCCGGGTAGTCGCTGGTCAGCTGCTGCAGCAGGCCGAGCTCGTCGAGCAGCCCGGCCTGGCCGGACCGGTCCCCAGCCTGGCGGGCCGCGGCCAGCGCGGTCCGGTACTGGTCCGCGGCCTGGTCCCAGTAGCCGCGGCTGCGCAGGAAGCCGCCCATCGCGGCGGCGATGGCGATGGCGTGCTGCGGCATGCCGTGCCCGGCGGCGTAGCCGACGGCCAGCTGCAGGTTGGGCCGCTCGGCGTCCAGCCACCCGGCCGCGTCCGCGGAGCTGGCCAGCTCCGGGGCGCTGGCGGGCGGGGCAGTCGGCGGCAGCCGCCCGCCAGCCGTGGTCCAGGTGGCGATGTGCCGGCTGGCCGCCGCGGCCACGTGCGCGTAGTAGTTGACCAGCCGGCCGACCGCGGCGCGGGACTCGTCGGTGTCGCCGGCCGCGAGCGCGCGGGCGTACTCGCGCAGCAGGTCGTGCAGCAGGTACCGGCCGGGGGCTGGCTCGGAGATCAGATGGTGGTCATAGAGCTCATCGAGCTGGCCGCGGGCGGCGGCCACGCTGGTGCCGTCCAGCGCGGCCGCCGCGTACGCGTCGATGTCCGTCCACGGGATCAGCCCGAGCCGCGCAGCAGCCGCTGCTGCGCCCCGGTGAGCTCCTGGTAGGACAGGTCGAACGCGGCGGCCACCGACAGGTTCTCGGTGCGCATCACGGCCAGCCGGTCGCGCGCCGCGGCCAGCCCGGCCGCCAGTTCCGCACCGGTCCGGGCCGGGTGGTGCCGCAGCTGCCGGGCCAGCATCCCGATGGCCAGCGGCAGGTACCCGCAGAGCCGGGTTATCTCCCCGGCCGGGCCGGCCGGGTTGGCCAGCTCCGGGCGGCCCGCCAGCTGGGCCAGCAGCGCCGCCGCCTCGTCCGGGGACAGCGTGTCCAGGCTGATCACCGCCGCGTCGTCCAGCGCGGTCAGCCGGCGGCGGCTGGTCACCAGGACCAGGCTGCCGGCCGTGCCGGGGAGCAGCGGCTGGACCTGCTCGTGCCCGGCGGCGTCATCCAGCACCAGCAAGATTCTCTTGCCCGCGACGTGGTCCCGCCAGCGGCCTGCCCGGGCCTCCAGGCCAGGCGGCACGTGCTGGGCCGGGACCCC
Organism: uncultured Actinomycetes bacterium; assembly: GCA_963832095.1. Classification (GTDB taxonomy): domain Bacteria; phylum Actinomycetota; class Actinomycetes; order Streptosporangiales; family Streptosporangiaceae; genus RYN-230. The sequence goes on from CAWHSW010000006.1 coordinate 50,390, forward strand.
GGCCGTGAGCAGCAAGCTGGCCAGCGCGTCGGCCGGGTCCACCGGGCGCTGCCCGGCCGTGTGCCCGTGCAGCGGCAGGAAGAACTGCCCGTCCGGGAACCTCCCGGCCAGCCGGTGCGCGGCGTGCACCGCGAACGTGGTCTTGCCGATGCCGGCCATCCCGTCGATCGCGTGGATGCCCACCACGCCGCCCTCGGCCGTGCTCGGCCAGCGTGCCCAGCAGCCGGGCCAGTTCCGGCTCGCGGCCGGTGAAGCCACCGATGTCCCGCGGCAGCGACCGGGTGGCGGCCGCGGTCGGGCCGCGGCCTGCCGGGCGGCCAGCACCTCGGCGGCCGGTGCCCGGCCGCGGGCCGCCGCGACGAACACCACCCGCACGTCCCCGCTCAGCTGGAGCGCGTCGGCCAGCAGCTGGGCGCTTTCCTTGCGGGCGGTCCGGTTGATCCCCCGCTCCAGGTCACTGACCGAGCGCGGGCTCAGGCTGGCCGCCTCGGCCAGTTCCTCCTGGGTCAGCCGGGCCTCGGTACGCAACTGGCGCAGCAGATCGGCGAACCTCAGCTCCGCCGTCTGCCCCATGGCCCCAGCCTGGCATGCCCCGCCGATCCGGGCGAATGAGTTAGCCGCGGGAGCGGGCACTGCCGACTGGACTGACGAGCGAGGAACGAGTGAGGAGGGGAAGTCGCCGCGCCAAAGGCGCGCGCCGCCGACTGGACTGAGGCGCAAGGAGCGAGCACGAGCGACTAGAGCGACGAGGGAAGTCGGCGGATCAAGCGCGCCGGAGGCGCAAAACAATACACTTTGGCTGTGGATCATTTACGGGCGGCATCGGTCGTGGGGGGCCGGTTCCGGCTGATCGAGCCGGTCGGGGCCGGGGGTCCCGGCGGGGTATGGCGGGCTGCCGACAAGGTGGCCCGCCACGAGGTGGCGGTCAAGGCGCTGGCCGCGACCTGGCGGGCGACACGGTGGCCCAGGCCAGGTTCCGGCTGGTGGCGCGCACCGTGCTGCAGCTCTCCGATCCCGGCATCGCGCAGGTCCGGGAGTTCGGTGAGGCGGAACTGCCGGACGGCCAGATCGTCCCCTACCTGGTCCGCGACTTGATCCCGGGGCCGACGCTCGGGGAGCGGCTGCGGGCCGGGCCGCTGCCGCCCGGCGAGGCGCTCCGGGTGGTGGCCGCGACCGCGGACGCGCTGGCGGTCGCGCACCGGGCCGGCATCGCGCACGGGCACCTGGTGCCCGCGAACATCATCCTGGCCCCGCGGGCTGCGGGTGACCGACTTCGGCCTGTGGGCGCTGCGGCCGCGGCCGGATGAGGACCGGGCGCCCGGCGCGCTGTCCTACGCCGCGCCGGAACTCGCCGAGGGCGGCCCGGCCACGCCGGCTGCCGACATGTACGCGCTCGGCGTGGTGTTCCTGGCCTGCCTGGCCGGGATCGGGCCCGGCGGCCTCACCCCGGGCCAGGTGGACAGCCCGGCTCATGGCTGGGCCTGCCGGGGCGGCCACCGCGGCAGCGGACCACGCGCCCATCGAGGACCAGGCGCTGGACATGGTGCCGGCCAGCCTGGCCGCGCTGTGGGCGGCCTGCCTCGGGCCGAACCCGGCGGAACGGCCCAGCGCCGCGCACGCCGCGGTGATGTCCCGGCAGGCGCTCTCCGGCGGCCGGGCTGCGCCGTCCTGGTCGGCCGCCAGGATCAGCCTGCGGACGCGCCCAGCCCAACCGTCCCGCTGGCCGGGGCCGCGGCCGTGGCTGGCCCGGCCACGCCACCGCCGGGGACCGGGCGGCCGGCCGGCGGGCCCGGGCCCGGCGCAGGCGGCTGGTGACGGTGAGCGGCGTGGCCACCGTGGCTACCGCCGCGGCCGCGGTGGTGGCCGTGCTGCTGGCCACCTCACCCGGGCCGCAGCCGGCCAGCCCGGCCTCGTCCACCGCCGCCGCGGCGACCGGCCAGCCGGCCGTGGCCGGGGCCAGCCCGGCCGGCTCCGGGTTGCCCACCCCCGAGTCGACGTCACCGGTGCTGGCCACCTCCACCCCGACCGCCAAGCGGATCCCGCTGTCCCCGCTGGCCGCGATCAACCAGCTGTCCAGGACCATCGCCGCGGACGTGGCGTCCGGGCAGGTCCGGCAGGACGTCGGGGTGGACATGGGCAACCTGATCCAGCCGGTCAAGACGGAGCTGGCCGCGGGCCAGTCGGCGCCGGTCGTCCAGCTCGCCACCACGCTGCGGGAAAAACTCTGGACCCGGGTCAGCGAGGGCGCGGTCACGGTGAGCGCGGCCACCGTGCTCAACGACGAGATCACCGCCCTGGCGCACAGCGCAACCAGCTAGGGAATGGGACGGGGCCGCCCGCACGTCGCGAGCGGCCCCGCCAGCACCACGTGGGGATCAGTCGTTGGCGCAGGCCGTGCCGTTCACCGGCAGCACGGTGGGCGCCGTGTCCTGGCCGGTGTCGGTGCCGTTGAAGCCGATGGTGGCCGAACCTCCGTTGGCGGCCAGGGTCGCGTTCCAGCTCGCCGCGTTCACCGTGACGGTCTGGCCGCTCTGCGTCCAGGTGCCGTCCCAGCCGTCCGCGACCGCCTCACCGGCGCCGGGAAGGTGAACGTGAGCGTCCACGGGCTGATCGCCGTGGTGCCGTTGTTGGTCATCGTGATCGTGGCGCCGAACCCGCCCGGCCAGCTGCTGGTCACCGCGTAGTGCACCGCGCAGCTGCTGTTGGCCGGCGGCGGCACGGTGAACGTCACCGGCGGGGACGGCAGCGACGTGTTGCCGTGGCTGTCCACCGCGACCACGTTGTAGGTGTAGCTGTCCCCGATGGTCAGCCCGGTCAGCGGCAACGAGGTGGTCGAGGTGTTGCCGACCAGCGTGCTGGCCCCGTTGCTGCCCTCCTGGTAGACCTGGTACGAGGCGACCGGGTAGGTCCCGGCGGTGGCGGCGGGCCAGGACAGCGTCGCGGCGCCCGACGTGTTGCTGGACGTGCTGGAGGACAGCCCGGACGCGGTGGGCTGGCCGGGCGCGCCCGGCGCGGTGACGCCGGTGCCGCCGCTGCCCGGGATCTGCACCACGGTCAGCGAGTACGGCGCGACCGTCACCGACGAGGTCGAGGTCTGCGTCGCGCTGGTGATCGAGGTGGCGTTGTTGCCCAGCGTGTAGACGGTCGGCGAGCCGGACGGGGTGAACCCGCTGTAGGTCAGGCTGACCGTGTAGGAGTTGCTCGGGTCCTCGTTGTCGATCAGCACGTCCAGGCTGCCGCCCGCCCGGCGCACCGCGTGCACCCGGACCAGCGCGTTACTGGAGGTGGAGGTGACCATCTCGTCGCCCGGCGCGCCCAGCTTGGTCAGCATCTCGATGCCGTAGTACGGCGCGAACGGGGTGTCCACGGCCGGCTCGGTGGTCCCGCCGTAGTCGGTGTTGTTGGAGAAGATGCCCTGGTCGCCGTAGTCGGTGGCGCCGTCCACCGTGCTGACCGTGCTCTCGCCGTTGTGCTCGTTCCACCAGTCCACGTTGCTGGCGCCGTTCTCCAGCCAGGTCATGTACATGTCGGCGGCGAACAGCGCGCCGGGCTGGGTGTCCATGTCGATGGAGGAGTTGGTCTCGGTGACCAGGACCGGCACGCTGGCCGCGTTGCTGATCCCGGCGTACTGGCTGATCTGGCTGTGCAGCGTGCTGATGATCCCGGCGATGTCCTGCGGGTCGGTCAGCATGCCGGCGGTGGACGACCCGCCCGGGTAGTAGTGCACGATCACGCACTGGGTGGCCGAGCCGAGCGCGGTCAGCACGGTCTGGTTCCACGACTCCGGGTACTCCGAGTTCGTCACGCCGTCCGGCCAGAAGCCGGGCGTGGTCAGCACCGCGCACACCTTGGCGTTGGCGTCCACCGCGTGCATCGCCGAGATGTACTGCAGCACGTTGGCCGCGTACTGGGTCGGGCCGCAGTCGTAGGTCTGCGACGGCTCGCTGCCGACCGTGACCGGGGAGCCGTTCAGCGAGGTGTCGCAGTGCGAGTCGGTCTCCCAGTTGGCGCCGTAGGTGCCGTTGCCGTAGACCTCGTTGCCGACCTCCCAGTACTGGATGCCGTAGTTGTTGGTGACGTCGGCGTCCTGGACCCAGGCCGCGGCCAGCGCCGGGGTGCCGGTGCCGTAGTTGACGGTGATGATCGGCTGCGCGCCGGCCGCCTGGGCGGTGCCCATGAAGTCGCTGAAGCTGGTGCCGGGGGCGACGTAGCCGCTGTCGGCGGCGGTGGTCTGCCAGTTGTAGATGTCGGAGTAGGACCCGCCCGGGTAGCGCAGCGCGTCGATGCCGGCCGCCTTGAGCAGGCCCGGGATCGCGGTGTCGTTCATGTCGCTGTCGTAGACGGCCGTGTTCAGCCCGATCGCGCTGGCCGGGATCGTGCCCAGCCCGGCGGTCGCGTTCACGGTGACCGAGTCGGTCAGCGTGGCCGCCGCGGCCGCTCCGCCGCGGCGCCGCTAACCCCGCGGAGCGCAGCACGAACGCGGCCAGGGCGGCGAGACTTCTTCGGGTCAATCGGAGCTGCGTCAGGACCTGTGCTGCATCGCGGCCTCCTCGCGAATTCCTCAGCCGCCCCGCTGTACGCGGCAGCCGTCAGGACTTTCGTAGGAGCAGGCCCGCTCCCCGTCCAGGCGGATTGTCGAAGCGCTTCCGTGGGGCTCCGCCGCCCGCCGGAATATCCCAGTTCAGAACGCCAATGCCCGGCTAATGGCCCGCGCCGCCGCGCGGCCATGAAATGTAACCAAGCCGGCTTCGCCGGCCCGTCGGGCTGGCCAGGGCCGGCCGCGCGCAGCAGCCGCCCGGCCTAATCCGACATAGTCGGATTAGGCGCAGCCCGGCGCATGACCGGGGGCGCGGGACCAGCTCGGCCGGGAGGAGGTCCCCGCGGCCCGGGAGCCGCCATCCGAACCTTCATGTCTGGTTAGGTGCCGTGCGCGCACCTGGCTGCCGCCTCGGGCCCGCTGGGCGCTCTGGCCACCGTCAGGACGCTATTCGACGGGCACGGCCGCCGCGGCGCCTGGGCCGACTACTCCGGGCCGCCCGGCCGGGCCCAGTTCACCGGTTACCCGGTGCGGGTGGGCCGAGCCCGCGGTGCAATGACCGGGGCGCGCGCAGCGGCGGTGGCTGGAGCCGGAGCGGCTGACCGGTATCAGCTACCCGGTTACTAGCCCGTCCCGGCGGACTAGGCTCGCCAACGTCCACTGCGAGCGGGCCAGATTCAGGAGCGAGGGCACCGTGACTGATGATTCGTCCCTTGGCCACCAGCCGCCCGGATTAGACACCTCCGTCCCGCACTCGGCCCGGGTGTGGAACTACTGGCTCGGCGGCCAGGACAACTACCCGCCCGACCGGATGGTCGGCGACCAGGTGATGGCGCTGTTCCCGGACATCACCCGGCTGGCCCGGGCCGACCGGGCGTTCCTCGGCCGCGCCGTCCGCTACCTGGCCGGTCCGGCCGGCGTCCGCCAGTTCCTGGACATCGGCACCGGCCTGCCGACCGCGGACAACACGCACCAGGTCGCCCAGGCGGTCGCGGCCGATTCGCGCGTCGTCTACGTGGACAACGACCCGCTGGTGCTGGCGCACGCCCGGGCCCTGTTGACCAGCACGCCCGAGGGGGCCTGCGACTACATCGACGCCGACCTGCGCGACCCGGCCGCGATCCTGGCCCAGGCGGCCCGGACGCTGGACTTCAGCCAGCCGGTGGCGCTGATGATGCTGGGCATCGTCGGCAATCTGCCGGACGCCAGCCGGCCGGAGTCGATCATCAGGCAGCTGATGAGCCCGCTGCCGTCGGGCAGCTATCTCGCGCTCAGCGACGGGGTCAACACCAGCGCGACGTTCACCGAGGCGGTCCGGCACTACAACGAGAGCTCGGCCAACACCTACCATCCGCGCAGCCCGGAGCAGCTCACCGGGTTCTTCGACGGCCTGGACCTGGTCCCGCCCGGCGTGGTCGAGCTGAAATGGCGGCCGGAGACCAGCCCGTCCGGCCAGGACGAGGTGCCCGGGATGGGCGGCGTAGCGCGGAAGCCGTGAGCGGCTGGGCCGGCGGCGGCGGGGGGGCGCCAGCGGCGTTCGTGTCCGAGTGTCACACGGGCGGTCAGGCCGAGTCGCGGATGACCAGTTCGGTGTCCAGGATGATGTGCGCGGGCTGCTGGCCGCCCCGGGCGATCAGGGCGAGCAGTTCGGCGGCCATCCGGGCGCCCATCGCCTCGACCGGCTGCCGGACCGTGGTCAGCTTCGGGTCGGTGTGCTGGGCCAGCGGGGAGTCCTCGAAGCCGATGACCGCGATGTCGTCGGGCACCCGGCGGCCCATCCGGCGCAGCGCGCCGAGCACGCCCGCGGCCATCAGGTCGGACGCGGCGAACACGGCGTCGATGCCGGGCGGCGGTCGAGCAGCCGGTACAGGCCGTGCTCGGCGGACACCCGGCCGAAGTCGCCGAACACGATCAGGCCGGGGTCGGTCAGCCCGGCCTCGTTCATCGCCGCGCGGTATCCGGCCAGCCGGTCCGCCCCGGGCGCCATGTCCGGCGGCCCGGCGATCGTGGCGATCGTGGTCCGGCCGGTCTTGAGCAGGTACTCCACCGCCATCTTGGCCCCGCCCGCGTTGTCCGCGTCGACGTAGGAGATTCCCTCGTCGTTGCCGAACGAGCGGCCTGCCAGCAGCACCGGGACGCCCAGGCTGCGCAGGTCGAGCGGGCGCTTGCCGTGCATGCTGACCAGCAGGGCGCCGTCCACGTGGCCGCTGCGCAGGTACCGGGAGGCGATCTGGTAGTCGCGCGGCGAGTGCGCGGTGAGCAGCACCAGCTGGATGCCGCGGGCGGACAGCTCCCGGCTGACGCTGCGCAGCATGAGCGGGAAGAACGGCTCGGAGAAGACCCGGGCGTTGTCCTCGCAGACCATGAACGCGATCGACCCGGTGCCGCGCGACGCGGACGCCCGCGGCGCCCGGTTGCGCACGTAACCGAGGTGCGCGATGGCCGCCTCGACCTGCTGCCGCGTCTCCGGCCGCACCCGGGCCGAGCCGGTCAGCACCCGGGACGCGGTCGCTGGGGACACCCCAGCCTGCCGGGCGACGTCAGCGAGTTTGGGCCGTAATTTCGTGTCGCCCGGCACGCCAGCCTCCTCGCCAGCCATTTTCCGGTGGCGCGGAATTAGGCGGCGGCAGGCCATCAGAAGTGGCGTGGGTGCCTATGTCGCGCACCGGCTTTGTATCGAGAGTGTTACGGATATGCAAACTCTCTGCTGAATGTTCCGGCCAAATTCACTGCCCTGTCAAGGGGCAAAGGCCGGCAATCGCGGCACAGTGCACGCCCGGTCAGTACAGCCACAACGGCTATGAAAGTTTCATACCGACCCTACCTGGGATCTTTACTGCCGGGCGGGCGAACGGCGCGATCAGACCGCGGCCAGGATATCGATCACGAAGACCAGCGTGTCGTGCCCGCCGACATCGGGCGGGTTCCCGGCCTGCCCGTAACCGAGCTTCGGCGGCAGGATGAGCAGCACCCGGCTGCCCACCGGCAGGCCACGCAGGCCGGTCTCCCAGCCCGGGATGACCTGGCCGGAGCCGAGCACGAACGACTCCGGGAAACCGCGTGCCCAGCTCGAGTCGAACACCTTGCCGGTGCGCCATACCACGCCGGTGTACTGGACCACGACGGTCTGGCCGGTCTGTAGCGGCTTGCCGTGCCCGCGGATCAGCACCTGGCGGACCAGCTTGCTGGGCGGGGTGGCCTTGGCCGGAATGGTGATCACCGGCCCGCGGCTGCCCTCGGTCACCTGGGGCTGGCCCGGGCCCGGCCGGTAGGGCATGGTGGTGCCGGTGGCGTGCCCGTGCTGTGGCATCGCGCCGAGCAGGTCGAACACGAACACCAGCGTGTCGGTGCTCATGATGTTGGCCTGCGGGTCGCCCTTGCGGCCGAAGCCGTATCGTGGCGGCACCACCATCAGCACCCGGCTGCCGACCCGCTGCCCGGCCAGGTGCCGCCAGGCGGGCAGGCCGGTTGCCAGCGGCAGGCCTTGCGGCTGCCGGTCGGTGTAGCTGTCCACCACCTCCCGGTCCCCGGCCCACACCTTGCCCTCCACGTTGAACAGCACGTAGTCGTCCGGCTGGACCACCGGCCCGTGGCCCGGGATGACGGTCTGCACGATCAGCTGGCTGGATGGGTTCCCGGTGGGGATGGTGATCAGCGGGTCAGCGCCGAACCGGCCGGTGACCCCGGGCACCGGCCCCGGGCTGCCGCGGCCGCACCCGGCCGCGGTCGCCATGGCCAGCAGCAGCACGTCAGCATCACGCAGCGTCGCAGCACAGTCATCGTTCCCATCCCTTGGCAGCGCCGGGCCAATTCCCGAGCTGCGCACTCGGGAAGCAGGTCATTGGGGCCGGGGCGGGCCCGCGGGAATGCCCGCGTGCCTGCCCCGGCCGTTCGTTACCGCAAATTGCGGAATATTATGGACGGCCTAGAAGCCGGACGGCGGTGCTGTCGTGGGGAACAGCTGCGCGAACGACTCGAAGGCGGTGGCGATTTCCACCTCCGTCCAGAACCGGTGATAGTTGAAGACCGGGGCCGACCCGCCGTTCAGGTAGGCCTGGACCTTGGACCACTCCGGGTCGCCGATGTACCAGGGGCGGATGGACAGGAAGGTGTTGGTCGCCGAGCTGAGCGGGATACCGCCTGGGTAGGTCCCGGTCCAGCCAGACGGGATGTACACGCCTTCGTAATTGGTCGTGTTGTACGCGCTGGTGAAGTTGCTGTAGTCGGTCCGCGTCTCCGGTGCGGAGTAGCCGAGCGAGTCGGCGTAGAACTTGTGGATGATGTCGATGATGTTCTGCGCGTCGGTCTCGGCGGTGGCGTTGCCGGACTTGGCCGCGTAGTACGCGTACACCTTGGCCAGCGACGCCGAGATCCCGATGTCCGAGGAACAGCCGGACACCGACACGCTGAGGCTGGTGTTGGCGGGCGGTGCGGTGGCACTGGAGGTGTAGTTCTCGCCGGGCTGCCCGGACCAGGTCAGCGTGCCGGGCAGGCAGATGGCGCCGGTGCTCGTGTTGAACGAGGTGACCGACTCGGCCCAGGACACCCACTTGGCCAGGATCGCCCCGGCCTGGGCATTCCCGGTGTCGTAGTAGTACTCGGCGACCCGTTCCATCGGCCAGGTCTGGTAGCCGAACCACTGGTTGCTCGGCGGGTTCGCGTACTCCGGATCGGGTGTGTAGTACATCCCGTCGAACGTGGTGTCACCGGCGGGCGGCTTGGACACGTCGCCGTAGTTGCCGCCCCAGTTGTTGGTGACCCCCCCGGCGATCGCGCCCTGGCTGGACTGCAGCCACTGGAACAGGTTCAGCTGCGTGGTCAGGCTGGTCGCCCAGTCCGCCTTGGCCGTCGGCGAGAGCGGGATCAGGTCCGGGTCGGTGGACAGCGCCCAGGCGGCCAGCGGGTTCTGGTATCCCTCGTGGATCGCCTCGCCGCTGATCCGCCAGGACCAGGCCCCGGTGCTGGACCCGCCCCAGGCGTAGTACCAGGACAGCAGGTAGGTGTCCTCGTTCGCCTTGCTGGTGCCGGCCGGGCAGGCCACCGAGCCGTCCTGGCTGCACGCCGCGGTGATCTGCTTGAAGTACTTGTCGAACATGGAGTAGCGCAGGTAGTCGCCGAGCTTGGCCGCGTCGGCCAGGGTGCTGGCGATCTGCGGACTCCTTGCCCTGGGCCTTGGCGAAGGTGTCCGCGATGTAGGCGGCCTGGACCATCCGCGCGTCGGCGTCCGGCGCGTCGGTGTACTTGTACTGCGCCGAGAAACTGCCGCCGCCGTTGTTGAACAGGTCCAGGAAGCCGTTCGGCCCGCCGAACTTCAGCAGGTCGCAGTCGGGCTGCGGGATCGTGTCCCAGACCGACTCCATCGGGCCGCGCTGGTAGCTGTTGATGAAGCTCGGCGTGGACGTGGTGTCCTCGCACTGGCCGAAGCCGTACCGGTTGTCGGTGTCCATGATCCACATGGGCGCGTAGATGTTGGACGTGCCGTAGGTGGAGGTGAGCTCGGCGGCCAGCGGGTCGGAACCGACCGGCACCGAGGAGTTGAGCGCGACCGGGTAGTCGTTCGGGTACGGCTCGTCCGGCCCGTACTCGGCAGGCGCGGACGCGTTGTAGGTGCTCTGCCCGGGCTGCTCGGACGCGCTGGGGATCATGTACTCCTGCATGTTGGCCCAGGCGTTGTTGAACGGCGTCCAGTTGCCGGTGACCCCGCCGTAGTCCGCGGTCAGCCACAGGTAGTAGCTGTAGGTCTCGGACGTGGTCTCGTGCCCGTAATCCGGGGCCTCGACGATGAGCGTCTCGACCGAGTGGTACGGGATGCCCTTCGGGCTGAAGTAGCCGTTGTTCGGGTTCATGATCGTGTCGTACAGGTTGAGGAACCACTGGTCGTACGTGGACTGCGAGCCGGACGCCAGCGCCTCGGTGACCGTCGTGGTGCCGGCCGTGTACCCGGTGGCCGACGCGGTGATCGTGCCCTGCGCCCCGCCGTCCGCCGCGGTGCTGCCCGACGTGACCGTGACGGTCTGCGGCACGCTCCAGTTCGAGGTGGTGAACGTGAGCGAGGCGCCGGACGAGATGGACAGGTCGGAATCGCCGCTCTCGGCCACCGAGACCGTGACGCTGGACGACGGCTGCGCGGACAGGGACACGCCGAACGTGGCCGAGTTGCCCTGCTGGACCGCGATCTGGTTCGGGTTGACCACCACGGTCGGCGACTCGACGGTGATCGCCACCGGGTAGGAGACCAGGCTCTCCTTGCCGTTGCTGGCTACCGCGGTGATCGAGTAGCTGCCCGCGGGCACGTTCGCCCATTGCACCGCCCATGGGCTGGCTGGTGGCCACGCCGATCTCGGTGTCGTTGGCCGCGCTGGTGCTCTGGTAGAAGGTGACCGAGGTGACCGTGCCGGAGCCGCTGACCGGGCTGGCCTGCAGCGTGATGGCCGAGCCCGGGGTGAAGATCTCCCCGGCGGTGGGGCTGGTGATGGACACCATCGGCGCCCCGCTGCCACTGCCGCTGCCGCCCGCCGGTCGAGGTCGGGCTCGGGCTGGGGCTGGGCGAGGGGGATGGTGAGGAGCTGGCCGTCGAGGTGGGCGACGGCGATGGGGGACGGCGAGGCGGTGCTGCCGCCGTTGCAGGTCGTCCCGTTCAGCGTGAACGAGGTCGGCGCGGTGTTGCTCCCGCTGTAGTTGAAGTTCGCGCCGATCTGCGCCGAGGCACTGCCGGCCAGGCTGCCGTTCCAGCTCGCGTTGGTCACCGTGACGGCCTTGCCGCTCTGGGTCCAGTTACCGGACCAGCCCTGGGCCAGCGTCTGGTTGCCGGCGTAGGAGTAGCCAAGCGTCCAGCTGGTGATGGCCGAGCCGGTGTTCTCGATGGTGATGGCCACGGTGAACCCGGTGCCCCAGTCACTTTGCACGGTGTAGGTCACCTGGCACGAGGTGACGGTGGTCGCGGCCGGGCTGAGCGCGGCCGCGGCGTGCGCGGCGGCCGCCGCGCCGCCGGGCGCGGCCAGGTGGGCTGCCGCCGCGGCCCGGGCCGCCGCGGCGGACTGCCCGGCCGCGGCCGGGCCGGTCACCGCGGCCGTGGCGCTGCCCGCCCCGGCCAGCATCCCGGCCAGCAGTGCGGCGCTGGCCACACCGCTGGCCAGCGCCCGCAACAGCGATCTTCGCGCTAACTGTCGCATCCGCATCCTCCTCGCGGATAGGGCTGCTGGTGGCGGGTGAGCCGGGCAGCCAGGGGTGGGGCGCTCCCTGCACACGGAAAGCGCTTTCAGAATTGGCCGGAGTTTAAATTCGGCCCTCTGACCCGTGAAGTGACCAGCCGGGAGATGCCCCGCTGGTGACGGTGGGTGAGCAGGCACTCGGCGTCTGGGCTGGGACGACAAACAGTCCGGCCAGACGGCGCGCGGCCTCGGTGACCATCGGTGACTGAACTTTTCACTCACTGCGGGCCTGCCCGGGCGGCGGCCGCGGCCTGCTGGACGGCGGCCCGCCAGGCCGGCCCGGGCGCCTGGCCGGATTCCACCCGGGCCAGCGCGCCGTCGATATCGGCGCCGATCGTGTCGCTGGCCGGGCCGAGCACGGCGGCCGGGGTCCGGTCGGCCGAGCGGCCGAAGATCCGGCCTACCTGGGCGCCGCTGAAGTACGGGTTGGTAACCCCGCTCACCGCGTTGACCGCGGCGAAGTTGGCCGGGAACTCACCCTGGCTGCGGAACAGCTCGACCCCGGCCTGTTCCCCGGTGAGGAACGTGGCCAGCTGGAACGCGGCCTGCTGGTGCCTGCCCGCCCGGGGCAGCGCCAGGTAGAAGCCGCCCGAGTTGCCGGCCCCGCCCGGCGCCGTGGTCACGTTCCAGCCGCCGGAGCTGAGCGGCGGGCCAGCGTGGAGATCCGGTGCAGCAGCCAGGCCGGGCACATGACGGTGGCGAACGAGCCCCGGGTCACACCCCGGTCCCAGGCCGCCGTCTGCGGGGTGAGCCCGGCGCTCAGCCCGTCCCTGGCCGCCTGCACGGCGGTGTCCCAGGCTTGCTTGATGGCCGGGTTGCCGGTCACGGCCAGGGTGCCGGCCTGGCTGTAGTACTGCTCCCTGGCCTGCGCCGCCATCGTGTTGTACAGGCTGGCCGCGGAGTCGGTGAAGGCCGGGCCGTGCGGGATGCGGGACCGGAACAAGCGGCCGAACTTGAGGTACCCAGCCCAGGTGGCCCAGTCCTTGGCCAGCACGGCCGGGCTGGTCGGCAGGCCGGCCTCGCGCAGCAGGGTGGTCCGGTAGCAGGCCGCGATGGGGCCGATCTCGGCGCCCAGCGCATAGCTGACGCCGGCCCGGCTGGCTGCCTGCCGGGCCACCCAGGGCAGCCAGTCGTCGCTGAATGCGCTGTTCCCGCCGGAGATCCCGCCGAGCGTGCTCAGCGGGACGAAGTCGCTGGCCAACGACCCGGTGACGGTGGAGATGCCGGCCATCGGCACGGCCTGGATGTCGGCCAGCCCATGGCCGGACTTCAGTCGCGCCTGGAGCGTGCTCCAGTAGCCGGCCTGATCCGTGGTATCGGTTTGGATGATCTTGATGTTCGGGTGCAGGCGTTCGAACTGCGCGTACAGCCCGGCGCGCTGGTAGCCGGGATCGCCGAAGAGGCCGACGCGCAGTGTGATCAGCGGGCCCACCCGCTTGAACACCGACTGGTCCGAGGACACCGTGCAACCAGCCAGCAGAGCGCAACTGGCCAGCACCGTGGCCGCAACCCGTCCCGTTAATTTCACCCGGTATTTCCTCGCCACGGACATGCGCGCCTCCTCGATCAGAAGACGAGAGTTGCCCGCCTGGCACCCCGAGTCAAGGCACCCGAAATGCCAGCTCGCACCCGGTGGTGAAACTTTCACGACTGCGCGCCGCACCGTGCGGTGAGTATTTCCCAAAGTCACCGCACAACTGGGTGAGCAGGGCCGGGAGCCGGGCAGGTGGCCGTGGCCTGGCGGGGCATGGGCCTGCAGGGGTCGCCGTGAAAGTAACGGGCCTATTTTCACATGGATGGGTCACTTGAACGGTTTAGTAAGCGGCCGTTATGGTCGCCGTGTCATCTTTGCAGTCAGCGACTAGCAATATCTGGCAGACTGCCCGGCACCAATGTAGTCATTCCCGGTTACCGGTAAGTGCTCCCAGTGAATACACGACGCAGTTGCTAACCCAGCAGGAGGTGTAGGTCGTGAGACTCGACGCGATCCGATTGCCCAGACGCGCGCGCTACCTGGCATGCGGGCTGGCCGCCGGGGCCCTGGCCGCGGGCACGCTGGCGGTGGCCAGTTCGGGCCCGGCTGTCGCGGCCACCTCCTGCCAGGTCGCGTACTCGACCAACGACTGGAGCACCGGCTTCACCGCCTCGATCACCATCACCAACGACGGCTCAGCGCTCACCGCCTGGACGCTGACCTACTCCTACACCGGCAACCAGCAACTCACCCAGGGCTGGTCCGGGAACTGGTCACAATCGGGCCAGACCGTCACCGTGACCAACGCCTCCTGGAACGGATCCCTGGCCACCGGCGCCGCCACCCAGATCGGCGCCAACTTCTCCTACAGCGGCACCAACACCGCCCCCACCAGCTTCGCCATCAACGGCACCACCTGCAACGGCACCGGCGTCACCTCCTCACCCAGCCCCACCCCCACCCCGACCAGCAGCCCGACCTCGTCGCCCACCCCGACCCCGACGCCGACCTCGACGGCCAGTGGGCCCGCGCCGCAACTGCATGTGTCCGGCAACAAGCTGGTCAACGCGAGCGGGCAGCAGGTGGTCCTGCACGGGGTGGACCGGTCCGGCACCGAATACGCGTGCGTCCAGGGCAACGGCATCTTCGACGGCCCCAATGACCAGGCCTCGATCACCGCCATGAAGAGCTGGGGCGTCACCGCGGTGCGCGTGCCGCTGAACGAGGCGTGCTGGAACGCGGAGTCCTACGTCGACTCGGCCTACGCGGGCGCCAACTACATCGCCGCCATCCAGGCCTACGTCAACCTGCTCAACGCCAACGGCATCGTGGCCATCCTGGATCTGCACTGGACCGACGGGCTGTACACCGGGAACTCGTCGGGTTGCTCGTCGGCGGAGGCGGTGTGCCAGAAGCCGATGCCGGACGCGGCCGGGGCGATCCCGTTCTGGACGTCGGTGGCCAGCACGTTCAAGGGCAACGACGCGGTCATCTTCGACCTGTTCAACGAGCCGTACGCGTCCCGGGCCACCGGCAGCGCGGTCAGCGGCTGGCAGTGCTGGCTGAGCGGCGGCACCTGCGCCGGGATCGGCTACCAGGTGGCCGGCATGCAGTCGATGGTCAACGCCGTCCGGGGCGCGGGCGCGAACAACGTGATCATGCTCGGTGGTGAGGAGTACGCCAACGACCTGGGCACCCCCGGCTCGGCGACCGACCCGTCGATCCTGAACTACCTGCCGGCCGACCCGGACCACAACCTGGCCGTGTCCTGGCACTCCTACAACTTCAACACCTGCTCCACCCAGTCCTGCTGGACCAGCGAGGTCGCCCCGGTGATCGCGCAGGTCCCGGTCATCGCCGGCGAGATCGGCGAGAACGACTGCGCGGACGGTTACGTAGACCCGCTGATGTCCTGGCTGGACTCGGCGTCCACCAGCTACCTGGCCTGGGCCTGGAACGCCGACTTCAACTGCTCGTCCGGGCCGGGCCTGATCACCGATTACAACGGAGACCCGACCGGCTACGGGGTGGGCGTCGAGGCCCATCTTCAGTCGCTGGCCGGGCTCGGCTAGCCACCGGGCCGGCCGGGATGACGAGCAGATCCCGGCCGGCCCGCATCCCCACGTGGCGGGCTCCCGAATGTGCTGCGAGAGCCCGCCACTTCCACGTCGGCGCCGGCCACGAAGCCCACCTGCGATCCCTGGCTGGATGATCAGGAATTTCAGCTAATTTCATCCAGCGGAACCCAGGACAGGCGGTCTGAACTGCGCAAAGGGTGGTGCGGCCGGGGAGTGGTGGAGGCGGCTCTGGACCCCCGGAATCGCAGGCCGATACGTTCCCCGCGAGCCGCCGGCCGCGGCACCCTCACGCCCGCGGCCGACGTCACTGCCCGCGCGGTACCCCGACACGGTTCCGCGGGGACCGTGCCGGGCGCCCCTCCGCCGGGCACGGTCCCCGGTCGGCACCGGACCGGGCGCCGGCGCGGCACAGCATTCACCATGATGCCGGGCGGTGCCGCCCGGCATGGTCGCCACCGGGCCGGTGATCCCACCCGCCGGCCCGGCGGCGGCCCCCGACGACGAGGAGCAGGCCATGCGGCGCAGCGACGACCAGCCCGGCAGCCGACCGCGCCGGGGCCGCCGCCTGGCCGCCGCCGCGCTGACCGTGGGCCTGGCCGGTGCGGCCGCGGCGATCACCGGGGCCGGGCCCAGCGTGGCCGGCAGCACCGCGGCGGGCAGCACCGCGGCGGGCAGCGCGGCCGCGGCTGGCGGGGCGCGGCTGAGCCTGGCCGCGGCCCGGGCCGAACTGGCCGCCGCGGTGGGCGCCGGGTACTGGCACACCAGCGGCAACCAGATCCTGGACGCCGCGGGCGACCCGGTGCGGATCGCGGGCATCAACTGGTACGGGTTCGAGACCCCGGACGAGATCGCGCACGGCCTGTGGGCGCAGGACTACCACACGATCATCAATGACATCGAGGAGCTCGGCTACAACACGATCCGGATCCCGTTCTCCAACCAGATGGTGGAGGACCCGATCGTGCCGCAGAACCTGAGCTTCTATAACGCGACCGGCCCGATCAACACCGACCTGGCCGGGCTGAACGCGCTGCAGGACCTGCAGAAGATCGTCACCTACGCGGGCCAGGTCGGGCTCAAGGTCATCCTGGACGACCACCGGTCCGAGGCCGGGGAGTCGGCCGAGGCCAACGGGCTGTGGTACACCAGCACCTACACCAGCCAGGACTGGGTCAACGACTGGGTCACGCTGGCCAAGATGTTCGCGGGTGACCCGACCGTGGTCGGCTTCGACCTGCGCAACGAGCCGCACACGCCCGCGGGGGACACTTACGCCGAGGGCGCGACCTGGGGCACCGGCGACCCAGCACCGACATCCGGCTCGCCTACGAGCAGGCGGGCAACGCGATCCTGGCGGTGGACCCGAACGCGCTGATCTTCTGCGAGGGGATCAGCGAGAACCCGACCGCCTCGGGCAGCGACAACTCCACCTGGTGGGGCGGTGACCTGGCCAAGGCGGGCCAGTACCCGGTCATGCTCAGCTCGCCGGGGCACGTGGTGTACTCCGCGCACGACTACGGCCCGAACCTGTTCCAGCAGACCTGGTTCAACTCCTCGACCACCCCGGCCAGCCTGGACGCGGTCTGGAACGCCAACTGGGGCTACCTGTACGCCCAGGACATCGCGCCGGTCTGGGTCGGCGAGTTCGGCACCGACAACACCGCGGCCGACATGGCGAGCAGCGCCGCCGGCTCGCAGGGCCAGTGGTTCCAGAGCCTGGTCGCCTACCTGGCCGCCAATCCCTGGATGGGCTGGACGTACTGGGCGCTGAACGGCGAGGACTCCTACGACCTGCTGGACAGCAACTATGACCCGACCCCGGTCAGCGCGCTGAAACAGTCGCTGCTGGCAACGATCCAGTTCCCGCTGCCCGGCGCGGTGAACGGCACTCCGCCGCCGACCGGCAGCGCGGCGCCGGTGTCCTGCTCGGCCGCGTACTCGCTGACCAACACCTGGGCGGGCGGCTTCCAGGCCCAGGTCGTGCTGACCAACACCGGGAGCAGCGCGATCAGCCCGTGGACGCTGACCTGGACGTTCGCCGGCGACCAGCAGATCACCAGCATGTGGACGGCGACCTACACCCAGTCCGGGGAGAACGTCACCGCGGCCAACGAGCCGTACAACGCGACGATCGCGCCCAGCGGGTCGGTCACCATCGGCTTCACCGGGACGTACACCAGCAGCGACAGTTCGCCCACCAGCTTCGCCGTCAACGGGACGGGGTGCACGTCATGATCCGCCGGACCGTCCTCCCGTGCACCGCGGCGCTTGCGCTGATCGCCGCGGGGATGGTCGCGGTGTCCGGCCCGGCCCTGGCGGCGGACACCGCGACCATCAACGGCGCGACCACCTACCAGACCATGGCCGGGTTCGGCGCGTCCGAGGCGTTCGGCCAGGCCGACACCGTGATGAACGCCCCGTCCGCGGCGCAGCAGCAGGCGCTGGACCTGCTGTACAGCCCGACCGCGGGGGCGGGCCTGACCATCCTGCGCAACGAGATCAGCGCGGACTCCGGCATCACCATCGAGCCACCGCGCCGGCCAGCCCGACCGCCACCCCGGCGTACATGCCGCTGTCCTCGAGCGACAGACCAGGGCCAGTTGTGGTTCGCGCAGCAGATCAAGGCGGACTTCGGGGTGACCAACGTGTTCGCCGACGCGTGGAGCGCCCCGGCGTTCATGAAGACGAACGATTCGGCCGATCAACGGCGGCACGCTGTGCGGCGCGCCCGGCGCGACCGCTCACAGCGGCGACTGGCGCCAGGCGTACGCCAACTACCTGGTGCAGTACGCCAAGGACTACGCGGCCGCCGGGGAGCCGCTGAGCTACATCGGCCCGTAGAACGAGGCCCAGCTTCACGCCCAGCGGGTACGACGGGATGACGATGAGCCCGGCGCAGGCGGCCAACTTCATGGACGTGTTCGGCCCCACCCTGGCCTCGTCCGGGCTGTCCACCCAGGCCGAGTGCTGCGCCACGATCGGCTGGGACTCGGCCCAGCAGTACGCCGCGGCCATCGAGGCCGACCCGGTGGCGAACTCCTACACCCCGCTGTTCACCAGCCACGGGTACAGCGCGCCGCCCAACTCCGCGCTGCCCGGCTGGACCAAGCCGGTGTGGGAGACCGAGTGGTCCACGTTCGAGAGCTGGGACCCAGCCTGGGACGACAACACCGACGCCTCCGGGCTGAGCTGGGCGCAGAACATCTACACCGGGCTCACCGCAGCCAACCTGAGCGCGTTCCTGTACTGGTGGGGCTCGACCACCCCGGCGGAGAACGGGGACAACGAGGGCCTGATCCAGATCAACGGCTCTACCGTGGCGGCGTCCGGCCGGCTGTGGGCGTTCGCCAACTACAGCCGGTACGTCCGGCCGGGCGCGGTCCGGATCGCGGCCACCAGTTCCAGCAGCGCGGTTGACCTGACCGCGTTCAAGAACACCGACGGCTCGGTGGCGATCGTCGCGCTGAACACCGCGGCCAGCGCGGATCCGATGACCTACTCGCTGTCCGGGACCGGCACCGTGAACGGCGCCACGGTGACCCCGTACCTGACCAACAGCAGCAGCGACGTGGCCGCGCAGGCCACCACGTCGGTCAGCGGCGGCTCGTTCAGCGCCACCATCCCGGCCCGGTCGCTGGTCACCTATGTCATCCCGGCCACGTCCACCAGCACCGGGAACACGGTCACGGTGAGCAACCCCGGTAACCAGACCGGCACCACCGGCACTGCGGTCAGCCTGCCGATCACCGCGGCCGACTCGGCGTCCGGCCAGACGCTCAGCTACACCGCGGCCGGGCTGCCCACCGGCCTGTCAGTCAGCTCCTCGACCGGGCTGATCTCCGGCACGCCGACGGCGGGCGGCACGTTCACCGTCACCGTCACCGCGGCCGACGGCACCGGCGCCACCGGGTCGGCGACGTTCACCTGGACGGTCAGCGGCCCGGCCGGCGCGTGCACGGTCAGCTACTCGACGGTGAGCCAATGGTCTGGCGGCATTGTGGCCAGCGTGACGATCAGCAACGGCGGTACGTCCGCGATCAATGGCTGGACGCTGACGTTCACTTTCCCCGGTGACCAGAAGATCACCAACTCGTGGAACGGGGTGGTCACCCAGAGCGGGGAGAGCGTGTCCATCGCGCAACGAGGGCTACAACGCCAGCATCCCGGCTGGCTCTTCGACCCAACTGGGCTTCCAGGGCACCTGGACCAGCAGCGACGCCGCCCCTACGGCCTTCTCCCTCAATGGGACGGCCTGTAGCCTGTAGCAAGCCCTCGGTGACGCTTACTGATCAAAGGGGGCGTAACGGGGATATGGGCACACCGGGGGGATCGGGGTGGCAGCCGAGGAACGGGGCTACGACGCGTTCATCTCGTACAGCCACCGGCTCGACGCGGTCATCGCGGCCCGACTGCAGGCGGAATTGCAGCGCTTCGCCAAGCCCTGGTACCAGGTGCGTGCGCTGCGGGTGTTCCGCGACCAGACCAGCCTGGCCGCGTCCCCGCAGCTGTGGGCCACGATCCAGCAGGCGATGGGCAACTCGCGCTGGCTGATCCTGATCGCCTCGCCAGAATCGGCCCAGTCCCCATGGGTGGCCAAGGAGCTCTGCTGGTGGCGCGAGCACCGCCCGGCCAATCACATCCTCATCGCGGTCACCGATGGCCAGCTGGTCTGGGACGCCAGTGCCGGTGACCTGGACTGGGCGGCCAGCACGGCGCTGTCCAAAGAGGCGCTGGGGCACGCGTTTGCGCAGGAACCGCGCTGGGTCAACGTGCGCTGGGCCCGGGAACAGGAGAGCAGCCTGCGCTCGGCCGACCCACGGTTCCAGGATGCCGTGGCCGACCTGGCCGCGGCTATCCGCCAGCAGCCCAAGGACTCACTGATCGGTGAGCACATCCGGCAGCGGCGCCGGACCATCCGGTCCCTGATGGCCGGCCTGGCCGCGCTGGTTATCCTGCTGGCCTTCGCGGTGGCGGCCGCGGTCGTCGCCGTGCGCCAGCGGGACCGGGCCATCCGGGAGGAAACCGTGGCCACCGCGGGCCAGCTCGCGTCCACCGCGATCACGCTGACCGGCTCGCATCCTGACCTCGCGCAGCTGTTCGCGGTCAAGGCCTATCAGCTCGATCCGGGCAACCCGCAGACCCGGGCCGCGCTGTTCGCCGCGGTGCAGTCCGACCCGCAAGTGCAGCGGTTCATCGACGCTCCCGGGCAGGTGTCGGCCATCGCCAGCTCGGCCAACGGGCGGACGATCGTGGCGGGCACCAGGAACGGCTGGGTACAGACCTGGAGTGTGCCGGGCTTCCGGCCGGTCAAGGTCGGCCGGCTGAACGGAGTCATCAACGCGGTCGGGGTCAGCGCGGACGGGACCACAATCGCGGCGGCGACCGGGGAGGACGCCAGGACCTGGGGACCCGGCGGGCACGTCCAGTCCCGGTCGGCGCCGCCGGGGACCACGTTCAGCGCGGTGGGGGTGTCCCCGTCCGGCCGGTTCGCCGCCTTTGGCGCCTACCCTTCCCTGTCTGTGCTGGACACCAGCACCCGGTCCTGGGCGCAGCTGCAGCTGACGGGATTCGAGGCGCAGCAGCGGCTCCGGCCGCCCGCGATCACCAACATCGCCGTGCCGAGCGAGTCCGAGCTGGTCGCGTTCGACGGGTACTACGGCTCCTGGCAACGCGTCGCGCTGCCCCGGCTGGCCGTGCTCAGTTCCGCGCACGACGCGTTCGGCCTGGGCAAATTCCCGGCCTACGCGTACGCGCTCGCGCCGTCGGGGTCAGCCGCCACCTACAGCGACGTGGCGGCCGGGCGGGCGCTCCGGGTGTGGGCGGTCGGCGGGCGGTCCGGCGTGGCCGGGCACGCCCGCACCGGCGGCCGGCTGGCGCTGGCCCTGGCCATCAGCCGGGATGACCGGTGGGTCGCGTCCGAGGACGCCGGTGGCATCCACGTGTCCCGGATCTCCGCGACCGGGCCGGCCAGCCCGGCCACGTCGTACCCGGGGGCGGAGCCGATCTTCGCCACCTCGCTGGCCTTTCTGGGCGGCAGCGACACCCGGCTGGTCTCCGCCTCGGGCGACCTGCTCACGGTGTGGAATCTCAGCCAGTACTCGCGGATCGGCGACAGTGCCCGGATCCCGATGCCCTGGCAGTGCGGAGAGGTCTGTCCCGGGCCGCGGCTGGCCATCCGGCCGGACGGCCAGGAAGCGGTCATCACCGACAGCAACGGGAACCTGCTGCTGAGCGTCGGCCTGGGGGCCACGTTCGGGAAGATCTCCCAGCTCGGCGGGGGCTCTACCCAGCAGTATGGGCTGCCGCAATGGAGCCCGGACGGCGATCGGCTGTATCTGTACGGGGCCAAGCTCTACTCGATCACCGCGCCAGGTGGCGAGGCAGCACTCACGGATCACCTGGTCGAGGAGCATGCAACGTCGGGGCAGGCCGAGCCGGATGCGCCGCAGTATGTATCGATCTTCGATGGCAGCGGAAAGTTCGCCCTGATCGACGCGGCGGGCAACATCACGATCGGCACCGACTGGACCGGCCTGGGCGGCGCGCTGATCAGCGGGCCGTCCACGCTGCATCCGAACCCTGGCCTGTACCAGCACCAGGCGGCGGTCAACCCGGCCGGTACCCGGGTGGCCCTCATCGACCAGGTCACCCGGCAGGTCTATGTGGTCAACCTCAGTACCAAGAACAGCTGGCTGCTTCCCGGCATCCGGGCCTACCAGGTGGGTTACGCCGGCCCGCGGCTGGTCATCCAGCGCGAGAACGGGGACATCGACCTGCGCGGCACCGACGGCAAGAAGCTGATCCGCTCCATCCAGGCGGGGACCCCGTGGGATTACGGCATCTTCGCGGTCAGTAGCCAGGGCGCGGGCGGCCCGGGCCTGGTCGCCGAGGAGCGGGCGAACGGGCAGGGCGTCATCGCCGACCTCCGGACCGGGCACGTGCTGGGTGTGTTCGCGGTCGGCAAACCGTCGCCCTACCAGCAGACCACGATGGCGTTCACCCCGGGGGACAGGGGGCTGGTCACCGTGACGGAAGGCAAGAGCAGCTCGCCCGACGGCGTGCTCAGCCAGCTCAGCCTGGTCCCCGCGGAGTGGGTGAAGGTGGCCTGCAGCACCTCGGGGCACAGCCTGACCGCGCAGGACTGGCGGCGGTACATCTCCAGCTCGCCACCCGCTCAACTGGGCTGTGCGGCATGACCGGCGTAGCCGAGGCCAGGCACACCGGCGCGTGGTGGCCGGAGGGGGAGGGGCGGCTCCCGTTCGCGCTGCGGATCGGGGTGACTGGGCACCGCGAGCTGGCCGACCCGGACGCGCTGGCCCCGGCGATCGACGAGGCGATCCAGGCGCTCACCCAGCGTGTCCTGGGCGCCCAGGCCGACCCGTCGCTGCTGATCATCTCAGCGCTGGCCGAGGGAGCCGACCGGCTGGTGGCCAGGCAGGTGCTGGCCCGGCCGGCGGCCGAACTGGAAGTGGTGCTGCCGCTGCCCGTCCACGAGTACCTGCGAGACTTCGCCGCCGAGGCGTCCAAGGACGAGTTCACTGAGTTGCTCGGCCGTGCCGCCCGGGTCTGGCAGGCTCCGCCGGGCAGTAGCCGCGAGGAGGCCTACGAGCGGGCTGGGCGGCACATGGTGGACCGGGCCGACATGATCATCGCGCTGTGGGACGGCCAGCCGCCGCGCGGCCGTGGCGGCACGGCCAGCATCGTGTCCTACGCCCGAGATCAGGGTGTCCCGGTGGCCTGGGTGAACACGGCGCCGCCGTCAGATCCGGTGTTCTGGTACGACCAGGAACGGGCGGCCCGGGTCGAGGAAGCGGCGCGCGAGTTCCGCGAGTACAACTCGGCTGAGATCAGCGAGTTCGCCGCCCGGGAACGCGCCGAGTGGCAGCGGGTCGAGCCCCCGGCCGACGGCGCCGGTCAGGCAGCCACGCTGAGCGAAGCGTGCCAGAGCGTGGCCGGGTGGATCCTGCCCTACTTCGTCCGGGCAGACGCGCTGGCCAGCCGGGTGGAGCGCGTCTTCAACGTGACCAGCTGGGCAATGTTCCTGGCCGCGGCGGGGGCGGTCGTCAGCGTGGCCTGCCAGGTCGCGTTCGCGCCGCACCAGCCGTGGATCGCCGCGATCGAGATCCTGCTGCTTCTGCTGCTGGTGGTGATGCCGCTGGTCAGCCGGCGCCGCCGGCTGCTGGACCGGTGGATCTCCTACCGCTTCCTGGCCGAGCGGCTGCGGTCTGGGTACTTCCTGGCCCTGGCCGGGGCCGGCGACCGGCCGCCCCCGCGCGGCCGGAATGAGCGGGCGGGCTGGTCGTCTGACCCGACCGAGGTGTGGCTGCGCCGGGCCCTGGAGGAGGTGACCGCGCTGCGCCCGCAGGTCCGGATCGGGCCGGACGACCTCGCGCCACTCCGCGACTACCTGTGCGACCGGTGGCTCGGGGCGCAGATCCGGTACCACGAGAAGTCCGCGCGGCGGCAGGGCACGTGGGACAGCCGGCTGTTCCTGGCCACTGGCGTGCTGTTCGCGATCACCGCGGTGGCCGCGTTCCTGCACCTGCTGGGCTGGGGCGATCACGATGGGAAGGCCTCGGAACTCGGGATCGTGCTGATCGTATTGTCCATCTGCGTGCCCGCGGTCGGCGCGGCGCTGCATGGCATCCGGACCCAGTCCGAGTTCCGCCGGCACGCCCAGCGCTACCAGCGGATGGCCGTTCTGCTCCGGCAGCTGGAAGCGGACCTGAGCCGGGCCCAGTCCATCGAGTGGATCCACGAGATCGCGGCCGACGCCGAGCGAGTGATGCGGGCCGAGAACAGCGACTGGTTCGGCGTCATGCGCTTCCACGACGTCGAACTAATCACATTAGTCCCACCAGCCCCGTACCTCCGCGGGCCGCTGTTCGTGATCATGGCCTAGGTGGGGTCTAGCGATCCTTGATCGCTAGGTTCTGGACGTTTGTGTCAAGTTTTCACGCGGCCGGGGTGAGACGGGCGTGGGTTATGTAGGTGCCGATGTGCTGGTCGATGGCGCGCAGGGCGGCGCGGAGTTCGGGTGGGGCCTGGGGCTGGTCGGCGGCCAGGAGCGGGCGCAACAGCCGGTTGTGAAGCTTGGTGTAGAAGACCGCGACCTTGATCCCGTCGGGGGTCAGGACGTAGCGGTTGGTGTGCTCGATCCGGCGGATCAGCCCGGTCATGAGCAGCCGCCGCAGATCGTAGGTCATCTGGCCGGGGGTGTAGGGGGCGTGCAGCAGTCCGGTCATCAAGGCGCGCAGGCTCTTGTTGGTGATGCCGGTGGCGGCGAGCAGGGTCTGGCAGAGGGCGCCGGCCAGGGCCATGACCCGAGGATCGCCGAATCTGAGAGCCGGGGTCCTCCGCCCGTCCGCGGTCACGGAGGGGTGCGCGATCCGCTCAAAGGCTGGGCTCGCGAGGACGGTGCCCTGGCCGGCACGTTCAGCTTCCAGTATGCGGTGGTTGGCGGCGCGGGCTTTGGACTGGAGGGCTTCGAGGTTGGGCAGCGGGGCGTTGCACCCGAGGTCACGGGGAGCGTTGATGACAGTCTCGATCCGCATCGCCCGGCCGTCCTTGAGGTACTGCTTGATCCGCGAATGCTTGTAAAACAGGTTGAGCACGACTCCGCGGGCATCGGGCCCGACCGCTGGGCGGTCGATGGCAGTGCGGAAAACACCGGGAGTATCGCGTCGGATGCGGCGGCCGAAGAGGATCTCGACGTTAGCGGGGCGGCCGATGTCGAGGTTGTCGGCGATCAGCGCCTCAAAGAACGCCTGGGCCCGGCGGCGAGCATCGAACACAGGATGCGCGACACCTCGATGTGGCGCATGGAGATCTCCGAACAGTACCCGGCCCACTGATCGGCCGGGCCGAAGGGCATCGGGAGCTGGTGCAGCCACGATGGGCGAACACATCGATGGTGCCCGGTCGCAGCCGGCCGTTGATCTCCTGCAAGGCGACCGGGTCGTAGCAGGCGGCGAAGCCGTTGGACAGTTCGGTGAACGCGATCTCGGCCTTTGCTGCCTGACGTTTGGCCCACTCATGGCCGTTGACCCAGATCTTGGCCGGGTAGGTGGAAATAGGCGCAGACCTTGACGAACGCCGCCCGGACGTACTCGTCCCACAGGTCGAACTAGTAGCAGGTCAGCCGCCGGCAGCCTAGGCGAAGGTGAACTGCGGCGCCGCCGTGCTGGTCTCGCGCCGGTAGGCGGTCCACACCCGCTGGAACTCCTGCGCCACCCCGACCGCCACCACCTGCGGCCGGCCGCTGACCGCCGCCCGCTTTAAGTACGGGGCCATCACATCGGCCTTGCGGTCGTCCCTGGCGAACTTAACCGACGGGATGTCATTGGCCTCGGCAAAGGAGGCCACCGCCCGTCGGAACCGCTGGCTGATCTTGTCGAATAGCGCCGGAGAGGGAATCGGCAGACCCAGGTGCTGGGTCATGAACGTCACCGCCTGCACGCTGGACTGCAGGATCGGCACATAGGCATTGAGGTAGACCCGGTCCAGGCACTCGATATCCAGCTTCACATGCCTGCCGAGAACCTCGTTCACCGTAACCACGCGTGCACGCATGACATCCCTCCGCAACCACCCCTATGCACGCGAGGATGAACCAAGACGCACTATCTGACCAGCAGCAACCACGCAGCTAGGCGGTCAGAGGCGGAGCCTCACTGGTACTACTCAAGCCATGATCACGAACGGATACCCGGGTTAGTCCCCCAGGTTGGATTCCATGAAGGTGATCAGGCCATCGCGCACGGTGAACAGGATGGTC
Source organism: uncultured Actinomycetes bacterium (assembly GCA_963832095.1). Taxonomy (GTDB): domain Bacteria; phylum Actinomycetota; class Actinomycetes; order Streptosporangiales; family Streptosporangiaceae; genus RYN-230. The sequence continues at coordinate 76,467 of CAWHSW010000006.1, forward strand.
AGCGAGGGCAGGGTCAGCTCACCGCCGCCGAGCCGTCGGCGATCGCGGTGAGCATCGCGCTGGCTACGTCAACTGGCGCCTTACGCAGGCGTGCGGCATGGTCCCCCACCACCTCGATCCTGCCACTTGCGCAACTCCGATGCGGCCCGATCGTCATGGCCGCACCTGCTGCAGCCAGGCCAGCGCCGCGCCTGGCCGGAAATATCTACGGGACAGCGTGCGCTCTACTTAACGAAGGACCACATGCGAAAGCGGTCACACTGCACGGGCTAATGCTCAGGTCCGCTGGTCATCGCGGTGCTGCAGTCGCTCCGAATGTGCCCAGCCCGGTGTTCGTTCGGAAAATGTCTTCCTTCCGTGCACGCGCACGATGACCCAGCTGCCCTGGACCTCGGCGGTACTTTTCGAATTTCTTAGAGCCGAGGCTGGCATGGACGCAATTTCCCGCCCCACCGACGTCATCAGGGCATGAGTACCGCCCATCGGTCGGCCCCGGTCCGGCAGAGCCCGCCGAACAGGATAAACAAGCTGAACAAGCGGCCGCCCACGCCCACACCCAAGCCGCCGGCGCCCTCGCGGTGGCTGCTGTGGGTCGTGCTCGGCGGAGTGCTGCTCGGGACCCTGCTCCTCTTCCACCCGGGTATCGGGGGTTCGACGACCCGGCAGTTCAGCTACAGCGGCTTCGTCAGTGAAGTGACGGCCAATAAGGTCTCGACGGCGACGATCAGCTCGACCGGCCTGGTGACCGGGAAACTTGATAACGGCGTCGCCTACACCTCCCAGATCCCCACCGCGCTGAACGACAACGCCCTGTCCCCGCTCCTCCTCAAGCACCAGGTCCAGGTAACAGGAGCCAGTTCGAGCACCTTCTCCGTGGCGGCGGTGCTTTTCTCCTTGTGGCCGCTGCTGCTCCTGGTGGGTCTGTTCGTCTGGTTCGCCCGCCGCGGCCGCAAGCAGATCGGCGGAATCATGAGCTTTCGCCAGTCAAAGGCCAAGCTCTACGACGAGGAGAGGCCAGCCACACGTTTCACGGACATCGCCGGTTATGAAGGATCCAAGGCCGAGGTCATGGAAGTCGTCAACTACCTGAAACACCCTCAGCGCTACGCGCAGGCAGGCGCGGTCGGTCCTAAAGGCGTACTCATGGTGGGTCCGCCCGGGACGGGGAAGACGCTGCTGGCCAAGGCGGTGGCCGGCGAGGCGGGCGTCCCCTTCTTCGCCCTCAGCGGGTCCAGCTTCGTGGAGATGTTCGTCGGCGTCGGCGCGGCCCGGGTCCGGGATCTTTTCACCGACGCCCGCAAGCACGCTCCCTCGATCATCTTCATCGACGAGATCGACGCCATCGGGGGCCGCCGCGGCCCCGGCGGGTTCGGCTCGAACGACGAGCGTGAACAGACCCTCAACCAACTGCTGTCCGACATGGATGGGTTCGAGCCTGGCGCCAGCGTGGTGGTGATGGGAGCGACCAACCGGGCCGAGATCCTCGACGCTGCGCTGCTGCGGCCTGGCCGCTTCGACCGGACGGTGGACATTCCCCTGCCTAACCAGAAGGAGCGGGCGGCGATCCTGGCCATCCACGGGCGGGGCAAGAAACTCGGCCCCGATGTGGATCTCGACGTTGTGTCACGGGGGACGCCGGGGTTCGCAGGCGCTGATCTCGCCAATCTCGTGAACGAGGCGGCCATCAACGCCGTACGGGACGGGCGCGATGTCCTGTCCGCCGCCGACTTTTCTGCGGCGCGGGACCGCCTGCTGATCGGGCGGCGGGACGGGTCCAACGTGCTGCTGCCTGAGGAAAAGCGCTCGGTTGCCGTCCACGAGGCCGGTCACGCGCTCGTCGCCGTCCTGTCGGAGCACGCCGACCCGGTGGCGAAGGTCACCATCCTCCCCCGCGGTGCGGCGCTCGGGGTGACCGAGCAACTGCCGGAGGCCGAACGCCACCTGTACCGCCAGAGCTACCTGACTGACACGCTCGCGGTACGGCTCGGCGGCCGGGCTGCGGAGATCGTCGTCCTCGGGGAACCCTCGACCGGGGCCGCGAATGATCTGGCGGGTGCCACCGACCTGGCCACCCGCATGGTGCGGGAATGGGGCTTCTCCGCTGAGGTCGGGCCGGTCGGTTACGGCCCGGAAGGACCGAGCCGTGATAACCCGTTCGCGGGCCGTCCCTATGCCGAGGACACGCAGCGATCCATAGACCGGGAAGTAGCCAAGCTGCTTCAGGAGGCCGAGAGCAGGGCGACGACGCTGCTGCGCAGCAATCTGAACTCCCTCCGCCGGGTCGTTGAGCTGCTGCTCGAACGGGAGACCATTGACGGCTCGGAGCTGGCGGCCATCGTCGGGGTGCCCGAACGGCACGCCGGTCCGGAACTGGTGTGGGCGCCGCGGGCCGTGGCGATGACCCCGGCCGACCCGGAGCAGGGCGGGACCAGCGCGGCCAACGGTAAGGCCGCGCCGGTCGGCTAAGGCCTTGCGGCGGAACCCCCGTCCCGCGCGCCCCGGCGTCGGCTCCGTGATCAACTGGGCTTTGGGTGGGGGTGGGGGTTTGCGGGAGAGGGACGGGTGCGCGTAGGGGGGGGGGGAGGGTGGGGTGGGGAGGGGTGGGGTGCGGTGGCGCGTGCGGGGGGGCGGGGGGGGGCGTAGAAGGGGCAGGGGCGGGGGGGGCGGGGGCGGCGGGAGGCGGGCGCGCGGGGGGGGCGGGGTGTCCCGCCGCCGTGCCTGGGCGCGGCCGGTGCCGGGCACCGGCCGATGACCAGGTGGCCTGGCTGGCTGCGGTGCTCGAAGACCCGATCCCTCGTTAATGCGGACGTGGCGGACCGCCGGGGTCATCTTGCCGGGTGAGCGCTGGGCGGCGGGCCGCGACCGGTCGCTGGGCTGCGGCGGATCGGGATCGAGAGATCCCATAAGCGTGGCCACAGTACCTGGTCGTGGTGGTCGATCATGCCACGCAAACGGCTGGCTAAGGCCGCTCGAGCGCGGCCGCGGCACCGGCGGCATGATGCTCCGGCGCCAGCGCGCCCAGCTGACCCACGTGTCCGCGGACGGCGCGGCCTGGATCAGCATCCCGTGCTGAGCGGGCCGCAGGCGGTCTTGTGCGCGGACCCCTTTCACGTCGTCGGCGGGCCACGAGGCCTCGATGAGGCGCCGCGGTGTGTGGCGGGACGCCCGCGCCGCCGGGGCGGTCAAGAACACCCCGACCGGCGGCCGGGTGCTGCGGCGTCCCCGGCGGCGCCCGGGACCTGCGCCGGGTGCGTTACGCACTGTGGAAGAACCCGGAGAACCTCCCAGCCACCAGCAGGCCAAACTCGCCTGGATCGAGAAAACCCACCCCCGGCTGCACCGCGCCTACCTGCTCAAAGAAGGCCTCCGCACCGCGCTGAAACTCGATGCCACCGAAGCCCGCTATGCCCTGAGCCGGTGGCTGGGCTGGGCCGCCCGCTGCCGCATCCCCGATTCGTCACCCTCGGCCGCCGGATCCGCGCCCACCTGCCCGCCATCCACGCCACCATCAACCACCGGCTGTCAACGGCCTGATCGAATCGGTCAACACCAAAATCAGGCTCCTGACCCGCATGGCCTTCGGTTCACAACCCCCACGCCTCATCGGCTGGCTATGCTCGCCGTCGGCGGCTCCGCCGCCCTCCCCGGAAGATGATCACCACCAGCCCACACAACCGGCAGGAGAGCCTAACTGATTGCTGTCGTCATAGCAGCAGTAATCGGTTGATCACGATTGCTCGCGCTGCGGGGCAGGCTGCTCCGCGGCGGCGATCTTGGTCCGCAGGTCGTCCAGGCTGTGCGCGGCGATCACGTGGACGAACGTGCCGTTGCGGGTGCAGGCCACCCACGCCGCACCCTGCTCGATCTCCCACCGGCCGCCAAAGTCCAGCAGTAGTCCCCGCAGCTTGCCCTGCTCATCGCTGACTGCCTCCGGCGCTAACCCGCCCTGCTCCACGCGTCCGCTCACGTTCGCATCAGCCATGGCAGCACCCTACAAGCCAGGCAGAGCTATGCCAAGCTACGCATACGAAGGCGCAGGTCGGGTGTGCTCTACCGTGATGATCATGCCTGATCGGCCGGTTATCGACCCATCCGGGCCGCAGCTTGTCTACGTGCGGGTGGCCGACCACATCGAGGACCTGATCCGGTCCGGCGAACTCCGGTGGGCGCCCGGTTGCCAGCCGAGCGGGACCTGGCCGCCGAGTACGGCGTGGCCTACGACACCATCCGGCGGGCGACCGCACTGCTGCGAGAACGCGGCCTGATCCAGACTGTGCACGGCCGGGGCACGTTCGTTGCGGCCGTGCCTGGGGACGAGCGGCGATAAGGTTCGGGCTCATGAGGCGGACGGCGGCGGTGGCTGAGGCGCAGTCGTTTGACCGGGTCGCGGCGGACCTGGACCGGTTAACCGAACTGAGCCGCAACGAGCTGATCAGCTCGTGGCTGGCAGATGTCCTGCCGAAAGCTGGCCGGTACGCCATCGACCTCGGCTGCGGCCCCGGGCGGCAGGCGGTGTTGCTGGCCGGGCGGTTCGAGCAGGTCGACGCCGTCGACCTGTCCGGGCCGATGATCGAGCTGGCCCGGGCGCGCCGGGCGCGGCCGAACATCAGCTACCTGCACGGGGACCTGCGGCACGCCGGCCAGGCCGGGCACTACGACCTGGTGCTCTGCGTGCGCACCCTGCATCACGTGCCGGACCTGCACGCCGCGCTGTGTCACCTGAAGCGGCTGGTGGCGCCGGGCGGGCGCCTGGTCGTGGTGGACAGCTACCCGCCCGGGTCGGCCCCGGGCCCGGCGCGGCGGATGCTGCACCGGGCCGTCCCGCTGCGGCCCCGGCTGCACGTCCTGGCCGTGCAGGTGCTGGCCGCGAACCTGGCCCGCCGCGGGCCGGGCACCGCGTGGGAGATCTACCGGCTGTCCACCCGCCGGGAATGGCTGGACCACCGCGTGAGCGACCGGTTCTTCACCCGGGAGGAGCTGGTGCGCTGCTGCGACGCGCTGTTCCCCGGCTACCGCCTCGACGTTCTCGGCGGCCCGCGCGGTATCGGGCTGGTCTGGGACTTTTCTTCCTGAACGCCAGTGCCCGGCCGGTGTCCCGCCCCGCGACGGGACACCGGCCAGGCGGCTAGGAGGGCGGGTTACGGGACGGCGGGGTAGGCGTTCTGCACGAGCATCTGGAACTCGGCCGGGAACCACTGGCCGGCCGGGATGTCATAGCCCGGTATCGAGTTGGTGGGATAGACGTTGCCGCTGCCGTCGGTATTCGTCCCGTTCGGGTCGCAGTGCGGGTCACCGTGCGCGTGGGTGGCGGTGGGGTAGTCGCCATCCGACTCGCCAGGTGGCTTGATCCACACGTAGGCGTACAGGTTCGGGAACGAAGACACCGGGTTGGCCTGCGGGAACGCGCCCAGGCCCGCGTTGTTCTGGTTACACCAGTCGCCACGGAACGGGCGTTCATCAATCTTGGACGCGTTCACGAACGAGGTGGTCGTGGTGCACGTCGTGGTCGAGCAGGCGGCGGTGGGCCGGTCTGGGCCGCCCCAGCCGTTGCGTGAGGTGTCGATCAGCATCCCGACGGTGCTCGGGAAGCCCGCCCCCACCAACTGCGAGTACATCTCCTCGTCGTAAGTGAGCTCGTCGATGTACGGGTCGTAGGAGTAGTAGGTGACCGAGTTGACCGGGTTGCCGTCCACGCTCTCGGTGGCGGTCATGTACGGCTCGGTGGTCGGCGTGTAGTTGGCCGTGTCGCTGATGAACCCGTCCACGCTGGCCACGCCCGCGGTCGTGCCCGAGGCCACCGACTTGTACAGCGACACCGCCGGGCCCATGTTGCTGGGCCAGCCCAGCCAGGCCGAGTGCGCGATGTCCACGTAGTTGTACACGTTCGGGATCGCGTGCAGCGCGTTCAGCGCGTACTGGATGCCGTCCACGTAGGCCCCGCTGGAGTTGGCCTGCGCGCAGTTCGCGTCGCTCAGGTTGGTGACCAGGTTGGGCAGCGAGTCCGGTTCGATGATGGCCACGATGCGCAGGTTGGTGTGCTCGTAGTCGGACAGGATCTGCGCGATCGGGGTGATGTAGTCCTGCTCGTAGTACTGCAGGCCGTTGTTGCTGACGGTCAGCTCACCGTTGGAGGCCAGCGCGGCGCAGTCCCGGTTCGGCAGGTCGTAGATCACGATCGGCACGATCTCCGGGGTGCTGCCCGATTCCTTGCTGACCGCGTTGGCCAGCTGAGCCTGCAGGCTCATCCGGCTGCTGTTGTCCGAGCCGCCGTAAATGGCGCCGATGTGGTCCAGCCAGATGCCGGTGGACTGCTGGCCGACCAGCGTCATCTGGCTGGCCAGGGTGCCGGTGGCGCCGGCCACCGAGGTGGCCACCTCGGCCGTGTAGTCCGGGTTGACGTACCAGTTGGACCCGGTGAACGGGTTGACCACGTGCGACGGCGTGCTGGTCGAGCCGGCCGCCGTCTCGGTTCCGGTCACGCTCACCGACGTGCAGCCGGGGGCGCTGGCGGTGAACGTGGCCGCGCCGGTGCCGGACGAGTTCGCGGCCACGGTGACCGGCTGCGGCAGGTTCCAGTTACTGGACGACAGCGTGATGGAGCTGCCGGCCGTGATGGACAGCCCGCTGTTCCCGGAGCTGGCCACGGTCACCGTGATCGGCGTGGTGGGCGACGCGGTCAGCGACACGCCGAACACCTCGCTGGTGCCCTGGGCCACGGAGAACGTTGCCGGATCGGACTGCAGCGCCAGACCGGAACTGCACGAGCCGCCGCCACCGGTGCTGGTCGACGTGGGCGACGCGGTGGGCGTGGGCGACGAGGTCGGCGAGCTGGTCGGGCTGCTGGTCGCGGTCGGGGTCGGGCTGGGTGAGGAGGTGACGCCGGTGCCGTTGCAGGTGGTGCCGTTGATGGCGAAGCTGGTGGGTGCGGTGTTGGTGCCGCTGTAGGAGAAGTTGGCGCCGATCTGGGTGGCGGCGCCGGTGGCCAGGGATCCGTTCCAGGAGGCGTTGGTCACGGTGACGTTCTCGCCCGATTGTGACCAGTTCCCCGACCAGCCCTGGGTGAGCTGCTGGTTGCCGCTGTAGGAGTAGGTCAGCGTCCAGGCGGTGAGCGCTGAGCCTTCGTTGGTGATGGTGATCGAGGCGGTGAAGCCGGTGCTCCAGTCGTTGGTCGAGTACGCGACCTGGCAGGAGGTGGCGGCGCTGGCCGGCGCGGCGGTGACGGCCGCCAGGCCCGCGCAGCCCAGACCGAGCACGGCTAATGCGGTCAGCACTCGGCGTGGTCGGAAAGACCTGGGCAGCCGGAAATACCCAGCTCTGATGCGCAACGTTGGTCTCATGCAGGGATCCTCCTCGGGGCAGTCCACGTCGGCCGCTCTCTGCGGCGAAGATAGGCATGACCCGGAGGGCTGGTACAGACGGCCGGCCGCGCCGCGGCCGGGCGGGCCGCGGCGCCAGCCGCTTGACCGGCCCGGGGCGGCCCCGGGGCGGCCGGCGGCACGGCTGTGAGCAGGGGCGTTCTGCTAGATGGTGGGTAGGCGCGAGGGGCAGGCGGGTAGCGGGCCGGCCCCGGGGGACCTGCGGAAAAGCCGTGCCGATCAGGAAACTTTCAAGTTAGAGGACGTCGTGCCCGGGGTGCGGCTCGGCCGGGATGGTGCCGAGGCGGCCGGCCTGGAAGTCCTCGAACGCCTGGACCAGCTCGTCCCGGGTGTTCATCACGAACGGCCCGTACGCGGCCACCGGCTCCCGGATCGGCTCGCCGCCCAGGACCAGGATGTCCAGCTCGCGGCCGGGGCCGTCCTGGACCTGGCTGGCCTGCACGGTCAGCGCGTCGCCGGCGCCGAAGGTGACCAGCTGGCCGGTGCGCACCGGGCGGTGGTCCGGGCCGACGGTGCCGGATCCGGCCAGCACGTAGACCAGCGCGTTGAAGTCGCGCCGCCACGGCAGCCGCAGCTGGGCGCCGGGCTGCAGGGTCGCGTGCAGCAGGGTGATCGGTGTGTGCGTGATGCCCGGACCGGGGTGCCCGCCCAGGTCGCCGGCGATGACCCGGATCAGCGCGCCGCCGTCCGCCGAGGACAGCAGCGACACCTGCTGGGCCCGGATGTCCTGGTAGCGCGGGTTGGTCATCTTGAGCCGCCGGGGCAGGTTGACCCAGAGCTGGAAGCCATGGAACAGGCCGCCGCTCATCACCAGCTCCTCCGGCGGCTCCTCGATGTGCAGGATGCCGCCGCCCGCGGTCATCCACTGGGTGTCGCCGTTGGTGATCAGCCCGCCGCCGCCGTTGGAGTCCTGGTGCCGGAACACGCCGTCGATGATGTACGTCACGGTCTCGAAGCCGCGGTGCGGGTGCCAGGCCGTGCCCTTCGGCTCGCCGGGCGCGTAGTCCACCTCGCCCATCTGGTCCATGTGGATGAACGGGTCCAGCTCCGCCAGGTCCACGCCGGCGAACGCGCGGCGGACCGGGAAGCCCTCGCCTTCGTACCCGGATGGCGCGGTGGTCACCGACCGGACCGGCCGCTCGGCCGCCGTGGCTGGGTCCGGCTCCGCGACGCGCGGCAGGACCAGGATGTCTTCGACCGTCACCGCTGGCATGGGATCTCCTCTGGGCCGGGTTGCTGGTGCCTCTGCCAACAGTAGTTGATCGCTCAACATTCCCGCTAGCCGACTCGTTACTGGGCCGTTATCGGTCCATCGGCACCGTCCTTTTTGCCGGGATTGCGCGGCATGCGGTTCGCTCGGGCACACTCGGCGGGTGCCTTCGCTCACGGCAGGGGCGATCCTCGATCGCCGCTTCCGGCTGACTGTCCCGCTCGGCCGCACGGCTGCGGCCCGCGGGACTGGCGCCGTGTGGCGGGCCACCGAGCTGGGCACCGGCGCGGACGTCGCGGTCAAGGTGCTGGCCGCGCACCTGGCCGGGGACATGGTGGCGGAAGCCCGGTTCCGGCTGGCCGTCCGGACCATCACCCAGCTGACCAGCCCCGAGGTCACCCGGGTGCTGGACTACGGGGAGATCACCCAGCCGGGCGGATTCGCGGTGCCCTACGTGGTGCGGGAACTGGCCGACGGCTGGCCGCTGGCCGGGCTGCTGGGCGGTGCGCCGCTGCCGCTGGACGAGGCGCTGCGGGTGGTGGCCACGGCGGCCGACGCGCTGGCCGTCGCGCACCGGGCCGGGCTGGCGCACGGCCGGATCCAGCCGGGCAACGTCATCGTCGGGCCGGACCGGGTGCGGATCACCGACTTCGGCCTCGGCTCGCTCTGTGCCGGGCCCGGCGGCGGCATGCTCAGGTATCAGGCGCCGGAGCTGGCGGCCGGCGGCGCGGGGACTCCGGCGGCCGACGTGTACGCGGTCGGCGTGCTGTTCGCGGCCTGCCTGACCGGCGCCGAGCCGTCCGCCGCGGCGGCGGTCCGCGCGGCGGCCCGGGCCATCCCGGCCAGCCTGGCCGGGCTGTGGGCCGCCTGCCTGGCGGCCAGCCCACGGGACCGGCCCGGCGCGGCGCACGTCGCGGTGCTGGTCCGGCAGGCGCTGGCCGAGATCGTCGGCCCCGCGCTGACCGGGTCCGGGCCCTGGCCGGCTATGGCAGCTTCCAGTCGATCCCCGGGGCGCCCTGCTCTTCCAGCGCCGCGTTGGCCCGGCTGAACGGCCGGGAGCCGAAGAAGCCACGGTCAGCCGAGTTCGGGCTGGGGTGGGCGGACTCGATCAGCGGGACGCTGCCCAGCAGCGGCGCCAGGCTGCGCGCGTCGCGCCCCCACAAGATGCCCACCAGCGGCGTCTGCCGCTCGGCCAGCGCCCGGATGGCCTGGTCGGTCACTTCTTCCCAGCCGTGGCCCCGGTGCGAGCCCGGCTTGCCTGGCTGCACAGTGAGCACCCGGTTCAGCAGCAGCACACCGCGCTCGCTCCACGGGCTGAGATCGCCGTTGGCCGGGGCCGGGAAGCCGAGGTCGGCGGTGTACTCGCGGAAGATGTTGATCAGGCTGGGCGGCAGGCGGCGCACGTCGGGCGCGACCGAGAAGCTCAGCCCGACCGGGTTCCCCGGGGTCGGATACGGGTCCTGGCCGACGATCAGCACCCGCACGTCGCTCAGCGGCTGCTGGAACGCGCGCAGCACCTTGTCGCCGGCGGGCAGGTACCGGCGGCCCGCCGCCAGTTCGGCCCGGAGGAAGTCACCCATCGCGCGGATCCGGTCCGCGACCGGCGCCAGCGCCTCCGCCCAGCCCGGGTCCATGATCTCGCTCAGCTCACGCCCTGCCACGGGATCACCCTACGGCTCCTGGTGTCGGCTGCGCGGGCGACTGCCCGATCCCCGCTCGAACAAACATTTGAGAAATTCTGTATGCTCACGGTATGGACGCCGCGCTGCAGGGTTCATTGCAGGGCTCGCTGCTCGATCTGGACGACGAGCCGGCCTGCGGGCCGCTGGGCCGGTCGGTGCGCCGGACCACGCTGGCCCACGGCGCCTGGGTGGACGTCCGGCCCGGCTGGATGTCCGGTGCGGCGGTGCTGTTCGACCGGCTCCAGGACACCGTCCCGTGGCGGGAGGAACGCCGCCGGATGTACGAGCGGGTGGTGGACGTGCCCCGGCTGCTCTGCTTCTACGCCGAGGGCGAGCCGCTGCCCGACCCCGCGCTGCTGGCCGCGCGGGACGCGCTGACCGAGCACTACTGGCCGGACCTGCGCGAGCCGCTGTGCACCGCGGGCCTGTGCCTGTACCGGGACGGCCGGGACAGCGTCGCCTGGCACGGTGACCGGATCGGCCGCGGTTCCACCGAGGACACCGTGATCGCCATCCTGTCCCTGGGCACGCCCCGGGCGCTGCTGCTCCGGCCGCGCGGCGGTGGTCCCGCGCTGCGCCATGAGCTGGGTCACGGCGACCTGCTGGTGATGGGTGGCAGCTGCCAGCGCACCTGGGAGCACGCGGTGCTCAAGACCACCCGGGCCACCGGCCCGCGGATCAGCGTTCAGTTCCGGCCGCGCGGGGTGCGCTGAACCGGGTCACAGCCTGAGGCCGGTCTCCAACTGGGCCAGGCCGCGGTCGATCGTGGTGAACAGATCGTCGATCTCGACCTCGCCCTTAACCAGCATCGGCAGTGCGGTGGCCAGGATCACGCCGAAGATCGCACCAGCGATGGTGCGCACCTCAGGGTCGTCTGGCTCCCGGCCGGTTCGCTTGGCCATCGCCGCAGCGAAGATGTCGATGGTGCGAGCGAACTCGTCCAGCGCCCGGGCCCGGATTTCCGGCACGGCCAGGGTGAGCATGGTCGTCTCACGGAACCGCTGCCGTTCTTCCGCGGTGAACCGGGGCCGGGCGTCGGCCATCGCGGCCCGCATCGCGGCCAGCGGGCCCAGCTCGGGCGGCTGCTGCTCAAACGTCTGGAACGCCAGCACGTCGAGGTCGTCCTGCAGGACCACGTCCTCCTTGGTCGGGAAGTAGCGATAGAACGTGGCCGGGGAGACCTCGGCCGCCTCGGCGATCTGCTCGACCGTGGTGCCGCTGTAGCCCTGCTCGCGGAACAGCCGCAACGCGTGCTCGCGGATCGCGGCACGCGTCTTGGCTTTCTTGCGTTCGCGCAGCCCAGCGGGCTGGTTAGCGGCGCTGGTCTCGGTCATGACCCTGATTGTCCCCGGAACGTAGCCCGGTGGCGACCGGCCGCGCGGGCTGGTCAGTTGCGGGTCCATTGACCACCATTGGGCCGGTGCGGCCGGTGCGGCCGGTGCGGCCGGTGCGGCGGGTGCGGCCGCGGTGGTCGCGGTGGTCCGGCGGGGCAGGAAGATCAGCGCGAGCACGGCGCTGGCCAGGGCGATCACCGCGCACACCACGAGCATGATGTCCTGGCCGTGCACGTAGGCGGTGCGGACCATGACGAGCAGGTCGGCCGAGTGCGTGGCGTGAGCCACCGCCACCCCGCCGGCCACGCTGCTGCGCACCGCGTCCGCCGCCGCGGTAGGCAGGTGGCCCAGGCTGAGCTGGCTCCGGTAGCCGGACAGCAGCACGGTGCCCAGCACCGCCACCCCGATGGTGGCGCCGACCTGGCGCAGCGCGGTGATCAGCGCCGAACCGGAACCGCTGCGCTCGGCGGACAGCGCGCCCAGCGCCACGTTCATGGCTGCTGGCATGGCCAGGCCGAGGCCCAGGCCCGCCGCGGCCAGCCAGGCCACCGCGAGACCGGTGCCGCTGGTCACCCGGGTGGCCGCGCCCACCGCGAGTGCCGCCGCCATCACCGCGAAGCCAACGGTGACCAGTGGCCGGGCGCCCAGCGGGGCGGCCTTGGCCGGCGCACCGTCCTTTGTCCGCGCCGTCTGCAGCCGGGTGCCGCTCAGCATGCCGACCACCATCCCGGCGATCAGCGACAGCATCCGCAGCCCGCTGCCGAACGAGTCGAACCCCAGCACCTCCTGGAAGTACTGCGGGATGGCGAACAGGATGCCGAACATCGCGAACGACACGAACGTGGCCAGCATGGTGCCCCAGGTGAACCCGGCCGAGCGGAACAGCTCCAGCTGGATCAGCGGCTGCTTGCGCCCGGTGATCCAGCGCTCCCAGGCCACGAAGCCGGCCAGCACCACGGCCCCGGCCAGCATGGTGGCCACGGCGGTGGCGTCGCCCCAGCCGTCCTGCCCGGCCTTGATCAGGCCGTAGGTCAGGCTGGCCAGGCCCAGGCTGGACAGGGCGATTCCGGGGATGTCGATGCTGGTGCTCCGGGCGCCATGCGACTCCGGCATCAGCAGGGCCACCGCCACCAGGGCCAGCACCACGACCGGCACGTTGATCAGGAAGACCGAGCCCCACCAGAAGTTGTCCAGCAGCCACCCGCCGAGCAGCGGGCCAACCGGGAAGGCGATGAAGGTCGCGCCCATCACGACCGCGATGGCCCGGGGCCGCTCCTCGTCGGTGAACATGACCGGAATCACCGCGATAGACATCGGGAAGATGGCCGCGGCGCCCAGGCCGAGCACCGCCCGGGCCGCGATCAGCTCGGCCGACGAGGTCGAGAACGCGCACGCCGCTGACGAGGCGCCGAACAGCACCAGCGCGATCAGCAGCAGCTTCTTGCGGCCCATCCGGTCGCCGAGCAGGCCGGCCGGGAGCAGCGCGGCGGCCAGCACCAGGCTGTAGGCGGCCGAGAACCACTGCAGATCCGTGGTCGAGGCATGCAACTGGGCGGACAGCACCGGCAGCGCCAGGCTGAGCACGGTCAGGTCGAGCCCGACGACGAGCACGCTCGCCGCGATGGCCACTAGCGCCCACCACTTGCGGGCATCCGAACCGCTCATGGTCACCACCCTCGTTCACTCACTCAGACATTATGGTAGCTGGTCTAAAAAGAAAGCTACTCTCAGATTCGAGTGAGTGTCAACTGCGTGTAGCAATCATGTTAGCTGGCTGATCGATTGCGTGGGTGGGCAGGGCTAGCTGAGGACGGCGCGGACCTGGCGGGCGATCTCGATGTCCTCGCGGGCCACGATGACCCTGATGGCGCGATTATTTACGACGCCGGTCAGGCAGCCGCTGGGTCGATGAGCACGACACCAGCCGCCTCCGAGCGCTCGGGCACTGGCTCACCCTGCTCCTTCAGCATGGCGATATGCGCGGCCATGGCCTCGGTCATCAGGGTCTCTGTCTCCTGCCGGGTCGCACCGGCCGCGACCACCCCGGGCAGGTCAGGGGAGTACGCCGAGTAGCCGGACTCGTCGTCGCCCTCGAGAACGACTACGTAGCCTGTCACGGCCGGTCCTTTCGTAGTCCTGCTTGCTTCAGGATGCTTGCCTCAGTCTTTGGTTTCAAGGTAGCGCTCGGTTTGCCCGCTACGGTCACCAGCCCAGGCTTCACCGGGTGCATGAAATGGCGGTGCGAGCCGGATGTCCGCTTCAGCTGCCAGCCGTCGCGCTCTAATAAGACGATGATCTCACTGATCTTCATGGGCACGAAGCGACCGTAACGCCAGGCTCGGACAGCTCGCGGTGACCTGGGAGGCCTGCCCAGACGTGTGTTAGCTGAGGACGGCGCGGACCTGGCGGGCGATCTCGATGTCCTCGCGGGCGGTGATCACCAGGGTGCGCACGGCGGCGCCTGGTGCGGTGATGTCGGCGTCGCTGGACGCGGCCTGGTTGCGCTGCTCGTCGATGGCGGCGCCGAGGAAGCTGGGCGCGGCCCGGGCCCGGATCGGCGGCTGGTGCTCGCCAACGCCACCGGTGAACAGCAGCACGTCCAGCCCGTCCATGGCGGCGGCCATGCCCGCGATCAGCTGGCGCAGCCGGTGCAGGTACACGTCGATGGCCAGGATCGCGGCCGGGTCGCCGGCGTCCGCGTTGGGCAGCACGTCCCGGATGTCGGCCTGGCCGGCCAGCCCGGCCAGGCCGGACCGATGCTCCAGCCCGGTAGACAGTTCGTCCAGGCTGACCCGGCCGTCCTGGAGCAGCCAGACCAGCAGGCCCGGGTCGGTGTTGCCCGCCCGGGTGGCCATCACCAGGCCTTCCAGCGGGGTGAAGCCCATCGTGGTGTCCACGCTCTGGCCGTGCTGGACGGCGGCGAGCGACGCGCCCGCGCCCAGGTGGCAGGACACGACCCGGAGCCGCTCCGGCGGACTGTCCAGCAGTTGGGCCGCGCGCCGGGTCGCGTACGCGTGGGACAGGCCGTGAAACCCATAGCGGCGCAGGCCGAACGTCTCCCGCCAGGCCGCGGGCAGCGCGTAGGTGGCGGCGGCGGCCGGCATCCCGGCGTGGAACGCGGTGTCGAAGCAGGCCACCTCGGGCACTCCGGGCAGCAGCGCGGACACCGCGTCGATCCCGGCCAGCGCCCGGGGCTGGTGCAGCGGCGCCAGGTCGGTGACCGCCTCGATCTCCCGCCGGACCGTGGGGTCGAGCACGGCCGCCGCGGTGAGTTTCGGCCCACCGTGCACGATGCGGTGGCCGACGGCATCGACGCGGGTGAGGGCGTTCAGAAAAGAATGCAGGGCGGGTGGCGGGTCCTCGGTGTCCCAGTGCTGTACCTCGGTGGCGGCGAGGACCTCGTCCGCCGCGTCGAGCAGGCTGAGCTTGAGGCTGCTCGACCCGGCGTTGACCACGAGTACGTCCATGTCAGGACGGGTCCTCCGCCGACACCACGGGCGCGGATACCACGGGCGCGGACGGCCCGGGCGCCGTGGCCGGGCCGCCACCAGAACCGCCTGGCGGGGCGGACAGCGCGGCGGGCCAGACCCAGTTCTGCACCTCGGGCATATCCTCGCCGTGCTCCCGGACGTAGACCCGGTGCCTGGCCCGGTTGTCCACCATCTGCTGACGCAGCCAGGCGGCCTTGTCGCCCAGCCCGGGGACCCGGTCGATGACGTCCATGACCAGGTGGAACCGGTCCATATTGTTCAGCACCACCATGTCGAACGGGGTGGTCGTGGTGCCCTCCTCCATGTACCCGCGGACATGGAAGTTGTGGTGGCCATCCCGTGAGTAGGTCAGCCGGTGGATCAGCGCCGGGTAGCCGTGATACGCGAAGATCACCGGCCGGTTGGTGGTGAACACCGCGTTGAACTCGGCGTCGCTCATCCCGTGCGGGTGCTCGGTGTTCGGCTCCAGCCGCATCAAGTCGACGACGTTGACCACCCGGATGCGCAGGTCGGGCAGGTTCTCCCGGAGGATGCTGGTGGCCGCGAGGATCTCCAGCGTGGGCACGTCCCCGGCGCAGGCCATGATCACGTCGGGCTCCCGGCTGTCGTAGTCGTTGCTGGCCCACTCCCAGATGCCGGCGCCCCGGGTGCAGTGCAGGACGGCCGCGTCCATGTCCAGCCAGTCCGGGTTGGGCTGCTTGCCGGCCACGATCACGTTCACGTAGTTCCGGCTGCGCAGGCAGTGGTCCACGGTGGACAGCAGGGTGTTCGTGTCCGGTGGCAGGTAGACCCGGACCACCTCGGCCTTCTTGTTCACCACGTGGTCGATGAAGCCCGGGTCCTGGTGCGAGAAGCCGTTGTGGTCCTGCCGCCACACGTGCGAGGTGAGCAGGTAGTTGAGCGACGCGATGGGCCGCCGCCAGGGCAGCGTGCGGGCGACCTTCAGCCACTTGGCGTGCTGGTTGAACATCGAGTCGACGATGTGGATGAACGCCTCGTAGCAGGAGAAGAAGCCGTGCCGCCCGGTCAGCAGGTAGCCCTCCAGCCAGCCCTCGCAGGTGGTCTCCGAGAGGATCTCCATCACCCGCCCGGCCGGCTGCAGGTTCTCATCGACCGGCAGCGTGACCTCCTCCCACGTCTTCTCGCTGACCTGGTAGATGGCTTCCAGCCGGTTGGAGGCCGTCTCATCCGGCCCGAACACCCGGAAGTTGCTGGTGGCCAGGTTGCTGGCCATCACGTCGCGGAGCAGGCCGCCCAGCACCCGGGTGGGTTCGGAGACCTGAGCCCCCGGCGGGGTGGCGGGCACCGCGTACTGGCGGAAATCCGGCATGACCAGGTCACGGAGCAGCAGGCCGCCGTTGGCGTGCGGGTTACTGCCCATCCGGCGGTCGCCGCCGGGTACGAAGCGGAGGATCTCCGGGCGAGGCGCCCCGGCATCATCGAACAGCTCGGCCGGCCGGTAGGACAGCATCCACTCCTGTAGCTGGCGCAGGTGCTCCGGGTTGGTGCGGACCGCGGGCAGTGGCACCTGGTGCGCCCGCCAGGTGCCCTCGACCGGCTTCCCATCCACGGTGACCGGGCCGGTCCAGCCCTTCGGCGTGCGGAACACGATCATCGGCCAGCGCGGTCCCGGCCCCTTCCCGTCCGGCCAGCCGGAACCGGATCGTGCCTGCTGCTGGATCTCGCGGATCCGGGTGATCGCGCCCTCCAGCGCGGCGGCCAGTTCGTGGTGCACCGGGTCCGGGTCCGACCCGGCCACGATCACCGGTTCCCAGCCGTAGCCGCGCAGCAGCTCGATCAATTCTGGCTCGGGGATCCGGGCCAGCACGGTCGGGTTGGCGATCTTCCAGCCGTTCAGGTGCAGGAATGGCAGCACCGCGCCGTCCCGGGCCGGGTCGAGGAACTTGCCGCAATGCCAGCTGGTAGCGAGCGGCCCAGTCTCCGACTCGCCGTCGCCGACGATGCAGGCCACGATCAGGTCGGGGTTGTCGAACGCGGCGCCGTGCGCGTGCGTGAGCGAGTAGCCCAGCTCGCCGCCCTCATGGATCGAGCCAGGGGTCTCCGGCGCCACATGGCTGGGCACCCCGCCGGGGAAGGAGAACTGCCGGAACAGCCGGGCCATCCCGGCCGTGTTCTGGCCGATGCTCGGGTAGATCTCGGTGTAGCTGCCGTCCAGCCAGGTGCCGGCGTTGGCGGCCGGGCCGCCGTGCCCAGGGCCGATCACGTACATCATGTTCAGGTCGTGCGTGACGATCATCCGGTTGAGGTGGGCCCAGATGAAGTTCAGCCCGGGAGTGGTGCCCCAGTGGCCGAGCAGCCGCGGTTTGATGTGCTCCGGCCGCAGCGGTTCGGTCAGCAGCGGGTTGCTCATCAGGTAGATCTGCCCCACGGACAGGTAGTTCGCGGCGCGCCAGTATCCGTCGAGCGCCTGCAGCTGATCGCTGGTGAGCTCGGCCTGCGCGGTCACGGTCATGTCGGGTTCAGCTCCTTGCTGGGGATTAGGTCGGAACCGGGCGGGCCGAGGGCAGCTGGCGGAGGAACGGGTCGGCCGCCGCATGCGCACTGACCCGGACTCGGGCGTCCACCACGGTCGCGCCGTCGGCGCAGGCGATCACCGGATTCAGGTCCAGCTCGGTGACCTCGGGCAGGTCGTCGGCGAGCCGGGATACCCGGAGCAGCGCGTCGCGCAGCGCCGCGATGCTGGCTGGCGGCTGGCCACCGCGCCCGAGCAGCAGCGGCGCGGCCCGGATCGAGTGGATCAGGTCGTCGGCGTCGGTCTCGGTCAGCGGCGCGAGCCGGGCCGCGTGGTCGCCGAGCACCTCGGTGGCCACCCCGCCCAGGCCGAACACCACCAGCGGGCCGAACACCGGTTCCTGCACGACGCCGATGATGACCTCGGTGCCGCCGCTGATCATGGGCTGGACCACCGCGCCGGTGAACCGGCCCGCGAACCGGCTGGCCAGCGTGCCGAACGCGGCCCGGGCCTGGTCCGGCCCGGTCAGGCCGAGCAGCACCGCGCCGGCCTCGCTCTTGTGTACCAGGCCGGCCACCTCCGCCTTGACCGCCACCTGGCCGCCGAATTCCACGGCCGCGGCGGCGGCCTGGTCCGCGTCGGTGACCAGCCGGAACGGCGCCATCGGCAGCTGGTAGCAGCGCAGCAGCCGGCGGCCTCGGCCGCGGGCAGCCAGCCACCGCCGGGCATCCCGGCCAGGAAGGCCGCGATCAGTCCCTTGGCCTCGGCCACCTGCAGACCCGGCAGATCCGGCACGGTGTCGGCGGGCCGGGACCGCCACGAGCCGTACCGGGCGGCCCGGCCGAGCGCCCGGGCCGCGCTCTCCGGGTAGGCGTAGGCCGGCACCCCAGGCCCGCCGCCGGGGCTGGGCAGCAGCCGGACCGACTCGGCCTGGTCGAGCACGACCGCGGCCAGCGGCACCGGCAGCCGGGCCGCGGTCAGCGCCGGGATGAGGTCGGACGCGGCGGTCGGCACGACCAGCGCGAGCACCGCGTCCACCCCGGCGTCGCCGGCCGCGGCGGCCAGCGCGGCGGCGAACGCATCCGCGCCGACCGCGGCGGTGGTGTCGATCGGGCCACCGACCGCCGCGGCCGGGGGCAGCAGCCCGGTGAGCTCGGCCTGGGCCTGGCGGCTGGGGATGGCGACGGACAGGCCGGCCTCCGCGCACGCGTCCGCGGCCAGCACCCCGGCCCCGCCGGCGTTGGAGATGATGCTCACCCGGCTGCCCGCCGGGACCGGCTGCTCGGCTAGCAGCACGGCCGCCTCCAGCAGTTCGCCGAGGCTGGTGGTGGCGATGACGCCGGCCTGCTCGAACAGCGCCTGCCGGGTGATCAGCGGGGCGGCGGCGGCCGCGGTGTGCGAGGCGGCGGCCCGCTGGCCGGGCGCGGACCGCCCGGCGTGCACGGTGAGCACCGGCATGCTGGCGCTGACCCGGGCCGCGCTGCGGGCGAACTTGCGCGGGTTGCCGAACGACTCCAGGTAGAGCACGGCCAGCCGGGTGCGGCCGTCCTCCGCCCACCACTGCAGCATGTCGTTGCCGGACACATCCAGCTTGTCGCCGACCGAGGCGAACGAGGAGATGCCGATGCCGAGCCGGGAGAAATGCTCCAGCAGCGCCACGCCGACCCCGCCGGACTGCACCACCAGCCCGGCCGTGCCCGGCCGCGGGTGGCGTGCCGCGAACGTGGCGTCCAGCCCGATGCCCGGCACCGCGACGCCGAAGCAGTTCGGGCCGACCAGCCGCATCCCGGTCTGCCTACATATGTCGAGTAGGGCAGCCGACTGCGCGGCGGTGAGCCCCGAGGTGATCACCACCAGCGACCGTGTGCCGCGCTGGCCGCACTCCCGCGCCGCGGCCACCGTGGTGGCGGCGGGCACCGTCAGCACGGCCAGGTCCGGCGCCTCCGGCAGCGCGCTGGCCGAGGGTGCGCCCGGTACGCCGTCAACGTCGCCGCCGTCCGGGTGCACCGCGTACAGCGGGCCGGCGAACCCGGCGTCCTTGATGTTCCGCAGGATGAGCCGGCCGATCGAGCCAGCCCGGTGGCTGGCCCCGATCACCGCGACCGAGCGGGGCGAGAGCAGCGGCGCCAGGCTGGCCACGTCGGCCCGCTGCTCCCGGCCGGCCACCGCGTCCAGATAGCGGCTGGGCTCGCCGAGCCCCGCGCTGCGCGGGATGGGCATGGTCAGCTCGACCACACCGTCGTCCAGCCGGTGGGTGGCGCTCAGCCCGGCGTCGGCGAACACGCGCAGCATGGCGGTGTTTTCCGCCAGCGTGGCGGCGGTGAAGGTGTGCACGCCACTGGCCCGGGCCAGCGACACCAGGTGCTCCAGCAGCAGGGTGGCCACCCCGCGGTGGTGCATCCGGTCCGCCACCGCGAACGCCACCTCGGCCGTGCCGCCCTGGCCGGCCGGTTCGTAGCTGGCCACACCGACCAGGTCGTCGCCCAGGAAGCCGAGCAGCGCCGCGTGCGGGGTGCCATCGTCGCGGGTGACCCGGCGGGCTTCCTGCTCGCCCGCGTTCCGGCTCAGGCTGAAGAAGCGGAGATACAGGTTGTCCGGGGACATCTCGTCGTGCAGCCGTTTGACCTGCGCGAAGTCGTCCGGGCGGGCCGGGCGGATGGTGATCGTGGTGCCATCGGCGAGCAGCGCGTACGAGCACCCCGGTGCGGTGAGCGCGGTCACCGTGACACCTCCTCGCTCGCTCCGCGGGCTCCGCAGCCAGCGTCGCCGGTCGTGATCGGCGTGGATCAGGGCCGAAGGTCCCGAGCCACCGGCACGGCAGGCCCGTCCGGCCTGGCCTGGGTTACCTCGCACCACCATGATGGCCCGGCCGATTGGCGTGCTTGTGCCGGGGCGGGCCGAGTTGAGCGGCGCGAATAACCAGTTCCCGCCCCTGCCGCTGGGCAGTGGTCAGCGCGTCATCCGCCGTTCACCGCCCGGCCAGCTCGGTGCAGCTAGGCCCGCCGAACGCACCGCTTCATCAGCGCGGTGGTTATGGGTCACCGGTGACCGCAAACTCACCGCGCTGATGCCTGATCGCGCTAGCCGTGGCCGGCGTGGCCGGGTGGCGGGCCCTTGCCGTGCTTGGCCCGGCCCGGCGGGAGTCGGCGCTGCCGCGGGGTGGCCCGTGGCTGGGCCGCTGCGGCCGGGGAGGACGCCGGCCGCGACCGTGAGCAGCACCAGGTGCCCGGTGGCCAGCGCCCGGTCGGGCTGACCCGGAGCACGGTGCCCGGGGCGGCCAGCCGGTCCGGCTGCGGCTGGACCTGGACGCGCAGCCCGTGGGCGCGCAGTGCGCGCTGGACCGCGCTGACCGGCTGGCCGACCAGCGCGTCGGTCACCCGGACGGTGGGGCCACGCCGGCCGAAGCGGGGACGACGCGGCGGGAGTGGCCGCGGGCTGAGGCAGGTCCGGCCGGTCAACTGCCAGGCCACCACCCGGCCACAGGACGGCCAGCCGAAGATGCGGCGAGCAGGCCGCGACGGTACGGGGCGCGGCCGGCAGCGGGTCTCCCGGCAGCCGCACGTCCCGCGCCCCCGACCGGCGGAGCGTCCCGGGTCTGGGGCGCGCGGCCGAGCCGGGCCGCGGGCAGCACGCCATCCGGATCTGCCCGCACGAGCCGCGACCTCGGCGGCCGAACCAGGCCGCAAGCCGGATCCTTAGCCGTCATGTCCATGATCAGCCTGGCTAGTGCCACCCGCTGGCGAGCCAGGCACCAGCCGGGCAGCGCCGGGAACGGCTGGTCCCGGTGCGCGAGTGCGACCTGCAGCGGCTCGCCCTGGAACGGTGGCTGCCGGTCAGGCACTCGTACCCACCACACCCAGCGCGTACAGGTCCGAGGCGGGGTGGCCGACTGCCCGCTGACCCGTTCCGGCGCCAGGTAGCCCATGGTGCCGAGCAGCGCCCGGTATGGTCAGGCTGGCCGCCCGGGGCGAGGAGGCGATGCCGAAATCAGTCACCTTGACCCGGCCGCCCGCCGCGATCAGCAGGTTGCCGGGCTTGATGTCGCGGTGCACGACGCCGCTGCGATGCGCGGCGTGCAGCGCCTGGGCCGCCTGGGCCAGCATGTCCGCGGTGCGCCGCGGCGGCAGCGGCCCGGTGGCCAGCAGGGCGGCCAGCGACGGCCCGTCCACCAGCTCCATGACCAGGTAGGCCGGACTGGCCGGGCCCACGTCGGCGTAGTCGTAGACCTGGGCAATGCCGGGATCGGCCAGTTGCCCCACATAGTGCGCCTCGGCGTGGAACCGGGCCAGGATCACCGGGTCGTGCACGTACTCGGGCCGGAGCAGCTGACCGCGACGGGCCGGTCCAGCGCCTGGTCCACGGCGCGCCACACCTCGCCCATCCCGCCGGCCGTGATCAGTGACTCCAGCCGGTACCGGCGGTGGGGCATGGCCGCGCTCTCTACCCAGCAGCGGCCACCTCATCCGGCCACCGGCCTAACCGGCCGGCCGCCGCTTTGCGGTCTAGACTTTTCCCGTGCTGACTTCGGGGGCCACCGGTTTATGAGACCGGTCGATCCGCGGCTACTCCGTTACGCCGCGGCCGCCCGGGGATACCTGGTCCTCGCCGTCGCGACGGGCCTGGTCGCCGTCGCGCTGATCCTGGCTCAGGCCGGGCTGCTGGCGCACGCCCTGGCCAGCGCGGCTCTGGGCACCGGCGCCCGGGCGCTGGCCGTCACGCTCGGCCTGCTGCTGGCCGTGCTGGCCGCCCGCGCGCTGACCAGCTACGGCGGGGAACTCGCCGCGCTGCGTGCCGCCGCGGCGGTCAAGTCCCAGCTGCGCCGCAAGCTGACCGCGCACCTGGTCCGGCTCGGCCCGGCCTGGCTCGGCGGCCAGCAGGCCGGTGAGCTGGCCGCGCTGTCCAGCAAGGGCCTGGACGCGCTCGACCCGTACTTCGCCCGGTTCCTGCCGCAGCTCGTGCTGGCGGTGGCGGTCCCGGTCGCGGTGCTGATCCGGGTGGCACTGGCCGACTGGATCTCCGCGCTGATTATCGCCGTGACGCTGCCGCTCATCCCGGTGTTCACCGTCCTGGTCGGGCTGCAGACCCGGGCCCGCACGCAGCGGCAGTGGCAGCTGCTGGCCCACCTCGGCGGCCACTTCCTGGACGTGGTGCAGGGCCTGCCCACGCTCAAGCTGTTCGGCCGCGACCAGGCTCAGGCGGACGTGATCCGCGAGGTCACCGACGAGTACCGGTCCGCCACCATGGCCACGCTGCGCATCGCGTTCCTGTCCGCGCTGGTGCTCGAACTGTCCGCCGCGCTGGCCACCGCGCTGGTCGCGGTGGAGATGGGGCTGCGCCTGCTGGCCGGGCACGTCAGCTACCAGACCGCGCTCCTGGTGCTGCTGCTCACCCCCGAGGCGTACCTGCCGCTGCGCGCCGTCGGCGCCCAATTCCACGCCAGCATGGAGGGGGTCACCGCGGCCGGCCGGGTTTGCGACATCCTGGACACGCCCCTCACCACGGGCGCCCCTGTCCCGGCCCGGCTGAGCTCCGCGGCACGCGTCCCGCCCGACCTCCGCCAGCAGACCATCCAGCTGAACGCGGTAACCCTCGCTTATGACACCCGGCCGCGCGCGGCCCTGGATCACCTGTCGTATTCCATCCGGCCTGGTGACCGGGTCGTCCTGACCGGGCCGAGCGGTGCCGGGAAGAGTTCGCTGCTGGCCCTGCTGCTGCGCTTCAGTGTCCCCACAGCAGGCCGGATCACGGTCAGCCAGGAGGGTGACGGCCTGGACCCGGTGGACATCGCCGACCTGGACCTGGCCGCCTGGCGGCGGCAGATCGCCTGGGTGCCGCAGCACCCGCATCTGTTCGACGGGACGGTGGCCAGCAACATCGCGCTGGGCCAGCCCGAGGCGGCCGCGGCCGACATCGCGCGGGCCGCCGCGGCGGCCGGGGCCGCCGAGTTCATCGAGGCGCTGCCCGGCGGCTACGCCGCACCGCTCGGCGAGCGGGGCGCCCGGCTGTCCGCGGGCCAGCGGCAGCGGATCGCGCTGGCCCGGGCGTTCCTCCGGGACGCCCCGCTGCTGCTGCTGGACGAGCCGGTCGCGCACCTGGATCCGATCACCGCCGGGCAGATCATGGACACAATCGGGCGGCTGATGGCGGGCCGGACCGTGCTGCTGGTCACCCACCGCCAGGCCTGGTCCAGCCCGGGCCTGGCCGGCCGGGAGCTGCGGCTCGATCAGGGCCGCCTGGTCCTGGCGTCGGGCTGCTTCGGGCCGCGCCCGCGCCGGATCCCCTGGTGGCCACGCCATGACCGCCGCCCCGACGGCGCGGCCGCCGGTCAGCCCGCCGACCGCCCGGGCCCGGGCCGTCACCCATCCGCTGCTCCAGCTGCTCCGGCTGGCCCGGCCGCTGCGCCGCCAGCTGGTGCTGGCCGTGCTGGCCGGTGCCGCGTCCACCGGCTGTGCCGTCGCGCTGCTCGGCACGTCTGGTTTCCTGCTCGCCCGGGCCTCGTTGCACCCCAACATCGTGGCCATCTCGGTCGCGGTGGTCGCGGTCCGCGGGCTGTCCGTCGGCCGCGGGGTGTTCCGCTACGTGGAGCGGCTGGCGTCACACGACGCCGCGTTCCGGGTGCTGGCCGACGTCCGGGTCCGGGTCTACCGGCAGCTGGCCCGGCTCGCCCCGGCCGGGCTGCGCGACTTCCGCTCCGGTGACCTGCTGGCCCGGCTGGTGTCCGACGTGGACGCCACCCAGGACCTGTTCCTCCGCGGGCTGGCCCCGCCGCTGACCGCGGCCCTGGTCGGGGCGGGTGCGGCCGCCGCGGTGGCGCTCATTCTGGCCCCGGCCGGGCTGGTGCTGGCGGCCGGGCTGCTGGTGGCCGGCCTGGCCGTGTCCTGGCTGGCCGCGGCCTGGGCCGGGCAGGCGGCCCGGCGTACCGCGCCGGCCCGCGGCGAGCTGACCGCCCGGATCACCGACCTGCTGGCGGGGGCGGCGGACCTGCACGCGGCGGGCGCTCAGGACGCCGCGCTGGCCGCGGCCGACGCCGCCGACGACGAGCTGACCAGGCTGGCCCGGCGCACCGCGGCCGGGGCCGCGCTGGGCAGCGGGCTGTCCCAGGCGGTGGCTGGGCTCACGCTATGGGGCGTGCTGCTGCTCGGGGTGGCCGCGGTGGGCGGCGGCACGCTGACCCGGGTGCCGCTGGCCGTGCTCACGCTGACCGCGCTGGCCGCGTTCGAGGCGGTGACCGCGCTGCCCGCGGCGGCCATCCAGCTCGGCCAGGCGCGGGCCAGCGCGGCCCGGGTTGCCGCGGTGCTGGACGCACCGGACCCGGTGACCGAGCCGGTCACGCCGCGGCCGCTGCCGGCCGGGCCGCTGCGGGTGAGCCTGCGCGGCGCCCAGGTCCGCTACCAGCCGGGCGGCCCGCTGGCCATCGACGGGGTGGACCTCGACCTGACCGCTGGGCGGCGGGTGGCGCTGCTCGGCCCGAGCGGGTCGGGCAAATCGACCGTGGCCGCCGTGCTGCTCCGGTTCGTCAACCTGGCCGGCGGCACCGCCACCCTGGGCGGCGCCGACCTGGCCAGCTACGCCCCGGCCGAGGTGCGCACCGTGATCAGCGGCTGCACCGAGGATCCGCACTTGTTCGACACCACGATCGCGGGCAACATCCGGCTGGCCCGGCCCGGGGCCAGCCAGCCCGACCTGGACGAGGTGGCCGCGCGAGCCCGGCTGCTGACCTGGATCCGCTCGCTGCCGCGCGGCTGGGACACCATGGTCGGCCCGGGCGGCGCCGCGGTGTCCGGCGGGGAACGCCAGCGGATCGCGCTGGCCCGGGCCCTGCTGGCCGACCCGCCGCTGCTCATCCTGGACGAGCCGGCCGCGCACCTCGACCCTGGCAACCGGCGGGCGCTCACCGCGGACCTGCTGGCCGCGACGGCGGGCCGGGCCACCCTGCTCATCACGCACGACCTGGACGGCCTGGACCAGGTGGACGAGATCGTCGTGCTGGCCCGCGGCCGGGTGGTGGAACGCGGCACGCACCAGGAACTGCGCCAGGCCGGTGGCCTGTACCAGCGGATGCAGGAGGCGGCGTGCGGTGCTACCTAAACCCTGGGCCAGACTGCTGAGCCGCGCTCAGGCGGCTGTCTCGACCAGCCGGAAGCCGTCCACCATGTCGGCCTGGATGGCGATGATGTCATCCGCCCCGTCAGCCACCCAGGGCCGCAGCATCTCCCGGTACCGGGCCACCTCGGCCTGGTCGGTGAGCCGGGTCGCCCGGCCCACGATGATCACGCTCCAGCCGAGGTGGGTTTCCGGGTCGATGAGGTCCGCCTCGTAGGCGACCACGGTGCCGGACCGGTCGCCGACCGCCGCGCTGATCGCGGTGCCCAGGTAGGCCCGGATGATGACCTGCTCGCCGGCCACCGCGTGGTTGACCGGCCGGATGGCCGGCAGGGCCAGATGGGTGAACACCAGGCGGCCCAGCGACACGGTGCTGAGCAGCCGCAACGACTCCGCCCGGGGCAAAGCCTCCAGCCGCCGCAGCGCAGTCATCGCCATGGCACCTCCCCACGTGAGCGTCACTATCCAGCGTTAAGGCTGGCGGGGATAGGGACCAAGGTCCCGGTGGCGCACCCGGTAGACCCTACTTGTCCGGCCAGAACTGTCCAGTCGGTACTAAACCCGGCGGGCCAGTTCGGCCAGGCCGCGGGCCAGGTCCCGGCGGCCCTCCGGGCTCAGTGCGGCCAGCGTCCGGTCCAGGGCGGCCCGGCGCTGGTCACGCACCCACTGCGCGACCCGCTGGCCGGACTCGGTGCTACGCAGCGTGATCTCCCGCCGGCTGGCCGCCGCCTGCTGCCGGGCCAGCAGGCCCGCCGCCACCAGCCGGTCGCACAGCTTGCTGGTGGCGGACGTGGACGCGCCCAGCAAGCTGGCCAGCTTGGTCAGGTTGATCGCGCCGGCCTCGTCCACGATGAGCAGCGCGCGCAGCTGGGCTGGCGGCGTCACCGAGCCCAGTTGCTCGACGGCACGCTGCATCGCCTCGGCCAGCACGGACAGCCCTGCTTCGGCGCGGGCCAGGCCGGTCTGCTCGCCGGGCGAATCGCTAATCATGTTGCTGTGCATCTGCGGGGAATGGTACTTCGCCGGCCGGAAGCCTGGCGTTAAGGCCGCGCTAAGCCCCGGGGGCGTATTCGGCCGGAACCTGCCCGCCGACCCGGGTCACGATCTCCGCGGCCAGATCGCGGAGCTTCATCCGGCGGTTGTTGGACGCTCGCCGCAGCGCCCCGAACGCCTGCTCAGCCGGGCACTTCGACTCGGCCATGATGATCCCGATGGCGTGGTCGATGACGGCCCGGGAGGACAGCGCCTGGTTGAGCTGGGCGGCCAGTTCCCGGGCCTGCTGGTACCGGCTGACGGTCACGATCGCGGCCGAGGCGAGCGGGACGAACAGCCCCACCAGCCCTTCGTCCAGCCGGTCGAAACCATCCGTGCCGCGGCTGCTCAGGTTCAGCGCGCCCAGCCGCTGGCTGCCCAGCCCGAGCCCGGCGGCCAGGTAGCTGCGCAGCCCCATGTCGGTGGCCAGCGCGGTGAAGTCCGGCCAGTGCTGCTCCGCCTCGGTCAGACTCCAGCTGTTGATCTGCTGCCGCCGCGCCGCGTCCAGGCACGGCCCGTCGTGCAGCAGGTACTGGCGGCGGTCCATCTCTTCCTGCTCCGCGTCGGTGGCCGCCACCGTGGCCGGCTTCCCGTCGTCGTCCAGGACGGTGACGCTGGCCGCGTGGCAGCCGGGTACGAGCCGGGTGGCCAGGGTGAGGATGCTGCCCAGGGTTTCCTGGACCGACTCGTCCTCAGCCAGCGTGCGGCCCAGCTCGGTCAGTGATTCGAGCAGGTCCTCGTAGCGCTCGCTAGGCAGTGCAGCGGGCTTGTCCTCGGCAACCAACGTGACCTCCTCCCGGCCTGGTCAGGATGATCAGCAGGCCGGCTGCTACCTGGTTATCTGCCGCCCAGCGGGCGGCTCAAACAGCCGCCCGGCCGGGCCAGGCCGGAACGCCGCCCCGATAGGCGTCCCAGCCGGCCCGGTCAGGGGGCAGATCATCCGGGTTCCGGGCGGCCGTGCAGGGCCGCCAGCCGGTCCTTGGCCTTGGCCGCGGGGATGCCGAGGATGGCCGCGATCAGGTCCCAGCTCATATCCGCCTGCTGGGCCAGGTCGAGCAGGCTGGCTTCCAGCCGGTCGAGATAGAGCCGCACGTTGCTGAGCAGGACCAGGGCCGCGCCCACGTCGAGTGGCTCGGCGGCCGGCTGCCCGGGGGAGCCGGTCCGCTGCACCACCGCGCTGGCTGCGCGCAGGTCATCCAGCGGGCGAGGGAGATGCCGGGCGGCCGGTCCCGGCTGAGCTGCAGTCGGCCGGTTACCGACCGCGGCGAGCCGGGCCCGCGCGCTGTCCAGCACGTCGCGATCGGGTGCTGGCAGCGGGCCAGGGATGAGGGTGGGGGAGAGGGGCGCGCCGCTGGGCGGCCGGCCCTCGGTTTCCATGTCGAGCACGGCTGACTCCTGCTGTCACGAGTGACAGAGGTAGCCACGCTGCCGGGCTACGTCCTGGATGCGCTGGGGGCGCTTTGGGAATTATGTTCAGCCGGACAGCCGGCGTCAAATGAGACCGGCCGGCGCGTTCAGTTCTGCTCGGACGTTCGCGCCGTCCGGCGGAAACCCCTGCACCGGACGGCGGTCAGTGCGGGCGTTTTGTCCATTGTGGCTCGACGGCGGACCACTCGGCCGCCCAGTCCTGCAACCGCCTCCGGTCCAGCACCGCCTTGGCCAGCCACAGCACGATCAGCAGCAGGATGCCGAGCGCGGCCGGGGTGAGCGCGATCACCGCGATGACCCGGCTGGCGATCTGGCTCTCGCCGATTGGCGGGTAGGCCAGCTGGCCCGCCCGGTCCACCCAGATGTACACGGTGCGGCCCGCCTCGCTGCCGACCGGCGCGGGGACGTTACCGGTCTGCCGCTGCCCGTCCGGGGCGGTCCACCGGGCCCGCGCCCAGACGAAGCCACTGGCGCCGTACAGCGGATCGTCGGCCGCCCGGACCACCTTGTCCACCAGCACCGCAGGCACGTACCGTTCGGTGGCCACCTGGGCCCGGGCCGCGCTGTACGAGGCGGCGCTGGTCAGCTTGCCCAGGCCGATCGCGGCCAGCGGGCTGGCGACCAGGAACGCGAGCACCAAGCCGACGCGCAGCCACGCCTCAGCCCGGTCCGAGCCGCGGCGGAGCGGGTTGGCGTCCAGTCCGGCGCGGCGGGCAAACGCAGCCACCAAGCGCATCGGTGTCCGCCTCACAGCAACCATCATCCCTCTAGCCGGCGCAGCCCGCGCCGCGACCCGCCACCTTCGCCGCGGCTGCGCGGCTCCCGCTACAGACAAGCTGAACGGCCAGCCGCTACCGTTGGTTCACGCTTACCAGCAGCTTAGAGGCTTGGGGGGAGGCCGTGGGGTCGCCGGATCAGCAGCCGATGTTGCCGCAGCTACGACTCGACGACCCGCTGACCGAGCTGCAGTCCCGGCTGCAGACCGTACTGGCCACCCGGGACCGGGTCTACGCGCTGCTCGAGGCGGTCGTCGCGGTGGGCGCCAACCTCGACCTGGAGACGGTGCTCAAGCAGATCGTGGAGGCCGCCATCACCCTGGTCCGGGCCCGCTACGGCGCGCTCGGGGTGATCGGCGACGGCGGCCGGCTGGCCGAGTTCGTGCCGGTCGGCCTGGCTGACGAGCAGATCGCCGGGATCCACCACTGGCCGGAAGGGCTCGGCCTGCTCGGCGCGCTGATCAGCGACCCGCGCCCGCTGCGGCTGCCGGACATGTCGGGCAGTCCCAAGTCGCACGGCTTCCCGGCCGGGCACCCGCCGATGCGGTCCTTCCTCGGCGTGCCGATCCGGGTCCGGGCCGAGGTGTACGGCAATCTCTACCTGACCGAGAAGGAAGGCGGCGCCGACTTCGACGAGGAGGACGAGGCGCTGCTGGTGGCGCTGGCCGCCGCGGCCGGCGTGGCCATCGACAACGCCCGGCTGTACGAGGAGGCGCGGCGCCAGCAGCGCTGGCTGCGCGCCAGCAGCGAGGTGACCAGGCGGCTGCTGTCCGGGGCCCGGTCCGACGAGGTGCTGGCCCTGATCACGCAGCAGACGCTGGACATGTCCGGCGCGGACCTGGTCGTGCTGGCGGTGCCCACGCCGGACCGGCAGCAGCTGGTCATCCAGCATGCGGCGGGCGCGGCCGCGGACGACGCGATCGGGCTGGTGCTGCCGGCCGGCCGGTCGCTGTCCGGCCGGGTCATGCTCAGCGGCGAGCCGGTCATGGTGGCCGATTTCGCGCACGACGAGCGGGTGGCGGGCGCGGCCCGGGAGCACCTGCCGCTCGGGCCGGCCATCCTGTTCCCGCTCGGCGAGCCGGGCGACGTGCGCGGCGTGTTCACGGTGGGCCGCGAGGCGGGGGCGATGCCGCTGCCTCCGCAGGCGATCGAGATGATCAGCACGTTCGCGGCCCAGGCGGCCATCGGGCTGGAACTGGTCGAGCATCGCAGCGACGCTGAGCGGCTGGCCATCCTGCAGGACCGGGACCGGATCGCCCGGGACCTGCACGACCTGGTGATCCAGCGGCTGTATGCCACCGGCATGTCGCTGCAGGGCGCGATGCCGCTACTGACCCGGCCCGAGGCGGTCGGCCGGGTGAGCGGCGCGGTGGACGCGCTGGACGAGACCATCCGGGAGATCCGGTCGGCCATCTTCTCGCTGCAGGCGCGGGGCGACAGCCGACCGCACAGCCGACCGCACGGCCTTCGCGCCCAGGTGCTCGAAGTGGTCGGCGAGATGAGCGTCCCGCTCGGTTTCGCACCGTCGCTGCGGCTGGTCGGCCCGCTGGACGAGACGGTGCCGTCCGAGGTCGGCGAGCACCTGCTCGGCGCGCTGCGCGAGGGGCTGTCGAACGCGTCCCGGCACGCGCACGCGTCCCGGGTGGACGTGACCGTGCAGGCCGACTCGGAACTGGCCCTGCGGGTGCGAGACGACGGCACCGGGATGGGCACCAGCACCCGGCGCAGCGGCCTGGCCAACCTGGCCGACCGGGCCGCCGAACTGGACGGCAAGCTAGAGATCACTCCAGCCGACGGCGGCGGCACGCAACTGGACTGGCGGGTGCCTTAGGGGGTCTGTGGTGGGGCTGGGGGGACGCTCTAGCGCTGGCCGAAGACGCGGGCGGCGTAGCGGCGGCCTGGGCGCGGCGCTGCATGCCGAGCTTGGCGAACAGGGCGGAGATGTAGTTCTTCACCGTCTTCTCGGCAGGAACAGCCGGTCGCCGATCTGCCGGTTGGTCAGCCTGCGATGAGTTCGAGGATGCGCCGTCCTGGTCGGTCAGGCGGCAGGGGTCGGGCGGCGGCCTGGTCGCGCATCCGGCGCATCACCGGCTGGCGCCTCGGGGTCGAGCAGCGACTGGCCGGTGGTGATGGTGCGCACCGCGCCGACCAGGTCGGTGCCGCGGATCTGCTTGAGCACGTAGCCGGCGGCGCCCGCCATGATGGCGTCGAACAGGGCCTCGTCGTCGGTGAACGAGGTGAGCATGAGGCAGCCGACCTGGGGCATCCGGGACCGGATCTCCCGGCACACGGTGACGCCGTCGCCGTCCGGCAGCCGGATGTCCAGCACGGCCACATCGGGCCGCAGGGCCGGGATCCGGGCCAGCGCGGACGCGGCGGTGCGGCCTCGCCGCCACGGTGATGTCGGGTTCGGCGGCAGCAGGTCCCGTACCCCACGCCGGACGATCTCATGATCATCGAGCAGGAAGACCGAGATCTCGCCTGGTCTGTGCCGGTTGGCTACGGAAGGTAAGCCGGTGGGTTAGCCTGAAGCTGGCGGCGGACGGACGAGGCAGGGAGGCCGGTCATGCCACAGCCCCAGGGAGCCGAGCTAGAGAAGATCCGGGCGCGCCGGGCGGAACTACGCGAACGCTACCTGCACCCGCCCGGCGAACGGCCGCCCACCCCGGTCCGCGGCGTGCACCACCTGGCGCTGATCTGCCGCGACGTCGAGGAAACCATCCAGTTCTACCAGGAGTTCCTCGGCTTCCCGCTGGTCGAGCTGGTGGAGAACCGCGATTACGCCGGGTCGAGCCACTTCTTCTTCGACATCGGCAACAAGAACATGCTCGGCTTCTTCGACTTCCCGGGGCATGACCACCCGGCCTGGGAGGAGACCATCGGTGGCGTGCAGCACCTGGCCATCTCCATCCCGCAGGCCCAGTACGACGCGGCCAAGAAGAAGTTCGACGAGGCCGGCATCGAGTACCTCGGGCCCGACCGCGGCGTGGAGGAGAGCATCTACTTCCGCGACCCGAACGGCGTCGGCCTGGAGCTGTACCGGGAAGACCTGGGCGAGTTCGATGGCCGCCACCTGATCGACTAATCACCGGCGCGGAGCGCCGATCGGGGGCCGGGGGTTCCGGGGGTAGTCCCCCGGGGAGCAGAGCGGGGGGTCGTCCCCCCGGGTCGGCGCTGGCGTCACCGCAGCTCGCGGCGGATAACCAGCCGGATGCCGGTCCACACTTGGTCGATCGCGCACACCTTGTTGTCCACCAGCCCGGTGGGCAGCGCGACCTCCCGGACCACGTGCTCGGTCATGTCGGTGGGTACCTTGGCCGCGCGTTTCGGATAGGCGATCCACAGCCCGCAGGCCGGGGTCATGTGCGCGCGCAGCGTGCCGAACTCCGCCTCGTACTCGGCCCGGGACGTGGTAAAGAACACGATCACGTCCAGCAGTTCGCCCGCGGGCAGCCCGGCGTGCAGCTCAGTACCCGGCAGGTCGCCGAGCAGGCCGGTAAACTCATTGGGCGCGCCGACCACGGCGACCGAGTACCCGGGCCGGATGCCCAGCTTGGCCGGCAGCGGGGTCCCGGAGTAACCGGCGGACGTACTCACCCGCGGCAGGCTAGCCGCGCTCGCGGAGCTGCGCCACCCCATCCCCGGACAGGTCGCCGAGCATCGCCTCGCGGCCGGTCATGGCCATGATCAGGGACAACAGCGGCCCGGATACCTCCGGGCCGGCGCCGGTGGACCAGCTCGCGTCGGTGGCCTGCAGCCGCAGCCATGGATCAGCCATGGGTCATCCCCCTGGCGATAACGTAGCCCAACCCGGCCGCAGGGTCAGTGAATGGCGCCCCCCGTAGCCGGGTCGAAGAAGTGCAGCCGCTCAGTGTCCACCGCCAGCACGATGCGGCTATGTGGCTGGATCCGGGCCCGCGGGGCGACCCGGGCCACCCCGGCCGGCTCGCCGATCCGCTCCGCGTCGAGCTGGAAGTGCACCAGCTGCTCGGTGCCGAGCACTTCGACCAGTTCCACGTCGGCGGTGAGGCTGGCTCCGGGCGCCGCCGGGGCCCCGGTGCTGGCCGGGTCGGTCAGCGCCTCCGGGCGGATACCCACGATCAGCTCGGCGCCGTTGAACGAGGCCAGCTCCGTGGACTGCTTGACCACGGCGGGCGGCAGGGTGAGCCGCTGGCTGCCCAGGATCAGCTCGGCGGTGTCCCCGACGATGTCCAGCCGGGCTGGGTAGAGGTTCATCGACGGCGACCCGATGAACGAGGCGACGAACAGGTTGGCCGGCCGGTCGTACAGTTCCCGGGGCGGCGCAGCCTGCTGCAGCACGCCGTCGCGCAGCACGGCCACCCGGTCGCCCATCGTCATCGCCTCGGTCTGGTCGTGCGTGACGTACAGCGTGGTTGCGCCGACCCGCCGGTGCACGGCCAGCATCTCGGCGCGCATCTGCACCCGCAGCTTGGCGTCGAGATTGGACAGCGGCTCGTCCATCAGGAAAATGGCCGGCTCACGGACGATGGCCCGGCCCATCGCAACCCGCTGCTTCTGGCCGCCGGACAGCTGCCGCGGCTTGCGGTTCAGCTGCCCGGTGAGGCCCAGGATGGCGGCGGTGTCGCGGACCCGGCGCTGGCGTTCAGGCTTAGGGATTTTCTTGTTTTCCAGGGAGAAGCCGATGTTCTCGGCCACCGTCAGGTGCGGGTAGAGCGCGTAGCTCTGGAACACCATGGCCACGTCGCGCTGCCGGGGCGGCACGTCGTTGACCACCCGGTCGCCGAAGCGGAGGGTGCCCGCGCTGATCCGCTCCAGGCCGGCCACCATGCGCAGCGCGGTCGTCTTGCCGCAGCCGGACGGGCCGACCAGGACGACGAACTCGCCCGCGCCGACGTCCAGGTCCAGCTCCCGCACGGCGGTGACGCCGGTGGGGTAGGTCTTGGTCAGCCGGTCCAGGGTCACACTGGCAGCCACGGGTACTCCCTTCCTCAGTTCGCGATGCTGCCCAGCAGCAGGCCGCTGCGCCAGTACCGCTGCAAGATCAGGAACAGGATGATCAGCGGCGCGATGGTGACCAGCCCACCGAGCACGACCAGCGGGAACAGCTCGGCGTTGCCACTGTTCTGGGCGCGTTCCGACCACAGGCCCAGGCCCACGGTGAGCGGGTAGAGCTGGTTCTGGCTGAAGATGATCAGCGGCAGGAAGTAGTTGTTCCACACCGTGACGACGCTCAGCAGCAGCACCGTCATCAGCCCGGGGATCATCAGCGGCAGGGCCAGCCGGAAGAAGATCTTGAATTCGCCGGCACCGTCCAGCCGGGCCGCGTCGATCAGCTCGATCGGCACCGACACCTCGACGAACACCTTCATCAGGTACACGCCGATCGGGCTGACCATGGCGGGCAGGATCATCCCCCAGATCGAGTTGATCAGGTGCACCTTGGCGTAGCTCAGGTACAGCGGCAGGGTGATGGCCGCGATCGGCACCAGCAGGGCCCCGATGGTCACGTAGAACAGGAACCGCGCGCCGCGGAACCGGAACCGGGCGAAGCCGTAGCCGGCCAGCGCGGACAGCGCGGCGGCGCCACCGCCGCCGACCACCGCGTACAGCACGGTGTTGCCGAACCACTGGAAGTAGATGCCATAGCCGTCCACGTTCTGGAACAGCAGGCCGAAGTTGCGGCCGAACACGAACGGGGAGGCGAACCAGAAGCCGAACGACTCGAAGATGTTGGCCTGGGTCTTGGTCGAGTTGATGATCAGCCAGACGATCGGGATCAGCGTGAAGATCGCGAACAGCACGCAGAGCGTGGTGACCACGCTGACCGTGCCGCGGCGCAGCCCATAGAACTCGACCGGGATCGCGTTCTCGTCCGGGCCGCCCCAGCGGCGGCGGCGCGGCTCGCGCGGCGCGGGTGCGGGCTGGTCCTGGTCGAGGACGGCGGTGGATGCGCTCATCAGATCTCACCCCTGCGGCGGCGGAGGAACAGCGAGCCGACCGAGATGATCACGATCACCAGGCCGAGGATCACCGCGGCGGCCGCGGCCAGCTGGTCCTCGCCGCCCGCGATCGCGGTGTTGTAGATGTACAGGGTCGGCGTGAAGTTGATCGAGATGGCCTGGGTCTCGAAGTACTGCAGGATCAGCGGCTCGGTGAACAGCTGCAGCGCGCCGATCGTGTTGATGAACACCAGCAGCACGATGGCGGGCCGGACCATCGGCAGCTTGACCTTCACGATGATCTTCCACAGCGGCGTGTCGTCCAGGATGGCCGCCTCGACCACGTCCCTGGGCACCGATTTCAGTGCCGCGTACAAGATGATCATGTTGTAGCCGGTCCACTCCCAGATCACGATGACGATGATCGAGGGCAGGATCAGGTTGCTGGAGAAGAAGTCGGTATTGGCGAAGCCGAGCGCGTGGGCCAGATGCACGAACGGGCCGAACTGCGGTTCCAGCAGGAACGACCACATCACCGCGCCGACCACCGCGGGCACCGCGAACGGGATGAAGAAGAGGGTCCGGAACAGGCTGCCGTACTTGGCCACACCCAGGTCGAACATGGTCGCGAAGAAGAACGCGATGGCCAGCATGACCGGGATCTGGATCGCGGCGAAGATGAGCACCCGGATGACGCCGGACCAGAACTCGCCGGACTGCAGCGTCTCGGTGTAGTTGGCCGCGCCGGTGAACGTGGTGCCACCGATGATCCGGGTGGTGTACAGGCTGGTGTAGATGGCGTAGATGAGCGGCGCCAGCAGGAAGACGGCGAAGAAGACGAGGAATGGGGCGACGAACCAGAAGCCCTTCCGGTCGCGCCGGCGGGCCCACGCGGACTGCACCAGCATGCCCCGGATCGGGAGCGGGCGGCGCTGCGCCGTGGTGGCGGTGCCGTTCACGATGGTGTTCTCCTGTCGGGGTGCGGAGCGTGTCGGGGGGGTGCGGGGCCGGCGGGCGCCCGGCTGGGGAAGTCGGGCGCCCGCCAGCCAGCTATCAGCTGGAAACCGTGAAGCCCTGCTGCTTGGCGTAGGTAACCAGGACATTCTGGAAGTTCTTGAATGCCGAGGCGAGCGTTTCCTTGCCATCGAGGACGCCGGCGAACACGGTGGCGGACTCGGTCAGCGCTTCAGTCATGAACGGCGGCCAGGGGACGCCCTTGATGCTGCTCGCCGCCGCGGTGAACGCCTGGTCCGGGTGGGACGAGCCGGACACTGCGACGGTGGTGTCCTTGTAGGACGGGTCGTTGAGCAGCGGCAGGTACGTCGGGAACAGCGACGACGGGGCCGTCTTGGTGATGTTCCACGAGGCGGTGGTGCCGTTCAGCCACTCGGAGAACTCGGCCGCCGCGGCCTTGTGGGTGCTCTGGCTGAACACCGGGTACGTCGAGCCGCCCCAGTTGGCGGCCACGTTGGCGCCCGCGGTCCACTGCGGCAGTGCCGCCGCCCGCCAGTCGCCGACCGACGACTTGGCGTCCGGCGCGAAGTAGGACGGGCCCCACGCCGAGCTGAGCCAGCTCGCGTCGATCCCCTTGTCCATGTCGGCGAACGAGGTGGCGGACACGTCGGTGGTGCCGTTGACCTCGTGCGCGTTCAGCAGCTTCTGCCAGTAGGCGGCGAACTTCATCTGGGCCGGGCCGGTCCAGTTGATGGTCACCGTGCTGCCGCCGCTGTAGGCGAATGGCCAGGCGTTGTCCTGGGCCATCAGGCTCATCACCCACTGCAGGTCGGTGGCGGAGAAGTTGGTGATGTAGGCCGACGGGTCGGCCTTCTTCAGCGCCGCGGCCGCGGTGGCGAACTGGGCCCACGTGGTCGGCGGCGTGATGTGGTACTTGGCCAGCAGCTTGGAGTTGTAGTAGAAGGCCATCGGGCCGGAGTCGCCTGGCATGGCGTAGACCGCCGAGCCCTGGCTGACCTCCTGCCAGGCCCATGGCACGAAGTCGCTCTTGTACTTGTTCGCGCCGTACGGGACCAGGTTGACCACGTTGTGCGTGGCCTCGAACGAGGGCAGTTCGTCGAACTCGACCTCGGCCACGTCGGGCGCGCCCGAGCCGGCCTTGAGCGCGTCGGAGATCTTCACGTACTCGGGGTCACCCGCGCCCACGTCTTCCTGGGTTACGCAGATGTTCGGGTGGGTCTTGTTGAACTCGGTGACCGCCCGGCCCATGCCCGGCACCCACGCCCAGAAGGTGACCTTCGTGGCGCTGGACGACTTGCAGGACGCGCCCGCCTCGAGCGTGGCGCCACCGCTGGCGGCGGGGGCCGCGCTCTTCGTGCTGGACGCGGAGGTGCTGCTGCCGCTGCTGCCGCACGCGGCGATCAGCGAGACGGCGGCCACTGCGGCCAGCCCGGCCGCCGCGCGCCCGGCGGTGCGTCGCGACCCCGGGGGACGGGGCCAGCTGTGTCGTGAGGGGAAGGGCATCTTCGCAAAACTCGTCATAGAGCCTTGTCCTTTTCCTGATGGGGGTTTCTGGGGAAAGATCACCCGCCGTCGGTCACCGCCTCGACCACGGTGAACGACTGCGGCGGGAGAGTGAGGGTGAGCACTGCCCCCTTGGGGGTCTCCGACCCCTCCTCCAGGCAGGCACCCTCGACATCGGGCAGCACGCGGGCACCCGGCCCACGTTCCGCGGTGACGGTCGCGACCTGTGCGTCGCCGTCGAAGGCCAGGTCGCGCACTGCGATCTCGACGGTTTCCGGCTCGTCCGGGTTGCGGTTGACCAGGGTCAGCGAGAGCTTGCCGCGGTCGGTGGACGCGGTGGCGGCCGCGTCCACCATGGTGAACGGACCGAGATCGGCGACCCGGTGCGGCCACCGGCTGTGCCGCTCCTCGCCCAGCGGGCTGATTGTGGGAGCGCTCACATGCGCGTCGACCGCCAGGTCCAGTGCGGCTTTGGCGTGCAGCAGTACCGGGTAGTAGATGGGCTGCGTGGCCACGGCTTCCGGGCTGGTCACGATCGGCGCGATGGCGTTCACCATCTGGGCCAGGTTGGCCATCCGGACCCAGGCACTGTTCCGGATGAAGATGTTCAGGTAGGTGGCGACGGCCAGGGCATCCGGGAAGTTGTAGCGCTCCTCCAGCGCGCCGTCCGGCTCCCGGTACCAGACGTTCCATTCGTCGTAGGCGATCCGCGGCGGGTTGGCGATCTTCTTCACGTAGGCCACCCGCTCGATCAGTGCCCGGGTGACCCCGATCGCGCGTTCGGCCTGCAGCGGCTGCAGCACGTTGGTCCAGTAGTCGCCGGACCCGGTGTAGATGTGCAGCGAGTGGTAGTCGACCAGCGGGGCCATCCCGTCGATGACCACCCGGTCCCAGTCGTTCCACCCGTTCATCCCGCAGCTGATCAGCTTGGCCTGCGGGTCGAGCATCTTGATGGCCCGGGCCCAGCGGGTCGCGGTACGCACGTACTCCTCGGCGGACACCGCGCCGACCTGCCAGTCGCCGTACATCTCGTTGCCCAGGCCCCAGTACCGGACCTGGTACGGATCCTGGTGACCGTTGGCCCTGCGGCGGTCGGCCCAGTACGTGTTGCCCCGGCCGTTGCAGTACTCGACCCAGGCCAGCGCCTCTTCCAGGGTTCCGGTGCCCATGTTCAGGCAGATGTACGGCTCGGTGCCGAGCTGCCGGCAGTAGGCCAGGAACTCGTCGGTGCCGAACCGGTTGGACTCCTCGCCGCCCCAGGCCAGCTCCGGCCGCCGTGGCCGGCTGTCCTTCGGGCCGATGCCGTCGGCCCAGTGGTAGTTGCTCACGAAGTTGCCGCCCGGCCAGCGGAGCACGCCCATCCGGAGCTCGCGGAGCAGGTTGAGGACGTCCTGGCGGAACCCGTTCTCATCGGCCAGCGGGGAACCCTCGTCATACAGGCCGCCGTAGATGCAGCGGCCGAGATGCTCGACGAAGCCGCCGAAGACGTTGCGGTCGACGGTGCCGAGCTGGCGGGCGGGATCCACCACGATCCGGGTCACGAGTCCTCCTGGTCGGTTGCGGTTTTCTGGGCGCCCGGCTGGGCACCGGGCTGGGCTCGCCCCCCGCAGGATTCGCGCACGATCAGCTCGACCGGCAGCCGCACCGGGGCCTCCGGCGGGGTCTCCCCGGCGATGCTGTGCAGCAGCAGTTCCACCGCCTGCTCGCCGGTCTCCGCGAACGGCACCCGCAGCGAGGACAGCGGCGGCATCAGGTACTCGGCGAACGGCATGTCGTCGCAGCCGACCACGGCCACGTCCTGCGGCACCCGGCGGCCGGCCGCGGTCAGCGCGCTGAGCACGCCGATGGCCATCGTGTCGCTGTGCACGAAGATCGCGGTCATCTCCGGGTCCCGCTCCAGCAGCAGCCGGGTGGCGGCGGCCGCGGTGCCCGGCGTCCAGTCGCCCTCGACGGCCAGGTCCTCGCCCGGCTCGATACCCGCGGCGCGCAGCGCGTCCTCGTAGCCGTGCAGCCGGCTGCGCACCACGTGCCGCCGGAACGGGCCGGTGACGGTGCCGATGGTGGTGTGCCCGAGCCGGATCAGGTGCTCGGTGGCGGTCCGCGCGCCGGCCCGGTGGTTGGAGCCGACCAGCGGGACGCCGCCGCCCGGCACATGGTGCAGGCTGACCGACGGCACGTACCGGCGGAGCATGTCGGCGACCTTGGTATCGCCTTCGAGTTGCGGGGCAGCCGCGATAACCCCGTCCACCCGGCGGTCGATCAGCATCTGCACCACGGCGGCGCCGTCCCGGCCGTCGTCGGCCAGGTTGCCGACCAGGACCGCGTGCCCGTGCTTGCGCGCGGTGCGCTCGGCGGCCACCGCGAACTGGGACAGCGCGCCATCGGTGATGTCCCCGGCGACCAGCCCGATGGTGGCGGTGGACTGCTGCACCAGGCTGCGCGCGACGCTGTTCGGCCGGTAGCCCAGGCTGTCCGCCACGGCCATGATGCGGGCCGCGGTCTCCGCTGACACCCGCACGTTGCCGCCGTTGAGCACCTTGCTCGCGGTCTGGAAGCTGACCCCGGCCCGGGCCGCGACTTCCTTGATCGAGACATACCGGCGTGCCATGACGTCCTTGCCGTGACCTGGTTCGTCGTCGTGAACGAACGTTCGCCTAGAAAGTAGATTCCGCCGCTATGCCCGGTCAAGACACGGTTCGATCACGGTTGCCCCGCTTGATTGCGGTGCGTGACGGCCGGAGGCGATGGGTTTCCTCGGAGCAATTCCGGTCCCGGGCCGGGCAATCGGCCCACGACGCGCGAACGTTCGCGCTCATATAGCCGCTGATCAGCGGCTATATGAGTCTTTGGCTTGCGCTGGCTGTCCGCCACGGCTGAGACGCCTGCCGGCCGGGCTGTCCTCGTTGGCCGCAGGCAAGCGTTTGCCGCAATGTCCGACGCCGTCACG
This sequence comes from uncultured Actinomycetes bacterium, assembly GCA_963832095.1. Classification (GTDB taxonomy): domain Bacteria; phylum Actinomycetota; class Actinomycetes; order Streptosporangiales; family Streptosporangiaceae; genus RYN-230. Next base: position 116,718 of record CAWHSW010000006.1, read on the forward strand.
GCTTAACCAGATTGTGACGATTCCTATATTTAGCTGCCTTGACGGTTGAGTTGAGCGGAGCCTACGGTCTGGAGAAAACCTATTCCTTATCCGCCGACGGTCAGAGCCGTCCTGGGCGCGGCAAACCAGGAGATGCCGCGCCCAGGACATTCCTCAGGCCTGGTGGAATCCGGAGCGGGCCGCGCGGCTCAGCCGGCCGGTCAACCCGGTCAACCGTGATGAGGTCGCCCTCGACCACATACATGATGCGGTACCTGCCGACCCGGAGCCGGAGTATGTCTCCCCACCGGAAGGACTCGGCTGGGTAGGGATCCACGGCCAGCGCGTCTAACGCCGCCACGACCGCCATCATGCCGTTGGTGTCGTCCAGGAACCGGGCGGCCGTATCGATCGCTCGTGGCGACCACTCAACTCTCACCCGTCGTGGCGGAGCAGCAGCCGGCGGGCCTGCTCGTGGGAGATGGCTCCGGGCCGTCCGGCTGCCGACCACTCCCGGTACTCCTCCAGCGCGGCCGCCGCCTCGGCGCCCTCCCGCTCGTGGGGGGACGCCAATTGGTCCAGCGCCTGCAACCGCCGGTACTCAGCCAGCGGAACCACGACGGCAGTCTCCCCGCCCAGATGAATCATCTCGTGCGGCCCGCTTCCTGAGGGCCCGGCAGGCTGTGCGGTCATGCCGATTACGGTACTCGTCCCGGCCGTCAATTCCACGGCTGACGCACCCGCCGCGGCCGGCTGAGACCTCGGTACGGGAAGCGCGGTCGGCGCAACGGTCGTGATCATGGGTTTGGTGCCGCTGGGGCGCAACGCCGCTGACTTAAGGCCATCGCCAGCCCCCGGCCACACCGCCGGCGCCAACTTTTCACGTGTTTGGCCCGCTGGAACCGGGATAAACCGGACAGGAACCGAACCAGATACGTGAAGAGTCGCCACAGCGCATGATCGATGTGCCTGATGGGGCTGAAGTTGGCAGGCTAGGGCCAGCGCATGGGGAACGTCCAGACCGTTAAGTCAGCGGCGTTGCGCTGGGACGACACCAAAGCCATGATCACGGTTGGGAAGCGCGCGCGGACCGGGGTCAGACCTGGACGAACTCGATTCCGGCCAGGTCGCAGAACACCTTCCAGTCGGCGGCGTGGTGACCCAGGTTCATCACCTCGTGGTGCGGGCCGCCCGCGGCCAGCCAGCCGTTCAGGCAGGCCCGCACGCCGGACGTGGGCCGGAACTGGCCGTACGGCATCTCCAGCGCCGGCAGGAGCTGGCTGTCCAGGTTCTCGCCCTCGGCGCAGACCAGCCGCCACCGGGTGCCTTCCAGCGAGACCAGGGCGGCCAGGGTGGCCGGTCCGGGCTGGTACTGGAACAGGAACGTGGGCGGGTCGGCCAGCCGGCCGATGCCCAGCGGGCGCTTGATCAGCTTGACCGGCCGGTCGGTCCGGGCGATCTTCCAGTTGCCCTCGCCCATGTGGCTCTGCAGGATCGAGTCGGACGGGAAGTCCATCGCGTACATCTCGGTGAAGTGCGCGTCGCCGATCAACTGGTGCCCGGCGTACACCAGGCAGGCGGTCAGCACGTCGCCCTCGGCCCCGTAGCCGTAGCCCTTGGCCATCAGCGAGGAGGCCGCGGCCAGCGGCAGCCGGCTGAACCGGCCGTCCTCGCCGATCGCGTCGAAATGCGCGGTGTACGCGCCGAACCCGCCATCGACCAGGATCTGCTCGATGGCCACCTGCATCCGGGCGTGGTCGGTCCGCTCCTCGGCGGACAGCCGGGGGTCGATCTCGAAGTTCTCGTCCTCGAACGCGATCACGTCGGCGATCTGCTTGTCGGTGACCGCCTGCATGCCGCGGTACAGGTCGCCCTGCGCGACGGCCAGGATCTCCGGGCCGATCGAGCGGATCAGCGCCGACTCGTCCACCCGGATGTCGCCCATGTCGTTCATCGCGTAGCCGAAGATGGCCGTCTTGAGCGACTTCCACGCGGTGATCGCGCGCGCGGCCCGGGCGAACCGGCTCACGTCGTCCTTGAACTGCTCGCTCTTCCAATCGTCGGTGAGCACCGCGAAGCGCCGGCCCGCCCGGACCATCGCGTTGGCCGTGTCCTGCGCACCATGCACACCCTGGTTGTAGGTCATGTCGTCCATGTCCCAGGCCGGCGTCACGTTCGGCTCGGGCTGGATGTTGGCCAGCAGCACCGGCAGCCGGGACTCGGCCAGCAGCCGGGCCACCCGCATGGCCGGCCCGTAGGTCAGCATGACCACCATGACCCCGTCCAGGTCCGCGTTCTCGAACTCGCGCATCGCGCGGACCGCGTCCTCCCGGTACTTGATCGCCTTGCTCGGGATGAACTCACCAACGTCCGCAAGGTGGGCGGCCAGTTCCGCCGCGTAGCCCTCCTGGCGCTGCGCAATACCGGGAATCATGTCGTCATACAGGTCCTGCATGACGCCCAGGATCCCGATCCGAGGCTTACGTCCGGTCATGGCAACCCTTTCTTAGTAACGCTCGGCTGATGGAACTGCCGTCCGGGCCCGCGCGGTCAGCGCTGGCCGTACTGCTCCAGGTAGCGCTTGTGCAGTGCGTCGATCTGGTCCGGCTTGAGCGGCTCCAACTCGCCGTAAGCCCGGGCCAGGTGCACGGTCCTGGCCACGTCCTCGCACATCACCGCGGCCTTGACCGCGGCCCGGGCGGTACCGCCGACGGTGAACACGCCGTGGCTGCGCATCAGCACGGCGGGGGACCGGTGCCCATCCAGGGTGGCCACGATGCCGCGGCCGATCTCGTCGCTGCCGATCAGCGCGAACGGGCCGAGCGGGATCTCGCCGCCGAACTCGTCGGCCATCGCGGTGATCACGCACGGGATGGCTTCGCCGCGGGCCGCCCATGCGGTGGCGTAGCTGGAGTGCGTGTGCACCACGCCGCCCACCTGCGGCATGTGCCGGTAGACGTAGGCGTGCGTGGCGGTGTCACTGGACGGGCTGTAGCCGTCCTCCACCGGCTGGCCGTCCAGGTCGCAGAGCACCATGTTGCCCGGGGTCAGGTCGGGGTAGGCGACGCCGCTCGGCTTGATCACCATCAGGTCGGTGCCGGGCACCCGCGCGGACACGTTGCCGGAGGTCCAGGCGACCAGGTTGTTCTCGACCAGCGCGGCGTGCAGCGCGCAGACCTCGGCGCGGGTGTGCGAGATGGCCGCGCTGATCGCGTGCTCGCTCACGTCTCCGCTGCTCAAAACTAAGCCCCTTCCTCGGAGTGATCGTGGTTGGCGGCATAAGCCTGCTGCCGGGCCGGCTCGGCCGCCAGCACCCGGTCGCGCAGCGCGCGGAGCCGGTGCATGACCTCGTTGCCGCCCCGGCCGAAGTAGTCATGCAGCCGGACGTACTCGGCGTACATCTCGTCGTAGATATCCGCGCTGGCCAGGTCGGGGGTGTACACCCCGGCCCGCTTCCCGCCCATCGCCGCGGCCGCGGCGGGTACGTCCGGGTAGCTGCCCGCGGCCACCGCCGCGTGGATGGCCGAGCCGAGTGCCGGGCCCTGTTCGGAGACGATCACGCTCAGCGGGCGGCGCAGCACGTCCGCGTACACCTGCATCACGAACGAGTCCTTGAGCAGGCCGCCGGCCACCACGAACTCGGTAACCGGCACTCCGGACGCGGCGAACGCGTCGATGATCACCCGGGTGCCGAACGCGGTCGCCTCGACCAGCGCCCGGTAGATGTCCGGTGGCCGGGTGGCCAGGGTCAGCCCCACGATCATGCCGGACAGGTGGTGGTCCACCAGCACCGAGCGGTTCCCGTTCAGCCAGTCCAGGGCGATCAGGCCGTGCGCGCCGGCGGGCTGCCCGGCCGCCTCGCGGGCCAGCAGGTCGAACAGGGAGACCCCGCGCTGCGCCGCGTCGTCCCGGTAGGACGCGGGCACGCCGTGGTCGAGGTACCAGGCGAAGATGTCACCGACGCCGCTCTGCCCCGCCTCGTAGCCGAACTCACCGGCCACGATGCCCCCATCGACCACCCCGCACATGCCGGGCACCTCGGCCAGGGTGCTGGCGTTCATCACGTGACAGGTTGACGTGCCCATGATGGCCACCATCTGGCCGGGTGCGATGGCGTTGGCGGCGGGCGGGGTGACGTGCGCGTCCACGTTGCCCACCGCGACCGCGATGCCTTCCGGCAGGCCGGTCCAGCCGGCCGCCTCGGCGGTCAGCGAGCCGGCCCGGGCGCCGAGCGGGCTGACCGGATGGGCGAGTTTGTCCTCGGCGAAGCTGGCGAACCGCGGGTTCAGTGCGGCCAGGTAGTCCCGCGACGGGTAGTGCCCGTCCTGGTAGATGCCCTTGTACCCGGCGGTGCAGGCGTTGCGGGTCTCGGTGCCGCCGAGCTGCCAGACGATCCAGTCGGCCGCCTCGATCCAGCGCTCGGCCCGGTCGTAGATCTCCGGGTCCTCCTCGAGCAGTTGCAGCGCCTTGGCGAACTGCCATTCGGAGGAGATCTTGCCGCCGTACCGGGCGATCCACGGCTCGCCGCGCTCATGGGCCAGCGCGTTGATCCGGTCCGCCTGCGGCTGCGCGGCATGGTGCTTCCACAGCTTGACGTAGGCGTGCGGCCGGCCGGCCAGGTCGGGCAGGTGGCACAGCGGGGTGCCGTCGCGCAGCACGGGCAGCACCGTGCACGCGGTGAAGTCGGTGCTGATGCCGATGACCCGGGCCGGGTCGATGCCCGCCGCCGCGACGGCGGCCGGCACCGCGTCGCGGAGCACCTCCCGGTAGTCCTCCGGGTCCTGCAGCGCCCAGTCCGGCGGCAGCGGGTCGCCGGTCGCGGCCAGCTTGGCGTCCATCACGCCGTGCGGGTACTGGCAGACCGCCGAGCCGAGTTCGGCGCCGTCGCTGACCCGGACGACCAGCGCCCGCCCGGACAGCGTGCCGAAGTCCACGCCGACGACGTAGCTGTCCTCGCTGGTGTTTGGGCTGGTGCTGTCGCGGTGAGCGCTAACAGTCATCGTTGTCCCGTTCTCGCGAGTGTCCGCCAAGTCAGCTCCGGGGCGGCCCGGTGCTGGACCGGATGACCAGTTGCGGGGCGACCGGCTCGGCCGACCCGGACTGGTCCCGGCCATGGATCAGGCCCACCAGCGCGTCCAGCGCGCGGCGGCCCAGCTCACCGAAATGCTGCCGGACCGTGGTCAGCGGCGGGAGGAAGTAGGACGACTCCGGGATGTCGTCGAAGCCGATCACGCTGACGTCCTGCGGCACCCGGCGGCCCTGCTCGGACAGCGCCCGGAGCAGGCCGAGCGCCATCGGGTCGTTGGCGCAGAACACGGCGGTCACGCTGTCGTCGGCCGCGATCCGCAAGCCGAGGTCGTACCCGCTGGCGGCGGACCAGTCGGCGGCCAGCAGCGGCGGCTCCTCGGCGCCGGCGTCGCGCAGCGCCTGCCGCCAGCCGTCCACCCGGGCCTGCGCGTCGAGCCAGCCCGCCGGGCCGGCCAGGTGATGCACGGTGCGGTGGCCCAGGCCGAGCAGGTGCTCGGTGGCCAGCGCGGCGCCCCCGGCGTTGTCCACCGCGACCGACGGCACCGGCGGGCTGGTCCGGCAGCCCACCGCGAGCAGCGGGATGTCCTCCGGGACGTGGTAGAGCGCCTCCACCGCCGAGTCCTGCGGCGCGATCACGATGATGCCCTCGACACCCTGCCCGACGAACCGGTCCACCGCGTCGAGCACCGAGCGCCGGTCCAGCTCGGGCACGCTGGCGATGGCCACGAAGTAGCTGTCCCGCGCGGCCCGCTCGATGCCGTAGAGCATGGAGGCGGGCCCGTACAGCGTGGTGTCGAAGCTGATCACGCCGAGGGTGTGGGTGCGCCGGGTGACCAGCGTCCGGGCCGCCGCATTCGGCCGGTAGCCCAGCTCGGTGATGGCCGCCAGCACCAGGGCCCTGGTCTGCGGCCGGACGTTGGGGTGATCGTTCAGCACCCGGGAGACGGTCTGGTGGGAGACGCCGGCCAGCTGCGCCACATCGGTCATCACCGGCGGCCGGCTCCGCGCCCGCTCCGGCAGCTCCACGCCCACCTCCCTCCCTGGTCGCTGGCCGCTGGCCGGGCCGTTGCCCCGCCGCCCGGCCGCGCCGCCGCTCACCGGCCGCCCCGGCTGCCTAACCACGCCGGGCCACCATCAGGCCCGGACGCAACAGGGACGCTCCCCATACCGCACCTGGATGCCCCCAATTTAGACGCACGTAAGCAAACCCCGGTCCAATGCTGGAGAGATTGTTATCGTTCACATACTCCCAGGTCAAGTGACGGCCGGCCAGACGCGCTGCGTCAGGCGCGGGTGCGGTAATCAGCACGCTCACCCCGCTTCGACGGGCGGATGCGCGGTCGAGTCACGCGGCACCAGACGGCACGGCAAGGTGTGCACGCCGTGCGTGGTGTCGCCGTTGATGGCCAGCAGCAGATGCTCGGCGGCCACCCGGCCGACGTGCTCCAGGCACATGTCCACACTGGTCAGTTCCGGGTCCGCGCCGAGCACCATCGGGCTCCAGTTGTCGAAGCCGACCACCGCGATGTCGTCGGGCACCCGCCGGCCGAGCAGCCGCAGCGTGTCGGTCACGCCGCGGGCGATCTGGTCGCTGCCGCAGAAGATCGCGTCCACGTCCGGGGTGCTGTCCAGCACCACCCGCACCGCCTCCCGGCCCCACCGCTCGCTCCACTCGCCGTACAGCACGTCATGCGCGGCGAACTTGGCGCCGGCCACGGTGACCGTGTCACAGAACCCGCGGGCCCGCTTCCGGGCGCACAGGAACCGCTCCGGCCCGGTGATGTGGCCGAACCGGCGGCGGCCGAGGCTGAGCAGGTGCTCGGCGGCGAGCCGGCCGCCGCCGGTGTCGTCGGGCAGGATCGCGGGCTCGTCGCTGTCCATCGACTGGGTCATCGCGTACACCACCGGGATGCCCAGGCCCAGGCCGATGCTGGGCCGCGGCTCGATCCGCCGCCCGGCCACGATCAGCCCGTCCACCCGGCGGCTCAGCAGCATGTCCAGGTACTGCCGCTCGCGGCCCGGGTCGTCCCGGGTGTCGCACATGAACACGGAGATCTGGCCGGCCCCGAGCGCGCCCTCGGCGCCGAGCATGACCGGGATGCTGAACCGGCCGAAGCTGTCGGTGGTGATCACGCCGACCGTGTAGGTGCGCCCGGCGAGCAGCCCGCGGGCCAGCACGTTGGGTGCGAAACCGAGTTCGCGGGCGGCGGCCGCCACCCGGTCCCGGGTTTCCGCGCGCAGCTTGCCCTGGCCGTTCAGGGCCTTGGACGCGGTCCCGATCGAGACCCCGGCCCGGGCGGCGACATCCCGGATCGTCACCCGCCTGGCCGGCGTGCCCGGTGGGCCGAGCGCAGGCCCGGTGGCCGGCTGAGCGCGCGGCGTTGAACTGGGCGGCTGAGAGCTAGCAGGCAAAGGATTGCTCCGGAATCCAAGCCCGGCCTGGCTGACCGGATTATGTAATCAAATCGGGACTATACAGGCTTGACGCCCAAGGCTACGACTCCTACCTTGCTTGGGAAAACCTATTCCTACAAACGCGTGTTTGGTGGGGAAGCGCTTAGCCTCCGCCCCCGGGCGGCTGACGCCCCATCACCATCATGACGCCCGGGAACTGGAGTGCGCCAGGTGAGCAGTGCAGATGCCATCCAACCGGCTCGCGGCCCGGTCAGTCCCAGCCCGGCCGCGGCGGTCGTGCACCGGCCGCTCGGCGGCCAGGCCGCGCGGCTGGACGCCGGCCTGCTGCATGACTGGCAGCAGCGCAACCGCGCGTCGAGCCTGCCGCTCGCGCTGCGCCAGCTGGAGGTGGCGGGGAACCTCGGCAACCTCCGGCTGGCCATCGCCGGGGCGCACGAGGGTTACCGGGGCCCGGTGTTCATGGACTCCGACATCTACAAGACGCTGGAGGCGATCGGCTGGGAGCTGGGCCGGGGCGGCGATCAGGAGCTGGCCGACTTCGCCCAGGAAACGACCACGCTGCTGGAGAAGGCCCAGCAGCCCGACGGCTACCTGAATTCGGCCATCCAGGTGTCCGGCCAGCCGCGGTACAGCAACCTGGCTTACAGCCACGAGATGTACTGCGCCGGCCACCTGATCCAGGCGGCCATCGCGTGCCAGCGCGGGGCCGGCTTCGACCGGCTGCTCGGGGTGGCCCGCCGGTTCGCCGATCACCTGGTGGACACGTTCCTGGGCACCGATGGCGGACTGGACGGCCACCCGATCGTGGAGACCGCGCTGGTGGAGCTGTACCGGGAGACCGGGCACCGGCCCTATCTGGAGCTGGCCAGCCAGTGGGTCGACAAGCGCGGGCACGGGCTGATCGGTGATTCCGGGTTCGGCCTGCGCTATCTGCAGGACTATGAGCCGGTCCGGGAGATGACCACCGACTACGGGCACGTGGTCCGCGCGCTGTACCTGGAGGCGGGCGTCGCGGACGTCGCCGCCGAGACCGGCGACGCGGGGCTGCACGGCACCTCGGTCACCCGCTGGGCCGACATGATCGCCGCGAAGACGTACCTGACCGGCGGGAACGGCTCGCGGCACGAGGGGGAGAGCTTCGGCGACCGGTACGAGCTGCCGCCGGACCGGGCCTACAACGAGACCTGCGCGGCCATCGCCAGCTTCCACTGGGCGTGGCGGCTGCTGCTGGCCACCGGCGAGGCCAGGTACGCGGACCACATGGAACGCATCTTGTACAACGGGTTCGCGGGCGCGATCGCGACCGGCGGGACCCGGTTCTTCTACGTGAACCCGCTGCAGCGCCGGATCGACCACTTCGAGAAGGACGACCCGGGCCGGCGGCGGCAGTGGTTCTCCTGCGCCTGCTGCCCGCCGAACATCATGCGGCTCACCGCCTCGCTGCAGAACTACCTGGCCACCACGGCCGGGGACACGCTGTACCTGCACCAGTTCACCGGCGCCGAGCTGGCCGCCCCGCTGGGCGGCGGCGAGCTGGCCCTCCGGGTGGACACCGGCTACCCGTGGTCCGGCGCGGTCGGGATCCAGGTCACCGCCGCCCCGCCGGAGCCGGCTGGCCTCGCGCTGCGCGTGCCGGCCTGGTCCGCCAGCCCGCAACTTTTGCTGAACGGCCAGCCCCTGGAGGCCGACCCGGCCGGTGCGGGGTACCTGCTGGTGCACCGCCAGTGGCAGCCCGGCGACGTGCTGCGTTACGAACTGGATCTCACCCCCCGGCTGACCCGCCCGGACCGGCGGGTCGACGCGGTGCGCGGGACCGCGGCGGTCGAACGCGGCCCCCTCGTCTACTGCTTCGAGCAGGCCGACCAGCCAGCCGGCGCCGATCTGGAAGATCTTGCCCTCATCCCGGGTGACCTCGGCGAGCGCGCCGTCACCGTGCCCGAAGTCGGGCCGACGGTGCTCATCGAGGCCGCCGCCACCAATAACCCCGCCCCCAGCGCCTCAGGCCTGCCCTACCAGCAGGACCCGGAGGCCACCGCTCCGGCCGCCAATCCGGCCGGGGACCAGGTAATCGCGACCGCCATCCCCTATTTCCAGTGGGACAACCGGGACGGAGGGGCCATGCGGGTGTGGCTGCCGCTGGTCCAGCCCGCCCCCTGACGACACGACTAGCTCACTCTCCTCAGTGCGGAGGTAACACTCAATGCGTCACAAGCAACGATTGCTCGTCGTCGCGGTGCTGGGCGTGGCTGCCCTGCTGGCCGCGGCCTGTGGCGGCTCGTCCGGGTCGTCCAGCTCCCAGTCCACCAAGACATTCGGCGTGAACGCCACCGGTACGGTCCACTTCTGGGCCCGTCAGGCGACCGACGGGCCGGCCAAGGCCCTGGTCGCGGCGTTCAACGCGACACACAAGAACCTCAAGGTGGTGCTCCACCTGACCCCGCCCAACGACGACACCAGCCAGCTGGCCACCGCGATCCGGGCCGGGTCGGTGCCCGACGTGGTGGGGCTGAACGACATCGACGTGCCGGAGTTCAGCCATCAGAACGCGCTGATGAACCTGACCAAGTACATCAACGCGCTGCCGTACAAGTCCTCGCTCAGCCCGGGACACCTCAAACTGGCCACCTACAACGGCCAGGACTACGGGCTGCCCTACCTGGCCGACCTGTCGGTGCTCTGGTACAACAAGAAGCTGTTCAAGGAGGCCGGGCTGAACCCGAACGACCCCCCGACCAGCTACGCGGAGATCGTCTCGGACGCGAAGAAGATCACCGCGCTCGGCCATGGCATCTACGGTTTCTCGTTCGCCGGCGACTGCCAGGGCTGCCTGGGCTTCACCATGCTGCCGTCGCTGTGGGCGGCCGGCCAGCACATGATCAACGGCCCGCTCGGCAACCAGACCGTCAACGTGGCCAACGACGCGCCGCTCAAGACGATGCTCGAGGCCTACCACACGATGTGGGCCGGTCACATGACGCCGGTCGCTGACCAGACCCAGAACGGGCTGACCTGGGGCGCCGACTTCGAAGCGGGCAAGGTCGGCATCCTGCCCGGTGACTACGGCTTCGCGACCAAGTTGACGAATCAGGCCGAGTTCGCCGACGCACCGCTGCCCGCGGTGGACGGCGGCAACTACAGCACGTTCGACGGCGGCGACGACTTCGTCATCCCGGCCGGCGCGCCCAATGCGTCCGGCGCCTGGGAGTTCATCAAGTGGGCGCTGGAGCCACAGCAGCAGGCCAAGTACCCGTCCGAGGGGATGACCCCGATCCGCACCGACGTGCTGACCCCGGCCTTCGCCAAGACCAACCCGGACGACGCGGTCGCGCTCAAGGCGCTGGCCAAGGGCTCGGTGGAATACACGCTGGCTTATGACGCCGTTTTCAACGAGCCGGGTTCGCCCTGGTTCAAGATGTTTGAGGAGGCGGTCTACAACGGCAACATCAGCGGCGCCCTGTCCTCCGGGCAAACCAATATCCAGAGCACGGTGACGAGTGTGAAGGGCTGAGTCGAATCGTGTCAGGCCAGGTCAGTGCCCCGCCGTCGGAACAGAAGGCCCGCCGGCGGGGCGGCCTGACCCACAGTTGGCTGCCCCGCGGTGGACCCACCGCGGGGCGGCCAGCCGCGGGTGGGCCCGCGCCGCGGCGGCGCTCCACCGCCGCCTCCCGCCGTACCACCCGCACCGGCCTGGCGCTGATCTCCCCGGCGCTGTTGTTCGTCACGGCCTTCGCGCTGATCCCGCTCGGCTTCGGCGTCTACATCTCGCTGACCAACTGGCCGCTGGTCGGCGCGTACCACTTGATCGGGCTGGCCAACTACAGCGCGCTGGTGCACAACTCGGTGTTTCTCCAGTCGATCCGGTTCACCCTGGAGTACACCGCGATCGTCACGCTGCCCATCCTGGTCATCGGTTACGCGCTGGCCGTGTTCGTCCGGGCCAACCGGCCGGGCAGCACCGCGTTCCGCACGATGATCTTCGTGCCGTACATCGTCGGGCTGGTCGCGGAGAGCTTCATGGCCGTGGTCGAACTGCAGCCCGACTCCGGCACGGTCAACTTCGTGCTGGCCCATTTCGGCATCGTCAAAGCGTCCACCGCCTGGACGGTGCACACCGGGCTGGCGCTGACCGCGATCAGCGTGCTGGTCATCTGGTTCGCGTCCGGGCTGACCATGATGCTGCTGATGGCGGGCATGCAGGGCATCCCGGTGGAGCTCTACGAGTCGGCCCGGGTGGACGGGGCGTCCTGGTGGGGCGCCGAGCGGCGGATCACCATCCCGCTGCTGCGCCGCTCGATCGCGCTCAGCCTGATCATCTCGGTGGTCGGCTCGTTCCTGGCCTTCAACCAGTTCTTCATCATCACCGACGGCGGGCCCGGGACCAGCACCGAGTCGGTGGTGATGGCCATCTACCAGACCGCGTTCGCCGACTTCAACGTCGGCCTGGCCAGCGCGATGTCGATCGTGCTGATCATCGTGGTCGGGCTGATCACCTTCCTCCAGTTCCGGTACCTGCAAGGAGACGCGGACTGATGGCTGCCGCAGTGTACGACCGGTCGGCCCAGCGCCGGAGCCGGACCAGCCGCAGCGGGCTGGTCTGGTACCTGATCGCGGGCGTGGTCATCAGCGCGGTGTTCGTGGTGCCGCTGCTCTGGGAGGTGTTCCGGTCCCTGCAGCCGGAATCCGCGGTCAGCAACCCGCCGTCCGCGGCCAGCTTCACCCACCTGACGTTCGCCAACTACCGGACGCTGCTGTCCGGCCAGGACGACATCCTGCGCAACGTGATCAACAGCCTGATCGTGTCCGTGCTGGCCGCGATCCTGACCTCAGTGGTGTCGCTGTTCGCCGGCTTCGGCTTCGCACTGTTCCGGTTCCGCTACTCGGGACTGGCGTTCGGCATAGTGCTGCTGGCTTTTATGATCCCGTTCCAGGCGGTGCTCACCCCGCTGTTCCTGGAGCTGCACTTCCTGCACCTGCTGAACAGCCTGCTCGGGCTGGCCCTGTTCTACACCACGTTCAACCTGCCGATCGGCGTGTTCGTGATGCGGAACAGCTTCCTCCAGGTGCCGGGCGAGATGGTGGACGCGGCGCAGATCGACGGCGCATCGGTGCTGCGCACCCTGTTCTCGGTGTACCGGCCGCTGGTCATGCCGGGCATCGCCACCACGGCGCTGTACGCGTTCCTGTTCTCCTGGACCGAGTTCCTCGGCGCGCTGAGCTTCCTGACCAACGACAGCCTGTTCACCCTGCCGGTCGCGCTGAGCAACGTGGAGACCGGCACCTACGGGTCGGTCAACTACGGTCTGCTGCTGGCCGGCGCGGTGATCGCGATGATCCCGTGCATCATCGTGTACGTCGCGCTGCAGCGCTTCTACGTCCGCGGCCTGGTCTCCGGCGCCCTCAAAGGCTAAACCGCACCGGCTGCCCGGTCAGAACTCGAAGCCGCCGGGGCGGCCGTTCCGGTCCGCGATCAGGCCGGCCAGTGTCGAGATGGCGATCTCCGGCGGGGTCCGCGAGCCGATGTTCAGCCCGACTGGCCGGTGCACCCGGGCGATGTCCGCCTCGGGCACGCCCAGTTCGGCCAGCGCCTGGAGGTGCGGCCCCGGATGCCGCGGGTTGCCCAGGATGCCCACCCAGCGGGCCTTGCTGGCCAGCGCGTCGCGCAGCACCACGCCCAGTTCGGGCCGGTGGTGGTCGGTCACCACTACGTCCGCGCTGTCGTCCAGGAGGTCCCCGAACTCGCCGGTGACCAGGTAGGGCGTGGCCCACTCGGCGCCCGCCCGGGCCAGGTCGGGGTCGACCAGCACGGCCCGGAAACCGGTGTCGCTGGCGAAATGCAGCAGGTAGTTCGCGACCGGCGAGGCGAACACCGCGACCAGCGTCCGGTCGGTGGCCGGTGCCGGGGCGTTGCCATGCGCGACGGCGCACGCCGCGGTCTCGATGTCGTCAGGCAGCCCCGAGCTGACCCGCAGGCTGGTGCTCTCCCCCTCGTTTCCCATACGACCGAGCTTGCCACGCTCCGGCCTGCTTTGGTGACGCCGGCCGCGGGTCAGCTGACCGCGGGCAGCACACGAGCCAGCAGGGTGCCCATCCGGCCCGCGGCGGCCCGGCCCGCCGCGACCACCTCGGCGTGGTCCAGCCCGTGCCCGGACAGTCCCGCGGCCAGGTTCGAGACCAGCGAGATAGCCAGCACCTCAGCCCCCAGATGGCGGGCCGCGATGGCTTCCAGCGCAGTGGACATCCCCACCAGGTCGGCCCCGAGCCGCTGCAGCATGCTGATTTCAGCCGGCGTTTCGTAATGGGGTCCGGGGAGCGCGGCGTACACGCCTTCGGCCAGGCTCTGGTCGGCGTCCCGGGCCAGCGCGCGGAGCCGGGGCGCGTACAGGTCGGTCAGGTCGGTGAACCGGCCCGGGTAGCCGTCCGGGGGCGGCGGGCCGGTCAGCGGGGAACGGCCGGTCAGGTTGAGGTGGTCGCGGATCAGCACCGGCTGGCCGACGCGCAGCCCGTCCCGGATGCCGCCGGCCGCGTTGGTCAGCACCACGACCCGGCAGCCGGCCGCGACCGCGGTACGCACGCCGTGCACCACCACCGGCACCGGGTGCCCCTCGTACAGGTGCACCCGGCCGACGAAGACGAGCAGGCTGAGCGGCCCGGCGCGCAGCGAGCGGATGGTGCCGGCGTGCCCGGACACGGTGGCCGCCGGGAAGCCGCCCAGCTCGGCGGCGGGGAACTCGGTGACCTCCGCGCCCAGCCCGGTGGCCAGCACGTCGGCGGCCGGGGCCCAGCCGGAGCCGAGCACCACGGCCGCGTCGTACCGGTCCTGGCCGGTCAGCTCGGCCAGCCGGGCCGCGCTGGCCGCCGCCGCACCGTAGGGGTCCGCGGCCGGGCCCAGCTCGGCTGGCTGCGGGCCGATCATGCCCGCACGTAGGGTTTGCCGTCCGCCGCGGGTGCCCGGACCCGGCCGACCAGGCCCGCCACCGCGACGATCGTGGCCAGGTAGGGCAGCATGCCGAGCAGGAACGGGGAGATCGGCACCGTGATGCTGCCCATGAAGCTCTGCAGCGCCTCGGTGAAGCCGAACAGCAGCGCCGCCCCGGTGGCCCCCCACGGGGTCCACCGGCCGAAGATCATCGCGGCCAGGGCGATGTAGCCCAGCCCGGAGGACATGTCCTTGCTGAACGTGCCCACCGACCCGATGGTCAGGTAGGCGCCGCCGATGCCGGCCAGCATGCCGCCCATGATCAGGTTGCCGTACCGGATGCCGTTGACCCTGATGCCGACCGTGTCGGCCGCGGTCGGGTGCTCGCCCACCGCGCGCACCCGCAGCCCCCACCGGGTGCTGAACAGGCCGATCTGGACCGCGACGATCGCCGCGTAGGTGATGTACAGGAAGATCGTCGAGTCGAAGAAGATCGGCCCGAGGATCGGGATGTCGCCCAGGCCCGGGACCTTGACCGCGCTGAACGTGCTGGCGTTGTTGTAGGTGTTCGCGTCCGGCACCAGCAGCCGGTCGTAGAGGTAGCCGGTCAGGCCGCTGATCAGCAGGTTCAGCACCACGCCGAGGATGATCTGGTTGACCAGCCAGCGGATGGCGAACAGGGCCAGCACCAGGCCGACCAGGCCGCCCGCCAGTGACCCGCCGATCAGGCCGAGCCAGAGCACGCCGACCGCGCTGGCCACGATGGCCGCGGTGAACGCGCCGAGCAGCAGCTGGCCCTCGATGGCGATATTGATCACCCCAGCCCGCTCGCCCATGCAGCCGGCCAGCGCGCCGAGGATCAGCGGGATCGACGCGGCCAGCGTGCCCTGCAGCAGGCTGACCACGTTGACCGGGATGCCGTTGGCCCAGCTGCCGGTGTCCGCCCAGCAGAGCAGCGCGATGACCAAGAACAGCAGCACCAGGCCGATGCTCAGCCGCTTGGCCCACGGTGGCTCGTCGATGGTGGCGCGCAGGATGCCGAGCGCGATCGAGACGGCGCCCAGGATGATGGGCACCAGCCGGGCCGGTGCGTGGATGCTCGGCACGTGTATCGAGGAGGTGGGCAGGGCGAGCGCGAACGTGGCGTCGCCCTTGTGCGCGAACATCCCGAACAGGAAGATGTCCACCAGCCCGAACAGCACGAACACCCCGGCGGTGATATACCGGCGGTTGACCGTGATCGGGCGGCGCGCGCTGGTGACGGTGGCGAGCGCGGTCATCCGTTCCACCCCTTCGCCACTGCTTCCATCCCCGTCTCCCGGGCAGCACGGAGCCGGAACACCGCGCGGATCAGCGGCGGTGCCGCGACGAACAGCACGATCAGGCCCTGGATGACCTCGGTGATATCGACCGGGACCGAGGTGGCGGCCTGCATCACCGTGCTGCCCGCGTCCAGCGCGCCGAACAGCAGCGCGGCCAGCACCACGCCGAGCGGCCTGGCCCGGCCGAGCAGCGCGACCGTGATGCCGTCGATGCCGTAGGTGCCGTAGCTCTGGAAGTTGAGGCTGTAGAACGTGCCCTGGGTGGTCACCGCGCCGCTGAGCCCGGCCAGGCCGCCGGCCAGCAGCATGGCCAGCACCCAGGTCCGGCCCACGCTCATCCCGGCGGTACGGGCCGCGCTCGGGTTGGCCCCGACCGTGCGGAACTGGAAGCCGGTGGTGCTGCGGGCCAGCAGCCACCACATCCCGCCCGCTGCCGCCAGCGCGACCAGGAACCCGACGCCCACCTGCGGTGGCGGCCCGCCGACGTGCGGCAGCTGGGCGCTGCTGGCGATCGTGGGGCTGATCAGGTTGGACTGGTGCGGCAGCTGCAGCGCGGTCGGCGTGCCGAGCAGGTAGGACAGGAAGTCGTACATCACGTAGTTGAGCATGATCGTGACGATCACCTCGTGCGCCCCAGTGCGCGCCTTGAGGGCACCGACCAGCCAGCCCAGCGCCGCGCCGCCGGCGAAGCCACCGATCAGGCAGACGACGGCGTGGATGACCAGCGGCAGGCTGACCGCGAAGCCGAGGTAGGTGGCCACGATGGCGCCGCCGATCCACTGGCTGGCCGCGCCGATGTTGAACAGGCCGGCCCGGAAGGCCAGCGCCACCGACAGCCCGGTCAGGATCAGCGGGGTGGCCTGGGACGCGGTCTGCGACAGCGGGTAGAAGATGGCGCCGACCGAGCCGCCGTGGAACGCGGCCGCGATCGTGTGCGGGTTGAAGATCGCGCCCTCGAATAGTGCCGAGTAGGCGGCGGCTATCGAATCCCAGGCCGCCGAGATGGCGGCACCCGGGTTGGAGAAGAACGTTGACCACTCGTGCAGCACCGTGGTGTCGCTGAACGCGATGATCAGCGCCCCGACCACCAGGGCCAGCAGGATGGCCAGCGTGGTGGTGACGGCCGGGCTGCCGTGGGTGACCGACTCGATGATGATGTGGTTCAGGCCCTGGCCCTTGGGCGGCCCGGTGGCCCCGTCGTCCGGGGCGGCCGCCTGGGTGGTCACGGTCGTGCCGCTGCCGTCCCCGGGGCCGGCAGCGGCGTCCGGGCCGGGGTTGCTGGCGGCCGGCCGCGCCGGGTCCGGGCCGGCGCCCTGGCCTGGGGGAGGGCCGCTGGCTTCGTCACTCATGTCTGCTCCGCCTGCCCGTCCGGCCCGTCTGTGGCCTCACCACTGGCCTGGCTGCCGGTCTGGCCGTCCCCGCTGCCGTCCGCCACGCCGCCGTCGGCGGGGAGCGTCGTGACCACGGGTTCCGTGGTCATCACGGGCGCCACGCCGAACGCCGGGTTGGCCGCCTCGGTGGCCGCGCCGATCTCCTCCACGCTGGCGCCCTCGGTAGCGTCGGCCGCCGCACCGTCCCCGGTTGTCGCCCCGGCCATCAGCAGGCCGAGTTCGGCCACCGGCACGGTCGGCGGCCGGAACCCGGTGATCTTCCCCTCGTACATGACCGCGATCCGGTCGGCCAGCGCGTAGATCTCGTCCAGTTCGGACGAGACGATGACCACCGCGACGCCCTGGTCGCGTTCCTCGACGATCCGGCGGTGCACGAACTCGATCGACCCGACGTCCAGGCCACGGGTGGGCTGGCTGGCCAGCAGCAGCCGGACCCGGCGGCCCACCTCCCGGGCCAGGATCACCTTCTGCTGGTTGCCGCCGGACAGCGTGCCCACCGAGGTGTCGATCGAGGAGGTCCGCACGTCGAACTCGGCCACCAGGCTCTTGGCGTGCTCGCGGATGGCCGGCAGGTCCATCGCGATGCCCTTGGCGTACGGCGGGCGGTCGTAGGTGTCCAGCACCAGGTTGTCCGCCACCGAGAAGTCCTTGACGATGCCGTCCTGCTGCCGGTCCTCCGGGATATAGGCCATCCCGGCGCGGAGCCGGTCCCGCGGGCTGGCCCGGGTAATGTCCCGGCCGTCCAGGCGCACCGTCCCGGTGGCGGGCCGCAGCCCCATCAGCGCCTCGCACAGCTCGGTCTGCCCGTTGCCCTGCACGCCGGCGATGCCGAGGATCTCTCCGGCCCGGACCTGGAACGAGACGCCGTCCAGCGCGTTCCGGGTGTGCCCTTCCTCCTCCGGGATCAGCTCGCCGGTGACGGTCAGCCCGCTGACGTCAAGCACCACGTCGCCTGGCTTAGCCGCGTCCTTGCTGACCAGCAGCTCCACCGGCCGGCCGACCATGAGCGCGGCCAGTTCGGCGTCGGTCGCGGTGGGCGGCCGCTCGCCGACCACCCGGCCGCGCCGGATCACCGTGATCTGGTCGGCGATGGCCTGCACTTCCTTGAGCTTGTGCGAGATGAACACGATGGACCGGCCGCCGGAGCGCAGCTCGCGCATGATCCGGAACAGGTCTTCGGTCTCGCCCGGGGTGAGCACCGCGGTCGGCTCGTCCAGGATCAGCACGCTGGCCTGGCGAATCAGCGCCTTGATGATCTCCACCCGCTGCTGCACGCCGACCGGCAGGTCCTCGACCATGGCGTCCGGGTTGACCTGCAGCCCGAACCGCTCGGACAGCTCGCGCACCTGGCGGCGGGCCTGCCGCCGGTCGAGCAGGCCCAGCGCGTGGGTGGGCTCCACGCCGAGCATCACGTTCTCGGCCACGGTGAACACCGGAACCAGCATGAAGTGCTGGTGCACCATGCCGATGTGCTCGTTGATCGCGTCCTTGGGTGAATGGATCACGACCGGCTTGCCGTCCACCAGGATCTCGCCCTCGTCCGGCTGCATCAGCCCGTAGAGGACGTTCATCAGGGTGGTCTTGCCGGCCCCGTTCTCGCCGAGCAGGCCGCGGATCTCACCCGGCGCTACCCGCAGATCGATGTGGTCGTTGGCCACGAGGCTGCCGAAGCGCTTCGTGATGCCGCGCAGCTCGAGTTCCACAGCCGTCCCTCTGCTGGTGCTGCTGGTACGTACCCGCCCAGTGTGACGCAAGCTGGGCCGGGGCAGCTATCGCGACCCCGGCCCAGCCTGGCGAAACGGGTTACACCGGGCTCTTCGTGGCTGGCTTGATCTTCCCGCTGATGATCTCCTGCTTGAGCGTGTTGATCTCGGACTGCAGGCTGGCCGGGACCTTGCTGGCGAAGTCGTGGTACGGCGCCAGCGTCACGCCGCCATTGGCCAGCGTGCCGACGTAGGTGCCGCCCTTGAACGTGCCGTTGGCCGCGTCCAGCACCGAGGTCTTCACCGCGGTCTGGATGCCCTTCTCCACACTGGTGATGAAGTACTTGCAGTACTGTGCCGCGCTGACGCAGCCGTCGGTGTCCACCCACATCGCGTTCACCTTCTGGCTGCCGGCCGTGTTGTCCGCGTCCTGCACCGCCTTCATGGCGCCCAGGCCCACGCCGCCCGCCACCGGGAAGATGATGTCCGCACCCTCGGTGATGAACTGCTGCGTGATGGTCTGGCCCATGGTCAGGTTGGTGAAGCTGTTGGTGAACTCACCGGACTGGGTCTGCTCGTTCCAGCCGAGCACCGTCACGTGCGTGTGGTGCTGCTGGTTGTAGTAATGCACGCCGTCCCAGAACCCGTCCATGTAGATGGTCACGGTGGGCAGCTTCTCGCCGCCGAACGTGGCCACCTTGCCGGTCTTGGTCATGCCCGCGGCCAGATAGCCGCCGAGGAACCCGTCCTGCACGGTGTCGAACACCAGCGAGTCCACGTTCTTCGGCGGTGTGCTCGGCTTACCGGACGCGCTGGACGGGCAGGACGCCGACGCGAGCGCGCAGTCCACGATGGCGAACTTGGACGACGGGTTGGACCCTGCCGCCGTCCCGGTCGCGCCGGCCATCAGGAACCCGACGGTGACGATGATGCCGCACTTCTGGCCGAGGAAGGCCGAGATGTTCGAGGCGTAGTCAGCCGACGAGCTGGACTGCAGGTACTTGACGGTGACCTTGCTCGGCTCGGCCGACTGCGCCTCCTGCATGCCCTGCCAGGATGAGGCGTTGAACGACTTGTCGTCGATGCCGCCGGTATCGGTGACCATGCACCCGGTGAACTTGGCCGACGCACTGGTACCAGACGAGCTGCTCGGCGAACTGCTCGAGGAACTACCGCTCTTGCCACTGCTGCCGCACGCGGCCGCCAACAGGGCCACGACGGCGAGCGTGGCTGCGGCCCGGACGGTCTGTCTCACGGTTACCTCCTGTTCCAGGGGCGGCTCCGCCCGGTCCGGGCGCTACCCCCGCCGCCCCGAGGCGGGTGAACCGGTTCGAAGATCCAGAACGCCCCGCTCTGCGATGTCCGCAGGCTAGACCGGGTAGCGCGGCCAGGGAAGGAGCGACAGCGTGCCGCCGCCGTCCCGTTGCCAAATCGAAACCCGCTCCGCCCCAGCCGTGACACAGCGCGGTCCCTGGACCGGTCAGCGTGCCTTGAGGCTGCCGATGCTGAGCGACCCGTCGCCGGCTGGGCTGGCCGCGGGGGGTTCATCCCCAGCCGCCCCGATCTCCTCTTCGACCGCGTGCACGTAGCCTTCCGGGTCCTTGTCCACCGGCGGCACGCCCGCGTAGTGCTGGGTCTCGAACCGGATGAAGGCCACCGCCACGTCGTGCCGTAGCTGCAGGCTGGCCAGGTGGCGGAAGTCGGTGAGCCCTTCCCGCTCCTCCTCGGCCATGTGATCGCTGTTGGCCAGGTTGGCCGCGGCCACCGCCGCGTACCACCCGGCCGAGCCCACCGCGTACCCGGCCACCGCGACGACCGCGTCCCGGATGTCGTTGTGATCACCGATCGCGTCCAGCGTCTCCGCTTCGACCTGGCCGGTCCGCCGGGCGCTGGTGCCGACCCGGAGCAGCTCCGGGTAGAAGACCTTCTCCTCGGCCGCGGCATGCAGCTCCAGGAACGCGGCCAGCCGGTCCCAGACCGCGCGCAGCGTGTCCCGGTCGGCCGGGTCTACCTGCTCCAGGATGGCGAACAGCCGCCGCTGCTCGTGGTGGTCGTCCAGGATCAGCTGGGTGATATCCACCCGGCCATCATCTCAGGGCAGCAGAACGATCTTGCCCTGGACGTGGCCCTGGGCCAGCCGCCGGTACGCGTCGCGCACCTCAGCCAGCGGGAAGGTGGCGGCGATCGGGATCTCCAGCTCGCCGTCCGCGATCAGCGCGGCCAGTTCGGCCAGCACCGCGGCGCTGGCCCCGGCGGCGTTGCCGTCGCCCTTGACCCCGTACCGCGCGATGGCCGCGAAGTCGGCGATGGTGTCGATCCGGTCCGGCGCGACGCCCAGGTCCAGCGCGAGCTGGACGTAGCCGCTGCCGACCGTGTCGATGAACGCGTCCACTTTGGCCGCCGCCTGCCGGATCCGGTCCGCCACGCCGTCGCCGTAGCTGACCGGGATCACGCCGTGCGCGGCCAGCCAGTCGTGGTGCACCGGGCTGGCCAGGCCGATCACCGTCGCCCCGGTCCGCCGGGCCAGCTGGACCGCGATCGAGCCGACCCCGCCGGCCGCCCCCGACACCACCACAACGTCGCCCCTGGCCGGAGCCACCGCCCGGACCGCTGCGTACGCGGTGGCCCCGGCGACGAACAGCGCACCGGCCACCGGCCACGGCACATCGGCCGGCTTCGGGGTCAGGTTGCCCGCCTCCACCACGACGAACTCGGCCTGGCTGGCCCGGTTGTCGGTGTAGCCGATGACCTCGTCGCCAACCGCCACACCGGTCACCCCGGGCCCGGTCTCCGCCACGATCCCGGCCAGGTCGCTGCCCTGGCCGGACGGGAAGGTCGACGGCCACCGCTCGGCCAGCAGGCCGTCCCGGATCTTGGCCTCGCCGGGGTTGATCCCGGCCGCCTTGACCTGGACCAGCACCTGGCCCGGACCGGGCACCGGCCGCGGCATGTCCACCACGTTCAGGACGTCCACTCCGCCGTAGTTGTCGTACCGCACGGCCTTCGGCATGGTTGCTCCATTCCACGGTGCCCGTTCCTGGCGGCCCGGGCCGGCTGTGATCCGGCCTGCCCGGTTCGGGCTAACCACGTCCCGTGGCCGGTTTATGCCCCGGCGCTAGCCCAGGCTGGCCGTCCAGCTGGCGATGCTGGTCACCGCGGCCTGCCGGGGGAAGACCTTCTCCAGCAGGACCCGGTGCACCTCCGGGTCGGCGTCCAGGCAGCCGTCGGCCAGCACGGTGAGCTGGTAGTCCAGGTCAGCCGCCTGGCGCAGGGTGGACAGCACCACGCCGCTGGTGGCGATGCCGGCCAGCACCAGGTGCCCGATGCCCTGGGCACGCAGCACGACATCCAGGTCGCTGCCGGCGAAGGCGGACACCCGGCGCTTGGTCACGACCACGTCGCCGGGCGCCGGGGCGACGGCCGGATGCACCTCGCGGGCCGGGTCACCGTCGGCGAACCGCCCGGTTCCGGCGATCGCGGCGAAGCTCTTGTTTCGCGGGCTGACCTCGGGATACCCGGCGCGGAACCCGACCGCCACGTAGATGACCGGGATCCCGGCCCGGCGTGCGGCCGTGATCGCGGAACCCAGCCGGGGCAGGTAACCGGCCTCGCCGCCGAACCGGTCCACGATGCCCTGCTGCACATCCATGATCAGCAGCGCGGTCGATGTCATGCTGACTCACTCCTCGTCACGATGGGCCGCTTGCCGGATCTAGCGCCACAGGTCGGTGATGGACACGCCCAGCCCGGCCAGCATCCGGCGGAGCAGCGGCAGGGACAGTCCGATCACGTTGCCCGGGTCGCCGTCGATGCCGTCCACGAACGCCGCGCCCCGGCCGTCGATGCTGAACGCGCCCGCCATCGCCAGCGGCTCACCGGTGGCCACGTAGGCGGCCACTTCCGCGTCGCTCGGGGTGCCGAACCGGACCGTGGTACGGGCCACGTCCCGGACGACCCGGCCGCCGCCCGGCTCGATCAGGCAGTGCCCGGTGCACAGCGTCGCCGTCCGCCCGGCCAGCCGCCGCCACACCCCGGCCGCCTGCCCGGCCGAGGCGGGCTTGCCCACCGGCTCGCCGTCGAGATCGAGCAGCGAGTCGCAGCCCAGCACCAGCGCGTCCGGTCGCAGCCGGGCCACCGCGGCGGCCTTGCGCTCGGCCAGCACGACCACCAGGTCGGCCACGTCCAGCTGCCCGTCGTGACTCTCGTCGGCGCCGCTGACCACCGCGTCGGGGTCCAGCCCGGCCGCGCGGAGCAGCCGCAGCCGCCCCGGCGACCCGGAGGCAAGCACGAAGTCCGTGGCGGCGGGCAGGATCACCAGCACACCGTAGCAACGGAGCGGCCGCCGGCCGCGCGAGTCGGACAGCGCTGGCCCGCGCCGCCGGGCTTACGGTGAGGTTATGGCCGACGCGCCGCGCGGCGGGGCGCCTGGTGACGGCCAGCCTGGGCCGCCGGACCAGGCCGGGGCCAGCTCGTCCCGGCCCCCCGGGCGGCCCCGGGACGCCGCGCTGGATCAGGCCATCCTGACCGCCGCCGAGCGCCAGCTGCACGAGCGCGGCTACGCCGGCATGTCGCTGGAGGCGGTCGCCGCCGCCGCGGGCACGACCACGCCGAGCCTGCGCCGCCGCTTCCGGGGCAAGACTGAGCTGGCGTCCGCGGTCATCGACACACTGCGCATCGAGCCGCTGCCCGAGCCGACCGGCGTCCCGCGCGCCGATGCCCTGGCCGTGCTGGAGAACCTGCGGGCCAACATGCTCCGGCCGGACGGCATGGCCACGCTGGGCAGCATCCTGGCCGAGGAGAACCGGCACCCGCTGCTGCTGGAGCGGTTCCGGCAGCGGCTGGTCGAGCCGCGCCGCGAGCGGCTGCGCCGGGCCCTGCTGGCCGGCGCCACGCAGGGCCAGCTGCCCGCCCGGCTCGACCTGGACGTGAGCGTCAGCCTGCTGGTCGGCTCCTGCTACGCGCGGTACCTGGCGGCCGGCACCATCCCGGCCGACTGGGCCGACCGGGCGCTCAGCGTCATCTGGCCCGCAGCGCCAGCCAGTGAGCCCTAGGGCCTGTCCCGTGGATCTTGGCCGTCGCGAGCGGTCATCCATGAAGGGGGCTGGGGAGGTGGGTGGGGGATCGCCAGGCGGAGGAGGAGCCCATAGCGGAGCTATGGACGACGACGACAACGCCGCGAGGCGCCCTCCGGGGGCCGCGCAGCAGGCCGAAGATCTACGGGACAGGCCTTAGTCGCGCGGCACCGCCCGCGCGACTCGGCGGCAGCCCGGCCGCGATCTTCGAAACCTATGTTTCGAGAGAGTTCTCTTGACAATTTCCTCTCGATAGCTGACTATTGAGACATGTCTCTCGACGATTCTGACGCCGGGGCTGAGCGCTCGGGTGAGACGGCCAGCTACCTCTCCGAGATGCGGGACGTCAGCGACGCGCGGACGCTGCGCGCGCTCACCCACCCGGTCCGGATCGCCCTCCTCGAGGCGCTCAGCCTGGGCGGCTCGATGACCGCGACGCAGCTCGGCGAGCAGATCGGCGAGTCCCCGACCACCTGCTCGTTCCACCTCCGCCAGCTGGCCAAGTACGGCTTCGTGGAGGAGGCGGGCGGCGGCAAGGGCCGGGCCCGGCCGTGGAAGATGACGTCGATTGGCATGAACATCGGCGGCATCGGCGATCCGGAGACCGAGATCGCCGCGGCCACCCTCGGCCGGCTCGTCACCGACCGCCAGATCGCCCGGTATCAGGCCTGGACCCGGTCCATGGCCAGCTACCCACGGGAATGGCGGCAGGCGGCGGGCAGCAGCGAGTGGATCCTGTTCCTGACCCCCGACGAACTCAAGCAGCTCAACGATGAGCTGGCCGAAGTGCTCGTATCCCGGTTCCGGGAGCGGTTCACCGACCCGTCGAAGCGCCCGCCGGGCGCGCTCCCGGCCGAGTACCTGCTGTTCTCCTACCCGATCGCCGTGCCCGGCGCGGAATCCGGCGGCGGCCCAGAAAGCGGCGAGCCGCCCCCGGCCTGACCGCCGCACCTCACCCCCTTGCCACCCTCCGACCGGAAGGTAATTTCGTCATGCACCCCTATGTCCACCAGCAACTGATCAGCGAACGCCAGGACGAGCTGGCCCGGGTGGCCACCCGGATACGTCCCACCCGGACCACGGCCCGGCACCAGATGCGGCAGAACGCCGGCTGGCTGCTGGTCCACGTCGGCCTCAGGCTGGCCCTGGGCCGGGACGCTCAATCCGCAGCCGCACGACCTGCTTGATGCCGAGCAGCCGGAAGCTGGCCCGCTCCGCCGGGCTGAACGCGGTCCGCAGCAGCGGCCCCGCGTGCGCCACGGTCAGGAACTCCGGCTGCGTGGCTGCGTAGTCGCGGCCCCGCAGCCGGATCGAGCAGCCGCCCGGGACTCTAAGCTGCTGCCCAGAAGCGTGATCACCGCGATCCCGGACCGGAGGCACAGAGGTGGCGGTTGACTGGGCACAGCTGCGGGCCGCGGCCACCGAGGTGGCCGGCCGGGCCTACGCACCGTATTCGACACTGCGGGTCGGCGCCGCGGGCCAGACGCCCGACGGGCGGCTGGTCACCGGCTGCAACGTGGAGAACGCCTCCTACGGGCTGACCCTGTGCGCCGAATGCGGGCTGGTCAGCGCGCTGCACGCGACCGGCGGCGGGACGCTGGAAGCGGTCGCGGTGGTGGCCGGGGACGGCGCGCCGCTGCTGCCCTGCGGCCGCTGCCGGCAGCTGCTGCTGGAAGCGGGCGGCCCGGACCTGCTGATCGACACCGACAGTGGGCCGCAGCCGCTCAGCGCGCTGCTGCCGGCCGCGTTCAGCGGCACCGACCTGGGCGCCCGCCGCGATGGCTGAGCCGCTGGCCAGCCCACCCGACGCGGTCCAGCTGATCCGGGCCAAGCGGGACGGGCTGCCGCTCACCGCGGCGCAGATCGGCTGGCTGATGGAGGCCTACCTGGGCGGCGAGGTGGCCGACGAGCAGATGTCCGCGCTGCTCATGGCGGTCTACTTCCAGGGCCTGGACACCGAAGAGCTGCGCGCCTGGACCTCGGCCATGATCGACTCGGGGGAGCGGCTGGAGCTGGCCGGCGCGGGCGGCCGACCGTGGACAAGCATTCCACCGGCGGGGTGGGCGACAAGGTGTCGCTGATCCTGGCCCCGCTGGTGGCCGCGTGCGGGGCCGCGGTTCCGCAACTGTCCGGCCGGGGCCTCGGGCACACCGGCGGCACGCTGGACAAGCTGGAAGCGATCCCGGGCTGGCGGGCGCTGCTGTCCCCGGCCGAGATGCTGGCCGTGCTGCGCGAGGTCGGCTGCGTCATCTGCGCGGCCGGCCCGGGCCTGGCCCCGGCCGACCGCCGGCTGTACGCGCTGCGCGACGTCACCGGCACGGTCGAGTCGATCCCGCTCATCGCCAGCTCGATCATGTCCAAGAAGATCGCCGAGGGCACCGCCGCGCTGGTGCTGGACGTCAAGGTGGGCAGCGGCGCGTTCATGCCTGCCGAGGCCGACGCCCGGCTGCTGGCGCAGACCATGGTGACCATCGGCGCCGAGGAAGGCGTGGCCACGTCGGCGCTGCTGACCAGGATGGACACGCCGCTCGGCCGGGCCGTCGGCAACGCGGTCGAGGTCGAGGAGGCGGTGGCCACGCTGCGCGGCGAGGGCCCGGCCGACCTGGTCGCGGTCACCCTCGCGCTGGCCCGCGAGATGCTCCGGCTGGCCGGCCTCGACGCCGACCCGGCGGCCGCGCTCGCCGATGGCCGCGCCCTGGCCGCCTACCGCGCGATGATCACCGCGCAAGGCGGCGACCCTGACGCACCGCTGCCGGTGGCCGCGCATTCCCGGCCTATGCTGAACGCCCCTGCCTCCGGCTGGTTGCGCAAGCTCGACGCGTACGCCGTGGGCGTGGCCGCCTGGCGGCTCGGCGCTGGCCGGGCGCTCAAGGAGCACCCGGTCAACCCGGCGGCCGGGGTGCTCTGCCTGGCCAAGCCGGGGGAGTGGGTGGAGCGCGGCCAGCCGGTGCTGGAGTTGCGCACCGACGACGAGTCCCGGTTCACCCGGGCCGCCGAGGCGCTCACCGGGGCGATCGAGGTCGGCGCAGAGCCACCGGCCGCCAGCTCACCGATCATCGACCGGCTAGTAGCGTTATCCGATACCGGCTAACGAGCGCAGGCCCGAAGGGTCTGCGCGAGTGGTCGGTGCGGGGTGATCGTCGGATAACGCTGCTGTGAGTGAGACACCGTCTGTGAGAATGACCTGATGAGTCCCACGATCGAGGAGATCAGGGCCGTTCCCAAGGTGCTGCTGCACGATCACCTGGACGGCGGGCTCCGGCCCGCCACGGTGGTGGAGCTGGCCCGGGATATCGGTTACGACCAGCTACCGTCCCAGGACGTGGATGAGGTCGCGCGCTGGCTGCGCCGCGGCGCGCACCGCGGCCACCTCAAGTTCTACCTGGACGCGTTCCAGCACACGGTCGCGGTGATGCAGACACCCGAGGCGCTGACCCGGGTCGCGGCCGAGTGCGCGGAGGACCTCGCGGCCGACGGCGTGGTCTATGCCGAAGTCCGGTTCGCACCGGAATTGCACGTCAGCCGCGGGCTCACCCTGGAGCAGGTGGTCGCCGCGGTACTGGAAGGCTTCCGGATCGGCAGCGCCGGGCGGGGCATCACGGTCTACGCCTTGCTCACCGCCATGCGGACGGCGGCCCGCTCGCTGGAGATCGCCGAACTCGCGGTCCGGCACCGGGACGAGGGCGTGGTCGGGTTCGACATCGCCGGGGCCGAGGCGGGCAGCCCGCCGACCCGGCATCTGGACGCGTTCCAGTACGTGGCCCGGGAGAACTTCCACATCACCATCCACGCGGGCGAGGGCTTCGGCCTGCCGTCCATCTGGGAGGCGCTGCAGTGGTGCGGCGCGGACCGGCTCGGGCACGGGGTGCGGATCGTGGACGATATCCGGATCGGGGCCGACGGCACCGCGTCGCTCGGCCGGCTGGCCAGCTACGTGCGGGACCAGCGCGTCCCGCTGGAGATGTGCCCGACCTCGAACGTGCAGACCGGCGCGGCCCCGTCGATCGAGGAGCACCCCATCGGGCTGCTCCGCCAGCTGTCCTTCCGGGTCACCGTGAACACCGACAACCGGCTGATGAGCGCGGTCACCCTGTCCTCGGAGTTCCACCGGCTCGGCGCCGCGTTCGGCTACGGCTGGTCCGACTTCGAATGGCTCACCATCAACGCGATGAAGAGCGCGTTCGCCCACTTCGACCAGCGGCTGCGGATCATCAACACGGTGATCAAGCCCGGGTTTGCCACCGCGCGCGCGGCGAGTGATGCTGTGGTGCGGGTACACGGACCGAAAGCGGGGTAACCGGGCAGCGTGAGCGGATCGGTGCAGGCCAGGCCGGCTACGGCGGCGGCGGGTCAGGCAGGTTACTGGGCAGCGGAGATCGTCGGCTCGGACGGCGCGCTGCGCCAGGTGCTGCACGGCCTGCCCGGCACCGACCTGGTCGGCGTGCAGCAGCGCGCGGCCGCGCTGGCCACCAGGTCGATCAAGCGCGAAGCCAAGCTGTGGGCACTGGACGCGGCCATCCGGATGACCGACCTGACCACGCTGGAGGGCGCCGACACGCCAGGCAAGGTGCGCGGGCTGTGCGCCAAGGCGCGGCGCCCCGACCCGCAGGACACTGGCGTGCCGCCGGTCGCCGCCGTCTGCGTCTATCCCGATCTGGTCGCGGTGGCCCGCGAGGAGGTGGCGGGCAGCGGGGTGAAGGTCGCCTCGGTGGCGACCGCGTTCCCGTCCGGCCGTGCCTCGCTCGCGGTCAAGCTGGCCGACGTGGCGGACGCGGTGACCGCCGGGGCCGACGAGGTGGACATGGTGATCGACCGGGGCGCCTTCCTGGCTGGCCGGTACGGCCAGGTCAGCGAGGAGATCCGGGCGGTCCGCGAGGCCTGCGGGACGGTGCACCTGAAGGTCATCCTGGAGACCGCCGAGCTGGCCACGCTGGACAACGTGGCCCGGGCATCCTGGCTGGCCATGCTGTCCGGCGCTGACTTCATCAAGACCTCCACCGGCAAGGTCTCGCCCGCCGCCACGCCGGCGGTCGCCCTGGTCATGCTGGCCGCGGTGGCCGACTTCGCCGCCGCCACCGGTCATCAGGTCGGGGTCAAGGTGGCCGGCGGGGTGCGTACGGCCAAGGACGCGATCCGCTACCTGGTGCTGGTCAAGGAGACCGCCGGGCCGGACTGGCTGACCCCCGGTCTGTTCCGCATCGGCGCGTCCAGCCTGCTCAACGACGTGCTCATGCAGCGCCGCAAGCAGCTCACCGGCGCCTACGCCAGCCCCGACTACTTCACCCTGGATTAGCAAAAGGTTCCTTTGCCGCAACTGTGCGCACGACGGCTCGTGGCCGAAACCAGGACTATGCCGGGCTGCCTTCGCGGCAGCGCAGTGCGCTGGCGTACACGGCGGAATGCACCGCGCGGGCGATCCGCGCGCCCCACAGCGACCGCGGTCCGGCGAAGTCCTCGGGCGCGCCCGCCGCCGGGGCGGCCACGCAGATGGCATCCGAAGCCGTGCCGGTCGCGCGGAAGCCCGCCTCCAGCACGGCCTGGGTCTTGGCCTCGGTCGCGGTCATGACGGCATTGACGTAGGCCGCGTCGCGCAGCGGCACGGGAACCGAGACGATGATGTTGATGGTGCCGGGCCGCCAGGCTCGCCGCCAGCTCGCGATCGGCCGCGCCAGCGGCGCCGCGGCCCAGGTCGGGACGCGCAGCCCGACCGTGGCCGCGGCCCGCACCCCGTTGTCTTCGCGCTGCACCACATCGGCCACGCTGGCCGCGGTGAGCAGCCCGACACCCTCGCCCACCAGGCCAAGGTCGGCTGCCAGCTCAGCTACGTGCACGGCCGGGTCCATCCGGCTATAGGAGGCCGGCACCTGCGCGTTGAGCACCCACCCGCGTGGCCCGATCCCGCCACCTGCCACGCCGCTGGAAATCATCCGGTAGCCCGGGCCAGGACACCACAGCGCAACGGGCAGCCGCACCCCGTCCTGGCGCATGCCAGCGCATCTGCAAGCGCATGGTCAGCTGCCGTCCGGGAAGCCGCCGCGGTGCGAGACCATCGGGTAGTACGGCAGCGCGGCGGCCGGGTCGGCCAGCAGCGCCTCGGTCTGGCTCAGGTACGGCGGGTGGGCCCGCCAGCCGCCGGGATAGGGCACCAGGCCGGCCGCGATCCGCTGCTGGCCGCCGGCCTCGGCGAACAGCCCGCGCAGCGCATCGGCCAGCGCACCGATGTGGGCCGCGCCGAACCGGTCCCGCCAGCGCTGCTCGACGGCGCTGACCGTGCGGTGGTGGTCATCCTGGGCGCGCTGGCCGCGCGCGGTGAGCCGGGCCACCTTGCCCCGGCGGGCCGCCGGGTCGGGTTCGGTTACCGCGTAGCCGTGGCGTTCCAGCAAGCCCAGCGCCCGGCTGACCGCCTCCTTGGACAGCCCGGCCCGCAGTGGCAGGCCGGCCACCTGCCTCGGCTCCGTCCTGAGCACCCGCAGCGCCCCAGCGCCGACCACCATGGTCAGCCGCGACTCGCGCTCGACGTCGATGGCGAAGGCGAGCAGCACCCGGGACAGCAACGCGGGCAAACCGGTGTCGGCTGCGCCAGCCGCCTGCTGGCCCGCGGCCAGCCAGTCACGATGATCCGACGGGTACACGCCGATCACCGGCAGGTAAGGCGGCAGGACCAGGCCGGTCCGGTCGGCCATCGCCCGCAACGCCCTGGTCAGCTCGGTTATCTGGTCCGCGCCGAACCGGTCCCGCCAGCGCCGCTCGATCAAGGCGGTGAGCGGCCGCCAGATGTGCTGGGCCCGCTGGCCCGCCGCGGTCGGGTGCACCACCCAGTCCCGGCGCGGCGGCTTGGCCCGGTCATCGGCCGGGTCCGGCCCGAAGGTGGCGTAGCCCCAGCGCTCCAGGCCGTTCAGGTTGGTGATGTCGGCCAGCGCGGCGACGTCCCGCAGCGGCACTCCGGCCGGCGGCACGAACTGCATGAAGTTCGCCCACATGGTCTCGGACACCAGCCATGGGCCGCGCGACCCGGCCGCCGGACCGCTGGTGGTCCGGTGCTGGATCTGGTGCTCGGACTCGTTGTCGAACTCGATGGTGAACGCGACCAGCGCCTGGGACAGCAGGGCGGACAGCGGCCGGTCCGCCGTCGCTTCGCCGCCGTCCGGGGTGGCCAGGTGCGGGCGCGGCGCGGCGCTGGCCAGCCGGCGGCGTGACCGGGCCGGGTGAGAGCGGGGCAGTGCCGGGTCCAGGGCGGCGCTGATCAGCAGCGCCCGCCGCTGGCGTCCGGGAGCACTGTCGGCCGGTACCGCGCGGCCGTGCGCCCGGAGTACGTCGCGGGGGTCAGCGAGCTGGGCGGCCCAGCCGTGCCCGGCCAGCCAGCCGACCGGGTCGTCGGGGGCCGCCGACCGGCGCAACGCCACTGCCGGAGAGCTCTGGTCGGCGGGCGCGCGGCTGCGGAACGTCAGGCCCAGCCGGCTGCCCGGGGCGGACAGACTGGTCACCCGGTCCAGCAACTCGTCCACGTCGTCGGGGGCGAGGTAGACGAGCAGGCCCTCGGCCACCCAGGCAGTCGGCTGCTCCGGCCGCAGGCCAGCCGCCCGCAGCGCGGCCGGCCAGTCGTCCAGCAGGTTGCCCGGGACGGTGATCCGCTCGCAGCCCGGCACGGCCCGCCGCGCGGCGAGCACCTGGTTCTTGGCGTTCAGCACGTCCGGGGTGTCCAGTTCGAAGCAGCGCACGCCGGGTGGCCAGGGCAGCCGGAACGCCCGGGTATCGAACCCCGCGCCAAGCAGCACCACCTGCCGGGCGCCGTCCGCGCAGGCGGCCAGGATGAGCTCATCGAGGAACACCGTGCGGGCCACTATCCACAGCCGCAATGCGGCGGCCTGCCGGCCGGTGGCCTGACGAGGCGGTGACCCGGCCGCCGCTACGAACGCCCCGGCCAGCGGGTCGGCGAACAGCCGGTCCGCCCGCTCGGTCTCCGCCGCCCGGATCCCGGCGACGGTG
Organism: uncultured Actinomycetes bacterium; assembly: GCA_963832095.1. Classification (GTDB taxonomy): domain Bacteria; phylum Actinomycetota; class Actinomycetes; order Streptosporangiales; family Streptosporangiaceae; genus RYN-230. Next base: position 148,530 of record CAWHSW010000006.1, read on the forward strand.
AGCCCCGTCCCGCCGACCCCGGCCAGCATCCGGCTGGCAGTCAGGCCGCTGGGGCGACGCTCACGTCGAGGGTGATGGCCTCGGCGTCGGTGTCGAAATCGTGTGGGTCACCTTGCAGCGCGAACGCGATCGCGTCGACACTGGCTCGCTCGGCTTCTTCGCGAGTCGAAGTGCCACCGCCGTTGATGTGCAGGGCTGGCACGCGATAGTGCCAGTTGCCGGCCTCATCGTCGTAGAAGAGCTCAACCCGCAGCAGGCTCATTTGGCGATCGTCCTATAGTTTCCGCAGTTCAGCAAGGGTATAGCCGTAGTCCCGGGCAATCCGGGCCAGAGCCGGCCACCTAAGTCCACACCGTCATGGTAGGCCCAGATACGTTGCTCGTTTCCTTTGGTGAGAACGCGGTGTGAGCCGGAGCGCCTAGTCTCGATCCACCCATCCCGCTTCAGCGCCGCGAGGATGCGGGCAGCCTTGGCCATGGCCGCACCATAGGAGGGACGGCCGACAATTCGGAAGCGGAAAGGACAGCGATGGCGGCGGACAGGGACGGGTACGTCGATCTGCGGTCGGACACGGTGACCAGGCCGTCCGCGGCCATGCGGACGGCCATGGCCGAGGCCGAGGTGGGTGACGACTGGTATGGCGACGACCCGACGGTCAACCGGCTGCAGGATGCCGCCGCCGAGCTGACCGGGAAGGAAGCCGCGATCTACCTGCCGACCGGCACGGCCTGCAACCAGATCGCGCTGCACGCCTTCGTCCGGCCCGGCCGGTTCGTGGTGTGCGAGGCCACCGCGCATGTCGGCGGCACCGAGGCCGGGTCGGCGGCCACCCTGTCCGGGATCGCGTTCCGCCGGGTCGCGGCCCGCGAGCGCGGGCTGCTGGACGCCGACCAGGTCGCGGCGGCGCTGCAGCCCGACCCGTACGACGTGGACGTGGTGGACCTGGTCGCGCTGGAGAACACCCACCAGGTGGGCGGCGGTTCGGTCCTGCCGGTGGATAGCCTGGCCGCCATCTCCGGGGCGTGCGCCGCCGCGGGTACCCCGCTGTATCTGGACGGCGCGCGCATCTTCAACGCCTGCGCGGTCACCGGGGCCGCCGTGGCCGAGTACGCCGGGCTGGTGGACGCGATGATGTTCTGCCTGTCCAAGGGCCTCGGCGCGCCGATCGGCTCGCTGCTCACCGGGGACGCTGAGTTCATCCGGGAAGCCCGGCGGCTGAAGGTGCTGTTCGGCGCGGCCTGGCGGCAGGCCGGGGTGATGGCCGCGGCCGGCCTGATTGCGCTGCGCGACGGCCCGGGACGGCTGGCTGAGGACCACGCCAACGCCCAGCGGCTGGCCGAGGGGATCGCGGAGACCATGCCGGACGCGCTGGACCCGGCGGCCGTGCAGACCAACATCCTGTTCGCCGACATCACCCGGACCGGCCACCCGGTGCAGGAGTGGCGGCAGCGGCTGGCCGCGCACGGGGTGCTGGTGACGATGGTGGCCGGGCGGCTGCGGATGCTTACCCACGCCGACGTGACCACGACGGACATCGACACGGCGCTGGCCGCGTGGCGCAAGGTCGCCGCCGAGCTGACCGGGCCCGCGGCTGGTAATTAAGAGCTAGTTCGGGCAGTTCCGGACGGTTCTGCGGGCAGGGCTGGAAAACGTGCCCTACGTTCAGTTATCGGCAGAGATCGCTAAGCTGCTGCGGTGCCCGCCACCATCCCCAGTGACAGCTTCGCCGTCTATCACCTGGACAAGAACGGTTCAGCCACCGGTCTAACCTGTCCGCAGCCGTTTAATGTCGCGCTCTACAGCAGGTACAAGTACGGCTGGACGGTAGCTGCGGACTGGTTTGCCCGGTCGCTCGGGTCGTCCTTTCTGGCCGGGCAGCCTGGCTTTGCCTACCGGCCGCGGCTCCTCATTGCGTCGTCACCGTACCGCTGCGTGCCTACCGCAGCCCACGCGTTAGCTATCCGGCTCGTGGCCATCCTGAATGATGCCCGGGCCCCGCACGGCCTCCCGGCCGCGCGGTTGGTGCACATTGAACGCCGGGCCGCGTCATCAGGCGATTACGGCACGCTTTCAGCCGAAGCCAGGGCCCGGCTGATGGCAGCCAATGGGCTGTCTTTCGACCGGCTGCTGCCGTACGCGGAGAACGCCCACCTGATCGTCGTCAACGACGTGAAGGTGACCGGAGCGCACCAGGAGTGCCTGACTCGGGCGAGCGACGCGCTACCGCTTCGCTTCCGCAGGCGCTCGGCACCCTCGATGCGCTGCGGGCGGCTGGGCTGCGGCTGGCGGTCGTGTCCAACGCGGCACCTGCTTCAGAGCCGCTGCTGGACATCCACGGCCTCCGGACCAGGGTGGACGCGGTCGTCCTGTCCTGCTCGATCGGTGTGCTCAAGCCGGACCCGCGGATCTACCGTGTGGCGCTCGACGCGCTCCGGATCGACGCCGCAGACGCTGCCTTCGTCGGCGACGGCGGCGATAACGAACTGCGCGGGGCACGCGGGCTGGGACTGCGGACCCTACTCGTTGAGCGTGGCCTGCCACATACCGTGGCGGCCCGGGCTGATGCAACGGTGCGGTGTGCGGACCTGGCCGCGGTCGCGCGGGCACTACTGCCAGCCGACCGCGCCGACCGCGGCGCCTACCACCTCCGGGACGACGACCACGACCCGGCACCGGCGGCACCACCACCGCTTCTTCTGATCCAGGAGTAAGCCAGCAGCGGGCCCGTCCCGGGCTGATCCCCGGGGACGGGCCCGCTGAAGTTGCCCGGCTGGGCTCAGCTGTGCTGGGGCACCTGGGCCCGGCCATCGGCCGCGCGGCCGTCCGTGGCGGCACTGCCCGCGGGCCCGGCGCCGGGGGCCTGCCCGTCCGGGGCCTGGCTGGCCGCGTGCCGCGCATCCCCGGCCCGGGTCTCGGTGGCCCGGGCGGCGGCGGGCTGCACGGTCAGGCCGGCCGTCTCGGTGAGGAACTTCCAGCCACCTAGCGTGTCCCCGTTCGGGTAGATGGCGGTGCGCACCGTCGCCATCAGCTTGGTCACCGCGTGTTCCAGTGACTCCTGGTCGATGACCATCGACGCGGTGATCCAGCCCTGGGCCAGCGAGGCGGTCAGGTCAACCTCGGTCACCGCCGGGTCGGTCTCCTCGATCTCGGCGAGGGCGTAGGCGAGCGCGTCGAAGCGGGCGCCGTCGAGTGGGCCGCTGCCCTGCACCCGCATCTCGCCGTAGAACCTCATCGCCGTGCCCCTTGCCCATACCCTGTTCGCGCTCAAGCCTGCGCAGGATGCTAGCCCAAACCCGCCGATGGCGAGCCAACCCTGACGAAGCCCCAGCGGTGGGCTGTGTGGTTGTGTGCGATTACGGGCGATATTGACCGAGCCTGTGCCGCGCAGTACGAAGGAGGAGGCATCCCTAGACAAAGGAGGCAAAACGGATGAGGAGCTTGATCCGCGCGCTGATCGCCGCCTTACCACTCATCCCACTGGGTCTGGTCGCGGCAGTGGCGGCCGCGCCCGCCGCGCAGGCCGAGGACAACGGGGTCGGGCTGACCCCGGCGCTCGGCTGGAGCAGCTGGAGCTTCATCCGGCATGACCCCACCGCGGCCGGCATCGAAGCGCAGGCCCGCGCCATGAAGACCAGCGGGCTGGCCCGGGCCGGCTTCCAGTACGTGAACGTGGACGACTTCTGGTACGAGTGCCCCGGCAGCCAGGGCCCGAACGTGGACGCCTACGGCCGCTGGGTAACTGATAACAGCAAGTTCCCGGGCGACGGCAGCGAGAACGGCATCCAGGTCGTCGCGAACTATGTGCACCATCTCGGGCTCAAGTTCGGGCTGTACGTCACGCCGGGCATCTCCCAGCAGGCGGTGGCGCAGAACACCCCGATCGAGGGCACCTCCTACACCGCCGACCAGATCGCCGAGCCGTCGGTCACGGAAAACAACTACAACTGCGGTGGCATGGTCGGCATCGACTACAGCAAGCCGGGCGCGCAGGCGTTCATCGACTCGTGGGCCGACGAGTTCGCCTCCTGGGGGGTGGACTACCTCAAGCTGGACGGCGTCGGCTCGTTCGACATCCCGGACGTGCAGGCCTGGTCGCAGGCGCTGCGGCAGACCGGCCGGCCGATCCACCTGGAGTTGTCCAACAGCCTGAACATCGCCGACGCCAGCACCTGGGCGCAGTACTCCAACGGCTGGCGCACCGGCGGCGACATCGAGTGCTACGGCTGCGAGACGAGCGGCACCAGCTACCCGCTGACCGACTGGGCCAACGTCGAGTCCCGGTTCGACCAGGTCGCGCAGTGGCAGCCGGACGGCGGGCCGGGCGCGTTCAACGACTACGACTCGCTGGAGCTGGGCAACGGCAGCAACGACGGGCTGACCCCGGCGGAACGGCAGACCCAGATGAGCCTGTGGTCGCTGGCCGCCTCGCCGCTCATCCTGGGCACCGACCTGACCCACCTTGACCCGCTCGACCTGAGCTACCTGACCAACCGGGCGGTGCTCTCGGTGGACCAGGACAGCATCGACGCGTCCCGGGTCGCGGACAGCGCCGTCGCGCAGGTGTTCGCCAAGACCGAGAAGTCCGGCGACGTGGTGGCCGGACTGTTCAATACCAGCAGCCAGGCTGAGGTGGTATCCACCACGGCCGCCGCCATTGGCCTGCCGGCCAGCAACGCTTATTTATTGAACGATCTCTGGCACCATCGGCTTACCGAATCTGGCTCGACCATCGCGGCTGATGTCCCCGCACACGGGGTCGCGCTCTTCCGGATCCGGCCGATAGCGCAGGCGGCGGCAGGCCTGGTGCCGCCGAACACGACGCTGGCCGAGTCCGGGCTGGCCACGCTGACCGGGGGCCAGCCGGGTACGGCCACCGTCGCGTTCACCAACGACGGCGTCCAGCCGGTGCCGTCGGTCCGGCTGTCCCTGTCCGCCCCGGCGGGCTGGACGGTGACCCCGGGTTCCGCGTCGCTGGGTCCGGTGGCACCGGGGGCGACCGTGCAGGCCAGCTTCACCGTGACCGCACCGGCGCCCCCGGCAGGGGAGTTGTTCGGCACCGGCAGTGTGACGGCGGACGCCAGTTACCAGTGGATGGCGCTGCGAAAGGAAAGCTCGGTAACGGTCAGCGTGACGACTACCTCGCCGGTGCAGGCGCCAGATAAGACGTATTCCTCGGCCACCGACGCCCCGGCTGCGTTCGGCCAGTCCGGGCAGCAGTTCGCCATCGAGGGAGCCGGCGCCGACCTGTACAGCGACGCCGACGCGTACAGCAGCATCTACCAGCCGGGCGTGGTGGGCGGCACGGCCACCATCGAGACCGAGGTCACCGCGCAGCAGAACATGACCGGTTACGCCAAGGCCGGCCTGATGGTGCGCAACGACATCACCGGCTCGGGCACGTCCCCCGAGGGGGTGATCCTGTTCGAGTCGCCGTCCGGCGGCATCCAGCTGGAGTGGGATAACAACGGCGGGGACTTCATCGACTCGGTGACCCCGGCCAACGGCACCATCCCGGAGAGCCTGCCGGTCTACCTGGAACTGGTCCGCAACGGGTCCACCTACACCGGCTACTACTCCTACGACGGCCAGTCCTGGCTGGAAGTGGGCAGCGCCACAGTGACCGGGCAGGCGGCCACCCAGGACGCCGGCCTGTTCCTCACCTCGCACGCGGCCGGGCAGCCCGGGCAGGCCACATTCAACGGCTTCACGGTTAACGGCAGTGCCGCCACGCCGCCGCTGGCCACCTCGTACGAGGCCGAGGCGGCGGCCAACACGATCGCGGGCGGGGCTGGTGCCGCGGCGTGCCCCACCTGCTCGGGCGGGGAGAAGGTCGGCTTCGTCGGGGAGGGCGGCACGCTCACCGTCAACGGCGTGTCGGTGCCTGCCGCCGGGACCTACCAGGTGACGATCGCCTACCTGGACGGCTCGGCGACCGGGCGGCAGGCCGACGTGAGCGTGAACGGCGGGACGGCCCAGCTGGTCCAGTTCACCCCGACCGGCAGCTTCAGCACGGTCGGCACGATGACGATCCCGCTGGCGCTGACCGCCGGGGACAACACGATCGAGTTCGGCAACCCGTCCGCCTACGCGCCCGACTTCGACCGCATCATCGTCGGCGCCGCACCCAGCTAAGGCAATAGCGCGGTGCATTGTGCTCTGCGGGTGGGGCACAATGCACCGCGCTAACCCAGCAGCAGGGCGGCGACGGCGGCGCGCAGCGCGGCGGCGTCGGCCAGGGCGTCGGTGCTGTCGATGAACTGGTCGGCCGCACCGGCCATGGGCAGGGCGCGGACGGCCGGGTCCTGGATGGCCTCGTGCAGTGCCGCGGCGAACCGGCCGCTGTCCAGCACCAGGTAGGGCCGGTCCCAGAACGGCCGCATGGTGGCCGGGACGGGCGCGGTCAGGCCCAGCTCGTTGTGCGCCGCGGCCGCGGCGAGCAGCGCCGTGGACAGGTGCTGCTCACGGGCGGGCCAGCCGTCGGCGGCCAGCGCGGCGCGCAGCGGCGGGCCCACGGCCGGACCGGCCGCCGACCGGCTGAACGCGGTGCCGAGCCACTTGCTGTACGGCGGGTAGCGGCGGTCCATCAGCAGGCACAGCCGCATCAGGTCACGGGCCAGCCGGGCGGTGACGACCACCGAGCCGAGGTCGTCACCGGCCTCGGCGCACCGGCCGGGAAACGGTTCTTCCTGGCTGATCCGCTGCCACTGGCAGGCCAGCAGATAGCACCAGATGTCCCGGGGGTACCAGGCCAGGCGGGCCCGGGCCGGGGCCAGCTCACCCAGGCCGTCGTGGAACACCGCGCCGCCGGCCAGCTCGGCCAGCCGCTGGGCCGGCGTGGCCAGCCAGTCGAGCGTGGTGATCCCGGCCCGCGGGTCGAAGCCGAGCTGGCCGCGCAGCCACGCGTCCAGCGCGGCGACCCGGACGTGGTGCCGGGCCGCGGCCGGCGGCTCGCCGCTGAGCGCGAAGCGGACCGGGTAGCCGCGGAAGCTGGCCGGCAGCTGGCCGTCCAGTGCCGCCGTGATCAGGTCCGCTTCGGCGCTGGACGTGCCCGCGGGCAGCAGGAGCTGCAGCCGCGGGCCCCAGTCGTGGTCGGTGGACCGTTCGCTGTCGAAGCCGAGCACCTCGGAGCCCGGGCCGAGCAGCGCGGCCGAGTAGCGCAGCCCGGGGTAGAGCTCGTCCAGCAGCGGCCGGATCACGTCCGGGTAGAACTGCCCGGCCAGCTCCAGCCCAGGCAGGAACGCCGTCCCCATCCCGCCGATCCTGCCTGCCCGGGGGCGCAGGGTCAGCTGGTTTTTCCTGCCGCCTAGCCCTTGGTGAACGACTTGAGCACCTGCTCGCTGACGATGCCGCTGCTCAGCGTGGCCGCCTTGGTGCTGACCTCGGACTTGACCGGGCCGACGCCGGAGGCCAGCCAGGTGCGGATGTCCACGCCCACGCTGAAGCCCATGACCTTCACGGTCATCGTCTCGTTGACGACGGTGGCCTGATAGGTGCCGGCCGGCACGTGCACCGTCTGGGTGCCCGCACCGCGGGCCACGATGTGCGCGCCCACCGTCGTGCTGTGCCCGGCTTCGCTGATCGAGACGACGAGCGCGCTGGTCTGCGGCTGGCCGGACGCGAGCTGGGCCGCGCTCGGCCACACGATGCTGCCGGATTTGACGGTGATGTCGGTGCTGCCGACCTGGGTCAGCGGGACCGAGATCGAGCCGTCGGGATGGATGACGTACGTCGATGTGGTCGCGGTGTGCGGCAGATCCGACAGGTCCTCCCGGCTCTTCATGGTCACCTTCTCACCGCCGCCGGGTTGCGGGCTGACCGCGGCCACCTGGTTGGTCACCGTGCCCTTGGTCGCGGTCAGCCTCTCCTGATACACCCAGGTGTCGCCGGCCGCGGCCGGGAAGAGGGCCGGGGCGGTCACCGTGCCCGCGGCACTGCCCGCCGGGCTGGCCCCGCTGCTCGCGCCTGGCTGGCTGGCCGAGCCGCTAGAGGCGGCCGAACCGCTGGCCGATCCGGTGCTGGCGCCGCCGCAGCCGGCCAGGGCCAGCCCGGTGGCCGCGGCCGCGGCGAGCAGCGGCAGCGCGTGGGTGCGGGTGGAATGACTGCGGTTCATGGCTTTTCCTTGCGCGAAGTGATGGCGAAATAGTGGACGTCCGCGGCGGGGTAACGGTTCACCTGGCACGGGCAGCTGGGAGAGTTGACGTCCGGCCCGGGTGAGCACGGGACAGAAGGGCGGCCATGACACAGCTGGTGGATGGGCGGGCCATCGCCGCCCGCATCGCCGGGCAGGCGGCCGCCGCCGCGGCCGGGCTGCGCGCCGCGGGCACGGTGCCGGGGCTGGCCGTGCTGCTGCCCACCGACGATCCGGGCGCGGCCTGGTATGTCCGCGCCATCGAGCGGGCCGCCACCCGGGCCGGGGTCAGCTGCCAGGTCCACCGGCTGGCCGGCCCGGCCAGTTCCGCGGAGATCAGCGGCCGGCTGGCCGGCCTGTCCGCCGACCCGGCGGTGCACGGCATCATCTGCCAGACGCCGCTGCCGCCCGGCGCCACGCTGGCCGCGGTGGGCCAGGCCATCGACGTGGCCAAGGACGTGGACGGCGCCAACCCGGCGTCGCTGGGCCGGCTCGCGGCCGGGCTGCCCGGCGCGTTCCCGCCCGCGACGGCCGCGGCCGTGCTGGAGATCCTCCGGCAGGAGGACGTCGCGCTGCGCGGCCGCCGCGCCGTGGTGGTCGGCCGGTCCGTCGTGGTGGGCAAGCCGACCGCGCTGCTGCTGCTGGCCGGGGATGCCACCGTCACCATCTGCCACTCGCGCACCAGGGACCTGGCCGCGGTGTGCCGCGAAGCCGAGGTGCTGGTGGCGGCGGCCGGGCGGGCCGGGCTGATCGGGCGCGGACCACGTCGCGCCCGGGGCGGTGGTGATCGACGTGGGCACCAACCCGGCGCCCGGTGGCGGCCTGGCCGGCGACGTGGACGCCGCCGCGGTCACCGGCATCGCGGGCCTGCTCACCCCGGTGCCCGGCGGGGTCGGCCCGGTCACCACGGCCATGCTGATCCAGCACACCGTGCTGGCTGCGGCGGGCCAGGCCGCGGCCCGCTGAGCACGGCGGCCTTGACCGGCCTGATCGCCGCACCAGGTGCGGCGCGATACGTTAGCGGCATGGTTGACCAGGTAGTGGACGCCAGCCAGGCGTGGGACTACGCGCCGGCCCCGGAGTCCACGGACATCGTGTCGATCGCGCCCAGCTACGACCTGTTCATCGGCGGCGAGTTCGTGCCGCCGGCCGGCGGCGGCCATTTCGCCACGCTGAACCCGGCCACCGAGCAGCCACTGGCCGAGGTGGCCCAGGCCACCGAGCCGGACGTGGACCGCGCGGTCGGGGCGGCCCGGGACGCGTACCAGGGCGCCTGGGGCAGCCTGCCGGGCCGGGAGCGGGCCAAGTACCTGTACCGGATCGCGCGGATCATCCAGGAGCGGTCCCGCGAGTTCGCCGTGCTGGAGAGCCTGGACAACGGCAAGCCGATCAGGGAATCGCGGGACGTGGACATCCCGCTGGCGGCCGCGCACTTCTTCTACTACGCGGGCTGGGCGGACAAGCTGGAGCACGCCGGGTTCGGCCCGGGCCCCCGCCCGCTCGGGGTGGCCGGGCAGGTCATCCCGTGGAACTTCCCGCTGCTGATGGCGGCCTGGAAGCTGGCCCCGGCGCTGGCCGCGGGCAACACCTGCGTGCTCAAGCCGGCCGAGACCACGCCGCTCACCGCGCTGCTGCTGGCCGAGGTCATCCAGGAGGCGGGCCTGCCGCCGGGCACGGTCAACATCCTGACCGGGGACGGCGCGACCGGGCAGGCCCTGGTCGCCCACCCCGGGGTGAACAAGATCGCGTTCACCGGCTCGACCGAGGTGGGCAAGGAGATCCAGCGCGCGGTCGCGGGCACCGGCAAGAAGCTCACCCTGGAACTCGGCGGCAAGGCGGCCAACGTGGTGTTCGACGACGCCCCGCTGGACCAGGCGGTGGAGGGCATCGTCAACGGCATCTTCTTCAACCAGGGCCACGTCTGCTGCGCGGGGTCCCGGCTGCTGGTCCAGGAGTCGGTCGCGGACACCGTGCTGGACCGGCTGAAACGGCGGCTCGGCACGCTGCGGCTCGGCGACCCGCTGGACAAGAACACCGACATCGGCGCGATCAACTCACGGCAGCAACTGGACAAGATCAACGAGCTGTCGGCGGCGGGGGAGCAGGAGGGCGCGGAACGCTGGTCGCTGGCCTGCCCGATCCCGGACCGCGGCTACTGGTTCCCGCCCACCGTGTTCAGCGGGGTCAGCCAGGCGCACCGGATCGCCCAGGAGGAGATCTTCGGGCCGGTGCTGTCCGTGCTCACGTTCCGCACCCCGGAGGAGGCCGTGGCCAAGGCCAACAACACGCCGTACGGGCTGTCCGCGGGCATCTGGACCGAGAAGGGCAGCCGGATCTTCTGGATGGCCCAGCGGCTGCGCGCCGGGGTGGTCTGGGCCAACACCTACAACCGGTTCGACCCGGCCAGCCCGTTCGGCGGCTACCGGGAATCCGGGTTCGGCCGGGAAGGCGGCCGGCACGGGCTGGCCCCGTACCTGAAAGCCCCATACCTGAAAGCAGCGCACCTCGATGCCTGACCGCAGCCAGCCCGCGCGGCTCGACGTCCGCAAGACCTACAAGCTGTTCATCGGCGGCGCGTTCCCGCGCTCCGAATCCGGCCGGTCCTACCCGGTCACCGGGCGCCGCGGCGCGCTGCTGGCGCACGCCGCACGGGCCTCGCGCAAGGACGCCAGGGACGCGGTGCTGGCCGCGCGCAAGGCGTTCCCCGGCTGGTCCGGCGCGACCGCGTACAACCGGGGCCAGGTTCTCTACCGGGTCGCCGAACTCCTCGAAGGCCGCGCGGCCCAGTTCGCCGACGGAGAGCGTTCAGACTGGAACGGGGCCGGCCAAGGCGGTGCAGCAGGTCGCCGCGGCCATCGACCGGTGGGTCTGGTACGCGGGCTGGCCGGACAAGATCGGCCAGATCACCGGGGCGGCCAACCCGGTCGCCGGGCCGTACTTCAACCTGAGCGTGCCCGAGCCGACCGGGGTGGTGGCGGTGCTCGCGCCCGCCGAGGCCAGCCTGCTGGCCCTGGTCAGCGTGCTCGCGCCGGTCATCGCGACCGGGAACACGGCGGTGCTGGTGGCCAGCGAGCAGGCCCCGCTGGCCGCGATCAGCCTGGCCGAGGTGCTGGCCACGTCAGACGTGCCAGGCGGCGTGGTCAACGTGCTGACCGGGCGGACCGCCGAACTGGCGCCGGTGCTGGCCGCGCACATGGACGTCAACGCGATCGACCTGACCGGGGCCGGCCCGGCCACCCGGGCCGACCTGGAGCGGGCCGCGGCGGACAACGTCAAGCGCGTTTTCCCGGCCGGCCTGGACGGGGTGGCCGAGGACTGGGCGGCCACCCCCGGCCTGGACCGGATGCTCGCGTTCCTGGAGACCAAGACCGTCTGGCACCCAATCGGCACCTGATCGCCAGCAACCGCCCGTAACCTAGGCGAGGCGAACGTGACGGCGCGGCCGGCCAGCGCGGCAGCGTCCGGGGAGGCCGGGATGAACGAGCTCGTGGTCAGGCACGGCGATCAGCGTGCCGTGCTGCAGCCGGGCCAGGTCGCGTACGTGGGGCGCCGGGATGACAGCGTGGTGGTGGTGACCGACCCGCGGGTGTCCCGGGAGCATGTCCGGCTCAGCTGGGGCGGGCAGGGCTGGGTGCTGGAGAACGTGGGCCGCAGCGGCACGTTCGTGTCCGGCCAGCCAGTCACGCAGTACCAGCTAGGGCGGCCGGTGGAGGCCCGGCTGGCCGTGCCGGACGGCCCGGCGGTGCGCTTCGAGCCCGTGCCAGCAGCCGAGGAGACGCCGGCTGGGCACGCCGCGCCGCCCGGGCACGCCGCGCGCCGCAAGGCCAGCGACCCGCTGGGTGGGCAGCTCATCGGCGCGCTGCGCATCCTGGTGCCGATAGGCACCTGGCTGCGCGACCCGGCCATGCGGCAGTGGCCCCGGCTGCTGGTCACCGCGTACGCGCTGGCCCCGCTCGTCCTGCTCATCGTGCTGCAGCACAACGCCGACCTGGTCACGCTGGGCTGGGTGTACTGCCTGTACGTGGCCCCGCTGTGGGCGCTGGTGTTCTGGTTCCTGATCCGGCCCGGCCCGCTGGGCCGGCTGCACCTGATCATCGCAGCCATCATCATCGCCGCGGAATTCGTGCTGATCCCGGCGCTGACGCTGCCCTGGGAGCACGCGCTGGCCCCGCCGACCACCAGCCACAGCCTGTTCGGCTGGGTGGTCGGGGTCGGCCTGCCCGAGGAGCTGACCAAGGCGCTGCCGGTGATGGTGCTGGCCATCGTGCTGCTCAAGGTCCGGCACATCAAGCTGGACGTCCGGATGTGGATGTACCTGGGCGCGCTGTCCGGGCTGTTCTTCGGCGCGTACGAGGCGTCCAAGGTCTACGTGCCCAACGCGATCCTGGCCATCGCCCGCGGCTCGGCGTTCGGCATCCCGGAATTCGCCGAGCGGGTGTTCGTGGACGGCCTGCAGCACGCGCTGTGGGCCGGCATCGCCGGCTTCTTCATCGGGCTGGGCACCAACTACCGGCGGCAGCGGATCCCGCTGTGGCTGCTCGGCATCGCCGTGCCGATGATGCTGCACGGGCTCAACGACTGGATCCTGACCTGGCCGTCCATCTCGGCGGAGTGGGGATGGATCCTGATCCAGGCGTTCTCGCTGTTCCTGTTCCTCGGCTACACGGCGTCCGCCGCGGCCATCGAGAACCGGGTCCGGCACACCCCGGTGTTCCGCGGCGACTCGATGCTGATGGACGCCTCGCAGTTCCGCGACCTCGCCCCACCGGGCGCCGAGCCCAGCCAGGACCGCCCCGCCGAACTGCGCTAATGGCCCCGCGCCCGGCACCAGGCCGCGCCCGGCACCGCCATGCGCGCACTACCGCGCTGCACTGCCACGCCGCCACTAGCATTCCGGGCTGAAACATTGCTGCGCACCTGACCGAACGTGCGCGGACTGCAAGGCCATCGCTAACCGTGGGCCACCAGCCCCAGCGATGACCTCTTCACGTGTTCGGCGAACCGGCAGCGCCCGGACACCAATCGGTCAAGGTCCGTACCAAATTCCCCCGTACAGCGAGGCCAGGTGCGTCACTCGCTGAGGCGTGATGATTGGACTGGCGGCCATGCCGCGTAGGAAACCGCCACCGCGGTCACGCCCTGACGCCCGAGGACTAGTTACGCCGGCTTGTCACCGAAACCCAAGAGCCCTGACGACGTGAATGTTTCAGCGACGCACACGCGACCCGGGCGGGCTGGTGCGGGTGTGGCGGGTGAGGCGAGCTGGACGGGCTAGATCTCGCCGAACAGGCGGTCGCCGGCGTCGCCCAGGCCGGGGATGATGTAGCCGCGGTCGTTCAGCCGCTCGTCCATGCCCGCGATCACCACCCGGACCGGGAGCGGCTCGTCGCCGGGGAACGCGCCGGCCAGCCGGTCCACGCCCTCCGGCGCGGCCAGCAGGCTGACCGCGGTGACCGACGCGGCTTCCCGGTCGGCCAGCATGGTGATCACCGTCTCCAGGGTGCCCCCGGTGGCCAGCATGGGATCGAGCACGAACACGTCGCGGTCGGCCAGGTTGGCCGGCAGCCGGTTGGCGTAGGTGGCCGCGACCAGGGACTCCTCGTCCCGGGCCAGCCCGACGAAACCGACCTCGGCGGTGGGCAGCAGCCGGATCATGCCGTCCAGCATGCCGATCCCGGCGCGCAGCACCGGCACCACCAGCGGTTCCGGCCGGGCCATCCGGACGCCCTGGGCGTCGCCCACCGGGGTGCGGACCGTCACCGGCTGCACGCGCACTTCCCGGGTGGCCTCGTAGGCGAGCAGCGTGACCAGCTCATCGGTGAGCCGCCGGAACGTGGGCGAGTCGGTGCTCTCGTCGCGCAGCGCGGTGAGCTTGTGCGCGATCAGCGGGTGATCGACGACCAGAGTTTGCATGATCGGTAGTGTCGCAGGCCGGGCCGGGCCGAGGCTGGCCGGCCAGTAAACACGCGGTAATCCAGTGGCCAGCTCCCGGGTCAATTGTCATCGAGCGTTCTCTCGCTGGCCATGGCGTGGCCGCCGCCTGGGCCATGCCAGGGCCGCATGGTGGGAGCGTGCGGATCGGGATCATCGCAGAGTCTTTCCCGCCCGATGTCAACGGCGTGGCGAACAGCGTGCTCCGGGTGGCCGAGCATCTGCTGGCCCGGGGGCACGAGCCACTGGTCGTCGCGCCCCAGGCGGCCGGGTCCGCGGCCGGCGCCCAGCCCGGCGAGACCAGCAGGCCGACCTGGCCAGCCAGCCGACCCTGGGTACCGGGTGTGCCGGGTGCCGTCGGTGCCGCTGCCCGGGTACCGGACCTTCCGGCTCGGGCTCGGGTCCGCGGCTATCCGCCGCTGGCTGACCGAGCACCGGGCCGAGGTGGTCCACCTGGCCAGCCCGTTCGTGCTCGGCGCCCGCGGCATGGTGACCGCCCGGCAGCTGCGGCTGCCCACGGTGGCGGTCTACCAGACCGACGTGCCCGGCTATGCCCGCGCGTACCGGCTGGGCGCCGCCGCCGAGGCGGCCGCCTGGCGCTGGGTGCGCCGGATCCACAACGCGGCCGACCGCACCCTGGCCCCGTCCACGGCCAGCGCCGAGCGGCTGCGCGCGCACGGCATCGAGCGGGTCTGGCTGTGGGGCCGGGGCGTGGACTGCCAGCGGTTCAGCCCGGCGCACCGCAGCGAGTCGCTGCGCCGGTCGCTGGCGCCGCGCGGTGAGGTCCTGGTCGGCTACGTCGGGCGGCTGGCCAACGAGAAGCGGGTGGACCTGCTCGCGCCGATCGCCGGGCAGCCCGGCACCCGGCTGATCATCGTGGGCGGCGGGCCGGCCGAAGAACGGCTGCGCCGGGCCATGCCGGCCGCGGTCTTCCTCGGCCAGCACCGTGGCGAGCAGCTGGCCCGGATCTTCGCCAGCCTGGACGTGTTCGTGCACAGCGGCTGCCACGAGACGTTCGGCCAGACCATCCAGGAAGCGGCGGCCAGCGGGCTGCCGGTGGTCGCGCCGGCCGTGGGCGGCCCCATCGACCTGGTTGACGACGGCATCACCGGATACCTGGTGCCGCCCGGCGACGCTGCCGCGCTGGCCCGGGCGGCGGCCCGGCTGGTGGCCGACCCGCGGGCCCGGGCGGCGCAGGGCCGCGCTGCCCGGCAGCGGGTGCTGGCCCGCAGCTGGGCCGCTGTCGGTGACGCGCTGCTCGGCCACTACGCAGAGCTGCTTTGCGCCTCCGGGGGCGCCACCCACCTCCCCATGCCCCTTCACTCCGCCGCCTTCCCTCGTCGCTCAGTCGCTCGTTCCTCGCTCCCTCCCCACCCACCTCCCCATTCCCCCTTCACTGTCCAGTCGGCGGCGCGCCCCCTTCGGCGCGGCGACTTCCCCTCCTCGCTCGTCCCTCCCCACCCACCTCCCCATTCCCCCTTCACTGTCCAGTCGGAGGCGCTCCCCAGTGGCGAGTCAGCCGAGCAGGTCTCGGGCTAGCAGGGCGAGGCCGTGTCCCCAGCTGGTCAGCTGCTGGGCGGGCAGGTAGGCGGTGCCGGACTTGGTGTGGTCGGCCACCGGCATGGCCAGGTACCGTTCCCGGCCGCGCTGGTCGATGAGGTACACGGCCGAGGTGTGCTGCACGTCGGCGTCCGGGTTGGGCGCGTTCACCGCGATGTCGTAGCCCTGCCAGACCGAGCGGAGCAGCGGCACCGGCCCGGTGAAGAAGTGCCAGTCCGGGATCGTGACCAGCCCGTGCTCCTGGGAGTACGCGGCCATGGCCGGCACCGAGGTGTGGTACGGGTTCACGTTGACCGCGGCGAACACCACCTGGCTGGCCTGCTTGCCCAGGTCGTGATACGCGTCCACGAACTCCTGGGACACCAGCGGGCAGATGTCGGTGCAGTGCGGGTCCATGAACTGCAGCACTACGACCTTGCCGCGCAGGCTGGCCAGGGTGAGCCGGTGGCCGTGCTGGTCGGTGAGGGTGAACCCGGGCGCCGGGGTGCGTGGCAGCGCGGACAGCGTCATCAGGTTGGCCAGGCTGGTGGGCATGTCCGCGGGCAGGCCGGATACCCGGGGCAGCTGCATGGCGGTGGGCGTGTCGTGCCGGGCGACCAGGTAGGCCGGCACGGCCGCGGCCGCCCCGACCAGCACGGTCAGCGCGGCGGACAGCAGGACGAGCCGGACCTTCAGCGCAGCCACCTCCCTCGGTGGCTGCCGAGCATAGCCTGGGCCGCGCCCGGTGCCGGCCCGGCACCGCGTGACCATTGCCAGAATGGGCGGTGAATGTTCCGCGAACGGCCATACTTATCCGGGAAAGGCGGCCCGGTCCGGATATTCTGGCGCTGCAAACGGGTCGTTCCATGCTGAGGGGGTCAGGTGCCCGCTGGCGTGCGGCCCGTGGTGGGCGGGCTGCTGACGACAGGCATGCTGGTTGCCGGGCTGTCCGGGTGCGGGTCGGCCGCAGCGGGCAACGTGATCACGGTGAACACCGGCGGCTGCGGGACCGGGTGGCATCAGGTGCACGCCGGGATGCAGACCTTCCAGATCAGCAACTCCAGCACCGGCGGCGCGGAAGTCGACCTGATCAACCCGGCCAACGGCGCGGTCTACGCCGAAGTGGATCAGGTCGGCCCGGGCACCACGGTGCCGATGCGGGTCGATCTGGGTTCCGGGCGGTACGCGTTCCGCTGCCTGATCGAGGACACCGACACGATCACCGGGCCGGCCGTCCGGATCGGCGGCCACCTGCGCGGGGCCACCGCCATCCTGCCGGTCACCAGCGCCGACCTGCTCGCCCCGGCCAAGGAGTACCACGCCTACGTGACGGCCGGGCTGGCCACGCTGGCCAGCCAGGTCGGCACGCTCACCGGGCTGATCCGGGCCGGCCACCTCGGCGCGGCCCGGCGGGCCTGGCTGCCCGCGCACCTGACCTACGAACGGCTCGGCGCCGCGTACGGGACGTTCGGGAACTACGACACCGAGATCGACGGCCGCCCGGACGGGCTGCCCAAGGGGGTCAGCGACCCGGCCTTCACCGGCTTCTACCGGCTGGAGTACGGGCTGTGGCACGGGCAGAGCGCGGCCGAGCTGGCCGGCCCGGCCGCGGCGCTGGACCGCGACGTGCGGGAACTGCGCACGCTGTGGCCGGGCATGGAGGAGGACCTGACCGACCTCGGCCTGCGCACCCACGAGATCCTGGAGAACGCGCTGGAGTTCCAGCTCACCGGGCACGACGACTACGGCAGCGGGACCACGCTGGCCACCACCAACGCCAACATCACCGGCACCTACGAACTGCTCAGCATCCTGCGCCCGCTGCTCGTGCCCCGCTACCGCGGGCTGCCGTCCGGTGTACACCTGGCTGAGCCGGCTGCGCACGCTGCTGCTGGCCCAGCAGCAGCCGGATGGCAGCTGGACGCCGGTCAGCCGGCTCAGCCCCGCGCAGCGGGAGCAGATCGACGCGGCGGCCAGCCAGGCGCTGGAGGAACTCGCGCCGATCGCCGTCATCACCGAGCCGCGGAGGTCGTGATGGACCCGCGCAAGGACAGCCCCGACCGCCCGCGGGCAGGCCGGGCCGGGCGCACCAGCCGGGCAGGGCGCGCCGGCCGCGCAGGCGGCGCCGGCCGCGCAGGCCGGGCCGGGCGCACCGGCCGAGCCGGGCCAGGCGGCCGGCGGGCCGCCGCGCCGCTCGTTCCTGCGCAGCGCGCTGGGCGCCGGGATGACCGGCGCCGTCGGCGGGGTGCTGGCCGGGGCGGCGGGCGGCTATGCCTACCGGTCCGCGCAGGCCGCCCCGCCCGGCCAGGCGCTGAGCGAGCACGGCTGGTTCGGCCGCCTGCCCGCGGTCCCGTTCCACGGCATCCACCAGGCCGGCATCGTGCACAAGCCGCAGCGGCAGACCCTGGTGGTGTCGTTCAACGTCACCGCGGACGGCCGCGGCGAACTGACCGACCTGCTGCGCACCGTCACCGACCGGGCCCGGTTCCTGACCGCCGGCGGCACCCCGCCCCCGGAGGGCATCGGCGAACCGCCGCCGGACTCCGGGGTGCTCGGGCCGACCGTGGTCCCGGACGGCCTGATCGTCACGGTCGGGGCCGGCGCCTCGCTGTTCGACGACCGGTACGGCCTGGCCGCGCGCAAGCCGGCCGGGCTGACCGCGATGACCACGTTCCCCAACGACGACCTGGACCCGGCCCAGTGCGGCGGTGACCTGAGCCTGCAGCTGTCCGCGGGCAGCACCGACACCGTGCTGCACGCGCTGCGCGACATCGCCCGGCACACCCGCGGCGGCATGCAGGCGGTGTGGCGGATCGACGGGTTCGCCAGCCCGCCCCGCCCGGCGGGCACGACGCCGCGCAACCTGATGGGCTTCATGGACGGCATCGCCAACCCGGACACCAAGCTGGCCGCGGAGATGGACCGGCTGGTCTGGGTGCAGCCCGGCACGGCCGGCGAGCCGTCCTGGACGGCGCACGGCAGCTACCAGGTCATCCGGCTGATCAGGATGTTCGTCGAGTTCTGGGACCGGGTCAGCATCCAGGAGCAGGAGGACATGATCGGCCGGCGCCGGGTCAGCGGCGCCCCGCTCGACGGCAACAGCGAGTTCTCCCGGCCCAACTACGCGCTCGACCCGACCGGGGCGGCCATCCCGCTCACCGCGCACATCCGGCTGGCCAACCCGCGCACCCCGCAGACCGAGAAGAACCGGATCCTGCGCCGCGGCTTCAACTATGACCGCGGCATCGACGCGGTCGGCGACCTGGACATGGGCCTGGTCTTCGTCTGCTACCAGCAGGACCTGCAGCGCCAGTTCGAGACCGTGCAGGCCCGGCTGATCGGTGAGCCGCTGGTGGACTACATCAGCCCGTTCGGCGGCGGCTACTTCTTCGCGCTGCCCGGCGTCCGGGACAGCCGCGACTACCTGGGCCGGGAAATGCTGGCCTAAGAGCGGGCCCGCCGCCACTGGACACCTCCTTGACCAGGTAACGGATGGCGTGACGATGCGCGGCGGCAGCGCTTAGCGGGCGGCCGCCTGCCCTGCTTCCAGGCCGCTCCGGCAGCGTGGCCTCCGTGATCGCCCACTCCGCGTCACTTATGTCCGACGGGTAAAGCGGCACCCGCATGCTGCGGCTGACCCCGGCCGGGCAGCAGCGGCAGCTCACCGCCTGGCCCGGCCGCCGCCCGGCGTAGCCTGGGCATCGGGGGGGTTAGGTGGCGTGGCGGCGGACCAGCAGATGGTGGCGGCGAGGAGCAGGATTGACAGGGCGAGCAGCCAGCCGCCCTCGATCCACTGGAACGGCCAGAACGGGCTGCCGGGCTGGTAGCTGGTACAGTGCGTGTAGCGTGCTGGGCCAGGCACTGCTGGCCGTTGAGCACGTGGAACACGCGCCGCCCACGTGGCGCACGCGCCCGCCCACGGCGCCGCAGAGCTGCGTGAACGCGCGGACTATCCCGTTGCTATGGTCGCCGAACGCGAACGTGCCGCCCTTGGTGTACCAGCCGCTGATGACCCACGCCGAGCCGGGCGGGTTCGGGTTACTGGTGACCAGCGGTGTGATGTAGTGCTCGCGCAGCCACAGGCCGGTGGTGAAGGCGAGCCCGGCGTAGACGGCCAGGGTGGCGGCGATCGCCGGGACGGCCCGGCGGATAACCATCCGGCCAGGACGCCGATCGCGAAGGCGGCCAGGGCCCAGGCGGCGAACGCGACGCCCAGCAGGCCGAACACGCGGGCCGAGAACGGGATCGCGTAGCCCGCGGCCGCGAACGGCTGGCTGTACCAGGAAAACAGCACGGTGAACGCCGGGCGCGGCTGTCACCGCGACCGCGAGCGGCACTAGCTTGCGGACCGTCCAGCGGAGCCGGCCGATGCTCTGGGTCCAGGCGTACGGTAGGTGCCGGTTTCCAGCTCCCTGCCTAGTACCGGCGCCCCGGTGAACGCCCCGATCAGCGCCGGCACCGCTTGCAAGGCGATGCTGACCAGGATCGCGGTCTCGCCGTATTTGCCGGTGAAGTTGATGCTGCAGGCGATTGAGCTGGCCGGGTGGCAGTAGGTCGCCTCGGCGTGGTGCATCTGCAGGCCGGTCAGCCACAGGTACACAGCGACCGCGCCGAGGAAGGCGGCCACGGCGCCCAGCGTGGCCCGGTGCTGCCGCCAGGTGGCCCAGGCCATCCGCCGCAATGGCAGCGGCCGCAGGGGCGCGTCCTCCCCCGGGCGGGCGGCTATGGCCGGCGCGGTCATCTGATCACCTTCGATGGTTCGGCCGCCGGCTGCGGGCCGGGCCGGGCAGCGCTGCGGCGCCGGGCTCGCGCAGGTAGGCCAGGGCGAGTTCTTCCAGGCCGACCGGGTGTGCCTCCCAGCCGGGCGGGACCGGGTCGACGGCCGTGGCGCGGACCAGCAGGTGAGCCTGCGCCGCGCCGCGGCGGGCGTGCACCACTGGCCGTTCGGTGTACGTGTCGGCCTCGGCGGCGGGGCCGGTCAGCATGCGGTGGCTGGCGAGCACGTCATCGACCTGGCCGGCCACCTGCACCTGGCCCCTCGACAGCAGGATCAGGTAGTCGGCCACCCGCTCCAAGTCGGCCAGCACGTGCGAGGACAGCACCACCGACACGCCGTCGGCAGCCGCCGCGGTCATCACGTTGGCCATGAAGTCGTGCCGGGCGATCGGGTCCAGCATCGACACCGGCTCATCGAGGATCAGCAGCTTCGGCCGGCGGGCCAGCGCCACGGTCAGCGCGAGCTGTGCCCGCTGCCCGCCAGACAGCTTCCCGGCCTTGCGGTCCAGCGGGATGCCGAGCTCGGCCAGCCGGGCGCGGGCGTAGGGCTTGTCGAAGCGCCGGTTCAGGGTGGCCGTCAGGTGCAGCATGTCGGCGGCGGACAGGTTCTTGTACACCGGCGTGTCCTGGGCGACGAACGCGATGCCGTCCAGCGCGGCCTGCGACCCGGCCGCCAAGCCGCCGAGCACCGAGACCGTGCCAGCGGACGGGGACGCCAGCCCGGCCGCCAGGTTCAGCAGCGTGGTCTTGCCGGCGCTGTTCGGGCCGATCAGCGCAGTCACATGCCCGGCCGGGACCGCCAGCGCGCACTCGCGCAGCGCCCAGGTCCGGCCGTAGCGCTTGCCCAGGCCGCTGGCCTCGATCACGTTGATGTTCATGCGATGTCCTCCTTTTCGCCGCTCGCCGCGCCGCGGCGCACGCCTGTGCCGCCGCGCTCATGGAAATCCCGCAGTGCGCTGGTGAACAGCGCGACCATCCCGTCCTCGTCCAGTCCCGCCTGATCCGCGGTGGTCAGCCAGCCGAGCAGGGCCTTGCGCAGCCCGGCCAGCTCAGGAAGCGCGATCTGGCTGAGGGTGGCCTGGACGAACGTGCCCAGACCGGGCCGGCCGGCCACCAGGCCCTTGACCTCCAGCTCCTTGTAGGCCTTCAGCACCGTGTTCGGGTTGATCGCCAGGGAGGCGACCACGTCCCTGACCTTCGGCAGCTGATCGCCCGGCTTGAGGTAGCCCAGCCGCAGCGCGTGCTCCACCTGCTGCACAAGCTGCAGGTAGGTCGGCACCCCGGAGGCCGGATCCAGGCGGAACTCGATAGGCGACCCGGCCGCCATCCTCCCGGGCGGGGCCGTGTCACCCCCGCCGGAGCCGGGCGGGGAGACGTCACTGTCCCGCCCGATCTCTTTATCTATATCCATAGGACAAAGATACAACTGCGGGCGGCGCTGTCAGGCCATGCCTGCGGCAAGGCGCGTGTAAGAAGGTAGCCGAGCCATTCCGGGTCAACCTTCCCGCACCGCCAGGCGACGCGATCGACGACCGGATCGCCGAGATCCTGAACGAACTGCTCGAAGAGCCGAACGCCACCCCCGTCCGCACCGGCGGATGCCCCAGGCGCTCGGCAGGCTCTAAGGGTCAGGCACAAGCATTTTTGTTCGCTCGTTTGCCTGCCGGTAAACTGGCCGACGCCATTTGGTCAGACCTTTCCGAAAGCTTTGGCTCTGTTGTGCGCGATGGTGCCACGCTGCCCGCACTGCGCGGCTAGGCGCCAATGATCAGCCCCAGACTCAGGAGGGTTACATGGGCGAAGGCCCAGGCAATGGCATCGGCATCGGCCGGGCCAGGCTCCGCTGGCGTGGCCGGTACACGGCCATCCTCGCCGCCGGCGTCCTGGTCGGCGGCACCGCCGCCGGTGTGTCGGTAGCCAGCGCGAGCACGTCCAACGCGAACACTGTCAACTCGGTCCCGGTCCCGGCGAAGGCACCCGCCAGCGAGTACCGCATCGTCGCCCCGACCAGCACGCCGATCAAGCACCTGGTCGTGATCTTCGACGAGAACGAATCCTTCGACCACTACTTCGGCACCTACCCGTACGCGGCCAACACGGACGGCACGCCATTCCATGCCAAGCCGGGCACGCCGAAGGTGAATGGCCTGACGCCGAGCCTGCTCAACCACAACCCGAACAGCTACAACCCGGAGCGGCTCACCCCCGCCCAGGCGCTGACCTGCGACCAGAACCACGGCTACACGGCGGAGCAGGAAGCGTTCAACGGCGGCAAGATGGACATGTTCGTCCAGGACACCCAGCAGGACCTGTGCACCGGTGAGTACGGGCCGCCCGGCATCGTCATGGACTACTACGACGGCAACACCGTCACCGGGCTGTGGAACTACGCGCAGAACTACGCGATGAGCGACAACAACTACGACACGAACTTCGGGCCGTCCACACCCGGCGCGCTCAACGTGGTTTCGGGCAGCGACGGCGACGGCTACGCGGTCAACCCGACCACCGGCGCGGTGACCACCGATGCGGGTACGGTCACCGCGCTGAACAGCAAGGGCCTGGGCACCATCTACGGCGACCTGGACCCGGCGTACGACGACTGCTCGGACACCAGCCACACCGCCACTTCGCCGGTCGGCGTGATGACCGGGAAGAACATCGGTGACCTGCTCAACGCGAAGCACATCACCTGGGGCTGGTTCCAGGGCGGGTTCGCGCCGACCGGGACGAACAGCGCCGGCTATGCGGTCTGCGGCTCGGCGCACGCCAACATCGGCGGCACCGAGGTGACGGACTACGTGCCGCACCACAACCCGTTCGAGTACTACAAGTCCACCGCGAACCCGAAGCACCTGCCGCCGTCCTCGGAAGCCTGGATCGGCCGCACCGACCAGGCCAACCACCAGTACGACCTGTCCGACTTCTACCAGACGCTGCAGGACGGCAACATGCCGGCCGTCAGCTACCTCAAGGCGGCTGCGTACCAGGACGCCCACCCGGGCTACTCCGACCCGATCGACGAGCAGAACTTCGTCGTCAACACGGTGAACCAGATCGAGGAGTCCAGGTACTGGAAGTCCACCGCCATCGTTATCACCTATGACGACTCCGACGGCTGGTACGACCACCAGAACTCGCCCCGGGTGAACGGCTCTGACACCTCGGCCGACGCCGCGGTGTGCACGACCGCCGCGATCTCGCTGGGCGACACCCCGGCCCGGTGCGGTTACGGCCCGCGGCTGCCGCTGATCGTCATCTCCCCGTGGACCCGGGACAACTACGTCAGCCACAACGTGACCGACCAGTCCTCGGTGGTCAAGTTCATCGAGGACAACTGGCTGGGCGGCGCATCGACCGGCCCCGGCTCGTTCGCCAACATCGCGGGCAGCCTGGACGCCCCCGGCGGCGTGCTGGACTTCCACACCTACCCGCACTTCGAGCCGCTCATCCTCAACCCGGCCACCGGTGCGGTGGTCAGCGGCGGCGGCTGGCAGGCCAGGAAGAGTTAGTTAGCTAGCGCACCACGCACACACCGGCGGCCCGTCTCCGTGCTACGGAGACGGGCCGTCTGGTGCTCACCACTCGACCAGCATCCACACCTCGGGCCGTGGCGTGCCGCCGGTGTCCACCGCCGCGAAGCCGCGGGCCGCTTCCTTGAGGTGGACCAGGGCGGCGTCCCGCTGGCCCGCCGCGTGCAGCAGGTCGGCCAGGTTGGTGTGCAGCGCGGCCAGCCGGTGCTGGTCGCCGAGTTCGCGGCCCAGCGCCAGCGCCTCCTGGGCCAGCGACAGCGCCTCGGCCGGGCGGCCGCTCTCGGCCGCCAGCCGGGCCAGGTTGTTCAGCGCGGCCACGGCCGGCCCCCGGTCCGGCAGCTGGCGTGCCTGGGCCAGGCTCTCCCGCAGCTGGGCCGCGGCCGCCGCGGTGTCGCCGCGCCGGGCGGCCAGCATGCCCAGCACGTTCAGCGCCTGGGCCACCGCGGCCGGGTCACCCGCCGCGCGGGCCGTGGCCAGCGCCTGCCCAGCCAGCCGGGCCGCGTCCGCGGTGGCGCCGCGGCGGTAGCCGAGCACGGCCCGGTCGGCCGCGATCCGGGCCTGGCGGCTGGTGTCTCGCTGGTCAGCCAGCTGGTCCAGCAGCTGGGCCGCCGCGGCCAAGTGCGCCTCGGCCAGCGTCCAGTCACCCAGCCGGTGGTGCACCTCGGCCAGCTTGTGCTCGATGTCGGCCGCGATGCTCCCGTCCTGCTCGCCGACGGCGGCAGCCGCGGTCTCGAACTCGGCCAGCGCCTCCCGGTACCGGCCCAGCATGGTGGCCGCGTCGCCGAGCGCCACCGCCACTGGCACCGCCGGGTAGCCGAGCGCCGCCGCCTTGCGCAGGTGCGCGTACTCCTCGGCGTGCGCGTACAGTTCGCGGGCCCGCCCGGCGGCCCGCCACCACCAGTCCGCCGCCGCGGCGTCCCGGCCGGCCCGCTGCAGGTGCTCGGCCACGGCCGCGGCCCGGGTGGCGGCCGGGTCGCGGTCGTACCGCCGGGCCAGCGTGTCGGCGGCCCGGGCGTGCAGCAGCCGGCGCCGGGCCAGGGTGGCCGCCTCGTACACCACCGCGCGCAGCGCTTCATAGGGGAACTCGTAGCTGGGCGGCCCGTGCCCGCCCGCAGGCGGCACCTCGGTGAGCAGGAACCGGCGGACCGCCTCGTCGAGCGCTTCGACCGTCTCCGCCTCGCCCCGGCCGCTGACCGCGCGGAGCAGGTCTGGGTCACAGCCGCTGCCCAGCACGGCCGCGGTGGACAGCATCTGCTGGGTCGGCTCGCTGGCCGCCTGGACCCGGCGGCGGAACAACTCACGGACGCTGGCGGGCGGCCACCACTGCTCGCCCGCGGCCGCCCGGCCAGCCCCGGAGCGCAGCCCCTCGACGTACTCCCGGACCAGCATCGGCAGCCCGCGGGTCTGGGCCAGCAGCTGGCCCACGTCGGCGTCGCTCACCCCGGACCGGGCCAGCAGCTCCCGGATTTGCTCCGCGTCCAGCGGGGCCGGTTCGATCAGCGTGCACCGGCCCGCGTCGGACGCTTCGCCGAGCGCGGCGCGTAGCCCGCCGAGCCGTTCGGCGTGGTCGGTGGACCAGCTCAGCACCAGCAGCAGCGGCCAGCCGGCCAGCCAGGCGCACCAGGTAGCCGAGCAGGTCCAGGGATGGCCCGTCGGCCCAGTGCACGTCCTCGACCAGGACCACCCCGGCGCTGCCCGGCACCGAGCCGGCCGCGGCCCGGAGTGCCTCGGCGATCGCCGCGTACAGCCGGGTCAGCGCGAGCGGGCTGTCCAGCGGGGCCACGTCGTCCGGATAGTCGGCGGCCAGCCCGGGGCAGAGCCGCCCGGTCATCGCCGCGGTGTGCGCGGGCAGCCGGGCCGGCAGCTCCGGGCAGACCGACAGCGCCACGGCCAGCAGGTCGGCCGCGAGCACGAACGGCAGCCCGCTCTCCCCGTCGTGACAGCGGCCGGCCAGCACCACCGCCCCGCCCGTCTGGGCCTCCTGGCGGAACTCCTCGACCAGCCGCGTCTTCCCGCACCCCGCCGGGCCGAACACCGCGGCCACCTGGCCCGCCGCGCCCACCTCCCGCCAGGCCCGGTGCAGGCCGCGTAGCTCCGCGTCCCGTCCGACCAACGGAAAGGACTCCGCTGCCGAACGCCAGCTGGGGGCCGGTGCGCCCGGACCGGGCCGCGGCGGTGCGGGGTGGCCGTCGGCTCCGCCGGCCAGTTCCGCCGCCCCGGTGCCGGGCATGGCGGGGGTCCCGGGCGTGGCCGGGTCGCCGGGGGTGGCCGGGGCGGTGCCGGGTGCCGGATTGTCGGCGGCCACCGGGGCGGCGGGCGCCGGGGGACCGGCCAGCCGGCCGGCCCGGATGTCGTCGTACAGCTGGGTGGTCTCCGGCAGCGGGCGCACCGCCAGTTCGGTGTCCAGGATGCGGACCAGCGCGCGGTAGGCGCGCAGCGCGGCGGACCGTTGCCCGGTCCAGGCCAGCAGCCTGATCAGGGCCTGGTGCGCGGGCTCGTGTAGCGGGTCGAGAGCGAGCCAGCGGCGCGCGTGACCGGTCGCCCGGTCCAGGTCGCCCGCGGCGGCGCACGCCGCGACCAGCCGGTCCAGGGTGCCCGCCAGCCGCTGCCGGAGCCGGTCCGCGGTTTCGGCCTGCCAGTCGTCGAACTCCGGGCAGCCGCGCAGCGCGAAGCCGGCCAGGAAGTCGTCCCGGTACAGCGCGACCGCGCGGTCGAGCTGTACCGGGTCCGGCCCGGCGGCCAGCGCCTCGAACTCGGTCACGTCCACCCGGACCCGGTCCGGGTCCAGCGCCACCGCGCTGCGGGTGATCAGTAACCCCGGCCCGGCCGCGGCCGCGGTCACCGACAGCGTGCGGCGCAGTGAGGCGCGGGCCCGGACCGCGTCCGCGTCCGGCCAGAGTAGCGCGGCTAGCCGCTCCCGGCTCAGCTCATGGTGGTCGGCGGCCAGCAGGGCCAGCACGGCGGTGGCTTTCCGGGTGTCGAAGCTGACCGGCGCGCCCGCCCGGGTGATCACCGGCGGCCCGAGCAGCGCGAGATCCAGGTCTGACATGTCCCCCCCAGGACGAACGCCCTCACCGTAACGCAGCGGCGTGAAATCCGCTGCCGATCCCGGCTTCGCCGTAACGATCCCGTATCGCCTGCTCCCTAAGCTGGCCGTGAGCTTGGAGAACCGGGGGATTTCGGGAGGGTTGCTATGGCGCAGCAGCTGGACAGGGCCAGCGCCGGCGGAGACGGGGCCGCCGCCGGAACGGCCACCAGTGCGGACCGGGACCCGGACGCCCCTGGCCGCGCCGCTCCTGATCCCGCTGGCCCCGGCCGCACCGTCCCAGAGCCGGGCCCGGCCGCGGTCAACGGCCAGCCCCAGCCCCGGGCCTGGGCCCGGGGCTGGCGGCGGCGCCGGCCCGCCGCCCCGGCGGAGCCGCCCGCGAGCACCGTGGTCGTTGCCGACCAGGGCCCCCAGTTCGAGCTGGCCTCGAACGACCCGCTGGTCGGCTACCTGCTCAGCGCGGCCGGCGCGGTGGACATCCGTGGCCTGGACCTGGACTCGCCTGCGCTGGCCGAGCTGAAAGCGGCCGGCGTCGTGCTCACCGTCCCGCTGATCTCCTCGGGCAGCCTGATCGGCCTGGTCAGCCTCGGCCCGCGA
Organism: uncultured Actinomycetes bacterium; assembly: GCA_963832095.1. Classification (GTDB taxonomy): domain Bacteria; phylum Actinomycetota; class Actinomycetes; order Streptosporangiales; family Streptosporangiaceae; genus RYN-230. Next base: position 176,080 of record CAWHSW010000006.1, read on the forward strand.
TTGTCCGAACGGGACTACTCGTCGGAGGACCGCAGGCTGCTGAACGCCCTGGCCGGGTACGCGGCGCCCGCCATGCGGGTGGGTCAGCTGGTTCGGCAGCAGGAAGCCGAAGCGCGTAACCGGGAGCGGATCGAGCAGGAGCTGAAGATCGCCCAGATCATCCAGCAGCAGTTCCTGCCCAAGGCCGTGCCGGACCTGCCGAGCTGGCACGTGGCCGCGTTCTACCGGCCAGCCCGCACCGTGGGCGGCGACTTCTACGACTTCATCGCGCTGCCGGACGGCCGGGTCATGTTCGTCGTCGGCGACGTGACCGACAAGGGCGTGCCCGCCGCACTGGTGATGGCCAGCACGCACGCGCTGCTGCGCGGCGCCGCGCCCCGGCTGATCTCGCCCGGCGCGGTGCTCGCGCATGTGAACGACCTGCTGTGCGCGGACATCCCGGCGCACATGTTCGTCACCTGCCTGGCCCTGGTGCTCGACCCGGCCAGCGGCAGCATCGTGTTCGCCAACGCCGGGCACGACGTGCCGTACGTCCGGACCAAGGGCGGGGTGGCTGAGCTGCGGGCCCGCGGCATGCCGCTCGGGCTGATGCCCGGCATGGACTACGAGGAGAAGACCTTCCAGTTCCAGCCGGGCGACTGCGCGCTGCTGCACAGCGACGGGCTGGCCGAGGCGCACAATCCGGACCGGGAGATGTTCGGCTTCCCGCGGGTATCCGAGCTGGCCGGCCGGGGTCCGTCCGGCGAGGAACTCATCGACCTGTGCCTGACCGAGCTGGCCGCGTTCACCGGCCCAGACGCCGAGCAGGAGGACGACATCACGCTGGTCTGCCTGCAGCGATCGCTGCACGCCGGGTACGCGGGAGGTGGCGAATGACCTCGGTGGCCCATCCGGCCGGGCGGCAGCTGGCGTCGTTCGCGGTGGCCAGCGAGCCGGGCAACGAGCGGGTCGCGCTGGCCCGGGTGGCCGAGGCGGTGGCGGGCTGCGGGCTGACCGGGGCGCGGCTGGAGCGGCTGAAGACCGCGGTGGCCGAGGCGACCATGAACGCGATCGAGCACGGCAACCGCAACCGGGCGGAGATCCCGGTCAACGTCGAGGTCACCCAGGATGGCCCGGACATCATCGTGACCATCACCGACCGCGGCGGCGAGCACACCCCGCCCGGAACCACGGGGGCCGGGCCCGCCGTGACCCCCGACCTCGAGCTGAAGCTGGCCGGTGAGCAGCCGCCGCGGGGCTGGGGGCTGTTCCTGATCCGGAACATGGTCGACGCCATGCAGGTCAGCACCGACGGCCCGTGGCACACCATCCAGCTCACCATGCGGACCGGCGCGGGCGCACCGGTAGCCGACTTGCCGGGAGGCGGTCATGAAGAAGACGTGTGAGGCGGCCGTGCACGCGGTGGACGACACCGCGGTCATCGAGCTCACCGGGGAAGTGGACGGCGGTGCCGCCGCGGTGCTGAACGCCGCCTACCAGCAGGCGATCGCGGACGGCGTGGCGCAGACCGTGGTGCTCGACTTCGCCCGGGTGGACTACATCAACTCGACCGGGATCGCGCTCATCGTGAGCGTGCTGGCCCAGGCCCGGGCGCAGCGCCGCACGGTGGTGGCCAGCGGCCTGTCCGAGCACTACCGGGAGATCTTCGACATCACCCGGCTGTCCGACTTCATCGAGGTCTTCGGCGACCTCGACGCAGCGCTCCAGATGCATAGTCACTAAGGGTCACTAAGGGAGGGGTAGTGATGGACGGACCGGTGGTCACCATGCAGGTCAGGCATATCGCCGACGCGGTGGCGGTGGTGGACATCAAGGGCGACGTCACGGCCGGCTGTGAGCCGGTGCTGATGTCGGCCTATGAGGAAGCGAGCGGGCCCGGCACCAGCCGGCTGGTGCTCAACTTCGCCGGGCTGGAGTACATGAACAGCGGCGGCATCGGGATGCTGGTCACCCTGCTCGTCCGGGCCAACCGGCAGCGGCAGCAGCTGGCCGCGTACGGGCTGAGCGAGCACTACCGGGAGATCTTCGAGCTGACCCGGCTGGACGAGGCGATCACGATCTACGAGGACGAAGCGTCCGCACTGTCCGTCGCGGGCGCCTGAGGGGGATGTCATGACTGAGGCAGTGGGCCCGGAGCGGGCCACCTCGGCGGAGCAGATCGAGCTGAGCGTGCGCGAGGCCGGGTCCGCGGTCACACCGGGCTCCGTGCCAAAGGACCTCGGCCGGTGGGCGGCCAAGGTGGACCGGCTGGACGTGCAGCAGCGGGACGGGGTGCGCGGCACCAACGTGGCCGGGCGCCGGCTGACCGGCCCGGTGCAGGGGTTCGGCAAGATGTGGCAGAAGACCTACCGGCTGAGCGTGCCCGCAGACATCACCCCGCAGCAGGCCATCGCCACCTGGAAGGCGCACTTCCCCGAGTTCTGGCCAGCCGGCAACCGGTTCGCCGGTGCGCTGACCGGGATCAGCCCCGGTGATGTGGCCCTGCTCGACCTGGCCATCGGCGGCGGGGTCAAGCTGTCCACCGGCGTGTTCGTGCTGTACGCGGACGAGGAATCGTTCACCCTGATGACCCCGCAGGGGCACATGTTCGCGGGCTGGATCACGTTCTCCGCGGAACCCGACGCGGCGGCCACGGCCGTCCAGGCTCAGGTGCTGATGCGGGCCAACGACCCGCTGTACGAGCTGGGCATGATGTTCGGCGGGCACCGGAAGGAAGACGTGTTCTGGGCCCAGACGCTGACCGCGCTGGGCGACTACCTGGGTGCGGCCGGCGCCCCGGTGACCACCCGGACCGTGTGCGTGGACAGCAAGCGGCAGTGGCACAACGCGGGCAACGTCTGGCACAACTCGATGATCCGCAGCGTGTTCCAGACGGCGGCGGCGCCGTTCACCGCGCTGCGCCACCGCGCGCGGCGCACCAGCTAACCGGTCGCAAGGGGGGACGACCGGTGGCTGGTGACGCCGACGCGGTAGTGGTGGGCAGCGGCCCCAACGGGCTGGCCGCCGCGGTCACGCTGGCCGCGGCGGGCCTGCGGGTGCTGGTGATCGAGGGCGCGGCCACGATCGGCGGCGGCTGCCGCACCGAGCAGCTCACGCTGCCCGGGTTCTGGCACGACGTGTGCTCGGTGGCGCACCCACTGGCCGTGGCCTCGCCGTTCTTCCAGCGCTTCGGGCTGGCCGCGCGCGGGGTCAGGTTCGCCAACCCGGACGTGGTCATCGCGCACCCGCTGGACGGCGGCCGGGCCGCGGTGGTCACCCGGCCGGTGCTCGACACGGCGGCCGGGCTGGGCGCCGACGCGGCCGCCTACCAGCGCCTGCTCGGGCCGCTGGCCCGCGACTGCGCGGAACTGGCTGAGCTGGTGCTGGCCCCGATCCGGCGGCCGCCGCGGCGGGTGACCCCGGGCATCGCCGTGTTCGGTGCGCACGCGCTGAGTTCCGCCGCCGGGCTGGCCCGCCGGTTCCGCACCGACGAGGGCCGCGCGCTGCTGGCGGGGGTGGCCGCACACGGGATGCTGCCGCTGCGCCGGCCACCGACCGGGGCGGTGGGCATGATGCTGCTCGCGCTGGCCCACGGCACCGGCTGGCCGGTGGCCGA
>CAWHSW010000007.1:0-175008 GCA_963832095.1 uncultured Actinomycetes bacterium
AGGTCCAGGACCTGGTGGCGACCATCGGGCGCACGCTGGGCAGGCTGGATGCCGCGCTGGCCAACGCGGCCAGCGCGGTGGGCACGTCGTTCCTCGGCCACGGCGGCCTGCCGCCGGAGGAGTGGGCGGGCATGGTCCAGACCAACGTGCTGGGCACTGCGCTCACCGCGCGGGCTGTGCTGCCCATGCTGGCCGAGACCCGCGGGCACCTGCTGCTGACCGGCTCGGTGGCGGGCCGGGTGCTCGTCCCGGGCAGCCTGTACTCGGCGACCAAGTGGGCGGTCAGCGCGCTGGCCGCGAGCATCCGGGCCGAGTGCGTGGGCACCGGGGTGCGGGTCACCCTGATCCAGCCCGGGCTGACCGACACCGGCCCGGTCAGTCCCGGCCGCGAGGCCGACCCCAGGCTGGACCCCGGCGACGTGGCCCGGGCTGTGCTGTACGCGGTCAGCCAGCCCGCCGGGGTGGACGTCAGCGAGATCGTGATCCGGCCGACCGGCCAGGTTCCGTTCCGCTGAGCAACGGCTCGCTGACCACCGGTTCGCTGACCACCGGCCGGTCCAGCACCAACGCGAACCCGGTGACGCACAGCGCGAGCCCGGCCGGGATGTACAGCGCGACGGTCAGCCCGGCCAGGCTGGCGCTCCCGCCGATCAGCACCGGGCCGCCGACCAGGCCCAGGTAACCGAGGGCGCCGACCCGGGCCCTGCCGCCTGACCGGGCCTGGCCCCCCGAGCGCCAGGGCCGGACGCGGTGTGCGCGGCCGATGTGCCGGGACCTGGTGCTGCTGCTTCGGTTCCCGAGCTAATGGCCGCACTATACCGGCCGGCCTCATCGACCGACAGGACCATCGGCCCTGTCCCGGTACTCCTGAGCGGGTGCCCGGGGACGTCGCCCGGGGCACCCGCCGCGTGCTCAGGCCGGCTGAGCTGGCTCGCCCTGGGTGCCCGTGCCCGCGGCCGGGCCTCGGGCTGGTAGCCCGCCCGCAGCAGCGCGTAGCTGACCGCTTCCTCCAGCGCATGCCAGGACGCGGCGATGATATTTTCATCCACCCCGACCGTGCTCCACGTCCCGTCGGCCGCCCCGGTGCCGTCACTGGACTCGATGAGCACCCGGGTGACCGCCCCGGTGCCGTGCGAGCCCTCCACGATGCGCACCTTGTAGTCGGCCAGTTCCAGCATGGCCAGTTCCGGGTAGAGCCGCTCCAGGGCCAGCCGCAGCGCCTTGTCCAGCGAGTTGACCGGGCCATTGCCCTCGCCGGTGGCCACGATCCGCTCGCCCTTGGCGTGCAGCTTGACGGTGGCCTCGCTGATCACCTCGCCGCCGGGCCGCTGCTCGACGATGACCCGCCAGGACTCCACCTGGAAATGGCGTAGCTGCGCGCCGGCCAGCTCGTCCCGCAGCAGCAGCTCGAACGAGGCGTCGGCGGCCTCGAACGTGTACCCGCGGGCCTCCATCTCCTTGACCCGGCTGACCACCCGGCCGACGGTGCCCTTCTCGCCGGACAGGTCGTAGCCGAGCTGCTTGCCCTTGATCTCCACCGACGCGCGGCCGGCCATGTCCGACACCAGCATCCGCATGTCGTTGCCGACCAGCACCGGGTCGATGTGCTGGTACAGCATGGGGTCAACCTTGACCGCCGAGGCGTGCAGCCCGGCCTTGTGCGCGAACGCAGAGAAGCCCACGTACGGCTGGTGGGTGCTCGGCGTGACGTTGGTGACCTCGCTGATCGCGTGGGCCACCCGGCTCATCTCGGCCAGGCAGCCCTCGGGCAGCACCACCCGGCCCTTCTTCAGCTGCAGCCCGGCGACCACGCTGAACAGGTTGGCGTTACCGGCCCGCTCCCCGTAGCCGTTGGCGCAGCCCTGCACGTGGCTGACCCCAGCGTCCACCGCGACCAGGCTGTTGGCCACCGCGCAGGCGGTGTCGTCGTGGCAGTGGATGCCGAGCCGGGCCCCGGTGGCCGCGGTCACCGCGCTGACCACGTCGCCCAGCTCCCCGGGGAGCATGCCGCCGTTGGTGTCGCACAGCGCGACCACGTCCGCGCCCGCCTCGGTGGCGGCCCGGACCACCTCCAGCGCGTAGGCCGGGTCCGACCGGTATCCGTCGAAGAAGTGCTCCGCGTCCAGGAACACCCGCTGCCCCTCGGCGCGCAGGTGGCTGACCGTGTCCCGGATCATGGCCAGGTTCTCGTCCAGCGTGGTCCGCAGGGCCAGCCGGACATGCCGGTCGTGACTCTTGGCGACAAGAGTCACGACCGGCGCCCCGGACTCGCGCAGTGCGGCGACCTGAGGGTCGTCGGCCGCCTGCACGCCGGGACGGCGGGTCGCGCCGAACGCGGCGAGCTGCGCGTGCCTGAGGTCCAGTTCGGTGCGGGCCCGCCGGAAGAACTCGGTGTCCTTGGGGATCGCACCGGGCCAGCCACCCTCGATGAAGCCGACGCCGAACTCATCCAGCCGCCGGGCGATGGCCAGCTTGTCGGCGACGGTGAGGGTCAGCCCTTCCTGCTGGGCACCGTCGCGCAGCGTGGTGTCGTAGACGTGGAACTCGTCGTCAGGCATTGACCTGGTCCGTCTCTGTCGAGGGTGTGTGGCACAAAACAAAAGACCCCTCGCGGCATGCGAGAGGTCTGCGCGTCGGCTGTGCTGCTGTTAGCCGACGCGCCTGCCGATAATGATCCGGCCGGAAGTCATGCGCCTAGTCTGCCACATCCCGGTGCGTGCTGCCGCCGGATCGCCGGATCGGACCGGGTCACGTTCGGCGGGCGTCCGGCGCAAACCCGGTCGCGGTGAGGTGGCTGGTCACAGCTTGGCGCAGCCGACGGGTCATCCAGCCAGGGGCCGTGCCGCCGGGACTTCGTGCAGCACGCGCGGGAATCCGGCTGATGGCCGCCGGGCCCGGGCCGGAGCCAGGAACGGGTCGCTGGTTCCCCAGCAGAACATGGTGGGCACGCTGACCCGCTGCAGTTCGCCATCGGTCATGACGCTCTCCGGCCGGGGCGGCGGAACCCGTTGATCGCATGCATCAGCGAGCCGACGGTCCGCGCGTTGCCCGGACGGCGGCCGGCCAGCCGGAGCACGTGACCAGCTCAGCCGGCATAACCGCCGCGGCGGCCGGGCTGAGCCCCTGGCCGAGCAACGTCCGGTAAACCCGCCGTGGCGACGGGGTGCGCAGGGTGGCCCGGCCGAGCCCCGGAACAGTCAGCAGCGACAGCGGCATTCGCACGGTGACCCCCGGCAGCGCGACCGCCGGATCACCGATGGCCACCAGCGAGCCGATCCGCCCAGGCCGGGCCGCCGCGTACCACAGCGCGAACATCCCGCCCAGCGAATGCCCCACTACCGGCACGCCAGCCAGCCCCAGCGCGTCGAACAGCCCGTCCATCAGCCGCAAGGTATGCTCGCGCACCGCCCCGCGCTGGTACCTCACCGGCCCGGACAGCCCGTGCCCCGGCAACTCCACCAGCTGCACCCGGTATCCGGGAAGTGCCCAGCGACGCCGCCCACACTGCCGCCGCCAGCGTCACCCCGTGCAGCATCACCACCGGCTGGCCGCTGCCCACCGCAAGCACCCGGACCCGCACCCCGGCGGCCCCGAGCTCGTAGCAGGACTCCTCGGCCGCCAGCCCGTAGCGGGCGAACACCCGCTGTTCTGCCTCCCGGATCCGCCCCTCCAGCTCCATGTCCCGCCCACCAGCAAGGTCAGCAGATCTTGTAGACCCAGCCGTGCGGGTCGGGGCGCTGGCCGTACTGGATGCCGACTAGTTCCTCGCGGAGCCGCATGGTCACTGGCCCGGGGGTGCCGTCGCCGATCGTCCATTCGCCGGTGGCGCTCTTGACCGTGCCGACCGGCGTGATGACGGCGGCGGTCCCGCAGGCGAACACCTCGGTCAGCTCGCCTGAGGCGCACTCGGCCGCCCACTGGCCGGCGGAGATCTTCCCCTCCTCGGTGCGGAAGCCGAGATCGGGCCCGAGGGTGAGCAGCGAGTCCCGGGTGATGCCCGGCAGCATGGTCCCGGTCAGCGCCGGCGTCATGATCCGGGCCTGCGCGCCGGAGCCGTACACGAAGAACAGGTTCATCCCGCCCATCTCCTCGACCCACCGGCGCTCCACCGCGTCCAGCCAGACCACCTGGTCGCAGCCGGCGGCGGTGGCCTGGAGCTGCCCGGCGAACGCGGCCGCGTAGTTGCCGCCGCACTTGGCCTCCCCGGTGCCGCCGGGCGCGGCGCGGGTGTACTCGTGCGACAGCCACACCGAGACCGGCCGGACGCCGCCGGTGAAGTAGGCCGCGGCTGGCGACGCGATGACCGTGTACAGGTACTCCTGGGATGGCCGGTTCACGCCCAGCCCGCGCTGCGTCGCGATCATGAACGGGCGCAGGTACAGGCTGTGCCCCTCGGCCGCCGGGACCCAGTCGCGGTCCTGGGTGACCAGCAGTTCGATGGACCGCAGGAACGCCGCCTCGGGCAGCTCCGGCATGGCCAGCCGGGTGGCCGACCGGTTGAACCGGGCCGCGTTGGCCTGCGGCCGGAAGGCCACGATCGGCCCGCCGCCGTGCCGGTACGCCTTCAGCCCCTCGAAGATCTCCTGGGCGTAGTGGAACACCGCGGTGGCCGGCTCCAGCATGAGCGGCCCGTACGGCTGCACTGCGCCGTCGTGCCAGCCCTGGTCCGCCGTCCAGCGCAGGGTGACCATGTGATCGGTGAATACCTCGCCGAACCCGGGGCTGGCCAGGATGCGGTCACGTTCCGCCGCGGGAACGGGATCGGTGCTGGCACGGGTCGCAAATGCGATCTCGGGGCTGCGGCTTGCCGTCATCACTGGTCCTTCCTCTGGCCCGGCCCGGCCGGGCTTGCCCCGGCCGGGCACCGTCGCCCGGCCGTTCGATGCGCCTACCCGGCTACCCGGGCGGCGATGTCGTCGCCGATCTCTGGGGTGACCCGGGCCGCCCAGGCACCCTGCCGCTCAACCAGGTCGTCGGCCACGGCCTGCTCGATCCGGGCCGCCTCGGCGGTCAGCCCGAGGTGCTCGCAGAGCATGGCCGCGGACAGGATCGCCGCCGTCGGGTCAGCCTTCTGCTTGCCCGCGATGTCCGGCGCGCTGCCGTGCACCGGCTCGAACATGCTCGGCGCGGTCCGCTCGGGGTTGATATTCCCGCTGGCCGCCATCCCGATGCCGCCGGCCACCGCGGCGCCGAGGTCGGTCAGGATGTCGCCGAACAGGTTGTCGGTCACCACCACGTCGAAACGCTCCGGCTGGGTCACGAAAAACATCGACGCCGCGTCCACGTGGCAGTAGTCCACCGCGATCGCGGAGAAGTCCTTGGCCATCGCGTCCACCGTCCGCTGCCACAGGTCCCCGGCGTAGGCCAGCACGTTGGTCTTGTGCACCAGGGTGAGCTGCTGCCGCGGCCGCTCGGCGGCCCGCTCGAACGCGTACCGGACCACCCGGGCCACGCCGAACGCGGTGTTCAGGCTCTCCTGGGTGGCCACCTCGGCCGGGGTGCCCTTGCGCAGCACGCCGCCCGCCCCGGCGTAGGGCCCCTCGGTGCCTTCCCGGACGACCAGCATGTTGACCGCCTCCGGCCGGACATCGGCCAGCGGGGTGGCCACCCCGGGGTAGAGCCGGACCGGGCGGAGGTTCACGTAGTGATCAAGCTCGAAGCGGAGCCGGAGCAGCAGCCCGCGTTCGAGCACGCCGCTCGGCACGGTGGGATCGCCGACCGCGCCGAGCAGGATCGCGTCCTGCGTGCTTATCTCGGCCAGCACCGAATCGGGCAGCGCCTCCCCGGTCCGGTGCCAGCGCTGCGCGCCGAGGTCATAGCTGGTCGGGTCGAGGGAGACGTCCGCGGCCTGGAGAACCTTGAGCGCCTCGGCGACGACTTCAGGGCCGATGCCGTCGCCGCCGATCACCGCGAGCTTGATCGCAGAAGATGCCATGCGCGTACCTTACTGGTCGTCCGCGGCCGGTGACGCTCCTCCGTTATCCCGCCGGTCCAGGGCCTCCTGCAGGGCCTGGACAGCAGGCCCGGACGGGGCCGGGCGGGACGGCATGGGCTGATTCCACGGGTACATGTCGTACACGGCTGGGACTCCTGACGGGGCTCGCTGCTCATCGGGCCGCCCGCGCGAGGCTGGCCTACCGGATGAGATTCGCTGGGCGGACTTACGGCCAGCACCACAACCCGCAGCGGGTGGCCGGCCTGCCCTGTCAGGCCCCGCTACGGCCGCTAAAGATGGATACGAAGCGCCGCATGTTGTTGGACATCCTAGTACCTGTACGCGCCGTTGTCGCCCGTGACCGCGGATCCGTCTCTCATGCTGAGACTGATTCGCTCACCTGCGCCGGGTGGCCCGTGGTGCCGGGTGACTGTGCTGCCGGGCGACTAGTGCTCGTCGAGGTCCACCGTCCGGCCCACCACGGCGCCGATCGTGGACGCGATGTCATCCAGCACGACCGCCGGGATGGCCGAATCGACGGTCAGCACGATGAGCGCGTGCCCGCCGCGGGCGTCCCGGCACACCTGCATGCCGGCGATGTTGATGCCCTCGCTGCCCAGGATCTGGCCCACCGTGCCGACCACGCCGGGCCGGTCGGTGTAGGTCAGGAAGACCATGTGCTCGGCGGGCGAGATCTCCATGTCGAACCCGTTGACCTCGACCAGCTTCTCCAGCTGGCGCCGCCCGCTGAGCGTGCCGCCGACCGACACCACCTGGCCGTCCGGCATGATGCCGCGCAGCGTGACCAGGTTGCGCCAGTCCGGGCTGTCCGAGTCGGTGACCAGGCTGACCTCGACTCCGCGGTCCGCCGCCAGCAGCGGCGCGTTCACGTAGGTCACCGGGTCCTCCACCACATCCGCGAACACACCCTTGAGCGCGGCCAGCTGGAGCACCCGGACGTCGTGGCCGGCGATCTCGCCGCGCACCTCGACGTCGAGCCGCGCGGCCATCCCGCCGGCCAGCGCGGTGAAGATCCGGCCCAGTTTCTCGGCCAGCGGCAGGCCCGGCTTGACATCCTCATGGACCGTGCCGCCCTGCACGTTGACCGCGTCCGGGACGAACTCGCCGGCCAGCGCGAGACGCACCGACCGGGCCACCTGGGTGCCTGCCTTCTCCTGCGCTTCGGCCGTGCTGGCGCCCAGGTGCGGGGTGCCTACCACGGACGGGAACTGGAGCAGCGGATTGCCGGTGGCGGGCTCGGCGGCGAACACGTCGATGCCGGCCCCGGCCACCCGGCCTTCCTTCAGCGCGAGGGCCAGCGCGTGCTCGTCGACGATGCCGCCGCGGGCCGCGTTCACGATCCGCACGGTGGGCTTGACCAGGCGCAGCTCCCGGTCCCCGAGCAGGCCCGCCGTCTCCGCGTTCTTGGGCAGGTGGACGGTGATGAAATCGGCCTCGGCCAGCAGCTCGTCCAGGCTGGCCAGCCGCACCCCGGCCTGCGCGGCCCGGGCCGCGGGCACGTACGGGTCGTAGGCGATCACCCGCATGCCGAACGCGGTCAGCCGCTCCGCCACCAGCAGGCCGATCCGGCCGAGCCCGAGGACGCCGGCCACCTTGCCGTTCAGCTCCACGCCGGTGAACGCGGACCGCCGCCACTGGCCGCCGCGCAGCGACGCCGCGGCCTGCGGCACGTTCCGGGCCACCGCGAGCAGCAGGCCGACCGCGTGCTCGGCCGCGCTCACGATGTTCGAGGTGGGTGCGTTCACCACCATGACACCGGCCCGGGTCGCCGCCTCGACGTCTACATTGTCCAGGCCGACGCCGGCCCGGGCGACCACCCGGAGCCGGGCCGCGTGGGCCAGCGCCTCGGCATCGACCTTGGTCGCGCTGCGCACGATGATCGCGTCGGCGGTGGCCAGCGCGGCGAGCAGCGCGCCGCGATCCGTGCCGTCCACGTGCCGGACGTCGAAGTCGGCTTCGAGCTGGCTGACGGCGGCCGGCGACAGTTCCTCAGCGATGAGTACGACAGGTGCAGGCACGGCGGTGGCCCCTCGTGTCGGTCAGCGGAACCCTCAGTCTAGCCAAGCTTGTGAAAGCGTTCACGAACCGCGCCGCCGTGCGCTCCGCGGTTGGACGGGCTGGCGCCAGCCCGCGGGCAGTGTGCTCCGCTGCCTGCGGACTGGCGCCAGCGCCCCCGAAGAGGGACGGACGGTTCAGGAACCCCCCGCGTCATCGGCCGAGTCGAGCCAGCTCATCAGCGGCCGCAACCTGGCTCCGACCTGCTCGATCTGGTCGGCACGGGAGGCCTCCCGGCGCTTGAGGAAGTTCGGCCGCCCAGCGTCGAACTCCTCGATGAGCTCCCGGGTGAACGTGCCGTCGCGGACCTCGCCGAGAATCCGCCGCATCTCCTCCCGGCTGCGCTCGTCAACCAGCCGCGGGCCGCGGGTGTAGCCACCGAACTCCGCGGTGTCCGACACCGACCAGTACATCTTGGAGATGCCGCCCTCGTACATCAGGTCCACGATCAGCTTCATCTCGTGCAGGCACTCGAAGTAGGCGATCTCCGGCTGGTAGCCCGCCTCGACCAGGGTGTCGAACCCGGCCTTGATCAGCTCGGAGACGCCGCCGCAGAGCACCGCCTGCTCACCGAACAGGTCCGTCTCGGTCTCCTCGGCGAACGTGGTGACGAGCGCGCCGGCCCGGGTGCCGCCGATGGCCTTGGCGTAGGCCAGGGTGAGCGGCCACGCGTTGCCGGTGGCGTCCTGCTCCACCGCGATCAGGACCGGCACGCCGCGCCCCTCGGCGAACTGGCGACGCACCAGGTGGCCGGGGCCCTTCGGGGCGACCATGCACACGTCCACCCCGGCCGGCGGCCGGATGAGCTGGTAGCGGATGTTCAGCCCGTGCGCGAAGAACAGCGCGTCGCCGTCCACCAGGCTGGGCTCGATGGCTTCCGCGTACAGCGCGCGCTGCACGTGGTCCGGGGCCAGCACCATGATCAGGTCGGCCTCTTCGCATGCGTCCTGCGGGGTGAGTACCCGCAGCCCTTCGTTGGCCGCGCTCTCCCGGCTGCGCGAGCCGTCCGGGAGCCCGACCCGCACGTCCACCCCAGAGTCGCGCAGCGACAGCGCGTGCGCGTGCCCCTGGCTGCCGTAACCCAGGATGGCGACGTGCCGGCCCTGGATGACGCTGAGGTCGGCGCCGTCGTCGTAGAAGATGTCTGCCATTGTCTGCCTTCTGTTCGCTTCGTACTTACTGGGCCGCGCGGTCCACCGGGCGCAGCGCCCGGTCGGTGATCGACCGTCCGCCCCGGCCGAGCGCGACCATCCCGGACTGGACCAGTTCCTTGATGCCGAACGGTTCGAGCACCCGGATCAGGGCGTCCAGCTTGTCCCGGTTGCCGGTCGCCTCGACGGTGACCGCGTCCTGCGCCACGTCGACCACCTTGGCACGGAACAGCGTCACGGTCTCCAGCACGCGCGACCTGCTCTCCAGGTCGGCGCGCACCTTGATGAGCAGCAACTCGCGCTGCACCGACGCCGACGGCTCCAGCTCAACGATCTTGAGTACGTTGATGAGCTTGTTCAGCTGCTTGGTCACCTGTTCCAGCGGGTGATCCGCGCAGTCCACGACGATCGTCATCCGGGAGATCTCAGGGTGCTCGGTGGGCCCGACCGCGAGCGAGTCGATGTTGAACCCACGCCGGGAGAACAAGCCGGCGATCCGGACCAGGACGCCCGGCTTGTTCTCCACCAGCACGGACAGCGTGTGCCTGTTCATAGTCGGCTCCTGATCACGTAGCCGGGCCAGTCCCTGGCTCATTCGGTCACATCCCAGTCCGGTGCCATGTTCCGCGCGACGACGATGTCGTCGTTGCTGGTGCCGGCGGCCACCATCGGCCACACCATGGCGTCGCGGTGCACGATGAAGTCGACCACCACCGGCCGGTCGCTGATCTTCATGGCTTCCTCGATCACCGCGTCCACGCTGGCCGCGTCCTCGCAGCGCAGGCCGACGCAGCCGTAGGCCTCGGCCAGCTTGACGAAGTCGGGGATGCGGGTCCCGCCGCCCGCGGCCGGGTCCCGGCGCGGCGCGTGCTCCCGGCTGAGCGCCTCGTCATAGGTCTGGGCCACCTTGTCGAGGTCGGTGTTGGAGTACCGCTCGTTATAGAACAGGGTCTGCCACTGCCGGACCATACCGAGGTTGCCGTTGTTGATGATGGCGATCTTGACCGGGATGCCCTCCACCGCGCAGGTGGCCAGTTCCTGGTTGGTCATCTGGAAGCAGCCGTCGCCGTCGATGGCCCAGACGCAGGCGGCCGGGCTGCCCACCTTGGCCCCCATGGCCGCGGGCACCGCGTAGCCCATCGTGCCGAGACCACCGGAGTTCAGCCAGTGACCAGGCCGCTCGTGCACGATGAACTGGGCGGCCCACATCTGGTGCTGGCCCACCCCGGCCACGTAGACGGCGTCCGGGCCGGCGATCTCGCCGATCCGCTCGATCACGTACTGCGGGGCCAGCGAGCCGTCCGCGGGCTGGTCGTAGCCGAGCGGATAGGTGCTGCGCCAGGCGTCCAGCTGGGACCACCAGGTGGTCAGGTCGGGGCGGTGGCCGCCCTCGTACTCGGCGCCGACCGCGGCGATGAGCTCGGTGATCACTTCACGGCAGTCGCCGACGATGGGCACGTCGGCGCGCCGGTTCTTGGAGATCTCCGCCGGGTCGATGTCCGCGTGCACCACCGCGGCGCCGGGGGCGAAGCTGTCCAGCTTCCCGGTCACCCGGTCGTCGAAGCGGGCGCCGAGCACGACGAGCAGGTCCGACTTCTGCAACGCACCGACCGCCGCCACCGTGCCGTGCATGCCCGGCATACCCAGGTTCTGCCGGTGGCTGCTGGGGAAGCCACCCCGGGCCATCAGCGTGGTGACCACCGGGATGCCGGTCAGCTCGGCCAGTTCCAGCAGGGCCGGGCTGGCCCCGGCCTTGAGCACGCCGCCGCCCACGTACAGCACCGGGCGGCTGGCCTCGGCGATCAGCCGGGCCGCCTCCCGCACCTGCCGCGAGTGCGGCCTGGTCACCGGGTGGTAGCCGGGCAGGTCGAAGGTGGGCGGCCAGCGGAACTCGGTGCTGCCCTGAAGCGCGTCCTTGGCCACATCCACCAGCACCGGGCCGGGCCGGCCGGTGGACGCCACGTGGAACGCCTCGGCCACCGTGCGGGCGATGTCCTCCGGCTTGGTGACCAGGAAGTTGTGCTTGGTGACGGGCAGCGTGATGCCGGAGATGTCGGCTTCCTGGAACCCATCGGTGCCGATCAGGCTGCTCGACACCTGGCCGGTGATCGCGACCACCGGCACCGAGTCCATGTACGCGTCGGCCAGCGGGGTGACCAGGTTGGTGGCGCCCGGTCCTGAGGTGGCCATGCAGACCCCGGGGCGCCCGGTCACCTGTGCGTACCCGGTGGCCGCGTGGCCCGCACCCTGCTCGTGCCGGACCAGGATGTGCCGGACCGAGGGCGAGTCGAACAGCGGGTCATACAGCGGCAGGATGGCGCCGCCGGGGATGCCGAACACGACGTCAACGCCGAGTCGCTCCAGGGCCGCGACCAGCGCGGCTGCCCCGGTTATCCGGGTGCCGCTGCTCGGCCCGGCCGCGGGCTCTCTGGGCTCTGCTGGCCCGGGGGCCGGCCCCCCGGGTCCGGCTGCGCCGGGCTCGGCGCGGGGCGCCGGTCGGAGGCGGGTGCCGAAGGGGCGGACGCAGCCCGGGCGGCCAGGTCACGGGGTGACGGTCCGCTGCCTTTCCGGGATGGGCCTGCCCCGGGACCGGGGGTAGCCGCGGTCGTCTGGTCGGTCATCGCAAGCTTCCTCGTCTGCGGTGGGTATGTGCGGGGCAACAAAAAACCCTCGACGCCGTACGGCGGACGAGGGTAGCGCGCTGGTAGCCGGCTAAGTCAGCTACTCGCGCGCCTGCTGAGTACGAGAACCATGGTCCTTGACACAGATATCACTGTGGCCCAGACCCGGGCTGACGTCAACTTGAGAGCACATTCGTCTCAGCTGGCGAGATCGCGGCGCCGAAAGGGGGCTCCCTGCCCGTCCGGTCGCCGCCCGTGGCCAGGCTCAGCACGCCGCCCGGCGGCAGCGGCCCGGCCAGGAAAGCGCCCATGCCGATCGCGCAGCCCATCGCGGTGAGCA
The DNA here is from genome assembly GCA_963832095.1 of uncultured Actinomycetes bacterium. Taxonomy (GTDB): domain Bacteria; phylum Actinomycetota; class Actinomycetes; order Streptosporangiales; family Streptosporangiaceae; genus RYN-230. The sequence goes on from CAWHSW010000007.1 coordinate 12,124, forward strand.
GGTCGTGCTGCTCGGCCCGCTCGATCCCGTCCGCCACCACCTCGATGTCCAGGTCCCGGCCGACCCGGACGATGGCCCGGATCAGCGTGTCGGCCGCGGCCCGTACGCCCAGGCCGGCCACCAGGGCCGGGCCGATCCGGATCATGTCCACCGGCAGCCGGCTGAGCCGGGCCAGCGCGGCGGCGTCCGCGCTGGCCGCGTCCATGGCCAGCCGGACGCCGCGCTCCCGCAGCTCGCCGAGCCCGCGCGCCGTCGCCTCGCCGCCCTCGGCCAGCTCCGGCCAGCCGACCTCCAGGATCAGCGCCTGCGGGGCGAGGCCGCTGGCGGCCAGCGCCTCCAGCACGGACTCGGTGAACCGGGGCGCCTTGACCTGCTGCGGTGAGCAGCGCAGCCAGACGCTGGCCTCCCAGCCGCTGCGCCTCCAGTCCGCCGCCCGGGCACACGACTCGCGCAGCATCCAGTCACCCAGCTCGACGATGACCCGGGAGGTCTCCGCGACGTCGAGGAACTCGGCGCGCGGCACCTCTGTCCCGTCGCGGCGCCAGCGCGGCACCGCGGTCACCCCGATGATCTGCGACGTAGCCAGGTCGGCCATGGGCTGGTACTCCAGCTCCAGCTGGCCGTCGGCCAGCGCCTGGCTCAGCTCCGCCGCGAGCTGCAGGCGGCGGCGCACGTCGGCGTGCGGCAGCGCCGCGTAGACCTCCAGCCGCCCGCCGCCTGCCTCTTTGGCCTTGGACACCGCGGCGTCGGCGTTCCGCCAGACGTAGCCGGCTGGGCTGCCGTCGGCCAGCGCCAGGCCGACGCTGGCGGACAGCGAGACGGCCCGGTCAGCGGCCCGGTACGGCTCGGCGGACACGGTGGCCAGGATGCGTTCCGCCAGCTCAGTGATTTCCTGGGCGCTGGCCGCCCCGGTGATCAGGACCGCGAACTCGTCCCCGCCCCAGCGGGCCACCGTGCCCCGTGGCGGCACCATCGCGCGCAGCCTGCGCGCCACCTGAGCCAGCACCAGGTCGCCCGCGCTCGGCCCGGCCATGTCGTTCACTCCGGTGAAGCCGTCCAGGTCGACCAGGATGACCCCGGCCAGCCCCGGCTCCTCGTCGTCGCCGTCGGGCCCGGTGCTGGCCGACGCGGCGCCGAGGCGGCCCAGGCTGAGCGCTTCCCGCGCCCGGTCCTCCAGGTAGGCCCGGTTGGGCAGCCCGGTCAGCCCGTCGTGGTAGGTGAGCTGCGCGACCTGCCTGCGCAGCGCGACCAGGTCGCTGACGTCGCGCGCGGTGATCAGCAGCCGGTCCGGCGCGCCCTGGCTGCGGTGCCTGGACATGGTCGCTTCCACATACCGCCAGGTGCCGTCGGCCGCGCGGACCCGGCAGGAGTACCGGATCTGGGTGGCCAGCTCGCCGGCCGCCTCGCGTACCGCGCGCAGCCCCTCCGGCTGGTCCTCCGGGTGCACCAGGTCGGCCAGCGTCATCCCCTCGAGGGTCTCCGGCGCGTAGCCAAAGTCGCGCACGGCGGGGCTGGCGTAGCCGATCAGCCCGGAGTAGTCGCAGACCAGCACGGCATCGCTGGTCCGGTCGGCCAGCTCGCGGAACTGCTGCCCAGACTCGTGCCACAGCCGGGCCCGCACGCCGTCCCGGTGCACCAGGAGGATGATCCGGCCGGTGAGCGCGAGCAGCGCGGTGCCGCCGGCCACGGCCAGCACCGGGCGCGCCACCGGCCCGCCGGCCAGTCCCGCGCCGATCACCACCAGCGCGGCCAGCGCGGCGGCCACGGCGGCGATGGCCGTCGTGGCGTGCAGCCCGGCCGCCGGGAACTGGCGGGCTTCGGCATGCCCGGCATCCCGGGCATCCAGCCACGGCGCGCTGCCCAGCACGCACAGCCCGGCGATCAGCAGCAGCTGGGCCGCGGTGCCCGGGTGCCCGTTGCCGACCCGGGCGCCCACCGCCAGGGCGTCGCTCAGCGTGATCAGCAGCAGCGCGATCAGCGGCGCCACGCCGCGCCGCCCGGCGGCGACCGCGAGCGGCAGCAGGCCGCCCAGCACCAGCAGGTCGGCCAGCGGATGGACCAGTTCGCCGGCGAACATGGCCGGGTCGTCCCCGGAGTGCGTGTACGCGGCGCTGAACACGGTGATCCAGCAGATAATGAACAGCGCGCAGCCCAGCACATAGGCGTCGGCGGCCAGGGCCAGCGTGGCGCCGAGCCGGCCGCGGCGCTGGGCCAGCGGGTGCCGGGCCGGTTCCCGGCGCGAGCGCAGGCTGGCCACGCCTGCCACCAGGGTGGGCAGCGCGAGCAGCCCGGGCAGGTCGGCCAGGGTAAGCGGGACGGCCGCGCCCGCGGCCGCGCCGGCCAGTGCCTGCTGGCCGATCGCGCCCAGCCCGGCCAGCAGCGCGGCCAGCGCCAGCAGCCAGTAGCCGTGCCGGACCGGACCGGCGTGCCGGCCGGCCCCGCGCCACAGGCTGGCCGCGCTGGCCACAGCGGCCAGCGCTACTGCCGCGGTAACCGCCTGTGCGAGCAGGCTCATCGCAGGCCACCCGATGCTTGCGGGGGCACCGAGTCTCCTTCCACCGCGTCCGCCGACGATGATGGGCCAGCGGAGCCTTGTGAGCCCGGGGCTGGCGGTCCTGGGCAACCGAGCTACGGCGGTCGGCTACCAGGGCAAAACTGGACGCCCGCAGGGTGCGCTGCGGGAGCCGCGAATGGGCTAGTCGCGGTCATCGTCACTTCACGATGCTGCTCACTTTAGAGCCCTTAGGTCACACTTCGATTGAGGAAGAGCGTCCAGCGGGCGTCATCTGACTCTGAATCGCGCGCGATCAGTAACTGCCTGCGATCACATTCTGCAGCGGCTGGCCGGTGAGGAACCGGCCTGCCTGGTCCCGCACATAGGCCGCCATCCGGGCCAGCGACACCGGGGTGGACGCCCCCTCGTGCGGGGTGATGAACACACCCGGCAGGTCCCAGAGCGGATGGCCGGCCGGCAGCGGCTCCGGGTCGGTCACGTCCAGCGCCATCCGCAGCCGGCCCGAGCGCGCCTCCGCGACCAGCGCGCCGGTCACGGCCAGCGAGCCACGGGCCGCGTTGACCAGCAACGCGCCGTCCTTCATCCGGGCCAGGAAGGCCGCGTCCACCATGCCGATGGTCTCCGCCGTCACCGGGGCGAGCAGCACCACCACGTCGGCCGCGGGCAGCAGCCGGGGCAGTTCGCTGACCGGGGCCACACCGCCTTCGGGGCGGGCGGACCGGGCCACCCGGAGCATGCTCACCTCGAAGCCGGCCAGCCGCCGCTCCACCGCCGCGCCGATCGAGCCGTACCCGACGATCAGCACGGTCTTCCCGGCCAGGCAGTCGGTGAAGTGGTAGCTCCACCGCTGGGCCGCCTGCTCCCGGGCGAAGAACGGGAACTCGCGCAGTGCGGCCAGCATCGCACCGACCACCCACTCGGCCGTGCTGGCGTCGTGCACGCCGCGGGCGTTGCACAGGGTGACCCCGGCCGGGACCTCCGGCCGCAGCCGGTCCACGCCCGCGGTCAGCGCCTGCACCACGGCCAGCTTGGGCAGCTCGCGGATGGCGGCGATGGCCGGCTGAGCCGGGAAGAACGGCGGCACGTAGAACTCGACCTGGCCGGCCGTGGCGGGCAGCCCAGTACCATCGGGCACCACCACCTCCACCTCTGGCGCCCCGGGCAGCCCGTCCAGCGCGGCGGCGATGTCCGCCACCGGCACCCAGATGCGGGTCATGCCTGGCCGAGCCGGTCCAGGATGAGCTGCTTGACCCGGCTGGCGTCGGCCTTGCCCTGGGTCGCCTTCATCACGGCGCCGACCAGCGCGCCCGCCGCGGCGACCTTGCCGCCGCGGATCTTCCCGGCCACCTCCGGGTTGGCCGCGATGGCCTCATCCACCGCGGCGGCCAGCGCCGCGTCGTCGCTCACCACGGCCAGGCCGCGGCGGGCCACCACCTCGTCCGGGGTGCCCTCGCCGGCCAGCACGCCCTCGATCACCTGCCGGGCCAGCCGGTCGGTCAGCGCACCGGACTCGGCCAGCGCGCTGACCCGGGCCACGTCGGCCGGGGTGATCCGCAGGCCAGCCAGGTCGGTGCCCGAGTCGTTGGCCGTCCGGGCCAGTTCGCCGAGCCACCACTTGCGCGCGTCCGCGGGCGACGCGCCCGCCGCGACCGTCTCGGCCACCAGGTCCAGCGCACCGGCGTTGTGCAGCGCGGACATGTCCTTGTCGGACAGGCCCCACTCGGCCTGCAGCCGGGCCTGCCGGGCGCTGGGCAGTTCCGGGAGCTGGGCCCGGATCTCCTCGACCCAGGCCGCGGCCGGGGCCAGCGGCACCAGGTCGGGCTCGGGGAAGTACCGGTAGTCCTGGGCCTCTTCCTTGCTCCGGCCCGGCAACGTGGTGCCGGTGGACTCCTGGAAGTGCCGGGTCTCCTGGACCACCCGCTGCCCGGCGTCCAGCACCGCGGCCTGCCGCTCGATCTCATAGCGGACCGCGCGCTCGACGGAGCGGAGCGAGTTCACGTTCTTCGTCTCGGTCCGGGTGCCGAATTCGGTGGCCCCCTTGGGCATCAGCGACGTGTTCACGTCGGCGCGCAGCGAGCCTTCCTCCATCCGCACGTCGGACACGCCGAGGGTGCGCAGCAGGTCGCGCAGTTCCGTCACGTAGGCGCGGGCCGCCGCCGGGGCCAGCTCCCCGGTGCCGGTCACCGGCTTGGTGACGATCTCCACCAGCGGGATGCCGGCCCGGTTGTAGTCGACCAGCGAGTAATCCGCGCCGTGGATCCGCCCGGTACTGCCGCCCATGTGCAGCGACTTGCCGGTGTCCTCCTCCAGGTGCACCCGCTCGATCTCCACCCGGACCGCCCGGGGCTGCCCGTCCAGCGTGTCGTGCACGGTCACGTCCAGCCAGCCGTCGGTGCACAGCGGCTCGTCGTACTGCGAGATCTGGAAGTTCTTCGGCATGTCCGGGTAGAAGTAGTTCTTCCGGGCGAACCGGCACCAGCTGGCGATCGAGCAGTTCAGCGCCAGCCCGATCCGGATGGCGTACTCGATGGCCGCCCGGTTGATCACCGGCAGCGAGCCGGGCAGGCCCAGGCAGACCGGGCAGACCAGCGAGTTGGGCTCGCCGCCGAACTGGTTCGGGCAGCCACAGAACATCTTGGTCACGGTGCCCAGCTCGACGTGCGTCTCCAGGCCGATGACCGGGTCGTACCGGGCTACCGCGTCCTCGAACGGGACCACGTCCGCCGCTGTCCGCACGCTCATGAAGGGTCTCCCGTGTCCAGGCCGTGCGCGGCGGCCAGCAGCGGGCCGCCGCGCCGCGAGTCCAGCGCGGCCTGCACCGCGGCCGCCACCCGGTAGCAGCGGTCGTCGGCCAGCACCGGTGCCATGATCTGCAGGCCGACCGGCAGCCCGTCCTCCGGGGCCAGGCCGCACGGCACGGACAGGGCAGCGTTCCCGGCCAGGTTGCCCGGGATCGTGCACAGGTCGGCCACGTACATCGCGAGCGGGTCGTCGGCCCGCTCGCCGATCGGGAACGCGGTGGTCGGCGTGGTCGGCGAGACCAGCACGTCCACCTGCTCGAACGCGGCCTCGAAGTCCCGGGTGATGAGCGTCCGGACCTGCTGGGCCTGGCCGTAGTAGGCGTCGTAGTAGCCGCTGGACAGCGCGTACGTGCCGAGCATGATGCGCCGCTTGACCTCGGCGCCAAAGCCCTCGGCCCGGGTCAGCGACATGACCTCGTCGGCGCTGCGCGTGCCATCGTCGCCCACCCGCAGCCCGTACCGCATGCCGTCGAAGCGGGCCAGGTTGGACGAGCACTCGCTGGGCGCGATGAGGTAGTAGGCCGGCAGCGCGTAGCCGAAGTGCGGGCAGGACACCTCGACCACTTTGGCGCCCAGCGATTCCAGCAGCTCCACCGCTTCGGTGAACCGGGCCAGCACCCCGGGCTGGTAGCCGTCGCCGGACAGTTCCGGGACCACGCCGATGCGCAGCCCGCTTACGTCGGCCTGCCGGGCGGCCGCCACCACCGGCGGTACCGGGGCGTCCACCGAGGTGGAGTCGCACGGGTCGTGCCCGGAGATGGCCTCGTGCAGCAGCGCCGCGTCCAGCACGGTGCGGGCCAGCGGGCCCGGCGTGTCCAGCGACGACGCGAACGCGACCACCCCGTACCGGGACGAGCCGCCGTAGGTGGGCTTGACCCCGACGATGCCGCACACCGCGGCGGGCTGGCGGATCGAGCCGCCGGTGTCGGTGCCGATGCCGAGCGGGACCTCGAACCCGGCCACCGCCGCCGCCGAGCCGCCGGACGAGCCGCCCGGCACCCGGCTCAGGTCCCACGGGTTGCGGCTGGGCCCGAACGCGGAGTTCTCGGTGGACGACCCCATCGCGAACTCGTCCATGTTCGACTTGCCCAGGATGACCACGCCCGCCTGGCGCAGCCGCCGGGTCACGGTGGCGTCGTAGGGCGGCTGCCAGCCGTCCAGGATCCGGGAGCCACAGGTGGTCGGCATGTCCGTGGTGGTGAACACGTCCTTGAGGGCCAGCGGCACGCCGGCCAGCGGCCCGAGCACGTCACCGGCGGAGCGCCGGTCGTCCACCCGGCGCGCCACGGCCCGGGCCCGGTCCGCGGCCAGGTGCAGGAACGCATGCAGCCGGGGCTCTACCGCGTCGATCCGGGCCAGGTGCGCGTCGGTCACCTCGACCGCGGACACCTCCCCGGCGGCCATGGCCGCCGACAGCTCGGCGGCGGTCAGCCTGGTCAGCTCCGTGTCCACGGCTCAGTCCTCCGCCAGGATGCGCGGCACCCGGAAGCGCTGCTGCTCGACCGCGGGTGCCTGGGACAGCGCCTGGCCGGGCCCGAGGCAGGGCAGCTCCACGTCGTCCCGGAACACGTTCGTCACCGGCACGGCGTGGGTGGTGGGCGGGATCTGGTCGGCGGCTACTTCCTGGACGCGGGCCACCGCCGAGATGATCTGGTCCAGCTGGGTGGCGAAGTGATCGAGTTCCTCCTCGCCGAGGGCCAGCCGGGACAGCCGGGCCAGATGGGCCACTTCCGCACGCGCAATGGACATGGATGCCATCCTAGGGCCGCCCCTGCGGCGGGCTGACGGCATTATCCGCCGGGCGACTCCGGCGCGGCGGCCGAGGTGACCGGGGCCGGAGCGGCCGCGGCGGGCTGCGCCGGCGGCTCCCGGCGCGCGGGCGGCTCCCGGCGCGCGGCCGGCGCCTGGTGCACGGCGAGGTCGCCGGCCAGCCACCGGGTAGCCGCGGCGGCGTTCAGCGCCCGGCTGAACGCATGCCCCTGTGCGGCGTCGCAGCCCATCGCGAGCAGGGCCGCGGCCACGTCGGCCGTCTCCACCCCCTCGGCCACCGACCGGATGCCGAGCCCGCGCACCAGGTCCACCAGGGAACGCACGATGACCTGGCTGTCCGGGCTGCTGGCCAGGCCGGAGACGAACGACGGAGCGATCTTCACTTCGGCCACCGGCATCCGCCGGAGCCGGGCCAGCGACGCGTACCCGGTGCCGAAGTCGTCCAGGCTGAGCCGGACACCGAGCCCGCGCAGTGCGCTCACCCCGCCCGCGATATCGATCGCCTCGCTGGTCAGCGCCCGGTCGCTGACCTCGATCAGGAGCACCTCGGGCGGCAGGCCGAGCGCGGCCAGTTCGCCCTCGACCCGGCCGGCCAGCCCGGCGTCGAGCAGGTCACGCACGGACACGTTCACCGACAGCTGCACCGGGAGGCCGCGCAGCCGCCACGCCGCGGCCTGGCGGAGCGCGGCCCGGATCACGTACGCGGTGAGGTCGTGCATGATGAACGACTGCTCGGCCAGCGGGATGAACTCGGCCGGCCCGATCCGGCCGCGGCTGGGGTGCTGCCAGCGGAGCAATGCCTCCATTCCGGCGGTGCGCCCGCCGGCCAGGAGCACGGTGGGCTGGTAATACAGCTCGAACTCGCCGTGGTCGATGCCCCGGCGCAGGTCGCCCAGCAGCGACAGCCGGGCCGGGAAGTGCCGGCCGGCCGGGCCGGCGTAGCGCTCCACTCCGGTGCGCCGCTCCTTGGCCAGGTACATGGCCACGTCCGCGTGCTGCAGCAACTGCTCGACGGAGCCGGCGTCATCCGGGTACAGGGCGATGCCGACGCTGGCGTTGATCTCGAACGACATGCCTTCCAGCCGGACCGGCTCGGCCAGCGCGGCGCGCAGCCGGGCAGCCACCTCACGGGCGGCCGACGTGGCGCGGACCGCGGGCAGCAGCACCGCGAACTCGTCCCCGCCGAGCCGCGCCACCACGTCGCCCGGCCGCACGCTGCGGGCCAGCCGGTACGCGACCGCCTGCAGCAGCCCGTCGCCCAGCTGGTGCCCGAAGGTGTCGTTGACCTCCTTGAACCGGTCCAGGTCGAGCAGCAGGAAACCGGTCTTGCTTCCGGTACGGACCGCCTCGGCCACCGCTTCGGCGGCCCGGTCGAACAGCATGGCCCGGTTCGGCAGTCCGGTGAGCTGATCGTGCAGCGCCTGGTGCTCGCGCTGCATGGCGATCGCCGCGTTGGCGTAGACCGCGATCAGCGGGAGCAGGAACAGCAGCACGAGCAGCACCGAGCGGCTCATCGCCACGACCACCAGCGGCGCGGCCGACAGCAAGGCCAGGCTGACCAGAGCCTGGTAGGGCAGGTTCCGGCGCAGCGTGACCGGGAGCGGGGTGCGCTGGTACAGCGTTACCGCCATGCCGACCAGCAGGAAGTTGACGGTGAAGTAGGCCAGCGCGGCCAGCCCGACCGTGCCCAGCTCACCGCCGGTCGGCACCCAGGGCCGCAGCGGCCGCGGCTGGATCCCGCCGATGGCCAGCACCACGGCCGCCGCGGCCAGGCTGAGGGTCAGCTGAGCCACGTTGAACGCGCAGCGGAATGGCGCCTTGCGCCGGGACAGCGCCACGAAGAGCGTGCTGACGGCGAGCAGCCCAGCCGCGACCGGGAGCCCCCAGTACAGCAGCGCGGCGAAGCAGAACGTGACCGACGCCACGCCCGCGTCCGGGCGGGACTTGCCCGGGGTGACGATGGGCCTGAGCTCGCCGAGCACGGACAGCGCGGCCAGCACCCAGAACAGCTGCTGCCCGGCCAGCCCGCGCAGCCCGGCGGCCGGCAGTTCGCGCAGCAGCGCCGTCAGCAGGGCCCCAAGCCCGGCCACCGTGACCAGGGTGAGGTAGACCCACAGTGGCGAGCCGATCCGCGGACCGATATCCCTGGTGTCGCTCGGGTCCTTCATGGCGTCCTCGTGGCTGCGGCAGCCGGCCGGATACACCTTTGCTTTCAGCAGGGTACGGCGGAAAACGTACTTCGCGAAGCCAATCGCACACTATCTGTTACGGTACATTGTCCCGCGATTAAATTGCCGCAGGTCAGAGGCTTGCGGCCATCTTCGAGGAATTTCCGGCTGAGGGGCGTTGTCATTCCTCATCTGGCGCAGCAGTCTCTGCTGTCCCGGCCGCGGCCTCCGGGCCCGACTCCAGCAGCACCCGGAAACCCGCCTCGTCGAGCACCGGCACGCCCAGCGAGAGCGCCTTGTCGTACTTGGCTCCCGGCTTGTCGCCAGCCACCAGGAAGCCGGTTTTCTTGGACACCGAGGACGACACCTTGCCGCCCAGCGCCTGCACCGCCTCGCCCGCCGCGTCCCGGCTGAACCCCTCCAGCGTGCCGGTGACGACCACGGACACCCCGGCCAGCGGCTGGCTCGGGTCGGCCGCCGCGGCCGCCGGGCTGGGCGGGGGCGGCGGCACCCAGTCCGGAATGGCCAGCCGCACCCCGGCGGCCCGCCATTTGTCCACGATGGCCACGTGCCAGTCCACGCCGAACCACTCGATTATCGAGGCAGCGATCTTCGGGCCGACTCCCTCGGCGGCGGCCAGTTCCTCGGCCGATGCGGCCGCGATCGCGTCCAGCGAGCCGAACTGGGCGGCCAGCACCCGGGCCGCGGTCGGGCCGGCGTGCCGGATGGACAGCGCGACCAGCACCCGCCACAGCGGCCGGGTACGCGCCTCATCCAGCTTGCCCAGCAGCTTGGCCGCGTTGACGGTCAGGCCGCCCTGCTTGTTCACGAAGAACGGGACGGTGGCCAGCATCTCCTCGGTGAGCGAGAAGATGTCGCCCTCGTCGGTGACCAGGCCGGAGTCGAGCAGCGCGACCACCGCCTCGTAGCCGAGCACCTCGATGTCCAGCGCGCCCCGGCCGGCCAGGTGGAACAGCCGCTCGCGGAGCTGAGCCGGGCAGGCCTGGGTATTCGGGCAGCGCCAGTCCACGCCGCCGTCCTCGCGGACCAGCGGGGTGCCGCAGGCTGGGCACACGGTCGGGAACTCGAAGGCCCGCTCGGTGCCGGTGCGCAGGTCGGTAACGGGCCCGACCACCTCGGGGATCACGTCCCCTGCTTTGCGCAGCACGACCATGTCGCCGATCAGCACGCCCTTGCGGGCCACTTCGTCGGCGTTGTGCAGGGTGGCCCGGTCCACCGTGGAGCCGCTGACCACCACCGGCTGCATGAGCGCGAACGGGGTCACCCGGCCGGTCCGGCCGACGTTCACCTGGATGTCCAGCAGCCGGGTGTTGACCTCCTCGGGCGGGTACTTGTACGCGATCGCCCAGCGCGGCGCCCGGCTGGTCGCACCCAGCTGGCGCTGCAGGTCCAGCCGGTCGATCTTGACCACGACGCCGTCGATCTCGTACGGCGGGTCGTGCCGGTGCTCGCCGTAGTAGGCGATGTACTCGCGCACCCCGTCCAGGTCGGCGGTGACCCGGAACAGCTCACTCACCGGCAGGCCCCAGCCGCGCAGCCGCTCGTACCAGCCGGAGTGGGTGTCCGGCGCGGTGCCGGACGTCGCGCCGACGCCATGCAGGATGAGCGACAGCGGCCGGGTGGCGGTGACCCGCGGGTCCTTCTGCCGCAGCGAGCCCGCGGCCGAGTTGCGCGGGTTGGCGAACGGCGGCTTGCCCGCCTCGGTGAGCCGCTCGTTCAGCTCGTGGAACGCCGCGACCGGGAGGAACACCTCGCCACGCACTTCGAGTAGCTCCGGGACATCCGGCCCGGCCAGCCGCAGCGGCACCGCCGAGATCGTCCGGATGTTGGGCGTGACGTCCTCACCGGTGACCCCGTCGCCCCGGGTCGCCGCGCGGACCAGCGCGCCGCCCCGGTACACCAGGTCGACCGCCAGCCCGTCGATCTTGACCTCGCACAGGTACGGGCCGGCCCCGCCGAGCCGCTGCGCCCGGGCCGCCCACGCATCGAGCTCCTCGGCGGAAAAAGCGTTGTCCAGGCTGAGCAGCCGCTCCAGGTGCTCCACCGGGGTGAACTCGGTCGACACCGCGCCGCCGACCCGCTGCGTCGGTGAGTCCGGGGTGCGCAGCTCGGGATATCGCTCCTCCAGGTCGCGCAGCTCGCGCATGGCCGCGTCGTACTCGGCGTCGGACAAGGTGGGCGAGTCGAGCACGTAATAGCGGTGGTTCGCCTCGGTGACCTCCGCGCTCAGCTCGGCATGCCGGTGCCGCGCCGCGGCGTCCACGTCCGAGCCGGGTATCCCCCCGGCCACTTCGGGCTGGCTCACCGGGACTCCTCCTCGATCAGTTCGGGCAGCATCCGGGCGGCCTCCTGGCAGCTGGCCAGCGCGGCCCGGGCGTAGTCCGGTGGTGCACCAGCCAGCCCGCAGGCCGGGGTGATCACCACCTGACCGGCCACACTGGCCGCTGGGCTGGCTCCCGCGCCCGGCGACCAGGCCACCGGCCACCCCATCCGCCGCCACAGCTCGGTCACCCGGACGGCCGCGGCAGCGCCCGGCGACTGCTGGCCGGACCGGCGTTGCGCTGACTTCGCGATGGGCGGGCTGGCTGCCGCGGCGGCACCGGCCGGCACCGGTTCGGGCGTGGCCGGCACCGCGCCGGCGAAGATGCCCAGGCCTGCCTCGACCGCCGCCGCCAGCACGTCTTCCTCCCCCGGGCGGAGCTGGCCGAGGTCGATCCCGGCGGCCACGGCGCCCGCATCCCTGATCATGCCAAGGGGCACCGACGGTGCGCAGCAGTGCACCAGCACCGGCGCGCCCGCCGCGGTCAGCACAGTGCGCAGCCCGGACTCGGCGTCGGCCTGCTCGACCGCGCGGACCCGGTTCAGCCCGCTGGCGCTCGGCACCGTCCCAGCCAGCACCGCGGGCAGGGCCGGCTCGTCCAGCTGGAGCAGCAGCCGGGCCCCGGGCACCCGCGCGGCCACCTCGGCCACGTGGCCGACCAGCCCCTCGGCCAGCGACGCGGTCAGGTCGCCGACCGCGCCGCGGTCGGCCAGCACCGGCTCCTGGCTGCGCGGCAGCTCGATCGTGGCCGCCATCGTCCACGGCCCGCAGGCACTTATCTTCAGCACCCCCGTGTAGCCCTCGGCCACTTCCTCCAGCGCGTCGAGGTCGCGGGCCAGCAGCGACTGCGCGCGGCGCAGGTCACGCCCGGGCCGGCCGGCCAGCCGCCAGCCGTGCGGGGTCGTCTCGGCCGCCAGCTCGGTCAGCATGGCCGCGGTGCGGCCGGTCAGGTCGGCGCCGGGGCCGCGGCCGGGCAGCTCGGCCAGGAACGGCAGGTCAGGCAGCTCGCCGACGATCAGCCGCATCGTTTCAAGCGGGTCGGTTCCCGGCATCGAGCCAACCCCGGTCGCACTCTGCGCCGGCCAGGGATAAGCGTCGGCGGAACTGGTCTCATCAGGCACGCAGCCGAGCTTAGTGGCCGCATCTGCCCGTCCTGCTGACCTGGCCGCGACGGCGGTGCGCTGGCCAGGAACGGTGCGGTCAGCCCAGGCAACAGTCGCGCCGCACCATGCGGGGCATGGTGCGGCGCGGCGAGCGTCCGGTCAGACGCGGACGCCTGGCCGGTATGTGTCGGAGCGGTGATCACTGCGCGCGCGGACATACAGGCCGGTCGCTATCCGGGTCCCCTGGCTGAGCCGTCCCGGCGCCTGCCTGGTCAGCGAGAATTCCCGCTCCTCACGGCGGATTCCGGCAATCATCACCGCCATGATCCCGGTGGTGGCCCCCGCGAGAAAGACGATGAGCCCGATGATGAGGATGGCCATGGTGTTGCCCCTTTGATCTGGCCTGCGGCTGTGGTCCGCCTTCTTTCGTGAGGTGCTGGGCCCGGTTTTGATACGCCGGGATCAGCGACTGCGGGCATTCAGTTGCGGGCTCGCGCCGGTGAACTCGATGGGGACGATGTCCAGCGGGCCGGGTACCGGGACGCGATCGAAGTCCGGATACCAAATCAAGAGGAAACGGACTTCTTTCGCCTGCCGGTCGACAACCACACTCAGATGGTAGAGATCTACCGCGCCGCGTTTGATCAGGATCAGCGGCGAGTCCGCCTCACGGTCACCGTGTACCGGCAGACAGGAACAGGTTTGTCATCAACGTCGGAGATGTGCCCGCCAGTGAGGCCATGCAGCCGCGAAGAGGTTGGGAGGGCACATAGCACTGCGCCGCACCATGCCCCGGCGATGGTGCGGCGCTGACCCGGTGTGGGGAGCTCGGGCTGGCCCGAGTCGTGCGCTGGCCCGGGCCGGCCTGCCTTCGCTGGCTAGACGAACATGTCTTCGCGGGTTGGACGCCGTGGCGCGTCAGTGCTCTGGCGGACCCAGAGGCCAGTGACCCGGCGGGTGCCCTGGATTAGCTGACCTGGGGCCTGGCGAGTCAGCGTAAAATCCCGCTCTTCACGGCGGATGCCCCAGGTAACCAGGGCGACAGCTCCAGCGACGGCGCCGGCGATGAAGATCACTGCGATGACGGCGATTGCAGTGGCCATGGCGGTCCCCTTACCTCTGGCCTGCGGTGATGTGGCCCGCGAGCTCCGTTCCTGGTCCTCACCCGGTATGGGTGACCCGGGTGAAGTGGGCGTTTAGACTATCTGGCCGGTTCCTGGTACGCCCAAGCAGCCCTACTGCTAGACTCAGACCATGGATCCAGCCATCCGAGTCATCCCAACCTTTGGGATCTGGTCCGGTTATACCCCGCTCCCGGGTAAACCTGAACATGTTCCAAATATTCTGATGACATGGATGGCTGGGTATGATCCATTTTGGCCCGGCAATGGCCTACTGATCAGGCTGGTTGGGATGTCTGGGAGGAGCCGTGGCTGACCCGATGTACCGGCAGATCGCCGAGGATCTGCGCAGCAAGATCGAGGCTGGCGTGCTCGCCCGCGGGGCACGGTTGCCGACCGAGATCGAACTCAGGAGACAGTACAACGCGTCCCGTAACACCGTCCGCGACGCGATCAAGTGGCTGATCACCCGTGGCCTGGTCGAGACCCGGCCGGGCCAGGGCACGTTCGTCGTCGAGCAGATCACGCCGTTCGTCACCACGCTGACCGGCGATCCGAGGACAGGGTTCGGCGGCGGCGAGGACGACATCTACGACCTGGAGGTCAAGGCCACCCGGCGGGTGCCGACCGCCAGCGACCCCGGGTCGAGATCCAGCAGGCGAACGAGGAGATCGCGGCCGAGCTACAGATCGACGTGGACAGCACGGTGGTCAGCAGACATCAGCAGCGGGCCATCGACGGCACCCCGTGGTCGCTGCAGACCTCCTTCTACCCGCTGAGATTCGTCGAGCGGGGCGCGACCCGGCTCATCCAGGCCACCGACATCCCCCAGGGCACGGTGAGCTATCTGCGGGAGACGCTGGACGTGGATCAGATCGGCTGGCGGGACATGATCATCGTGCGCGCCCCGGACAAGACAGAGACCGACTTCTTCAGGGTGCCGGATGACGGGCGAGTGCCGGTCATCGAGACCCGGCGGACCACCTTCGATTCGGAGGGGAGCCCGTCCGGCTAACGGTCAGCGTGTACCCCGCCGACCGTAACCAGTTCGCGGTCAACGTGGGAAAGGTGCCCGACAAGATCGTTGGCCCCGGGTGCCGCCGACGAAGGCGAATCCGCATCAGCCGACACACCGGGCCAGCCCGAGGCGGCCGCGGCCACCCAGGAGGCAAGCAGCTAACCGGCCTGACGTTCCACCCGACGGCGTGCCGCCGCCGGGATACGCGCTGTTTGACTGGCGACCGCACAGTATTCCGTGGGCCGTCCTGCACGCAGGCCCACGGGACAGGGCACCCGCCCTAGAACGGCACAGGACGACACCATCCTGTGCATTTTTCCGGAACGAATGAATGAAGTGGAGGGATGTGATGGCTAAGTTCCACGCTCGTCCATCACTGCAGTACCGGTACGAGCACTACGACCCACGTTTCGGCGGCGGCGTCACGCTTTGAAGTTCACCCGCTGAGCTAGCGGAAACGGCTTGGCCCCGGCTGTCCCTCACAGGGCGTGATGGACAGCCGGGGGAATAATGCAGCGTGCCCGCGCCGTCGCCGGCAGCCACCGATCATCCTTGGCTGCGCCGCCCGAAATGTCAGTTCGGCTGCCTCTGCCTGCATACGGGAGCCGGCCGACCGGCCGTGAATGACGGCTGCCCGCCAGCCTCACCCGTGAAACGGTCCCGGCGCGGTAATGGATCACGCTTCTGGGCTGCGATAAGGCGGCCAGAGCAAATCCCCAGGCCGGCGACGGAGCCGCAGACCAGGCCCGCGATTGGCGGGCCAGCGCGTGACGCCGAAGACGGTGGCTATCAAATCGTCCCGCTTCTGGGCAACCATAGGGGCATGGGAGAGCCTCCACTGACCGTTCGCTTGGCTACTGAACGTGACCAGGCGGCAATCATCGCTCTGCTCGACGCCGCCGCCACCTGGCTGCGTACCCAGAGCACGAATCAGTGGGCCAAGCCCTGGCGGACCGAGGAGGATCGCCGGACCCGGATCTCCCGTGATCTCCTGGCCGGCAAGACGTGGGTCGTGTACGACGGTGCCGCGCCTGTCGGCACATTCACCGCCGATCGCAAGCACGACCACCAGGAGATCCCGGTCTGGCCGGAGGATTCGCTAGGGCGAGCCGGCCGTCTACGTGTGCCGCCTCACGGTAGACCGCAGTCACTCTGGACACGGGTTCGGCGCCGCCCTGCTCGACTGGATCGGCCTGGCTGCCCGGCGGCGTTATGGCGCGGAGTGGATCCGGGTCGACGTATGGAGCACTAATGACAAGCTCCGCCGCTATTACGAACGGCAGGGATTCGAGTTCTATGACGATTCGGTGGATCCCAGCTATCCCTCCGGGGCGCTCTTTCAGAAGCCGACCGGCGCAATCGAGCCTGCCGAGCCTGCCCTGTTTCGCGTCGAGGGGCCCGGCGAACTGGGCTGAGCGCCGCTGCCGTGTGTCGCACACCGCAGCAGCGGGTACCTTCGGTTCAAGTTATGGCGATGGCCGGTGGTGTGCGCGATGGCCTGGGTCCCAGCCGGGACGCGGGCCGGGTCGGCCGTGGCCAGGCCGGTGCCGGGCCGCGACGCCGCACCGGCGCCGGATGACCCGGGCCGAGCAGCGCACGGTCAGTGCGCCCCCTCTTCCCCCCGCGCCGCCGCACCCGAATGGCGGGCCGGCTCAAGCCGACGCTGACCATGTTCCCGGCCCCGACCGCTACCGCACCCTGCTCGGCGCGGCACGCAAGCGCGCCGACCGGGCTCAGCGGGCCCGGCGCCGGCGCCGCACCGTCACCCGGCGGCTGATCTGGGTCGCCGTCCTGCTCTGCACCGCGGCCATCGCCATCGGGGTCGCGCTGCGCGTCACGCCGCAGCAGACCCTCACCGTGGCCGGCCAGGTCATCAAGGTGGGCACCACCGCGCCCAGCCTGAGCGTGTCCGGGCCCGGCGAGGTCAACCTGTTCGGCCAGAGCCTGCCCACCCAGGTGCAGTTCCTCGGCCCGGTCCGGCCCAGCCTGACGCTGACCCAGATCACCATCAACAGCCAGCTGACCAACTTCGTCCAGGGCGCCGGGCCCGCCGGGGCGGAACGCATCCTGGGCAACGCCCTGGCCAGCGGCTGGATCCACTACTTCCTCTGGGAGATCGCGATCACCGCGGCGGGCGCGCTGCTGCTGCTCGGCGCGCTCGCGGGCTGGCGCCGGCTGCCGCACCGGACCACGGTGAAGCTGCTGGCCGGCGGCCTGGTCGCCACCGAGGTGATCAACCTTGGCGCGATCATGCTGACCGCCTACACCGCGCCCGGCACGCTGCGCCAGGTCCGCTCGCTGAGCCAGCTGGTGGGCAGCGAGCCACAGTATCCGGACAGCAAGAAGACCGTGCCGGTGCCGCCGGGGGTGCGGGTGGTGGTGATGGGTGACTCGACCGCGGCCGGCGCCGGGCTGCCCTGGGTCCGCGACGCCTCGCACACCGACCAGATGTGCGGCCGCAGCGCGGACTCCTACGCCGAGGACCTGGCCCGGTCCAACGGCTGGCAGGTGATGAACCTGGCCTGCAACAGCGCCACGATCAGCCAGGGCCTGCTCGGCCCGGAGGGCCGTGGCGGGGAACTGGTGCCCGCGCAGATCGAGGCCGCGCAGCAGGCCACCAGGGCGCAGGCGGTCATCGTCAGCGTCGGCGCGGACGACCTGGACTGGGCGGCCATGCTCCGGCTCTGCGCGGTCGCCAAGACGTGCAACGACAGGGCGACCACTGCCTACTTCCAGCAGCAGCTGGCCACGTTCAGCAAGCAGTATTTCCAGCTGCTCACCCAGCTGGCCAACCTGCCCAGCCACCCGCAGGTGATCATCAACCGCT
The DNA here is from genome assembly GCA_963832095.1 of uncultured Actinomycetes bacterium. Classification (GTDB taxonomy): domain Bacteria; phylum Actinomycetota; class Actinomycetes; order Streptosporangiales; family Streptosporangiaceae; genus RYN-230. The sequence goes on from CAWHSW010000007.1 coordinate 29,788, forward strand.
ACTACAACCCGTTCGACCTGCAGCTGAGCTGCCTGGCCCGGGTCGGCCTGAGCACGGCCAAGCTGCGCACGCTGAGCTCGCGGCTGGACACGCTGAACGCGGTGCTGGCCAAGGGCGCGGCCGAGTTCGGCTTCATCTCGGTCAAGCCGGACTTCGCCGGGCACCAGCTGTGCACCGCCCAGCCGTATGTGCAGGGCCTGGGCGACTCGGCGCCGTTCCACCCCACGGCCGACGGCCAGCTGGCCATCGCCCTGGCCGACCAGGCCGCGCTGAGCCCGACCATCATCCCGTCCTCGACGGCCGTGCAGACCCCGTCCCCGGCGCCTACCCCGCCCAGGTAACCACCGGGCCCAGGTAACCACGGGCCGCGCCAGACCGGCGGGCGCTCAGTCCTCGGGCTCGGTCCGGGCCACGATCCCGGACCACGGCGCGAGCACGCCAGCCTCGGCGGCTTCCCCGGCCGGCGCCGTGCTGACCAGCACCTCGCCCAGCTCGGCCACCGGCTCGGCCAGCCGCACCGGCGACCCGGTGAAGTTGGTCAGCACGGTCAGCCTGCCGGTCTGGTACACCCAGAGCCCCGGCTGGCTGGGCAGCTCGGTGTAGCTGGCCAGCCGCCCGCCGAACTCGGCCCGGCGGAGCGCGAGCAGCTCCCGGCACAGGTTGAGAATGGACGCTGGGTCCGCCTGCTCCGCCGCCACGTTCCGCTTCGCGTGCTCCCCGATTGGCAGCCACGGCGTCACGCCCTCGGCGGTGAACCCGGCCGACGGCGACGCGTCCCAGGGCATCGGGGTCCGGCTCCGGTCCCGGCTGAACCGGCCGCCCGCCCCGGCTCGCATCTTGTCCTGGACCAGCGCGGCCGGGACGGCCACGTCGGTCATCCCGATCTCGTCGCCGTAATACAGCACCAGGGTGCCGGGCAGCGTGGCCAGCACCAGCAGGGCCAGCCGCACCTTGTGCTCGTCCCCCCCGCACCAGCGGGTCGGGAAGCGGCTGATGTCGTGGTTGGACGCGGTCCACACCGGGCACTCCCCGGCGGGCAGCTTGGCCAGCGTCTCGGCCACCACCCCGGCCAGGCCCTCGGCCGTGAACGGGGTGAAGATGAACGGGAAGTTGAAGGTGAGCTGCAGTTCGTCGCCGTGGCCGTGGAACGCGGCCAGCGAGCTGAGGTCGCCGACCCAGGTTTCGCCGAGCAGCAGCCGCGGCACCGGGTAGCTGTCCGCGATTTTCCGCCAGTCGCGGAACACCCCGTGCGACTCCGGCCGGTTGGCGCTGTACACCTGAGCCAGCCCGAACCGGCTGGTGACCACATCATCCTTGGGCGCTGGCGGGTCGTCGCGGAGCTGCGCATCCTTGTACAGGCCCTGCGCCACGTCGATGCGGAACCCGGCCACGCCGCGGTCGAACCAGAACCGCAGGATCTGCCGGAACTCCTCGTGCACGTCGGGATCCCACCAGTTCAGGTCGGGCTGGCTGGGCAGGAAGTTGTGCAGGTAGTACTGCCCGCTGGCCTGGTCCAGGGTCCACGCGGGCTGCCCGGAGGCGGCGATCCAGTTGTTCGGCGGCCCGCCGCCCGGCGCCGGGTCGGCCCACACGTAGTAGCCGCGGTGCGGCGCCGCCGGGTCACCGACCGCCTCGACGAACCACGGGTGCGCGCTGCTGGTGTGGTTCGGCACCAGGTCGAGCAGCACCCGCATGCCCCGCTGCCCGGCCTCGGCGATCAGCTCGTCCAGGTCGGCCAGCGTGCCCAGGTCCGGGTGCACCCCCCGGTAGTCGGACACGTCATAGCCCCAGTCGTCGTCCGGCGACGGCATGGTGGGCGACAGCCAGATGCCGTCCACCCCGAGCCAGGACAGGTAGTCCAGCTGGGCGGTGATCCCGGGCAGGTCGCCGTAACCGTCCCCGTTGCTGTCCCGGAACGACCTGACGTACACCTGGTAGAGGGTCGCCCCATGCCACCAGCTTGACCTGGTTTCTGGCCTGTCCATCATTCTCCCGCGCGTGGTGAGCTGCTGTGTCCGGTCACTTGCCTTGCCCAGGATGTCAGGCGGAAACTGGGTAGATGAGCCCGGCCATCGAACTGATCGGCGTGATACTGCTGCCGACCGCGATCGGGTACGCGATCCTGGGCAGCGGCCGGCTGCTGCGCTGGGTAGCCCGGCACCGGCGGGTCGAGCAGGTGCTCACCAACCCGGTACCTACCGAGCCGATCGAGCGGCTGGCCACCCGGCTGGTCCGGCTGCGCGCCGAACTGGAGGACCTGGAGACTCGCACCGACGTGCCGGTCAAGGGGGTCCGGCTGCGCGCGCTCCGCGGCGCCTACCTCGACCTGCTGCGGATCGCGTGCGAGCGGCTGGAGGTCAGCCCGCTGCCGCCTGGCGACCATGTCCCGCAGGCCGAGATCTACCGCGCCGAGGCAGGCCTGCGAGAGCGCGGGCTGGACGTCCGCGCCGCCGCCACCCGCTGACCATGGTCCGGGTACTGGCCGTTTCCGACGTGGTCGACGAGGTGCTGTGCGCGGACATCACCAGGGTGCGCGACGCCGAGCTGATCCTGGCCTGCGGCGACCTGCCGTTCGACTACCTGAGCAGCCTGATGAACCGGCTCGACGTGCCGCTCGTGTTCGTGCCCGGCAACCACGACCCGGACGTATCCGGCTACCGGCTGTCCCGGGCCGGCCTGCCGCTGCGGGCCGGCCTGCCCGCCCGGCCGCCGTGGCCGGACGGCGCCATCAACGCTGACGGCCGGGTGGTGGACGTGCTCGGGCTGCGCATCGCCGGCCTGGGCGGCTCCCCCCGGTACAGCGACGGGCCCAACCAGTACACCGGCCGGCAGCAGGGCCGCCGGGCTCGCCGGCTGGCCGCGGCGGCCCGGCTGCGCCGCCCGCGCAGCGCCACCCGCACCGTAGACATCCTGCTCACGCACGCCCCGCCGCGCGGCGTCGGAGACGGACCCGACCCACCCCACCAGGGCTTTCCCATACTTAACGCGGTTACCCGGTGGCTGCGGCCCGCCTTGCTGCTGCACGGACACGTGGATCCCGAGCCGGCCAGCCGGCGCGACCTGTGGCTCGGCGACACGATCGTGCGCAACGTGACCGGCTGGCAGCTCATGCTCATCGAGCCGGTGACTGGCCTGGTCGGTGTGGACAAGGCGGAATCCCACCATGCCCGCTGACACCGGTTTCCCGCGCGCCGACGTGGAGAACGACTTTCTGCGTGTCCGGCGCCGCCAGGTGCTGGCCCGGCTGGTCCAGCGGCTGCGCCGGGAGCCGGACGACGTCAACCTGATCCTGCCGTTCGACGAAGTAGTGGCCGCGCTGGGCCAGGTCGGCGAGCGGCGGCTTGGACTGCAGACGATCCGGCTGGACCGGGTCGTGGGCACGGTGGACTCCAGCCGGGACTTCGACCGCCGGTTCCGGCCCACCTCCAACCGGGTCCGGGAGCGCTGGGAGCGGCTGGCGCTGGCCCAGCGGCGCGGCGAGTCCATCCCGCCCATCGACGTGTACCAGGTAGGCGAGCTGTACTTCGTCTCGGACGGCCATCACCGGGTGTCGATCGCGCTGGCCACGGGCCAGAAGACGATCGACGCCTACGTGACCGAGATCCTTACCGCGGTGCCCGCGAAAGGCATCCAGCACCGCAGCGACCTGCTGTTCAAGAGCTACGAACAGCTGTTCCGGTCGCGAGTCAAGCTCCCGCCGGAGGCATACGCCAAGATCAAGGTCACCGATCCGTGGTCCTACGCCGAGCTGAGCGAGGCCGTGGAAGCCTGGGGCTTCCGGCTCATGCAGCACGACCACAAGTTCTACGACCGCGCCGAGGCGTCCCGCCGCTGGTTCAGCGAGGAGTACACCCCAGTCGTACGCATCCTGCGATCAGCCGACCTGATCGGCTCAAACACCGACGCCGAGGCGTACCTCATCATCGCCACCGAGCGCTACCGGCTGATCCGCACCCACGAATGGACCGACGAGGTCATCGAGGAACTCCAGCGGCAGTTCCGGTCACCGCGGCGGCGCGGCCGCTGAGCCGGAGTCCTGCCCGGCCGCGCCGGCCTCGGTGCCCGCGTCGGCCTGGGCCGGAGCGCCTCCGTCACCCGACCCGGCGGTGCTGGCGGGCGTGCCGGAGTCACCCAGCGTGAGGTTCTTGCCGGTGGCCGGGTCGAACACGTGCAGGGCCCGCACATCCACCCAGATCTCGGCGTTCTGCCCCTCGCTGATCCGGGTTTCCGGGTCGAACCGGGCGACCACGGTCTCCGCGTCCGAACCCGTGTCCGCCCGCCCGGAGTCCCGGGCCAGCTCGTTGAGCTCGGCCGCGTCCACTCCGCCCAGTTCCTTGCTGAAGTAGACGAATTTCTCTGAGCCGAGCGACTCCACCACGTCCACGGTGGCCGGGAACGTGATCCCGTTCTGCCGGGTCTCGCTGGGCACTAGCGACGCGTCCTCGAAGTCCTCCGGGCGGATGCCCACGATCACGTCCCGGCCAGCAGTGGAACTGCTCAGCACCTGCTGCAGGCGGCCGGTCAGCGGGATCTCGCCCAGCCCGGTGCGCAGGCTGCCCTCTTCCAGCGTGCCGCCCATGAAGTTCATCGCGGGGGAACCGATGAAGCCGGCCACGAACAGGTTGGCGGGCCGGTCGTACAGTTCCTGCGGCGAGGCCACCTGCTGCAGGAGCCCGTTGCGCATGACCGCGACCCGGTCGCCGAGCGTCATCGCCTCGGTCTGGTCGTGCGTCACATAGACCATGGTGGTGCCCAGCCGGCGCTGGATCCGGGACACCTCGGTGCGCATCTGCACCCGCAGCTTCGCGTCCAGGTTGGACAGCGGCTCGTCCATCAGGAACGCGGACGGGTCGCGGACGATGGCCCGGCCCATGGCCACCCGCTGCCGCTGGCCGCCGGACAGATTGGCCGGCTTGCGGTCCAGGTGCTGGGTCAGGTCCAGGATCCGCGCCGCCTCCTCGACCTTCTGGTTGATCACGTCCCGCGGCGTCTTGGCCAGCTTGAGCGCGAACCCCATGTTCTCCCGCACGGTCATGTGCGGGTACAGCGCGTAGCTCTGGAACACCATCGCGATGTCGCGGTCCTTGGGCGACTTGGTGTTGACCACCTGGCCGCCGATGCGCAGCTCACCCTCGGTGATGTCCTCCAGCCCGGCGATCATGTTGAGCGTGGTGGACTTGCCACAGCCGGACGGCCCGACCAGGATGACGAACTCCCCGTCGGCGACGTCCAGGTTGATCTTGTTAACAGCCAGCGCACCATCGGGAAAGCGCTTGGTGACGTTGTCCAGAACGATTTCAGCCACTGGTTTCTCCTTGGATCCGCTAGCCCTTGACCGCACCGGAGGTCAGCCCGGCGACGATCCGGCGCTGGAAGAACAGCACGAAGATGATGATCGGGATGGTGATGACCACCGCAGCGGCCGCGATGGGGCCGGTCGGAATCGTGAACACCGAGCCGCCGCTGAAGTAGGCCAGCGAGGCCGGTGCCGTCCGGGCGTTGATGGTCGAGGTGAACGAGATGGCGAACAGGAACTCGTTCCAGCAGAACAGGAAGATCAGGATGGCCGTGGTGACCATGCCTGGCGCGGCCAGCGGCGCGATGACCTTGACGAACGCCTGGAACGGGGTTGCGCCGTCCACCTTGGCCGCCTTCTCGAGCTCCCAGGGGATCTCCCGGAAGAACGCCGACAGGATGTAGATGCCAAGCGGCAGGCCGAACGCCACGTAGGGGATGATCAGGCCCGGCCACGTGTTGAACAGGCCGAGTGCGCGCTCGATGCTGAACAACGGGGTGACCAGCGCGATCTGCGGGAACATCGCGATCAGCAGCGCGACCCCGATCAGCACGGCCTTGCCCGGGAAGCGCAGCCGGGCCACCGCGTAGGCGGCCATGGAGGCCAGCACGACGGAGATGAACGTCGCGATGAGGCCGATACCGATCGAGTTCAGCAGCGGCCTGGTGAACTGCGAGGTCTTCAGGATGCTTGAGTAGTTCCCCCAGGTCCACTGTTTGGGGATGAAGGACGGATCGAGAACCGCCGCGGGCGTCTTGAACGACAGTGAGGCCAGCCAGAGCACCGGGATCAGCGCCAGCGCTATGACGACGAAGTTGGCCGTTCCCCAGCCGAACTTCTGCCGCGGCGTGGTGGTTACAGCAGCCATCAGCGAGTCACCTCCCGAGGTTGTCGGTGCCCGGGGCCGCGGTGCCGAAGCCCTTGATGAACAGGAACGCGATGATCGCCACGCAGATGAAGATCAGGATCGAGATGGCCGAGCCGATGCCCAGATTCAGCGCGTTGAACAAGTTGTCCCAGCCGAGGATCGACACCGACGAGGTGTTGTTGGCCCCGGCCGTCAGGATGAAGATGCTGTCGAAGATCCGGAACGAGTCCAGCGTGCGGAACAGCAGCGCGACCAGGATGGCCGGCTTCATCAGCGGCACAGTGATCCGCCAGAACCGCTGCCAGCCGGTGGCGCCGTCGACCATGGCCGCCTTCTGCAGGTCCTCGGGGACCAGGGACAGCCCGGCCAGCAGCAGCAGCCCCATGAACGGCGTGGTCTTCCAGACTTCCGCCAGGATGATGACGGCAATCGCCTTATATTCCGTGGTCAGCGGCGCGCTGTAGTTGAACGCCGCGGACAGGTAACCGATGCCCGGGGTCCAGGCAAACTGCCAGCCATAGGCGGCGGCAACCGTCACGATCCCGTACGGGATGAGCGCGGCGGTGCGGACCGTCCCGCGGCCGAACAGCGTCCGGTGCATGACGATGGCCAGCAGCATGCCGAGGACCAGGGTGATAGCCACCGAGAAGATGGTGATGACCACGGTCACCTTCAGCGCCTGCCACCAGTACGGGGAGCGTGAGCACGGCCGCGTAGTTGCTGAGCCCGATGAACTTGGTGTCGTTCGGGAGCTCCAGGTTGTCGCGCAACAGCGACAGGTAGATGGCGTAGCCGATCGGGAAGGCAGTGACGGCGACCATCACGATCACGGCCGGGGCGCACAGCAGCCAGCCGAGCCTGCGCTCGGCCCGCGCCCCCTCGGACAGCGGCGCTTTGCCCCGCTTCGCTACTTGTTCGGTGGCCCCACCGGGGACCGTCTCCGTGGTCGTGCTCATCGGCCCCTTCCTTCCTTCCGGGCTGTGCCGCCCGCTGCCGGGTGACGGCTCACGGGACCAGGCCCTTCGATTGCAGGGCGTCATTGATCTGGCTGACCATCGAGCTCTCGGTACCCGTCGGGCTGATCCCGGACGCTGGCGAGATCAGGTGCGAGATGTCAATGGATACGACCTGGTAGACGGGGGTCTTCGGGCGGACGCTGGCGTGCTCGAGCGCGTTCAGGATGTCGGCGTGGAACGGGTAGTCCTTGAACAGCTTGGGATTGTTGTACAGGCTGGCGATGGTGGGCGGGACGCCGCCGACGTTGGCCCCGATGATCTGGTTCTGCGCGTCACGCAGGCACAGCGCGGCCTGGAAGGCCAGAGCCTTGTGCTGTGAGTAGGCGCTGACCGCGAGGTCGATCCCGCCGATCGTCACCTTGGCCGGCACGCCGGGGGTGACCTCTGGGTAGAGCGCCCACTTGAAGGTCTTGAACAGCTTCGGGTTGTCCAACTTCATGGCCGGATACACGAACGGGTAGTTCAGCTCGAACGCGGCCGTGCCCGCCTCGAAGGCCAGCCGGTTCTGGTTCTCCATCTGCACGTCCAGCGACGGGTCCGCACCCGGCCCGGTGGCCAGCTGGTGCATGATCGACAGGGCCTTGACCGCGGGCGCGCCCAGCACCGGCTTGGTCGCGGCTGCGTTCAGGATGGTGCCGCCCGCGCTGGCCACCATGGTGTTGAACCAGACGGTAGCGCCCTCGTACTGGGCACCCTGGATCTCGATGTAGTGCGGCTTGCCTTCCTTCTTCAGCTGCGCCGCGTCGGCGAGCATCTGGGCCCACGTCTTCGGCGGGGTCTTGACCAGCGCGGAGTTGTACCACAGCAGCTGGGTGTTGCTGTTGTCCGGCACCGCGACCAGCTTGCCCTTCCAGATCGCGGTGTCCAGCGCGGCCTTGAGCGTGCCGTTCTCGGCCTGCGCCTTGTCCGCGCCGGTCCATGGCACGATCCAGCCCGCGTTGGCGAACTCGGGCTCCCAGGTCACGTCGAGACCCATGATGTCGATCGTGGAATCGTGCGCGGCCAGCCGCCGGACTAGCTGCAGCCGCTGGTCATCAGACCCGGTGGGCAGCAGCTGGTAGGAGATCTTGTACTTGCCGTGGCTCTGCGCGTCGCAGTTGTTGATGGCCGTCTGGGTGGCGCCCGAGGTGTCCGGGTACAGGTAGAAGTTCAGCGTGACCGGCCCGGTGCTAGCGCTGCTGGTGCCGCAGGCGGCCAGCGCCGTGGCGGCCAGGATGCCGCCGCCGGCCGCGGCCGTCAGCAGCCGGAGCCGGGGCCGGCCGCGCTGGCCAGGCCGTCGGGCCCGGATGCGCTTACGTGAGCTGGGCTGGCGATCACTGCTACCGATCATGACGCCTCCCACGGCTCGGTGCCTCGTCGCACCTGTCACCCCTGCCTTGACTGCCACGCTAAACGCTTTCCCCAACCGCAACAAGGGATGCACTTTGCGCGAACGTTTGCTAACCTTCGCGCTCCGCAATGAATGAGTCCTGACGCGGTTTAGGTACCTTGCTGGGGTAGCTGTTGTCTTGCGTGACCCCTGGGCATATCACCCGCAAGGGGACGCTTAAACCAAGCGAACCCGGTCAATATCTGGATTTTTGGCCATCCGCGGGCGGCGTGGCTGCCTCCCCCAGCGGCCGGGCTCAGCTGGTGGCGGTGATGGTTCCGCTGCCTAGCACGGTGTCGCCGTCATACAGCACCGCGGCCTGACCTCGGGCTACGCCCCGGGCGGGTGCGTGCAGCCGGATCCGGAGCAGAGCACCGTCGGGTTCCGCGGTCGCCGGGTGCACCTCGCCGTGCGCCCGCAACTGGACCAGGCAGTCCCGCGGCCCGGCCAGCGGCGCGCACCCGGTCCACACCGGCCGCTCGGCCACGATCTCGCGCACGTCCAGGGCTTCCCGCGGGCCGACCGTCACGGTCCGGCTGACCGGCTCGATGTCCAGCACGTAGCGCGGCTGGCCGTCGCCGGCCGGCACGCCGACCCGCAGTCCCTTGCGCTGCCCGATGGTGAACCCGTACGCGCCGTCGTGCTGGCCGACCAGCGCCCCGTCCTGGGTCACGATGCGGCCCGGCGCGCCACCCAGCCGGCCGGCCAGGAAGGCCCGGGTGTCGCCGTCCGGGATGAAGCACACGTCGTGGCTGTCCGGCTTGCTGGCCACCGCCATCCCGCGCGCCGCGGCCTCGGCCCGGACCTCGGCCTTGGTCGAGGCGCCGAGCGGGAACATGGCCCGGTCCAGCTGCTCCCGGGTGAGCACGGCCAGCACGTAGGACTGGTCCTTGCCGTCGTCCACGCTGCGCCGCAGGCGGCCGCTGTCCAGCCGGGCATGGTGCCCGGTGCACACCGCGTCGAAGCCGAGCGCGACCGCCCGGTCCAGCACCGCGGCGAACTTGATCTTCTCGTTGCAGCGCAGGCACGGGTTGGGCGTCCGGCCCCGGGCGTACTCGGCCACGAAGTCATCCACCACGTCCCGGCTGAACCGCTCGGCCATGTCCCAGACGTAGAACGGGATGCCGATCACGTCGGCGGCCCGGCGCGCGTCCCGGGCGTCCTCCACCGTGCAGCAGCCACGTGCCCCGGTGCGGTACGACTGCGGGTTGGCGGACAGCGCGAGGTGCACCCCGGTGACCTCGTGCCCGGCATCCGCGGCCCGGGCGGCGGCCACGGCGGAGTCGACGCCGCCAGACATGGCGGCCAGCACGCGAAGGCGGTTCATAGCCCTATCGAGGGTAGCTGAAGGCTGACCCTGGGGGACGACCCCCCGCTCGCTCCCCGGGGGACTACCCCCGGAACCCCGGGCGGTCGCCGCTTCGCGCCGGGGCGGCACTTGACCTAGAGCGCGCTCTAGGTGCGAGCCTAGGTAGCCGACGAGACGGAAGGGACATATCTGGCATGAGGGTGCTCGGCAAGAGCGGTATCGAGGTCAGCGCGATCGGGTTCGGCTGCTGGGCCATCGGCGGCCCGTTCTACCGCGACGGCAGCCCGGCGGGCTGGGGCGAGGTCGATGACGATGAGTCGGCCGCCGCCCTGCGCCGCGCCCTGGAGCTGGGCATCACGTTCTTCGACACCGCCGACGTGTACGGCACCGGGCACAGCGAAAAGGTCCTCGGCCAGGCGCTGGCCGGGCACCGGGACGAGGTGGTGATCGCCACCAAGTTCGGCAACGTCTTCGACCCGGGCGGCGGGCGATCACCGGCGCCGACGCCAGTCCCGGCCACATCCACCAGGCCTGCCGGGACTCGCTGGCCCGGCTCGGCACCGACCGGATCGATCTGTACCAGCTGCACCTGGGCGATCTGCCGGCCAGCCAGGCCGACGACGCGCTGGCGGCGCTGGAGGACCTGGTCACCGCCGGGCTGATCCTGAGCTGCGGCTGGAGCACCGACGACCCGGAGCGGGCCGCCCAGTTCGGCAAGGGCGCGCACGCCGTGGCGGTGCAGCACGAAATGAACGTGCTGGCCGACGCCCCGGACATGCTGGCCGTGTGCGATGCGTTCGACCTGGCCAGCGTGAACCGCGGGCCGCTGGCCATGGGCCTGCTGACCGGCAAGTACGGCGCGGCCGACCAGGTGCCCGGCGATGACGTGCGCGCCAACGCCCCGTGGATGCGCTACTTCAGCGGCGGCCGCCCGGCCCCGGACTGGCTCGCCCGGCTGGACGCCGTCCGCGAGGTGCTGACCAGCGGCGGGCGCACCCTGGCCCAGGGCGCGCTGGGCTGGCTGCTGGCCCGCAGCCCGCGCACCGTGCCCATCCCCGGCATCCGCACCGTAGCCCAGGCCGAGCAGAACGCCGCCGCCCTGGACCTCGGCCCGCTCACCCCAGCCCAGATGGCGGAGATCGCCGGCTGCTCGGGGAGGCGTAGCCGGCCGAATGGACACGCCTGAAGGTGAGTGGGTGTTTGATCGTTGGTGGGCGGCGCGACTCGATTTGTCGCTTGAGTACGAGGTGGTGGCTGATCTAGATCAGCTCGTCAGCGCTGGCGGCGACGTCTGATGCCGGCCGGCTGACAGTGGTCGTCACCGTGCCGAGGTTCTGGCACCAGGCAAAGATCGATCACCCGGTACAGCGCGGCGCGGAGGGCGGCGGCGAGCCGGCGTTCAGGCGTGGCGGCGTAGACGAACGTGGCGCTGGGTCGCGAGTGGCCGTGCTCGATCGCTGCATGATCGCCGCCGCAGCGCGGGGGGATCGGTGGGCAGCTCCGCCGCCTTGACGTAGCCGTATATCCACCAGGGCAGTCCGCCTGCCGGGCACGTCTCGTCGAAGCCCAGCTTCCCGCATGGGGCCGGGAAGGTGCCGATCTGCTGGCAGAGCCGGCGCACGCTACCGAGGCCCGCACCGTCATCGCGGCCTCCGGGCAGCCCTGGCCGGCGCCGAGGCCCTTGGCCACGACTCATTGACGTCAGGTACTGGCCGGGGCCCGGCGGCCGGCCGGCCCCGGCCGGTGCGCGGCGCGTACCGCCGCCGCATCGAGCATGGCTGCCACCGGTGCCCGGCCCGCCGCGGCCGGCCGGGCGGCTGGCCTGTCAGCACGCCGGCCACGACGGCTGCCGCGGCCAGCACCGCGACGACCGCCAGCACGGCCGGCGACGTCGGGCGGCCACCCCGCAGGCGACGGGCCGGTTCCCCAGCGAGCCACACTCGACCCGCGGACGACGGGCCGGTCCGGCGGGTGATCCGCCGGTAGAGCCGCTCGGCGTGACCGAGCCTGCAGGTCCGCCCGGTGCCGCCGGGTCAGCCCTCGCGACCAGCGCGTCCAGTTCTGATCTCCCTGGGCGCGTCGGGTGAGGCTCGGTGTGGGCGGGCTGGTCAGCGGGAGCGAGCAGGTCGCGGAGCCGTGCCTTGGCCCGGTGCACCCGGTCGCGACCGCGTTGGCCAGCAGCCGAGCACCTGTGGCCTCGGCGTGCGACAGCTGCCCCACAGCACCAGCTGCAGCACCTCGCGCTCGGCGGGGGAGCCTGTCCATGGCGGCGACAGGTAGTCCCGGCCGGTCCCGGCCGCCCCTGCCGCGCGCGAGCACCGTCTGGTCGGCGCGGCCGGAGTGTCGCGACGAGCTGGCGCGCGGTCTGCGCCGCCCGGCCACCCCCGCGGCGCCACCCCGACAGCCTGCTGGTTGGACGGGAGTGGGGACCTGGTCGTGCCGTCTGACGTGGCGGCGAATGTCGCCCGTGTCCGTGGCGTCTCAGACGGCTCGTTCCGGCGTATCGCGTAGGCCAGCTGGCCTGGTAGTGCGTGTATTAGTCGCGTTACCGTCTGGCCCTGTCGTCGCGTCTTCTTCGTTCTCGTGCACCTGCGCTCCTCACGCTTGTCTGTGCCGTCAACCCTCTACATGGCCGTGTCACCTTAACCTTTTCCCAAAGAATTTGCCGGAGTGTTCGGGGGCTCGTCGGCCCGGGGCTAGCTCTGCGTGGCGCGGCGGGCCCGCTGGACCACCTCGCCGAGCACCGCACCGAGCGCGTCCACGTCCTGCGCGTGGTGGTGTGGCCGAGCGAGAAGCGCAGCGAGCCGCGGGCCCGGGCCTCGTCCGCGCCCATGGCCAGCAGCACATGGCTGGGCTGGGCCACCCCGGCGGTGCACGCCGAGCCGGTGGAGCAGGCGATGCCCTTGGCGTCGAGCAGCATCAGCAGCGCGTCGCCCTCGCAGCCGGGGAAGGAGAAGTGCGCGTTGCCGGGCAGCCGGCCCGGCCCGGCGGGCGGGCCGTTCAGGATGGCGTCCGGCACCGCGGCCAGGACCTGCCTGATCAGGTCGTCGCGCAGCCCGGCCAGCCGGGCCGCCTCTTCCGCCCGGCGTTCCGCCATCACCGCGGCGGCCACCGCGAACGCGCGGATGGCGGGCGCGTCCAGCGTGCCCGAGCGGACCTCGCTCTCCTGGCCGCCGCCGTGCAGCACCGGGACCGGCTGCACGCCGCGGGCCAGCAGCAGCGCGCCCGCGCCGACCGGCCCGCCGAACTTGTGCGCGGTGACCGTCATCGCGTCCGCGCCGCTGGCCGCGAAGCTGACCGGCAGCTGCCCGGCCGCCTGCACCGCGTCGGTGTGGAACGGGATGCCGTGCTCCCGGGCGATCTCGGCCAGTTCGGCGATCGGCTGGACCGTGCCCACCTCGTTGTTCGCCCACATGACCGTGACCAGCGCGACCGTGCCCGGGCTGGCGTCGATGGCGTCGGCCAGCGTGCCCGGGCGCAGCGCGCCCGCCCGGTCCACCGGCAGCAGCGCCTGCTGCGCGGCTTCGTGCTCGGTCAGCCAGTGCACCGAGTCCAGCACCGCGTGGTGTTCCACCGCGGTGGTCAGCACCCGGCGCCGCTTACCCGGGCCGCCCTGGCGGCCGCCCTGCCGGGCCCAGTACAGCCCCTTGACGGCGAGGTTGTCCGCCTCGGTGCCGCCCCCGGTGAAGATGACCTCACTGGGCCGGGCGCCGAACACCTCGGCGATCTGCTCCCGCGATTCCTCCACCACCCGGCGGGCCCGGCGGCCGGCGTTATGCAGTGAAGAAGGGTTGCCGAGCTGGCCGAGCTCCTCGGTCATCGCGCTGAGCGCCTCGGGCAGCAGCGGAGTGGTCGCCGCGTGGTCCAGATACACCACACGGTCCGGTGCCTGTCCCGGGCGGCCGCCCGCGCTGTCGATGTACCCCATGACGGACTTCAGCCTAGTGTGCGTTCCGGCCTGGGCACACGTCCCGGGCCGACCGCACGCTAGTTCGCGGAGCGCTGCTCGATCTGCTCGGTGAGCTGCGGCACCACCTGGAACAGGTCGCCGACCACGCCGAAGTCGGCCAGTTCGAAGATGGGCGCCTCGGGATCCTTGTTGATCACCATGATGGTCTTGGCCGTCTGCATGCCGGCCCGGTGCTGGATCGCGCCGGAAATGCCCACCGCCATGTACAGCTGCGGGGACACCGTCTTCCCGGTCTGGCCGACCTGGAACTGGTGCGGGTACCAGCCCGCGTCGGTGGCCGCCCGGGACGCGCCGACCGCGGCGCCCAGCGAGTCGGCCAGCTTCTCGATCAGCGCGAAGTTCTCCGCGTTGCCCACGCCGCGGCCGCCGGACACGACGATCGCGGCCTCGGTGAGCTCCGGCCGTTCGCCGCGCTCGGCGACCACCCGCTCGGTGATCCGGACCGCCTTGGCCGCGTCGCTCAGCTCGACCCCGGCCGGGATGAGCTCGGCCGCCGCCGGGGCCGGCTCGGCCGCCACCGAGTTGGGCCGGACCGCGATGATCGGCGTGCCGGTGCGCACCCGGGACTGCACGACGATCGCGCCACCGAAGATGGACTGCTCGGCGACCAGGCCGCCGTCGTCGCCCGGGGCCAGGCCGACCGCGTCGGTGATCACCCCGGAGCCGGTCTTGACGGCCAGCCGCCCGGCCACTTCCTTGCCCTCGCCGGTGGCCGCGATGAGCACCGCGGCCGGCTCGGTCTGGCCGGCCAGCGCGGCCAGCACCTCGGCCGCCGGGGCGACCACGCCGTCCTCGAAGTCGCTGCCTTCGGCCAGGTAGACCTTGGCCGCGCCGAACTCGGCCAGCCGCTCCCGGCCGCCCTCGGCCCCGCTGCCCAGCCACACCACCGACGGCTCGCCGAACTGGCGGGCCAGCGTGAGCAGTTCGCCGGTGACCTTCTTGACCGTCTCGCCGTCATGCTCGGCGAGCACCAGAACCTCAGCCATGGTGTCCTTCCCGGCTCAGATGAACTTCTGCGCGGCGAGGAACTCAGCGGCCTTGGCGCCACCGTCGCCTTCGTCCTTGACGATCGTGCCGGCCTGCCGCGGCGGGCGCTTCGCGAAGCTGATCACCTCGGTGGCCGCGGCGGCCAGGCCGACCTGGCCGGGGTCGATGCCCGCATCGGCCAGGCTGAGCGTCTCCACCGGCTTCTTCTTGGCCGCCATGATCCCCTTGAACGACGGGTAGCGCGGCTCGTTGATCTTCTCCACCACGCTGATCACGGCGGGCAGGCTGGCCGCGACCTTGTCGTAGCCGTAGTCGGTCTGCCGGTGGATGGTGAGCTGGCTGCCGTCCACCTCGACCTTGCTGGCCAGCGACACCTGCGGCACGCCGAGCCGCTCGGCCAGCATCGCGGCCATCACGCCCATCCGTGCGTCGGTCGACTCGGCGCCGACGATGACCAGGTCGAACCCGGTCCGGCCGAGCACCGCGGCCAGCGCGGCCGAGGTCTGCAGCCCGTCCGAACCGGCCAGCCCGTCGTCGATCAGGTGGATGGCCTTGTCCGCGCCCATGGACAGCGCCTTGCGGATCGACTCGCTGGCCTTCTCCGGGCCCATGGTCAGGATGGTGACCTCGCCCCCGTGCGCCTCGGCCAGGCGCAGCCCTTCCTCGATCGCGTACTCGTCAAGCTCGTTGATGACCCCGTCGACCGAGGCCCGGTCCAGCGTCGAGTCATCGGGCCGCAGGGTGCGCTCGGCCCAGGTGTCTGGCACCTGCTTCACGCAGACGACGATGTTCATGCCGGTGGCCGACCTCCTGTCTCATTCACCGCAGCCCGGGGCTGGCCCGGGCACCTCAAGGGTGCCAAACCGGTGACCCGGCTGGTCCCCCGGGGGTCCCTCGGACGTTATGTTACTTGCTGGTAGCTTACCCTGCCTCGGCCGCATCCACGACGTTGGCCAGCAGCATGGCCCTGGTCATCGGGCCGACCCCGCCGGGCATCGGGGCCAGGTAGCCCGCCACCTCGCGGACCTCCGGGGCGACGTCCCCGACCAGTCCCGCCTCGGTCCGGGTGATGCCCACGTCCAGCACGGCCGCGCCGGGCCGGACCATGTCCGCGGTGACCAGGCCGGGCCGGCCGGCCGCCACCACCACGATGTCCGCCGTCCGGGTGTGCGCGGGCAGGTCCTTGGTACCGGTGTGGCACTGGGTGACCGTGGCGTTCTCGCTGCGCCGGGTCAGCAGCAGGCCCAGCGCCCGGCCCACCGTGATGCCCCGGCCGATGACGGTCACCTCGGCGCCCGCGATCGGCACCTCGTAGCGGCGGAGCAGCTCCACGATGCCGCGTGGCGTGCAGGGCAGCGGGCCGGGCTGGCCGAGCACCAGGCGGCCCAGGTTGAGCGGGTGCAGCCCGTCCGCGTCCTTGTCCGGGTCGATCCGGCTCAGGATCGCGTTCGCGTCGATGCCCGCCGGCAGCGGCAGCTGCACGATGTAGCCGGTGCACGCGGGATCGGCGTTCAGCTCGTCGACCACCGCCTCGACCTGCTGCTGGCTGGCGTCGGCGGGCAGCTCACGGCGGATGCTGGCGATGCCCACCTCGGCGCAGTCCCGGTGCTTGCCGTTGACATAGGCGCGGCTGCCCGGATCATCGCCGACCAGCACGGTGCCGAGACCGGGCACTATGCCGCGCTCGGCCAGCGCGGCGACCCGGACCGCCAGCTCGGCCTTGATCGCGGTGGCGGCCGCCTTGCCGTCCAGGATCTGCGCTGTCATCGTGATACCCGCTCCGGAATCAGTGGAAGAAGTGCCGGACACCAGTGACGTACATGGTGATCCCGGCCTGCTCGGCCGCCTCGATGGACAGCTTGTCCCGGATCGACCCGCCGGGCTGCACCACGGCCCGCACGCCCGCCTGGATCAGCACCTCCAGGCCGTCCGGGAACGGGAAGTACGCGTCGCTGGCCGCCACCGCACCGGCCGCCCGGTCACCAGCCCGGGCTACCGCCAGCCGGGCCGCGTCCACCCGGTTCACCTGGCCCATGCCCACGCCGACCGTGGCCAGCCCGGCCGCGAGCAGGATCGCGTTCGACTTGACGCTGCGGATGGCCCGCCAGGCGAAGGCCAGGTCGGCCAGCGTGTCCGGGGCGGCGGGCTGGCCGGTCTTCAGCTCCCAGCTGGCCGGGTCGTCGCCGGGCGCGTCGATCTGGTCCGGGGTCTGCAGCAGCAGCCCGCCGTCCACCTGCCGCCACTCCGGCGGCCTGCTGCCCGCCGGGCGGCGGAGCGCAGCGCAGCAGCCGGACGTTCTTGCTGCCGCGCAGGATGTCCAGCGCCTCGTCCGCGAACCCGGGCGCGACCACGACCTCGGTGAAGATGTCCTTGACCTGGGCGGCCATGGCCGCGGTGACCACCCCGTTGGCCGCGATCACGCCGCCGAACGCGGAGTCCGGGTCGCAGGCGTTGGCCTTCCGGTGCGCCTCGGCCAGGTCGGCGCCCAGCGCGATGCCGCACGGGTTGGCATGCTTGATGATGGCCACGCAGGGCTGGGCGAAGTCGTAGGCGGCCCGCCAGGCGGCGGCCGCGTCCACGTAGTTGTTGTAGGACATGGCCTTGCCGTGCAGTTGCTCGGCCTCGGCCAGGCCTGGCCGGCCGGTCCCGGTGTACAGCGCGGCCCGCTGGTGCGGGTTCTCCCCGTAGCGGAGCACGTCACGGCGGGACCACACGGCCGCGGTCACGTCCGGCCAGCCGGTCTCCTGGGCCGTCTCGTCCGGGGCGTAGCTGGACGCGAACCAGGACGCCACCGCGGCGTCGTAGCGGGCGGTGTGCGCGTACGCCTGGGCGGCCAGCCGCCGCCGCTGCTCCAGGGTGAACCCGCCCGCCGCCACCGCCTCGGCCGCGGCCGGGTACATCGCCGGGTCGGTGAGCACCGCGACATGCTGGTGGTTCTTGGCCGCGGCCCGGACCATGGCCGGGCCGCCGATGTCGATCTGCTCTACGCACTCGGTGGCTGGCGCACCAGAACTGACCGTGGCCTCGAACGGGTACAGGTTGGACACCAGCAGCCCGAACGGCGCGATGCCCAGCTCGGCCAGCCGGGCCTCGTGCTCCGGGCGGCCTAGGTCGGCCAGCAGCCCGGCGTGCACCGCCGGGTGCAGCGTCTTGACCCGGCCGTCCAGGCACTCCGGGAAGCCGGTGACGTCCTCCACCGCGGTGACCGGCACCCCGGCCTCGGCGATGGCGGCGGCCGTGCTGCCGGTGCTGACGATCTCCACGCCGCACTTGTGCAGCGCCCGCGCCAGGTCGGCCAGCCCGGTCTTGTCGTACACGCTGATCAGCGCGCGCCTGATGGCTACTCTCGTCACCGGCCGATCCTCACCTTTCTGCCCGTGACGGTCCACCCGTCGCGGACCATCCGGCCCACAGTCTCCACGAGCAGCCCGCGTTCGGTCACCTTGACCCGCTCGTGCAGGGTGACCTCGTCGTCGTCATCGAGCACCGGGACCGCGGCCTGGGCCAGCACCGGGCCGGTGTCCGTGCCCGCGTCGACCAGGAATACCGTGCACCCGGTGAGCTTTACGCCATGCTCCAGCGCATCCCGTACCCCGTGCATGCCCGGGAACGCGGGCAGCAGGGCCGGATGCGTGTTGATCACCTGCCCGCCGAACGCGGCCAGGAAATCCTTGCCGACCAGCTTCATGAACCCGGCCAGCACGATCAGGTCCGGCCGGGCTTCGGCGCAGGACGCGGTGAGGGCCCGGTCCCAGTCCGCGCGGTCCGGGTAGTCCGCGACCCGGTGCACGAACGTGGGCACCCCGGCCCGCACCGCGCGGTCCAGGGCGGGCACCCCGGACCGGTCCGCGCCGACCGCCACCACCTGCGCGCCGTAACCCGGGTCGGCGCACGCATCGAGCAGGGCCTGCAGGTTCGTGCCCGCGCCGGAGACCAGAACGACCAGGCGAGCCCGCATGCGGCCACCCTACGTGGCGTCCGGACCAGGACGGGTCGGTTACCAGCGCAGGATCAGGGTGGTGGTTTCGTAGTCGGTCGAGCCGACCGCCCAATTGCGCGGGCCGAGCGCGCTGAGCGCCAGGCCGGCCGCCGCGGCAGCGCACTTAGGGATTTCTTTACCGCGCCGTTCCGCCCGGGTCAGCGGCTGGCTTCGCTGGCCGGCAGGGGGCAGAATAGGAGGCTGCGGCGCCGTACGCCGCTGTCCCCAGTCCGAGCCCGCGACCCTGGAGCGTCCCACCGATGGCCCCCAGCGTTCCCCCGCCGCCGTCCCCCGAGCGGGCGCAGGCGCAGCCGCGGGCCGGGCGGACCGGGCGGGCGGACCCGGCCCACCAGCAGCGGGCGATCGCCGGGCTGCTGCTGTCCGTGCTCAGCCTGTTCGGCCTGCTGGGCGTCAGCAACTTCCAGCGCGGCGTGTACATCGTGGGCTTTGCCCTGGTGGCCGGGGCGCTGGCCATCTGGCTGGCGGGCACCGCGCTGGCCCGGACCCGGCGGGCCGGCACGGCCGGGCCGCGCGGCTCGGCCACCGCCATCGTCATCGGCAGCATCGGGGTGCTGATCAGCGGCATCCTGCTGCTCGGCTTCGCGTTGTTCGGCCAGCAGGCGAGCACGTTCTCCCGGTGCCTGAGCGGGGCCAACACCATCGCCGCCCAGCAGGCCTGCCAGAACCAGTTCATCCAGTCGGTCAAGCGGGTTACCCCGTAAGCCCAGGCGGCCTAAGGCCTAGGGCAGCGCGGCCGGACCGGGTGGCGCGCGGGCCCGGGCGGCTCGCCGCCCTCGTCCTCGGCCCACGGATCCAGGTAGATGCGGTGCGGGTCATCCCGGCCGGCCGCCGGCCAGGCCGCCCGGTCAGCGCGGCCCGCGGCCGCGGCGGCCCGGCGCGGCACCCGGCGCATCCGCAGCCAGTTGACCAGCCCCGCGGTCACCGCGGCGGCCACCCCAACCTCCAGCGCGGCCACCACCGCGGTCTGCCAGCCGGACGGCCCGACCGCGGTCAGCCGGCCGCTGCCCAGCGGGCCACCCGCGAACGCGGCCAGCAGGCCAGTCGCGGCGGCGGTGGCGACGCCGCAGCCGAACCCCCACAGCGGGGCCAGTTCGACGGCTGGTGTCGGCGCGGCCCGCGCGGTCAGCAGCCCGCCGAACGCCCCGGCCAGGTACGGCACGCTGAGCATGACGGCGGACGCCCAGGCCGGGACGGCCGAGTGCGCGCCGGTCGGCAGTGCGGCCAGCATCGGCAGCAGCGGCAGCGACCCCAGAGCCGAGCCGGTCGGAGCAACCACGGTGTGTGTTCCGAACGCGAAACCCGGACCGAGGGTGTAGCAGATCGACCAGACGATGGCGTTCGGCACATAGGCGATTTGGATGAGGAGCAGCAGCACGCCGCCGACGAAGCCGGGGGCGAGCGCCACGTCCGCGGCGCGGAAGCCGGACAGGTGGGTGGCGAGCGACGCGCCGGCCAGGATCGCGCCCGCCCCGGTCAGCACGGTGAGCGAGCCGAGCGAGCCGAGGAACACCGACCGGGACCGGGCCGGCAGCAGATGGACCAGGTGCCACCAGGGGGCCAGCGCCCGCGCGCCGCCCAGGCCGCCCGCGACCAGGGCGAGCAGGAAGCCGGACAGCACCGCCTGGGCGAGCGACGGGGTGGCCAGCGATGACTGGCCGAGGAAGGCCAGCGCGCCGGCCAGCAGCGCGTACGGCACGGCCAGGGCCAGCGCCGCGTAACCGACCTCGGGGAGCCGGGACACCTCGCCCTTCTTGACCACCCACCGGCCGGCCAGCCAGAGCAGCGCGCCGGGCAGCAGCACCAGGCCGAGCGGGAGCATGCCGATCCGGCCGCCCGCTTTGGCGGCGCCCAGGCCGCCCGCGTGCAGCGTGAAGCCGACGTGGTGGCCGACCAGCCACAGGTCAGCGGCGGTGCGCAGCACCCCGGGCAGGCCCAGGCCAGCGTGCGGCGCCGCGATCCAGCCGGCCAGCACCAGCAGGGTGATCAGCACCAGCCCGCTGCCCGCGGCGGCGCAGGCCGCGATGGCACCCGTGATCACCAGCGGCCGGGCCGGGCCGGAGGCCGGCCCGGGCGATCCGGCGCCGCGGCCCGCCCGCGCGGACGGCGGGGCAGAAGCGGTCACAACTGCCCATCCTGGCAAGCAGCCAGCGGGCCGTCGCGGAGGCGCGCCGCGTGGGCGGCGCCGGGCGTGGAGCGCCGCGCCGTCGGGTGGCGCCGGGCGGGTCAGCTCAGCGGCGCGTCTGCATCACCTCGCGGACCAGGCGGCCGTCTCGCTGGGCGTCCGGCCCACCCGCACGCCGACCTTCTCCAGTGCTTCCTTCTTGGCCTGCGCGGTGCCGGCCGACCCGGAGATGATCGCCCCGGCGTGGCCCATGGTCTTGCCCTCCGGGGCGGTGAACCCGGCCACGTAGGCGACCACCGGCTTGCTGACATGCGCCTCGACGTAGGCGGCGGCGCGTTCCTCGGCGTCGCCGCCGATCTCGCCGATCATCACGATCGCGTCGGTCTCCGGGTCGTCCTGGAACGCGGCCAGGCAGTCGATGTGCGTGGTGCCGATGATCGGGTCGCCGCCGATCCCGACCGCGGTGGAGAAGCCGATGTCGCGCAGCTCGTACATCATCTGGTAGGTCAGCGTGCCGGACTTGGAGACCAGGCCGATCCGGCCCTCGGTGGTGATGTCGGCCGGGATGATGCCCGCGTTCGACTTGCCGGGCGAGGCCACCCCGGGGCAGTTCGGGCCGACGATCCGGGTCGTGTTGCCCTTGGCCGTGGCGTAGGCCCAGAACTCCGCGGTGTCATGCACCGGGATGCCCTCGGTGATCACGATGACCAGCGGGATGGCGGCGTCGATGGCCTCGATCACGGCGCCCTTGGTGCCCGCCGGCGGGACGAAGACGACCGAGACGTCCGCGCCGGTCGCCGCCATCGTCTCGGCCACCGTGGCGAACACCGGTACCTCGGCGCCGCCGAGGTCCACGGTCTGCCCGGCCTTCCTCGGGTTGGTGCCGCCGACCACCGTGGTGCCCGCGGCCAGCATCCGGCGGCCGTGCTTCCTGCCTTCCGAGCCCGTGATGCCCTGGATCATGACCCGGCTGTCGCTGGTCAGGAAAATCGCCATCTCATGCTCCTGTCGCGGGAGTGGTGGCCGCGAGTTCGGCGGCGCGCCTGGCTGCGTCGTCCATGGTGGCCACCTGCTCGACCGTGGGCAGCGCGGCCTCGGCCAGGATGCGCCTGCCCTCCTCGGCGTTGTTGCCGTCCAGCCGGACCACGATCGGGTGCCGGACTTCGTTGCCCTGGCTGGCCAGCATGCCGATGGCGGAGACGATCCCGTTGGCCACCGCGTCGCAGGAGGTGATCCCGCCGAACACGTTGACCAGCACGCTGCGTACCGACGGGTCGGAGAGCACGATCTCCAGGCCGTCCGCCATCACCTCGGCCGACGCGCCGCCGCCGATGTCCAGGAAGTTGGCCGGCCGGATGCCGCCGAACTGCTCGCCGGCCAGCGCCACCACGTCGAGCGTGGACATGACCAGCCCGGCGCCGTTGCCGATGATGCCGACCTCGCCGTCGAGCTTGACGTAGTTCAGGTGCTTGGCCTTGGCCCTCGCCTCGAGCGGGTCGGCCGCCTCTTTGTCCTCGAACTTCTGGTGGTCCGGCTGCCGGAAGGCCGCGTTGTCGTCCAGGCTCACCTTGCCGTCCACGGCGAGCACGTCGCCCTGGTCGGTCAGCGCCATCGGGTTCACCTCGACCAGGGTGGCGTCCTCGTCGGCGAACACCGACCAGAGCCGCTCGGCCAGCACGGTGGCCTGCTCGGCCGCCTCGGCCGGGATCCGGCCGGCCTGGATGATCTCCTGGGCCTTCGCCCGGTCCACGCCCGTGAGCGGATCGATCGGGATCCGGGCCACCGCTTCCGGGCTGGTGTGCGCGACTTCCTCGATCTCCATGCCGCCCTGCACCGAGCAGATCGCCACGAACGTCCGGGCGGCCCGGTCCAGCAGGTAGGACAGGTAGTACTCCTGGGCGATGTCCACCGCCTCGGCGATCAGGACCTTGTGCACGGTGTGGCCCTTGATGTCCATGCCGAGGATCTGCTGCGCTTTGGCCTGGGTCTCTTCCGGGCCGTTGGCCAGCTTGACGCCGCCCGCCTTCCCCCGGCCGCCGGTCTTCACCTGGGCCTTCACGACCGCGAGGGGTGAGCCCTCGGCCGCGAAGCCCGCCGCGATCTCGCTGGCCTCGGCCGGCGTGGCGGCGACCCGGCCGCGCTGCACAGGTACCCCGTACTCGGCGAACAGTTCTTTCGCCTGATACTCAAACAGGTCCACTGACGTCCGTCCTCGGGTGGCCTACGGGTGAGCAGGATTCCGCACGCAGCCTACCGGTGACGGCCCCCACCCTCCCCCACCCCCCGCGCAACCCCCCGCCCTAATCCCACCCACCCCACGCCCCCTGCCACCCCAGCTCCCGGCCGTTTCCGCTCGTGATCAACTGATTGGTGCAGCTATAGCAGCAGCAATCAGTTGATCACGAAGGTCAGGGCAGGGTGTCGGACCCCGGTGGCAGGCTGCGGGGTATGGCGGTTCAATCCCCGGCTCTACCTGGGGCGCACGTTCCTGGCCCAGCCGGACGCGTGGTGGCCGGAGGCCGGGGTGGCGGCGGAGGTGAATTCGCGGGAGTGGCACCTGTCGCCCGAAGACTGGGAGCGGACCCAGGCCCGACAGGCCCTCATGCCGCGTGCGGGATCATCGTGCTGCCGTTCACGCCACGTCAGGTCCGCACCGAGTCGGCCACGGTGGCAACCGGCATCAGATCCGCGTTACAGGCCGGGCGGCAGCGGCCGGCGCTGGATATCCGGGCACTGCCCGCGGTGGGTTAGCTGCCCGACTGGGCGGACTGGGCGGACTGGGTGTGCGGGCTCTGCGGGCTCTGCGGACTCGGCTGGCTCGGTGGCGGACCGGTCGCCGAGGGTGGCGCGGACCCAGTCCACGATCTCGAGGGTCGACGCGCCCGGCGTGAAGATCCTGGCTACGCCCATCCGCTCCAGCTCCACGATGTCGGCTTGGGGCACGATGCCGCCGCCGAATACGACGATGTCGCTGGCGCCGCGTTCGGCCAGCAGGTCGAGCACCGCGGCGAACTGGGTCATGTGCGCACCGGACAGGATGGACAGCCCGACCGCGTCGGCGTCCTCCTGGATGGCGGCCGCCACGATCTGCTCGGGCGTCTGGTGCAGGCCGGTGTAGATCACTTCCACGCCCGCGTCCCGCAGTGCCCGGGCCACCACTTTGGCGCCCCGGTCATGACCATCCAGGCCGGGCTTGGCGATGACCACCCGGATTGTTCCCATGCGCGCCTCCTGGCCCGCGGTGCTTGCGCTGTCCCTGGCAGGGTAACGCGCCGGTCGCGGCCGCCCGCACGGCCGGCCCGCGCGCCGCTTATCCGGTTGCCGGCCCTGGGAGACTTGTCCTATGCAGCTGACCATCCCGGTCGAGGGCGGGGTACTCGCCGCGGACGACAGCGGCGGCACGGGCCGCCGCTGGTGCTGGTGCACGCCGGGTGGGCCGACCGGAGTAGCTGGGCGGACGTGGCGACCCGGCTGGCCGGGCGGTACCGGATCATCTCCTACGACGCCCGGGGATACGGCGCGTCACCGCCTCCGCAAGCACCGTTCAACCAGCTCGGCGACCTGGTGGCGGTGCTCGATCAGGCCGGGGTGCAGCGGGCCGCGATAGCCGGGCACAGCGGGGGCGGGGGCACCGCCATCGGCCTCGCGGTGACCCACCCGGAGCGGGTCTCCGCGCTGGTGCTGCTGGCCCCCGGCGTGCAGGACTACCCGTGGCCGATGGATGATCCGTACAACACCGAGTTCATGGCGCTGGCCACCACGGGTGACCGCGCCGGGCTGGCCGGGCTGGGCCTGCGGACCTGGGCCGCGGCCGACCCGGCCGATGCCGCCGCCCGGGCGCAGGTCGAGGGCGCCGTCGCGGCCATGTTCGCGCAGGGCGACTTCGAGCAGCCCGACCCGCCCGCCTACGACCGCCTAGCGGAGATCACGGCGCCGACCGTGGTCGTCGTCGGCGACCTGGAGTACCCGATGGTGGCCCGCGGCGCGGACAGCATCGCGGACCGCATCCCCGGCTGCCGCCGGATCACCGCGCCCGGCGTCGATCACCTGATCCCGCTGCGCGCCCCTGACCTGGTGGCCGACGTGATCATGGAGCAGGTGCGCTAGAGCCTGAGCGGCGCTACAGCTTCTCGATCGGGGCGTAGCGCAGCACCAGGTGCTTGATCCCGTAGTCGCCGCCGAAGTCGATCTTGGCCTCGGGATCATCGCCGCGGCCCTCGACGGACAGCACGGTGCCGAGGCCGTACGCGTCGTGGGTCACCTTGTCGCCCGGGCTGAGCGCGGGCACCCGCCGGTTGCCCGGGGTGCGCACGCCCGGCCGCTGGGCCAGCCGCTCCCCGGCGGGCGCCACCGCGGCCCGCTCATCGCGCCGCCATTCGACCAGGTGACCGGGGATCTCGTCGAGGAACCTGGACTGCTTGTGGTACTCCGGCCGGCCCCACCAGGCCCGGGCCACCGCCCGGGTCAGGTAGAGCCGGCGCTCGGCCCGGGTGATCCCGACGTAGGCCAGGCGGCGCTCTTCCTCTAGTTCCTTGTCGTCGGTCATCGACCGCTGATGCGGGAACACGTGCTCTTCCATCCCGGTCAGGAACACCACCGGGAACTCCAGCCCCTTGGCGGTGTGCAGGGTCATCAGCGTGACCAGCCCGCCGTGCTCGGTGCCGGCCGGGATCTCGTCCGCGTCGGCGACTAGCGACACCTGCTCCAGGAAGTCGGTGAGCGTGCCGTCCGGGCGCTGCGCGTCGAACTCCCGGGCCACCGAGACCAGTTCGTTCAGGTTCTCGATCCGGCTCGCGTCCTGCAGGTCGGTGGACGCCTCCAGTTCGGCCAGGTAGCCGGACCGGTCCAGAATCATCTCGGCCAGGTCGGCCACGGGCAGGCCGGCCGCGGCCTCGGCCCGCAGCCCGGTCATCAGCTCATTGAAGGAAGCGATCGCCCTGGCCGACCGGGCCGCCATCCCAGGCGCGTCATCGGGCCGGGCCAGCGCGCCCGCGAAGCTGATCCGGTCCCGCTGGGCCAGCGCGGCCACGCACGCCTCGGCCCGCTCGCCGATGCCGCGGCGCGGCACATTGAGCACCCGGCGGAGCGACACCTCGTCTTCCGCGTTCGCGGTCAGCCGCAGGTAGGCGAGCAGGTCGCGAACCTCACGGCGCTCGTAGAAGCGGACACCGCCGACCACCTTGTAGGGCAGCCCGGCGCGGATGAAGACTTCCTCGAAGGCACGTGACTGCGCGTTGGTCCGGTAGAACACGGCCACCTGCCCGGGGGTCGCCTCCCCCTCATCGGTGAGCCGGTCCACCTCCTCGGCCACGAACGCGGCCTCATCGTGCTCACTGTCCGCCACGTAGCCGACGATCGGCGGCCCGTCCCCGGCATCCGACCACAGGTTCTTGGGCACCCGGCCGGTGTTGCGGGAGACCACCGCGTTGGCCGCGGCGAGGATGTTCTGCGTCGAGCGGTAGTTCTGCTCCAGCATGATCACGGTCGCATCGGCGAAGTCCCGGGTGAACTCCTCGATGTTCCGGATGGTGGCGCCGCGGAACGCGTAGATGGACTGGTCGGCGTCGCCGACCACACACAGCTCAGCCGGCGGCAGCGGGCCCGCGTCGTCGCCGCCCGCCTGGAAGGCGTGCGCCGAGACCAGCTCCCGGACCAGCATGTACTGCGCGTGGTTGGTGTCCTGGTACTCATCCACCAGCACATGCCGGAAGCGCCGCCGGTAGGTCTCGGCCACCTCGGGGAACGCCTGCAGCAGGTTGACCGTGACCATGATCAGGTCATCGAAGTCCATCGCCCCCGAGGCGACCAGCCGGCGCTGGTACTCGGCGTACGCCTCGGCCAGCGTCTTCTGCCGGTAGCCCTCGGCCCGCGCGGTGAACGTCTCGTAGTCGATCAGTTCGTTCTTCAGGTTGGACACCTCGGCCAGCATGGCCTTGGGCGAGTGGTTCTTGGTGTCCAGGTCGAGCTCGCGGCAGACCAGCGCCATCAGCCGCTGCGAGTCGGCCTGGTCGTAGATGGAGAACGAGGACGGGTAGCCGAACCGGGTGGCCTCCCGGCGCAGGATCCGCACGCAGGCGGAGTGGAACGTCATCACCCACATGGCCCGGGACCGCCAGCCGGTGAGATCGGCCACCCGGGTGGCCATCTCGCCCGCTGCCTTGTTGGTGAACGTGATGGCCAGGATCTCGGCCGGGCTCACGTCGCGCTCGGCCAGCAGGTAGGCGATCCGGCGGGTCAGCACCCTGGTCTTGCCCGAGCCGGCCCCGGCCACGATGAGCAGCGGGCCGCCCTGGTGCACCACGGCAGCCCGCTGCTGCGGGTTCAGGCCATCCAGCAGGGCGTCAGCAGCTTCGGCGGTCACCCATCAAGGGTAGGCGCTGGCGCCGACAGCGCAGCCGGATCGCCGCGCCCACTCAGCCGGCCGCATCCAGTCAGCCGACCGCGCCCACTCAGCCGGCCGCGCCCGAGGGCGGCGGGGCTAGGTCCGTGTCCGGCACCAGGGTGGGCGTGGCCCTGGTCAGCGTCTGCCGCTTGAAGAACGGCGGCATGCTGATCCGGAGGGCGATAAAGAGGAGGACGCCGATGAGCCCGGAGACGAAGACGATGACGAACACGCCGCCGATCTCCCAGTGCAGCCCCGGCACGGTGAACGTGGTGTAGCTGTTGCCGGTGTTGACGTCGTAGTCCTCCCACAGGCTGTAACCACCGAGGAAGTACAGGATCAGGCCGCCGACTAGCGGCAGGATGCCCTGCATCCACAGGTTGCGCGCACTGGACGTCAGGTTCTTCCGGTAGTACCAGACGCAGGCAAACCCGGTCAGCCCGTAGTAGGTGGCGATGAACACGCCGCAACTGGTGACCGCATCAGCGATCACGTTGCCACCCGAGATGTAGTTCATCCCGGCGTACAGCAGGATGGAGATGCCGCCCATCACCAGCGTGGACACGGTCGGTGTCAGGTGCCGCGGATGCACCTTGGCGAACGACGGCGGCAGCGCCTTGTAGCTGGCCATCGACAGCGTGGTCCGGGCCGTCGGCAGGATCGTGGTCTGGGTCGACGCGGCGGCCGAGGAGAGCACCATGATCAGCAGCAGCCGGTAGAAGACGTTGCCGACCGTCCCCGCACCGAAGACCGCGTGGCCGAGCACCGACAGCACGTCGCTGGCGTTATTCGGGTTGGCCAGCCCGATGCCCTTGGTGCCGATCCCGGCGAAAGCCTGCGCACCGAAGATCGCCACGCCATACGTGACCACCAGGATGAGAGTGGAGAGAATCGCCGCGCGGCCCGGCGTCTTGGCCGGGTCCTTGGTCTCCTCGTTGACCGACAGCGCGGTGTCCCAGCCCCAGTAGATGAACACCATCAGGATCAGCCCGGACGAGAACGCACCGATCCCCAGGCCCGCCGGGTTCAGCCAGGACCAGGTCGGATGCAGCGACTCGGCCGGGTGGTGCCCGGTACCGACCCGGATCAGCGCCACCACCGACAGCACCATCAGCATGGTGACCTCGATGGACAGCAGCGCCTTCTGGAAGTTGGCCGAGACCTCGATGCCGCGGTAGCAGATGTAGGTCATCGCCACGATCCAGCCGACCCCGGTGAGCAGCACCCAGCCGCTGGCCGGGTTGGTCCCGATGCCGGTAGCGCCGAACAGCAGGAAGATGTACTGGCCGGCGACCTGGGCCAGGCTGGCCATGACCAGAATGTCGGCGGCGACGATGGCCCAGCCGCCCGCCCAGCCCCAGGCCGGGCTGAACGCCCTGGTCGCCCACGTAAACGTGGTGCCGCAGTCCGGGTCGGCCTTGTTCAGCTCGCTGTAGCCGACCGAGGTGAGGATCATCGGCACGAACGCCAGGATCGCGATGATCGGTGATTTGAGGCCGACCGCGACCACCACAAAACCGAGCGTCGCGGCCAGGCTGTAGGCCGGCGCGACCGACGCGGTCGCGATCACCGTGCTGGAGATCAGTCCGATGGCACCGGACTTGAGACCCTTGTCAAGGAACTGCTCTGTGGGCTGAAGCTGCGGCTCCGTCGTCGCCATCGCTCCCCCTCCTGGCAACTACCTGAGCCGGTCGCGGGTCAGGTCCTCGGTTATGGCAGTGCTGGGCTGGCTGTGGGCCGGAGTGGTCCGGTACGCGAGTTTAAGGACAACTATAGACACGTACCCACTTGCCACGGTTCTAGCATGTATGGGCCGTCTCGGCAACGATTTCAGTTGTAACGGGTACGTATCACGACTGGTCCCGTGGCCCAGCCGCACCTAGACGGCTAGGATCGCCAGTATGCGCATCCTTCTTGTGGGGGCTGGTGGGGTAGGGACCGCGTTTGCCCGGATCGCCGCCCGGCGCCCGTTTGCTGACCTGATCGTGGCCGACTACGACCTAGCCCGCGCCGAGCACGCGGCGGCAGCCCGGGACGGGTACCGCGCCGTCCAGCTCGACGCGCGGGACGAGAGCGCCACCGCGGCGCTGCTTACCGAGAACGCGTGCGACGTGCTGATGAACGCCACCGACCCGCGGTTCGTCATGCCGCTGTTCCGGGCGGCGCTCCGGGCTGGGGTGCACTACCTGGACATGGCCATGTCGCTGTCGCACCCGAATGCCGAGCAGCCGTACCGGCGCACCGGCATCAAGCTGGGCGACGACCAGTTCGCGCTGGACGGGGAGTGGCAGCAGGCCGGGAAGCTGGCCCTGGTCGGGATGGGCGTGGAGCCAGGCCTGTCCGACGTGTTCGCCCGGTATGCCGCCGACGAGCTGTTCCAGGAGATCGACCAGCTGGGCGTGCGGGACGGCGCCAACCTGGAGGTAGCGGGCTACGACTTCGCGCCCACCTTCTCCATCTGGACCACGATCGAGGAATGCCTGAATCCCCCGGTCATCTGGGAAGCGGGCCAGGGCTGGTTCACCACGCCGCCGTTCAGCGAGCCGGAGATGTTCACCTTCCCAGCCGGCATCGGCCCGGTGGAGTGCGTGAACGTGGAGCACGAGGAAGTGCTGCTGATGCCGCGCTGGCTGCAGGCGCAGCGGGTGACGTTCAAGTACGGGCTGGGGGCCGAGTTCATCGGCGTGCTGGAGACACTGCACAAGCTGGGGCTGGACCGCACCGACCCGGTCCAGGTGGCCGGGGCCAGCGTGTCGCCGCGCGACGTGGTGGCCGCCTGCCTGCCCGACCCGGCCCAGCTCGGCGACAAGATGAGCGGGCTGACCTGTGCCGGCACCTGGGTGACCGGGATCGGCCGGGATGGCGCCCCGCGCGAGGTATATCTGCACCACGTGGTGGATAACGCCTGGTCTATGGCGGAGTATGGCTCCCAGGCGGTGGTCTGGCAGACCGCGGTCAACCCGGTCGTGGCGCTGGAGCTGATCGACTCAGGCGCCTGGTCGGGGGCCGGGGTGCTGGGCCCCGAGGCGCTGCCCGCCCGGCCGTTCCTCGAACTGCTCACCGACTACGGATCGCCCTGGGCCTGCGAGGAGCGGGACCCGGCGTAACCGCACAACCCTGAAATCCTGAACGGAGGCTCGTGGTGGAAGAACTGCGCAACTTCATCGGTGGCCGGTGGACGGACACCAGTTACGACCGCCGGGCCGAGCTGATCGACCCGAGCACCGGTGAGGTCTTCGCCACCGCGCCGATCTCCAGCGAGACCGAGGTGGATGCCGCGTTCGCATCGGCCGCGGCGGCCTTCCCGGGCTGGCGGGACGCCACGCCAGCCGAGCGGAGCCTGGCCCTGCTCCGGACCGCCGATGCGCTGGAGCGCCGGGCCGACGAGTTCGTCAAGGCGGAAAGCCAGAACACCGGCAAGCCGATCGCGCTGACCCTGTCCGAAGAGATCCCGCCGATGGTGGACCAGATCCGGTTCTTCGCGGGCGCCGCGCGGATGCTGGAAGGCCGCTCGGCGGGCGAGTACATGTCCGGTTTCACCTCGATGATCCGGCGCGAGCCGATCGGGGTGTGCGCCGCGGTGACCCCGTGGAACTACCCGATGATGATGGCGGTGTGGAAGTTCGCCCCCGCGATCGCGGCCGGGAACACCATGGTGCTCAAGCCCTCGGACACCACGCCGGTATCCACCTTGCTGCTGGCCGAGCTGATGAGCGAGTTCCTGCCGGACGGCGTGTTCAACGTGATCTGCGGCGACCGGGACACCGGCCGGGCGCTGATCTCGCACAAGACGCCGCAGATGGTCTCGATCACCGGCAGCGTGCGGGCCGGCCGGGAGGTGGCCACCACGGCCGCCGCCGACCTCAAGCGGGTGCACCTGGAACTGGGCGGGAAGGCGCCGGTGATCGTGTTCGACGATGCCGACCCGGCCAAGACGGCCGAGGCGGTGGCCATCGCCGGCTACTTCAACGCCGGGCAGGACTGCACCGCCGCGACCCGGGTGCTGGCCGGGTCGCGGATCGCGGCCGACCTGGCCGACGCGCTGACCGAGATGGCCCGCGGGCAGACCGTGGCCGGCCCGGACGTGCCGGACGCCGACTTCGGCCCGCTGAACAACGCCAATCAGCTGGAGCGGGTCAGCGGGTTCATCGACCGGCTGCCCGGGCACGCCGAGGTGCGCACCGGCGGCCACCGGATCGGCGGCCAGGGCTACTTCTTCGAGCCCAGCGTGGTCACCGGGCTGCGCCAGGATGACGAGATCATCCAGCAGGAGGTGTTCGGCCCGGTCATCACCATGCAGGAGTTCAGCGACGAAGCCGAGGCGCTGGCCTGGGCCAACGGCACCGAGTACGGGCTGGCCTCGTCGGTCTGGACCAGCGACCACGGGCGGGCCATGCGGATGGCCCGGGCACTGGACTTCGGCTGCGTGTGGATCAACACGCACATCCCGCTGGTGGCCGAAATGCCGCACGGTGGCTTCAAGCACTCCGGTTACGGCAAGGACCTGTCCATGTACGGGTTCGAGGACTACACCCGGATCAAGCACGTGATGTCCGCACTGGACTAAAACCTTCATATCGAACGCCAGTGCGTGGCCAGTGCCGCCCACTGGCGCGCGGCCGCCCGGCTAGCCGGGAGTTAGCCCGTCTCGGCTAGCGTCATGAGGGTGGATCGTCCCGCGCCCCGGAATGCCTGGACGCTTGGGCTGACGGCCATGCTTGCCTGCCTGCTGGCCGGCTGCGCCACCCGGGCGCCCAGTCCCCGGCCCACCCCGGCCGGCACCGAGTCGCCGGGCAGGCGGCTCAGCTGGATGCTGACCAGGGCCGCGCTGGCCAGCGTGCTCAGCGACCCGGCGGCCCGGTCACGGCTGGCCGGGGGACCGGTGTACGAGATCCTGCAAGCCGGCCAGTCACCACTCGGGGCGGTCGGCGCCGTCCCGGTCGTCACCTTCTCCGCGGTCAGCGAACTGACCCAGGCGGTGTCCGGTGGCGGGCTGCCCACCGGGACCCGGGCCGTGCTCTACGACCCCGAGGCGTGGCCGTTCACCCCGCGAGCCGAGCAGCGGGATCCGGCGAAGGCGGCCCGGCAGGCGCTGCGGCTGGCCCACGCGCACGGCCTGCGGCTCATCGTGGCACCGGCCCTCAACCTGACCACGCTGCGGCCGTCGCCCGGCCCGCGCTGGCAGCAGTTCCTGCACCTGGGCCTGGCCGGTGCCATGGCCAGGGTGGCCGACGTGATCGAACTGCAGGCGCAGAGCCTGGAACGGGACACCAGCAGCTACGCGGCATTCGTGCGCGCGGCGGCCCGGCAGGCGCGGGCGGCCAACCCGCGGGTGACCGTCCTGGCCGGCCTGTCCACCAATCCCCCGGGCGCCGAGGTGACCAGCCAGCAGCTGGCCGCGGCGATCCGGGCCACTTCGGGGGTGGTCAGTGGGTACTGGCTCAACATTCCGGGCCGCGGCGCGCGCTGCCCGACGTGCAACGCCCCGCGCCCCGATCTGGCCCGGCAGATCCTGCGCGACATGCCGTGAGCCGCCTGGCCGGGGCACCGGCCGGACTCCGTAGGATCGGGATCATGCTGAGTGACTCCGAGGTCCAGCGCGCCCTGATCATCGCCGCGCACCCAGACGACATCGACTTCAGTGCCGCGGGCACGGTGGCCGTGTGGACGGACGCCGGCATCGAGGTCAGCTACTGCCTGGTCACCGACGGCGACGCGGGTGGCTTCGACGACTCGGTGCCGCGCGCCGAGATGGGACCGCTGCGCCGCAAGGAGCAGACCGCGGCCGCGGCCTGCGTGGGCGTGCACGATCTCAGGTTCCTCGGCTACCCGGACGGCCAGGTGGAGCCGACCCTGGCGCTGCGCAAGGACCTGGCCCGGGTGATCCGGCAGGTCCGGCCGGACCGGGTGCTCTGCCCGTCCCCCGAGCGCTACTACCAGCGGCTCGGCATCAGCCACCCGGATCACCGCGCGGTGGGCTCGGCCGCGCTGGACGCGGTCTACCCGGACGCGCGCAACCCGTACGCGTTCCCGGAACTGCGCCTGGCCGAAGGCCTGGAGCCGTGGACGGTGCGTGAAGTATGGATCTCCACCGGCCCGGCCGCGGACCGCGCCAATCACTTCGTGGACATCACGGACACGTTCAGCCGCAAGATCGCCGCGCTCAAGGCGCACGAGAGCCAGACCGGCCAGCGGGAAGGCCTGGAAGACTTCCTGCGCACCCGGCTGGCCAGCATGGCCGAGCAGGCCGGCTTCCCCGCAGGCCACCTGGCCGAGTCGTTCCAGGTTCTCGACACCGCCTGAGGAATCAGTCAGTGGCCGGGTAGGCCGTCCGGCCCGGCGGCGGGCTGCCGCCCGGATCCAGCCAGTACTCCGTGCCGTCGGCCAGCAGCCCGTCCCGCAGTCCCCAGAACGCGGCCATCCGGAACACGTCGCCCCCTGGCGCGCGGATCTCCACCTCGGCCGCGGCCGCGGCCGCGTCGCCCAGCGCGCGGACCACGACGAGTTCGCCCCACGGCTCGGGATACTCCCGCTGGAACTGGATCACCTGGTCGCGGCCGACCAGCCGCTCCCCGGTCGCGGGCATGTCCAGCACCGCGTCCGGGTGCAGGAACGTCTCCGCCGTGGCCCAGTCCCGGGCCTGGTAGGCGGTGTACAGCGCGTGAGCCATATCAGCCGCAGTCACGGGGTAAGCCTGCCACGTAACACCCAGGTCAGCGAGACCTAGGGCTGGTGCCACGCGGACCGCCGTCCTAGGTTGGGCACCAGGAGCCACAGCCGTCTCCCGAGGAGGAGCTCGGATGACCAAGATCACCGTCAAGGTCGACGGCGTCACATATGTCGATGACGTCGAACCCCGCCTGCTACTCGTGCACTACCTGAGGGAGCGCCTCGGGAAGACCGGTACGCCAGTCGGATGCGACACTTCCAACTGCGGCGCATGCACCGTGCACCTGAACGGAATGTCGGTCAAAAGCTGTTCTGTCCTCGCGGTCCAGGCCAACGGCGGCGAGATCACCACGATCGAGGGTCTCGCCAACGGCGAGTGGCACCCGCTGCAGAAGGCATTCCACAGCGAGCACGCGCTGCAGTGCGGGTACTGCACCCCGGGCATGATCATGGCGGCCGCCGACCTGCTCCGGGACAACCCGAACCCCACCGACCAGGAGATCCGCGAAGGGCTGGAGGGCAACCTCTGCCGGTGCACCGGATACCAGAACATCGTGCGTGCCGTGCGGCGCGCCTCCGGAACCGAGGTGACGGCACCATGACCGCCGATATGCAGGCACCCCCGGTCACCGAACTGGGCCGGGCCCGGCCCCGCAAGGAGGATGCCCGGCTGGTCACCGGCAAGACCAACTGGACCGACAACATCCTGCTGCCCGGCATGCTGCACGTCGCCTTCGTGCGCAGCCCGTTCGCGCACGCCCGGATCACCCGGGTCGACGTCAGCGGCGCCCTCCAGGTGCCGGGCGTGGTGGCCGCGTTCTCCGGCGAAGACTTCGGCGCGGAGCAGGGCAGCCTGCCCTGCGCCTGGCCGGTCACGCCGGACATCGTCATCCCGGCCCACCCGCCGATGGCCACGGACGAGGTCCGGTACGTGGGCGAGGCGGTGGCCTGCGTGGTGGCCCGGGACCTGTACACCGCCGCGGACGCGGTATCCGCGGTGGAAGTGGACTACGAGCCGCTGCCGCCGGTGCTGGACATCCGGACCGCGCTGGACCCGTCCTCCCCGCGGGTGCACGAGGCCGGCAACAAGAGCTTCGAGTTCCTGCTGCAGAACGGGGATCTGGACGCGGCGTTCCGCGACGCGCCGGTGGTGATCGAGCGCACCTACCGGCAGCAGCGACTGATCCCGAGCGCGATGGAGCCACGCGCGGTGGTCGGCTGGAATGAGGGCGACGAGTACACCCTGTGGTCGTCCACCCAGATCCCGCACGTGCTGCGGGTCATGCTGGCCCTCACGACCGGCATCCCGGAGCAGAACATCCGGGTGATCGCGCCCGACGTGGGCGGCGGCTTCGGCTCGAAGCTCCAGGTCACCGCCGAGGAAGTGCTGGCCCTGCTGATCTCCCGGAAGGTGGGCCGGCCGGTCAAGTGGACCGAGTCGCGCAGCGAGGGCAACCTCACCGTGCACCACGGGCGGGACCAGTGGCAGCGGATCAAGCTGGCCGCCGATTCCGACGGCCGGATCCGGGCCCTGGACGCCGACCTGCTGGCCGACATGGGCGCCTACCTGATGCTGGTCACCCCGGGCATACCGCTGCTCGGCGCGTTCATGTTCAACGGCATCTACAAGATGGACGCCTACTCCTTCAAGTGCACCGGGGTGTTCAGCACCAAGATGCCGACGGACGCCTACCGGGGCGCCGGGCGCCCGGAGGCCACGTTCGCCCTCGAGCGGATCATGGACGAGCTCGCGGCCGAGCTGAAACTGGATCCGCTGCAGGTCCGCGAACGGAACTGGATCAAGCACGAGGAGTTCCCCTACGCCACGATCTCCGGGCTCACCTACGACAGCGGCAACTACGAGGCGGCCACCGCCCGGGCCAGGGAACTGTTCGACTACGACGGACTGCGCGCCGAGCAGCAGCGCCGCCGGGACAGCAACGACCCGGTGCAGCTGGGTATCGGGATCTCCACCTATACCGAGATGTGCGGGCTGGCGCCGTCCCGGGTGCTCGGGTCGCTGTCCTACGGCGCGGGCGGCTGGGAGCACGCCTCGGTGCGCATGCTGCCGACCGGCAAGGTTGAGGTGGTGACCGGGTCGAGCGCCCATGGCCAGGGCCACGAGACGGCCTGGAGCCAGATCGTCGCGGACAAGCTCGGTATCCCGTTCGAGGACATCCGGGTGCTGCACGGCGACACCCAGGTCTCGCCCAAGGGCATGGATACCTACGGATCCCGGTCGCTGACCGTGGGCGGCGTAGCGGTGAACGGCGCCTGCGAAAAGGTGATCACCAAGGCCAAGCGGATCAGCGCGCACCTGCTGGAAGCCAGCGAGGACGACATCGAGTTCACCCACGGCCGGCTGCACGTCCGCGGCGACCCGGAGAGTGGGCAGACCATCCAGGAGATCGCGCTGGCCGCGTTCACCGCGCACGCGCTGCCGGACGGCGTCGAGCCCTCGCTGGACTCCGACGCCACGTTCGACCCGGAGAACTTCTCCTACCCGCACGGAACGCACCTGTGTGCCACCGAGGTGGACACGGAGACCGGCCAGGTCACCATCCGCAGCTACGTGGCCGTGGACGACGTGGGCAAGGTGGTGAACCCGCTGATCGTGGACGGCCAGGTGCACGGCGGCCTGGCCCAGGGCATCGCGCAGGCGCTCTACGAGGAGGCCATCTACGACGACGAGGGCAACCTGACCACCACGACGATGGCTGACTACCTGCTGCCGTCGGCCGCGGACCTGCCGCATTTCACCACCGACCGGACCGAGACCCCGGCCACCACCAACCCGCTCGGCGTGAAGGGCGTCGGCGAGGCCGGGACGATCGCGTCCACCCCGGCCGTGGTCAACGCCATCGTGGACGCGCTCCGGCCGCTCGGCATCAGGGACATCACCATGCCGTGCACCCCGGAACGGGTCTGGCGAGCCATCAACGGAGCCCAGCAGGCCAGCGGAGGTGCGGCATGATCCCGGCGGCATTCGAGTACACCCGGCCCAGTTCGGTGGACGAGGCGGTGCGCGCGCTGGCCGAGGGCGGCGAGGACGCCAAGGTGATCGCGGGCGGGCAGAGCCTGCTGCCGCTGCTCCGGCTCCGGCTGGCCTTCCCCGAGCTGCTGGTGGACATCGGCGATCTCAGCGAGCTGCGCGGCGTGCGGGACGACGGTGACACCCTGTGGATCGGCGCGCTGACCACGCACGCCGAGGTGGTCCGCGACCCGCTGGTCCGGGAGCACTGCGGGCTGCTGTCCGAGGCGACCGGCACGGTGGCCGACCCGGCGGTCCGGCACCGCGGCACGCTCGGCGGGTCACTGTCGCACGCCGACCCGGCCGGTGACCTGCCCGCGGTCGTGCTGGCCCTGGACGCCACCATGACCGCGGCCGGGCCGGGCGGCAGCCGGGACATCGCGGCCGCCGACTTCTTCGCCGACTACCTGACCACCACGCTGGGCCAGGACGAGATCCTTACTGGGGTCCGAGTGCCCAAACTCGGCGCGGCTTGGGGCTATCGTTATGAGAAGTTCCACCGGACGGCCCAGGCGTGGGCGATCGTGGGTGTGGCGGCCGTGGCCCGGCGTTCCAACGGGCAGGTAGCCGAAGCCCGGATCGGGCTCACCAACATGGGTTCCGTACCGGTCAGGGCCCGGGCGGCGGAGGAGGCGGCCGCCGGGGCCGAGGCCAACCGCAGCGCCCTGCGGGCGGCCGCAGCGCACGCCGACGAGGAAACGCAGCCGCCGTCAGATCAGCACGGCGCGCCCGACTACCGGCGCCACCTGGCGCGGGTGCTGACCGCTAGGGCGCTGGCGGTGGCAGCTGGAGTCTGAGCAGATGGAATTGGAGCACTCGTTCACCATCCCGGTCCCGCCTGAGCAGGCCTGGGGTGTACTCCTCGACGTCGAGAAGGTGGCGCCCTGCATGCCGGGCGCCACCGTCGACTCGGTGGACGGCGATGACGTCAAGGGCCGGATCAAGGTCAAGGTCGGGCCGGTCGCGCTCACCTACGCGGGCACGGCCAAGTTCACCGAGAAGGACGAGCAGGCCCGGAAGGTCGTCCTGGAGGCGTCCGGCAAGGAGACCCGGGGCAGCGGCACCGCCGCGGCCACGATCACCTCCACGCTGAGCGACGAGGCCGGCCAGACCCGCGTGGTGGTGCACACCACGATGACCGTGACCGGGCGGCCGGCCCAGTTCGGCCGGGGCGTGATGGCTGAGGTAAGCGGCCGGGTCATCGAGAAGTTCGCCACCAACCTGGCGGCACAGCTCTCCGGTGGTGCGGCTGCTCCGGCCGCCTCCGCCCGGCCGCGGCTGCTGCGGCCAGCACCGGTACCGAACGCCAGTCCGCCACCGCGGCCGCCAGCAGCCCCGGGGAAGACCAGGCCCCAGATCAGGCCGCAGTGCCGATCGAGGACCTGAACCTCCCGGTACGGTCGTACAACAGCCTGCGCCGCGAGGGGGTGGCTACGGTCGGTTCGCTGACCGCGCTCAGCGAGCAGGACCTGCTGGCCATCGACGGCCTCGGCCCGGCCTCGGTCAGGGAGATCCGGCAGCGGCTAGCCGACCGGGGCCTCAGCCTGGGCACGGTGGCCGGGGCCAACGGTGGCACCAGCGCCACCCCGGCCAGCGCGGCCAGCGCGGCCAGCGAGACCACCCCAGCCGCGGGGCCCAGCCCGCTGGCCGGCCGGGTGGCCGACCAGGATCTGGCCGCCGCCAACGGCCTGCTGCCGCCGCAGGGCGCCCGGCCGCCAGACGAGGACGCGCTCGACCTGCTGAGCGTGGCCGGCCTGCCGCTGCTCAAGCGGGTGCTGCCGGCCGTCGGCGTGGCCTTGTTCGGCGCCGTCCTGTTCGGCCTGCTGCGCCGGCGCCGCCGCCGGGCCCGCAGCTAAAGCTACATATGTAGCCTGGGTCTGACCCGCCCACCCGGTTAGGGTGGGCGGGTGACTGCGTTCCCGGGTAGCTTCTCGGCCGACCGCTCGTTTGCCGGGGAACTGGACGCGGCCGATCCGCTGGCCGGCCTGCGGGACCGCTTCGCCTGCCCCGATCCAGGCCTGATCTACCTGGACGGCAACTCGCTCGGCATGCTGCCCCGGGTCACCGCGCAGCGCATCGGCGAGGTGGTCGCCCAGCAGTGGGGCGACGGCCTGGTGCGGTCCTGGGCCGGCTGGGTGAGCCTGCCGCAGCAGGCCGGCGACCTGCTCGGCGAGGTACTGCTCGGCGCCGCGCCCGGGCAGGTCCTGGTGTCCGACTCCACCACGGTCAACCTGTACAAGCTGGCCTGCGCCGCGCTGCGGGCCCAGCCCGGCCGCCGGGTCATCGTGACCGACGACGACAACTTCCCGACCGACCGGTACGTGCTGGACGGGGTGGCCGCCCAGTTCGGGGCCGAACTGCGGATGATCCACACCGACCTGGACGCGGGGATCAGCCCGGCCGCGCTGGCTGACGCGCTTGGGCCGGACACCGCGCTGGTCAGCCTGTCGCATGTCGCGTACCGGAGCGGTGCGCTGGCCGACATGGCGGGCCTCACCGCGCTGGTGCACGACGCGGGCGCGCTGCTGCTGTGGGACCTGTGCCACTCGGCCGGCGCGGTCCCGGTGGAACTGGATGCCAGCGCCGCCGACCTGGCCGTGGGCTGCACGTACAAGTACCTGAACGCAGGCCCGGGCGCACCCGCGTTCCTGTACGTCCGGCGGGATCTGCAGGACCGGCTGCGCCAGCCGATCCAGGGCTGGTTCGGCCAGCGCGGGCAGTTCGAGATGGGCCCGGCCTACGACCCGCTGCCCACGGTGGCCCGGTTCAGCACCGGGACGCCGAACATCCTGGGCACGGTGGCGGTGCAGGAGGGCACCCGGCTGCTCGGCGAGGCCGGCATCCACGCCCTTCGGGACAAGGGCATCCGGCTGACCAGCTACTTGATCGGGCTAGCCGACAGCTGGCTGGCCCCGCTGGGCTGCGCGCTGGCCACGCCGCGGGACCCGCTCCGCCGCGGCTCGCACGTCTCGCTGCAGCACCCCGAGGCCTGGCGGATCAGCCAGGCGCTGATCCGCGCCGGGGTCATCGGCGACTACCGGGTACCGGACCGGCTCCGGCTCGGCCTCGCCCCGATCTACACCCGGTTCACCGACGTCTGGGACGCGCTGAGCATCCTCCGGCAGATCATCGAGACCCAGGCCTACGCCGACCTGGCCCCCGAACCCGCCGACGTCACCTGAGCCCGGCCACCAACCAAGCCGGCACCGATCTCCGGCCAGGCTTCGGCGATGCCCACAACACTCATAGTGCCTCCATAAGGACATGGGTGCCAGTGAAGCAGCGACTACCGACAGTGCGCGGGAGTTACTCCCATTCGATGGTGCCGGGGGGCTTGCTGGTGATGTCCAGCACCACCCGGTTGATCTCCGGGACCTCGTTGGTGATCCGGGTGGAGATCCGGGCCAGCAGGTCGCCCGGCAGCCGAGCCCAGTCGGCGGTCATCGCGTCCTCGCTGGTCACCGGCCGGAGCACCACCGGGTAGCCGTAGCTGCGCCCGTCGCCCTGGACGCCAACCGAGCGGACGTCGGCCAGCAGCACCACCGGGCACTGCCAGATCACCCGGTCCAGGCCCGCCGCGGACAACTCCTCGCGGGCGATCGCGTCCGCGGCGGACACGATGCGCAGCCGCTCCGCGGTGACCTCGCCGACGATGCGGATGGCCAGCCCCGGCCCGGGGAACGGCTGCCGCCAGACGATCTCCGGCGGCAGGCCGAGCGTCTCGCCAACCCGGCGCACCTCGTCCTTGAACAGCGTGCGCAGCGGCTCGACGAGCTGGAAGCTCAGGTCGCTGGGCAGGCCGCCGACGTTGTGGTGCGACTTGATGTTGGCCGCGCCGGTGCCCCCGCCGGACTCGACCACGTCCGGGTACAGGGTGCCCTGGACCAGGAACTCAACCGTGCCGCCGTGGCTGCCCGCCGCGCTGGTGATCTCCCGCGCGGCCCGCTCGAAGGCCCGGATGAACTCACGGCCGATGATCTTGCGCTTCTCTTCCGGGTCGGTCACCCCGGCCAGCGCGGCCTGGAACGTCTGCGCCGCGTCGGCCACTTTCAGGTCCACCCCGGTGGCGGCCACGAAGTCCTTCTCGACCTGCTGCGCCTCACCCCGGCGGAGCAGCCCGTGGTCCACGAAAACGCAGGTCAGCTGCGAGCCGATGGCCCGCTGCACGATGGCCGCGGCGACCGCCGAGTCCACCCCGCCGGACAGCCCGCAGATCGCCCCGGCCGGGCCGACCTGGGCCCGGATCCGCGCCACCTGCTCGTCGATGATGCTGCCCATGGTCCAGGTCGGGCGGCAGCCGGCCAGTTCGAGGAACCGGCGCAGCAGTGCGGTGCCGTGTTCGGTGTGCAGCACCTCGGGGTGGAACTGGACCCCGTACAGCCGGCGGTCCGGGTCTTCCACGGCCGCCGCCGGGGTGCCCGCGGTACGCGCGGTGACGGCGAAGCCGGGCGGGGCCGCGGTGGCCGTGTCCCCGTGTGACATCCAGACCTGCTGCCGGTCAGCCAGCACGGCGAGCAACTGGCCGCCGGGCAGCAGGTCGAGCTGGGTGGCGCCGTACTCACCGGACCCGGTGTGCGTGACCTCGCCGCCCAGGCCGGCCACCAGCAGCTGGAATCCGTAGCAGATGCCGAGCACCGGGATCCCGGCGTGCAGCAGGTCCGCGCCGCCCGGCAGCGGTGGCGCGCCCGGCGCGTACACCGAGGCGGGCCCGCCGGACAGGATGATGGCGGCGGGCTTCCTGGCCAGGATCTCGGCGGCGGGCATGGTGCTCGGCACGATCTCCGAGTACACCTGGCACTCCCGGACCCGGCGCGCGATCAGCTGGGCGTACTGGGCGCCGAAGTTGACCACGAGGACGGTGTCGAAGTCCGTGCTGGACGGCAACCCTGCCCCTTCCATGCCTGACCGCTGGAACCTTCAAATCCGGCGCGGAGCTCCGGACGGGGGGTACCGGGGGGTCGTCCCCCCGGGCTAGCACAGTCTAGTGGCCTGCTGCCTGGGATTTTTCCGCCGCGGTGGGCGGGGGTGCGGAGACTTGCGATGGGAGGGGTGGCGGGGCTGGTGCGGCCTCGGCGGGCTGCGGGGCGACCGGGTTGACCCGGACCCGGGCGATCCGGCGGCCGTCCATCTGCAGCACGGTCAGGACGTGCCCGGCCACGTCGACCTTCTCGTGGTCGGTGGGCAGCTGGCCCAGGGTGGCCAGCATGTAGCCGGCCACCGTCTCGTACGGCCCCTCGGGCAGCACGATGCCGGTCTGCTCGGCGAACTCGTCCAGGTTGAGCAGGCCATCCACTTCGATGGCGCCGCCGCGCAGCTGCTTGGGCTGGGCCTGGTCCACGTCGTATTCGTCCTGGATGTCCCCGACCAGCTCCTCGACCAGGTCTTCCAGCGTGACGATGCCGGCCGTGCCGCCGTACTCGTCCATCACGATGGCCAGGTGGGCCCGGTCACGGCGCATCTCGGACAGCGCGGACAGCACGGTCTTGCTGATCGGCAGCAGCTTCACCGGCCGGTAGATCTCCCCCACGGTCAGCTGGCGGCTGGTCAGCTCGGGATCGAGCAGGTCCCGGACGTGGATGAAGCCGATCACGTCGTCATAGGACTCCTGGTAGACCGGGAACCGGGAGTACGGCTCCTTGGCCACCACGACCGCCGCCTCACGCAGCGGCATGTCCGCGGGCAGGAACTCCACCTCGGTGCGCGGCACCAGCACCTCGCGGAGCTGGCGTTTCCCGGCTTCGAACACCTCGCCCACGATGCGCCGCTCGTCGGCGCTGAGCGCCTGGGCCCCGGCCACCAGGTCGTGCAGCTCTTCCTCGGTCATCACCCCGCGGCCCTGCCGCGGGTCGCCGCCGAGCAGCCGGACGACCACGTTGGTGGACCGGGACAGCAGCCAGACCAGCGGCCGGGCCAGCATCGAGAACCGGTCCAGGGTGGGCGCGACGACCAGCGACACCTGCTGGGTCCGCTGCAGCGCGAGCCGCTTGGGCGCCAGTTCGCCGAGCACCAGGGTGAAGTAGGAGATCACCACGGTGACCACGATCAGCGACACCACGGTCGCCGCGCCGGACGCCACATTGTGGTCGATCAGGGCCGACTTCAGGTGCCCGGACAGCGTGGCCTCACCGAACGCGCCGGACAGCAGGGTGGCCAGCGTCACCCCGATCTGCACCGCGGACAGGAACCGGTTCGGGTCCTGGGCCAGCTTGGCCGCACGCTGGCCCCGCCTGCCGTGCTGGGCGAGGGCCCGGATCTGGCCCTCACGCAGTGAGACCAGGGCCATCTCCGCGCCCGCGAACACCCCGTTGACGAGCACGATGAGCAGGACAATGACGATGTCCCAGCCAACCTCGCTCACGTGCTGACCCCTACCTCCGTGTCCGCACAGTCTAAGCAGTGTTCCCACCGGTCACCCGGCATTACCCGGGGGGACTAGATGGGAAACCAGAGCCGGGGCAGATAGCGTATGGGTCCCGTGAGCCCTGGGGTATGGATAAGCAGCGCCAAGCTCGCCGACGGGCGGGACATCATCTACTTTGACGAGGCGC
Organism: uncultured Actinomycetes bacterium; assembly: GCA_963832095.1. Classification (GTDB taxonomy): domain Bacteria; phylum Actinomycetota; class Actinomycetes; order Streptosporangiales; family Streptosporangiaceae; genus RYN-230. The sequence continues at coordinate 73,355 of CAWHSW010000007.1, forward strand.
CGGACTCCGGGCGGGCGGCCGTGCCGGACACCAGGCCACTCCCGCCGGAGCCGGGGTACGGCGCGCCGCCAGAGACCGGCACGGCCGCCGATGGCGGGCTGCGCTGGGACGCGCTGCGCGGCGAATGGGTGGTCATCGCGGCCCAGCGGCAGGACCGGACGTTCCTGCCGCCCACCGATCAGTGCCCGCTCGACCCATCCCGCCCCGGGCGGCCGACCGAGATCCCGGCGCCGGACTACGACGTCGTGGTGTTCGAGAACCGGTTCCCTTCGCTGCGCGGCGCGGGCCACTGGCCGCCGCCGGCCGCGGCCACCGTGGCCGGCGCGGCCCCCCTCGACCCCGGCGGCCTGCTGGAATACGGCGGGGTTCCGCCGCAGGCCGGCGACGGCCGGTGCGAGGTGGTCTGCTTCACCTCCGACCACGACGGGTCGTTCGCCAAGCTGAGCCCGCGGCGGGCCCGGACCGTGGTGGAGGCGTGGGCGGACCGGACCGCGGCGCTGAACGGCATGGCCGGGATCACCCAGGTCTACTGCTTCGAGAACCGCGGCGAGGAGATCGGTGTCACGCTGCACCATCCGCACGGGCAGATCTACGGCTTCCCGTTCGTCACCCCGCGGACGGCCACCATGCTGGCCCAGGCGGCCGGGTACACCGGCCGGACCGGCCGGAATCTGTTCGACGACCTGGTCGAGGGCGAGATCGCGGCGGCCACCCGGATCGTGACCCGCAACGAGCACTGGACCGCGTTCGTGCCGGCCGCCGCCCGGTGGCCGTACGAGGTGCTGCTGTTTCCTGCCCAGCGGGTGCCGGATATCCCGGCGCTGAGCGACCCGGCCCGGACCGCGTTCTGCGACATCTACCTGGACGTGCTACGCCGGATGGACGCCCTGTTCGATATGCCGCTGCCGTATATCGCGGCCTGGCACCAGGCGCCGGTGCGCGAGGTGCCCGGCGCGGCCGAGTTCGGCCTGCACCTCCAGGTGCTGTCGGTGCGCCGGGCACCTGGCAAGCTGAAGTACCTCGCGGGAACGGAGTCAGGCATGGGAGTGTGGATCGGCGACATCCTGCCCGAGGAGGCGGCGCTGCGGCTCCGGGAGGCCAGGTGAAGCTGCTGGTCACCGGCGGTGCCGGGTACATCGGCAGTGTCGTTGGCGCGCAACTGGTGGCCGAGGGCCACCAGGTCACGGTGCTGGACGACCTGTCCACCGGGCACCGGGACGCGGTGCCCGCGGGCGCCGCGTTCGTCCGCGGCAGCATCCGGGACGCCGCGCCGCTGCTGGCCGACGGCGTGGACGCGGTGCTGCACTTCGCGGCCAAGTCGCTGGTCGGCGAGTCCGTGGCCAAGCCCACCCTGTACTGGGAGAACAACCTGGGCGGGACGCTGGCCCTGCTGGATGCGATGCGTGTCGCCGGGACCAGCCGGATCGTGTTCTCATCCACCGCCGCGGTGTATGGGGAGCCGGAGCGGGTCCCGGTAGCCGAGTCCGACCCTCCCCGGCCGACCAGCCCGTACGGGGCGTCGAAGCTGGCCGTGGACACCGCGCTTGGCGAGTACAGCCGGCTGTACGGCATCGGCGCGGTCAGCCTGCGTTACTTCAACGTGGCCGGGGCGCACCCGCAGGCAGCCGGGAGCTGGCTGGGCGAACGGCACCACCCCGAAACCCATCTCATCCCGAACGTCCTCGCCGTGGCCAGTGCCGTCGCCGGCGGCGCGGGGGGCCAGCTGGAGCTGTTCGGCGACGACTACCCCACCCCGGACGGCACCTGCATCCGGGACTACATCCACGTGGCCGACCTGGCCCGGGCCCACCTGCAGGCGCTGCAGGCCTGCCAGCCCGGTACGCACCAGGTGTACAACCTGGGTAGCGAGGCCGGTTTCTCCAACCGGGAGGTGCTGGCCGAGTGCCAGCGGGTCACCGGGGTGGACATCCCGGTCCGGGTGGCGCCGCGGCGGGCCGGGGACCCGGCGGTGCTGGTGGCGTCCTCGGCCCGGATCCGGGCCGGGCTAGGCTGGCGGCCCGAGCGTGACCTGCACGCCATGGTCCGCGACGCGTGGACGTTCACCCAGGCGATGACCGCGGCGGGCCAGCTCCGGTGACCGGACTGGCCAGTGCGGACCAGGTCGCGCGGTGGTTCCAGGCCGAGTTCGGCGGCCCGGCCGCCGGGGTGTGGCGGGCGCCCGGCCGGGCCAACCTGATCGGTGAGCATACCGACTACAACAACGGCTTCGTTCTCCCGTTCGCGCTGGACCGGGGCACGCTGGCGGCAGCCACGGCGGCGGGCACTGGCGTTCTGGAGCTGACCTCGCGGCAGGTGGGCAGCGGGACGGTCACCATCCCGCTGGCCGGCCTGGCGCCAGGCACCGTGGACGGCTGGGCCGCCTACCCGGCCGGGGTGGTGTGGGCACTCGGCCAGGCCGGCTACCAGCTGCCCGGGGCGCGGGTGGCCATCGACTCCGACCTGCCGCAGGGCGCCGGGCTGTCCTCGTCCGCCGCACTGGAGTGCGCGGTCGCGCTGGCGCTGACCCAGCTGGCCGGGCTGTCCGTGCCGCGGCCGGAGCTGGCCGCGATCGCCCGCCGGGCCGAGAACGAGTTCGTCGGCGTGCCGACCGGGATCATGGACCAGTCCGCCGTGCTGCTCGGCCAGGCCGGGCATGCCCTGCTGCTGGACTGCTGCAGCGGCGAGTCGGACAACGTGCCGCTCAACCCGGCCGCCGCCGGGCTGGCCCTGCTGATCATCGACACCCGGGCCGGGCACCGGCTGACCGACAGCGGCTACGCGGCCCGGCACATCGAATGCGAGGAGGCGGCCCGGGCGCTCGGCGTGCGGTCGCTGCGGGACATCCCGGACACCGCTGGGCTGGCCGGGCTGACCGACCCGGTGCTGCTCCGCCGGGCCCGGCACGTGGTCACCGAGAACCAGCGGGTGCTGGCCATGGCCGGGCTGCTGCGCCGGGGCGAGGTGGCGGATGGTGGGCGGCTGCTGTGCGAGTCGCACGCGTCGCTGCGCGACGATTTCGAGGTTTCCTGGCCGGAGGCGGATGTGACGGTGGATACGGCAGTGGCGGCAGGCGCGCTCGGCGCGCGGATGATGGGCGGCGGGTTCGGCGGGTCGGTGCTGGCCCTGGTCCCGGCGGACTCGGCGGCGCTGCGCGACGCCGTGTGCGCCGCGTTCGCCGGCCGCGGCTGGCCGGAGCCGGGCTTCCTGGACGCGCCCCCGTCGGCCAGCGCGCAGCGGGTGTGGTGACTGGCATGGGCATGGTGCGCGAAGATGCCGCCGCGATCGCGGCCGACCTGGCCGAACTCCGGCACCAGATCCACCGTGAGCCGGAGATCGGCCTGGACCTGCCGCAGACCCAGCAGAAGGTGCTCGGCGCGCTGGACGGGCTGCCGCTGGACGTCACCCTGGGCCGCGCGCTCAGCTCGGTGACCGCGGTGCTGCGCGGCGGCCAGCCCGGGCCGGCCGTACTGCTCCGCGGCGACATGGACGCGCTGCCGATCACCGAGCGGACCGGCCTGGACTACGCCTCCGCGGTGACCGGTGTGATGCACGCCTGCGGCCACGACCTGCACACCGCCATGCTGGCCGGGGCGGCGCGGATCCTGTCCGCCCGGCAGCGCGAGCTGCCCGGGAACGTGATCTTCATGTTCCAGCCGGGGGAGGAGGGGCACGGCGGCGCGCAGTACATGATCAATGAAGGCGTGCTCGACGCGGCGGGTGACCACCCGGTGGCCGCCTACGCGGTGCACGTCGCCTCGGCCCAGTACGGCCATGCGCAGTTCGCCACCCGGCCGGGCCCGATGATGGCCGCGGCCGACGTGCTGGACGTGACCGTGCGCGGGCACGGCGGGCACGCCTCAATGCCGCACCTGTCCGCCGATCCCATCCCGGCCGCCTGCGAGATGGTCACCGCACTGCAGACGCTGGTGACCAGGCGGTTCGACGTGTTCGACCCGGTAGTCATCACGGTCGGCAGCTTCCACGCCGGCACCACGGACAACGTCATCCCGGACGAGGCACACTTCCTGGCCACGGTGCGCTCGTTCTCCGCGGCGGCCCGGGACCGGGTGCGGGCGGAGAGTGTGCGGCTGGTCACCGGCATCGCCAGCGGGTACGGCCTGCAGGCCAGCGCGGAGTACCTGGACGGCTATCCGGTCACGGTCAACGACGCGGCCGAGGCGGCGTTCGCCGCCCAGGCGGTAGCGGACGTGTTCGGCAGCGGCCGGCTGCAGCCTGAGGAGCACCCGATGCCGGGGGCGGAGGACTTCTCGTTCGTGCTGGAGCAGGTGCCCGGGGCGTTCATCATGCTGGGCGCCTGCCCGGCGGACCTGGACCCGGCCACCGCGCCGGACAACCACGCCGCGGACGCGGTGTTCGACGACGCGGCGCTGGCCGACGGGAGCACGCTGCTGGCCGAACTGGCCCTCCGCCGCCTGGCGGCGGCGGGCCAGCCCGGCTAGCGCTAGAGGCTGGCTACATCGGCCTGCTTGGCCCGGACGGCATCGGCGGCCTCGCGCAGCGCGGCCAGTTCTGGCTCGGTCAGGTCACGCTCCACCACGCGGCGCACGCCGGTGGCCCCGAGTTCGGCCTCCACGCCCAGGTACACACCGGAGATGCCGTACTGGCCGTCGACCCAGGCACAGACCGGCTGCACCTGGCCGGCATCCTCCGCCACGGCGCGGGCCATCCGGGCCGCCGCCGCTGACGGCGCGTAGTACGCCGAGCCGGTCTTGAGCAGCCCGACGATCTCCGCCCCGCCGGCCCGGGTCCGCTCAACCAGCGCGTCAATGTCCTCCTGGCCGAGCAAGCTGGCCAGTGGCTTGCCGTCCACCGTGCAGGCGGACGCGACCGGGACCATGGTGTCCCCGTGCGAGCCAAGGGTGAGCGTCTGCACCGAGCCGACCGGCACGCCCAGCTTCTCGGCCACGAAGTAGCTGAACCGGGCGGTGTCCAGCATGCCGGCCTGGCCCATCACCCGGTGTGACGGGAAGCCGGACACCTTGGCGGCCAGCGCGGTCATCTCGTCCAGCGGATTGGACACTACGATCAGCACGGCGTCCGGCGCGTGCTTGACCACGTTCTCCACCACCTGGCGGACGATCTTGGCGTTGACCCCGATCAGGTCCATCCGGCTCATCCCCGGCTTGCGCGGCAGCCCGGCCGTGATGATCACGATGTCGGATCCGGCGATGGCCTCGTAGCCTTCTCCGGCGGGCCCGGTGGTCTGCCCGGTCACCCGGGTCTCGAAGCCCTCGATCGGCCGCGACTGGTTCATGTCCAGCGCCAGCCCCTCGGGCCTGCCGTCGACGATGTCGGTCAGCACGACCTCGTCGAAGATGTCGTATTCGGCTAGCCGCTGCGCCGTGGTCGAGCCATAGAACCCGGCCCCGACGACGGTCACCTTGCCACTACGGGTCATTTCCAGCGATCTCCGTTCCGGCCTAGCGGTGCTCAGCGGACATCTCCTCGGCGAGGTTCTCGCTGAGCTCTTTCAGGAATTCCTCGGTGGTCAGGAACGGCGTGCCCGGGCCCACGAGCAGCGCCAGATCCTTGGTCATCTTGCCGCTCTGCACGGTCTGCACGCACACCCGCTCGAGGGTTTCGGCGAACCGGATCAGCTCTGGGGTGTCATCCAGCTTGCCGCGGTGCGCCAGGCCCCGGGTCCAGGCGAAGATCGACGCGATCGGGTTGGTCGAGGTCGCCTTGCCCTGCTGGTGCTGCCGGTAGTGCCGGGTCACCGTGCCGTGCGCGGCCTCGGCCTCCATGGTCTTGCCGTCCGGCGTCAGCAGCACGCTGGTCATCAGGCCGAGGGAACCGAAGCCCTGCGCGACGATGTCGGACTCGACATCCCCGTCGTAGTTCTTGCACGCCCACACGATGCCGCCGTCACCCTTGATCACCTGGGCGACCATGTCGTCGATCAGCCGGTGCTCGTACCAGATGCCCGCGGCCTCGAACTCGGCCTTGAACTCGGCCTCGTAGATCTCCTGGAAGATGTCCTTGAAGCGGCCGTCGTACGCCTTGAGGATGGTGTTCTTGGTGGACAGGTACAGCGGGTAGCCGCGGTCCAGCGCGTAGCGCATGGTGGCCCGGCCGAAGTCGGCGATCGAGTCGTCGAAGTTGTACATGCCCATCGCCACCCCGCCCCCGGCGAACTGGGCCACCTCCAGGTCGAACGGCTGGCCGCCGCCATCCGGCTGGTAGCTGATGTGCACCGAGCCGGGCCCGGGCACGACGAAGTCGGTCGCCCGGTACTGGTCACCGTGCGCGTGCCGGCCGATGATGATCGGCTTGGTCCAGCCCGGCACAAAGCGCGGGATGGTGGACATCACGATCGGCTCGCGGAACACCACGCCGCCGAGGATGTTGCGGATCGTCCCGTTAGGCGAGCGCCACATCTTCTTCAGCCCGAACTCGCTGACCCGGCCCTCGTCGGGGGTGATGGTCGCGCACTTGACGCCGACCCCGTACCGCTTGATCGCGTTGGCCGCGTCCACCGTGACCTGGTCGTCGGTAGCGTCCCGGTGCTGCACGGACAGGTCGTAGTAGTCCAGCGTGATATCGAGGTAGGGCAGGATCAGCTGGTCCTTGATGAACTGCCAGATGATCCGCGTCATCTCGTCGCCGTCGATCTCGACGACGGGATTGATTACCTTGATCTTGGGCATGCCTGCCGACTTCCTTCCTTACCCACGCTGTGCTGCCGCCCGCGGGCTGTTCTCCCCCCGGGCGCTGTTATCCCGCCCGCGGGGTAGTCCCGCTGGCGGTGTACTGCCGCTGGCGCTGTTGGTCGGATCCCGCCCTCGTCACCACGGGATCGGCAGCACGAGGCCGGCGACCAGCAGGCCGACAGCCAGGATGGCCAGCGCCGTGACGTCGATAGAGCGCCGTCTGCTGGCGAGCATGCCCGCCCGCTGCTCCGGCAGGATCAGCCGGGCCGTGGCAGCGACGAAAAGCGCACCCGCCACTGCCAACGTACCTGGCCGGACGTAGTGCGCGCCCTGCCAAATCAGTGCCAGGCCGGCGATCACGCCGCAGAGCACGATCAGGTAGGGCAACTGCGCCGCGGCGCCACCCGGCGGCCCGGCCCGCCGGGCCCGGCCGCGCCGGGACTGGCCGGCCGGCGGACCCGCCAGGGGGCCGCCCGCGCGGGACCGGCCCACCGGGCGGCCCGGGCGGGCCGGGCCAGCGGACCCGGCCGGCGGGCCGGCCATGCCGGTCAGTGCGGACGCCACCAGCCCGGTGGCGTCCGGTGACGCCGCCCCGGTGCCGCCTGCTAGGTCGCGCACTGCTCGCGCTGCTCCGTTTCCGTGTCCCGCACTGCCCGCGCCATGCGGTATCCCTGACGCTACCGCCGTACCCGTGACGCTACCGCTTCTAGCCGCCGCACCGCTCGCTCAGCACGACCCAGGTGAGGTTCTGCTCGCCGATGTACTCGCTGTCCGGGCGGATCAGCCGGTTGTCCGCGTGCTGCTCCATCACGTGCGCGGTCCAGCCGGCCATCCGGCTGACCGAGAACACCGGGGTGAACAAGTCGGTCGGGATGTCCAGGTAGTGATAGACGGTGGCCGCGTAGAAGTCCACGTTGGGATAGAGGCCCTTCTCCGCGAGCACGGTCTCCTCCATCGCCCGGGACATCCGGTAGTACGTGTCGTCGCCAGACCGGGTGGCCAGTTCCGCGGACATCTCGCGGAGGTGGGTGGCCCGCGGGTCTTCTGTCTTGTAGACCCGGTGCCCGAACCCCATGATCTTCTCGCCCGCCGCGAGCCGGTCCTGGACCGCGCCGGCCACCGCCGCCACCGGGTCGGCGCCGGCCTGCGCCCGGATGGCTTCCAGCCCGCGCATGACCTGCTCGTTGGCCCCGCCGTGCAGCGGGCCCTTCAGCGTGCCCAGCGCCGCCACCACCGCCGAGTGCATGTCGGACAGCGTGGCCGCGCAGACCCGGGCGGCGAACGTGGACGCGTTCATCGTGTGGTCCGCGTGCAGCACCAGGCAGGTGTCCAGGATCTCGGCATCGCGCTCGGCCGGGGCCGCGCCGCGCAACTGGAGCAGGAAGTTCGCGGCCAGGCTGAGGCCGGGATCCGGCGGCGGGCAGTCCCGGCCGTGCCGCGCGGCCTGGTACGCGGCGACCAGGACCGGCTGCTGGGCGGTGAGCCGGGCCGCCTTCCGTGCGTTGGCCGCGGCCGCGTTGGAATCCTTGTCCGGGTCGTCCGCGCTGGCCAGCGAGACCAGGCTGCGCAGCGCCTCCATCGGGCCCTGCGCCGCGGAGATCTCCGCCAGCGTGGCGCTGACCAGCTTGCCCAGGGTGCGGCCGCCGGCCAGTTCGGCGCGGTAGCCGTCCAGCTCGGCCACGCTGGGCGGGGCGCCGCGCTGCAGCAGGTAGGCGATCTCCTCAAAGGTCGCGGCCCCGGCCAGCTGATGGATGTCGTAACCGCGGTAAAACAGCCGGCCCGCCTGGCCATCGATGTCGCTCAGCGCGGTGGATGCGGCGACGACGTCAGCCAGTCCCCTGGACGGCTTGTCCGCCATTTTGTCTACCTCCCGATAGCTCGCTCGGCAGTGTACTTCCGGCCGCCGCGCGCCCTCTGGGCCGGCCGGGTCCGTATCGCGGCTGGCCCCGGCCCGGTAGGGTGCCCGGGAAGACACGCTGCGCCCAGGGCCGAACGCCGCGGGTAACCAGTTACGTAAAACGCGGGGTACGAAATGGGGTACGGAACGGCCCCGGAAGGGTAACTGGACGGAGAGAGATCTGTGACCACCCGGGCAATCAGGAGGAACTGTTGTGGACGGGCCCTACATTCGCATCGAGGACAGCGGGGACGTTATCCAGCTGTCCGAGGCCGTGACGACGATCGGGCGCGGTGCCGGCGTCAACATCCGGCTCAGTGACCCGAGCGTGTCGCGGCTGCACGCGGAGATCGTCCGCCGCGGCCCTTACGCCTACGTCACGGATCTCGGGTTATCGCGTAACGGCACCCGGGTCAACGGGCGGCTGGTGGCACGCCGCGTCCTGGAGGACGGCGACGTGCTCACGTTCGGCAACGCCCGCTGCCGGATCGGCGGCCTGCCCGCCGAGGACCTGACCGCCGAGGTTGAGCTACGCCGCTCCCCGAGCCCCGAGCTGACCCGGCGCGAACTGGACGTACTCACCTCGCTGTGCCGCCCGGCGCTGTCCGACGAGGCCTTCGTGGCCCCGGCCACCGCCCGCGAGATCGCCGCCGACCTGGTGGTGACGGAGGCGGCGGTGAAGCAGCACCTGCTCCGGCTCTACCAGAAGTTCCGCATTCCCGAAGGCAGCAACCGCCGGGTCAGGCTGGCCAACGAGGTAGTCTCGCTCGGCCTCGTCCGGCCGCTGCCCGCGACCGGCCGGGACAACGTCCCGCAGCCCGCCGCCAAGGCGCCGGCGAAACCACCGGGCCCGCCGGTATCCGCCGGGGCAGGGCGGGTCACAGCGGACGGAAACCTGCCCGAACGGCGCGCTAGCTGACCCTGTACCGCCCGGCTAGGCCGGCCTGCCCCGCCCTGCGGCCTGATCAGAGGTGGGCGCGCAGGAAGTGCCGCGGCAGATGGCCGAACACGCCGGGCAGGTGACCCACCCCCGGGAACGCGGGCAGGTGTACCAGTGGCCCGGTGGGGGCGCCAAGCGGCCAGAACGCGGCCGGCGAGGTCATCGCGGCAGCGACCGCCGCGACAGCCAGCGCACCGAGCACCAGCAGGATGACCGCCCGCACCCCCGGGCTGCGCGCCGTCGCCGAGAACACCCGGTTGAGCTCCCGGCGTGCCTTGGCTGACCCCGGGCCGTACGCGTAGCAGGCGACCAGCGCGCCGGCTGCGTAGGACATCGCGTGGGCCAGCGACGAGCCGGGCACGGTCAGGTAGGTGATCCCGGCCGCGGCCACGCCCGCGATGAGGGCCAGCGGCGCCTGCAGCAGCGTGCCGATCAGCGACCGGGTCACGAAGAACGGGAACGCGGCCACGTTCATCACCGGGCCGCGGGTGTCCGAGCCGCGGTGCGCCAGGTCGCCGGCCCGCAGCAGGGTCAGCATGGCCAGCGCGAGCAGGGTGCCGGTCACCGGCAGCACGATGGCCAGGCAGACCGCGATCACCATCGTGGCCAGGACCAGCAGCGGCTGCCGCCGCGGCGCCGCCCAGCCGCGGTCACCGGCCGCGGCAGCCTGCCCGGCGGGCCGGCCGGCGGCCGGGCCACGGCCGCCGGCGAACGTGTCACCCGGAGCGGCCGGGTAGCCGTTGGCCCTGGCCGGCTGGTAATTCACCGGGGGCAGCACGTCGGCGAAGTCGTCGGGGCGCGGCTGGCCGGCAGCCATCGGCTGGGTCCGGGGCCGGGCCAGCCCGGCCCCGGACATACCGGCCGCACCCGCCATTCCGGCCGCCCCAGCTGCCGGCCCGGCGAACCCGGCCGGCCCCTGGCCCGGCAGCACGGTGGCGGCGTGGCCGCCGGCGAACGCGTCCTGGGTCGGGTAGTGCACCGGGGCGTCGGCCCGGGTGCCCGGGGCCAGCAGGCCGCCGGGCAGCCCGCCCGGCACCGGCAGCGGCTGCAGCGCACCCACGTCCAGCCCGCCGGCCAGCGCGCACAGCTGGGCCGCCGCCGGCCGGGCGGCCGGGTTGCGGCGCAGCGCGCCGGCCAGCAGCTCGGCCAGCGGCGCCGGCACCCCGGCCAGGTCCGGCTGGCCGTTCACGATCCGGTAGAAGATCGTCTCGTAGGAGCCAGTGCCGAACGGCGGGCGGCCGGTGGCCGCGTACGCGACCGTGCCGCCCCAGGCATGCACGTCCGCGGCGGCCGAGGCGGGCTGGCCCTCGATGACTTCCGGGGCCAGGTAACCCGGCGTGCCCATGAACATGCCGGTCTGGGTCAGCCGGGTGGAGTCCAGCGCCTGGGCGATGCCGAAGTCGATCACGACCGGATCGCTGTTCACCAGCATCACGTTGCCCGGCTTGAGATCGCGGTGCACCACCCCGGCCGCGTGGATGGCGGCCAGCGCCTCGGCCAGCCCGCCGGCCAGCCGGGCCAGCCGGGCCCCGGTCAGCGGGCCGTCCTGGGTGACCACCTCGTCCAGCGTGCGGCCCGGCACGTACCGGGTCACGATGTACGGCGTGTCCCCGGCCACGTCGGTGTCCAGCACCTCGGCCACGAACGGGCTGCGCACCCGGCGCATGGTCTCGACCTCGCGGGCCAGCCGGCGCCGGGCGTTCGGGTCACCGGCCACCGCGGAACGCAGCACCTTGATCGCGACCGAGCGCTGCTCAGGGTCGCGGCCGAGGTACACCACCCCCATGCCGCCCTCGCCGATCCGGTCGAGGAGACGGTAGGGGCCGAGCCGGTCCGGCATCTGGTCCGCTGTTGTCATCGTCCCACCAGCCTACGAACTCCCCTCGTGCTGCCCCAGCAGGACGGCACAGAACGCAGGTAGAAGCGGCACCGGAACGCAGGTAACGGACACCGCACGGGCACTGCTGCCACCACCTAGGTGCCGGTGACCAGCCTGCGCAGCGCTTCGGCCGTCCGGGCATTCTGCTCGGCATAGCCGACGAGCGCGCGGGCCAGTTCGGCCGCCCATTCGTGCACGGGCACCGGCTGCCGGGACAGCACGACGCCGCGCACCTCACGGAGGATCTCCGCGCTCGGCTGCCCGGCACGTACCGCCAGCGTCATGACCTGCTCCCCCAGCCGGACCGTGATCTTGGATACCTTGCCGGGCCGCCCGTGCATCCGGTCGGATACGGAGCGGTCCCGTTCTATGGTCACACATCCGGGCGGCAGTGACTCGCCAAGGGATTCAGTCAGCACCTGGGCGTAGATCGTCGCGTCGGCGCTGTCCGCGCGCAGCGCGGCGGTGACCAGATCCAGGTCCGGGCCGGGCACCGGCTCAGTCATCGCTACTCCTCAGGACGGACAATGCTGCGGGCCATCACTCCCAGTGTCACCGCCCGGCGAAGGTGGCCTTACCAGGACCATTCTCGGTGAAGCTGCGCATCCCGGTGCGCTGGTCCTCGGTCGCGAACAAGCCGGCGAACTGCAGCCGCTCGATCTCCAGCCCGGTGGCCAGGTCGGTTTCCAGGCCATCATCGATGGCCTGCTTGGCCGCCCGCAAGGCGAGCGCCGGCCCGGTCGCGTACCTGGCCACCATCGACCGCGCCACGTCGTACACCTCGGCGTCCGGCGCCACCCGGTCCACCAGGCCCAGGTCGAGCGCCTCGGCCGCCTCGACGAACCGCCCGCTGAACACGATGTCCTTGGCCCGGGCCGGGCCGATCAGCCGGGGCAGCCGCTGCGTGCCGCCCGCGCCGGGGATCACGCCGAGCAGGATCTCGGGCTGGCCCAGCCGGGCGCCCTGGCCGGCGACCCGGAAGTCGGCGCACAGCGCCAGTTCCAGGCCGCCGCCCAGCGCGTACCCGGTGATAGCCGCGACCACCGGCTTGGGGATCTTCGCCACCGCGGTGAACGAAGCCTGCAGCCGGCGTGAGTCAGCCGCCATCTGCGCGTAGCTGGCCTCGGCCAGTTCCTTGATGTCGGCGCCCGCGGCGAACACTTTCGGCCCGCCGTAGAGCACCACCGCGCGGCACGCCGGATTTGCGGACACTTCTCCGGCGGCCGCCGCGATCTCGTCCTGGACCTGGGTGTTCAGCGCGTTCATCGGTGGCCGGTCCAGCCGGATCGTGGCGATAGCCTGATCGATCTCGACCGTGACGAACTCACCCATGACGCACCTCCTGCTGGGCCAGCGTCCAGCAGGGCGGGCATCACGCTGCCCGCCCAGGGCCCAGGTGGAGGCTACTCCCCAGCTGGCCGGGGCAACGGCACCCCCTGCGACTCTTCCAGGAAGGCGTGGATCTCAGCCTCGCTGTAACGGCGGTGCCCACCGAGCGTCCTGATGGAGTGGAGCTTGCCCTGCTGCGCCCACCGGGTCACCGTCTTCGGATCAACCCGGAACAAGGCGGCGACCTCGGAAGGCGTCAGGAGCTTGTTCTCGGCGTGCGTGTCTTGCTTCATGACGGGTTGTGTCCTCTCACGTGGTGGGGGCGCCAGTGTCCACGGGAGGAGACACGACAGCGTCATGCAGCTGCCATAACGTGTAGCGGAATCTCATGGCCCCCCCGGGCTTCGTGCTGCAGTGGCCGAACCCTGCCCCTCCATGATGCGCCCGCAATGCGCGTTCCATGAAGAGCTCACGGGCACGTTGCCTAAAGTAGACGCACTGCCACGCACAGCGGTTTACGTACGGAACGTTATTTGACCACCACGTACCGCAAAGTTCAACCAGAACAGGCGGGAATGTTCCCGGCAAATCCCGGGTCACGCTGTGATCAGCGGAGGTCACCCGTGGTCAGGCCGGCTGGCGCCTCGGGCAGGGTCACCAGGCCCAGCTCGGCGTCCGAGGCCAGCAACGGGTGCCGGGGCACGACCCGGAGCGTGTAGCCAAACGGGCCGGGCCGGCCCAGCTCGGCCTTGCCCGCGAACCGGGCTACCCCGTCCTCCGGCCCGGCTTCCAGCTCCAGCGAGCTGACCGCCGGGTCGATGATCTCGTCCGCGTCACCCACCCGGCCGTACACGACCTCGACGTTCACGTCGTCCGGGGACAGCTCGCCCAGCGCCACCGTGGCCCGCACCACCAGGCTGCTGCCCGGCCCCTGGTCGCCGTCCTCGCTCTCCACGTGCTCGATCCGGACCCCGCCCCAGGCCCGGGTCACCCGCCGCTTCCAGACGGCCAGGTCGCGAGCGGCGGCGAACGGCACCGGCTGGCCGAGCGCGTCCGGGCCGTCGCCCAGCGTCCGGGACGACCGGGCGGCCGCCACATACAGCCCCTCGACGTAGTCGCGGACCATCCGGGACGCCTGCACCCGGGGGCCGAGCGCGCGCAGCGTATGCCCGACCATTTCCAGCCAGCGGCGCGGCAGCCCGTCCTGGCCGGTGTCGTAGAACCGCGGCGCCACGGTGTGCGCCAGCAGTTCGTACAGCGCGTTGGACTCCAGCTCGTCGCGCCGCTCCGGGTCCTCCACGCCGTCCGCGGACGGGATGGCCCAGCCGTCCGCGCCGTCGTACCACTCGTCCCACCAGCCATCCCGGATGGACAGGTTGAGCCCGCCGTTGAGCGCCGACTTCATGCCCGAGGTGCCGCACGCCTCCAGCGGCCGGAGCGGGTTGTTCAGCCAGACATCACAGCCCTGCACCAGGGCCCGGGCCATGGCCATGTCGTAGTCCGGCAGGAACACGATGCGGTGCCGCACAGCCGGGTGGTCGGCGAACTCGACCATCTGCTGGATGAGCCGCTTGCCGCCGTCGTCGGCCGGATGCGCCTTACCCGCGATGACCAGCTGAATGGGGCGCTCCGGGTCGAGCAGCAGGGCGGTCAGCTTGGCCGGGTCGTGCAGCATCAGGGTGAGCCGCTTGTAGGACGGCACCCGGCGGGCGAACCCGATGGTCAGCACGCTGTCGTCGAGCACTTCGTCGGTCCAGCCCAGTTCGGCGTCGCTGGCCCCGCGCTGCCGCCAGGAGGCGCGCAGCCGCTGCCGGGCCTGGGTGACCAGCCGCCCGCGCAGCGCGCGGCGGATCTCCCACAGCCGGGCCGGGGCGGTGTGCGCCACCCGCTCCCAGGCGTGCCCGTCCTCGGGCAGTTGCGCCGCGGCGGCGTCCTCGGCCGGGCCGCCGGCCAGATCGAGCACCTCACTGGCCACCCAGGTGGGCGCGTGCACCCCGTTGGTGATCGAGCCGATCGGCACCTCGGCGGTGTCGAACCCGGGCCACAGGCCCGCGAACATCTCCCGGCTGACCTCGCCGTGCAGCTGGCTGACCCCGTTCACCCGCTGAGCCAGCCGCATGCCCATGACCGCCATGTTGAAGACGGCCGGGTCGCCACCAGGGAAGGTTTCCGCGCCCAACGCCAGTACCCGGTCGGTGGGCAGCGCTGGATCCCCGGCCGCCCGGCTGAAGTGCCGCTCGACCAGATCCCGGCTGAACCGGTCGATGCCCGCCGGCACCGGGGTGTGCGTGGTGAACACGGTGCCCGCCCGGCACAGTTCGAGGGCATCCTGGAAACTGAGCCCGTGCGCGGCGTACTCCCGGATCCGCTCCAGCCCGAGGAACCCGGCGTGCCCCTCGTTGGTGTGGAACACCTCCGGCTCGGCGTGCCCGGTCAGCTGGCAGAACGCCCGAACCGCCCGGACGCCGCCGATGCCGAGCAGCAGTTCCTGGCGCAGCCGGTGGTCGCCGCCACCGCCGTACAGCCGGTCGGTGACCTCGCGCAGGGCCGGCTCGTTGTCCTCCACGTAGGAGTCGAGCAGCAGCAGCGGGACCCGGCCGACCTGGGCCACCCAGATCTGCGCGGACAGCGCCTTGCCCTCGGCCAGCGCGACGCTGACCCGGACCGGTGTGCCGGTGCCGTCGCGGAGCAGGGTCAGCGGCAGGCCGTTCGGGTCGCTGGCCGGGTACCGCTCGGTCTGCCAGCCCTCCGGGGACAGCGACTGGGTGAAGTAGCCGTGCCGGTACAGCAGGCCCACGCCGATCAGCGGCACGCCCAGGTCACTGCCAGCCTTGAGGTGATCGCCGGCCAGGATGCCCAGTCCACCGGAGTACTGCGGCAGCGCCTCGGTGATGCCGTACTCGGGCGAGAAGTACGCGATGGCGGCGGGCGCGCTGGGGCCCGCGTTCAGCTGGTACCAGCGCGGGCCGGACAGGTAGTGCCGCAGTTCGCCAGCCGCCTCGTCCAGCCGGCGCAGGAACGCCGGGTCGGCGCCCAGGCTCTCCAGCTGAGCCGGCGGCACCTCGCCGAGCAGCGCGACCGGGTCGTGGCCGGACGCGTCCCAGCCCGCCGGGTCGATGGCCGCAAACAGGTCACGGGTCTCCGCGTGCCAGGACCAGCGCAGATTGAGGGTCAGCTCACGCAACGGGGCCAGCGAATCCGGCAAGGCGGCACGGACGGTGAAGCGGCGGATGGCTCGCACAGGCAGAGTCCTTGTCAACAGTTGATCATGAAATCAGCAGGTCAGTATGCTGTTGTGATCGTGCGCAGTTGGCGGGGGACCTGCCCAGGTGCGACGGAAGGGGGGCCGGGGAGCAGGCGTGGCCAGCACCCGAGGGAGGAACGGCAGGCACACCGGACTGTACCGCGACAAGCCGGCTGGACAGCGCCGTGCGGGAACGTATTCCACCAGGCGAGACAGTGTTGCTCTGCGCCGCCGGCGCGCTTTTACCCGCCGAGCTTCCCTCGTCGCGTCTCGCTCGTTCCTCGCTCCCCGCTCCTCAGTCCAGTCGGCGGCGCGCGCCTTTGGCGCGGGCGCCCTCCCTTCCTCACTCGTTCCTCGCTCGTCAGTCCGGTCGCAAACCCTTACGGCCCGGTCCGGCTACGCTCGCTCGTCAGTCCAGTCGGCCCCCTTGGCGCGCGGGAAAAACTCCCCAGGTGAACCGGCGGCCGGCCGCGCATGCCAACCGTCAGACTTGGGTAGCGTTCACTGGTGATCGGACGCATCCCCATCCTGGACATCGAGCCCGTCCTGGACTGCGGCCGCCGCGCCGCCAAGGCGGTTGCCGGCGAGACTTTCGAGGTGACCGCCACCGTGTTCCGCGAGGGACACGAGATGCTCGGGGCCGGCGTGCTGCTGCGCGGCCCGGGCGGCGAGCGGTCGGCCCTGGCCCTGATGCGCGAACTCACGCCTGGCACCGACCGGTACGGCGCCGAGGTGACGGTGGGCGGCGAAGGGCTGTGGCAGTTCCAGGTGGAAGCCTGGGGTGATCCCATCGCACACTGGCGGCACGACGCCGGGATCAAGGTGCCGCGCGGCCTGGACACCGAACTGATGCTCACCGAGGGCGCGCTGCTGTTCGAGCGCGCCGCCCGGTTGGCCCGCCCGGGCCGCGGGCCGTCGCCAGCCAGCACCCCGGCCGGGGAACGCTGGTCCAGCGCGGCCGTTGCCGCCCAGGAGGCACGCACCGCGCGGGCTCAGTTGCGCGAGATCGCGGCGCTGCTCCGCGATCCGGCCGTGCCGCCGTGGGACCGGCTGGCCGCCGCCTCGTCCGGCCGGGTGCTGGCCATCCTGGCCGAGTACCCGCTCCGTGACCTGATCACCCGGTCGGCCCGGTACCCGGTGATCGTGCACCGGCCGCGCGCGCTGTACGGAGCCTGGTACGAGTTTTTCCCGCGCAGCGAAGGCGTGGACGTCGATCCGCTCGGTTACCGGGAGCCACGCAGCGGAACGCTGCGCAACGCCGCGGGCCGTCTGGACGATATTGCTGACATGGGGTTCGACGTGGTCTACCTGCCGCCGGTGCACCCGATCGGGAGCACCGCGCGCAAGGGCGCGAACAACGTGCTGGTGGCTGGCCCAGGGGATCCGGGCTCGCCGTGGGCCATCGGCTCACCGGCCGGCGGGCACGACGCGCTGCACCCCGACCTGGGCACGTTCGCGGACTTCGACAGTTTCGTGACCCGGACCCGGGAGCGGGGCATGGAGGTCGCGATCGACCTGGCCCTGCAGACCTCACCGGATCACCCGTGGGTGACCGAGCACCCGGAGTGGTTCACCACCCGGGCCGACGGCCGGATCGCCTACGCGGAGAACCCGCCCAAGAAGTACCAGGACATCTACCCGCTCAACTTCGACAACGACCCGGAGGGTATCTACGCCGAGGTGCTCCGGGTGGTCCGGCTGTGGATGTCGCACGGGGTGCGCATCTTCCGGGTGGACAACCCGCACACCAAGCCGCTGCCGTTCTGGGAGCGGCTGCTGGCCGAGATCGCGCGCACCGACCCGGACGTGCTGTTCCTGGCCGAGGCGTTCACCCGGCCGGCCATGATGCACACCCTGGCCAAGATCGGCTTCCACCAGTCGTACACCTACTTCACCTGGCGCAACACCTCTGCCGAGATCACCGACTACGCGCGCGAACTGGCCGGCCCGGCGGCCGCGTACATGCGGCCCAATTTCTTCGCCAACACGCCGGACATCCTGCACGAGTACCTGCAGCACGGCGGGCCGCCCGCGTTCAAGATCCGGGCCGTGCTGGCGGCCATGCTGTCCCCGTCCTGGGGCATCTACTCCGGCTACGAGCTGTCCGAGAACGTCCCGGTCCGGCCGGGCAGCGAGGAGTACCTGGACTCGGAGAAGTACCAGTACCGGCCACGGGACTGGAGCCAGGCACAGCAGGGACCAGCGGGCATAGCGCCGTATATCGCCCGGCTTAACGCGATCAGAAAAGCCCACCCGGCGCTGCACTGGTTGCGTAATCTACGGTTCCATCACGTCGACCAGCCGGAGCTGATCTGCTTCTCCAAGCGCCTGCCCCAGGCCGAGGACACCGTCCTGGTCGTCGCGAACCTTGACCCGCACCAGCCGCGAGAGGCCACCGTCTGGCTTGACCTGCCTGCGCTCGGAATGGAAAGCTCCGGCGACTTCGTTGTGGTTGACGAGCTTTCCGGCCAGTCGTACCGGTGGGGGCAAGCCAATTACGTGCGACTCGACCCGGCGACTGAGCCAGCTCACATCTTTCAAGTGAAGACATCCCCGTCTGCCTGAATTACCCCGATACGTCCGCAGGGAGCCGCAGTGGTTACAGAGCCTGAGCCGGGCCGCCCCGCCCCTCCCGGCCTCCCGCTCCCGGGGCCCTTGCCCACCTTCTCGTCGCCGCCCGGTGAGCCGATACCGGACCCGTTTTCCTTCGACCGGCCGCGCGACCCGCACTGGTACAAGCGCGCGCTGTTCTACGAGGTGCTGGTCCGCGGGTTCCACGACTCCAACTCGGACGGCACCGGTGACCTGCGCGGCCTGACCTCGCGGTTGGACTACCTGCAATGGCTGGGCATCGACTGCATCTGGCTGCTGCCCATCTACGCCTCGCCGCTGCGCGACGGCGGGTACGACATATCCGATTTCACCTCGGTGCTGCCAGACTTTGGCCATATCGGGGATTTCGTGGAACTGGTCGATGAGGCGCACGAGCGCGGCATCCGGGTGGTCGCCGACCTGGTGATGAACCACACCAGCGATGCGCATCCGTGGTTCCAGGCGTCCCGCGCCGATCCGGACGGACCATATGGGGATTTTTACGTCTGGTCCGATACCGATGACCGGTTCCCCGAGGCGCGGGTCATCTTCGTGGACACCGAGCACTCGAACTGGACGTATGACCCGGTGCGCGGCCAGTACTACTGGCACCGGTTCTTCTCGCACCAGCCGGACCTGAACTACGAGAACCCAAAGGTTCAGGACGCCATGCTGGAAGTGCTCAGATTCTGGCTCGATCTGGGTATCGACGGATTCCGGCTGGACGCGGTGCCCTATCTGTACGAGCGCGAGGGCACCAACTGCGAAAACCTCAAGGAAACGCACGAGTACCTGAAGCGGGTGCGCACCGAGGTGGACCGGCTGTACCCGGACCGGGTGCTACTGGCCGAGGCGAACCAGTGGCCGGCCGACGTGGTCGAGTACTTCGGCGACCCGGAGGTGGGCGGGGACGAATGCCACATGGCGTTCCACTTCCCGCTGATGCCGCGCATCTTCATGGCCGTCCGGCGTGAGCAGCGCTACCCGATCTCCGAGATCCTGGCTCAGACCCCGCCCATCCCGGCCAACTGCCAGTGGGGCATCTTCCTGCGCAACCACGACGAACTGACGCTCGAGATGGTCACCGACGACGAGCGGGACTACATGTACGCGGAGTACGCCAAGGACCCGCGGATGAAGGCCAACATCGGCATCCGGCGGCGGCTGGCCCCGCTGCTGGAGAACGACCGCAACCAGCTCGAACTGTTCACCGCCCTGCTGCTGTCGCTGCCCGGCTCGCCGGTGCTGTACTACGGCGACGAGATCGGCATGGGGGACAACATCTGGCTCGGCGACCGGGACGGCGTGCGCACCCCGATGCAGTGGACCCCGGACCGGAACGCCGGCTTCTCCAGCTGCGACCCGGCCCGGCTCTACCTGCCGCTGCTGATGGACCCGATCTACGGCTACCAGGCGCTCAACGTGGAAGCGCAGCAGAAGAACGGTGGCTCGTTCCTGCACTGGACCAAGCGCATGATCGAGATCCGCAAGCGGCACCCGGTGTTCGGGCTGGGTGGCTACGAGGAGCTCAGCTCGTCGAACCCGAGCGTGCTGGCGTTCGTCCGGGAGTACACCCCGCCGGACGGTACGGACGGTACCGACCGCATCCTGTGCGTCAACAACCTGTCCCGGTTCCCGCAGCCGGTCGAGCTCGACCTGCGCCGGTTCAAGGGCATCACCCCGGTCGAGTGCATGGGCGGGGTCACCTTCCCCCCGATCGGCGACCTCAGCTACCTGCTTACCCTGCCCGGTCACGGTTTTTACTGGTTTATCCTGCCCGAGCCCCGGGGAGATCAGCCGCGTTGATGGCCGCCCCGGAGGCCCGGTCACTTTGGTTACGGAAAGTAACCGGCAAGATGATGATCGACATGATGCTGCATGTTCCCCGGGGACGGGGTAGACCGGAAATATGACATTTGAGGAAACGCTGGCGGAGTGGATCCCGTCGCAGCGCTGGTTTGCCGGCAAGGGCGCCAGGATCCTCGATGTGGCCATCGTGGCCGACACCGAACTGGCCGGCGGCGACCCGGGGCTGCGGCACCTCATCCTGGCCGTGTCGCAGGGCGGCCGCCGGGTGGACACCTACCAGCTTTTCCTCGGTCTGCGGGCGGAGCTGCCGGATGAGCTCCGGCACGTGCTGATCGGCCGGGCCGAGGACGGCCGGCTGGCCTACGACGCGCTGCACGACGCCGAGCTGACCAGGTGGCTGCTGCGCGCCATCGCCGGCGATGCGGAGGCCGGCCCGCTCCGGTTTCGCCGCGAGCCCGGGGTGGACCTGGACACCGAGCTGGACAGCCTGGTGCTGACCGGCGAGCAGAGCAACACCAGCCTGATCTTCGGCGAGGAGAGCATCCTCAAGGTGTTCCGCCGGCCGTCTCCCGGGATCAACCCCGACCTGGAGGTGAACCGGGCGCTGGCGCAGCTCGGTTCCACGCACATCGCGCAGCCGCTGGGCTGGGCCGAGAGCACGCTGGGCGGCGCCCCGGTCGTGCTCGGCATCCTGTCCGGTTACCTGCGCGCCGCCACCGACGGCTGGTCACTGGCGGCGACCAGCGTCCGTGACCTGTATGCCAGCGAGACCGAGATCGCGGCTGACGCGGGCGGCGACTTCGCCGGTGAGGCGTACCGGCTCGGCGAGGCTACCGCTGAGGTACACCGCGATTTGGTACGGGCGTTCGGCAGCGAAGAACTGCCTGCGGATTCGATCAGCAGGCTGGCCGATGACATGTTCCACCGCCTGGATGAGGCCATCGCCGCCGTGCCGGAGCTGAGCCAGCATGCCGACCTGCTCGGCGCGGCCTTCTCCGACCTGGCCAAGCTGGACGTGTCGCTGGACGTGCAGCGGGTACACGGGGACTACCACCTGGGCCAGGTGCTGCGCACCCAGACCGGGTGGGTGGTGCTTGACTTCGAGGGCGAGCCCACGACTCCGCTGGCGGTGCGCCGGGCACCGGCCTCGGCGCTCCGCGACGTGGCCGGTATGCTGCGGTCCTTCGACTACGCGGCCCGGCACCAGCTGCTGGCCCACCGGGACGAGGACTGGCTGCACGCTGCGGCGGTGGACTGGGTCCAGCGCAACCAGGACGCGTTCTGCGCCGGGTACGCCGCAGCAGGCGGAACCGATCCGGGCACGCACGCCATCCTGCTGCGCGCCCTCGTCCTGGACAAGGCGGTCTACGAGGTGATGTACGAGGCCAGGCACCGGCCCGGCTGGATCGCCATCCCCCTCGGCTCGATCGCCGACGCCTGAGCGTGTGAGGACGCATTGAACATGGTTACTGAGCGTAACCAGGCTGACGTCAGCCTGGGCGAGATCGACCGCGTCGTGGCGGGCACCCACCACGACCCGCACTCCATCCTGGGCGCGCACCCGGGCCCGGACGGGGTGATCGTCCGGGTGCTCCGGCCGCTGGCCAAGGCGGTCACCATCGTGCTGCCGGACGGCCGCCGCTTCCCCGCCGACCACGTGCACGAGGGCGTGTTCGCCGCCACCGTGCCGGTGACCGAGAAACCCGACTACCGGGTCGCGGTCAGCTACCCGGACGGCGATGGCGGCGGGCCGCTGCCCGAGCTGGTCACCGACGACCCGTACCGCTTCCTGCCCAGCCTGGGCGAGATGGACCTGCACCTGATCAGCGAGGGCCGGCACGAGAACCTGTGGCGGGTGCTGGGCGCGCACGTGAAGGAGTACGGGTCAGTAACCGGCACCGCGTTCGCGGTGTGGGCGCCGGCCGCCCGCGGTGTCCGGGTCATCGGCGACTTCAACCACTGGGACGGGCGGGGGCACCCGATGCGCTCGCTGGGCGGCGCCGGGGTGTGGGAGATCTTCCTGCCCGAGGTGGGCGACGGCACCCGGTACAAGTTCGACATCTGCGGTCCGGACGGCCAGTGGCACCGCAAGGCCGACCCGATGGCCAGCCTGGCCGAGCGTCCGCCGGCCACCGCGTCGGTCGTGTACACCTCGCGCTATGAGTGGGATGACGCCGAGTGGGTCGCCGCCCGGGAGCAGCGCCAGACGGTGAGCGAGCCGCTGAGTGTCTACGAGGTGCACCTCGGCTCGTGGCGCCCCGGGCTGAGCTACCGCCAGCTGGCCGAGGAGCTGACCGAGTATGTGACCAGCATGGGCTTCACCCACGTGGAGCTGCTGCCGGTCGCCGAGCACCCGTTCGGTGGTTCCTGGGGTTACCAGGTCACCTCGTACTACGCGCCGACCTCGCGGTTCGGCAGCCCGGACGACTTCCGTCTCCTGGTGGACCGGCTGCACCAGGCCGGCATCGGGGTGATCCTGGACTGGGTGCCGGCCCACTTCCCGCGCGATGAGTGGGCGCTGGCCCGGTTCGATGGCACACCGCTGTACGAGCACCCTGACCCGCGGCGCGGCGAGCACCCGGACTGGGGCACGCTGATCTTCGACTACGGGCGCACCGAGGTGCGCAACTTCCTGGTCGCCAACGCGATCTACTGGCTGGAGGAGTTCCACGCCGACGGGCTGCGGGTGGACGCGGTGGCGTCCATGCTGTACCTGGACTACTCCCGGCGTGCAGGCGAGTGGGCGCCGAACGCGCAGGGCGGCCGGGAGAACACCGACGCGGTGTCGTTCCTGCAGGAGGTCAACGCCACCTGCTACCGCCGGGTGCCGGGCACGATGATGATCGCCGAGGAGTCCACCGCCTGGCCCGGGGTGACCCGGCCGGTGCACCTCGGCGGCCTGGGCTTCGGCTACAAGTGGAACCTCGGCTGGATGCACGACACGCTCAGCTACATGTCGCTGGACCCGGTGTACCGCCAGTACCACCACAACGAGATCACCTTCTCGCTGATGTACGCGTTCAGCGAGAACTTCGTGCTCCCGCTGTCCCACGACGAGGTGGTGCACGGCAAGGGGTCGCTGCTGAACAAGATGCCGGGCGACGAGTGGAACCGGTTCGCCGGGCTGCGCGCCATGCTCGGCTATATGTGGGCCCATCCGGGCAAGCAACTGCTGTTCATGGGGTCGGAGTTCGGCCAGGGCGATGAGTGGTCGGCCGAGCGCGGGCTGGACTGGTGGGTACTCGACTACGAGTACCACGCCGGGGTGCGCAAGCTGGTCGCCGACCTGAACCAGGGCTACCGCGGCGCCCCGGCGCTGTGGGCGCTGGACAACTCGCCCGCCGGGTTCAGCTGGATCGACGCCAACGACGCGGCCGGCAACGTGCTGTCGTTCATGCGGCTGGCCGGGGAGCGGGCCGACCCGGTGGGGCCAGGGACGCTGGTCTGCGTGGCCAACTTCTCCGGCGGGCCGCACTCGGAGTACCGGCTCGGGCTGCCCCGGGCCGGCCGGTGGCGCGAACTGGTCAACACCGACGCGGCCGACTACGGCGGCAGCGGGGTGGGCAACCTGGGCATGGTCGAGGCCACCGCGGAGCCATGGCACGGCCAGCCCGCCTCGGCCGTGCTCACGCTGCCGCCGCTGGGCGTGCTCTGGCTGGTCCCCGACGCCGGTTAGTGGCTCGTGCTCAGTGGTACGCGCTCAGGCCGAGCTTGACCGCGAGCCCGATGCCGCCCAGCGCGATCACCACCTGGAGCAGCCGGCCCGGGATGCGGCGGACCAGCGCGGGCCCGATCCACCCGCCGATGAGGAAGCCCGCGCCGAGCGGCAGCACCGCCGCCCAGCGGACCGGGCCGAACGCGGCGAAGCCGATGGCAGCCACCCCGTTGGCCACCCCGGTGAGCACGTTCTTCACCGCGTTCGTCCGGGCCAGCGGCTGGCTGAGCATGGGGACCAGCACGGCCAGCAGCAGGATCCCGCCCGCCGCACCGAAGTAGCCGACGTAGACGGCCACCAGGAACAGGCTGATGAGCCGGGGCCAGCTGCCTTCCCGGCTGGTGCCTGGGTCGGTGCCGCCCGGCGTCGGCTGCAGCAGCAGGACCAGCGACGCCCCGCCGATCAGCGCCGGGGCCGCCACCTCGAACGTCCGGGCCGGGGTGAGCAGCAGGATGGCTGCCCCAGCCGCCCCACCCAGGGCGACGACCAGGCCCAGCCGGCGCAGGCGGCCCGCCTGGCCGGCCAGTTCCGGGCGCGAGCCCGCCGCCGCGCCGACCCCGGTGAAGCACAGCGACACCGTGTTGGTCACGTTGGCGGTCAGCGGCGGCAGCCCGAGCGCGAGCAGCACCGGGTAGGACACCAGCGAGGCCAGCGCGGCCACCGTGCTCACGATGCCCGCGACGATCCCGGCGAGGGCCAGCACGAGCAGATCGGCGACGCTCACCTCCTGACTCAAGCACAATTCGCCCGAATCGCACCGTGAGCTAGCCCACATACAGCCCCGGCCCCAGCAGTGCGGTACAAAGAGCTGTGACCCAGGATGCTGAAGAACGGATAAACACGGCGGCCCAGACGCCGGCCGCCGCGGTGCGCACCGCTTACCACGAGGAACTTGATTCGGGCCAGCGCAGCGCCCTGCTCAGCTGGCTGTCCTTCACCGCGACGTTCACCGCGGTCCGCGGCATCACGTACAGCATCAGGGAGGGCCGCGGTCCGTTCGGCAACCTGAGCGTGGGCGGCGAACACCTGCATCACTACATGTGGGGCATCGGCATGCTGGCCGGTGTCGGCGCGGTCGCGGTCCGCGGCGAGGACCGGACCAGGCGGCACCCGGCGGTGGCGGTCACCTACGGCGCGGCGCTGGCTCTCATCGTGGACGAGTTCGCGCTGCTGCTCGACCTCCGGGACGTGTACTGGGCCAAGCAGGGCCGGATCTCCATCGACCTGGGCATCGGCGGCAGCGCGCTGGCCGGCTCCTACTTCGCGGCCCGGCCGATCCTGCAGCGGCTGGCCCGCGACCGGGCCGGGCGGGCCACTCGCCGACCGGCCGGGCGCACCGCTACAGCAGGTTCAGCAGCCAGCGTGGGCCGGTCACGGTAGCCCCGGCGGCTACGCAGCGGCGGCGCAGCTCACGGTCGGCCGTCACCACCACCCGGTGGCCGCGGACGCTGGCCGCCAGCTCGGCGATGGTGTCGTCGCCGGACCCTGGCGCGGCCACCACCCGCACCCCATCGCTGTCGGCCAGCTCCGGCAGGGCCGCCTTGGCCTGCCCCTCCAGCACCAGGATGTACTGCGGGAACCAGCGGTCCAGGGCGCCCGCCTGGACCCCGGGCGGCAGCGCGGTGAGGCCGCGGGCGGCCAGCCCGGCCAGCTCACGCTGCAGCCGGGCCGCGGCACCCGCCCGGTCCCGCCACCAGCCGTCGGCGCGGGAGCCCATCACGTTGGCCGCATCCACGATGATGGTCACCGGCTCGACCGCCTCGCGGATGACCGGCCAGGTCACCGCGAACCCAGGATGCAGCGGCAGCGACCCGACGTGATCCACCGGCACCCAGGCCACCTGGGGCGCTTCCTGGCTGGCCGGCCGGACGCCGAACGCTTCGTCCGCGACCGCCACCAGGGTCTGGTAGGACCAGCCGCCGTGATCGTCGTCCAGCACGCCATGGATGCGCGCCGCGCCCGGTGGCACCGCACACTCCTCGGCCGCCTCGCGCAGCGCGGCGCCGGCCGCGGATTCATGGCTGTCCCGCGCGCCGCCCGGCGGGCCCCAGGTGCCGGCATGCTGGGTCCAGTCCGCGCGCAGGATGAGCAGCACGCTGGGCTGCCCGTCCGGCCCGGGCGCGCAGGCGAGCAGTCCGGCCGCCCCATGCCTCCCCCAGTGACGGTGGCCTTGAGCGCAATCGGCCCAGCCATTGCCATCCCCTTCGGCCATTACCGTCCTTTCGGCCACCTCCGACGATAGCGCAGCCCAGGCACCAGCTCCCTGGCTCGCGGCCGGGCCGTAAGCTGCTCGCATGGTGACTTCGACGCTGACCGACCGGATCACCACGTTCCGCCAGCGGCGGACGGCTCCGCTGATCCTGGAACTGGACCTGAGCGACGGGATCGCGGAGGAACCGCCCACCGACCCGCTGTCGGCGCTGGCCGCGATGCGGCGGCCGCGGCTGGCCGACGTGCTGGACGGGCTGCGCCGGGCGCGCACCGACGACCGCGTCCGGGCGCTGGTGGCCAAGGTCGGCGGGCAGCGGATGGGCCTGGCCCAGGTCCAGGAGCTGCGCGCCGCGATTAGCGCGTTCGCCGGGGCCGGCAAGCTCGCCGTGGCCTGGGCCGAGACGTTCGGCGACTTCTCGCCGGGGAACGTGCCGTACTACCTGGCCACCGCGTTCGACCGGATCTACCTGCAGCCATCCGGTGACCTCGGGCTGACCGGGATCAGCGTGCAGAACTGGTTCTACCGCGGCGCGCTGGACAAGCTGGGCGTCGAGTTCCAGGTCGGCAAGCGGGAAGAGTACAAGAGCGCGGCCGAGCGATTCACCGAGCAGGGGTACTCCGGGCCGGCCCGGGAAGCGCTGCAGCGGATGGCCGCGTCCATCGTGGAGCAGATCACCGAGGCGATCGCGCAGCGGCTGGAGATCTCCGGGGTGGCCGCCCGGGAGCTGATCGACGGCGGCCCGTTCATGGCCAGCGAGGCACTGGACGCCCGCCTGGTGGACGCGCTCGGCTACCGGGACGAGGTGTACGCCGCGGTCAAGAAGGAGGCCGGGCCGGACACCCAGCTGCTCTTCCTCGGCCGCTATCACCGGGCCCGGGTGCTCGCCGAGCGGACCCGCACGCTGCCCAGACCGGGCGCGGACACGGTCGCGCTGATCTACGCGTCCGGGCCGATCCGGCGCGGCCGCAGCGCCCGCGGGCCGCTGCTGCGCGGCCCGATGGGCTCGGACACGCTGAGCGCCGCGCTGCGCGGCGCCACCGCCGACCACCGGGTCAAGGCCATCGTGCTGCGGGTGAACAGCCCAGGCGGCTCGTATGTGGCGTCGGACACCATCTGGCGGGAGACGGTCCGGGCCAAGGAGGCAGGCAAGACCGTGGTGGTGTCGATGGGGGAGGTGGCGGCCTCCGGCGGCTACTTCATCGCCATGGCCGCGGACGCGATCATCGCCCAGCCGGGCACCATCACCGGGTCGATCGGGGTGCTGAGCGGCAAGCCGGTGCTGGGCCAGGCGCTGCAGCGGGCCGGGGTGACCTCGGACGCGGTCACCGAGGGCGCGCACGCGGACATGTTCACCGCGTCCCGCCCGTTCCGCGAGGACGAATGGGCCAAGATCAACACCTGGCTGGACCGCATCTATGCCGACTTCACCGGAAAGGTCGCGGCCGGGCGCGGGCTGACCGAGCAGCACGTGCATGACGTGGCCAGGGGCCGGGTGTGGACCGGCGCGGATGCCACCGGCATCGGGCTGGTCAACTCGCTGGGCGGCCTGGACGCCGCGCTGGACGTGGCCCGGGACAAGGCGGCGCTGCCGGACTCCGCGCCGGTGCGGATCTATCCGCGCAGCCACCCGCTGGACCGGCTCCGGCCGCCCGCGTCCAGCGACGAGCGCTCGGCCGCCCGGACCAGCCTGTTCGCCGAGGCGTGGGGCCCGGTGTGGCAGCTGGCGGCGGACGCCGGGCTGCCGTCCTACGGTCCGCTGCTGCTGCCCGGACGGTGGGTGATCCAGTGACCGGGGCGGCCTGCCGGCGGTGACCGCCGGCCCGGCCGGGCTGGCCGACGCGCTGTCCGTCTTCGCCACCGGCGTCACGCTGCTGACCGTCGCCGACGGGCGGGACGACGTCGGCACCACGGTGAGCGCGTTCTGCCCGGTGTCCCGGACACCGCCGCTGATCCTGGTCTCGCTGATGGCCGGGTCCTACCCGGCGGAACTCCTCGGCCGGGTGGACCGGTTCGCGGTCACCATGCTGGCCGCCGGGCAGCGCGCCCTGGCGGGCCGGTTCGCCGCGGCCGGGCGGCCCGGCGCCCGGCTGATGCTGGAGGGCGTGCCGCACCAGCGCGGCGGCCAGTCCGGCGCGCTGATCCCGGATGGCGGCCTGGCCGCGCTGGAATGCGAGGTCACCGAGCGGATCCCGGCCGGCGATCACCTGCTCGCGGTCGCCACCGTGCTGCACGTCCCGTACCTGGCCGAGGCGGGGCAGCCGCTGATCAGGTTCGCGGGCCGGTACCTGGCCACCGGCCCCCGCTGAACGGCAACCCGGAGCCGACCAGAGCCAGACCCGGCCAGAGCCAGACCCGGCCAGAGCCAGACCCGGCCAGAGCCAGACCCGGCGGCGTCCCGGTCAGCCGGCCGCGCTGAGTATGCTCCGGCTTACCGGACGACCGGGACATCTGGCCACCTTCGGCGCACCGCCGCCCAGCCGCCGGCCCGGACCCTGGTGAGCTCGCAGCGTGAGAGGCACACCCCGATGACAGGCACCGAGGCGCCGGGCGATCCGGCCAGCCGCGGCCCGGCCCCCGCCGCCCGGCTCGACCCGGCCGTGGCCCATATCGCCCGGGTCCGCGACTACTGGCTCGGCGGCCGGGACAACTTCGCGGTAGACCGCCAGGTGGGCGACGAGGCGATGGCGGCGTTCCCCGGCCTGGTCGGGTCGGTCCGGGCCACCCGGGCGTTCCTCGGCCGGGCCGTGCGGTACCTGACGGCCGAGGCCGGTATCCGGCAGTTCCTCGACATCGGCGCGGGCATCCCGACCGCGAACAGCACGCACGAGGTGGCCCAGGCGATCGCGCCGGATGCGCTGGTCTGCTACGTGGACCGGGACCCGGTCGTGTTCGGCCACGCCCGGGCTCTGCTGGCCAGCGGCCCGCACGGCCGCACCGGCTACCTCGAAGCCGACCTGCGGGACACCGGGACGATCCTGGCCGAGGCGGCCAGCATGCTCGACCTCACCCAGCCGGTGGCCGTGCTGCTGAACGCGGTCCTCCAGTTCATCCCGGACGAGGCCGGCCCGGACAAGATCGTCACCATGCTGCTGGACGCGATGCCGCCGGGCAGTTACCTGATGCTGTCCCAGCCCGCCAGCGACCTCGGCAGCGAGCCCCGGCCGGACCCGGCCAGCCCGCTCGGCGGGCTGCTGGCCCAGCCGGTAACCCGGCGCAGCCACGAGCAGGTGAGCCGGTTCTTCGCCGGCCTGCGGCTGCTGCCGCCCGGCGTGGTCCGGCTGGCCGAGTGGCGGCCGGACCCAGCCGGCCCAGCTCCCGGACCGGCCGGCGGCCCGGAGCTGTGGGGTGGCGCCGGGCAGAAGTAGCGGGCCCGCCCAGCGGCTGCGGGCCCGCCGGCGGCCCGAACCGGATGATGGCGTTATGCAGCGGGCTGTGGATTGTGCTGTGGACGGGCGGTGGATGGGTCGGGTGGCGCGGGGGAAAACGGCGGGCCGCCGGTGGATTGCCTGTGGATGATCAAAGAATCTTAAAATTGCCCGCGACAGGGCCTTGTGCCGCCCGGCCCGGCCGCAGTAAAACTGCTCTCACCACTGAAGACGGGCCAGCCGGGGGCAACCCCGGAACGCCGGGAGCCCTGGGTGACCGGAGCTGCTGGCGGGCACCAGTGACCAGTGGGCGCGAGGCCCCTCGATCTCATACATCGAGGGGCCTCGTCGTATTGTGCCCGCTGCCAGTTAGTTTCCCCGGCAGCGACACGCCAGAACCGTACCTAACCCGCCGGGCCGGCCGTAGCGTCCGGCCGGCTACAGGGTCGTCACCCAGGCCTGCCCGCCGCCTGCCAGGCCAGCCGCCCGGCCTGCCACACCGCGGCGACCAGCGGGACACCGGGCCGGTACGCCAGGTAGACATGCGACGGCGCGTCCAGCAGGACCAGGTCAGCCCGCACCCCGGGGGCCAGCTGGCCGACGTCGGCGCGGCGCAGCGCACGGGCGCCGCCCGCGGTGGCCGACCACACCGCCTCCTCCGTGCTCAGCCGCATCTCCCGGACGGCCAGCGCGACGCACAGCGGCATGCTGGAGGTGAAGCACGACCCAGGGTTGCAGTCGGTGGCCAGGGCCACGGTGACCCCGGCGGCGAGCAGCCGCCGCGCATCCGGATACGGCTGCCGGGTGGCGAACTCCACCCCGGGCAGCAGGGTGGCCACCGTGCCGGAGTCCGCCAGCGCGGCGACGTCCGCGTCGCTCAGGTAGGTGCAGTGGTCGGCCGAGGCCGCGCCGGCCGCCGCCGCGATCTGCACCCCGGGGCCCGGGCCGAGCTGGTTGGCGTGCACCCGCGGGATCAGCCCGGCCGCCTGCCCGGCGGCCAGCACCGTGGCCGCCTCGTCCGGGCCGAACGCGCCGCGCTCGCAGAACACATCGACCCAGCGGGCGTGCGGCGCGCAGGCGGCCAGCATCGGCCCGCAGACCAGGTCCAGGTAGCCAGCCGGGTCGGCAGCGTACTCGGCGGGCACCACATGCGCGCCCAGGAAGGTGACCTCGGGGGTGACCTCGGCGGCTAGCCCGGCCGACCGGGCCTCGTCCGCGACGGTGAGCCCGTAGCCGGTCTTGCATTCCAGCGTCGTGGTGCCCTGGCTGAGCATCTCACCGGCCAGCGCGGCCAGGTTGGCGCGGAGCAGCGCGTCCGGCGCGGCGCGGGTGGCCGCCACCGTGCTGCGGATGCCGCCCGCCTGGTACGGCCGGCCCGCCATCCGGGCCGCGAACTCGGCGCTGCGCTCGCCGGCGAAGACCAGGTGGGCGTGCGAGTCCACGAAGCCGGGCAGCACGGTGCGGCCGGCGCAGTCCACCACGTCGTCGGCGGCTGGCGCCCGGGCGGCCGGGCCGGTCCAGGCCACCCGGCCGTCCTCGATGACCAGGGCCGCGTCGTGCTCCGCGTGGAACGGGCCGGGGCCGGCGCTGGGATCATGATCCGGCCCGGCGTTGCTGACCAGTTCGCCGATGTTGGTGATCAGCGTGCTCACGGCAGCTCACGCTACCGCGCGTGCCGGGTCAGCTGACCTGGATGGACCGCTTGGCCAGGCCGAGCCAGAAACCATCGATCACGCTGCGCGCGGCGGTCAGGTCACCGTCGGCGGCGCCCAGCGTGACGAACAGCGGCGCGAAGTGCTCGGTCCGCGGGTGCGCCTGGCGCGCGGCGGGTGCCTTGTGCTGGAAGTCCAGCAGGCTGTCCAGATCGCCGTGGGCCAGCGCCTCCTGGCCCCAGTGGTCAAATTCCGACATCACCGGCGACACCTGGCCGTCCAGGCTCATCGCCCGCAGGTTGTGCGTGAAGAACCCGCTGCCGACGATCAGCACGCCCTGGTCGCGCAGCGGCGCCAGCTTGCGGCCGATCTGGTACAGGCCTTCCGGGTCCAGCGTGGGCATGGACACCTGGAGCACCGGCACGTCCGCCTCGGGGTACATCTCGACCAGCGGCACGTACGCGCCGTGGTCCAGGCCGCGGTCCGGGATGTCCTCGACCGGGGTGCCCGCCGCACGGAGCAGCTTGCGCACGTCGTCGGCCAGTTCCGGGGCGCCGGGGGCAGGGTAGCGCACGGTGTAGTACTTCTCCGGGAAGCCCCAGAAGTCATAGACCAGCGGAACCGTGCTGGTCGCACCCAGGGCCAGCGGGGCCGCCTCCCAGTGCGCGGAGATCATCAGCACCGATGCGGGCGTGGGCAGCTGTGCGGCCCAGCCGGCCAGCTGCCCGGGCCAGATCGCGTCGTCGGCCAGCGGCGGCGCGCCATGGCTCAGGTAGATCGCAGGCATCCGCCCGGTACTGGCCCGCTCGGCACTGGTCAGCTCGGCACTGGTCAGCTCGGTGCTGGTCAGCTCGGTGCTGGTCCGCTCGGCATTCTCCGGCATAGCTTCCTCCCGCACGTGTTCCAGCCTGCCACAGTCGACCGGGACAACAGTTCAAATTTGAACTACATTCCCGCTAGGCTGCCCAGATGGCCGACCAGCGCTGGCTCACCCCCGCCGAGATGGCCGCCTGGCTTGCCTTCCTCGACGTGAGCCACCGGCTGGACCGGGTCATCGAGCAGCAGCTCCGGCGGGACGCCGGGCTGTCCCACGCGCAGTACGAGATCCTGTCCCGGCTGGAGTCGGCCCCGGGCGGGCAGCTCCGGATGAGCGACCTGGCCGACGTGATCATCGTCTCCCGGAGCGGGCTGACTTACCAGGTCACCCAGCTGGAACAGGCCGGCCTGGTGCGCCGGGCCAAGTCCCCGTCCGACGACCGCGGCGTGCTGGCCATCCTCACCCCAGACGGCCGCGCCGCCCTGCTCCGTGCTGCCCCCGGCCACCTCCGCGTAGTCCGCGAGTACCTGATCGACGCCCTAACCCCAGCCCAGCTGGCCGCCCTAACCGACGCCCTGTCGGCCGCCCGCCTCCGCCTCCGCTCCGGGCAACCATGATCGTGGCGACTCAGTGCCAGATAGGGGGACGCGGAGAATCCGAAAATCCCCCTGGCTCAGGCCAAGCCGGCCGACTGGTCCTCGAGTGGACAGCCAAACTCTGACCCAGCCCAGTGGGCAGGGGCAAGCTCCAACAGCCGGGTGAACAACTAGTCATCGAGTGGACAGTGCCGCTCTATCAGGATCGCGCCCGTGGCAAGCGGCTAGGAGAAGAGCACCCGGGCCGCGCCCGCGATGTTTCATGCGGGTTGAGCAGCAGTCGGGCAAGGGCTAGGCGCCGGGCACTGCCGTCATCGCCGCGAACGGTGGCCCGGCGGCGTCCTGGAGATTACTGTGGGCCTCTGACCAAGCCCAGCAGCGGGCCGGCCAGAACTGGCCATCCGCCCGCAGCCGTCCCGGAGGCCGCATGCGTGTCAGCCTCGGTGATGTGTCCCTCTGGTTCGACGTATCCGGCCCATCCGTCGTCCCGCAAGGAGACACGACGGTGGAGCGCCCGGTTCTGGTGGCCGTCCACGGCGGCCCCGGCCTGGACCACATGACGGTGAAGCCCGCACTAGAGCCGCTGGCCGGCGATTTCCAGGTCCTGTACTTCGACCTGCGCGGCCACGGCCGCAGCGACCGCAGCAGCGCCGGGTCCTGGAACATGCGGACCTGGGCCGATGACCTGCGCCGGCTGTGCGACGCGCTCGGGCTGCGCAAGCCGGTCGTCCTCGGCAGCAGCTTCGGCGGGGACGTCGCGCTCACCTACGCGGCGCTGTTTCCCGATCACCCTGGCGGCGTCATCCTGGCCAACACGACTGGTGGCCACTGGGGCGGACCGCGCGTCATCGAGGCGTTCGGCCGCCTCGGCGGCCCTGAGGCGGCCGCCATCATCCAGCGCATCTACGCCAAGGACCCCGAGGACCTGCAGGCTGAGTTCAACCGCGTCTGCTACCCGCTCTACAGCGCCACGCCGGGCTGGGCCGGGGAATCTCGCCAGTTTCTGGCCCGGATGATCAGGAACCCGGACGTCGCCGCGCACTACGCCAGGCACGAGGTGTCAAGCTTCGATCCCTGGAGCCTGCTCGGTGCCGTCCGGTGCCCCATCCTGGTCCTCGCTGGCGAGGACGACCCAGTCTGCCCGCTGCCCGTGGTCGAGGAACTAGCCAGCCAGCTGCCGGAGGGAACCACTCGCTTCGTACGCCTTCCCGGAGCGCGTCACACCATCTTCCGCGACCGCCCGGACCTCGCTTTCCCCGCCGTCAAGGACTTCGTGTCCCAGATCAGCGAAAGCCAGCCCGCTAGCTGAGCCATTCCAGGGGGGCGCTTTCGCTACGTGTCGGTATAGGACCCCCGATCCCCCACGATCATGAATTCGACAGCAGCGGGCGGATGGCCGCGGCTAGGGCGGCGGGGACGTCGGGGACCAGCAGGTGCTGGCCGCCGCGCACCACGTCGCGGCCGCTGATCACCACGTCCGACACGTCGGCCGCGGTGCCTGCGAAGATCACCGACTCCAGCGCGCTGGCTGCCGCGGCACCGGCCAGCCGGGGCGTATCCAGCCGGACCGTGACCAGGTCGGCGACCGCGCCGGGGACGATCTCGCCGGCCTCCGGCCAGCCCAGGCAGGCGTGCCCGGCACCGCAGGCCGCCTGGGCCAGCGCGGTCGCGCCGAAATGGCCGCGCGCACCGGTATGCAGCCGCTCGCCCAGTTCGACCAGCCGGGCCTCGCCGAGCAAGTCGATCATCGCGTGGCTGTCGCTGCCCAGGGACAGCGGGCAGCCTGCCGACGCCAGCGCGGCGGCCGGGCCGATCCCGTCGGCCAGGAACGCCTCGGTGCTCGGGCACAGGCAGGCACAGCTGCGGCTGCCACCGAGCAGCGCGATGTCCTGCCGGGTCAGGTGGGTCGCATGCACCATGGTGCTGCGCGGCCCGAGCGCGCCCGCGCCGTCCAGCACCTGGGCCGGGGTCAGGCCGTAGGCGGCCACGCTGGCCTCGTTCTCCGCGGGCTGCTCGGACAGGTGCGCGTGCAGCGGCGCGCCGAACCCGTGTGACCAGGCCACCACCGGGTGCATCTGATCCGGCGGCACGGCGCGCACCGAGTGGATGGCCGCGCCCACCCGGGCGTGCGG
Source organism: uncultured Actinomycetes bacterium (assembly GCA_963832095.1). Lineage (GTDB taxonomy): Bacteria > Actinomycetota > Actinomycetes > Streptosporangiales > Streptosporangiaceae > RYN-230. The sequence continues at coordinate 108,205 of CAWHSW010000007.1, forward strand.
CGCCAGCACGCCGTGCTCGTCACAGCCCAGCGCGGCCACCCGCCCGGCCCAGCGCTCCGCGTTCCCGTCGGAGAACCGGCGCTGCACCGGCGCCAGCGGCTCGGGCCGGCCGTCGGTGGCCAGCCCGCCGGACAGATAGCAGGTGTCCAGCAGGGTGATCCGCAGCCCGGCCTGCGCCGCGGCCAGCAGCAGCGCGCGGCCCATCTCGTTGGGGTCGGCGTACGGCACCCCGTCCGGGCCGTGGTGCAGGTAGTGAAACTCCCCCACGCAGGTCACCCCGGCCAGCACCATCTCGGCGTAGACGGCCCGGGCCAGCGCCAGGTAGCTGTCCGGGGTGAGCCGCCCGGCCACCTGGTACATCCGCTCCCGCCAGGTCCAGAACGTGCCCTGGCCCTGCTCGGTCACCCCGCGCAGCGCGCGGTGGAAGGCGTGCGAGTGCGCGTTGGCCAGCCCGGGCAGGGTGAGCCCGGCCAGCCGCTGGGTGCCCGGCGGCAGGGCGCTGGCCGCGACCCCGGGGGTGACCGTGCGCAGCACCGGCCCGGCCGCCTCGATCAGCACCCCGGCCTGGACCTCACCGGCGCCGAGCCAGGCCAGCTCGGCGTGCCAGCGCCGTAGCTCGCTCACCCGGCCAGCTCCCGCAGCACGGCGGCCAGCGCGGTCACCCCGGCCGCACAGTCGGCCGCCTCGGCATGCTCGGCGGGCGAATGGGACACTCCGGTCGGGTTGCGCACGAACAGCATCGCGGTGGGCAGCCGGGCGGCCAGGATGCCCGCGTCGTGCCCGGCCCCGGTGGGCAGCGCCGGGGCCGTGATGCCCTGGCCGGCCAGAGCCGCGGCCAGCCGCCCGCGCAGCCCAGCATCGAAGCTGACCGCCGGCGTCACCGACTCGCTTTTCCAGCTGAACGCCACCTGGTGCGACTCAGCCGCGGCGCGCGCGGCCGCCAGCACCTGGTCCACGGTGGCCGCCAGCGGTCCAGGGCCGGCCGCCCGGACATCCAGCCAGGCGTGCACGGCCGAGCTGACCGCGTTGGCCGCCCCGGGCTCGGCCAGCACCTTGCCGATGGTGGCCAGCGTGCCCAGGGCGGCCGCGGCCTGCCGGGCGGCCAGCACGGTGTGCGCGTAGGGCAGCATCGGGTCGGCCCGGTCGGCCAGCTTCGCGGTGCCCGCGTGGTCGGCCCGCCCGGTGAAGTCGAGCCGCCACCGGCCGTGCGGCCAGATGCCCTCGGCCAGGCCGACGGCGGCGTCCAGGTCGGCCAGCGCCCGGCCCTGCTCAACGTGCAACTCTACATATGTAGCTAGCTGGCCGAGCAGGTCGTCGTCCGGGCCGAGCCGGGCCGGATCGTGCCCGGCCGACTGCATGGCGTCGGCGAACGTGATCCCGGCGCCGTCCCGCAGCCCCCGGGCGGTGTCCGGGTCGATCGCGCCGGTGAGCAGCCGGCTGCCCAGGCAGGCCACGCCGAACCGGCCGCCCTCCTCCTCGGCGAACGCGGCCACCACGATCGGCCGGGCCGGCTGGAAGCCTGCGGCGCGCAACTCGTCGATAGCGGCGAACGCCGATACCACGCCGAGTGGGCCGTCGAACGCGCCGCCGTCGGGCACCGAGTCGAGGTGACTGCCGGTGGCCACAGCTGGCCCCCCGTTAGGCACATCCCACCAGGCGAACAGGTTGCCGTTGCCGTCGGCCGCCACGCGGAGCTGGCGTTCGGCTGCGGTGGTCTCGAACCAGGCCCGGCATTCCAGCTCAGCCGGAGTCCAGCAGAACCGCCGGTAGCCGCCGGTAGCCGGGTCGCGGCCGATGGGCAGCAGCGAGTCCCAGAGCGCGCCGAACGTGCTCACTGTGTTCCTCCGCTCGCCTCCGGGGCGCTTTGAGGCGCCTCCTTCCCTCGTCGCTCGTCGCTCTCCTCCTTCCGTCAGTTCGGCGCCGCGCCCCTTTGGCTCGCTCACGGCTGCATGGGGACCCGGACGCCGCGCTGGACGGCCACGTCGGCCGCTTCGTCGTAGCCCGCGTCCACGTGCCGGATCACGCCCATCCCCGGGTCGTTGGTGAGCACCCGGTCGAGTTTCCGCCCGGCCAGCTCAGTGCCGTCCGCGACGCACACCTGGCCGGCGTGGATGGACCGGCCGATGCCCACCCCGCCGCCGTGGTGGATGCTCACCCAGGACGCGCCGGAGGCGGTATTGACCAGGGCGTTCAGCAGCGGCCAGTCGGCGATCGCGTCGGAGCCGTCGGCCATTCCCTCGGTCTCCCGGTACGGCGAGGCGACCGAGCCGCAGTCCAGGTGGTCCCGGCCGAGCACGATCGGCGCGCTGACCTCGCCCCGCTCGACCAGCTCGTTGAACCGCACCCCGGCCAGGTTCCGCTCGCCGTAGCCGAGCCAGCAGATCCGCGCGGGCAGGCCCTGGAAGTGCACCTTCTCTTCGGCCATCCGGATCCACCGGGCCAGCGGCTCGTTGTCCGGGAACAGGTCCAGGATGGCCCGGTCGGTGACCGCGATGTCGGCCGGGTCGCCGGACAGCGCGGCCCACCGGAACGGGCCCTTGCCCTCGCAGAACAGCGGCCGGATGTAGGCGGGCACGAAGCCCGGGAAGGCGAACGCGCGCTGGTAGCCGGCCAGCTCGGCCTCGCCGCGGATCGAGTTGCCGTAGTCGAACACCTCGGCACCGCGGTCCAGGAAGCCGACCATGGCCTCGACGTGCGCGGCCATCGACTGCCGGGCCCGCTCGGTGAAGCCGGCCGGATCCTCGGCGCGCAGCGCGGCCATGTCCTCGAACGGCACGCCGCGGGGCAGGTAGCTGAGCGGGTCGTGGGCCGAGGTCTGGTCGGTGACGATGTCGATCGGGGCGCTGGCGGCCAGCATGGCGGGCACGATCTCGGCCGCGTTGCCGAGCAGCCCGATGGACAGCGCCCGCCCCGCGTCCCGGGCCGCGGTGGCCCGGCGCAGCGCGTCGTCGGTGCTGTCCGCGGCCTCGTCCAGGTAGCCGAACTCGATCCGGCGGGCGATCCGGGACGGGTCGCAGTCGATGCAGATGACCACGCCGCCGTTCATGGTGACGGCCAGCGGCTGGGCCCCGCCCATGCCGCCCAGCCCGGCGGTCAGCGTGATCGTGCCGGCCAGGGTGCCGCCGAAGCGTTTGGCCGCGACGGCCGCGAACGTCTCGTAGGTGCCCTGCAGGATGCCCTGGGTGCCGATGTAGATCCACGAGCCCGCGGTCATCTGGCCGTACATGGTCAGCCCGAGGGACTCCAGGCGGCGGAACTCCTCCCAGGTGGCCCACTGCGGGACCAGGTTGGAGTTGGCGATCAGCACCCGGGGCGCCCACTCGTGGGTGCGCATCACGCCGACCGGCTTGCCCGACTGGACCAGCAGCGTCTCGTCGTCCCGCAGTTCCTGCAGCGACCGGACGATGACGTCGAACGCGCTCCAGCTGCGCGCCGCCCGGCCCGAGCCGCCGTACACGATGAGCTGGTCGGGATGCTCGGCTACCTCAGGGTCGAGGTTGTTCATCAGCATCCGCATGGCCGCTTCCTGCGGCCAGCCCAGGCAGCTGAGCGTGCTGCCGTGCGGGGCACGGACGGGGCGCGGGCCGGATGTCATCGCTGGCTCCTCATCGAGTCGGCAGCGGCTGGTCGCCGCCACCGGCATGCTAAACGCCGGGCCGGCCCGCCACGGTGAGCGGGCCGGCCCGGCGCTGCGCTGCCGGGCCTCAGCTCAGCCGAGACCGACCGCCTTGAGCCAGCCCTGGGCCACGGTGGAGTAGTTGGCGTGGTCCAGGATGACCGCTTTGTCCATGGCCAGCAGGCCGGCCGTGGTCAGCCGGGCCGAGATGGCGTTCAGCGTGTTCACCACCGTCGCGGTGGCCGCCTTCTTGTAGACCAGCGGGGTGACGTTCTGCGCGGCGAAGTTGAACTTCGGGTCGGCCAGCGCCACCAGGTGGTCGGTGATGATCTGCGGCGTGGTGGTGAACACGTCGGCCGCCTGGACCTTGCCGTCCTGGAGCGCGGCTAGCGTGAGCGGCCCGGACTCGTCCAGCGGGACGAACGACTTGAACGTGAGGCCGTAGTTCTTCTTCAGCCCGACCAGGCCGTCGGTGCGGGTCTTGAACTCAGGCGGGCCGCCGATGGCAAAGTTCTTGGCGTACGGCTTGAGGTCCGCGATCGAGGTCAGGTGGTACTTCTTCGCGGTGGCCTGGGTGACGGTGACCGAGTCCTTGTCCTGCGCCGTGGACGAGTTGAGGATCTCCACCGACGACGGCAGCTTGGCCTTCAGCGCCGCGTTCACCTGGGCGGTGGTGGCCGCGGTGCTGGTGGTGTCCACCGACGTGGTGAGCAGCGCGCCGTTGTACTCGGGGATGACGCTGACCGCGCCCTTGACCACCTCCGGGTAGTACACCTCCCGCGCGCCAATGTTGAACTTCGAGGTGACCTTGACGCCCTTCGCCTGCAGGGCGAGCACGTAGATCTCGGCCAGTAGCTCGTCCTCCGGGAAGTTGGCCGAGCCCACCACCACGGTGCCCTTGGCCGCGCTCGGCGCGAGCGGGTTGGAACTGCCCGAGCTGCTGGTGCTCCCGCCGCTGCTGCCGCACGCGGCGAGGACCAGGCTGGTCAGGACGGCCAGGCCACCGGCCACGGTGCCGCGCAGCCGGATGCCGCGCGTCTGGGGTGCGACCGCCGCGAACCGCGAGGTCGGGGACATAGGTGTTTCCCTTCTTTTGAGGTAAGGCCTCATCATGTCTGGCGGGCCTGCTGGCGCAGGCCAGCCGGCACGGCGAGCCGCCGCACGCCGACAAAGACGGCTTGGACGGCCAGGGCGAGCAGGACGACGAACAGCGCTCCCCCGGCCACCTCCCCGTAGTTGTCGGTGGCGAGCCCGTCGATGATGTAGCGGCCGAGGCCGCCCAGGCCGATATACGCGGCGATGGTCGCGGTGGCTACCACGAAGATCGCCCCCGTGCGCAGGCCGAGGATGATCAGCGGCGAGGCCACCGGCACCTCCACCTTGCGTACCTGTTGCCAGGACGTCATGCCCATGCCGCGGGCCGCGTCCTTGAGTTCGGGTTCCACCCCGGCCACACCCTCGTAGGTGTTCACCAGGATGGGCGGGATGCCCAGCACGACCAGCGGGATCAGCCAGGCCAGCGGGGAGAAGCCGAGCGTGACGGCGAGCAGGGTGAGCAGGCCGAGCGTGGGGATGGCGCGCCAGGCGTTGGCCAGGTTGACCACCAGCACCGCGCCGCGGCCGGTGTGCCCGATCAGGATGCCCAGCGAGATCGCGATCAGCGCCGCGATGAGCAGCGCCACGCCGGTGTAGTAGAGCTGTTCCAGGATCCGGATCGGGATGCCGCCGGGACCGTGCCACTGGGCCGGCTGCTTCAGCCAGTCCCAGGCGTAGCTCAGGAATTTCACCGGGTACCTCCAGCCAGCGCGGGGACCGGGTCGGCCACTACCTCGGGCAGCTCCCGGCGGGGGCGGCGCGGCCGCCACGGGGTGAGCAGCCGGCGCACCAGCACCAAGAGCAGGTCGCAGACGAGCGCCAGCGCGATGATCAGCCCGCCGCCGACCAGGATCTCGGTCAGGAAGGCCCGCTGGTAGCCGTCGATCAGCAGGTAGCCCAGGCTGCTCACGCCGATCAGCTGGCCGAGAGTGGCCAGGCTGATGCTGGATACGACCGCGACCCGCAGCCCGGCGATCACGATCGGCACCGCGATCGGCAGTTCCACCTGGGCCAGGCGGCGCGTGGCGCCGAAGCCCATCGCGGTGGCGGCCTGCCGGACCGGCTCGGGCACGGAGCGCAGCCCGTCCACCACGTTCGGCACCAGGACACACAGCGAGAACAGGGTGAGCGGGATGATGACCGTGGTGTCGGTCAGCCCGTAATACGGGATCAGCACGATGAACAAGGCCAGTGAGGGCAGCGCGTAGAGGACGCTGGTGGCGGACAGCACCGGCCCGTACAGCCACCTAAACCGCACGCAGATGATGCCCAGCGGCACCGAGATGATCAGCCCGAACAGCGCCGGCAGGATGCCCAGCTTGGCGCTCTCCCAGGTGAGCGTGGGGACCTGTGACCAGTCCATGGCAGTCAGGCGGTCCCGGTGCGGGAGGCTTCGGCGGCCGGCTCGGCCGTCCCGCCCGCCTCGTCCGGATCCGCCGCCGGGCCGGCCGCCTCCACCGCCGCGCCGAGCCGCTGGTACGAGGTGACGCCGACCACCCGGCCCTGGTCGTCCACCCCGACGGCCCGGCCGGCCGGGGACAGCAGGGTGGCGTCGAGCGCGGCGCGCAGCGAGTCGGTGCCCACCCCGAACGTGTGCCCGTACCGGCTGAGCTGGGCGTCAGCCGCGGTGGCCTCGCGGGGCAGCGACTTCAGCTCGTCGCTGGCCACCCAGCCGCGTGGCTTCTGGTCCGCGTCGGTGACCAGCAGCCAGGGCTCGCCATTGCGCTGCGCCTGCTCGGCCGCCTCCCAGGCGGGCATGCTCGCGCTGACCACGGCCGTGTCGTCCAGGCTCAGCCCGGAGGCGGCCAGGAAGGACAGCCGCCGGATGCCGCGGTCGAAGCCGAGGAAGCTCTCCACATAGCTGTCGGCGGGCGCGGTGAGCAGCCGCTCCGGGCTGTCCACCTGAGCCACCTGGCCGTGCGGACGGAAGATCGCGACCTGGTCGCCCACCTTGATCGCCTCCTCCACGTCGTGCGTGACGAGCACGATGGTCTTGTGCAGCTCCGCCTGGAGCCGGAGGAGTTCATCCTGCAGGGTGGCTCTGACAATCGGGTCGACGGCGCTGAACGGCTCGTCCATCAGCAGCACTGGCGGATCGGCGGCCAGCGCCCGGGCCACCCCGACCCGCTGCTGCTGGCCGCCGGACAGCTGGTACGGGTAGCGGCGGGCCAGGCTGTCGTCCAGGCCGACCAGCCGCATCAGCTCGCGGGCCCGGGCCCGGGCCCGGCCCTTACCCCAGCCGATCAGCACCGGGACCGTGCCGATGTTGTCCTCGATCGTCCGGTGCGGGAACAGCCCGGCCTGCTGGATGACGTACCCGATACCGCGGCGCAGCGTGGGCGGGTCGGACTGCTGGATGTCCCGGCCGTCGAGCAGGATCCGGCCGCTGCTCGGGTCGATCAGCCGGTTGATCATGCGCAGCGTGGTGGTCTTGCCGCACCCGCTGGGGCCGACCAGCACCATCGTCTGCCCGTCCGGAACCTCCAGGTTGAGGTCGTCCACGGCGAGCGTGCCGCCCGGGTACCGTTTCGTCACGCCCTCGAAGGTGATCACGACGTGGCCTTCCGGTCTGGCCCCCACCTGAGTACCGGGGTCTGGCGCTGCTGACTACCCGCGCCGCTGGGAGGCATGCCCGGCAGCCGCAGCAAGATCAGCGTAACCACGTTCGCCCAGTGCAGCCACGCTGCGGCGGCGAACCGTGTCCGAGACGAGACCAGCAGTGATACGGCGGGTGACAGGGCGGTGGCCGGCCACGGATGGGGGAACGGGGAATAATGATGGCTGGCCGGAGGTTTGTTCCCGGCTTGCGGGCAAGGAAGCTCTGCACCCCGCCGGCGGTGCGCCAGCCAGCGCGCGCCCGGACACACTCTGGGAAATCCCACCATGTCAGTAGAGATTAGCGAACAGCACGAAGCGGACGGGCACCAGCACAAGGATGTTTCCGGTGGCTGGCTCCGCCCGGCGGTGTTCGGCGCCATGGATGGCCTGGTCACCAACGTCTCGCTGATCGCTGGCGTGGGCGCCGGGGTGAACGCCTCCGGCGGCTCCCCGCACCTCATCGTGCTCACCGGGCTGGCCGGGCTGGCCGCGGGCGCGTTCTCGATGGCGACCGGGGAGTACGTCTCGGTCTCGTCGCAGAACGAGCTGGTCCAGGCCGAGGTGCGCAAGGAGCGGCACGAGCTGGAGCACAACGCCGACTCGGAGCGGCGCGAACTCGCCGACACGTTCCGCCGGCAGGGCGTGGAGCCGGAGCTGGCCGACAAGGTCGCGGCGCAGATCTCGGCCCACCCGGAGCAGGCCCTGGACGTGCATGTCCGGGAGGAACTCGGGGTGGACCACCGGGAGCTGCCGTCGCCGTACACCGCGGCGGCCGCCTCGCTGGTCACGTTCGCGGTGGGCGCGCTCATCCCGCTGCTGCCGTACCTGTTCCGGGTGGACAGCCTGGCCCTGGCCCTGGGCCTGGCCGCGGTGGCCGCGTTCGTCGGCGGCGGGCTGGTGGCCCGGCTGACCGACCGGCCGTTCCTCCGCGGCGCGGCGCGCCAGCTGGTGCTGGGCGCCGCGGCGGCCGGCATCACGTTCGCCATCGGCAGCGCGGTCGGCGCCGGCGTCTCGTAACGCCGGCAGCTGTGCCGCCGCTACCAGGAGTCGGCGCCGAACGCGTCGTCCTCGTGCCCGCCCGGGCTGGAGGACAGCAGCTTGAGGTCGGACTCCACCATCATCGTGATCAGCTCGGTGAACCCGGTCTTCGGTTTCCAGCCGAGCTGCTGCGCGGCCTTGGCCGGGTCGGCGCACAACTGGTCCACCTCGGCCGGCCGGACGAACGCGGCGTCCACCGTGACGTGCTCCCGCCAGTCCAGGCCGGCCACGCTGAACGCCAGGTCGACGAGTTCCTCGACGCTGTGCGTGACCCCGGTGCCGACCACGTAGTCCTGCGGCTCGTCCTGGGCCAGCATCAGGTGCATGGCCCGCACATAGTCGCCGGCGAAACCCCAGTCCCGCCGGGCCCACAGGGTGCCCAGCCGGAGCTGCCGCTCGTGGCCGAGCTTGACCCGGGCCACCCCGAGAGACACCTTGCGGCTGACGAACTCCGCGCCGCGCCGCGGTGACTCGTGATTGAACAAGATGCCGGACACCGCGTACATGCCATACGACTCGCGGTAGTTCTGGGTCAGGAAGTGACCGTATGTCTTGGCCACCCCGTACGGGCTGCGCGGGTGGAACGGGGTCTGCTCGGTCTGCGGCGACTCCCGCACCTTGCCGAACATCTCCGACGACGACGCCTGGTAGAAGCGGATCTGCGAGCCGCGCAGGGTGCGCGAGGCGCTGATCCCGCTGCACACCCGGATGGCCTCCAGCACCCGGAGCACGCCCAGGCCGGTCACCTCGCCGGTCAGCTCGGCCTGCTGCCAGGACATCGGCACGTAGGAGATCGCGGCCAGGTTGTAGACCTCGTCCGGTTGCACCCGCTCCACCGCGGAGATCAGGCTGCCCTGGTCGAGCAGGTCGCCGCGGACCAGCCGGATATCGCCGAGCAGCTCACGGACCCGGCGGACCCGCGGGTTGGACTGGCCGCGGACCAGCCCCCACACCTCGTACCCCTGGGCCAGCAGGTACTCAGCCAGGTAGGACCCGTCCTGCCCGGTGATCCCGGTGATCAGTGCACGCCTCGTCAGCGGAGCCTCCGTCCTGGCGACCCGGGCCGGGCGGTCCGCGACCAGGGTCGGCAACCAAGGTCAGGTCCGCGCAGCTCGGCTCATACCACCTCAGGGGTACGTCGGCGCAGCTTACCGGGCATGGCCACGGCGCCGCCGCCGGCCACCAGACAGCGGCGCGTCCCGGCTCCCGGTGATCCCTCTACCCGGTGGTAATGTTCGCTCCCTAACCGGCCACGTGGGCAGGGCCTCCCGGCACGGACCGGCAGCGGCGGGCGAAGGCGGACGAACCGGACGGCCGGCGCGGGACGAGGCAGCACCGAATAGGGCAGTGCCGAACGAAAGGTGCAAACCTGCGTGATGACCACGGATCACCCGCTGCGCATCGCACTGCTTTCCTACCGCAGCAAACCGCATTGCGGTGGCCAGGGGATCTACCTGCGCCACCTGTCCCGCGAGCTGGCTGCGCTCGGGCACCACGTCGAGGTGTTCTCCGGCCAGCCCTACCCGGAGCTGGAACCGGGGCCGGTGCTCCGCGAGGTGCCCAGCCTCGACCTGTACCAGGATGACGACCCGTTCCGCACGCCGCGGCTGGCCGAGTACCGGGACTGGATCGACGCGCTGGAATTCGGCGTGATGAAGACCGGCGCGTTCCCCGAGCCGCTCACCTTCAGCCTGCGCGCGCTGCGCCTGCTGCGCGGCCGCCGGGCCGACTTCGACCTGGTCCACGACAACCAGGTGCTGGCCTACGGGATGCTCGGCCTGCCCCGGATCGGGCTGCCCCTGGTGACCAGCATCCACCACCCGATCAGCGTGGACCGGCGGATCGAGCTGACCGCGGCGCGCGGCAAGGAATGGCTGGGCAAGTGGCGCTGGTACTCGTTCGTCCGGATGCAGGGCCGGGTGGCCCGCCGGGTCGGGCCGATCCTGACCGCCTCGCAGGCGTCGCGGGCCGACATCTGCCGGGATTTCCGGGTCGATCCGGAGCAGGTGCACGTGATCCCGCTCGGCGTGGACACCCGGCTGTTCCATCCCCGCCCCGGGCCCCGGGTGCCGGGCCGGATCGTGGCCGTGGCCAGCGCGGACTCGCCGCTCAAAGGCGTTGCCACGCTGCTCGCGGCGGTGGCCAAGCTGACCGTGGAACGGGACGCGCAGCTGACCGTGGTGGGCAAGCCGTCGGCCGGCGGCCCGACCGAGCGGCTGGTCGGTGAGCTGGCCCTGGGCGACCGGGTCCGGTTCGTGCACGGGATCAGCGACACCGAACTGGCCGAGCTGTGCGCCAGCGCCGAGATCGCCGTCGTCCCCTCGCTGTACGAGGGCTTCTCGCTGCCCGCGGTGGAACACATGGCGTCCGGGACGCCGCTGGTGGCCAGCCGGACCGGGGCGCTGCCCGAGGTGACCGGCGACGCGGCCCGGCTGGTCGAGCCGGGCAACCCGGACGAGCTCGCGGCCACCCTCCGCGACCTGCTCGATGCACCGGCCGAGCGGGACCGGCTGGGCGCGGCCGCCTGGCAGCGGGTACAGGAACGGTTTGCCTGGAGCGCGGTGGCCCGGGCCACGGTGCACCGGTACCGGGCCGCGATCGAGGCGAACGGAGCCCGGGCGTGCTGACCGTCGACTTCCGGCGGCTTCCGGTCGGCCCGGGTGACCGCGTGCTCGACCTCGGCTGCGGCGCCGGGCGGCACGCCTTCGAGTCGCTGCGCCGCGGCGCCACCGTGGTCGCGCTGGACGCGGACGCCGCCGAGCTGCGCGGGGTGGCCGAGATGGCCGCGGCCATGCACGAGGCGGGCGAGACCCCGGCCAGCGCGGACGCCCGCATGGTGTGCGGGGACGCGACCGCGATGCCGTTCCCGGACGGGGCGTTCGACCGGGTCATCGCGGCCGAGGTGCTCGAGCACATCCCCGCTGACCAGCAGGCGCTGGCCGAGATCACCAGGGTGCTGCGCCCGGGCGGCGTGCTGGCCGTCACCGTGCCGGCCTGGCTGCCCGAACGGATCTGCTGGCGGCTGTCCGCCGACTACCACAACACGCCCGGCGGGCACGTCCGGATCTACACCCGGGCGGAGATGGAAGCCAAGCTCACCGCGGCCGGCCTGCGGGTCGGCGGGCACCACCACGCGCACGGCCTGCACTCGCCGTACTGGTGGCTGAAATGCGCGGTCGGCGTGCACCAGGACGACCATCCGCTGGCCCGCGCCTACCACCGGCTGCTGGTCTGGGACATCATGAAGCGGCCCGCGGTGACCCGGCTGGCCGAGCAGGCGGTGAACCCGCTGATCGGCAAGAGCCTGGTCATCTACGCGGAGAAACCGGACGCCCCGCCCAGCGCGCAGCGCCCCGTCCCGGCCACCGAGCGGGCGCATGCCGTCGCCTGAGGCGCTGGCCAGCTCGCTGGGCGGCGAGCTGTCCGCGTCGGCCGGCCCGGGCGTGGCCGACAAGCCGGTACCGGCGCTGCCCGGCATCCTGACCGCCGCCGAGGTGCTGGCCACCGGCGAGCACATCGCTGCCCGGCAGGCGCCCTCCGGCGCGATCAGCTGGCCCGACGGGCACACCGACGCGTGGAATCACGTGGAGTGCGCGATGGCGCTGTCCGCGTGCGGGCTGACCGGCGCCGCCCGGCTGGCCTACGACTGGCTGCGCGACACCCAGCGCCCGGACGGCTCGTGGCCGAAGCGGATCGTCGGCGACACGGTGACCGACGCCGGCGGGGAGAGCAACCAGGCCGCCTACGCCGCCGTGGGCGCCTGGCATGAGTTCCAGCTCACCGGGGACGAGGCGTTCCTGGCCCAGATGTGGCCCACCGTGCAGCGGGCGATCGGGTTCGTGCTGTCCCTCCAGGTGCCGCGGGGCGAGATCCTCTGGCAGCGCGCAGCCGACGGCACCGCGGCCAGCTACGCGCTGCTCACCGGGTGCGCCAGCACCTACCAGAGCCTGCGCTGCGCGGTCTGGCTGGCCGATTACCTGGGCGAGCCGCAGCCGGCCTGGGAACTGGCCGCCGGCCGGCTGGGCCACGTGGTGGCCAGCCACCCGGAGGCGTTCGCGGACAAGAGCCGGTTCGCGATGGACTGGTACTACCCGGTGCTGGCCGGCCCGGTGCGCGGCCCGGCCGGGCCGGACCGGCTGGACGAGCAGTGGGCCGAGTTCGTGGTCCCCGGGCTGGGCGTGCGCTGCGTCCGGGACCAGCCGTGGATCACCGGGGCGGAAACCTGCGAGCTGGCCATGGCGCTGGACGCGGTGGGTGACCACACCAGGGCCCGCCAGGTGTTCGCCGGCATCCAGCACCTGCGGGACGCCGACGGCGGCTACTGGACCGGGTGGCAGTTCGCCAACCAGGCGCACTTCCCGGCGGAACGGAGCAGCTGGACGGCGGCCGCGATGATCCTGGCCGCCGACGTGCTGTCTGGCACCACCCCGGCCGCGGCCATGTTCCGCGACGTGCCGCCCCCGCCGCCGGCCGAGCCTGGCTCGGCTATGCACTGCTTCTCGGCCCGCTGCCGCCCGCCCCGCGGCCCGCGCTAGCCGGTGCGCTCCAGTACGCGCAGCGAGCCGTGCACCGACACCTCGGTGAACTCGGCTGACTCCAGCGCGCGCCGGTAGATCCGGTACGGGGCCTGGCCGCCGTCGGCCGGATCCGGGAACACGTCGTGGATGGCCAGCGCCCCGCCGGGGGCGACCCAGGGAGCCCAGTTGGCGTAGTCGGCCTGGGCGGCCTCGTCGGTGTGCCCGCCGTCGATGAACAGCAGGCCGAGCGGGGCCCGCCACAGCCCGGCCACCTGCGCGGACCGGCCGACCACGGCGATGACCTGGTCCTCCAGGCCGGCTGCGGCCAGCGTGGCACGGAAGCCGGGCAGCGTGTCCAGCCGCCCGGTCCGCTCGTCCACCAGGGCCGGGTCGTGGTACTCCCAGCCCGGCTGGTTCTCCTCGGAGCCGTGGTGATGATCGACCGTGATCACCAGTTGCCCCACCTGCCGCCCCGCGGCGGCCAGGTAGATGGTGGATTTGCCGCAGTAGGTGCCGATCTCCAGGATCGGGCCGCGGCGCGCGTAGGCGGCCGCGGTCGCGTACAGGGCCAGCCCCTCGGCGGGCGGCATGAACCCCTTGGCCGCCTCGGCTGCGGCCCGTAGCTCCGCTGGCATCCCCATCCGGGCACCCCTCTTGAAAGCCGCCTTTTCTGAACGCCCGCTGGTCGTACTCGGCTGCCTGGGCGCGCGGTGCGCGCGGGGGGCTGCCATCGGGCGAGCCGGGACGTACTGTAGCGCTGGATGTGCCGGCGAAGGAGGGCAGGGCGATGCGGGTGGTGGTCGATCGCGACCTGTGCGAGGCCAACGGGGTGTGCGCGGGCCTGGCGCCCGGCGTGTTCGACCTGGACGACGAGGACTACCTGCACGTCTCTCCAGGGGAGGTGCCCGCGGAGTCCGCCGACACGGTCCGCCGCGCGGTGGCGTCCTGCCCGCGGCTCGCGCTCAGCCTGGCCGACTGAGCCAGCCGGCTGAGCCAGCCGGCTGAGCCAGCCCGGGGTCAGAGCACGCCGGCCGCCAGCGCGACGCCGACCGCGACCAGGATGGCCCCGCCGATCTGCTCGCCGCGGCGGCCGGCCGTGGCGCCCACCCGCCCGCCGAGTTCCAGCCCGGCCAGCGACATCAGCACGCTGACCACCCCGATGACGATGGCCGCCCCGGCCACGCTGATATGCAGCGTGCCGAGCGCGAACCCGGCGGCCAGGTTGTCCAGGCTGAGCGCGAACGCGGTCAGGATCAGCTTGCCCAGCCCCATGCTGTGCGCCGGGTGCACGCCGGGCGCGCCCGAGGCTGGCCAGCCCGGCTGGCGCAGCGCCCGGAGCACCGTGACGCCGCCCATGACGATCAGTAAGCCAGCGCCGATCCAGCGGGCCAGGTGACCGATGCCGGTGGCTACCCCGGCCCCGATGACCAGGCCGACGATGGGCATCCCGGCCTCGAACGCGCCGAACACCAGCCCCACCCGCAGCCTGGTCGCCGCGGTGACGCCGCCGAAGCCGATGCCGATAGCCGCAGCCAGGTTGCCCAGTCCAACCGAGGCCGCGACAAGCAGCAGGGGGAGCACGCGCACAGGTTAGGGCCGCGGCCGGGTCAGTGCGCCGGTTCCTGCAGTTCGACCCGGTTGCCGGCCGGGTCGTCGAGGAACGACTGCCGCCCGGTGCCGACCGGGACCGGATCGGTGACCGGGACCCCCTGCCCGCGCAGTTCCGCCACCACCGCGTCCAGGTCGGACACGGCCAGCGCGAAGTGCTGACCGAGGGACGGCGGGACGTCCGCCTCGATGAGGTGGATCTGCTGGCCGCCGGCGTCGAGCCAGGCGCCGCCGAAGCTGAAGTCCGGCCGGTCGGTGCGCTCGGTCAGGCCGAGCACCTGGGTGTAGAAGCCGAGCGCCGCCGGGACGTCACGGACGTTGAGCGAAACATGGTGCAGCCCGTCAGGTCTCATACTGCCAGTCTCGCAGGCAGGTCTTTTTCGGGCCAGCGGCCATCGGCGGGCCCGGGGGTCGTCCCCCCGGGCTCACACCGCAGGGTCGGTGACCCGGCCGAGGAACAGCGGCAGCCCGCTGGCCAGCTCAGTGATGGCGAACAGGAACGGGCGGTCCACGATCAGCTCGACCGGCGGATCTGGCATCAGCACCCGGGCCGCCGCCCTGATCACCACGGCGGTGGCCGCGGCCGCCTCGGTGCCCTGCTCGGCCACGTCGAGATAGGCCTGGTGCACGACGTCGCTGATGTGCACCGGCTGGGCGGTGGTGATGCCGGTGAAGTCGGCCCGGCTGGTGAACGCCAGCGGCATGCCCAGCGCGGCCAGCGCGGAACCGAGGCTGAACTGGCTGGTCACCCGGAACCTGGGCAGCGCCAGGGTGACCTGGCGGGTGGCCAGCCCGGCCAGCAGGCCACCCAGGCCGTCGCGGGCCAGCCGGGACTCGACCGGCGCCGGCGGGCCGTCGGGCAGCACGATGACCATGCCGAGCCGCTGCCCCGTATAAGGCAGTTCCACCACCTGGTACCCGTCGCCACGCAGGTAGCGCAGCCGTTCCCGGAGCCGCATGGTGGGGACCGGCTGCGAGGTGCCGGGCGCCGGGTGGAATGGGGCATCCTGGGTCGCGCCGGGCGGGAACGGGTAGGTCCAGGCGGCCTTCAGGTACACGGCGCTGGCCAGCACAAGGCGGGTGGCCGCGCTGATGCCGCCGGGCGGGATCAGGCCGGTGATCTTTCCCGCGGTCTGCTCCGCGATCAGGTCGTTGATCTGCTGCCGGGCCGGGCCGGCCGCCTGGATGAAGTCGGCCGCCCGGAGCTGGGCGCACGCCGCCTGGGCCAGTGCCGCGGTGAAGTCCGGCTGCAGCGCCAGCCCGGACTGCACCCAGACCGTGTTCGGCGCGCGCAGCGTGAGGTCGCCGGCGGCCAGGCTGTCCAGCAGGGCGCAGGTCTCCAGCAGGCTGGCCGCCGCGTCCTGCGGCTTGGCCAGGCGCAGCGTGGCGGCGAGTTGCCCGGCCGTCTCGCCGCGCGCGCCGAGCAGCGTCATCTGCAGCGCGGTGCCGATGCTGGCCGGCGAGAAGACGAGGTTGCCGGCCGCGCCCAGCGCCGCGTACAGGCCCGCGCCGAACAGGTCGTCCGGCGCGGTGCTAACCATGGCGGCGGGATAGCCGGGCGATCGCTTCCCGCAGCACCTCCTCCTTCTTGCAGAACGCGAACCGCACCTGGCTGCGGCCGGCCGCCTCGTTGTCGTAGAACACCGAGCTGGGGATGGCCACCACACCGGCCTGGCCGGGCAGCCGGCGGCAGAAGTCCATCCCGTCGGTCTCGCCGAGCGGCCGGATATCCGTGGTCACGAAGTAGGTGCCGGCCGGCTGGTACACCTCGAACCCGACCCCGGCCAGGCCGGCGCAGAGCAGGTCGCGCTTGCCCCGCAGGTCCTCGCTGATCGCGGCGAAGTAGGCGTCGGGCAGCGCCAGGGCCTGGGCCACCGCGTACTGGAACGGCCCGCCGGTGACGTAGGTGAGGAACTGCTTGACCGTGCGCACCGCGGTGACCAGTTCCGGGGTCCCGGTGACCCAGCCGATCTTCCAGCCGGTAAAGGAGAATGTCTTGGCCGCGGAGCTGATCGTCACGGTCCGCTCGCGCATCCCGGGCAGGGTGGCGATCGGCACGTGCTCCCCGTCGAAGATCAGGTGCTCGTATACCTCGTCGGACACCACCAGCAGGTCGTGCTCGCAGGCCAGCGCCGCGATCTCGGTCAGCTCGGCCCGGCTGAACACGGCCCCGGTCGGGTTGTGCGGCGTGTTCAGCAGGATGAGCCGGGTGCGCGGGGTGATGGCCGCGCGGAGCGCGGCCAGGTCGGGCCGGAAGCTGGGCGGGCGCAGCGTCACCGGCACCCGGGCCGCGCCCGCCATGGCCACGCAGGCGGCGTAGGAGTCGTAGTACGGCTCGAACGCGATCGCCTCGTCACCCGGCTCCATCAGCGCGATCAGCGCGGCTGCGATCCCCTCGGTGGCGCCCGCGGTGACCAGCACGTCGGTGTCCGGGTCCAGGTCAATCCCGTAGAACCGCTTCTGGTGCCCGGCCACCGCGTGGCGCAGTTCGGGAATGCCGGGGCCGGGCGGGTACTGGTTGCCCCGGCCTTCCATGATGGCGGCCGCGGCGGCCGCGGCGATCTCGGCCGGGCCGTCGGTGTCCGGGAAGCCCTGGCCCAGGTTGACCGACCCGGTGGTCAGGGCCAGCGCGGACATCTCAGCGAAGATCGTCGTGCCCAGGCCGGCCAGCCGCCGGTTCAGCAAGGGCCTGTTCGAGGATGTTGCCACGCTGCCATGACATCACGCCCGATGACCCGTCCGCGCCGGGGAGCGCCGCCGAGGACCGACGAGCGAGGAACGAGCGAGGAGGGAAGGAGGCGGCCCGCGCCAAAGGGGGCGCGCCGCCGACTGGACTGAGGAGCGAGGAAGCGAGGAACGAGCGCCCCGAGCGACGAGGGAAGGAGGCGGCCCTAAAGCGCCCCCGGAGGCGCAAGATATGGAGCATGCGTGTTGCGTTGTGTCAGCTGCCGGTTAGCCCGGATCCTGTGGTCAATTTGGGGCGGGTGCGCGCGGCGCTGGACCGTGCCGCGGGGCAGGGGGCGGAGCTGGCCGTGTTCCCGGAAGCGACGCAGGCCCGGTTCGGCACCGACCTGCAGGCGGTGGCCGAGCCGCTGGACGGCCCGTTCGGCGCCGGGCTGGCCGCCGCGGCCCGGGATACCGGGGTATCCCTGGTGGCCGGGGTGTTCGAGCCCGCGCCGGACGGCCGGGTGTACAACACCGCGGTCGGCTATGGCCCGGCCGGCCAGCGGGTGGCCGCGTACCGGAAGATCCACCTCTTCGACTCGCTCGGTGAGACCGAGTCCAAGGTGGTCGCGCCGGGCGCCGAGCCGGTGCTGGCCGAACTGGCCGGGCTCCGGGTTGGCGTGCTCACCTGTTATGACATCCGGTTCCCGGAACTGGCCCGGAACCTGGTGGCCCGCGGCGCGGACCTGCTGGTGGTGCCGGCCGCCTGGGCCGCCGGGCTGTTCAAGGAAGAGCACTGGGTCACGCTGGTGCGGGCCCGGGCCATCGAGAACACGGTCTGGGTCGCGGCCGCCGGGCAGGTGCCCGACCCGGACTCGCCGCCGACTAGGGCGCCCACTGGCATCGGCCGCAGCATGCTGGTGGACCCGATGGGCACCGTCCGGCTGGACCTCGGCTCGTTCCCCGCGGTTAGCTGCGGCGACGTGGATACCACGCTCACCGAGCGGGTCCGGGACCGGCTGCCGTGCCTGGAGCACCGGCGCGAAGATGTTTTTGGTCGGTACTAGTCCGGGGGGCGGACCCCCGGACCCCCGGGCGCGCGGGATGGTGGGTAGCGCGACCGGACCGACGTACTAGGACGCGGCCAGCTGCCCGGCCATGTCGAGCATGGCGCTGCGCAGGCTGTCCCGCTCCTCCTCGTTGACTCGTTCTACGAACCTGAGCATGGTGATCCGCTCATCACCACCGGAGCGGAGCACCTCGGACATCAGCCGGGCGTCGTGCTCCTCCCGGGACTCCACCGGCCAGTACCGCCAGGCCCGGCCGTGCTTCTCACGGCACAGCACACCCTTGCCGTACAGGATGTTCATCACCGTCATCACGGTCGTATACGCGACGGGCCGGTTGTAGGACAGCCGCTCGCGGACCTCCCGGACCAGATAGGCCCGGTCACCGGCCCACACCACATCCATAATCGCGGACTCGAGCTCACCGAATTCGCGCACTTTCCGCCACCTCCTGGTCATCCATGGTAGGCACGGGCGCCGGCCCGGCCCGGGGCCGTGACGGTGGCTGGGGGAGGAAATCTTCCCTGCGTGCTGTTTTCTCCACCCGGCCCGTGCTCGGCCCCGTTCATCCCTGTCGTGCGGGGCATGGATTACACCGTGGCCGGCCAGGCGGCCCCGAGACATCGGTCGGCTTACCTATGTCCTAAGTGTCGGAGTGGGCGCTGACCCGTTCCCGGCGGTGCCGCCGGACCAGCCAGAAGACCACCGCCCCGAGCACCACGGCGGCGATAGCGATGGCCACGCCGGTGCCGACGGTGCGCTCGATGGCCGCGTACGCGGAGCCGGCCGCGTAGCCGAGCAGGCAGTACCCGACGCCCCAGAGCACCGCGCTGAGCACGTTGTAGAGGACGAACGTGCGGTACGGCAGCCGGGTGGTGCCCGCGACGGCGGGCATCATGGCCCGCAGCACGGCGATGAACCGGCCGAGGAACACGGCCACCGCGCCGCGCCGGTGCAGCACCGACTGGGCCCGGTCCACCCCGCTGGCCACCCGGTGCAGCCGGGGCCGGGCCAGCAGCCGCCCGCCGAGATGCCGGCCGATCTCATAGCCGACCAGCGGGCCGACGATGGCGGCCAGCACCACCACCAGCATCAACAGGGGCAGGGACACCCGGCCCCGGCTGGCCAGCACGCCGCCGAGCACGGCCGCCGTCTCGCCGGGGATGACGAAGCCGAGGAAAATGGCCGTCTCGCCGAACACCAGCGCGGCCACCAGCAGATAGGCCAGCGGGCCGCTCAGCCGGGCCAGTTCGGTGGTGATCGACGTCACCTTCCTGCCCCTTCCGCTGCCACCTGCCCACTCCCTGCTGCCCGCTGGCCCACCCCGGTCCATTCCGTGATGACCTCGCACTATCCCGGAATCCGGGGGCTTTCGGATGCGATGCTAGCCACTGGGCCCGAGCGGTTTGCCCGGGCACGGCCCGCCAGGCCGGCCGACTCTTCCCTCCAGCCGCCTGGCCGGCCATCATTTGCTGACAATTCGGACAGCGCCAACCTGCACCCGCCGGGAAAGGAGGAGGATGCCAGTTACTCCCGAGACTGGTCCTGAAGTCCTGCCATCGGCCGGATTTGTCCGCCAGGCGAACGTCTTCGCCACGCGGATCACAGGGGACGGATCGAGCGGGTACCTGGCAGAACCCGGGCGTTACCAGCTGTATGCGTCGTTGGCCGATCCGTGGGCACACCGCGCGCTCATCGTGCGCCGGCTGCTCGGCCTGGACCGGGTGATCGGGCTCACCCTGGTGGACCCGATCCGGGATGAGCGCGGCTGGCGCTTCCCGGCCAGCAACGGCGGGGTCAACCCGGTGACCGGTGCCCGGTTCGTGTCCGACCTGTACATGATCACCGATCCGGGGTACCGGGGCCGGTTCACCGTCCCGTTCGTCTGGGACACCCGCAGCCAGCGGATCGTGGACAACGACTTCCAGCAGATCACCACGTCGTTCGAGACCGAGTTCCGCGGCTACCACCGGCCCGGCGCGCCCGACCTGTACCCGGCGCAGCAGCGCACCGAGATCGACGCGCTGAGCACGCTGATCTACCACGCGGTCAACAACGGCGTGTACAAGGCCGGGCTGGCCACCAGCCAGGCCGCCTACGAGGAGGCGTTCGACGGGCTGTTCAGCACGCTGAGCGCGCTGGAGGAGCGACTGCTCCGGCGCAGATACCTGCTGGGCACCAGCATTACCGAGGCGGATGTGCGGCTATATCCAACATTGGCCCGCTTTGATGCTGTCTATTACACGCACTACAAGTGCAACCTGAACCGGCTGGTTGACTACCCCGGGCTGTGGGGGTACGCCCGCGACCTGTACCAGACCCCGGGGTTCGGCGACACGACAGACTTCGTCCAGATCAAGCGGCACTACTACCAGACCCAGGATTGGATCAACCCAAGCCGCATCGTGCCTAAGGGACCCTATGTGAACTGGCTCTCACCGCATGACAGAGAGCGCATGTCAGGGCGATCATGAGGTGGCGGCCCGGACTCCGGGCTGTGCCGCGGCGGTAGCCTTGGTCGCCGGGGGTAGGGACAGAAATCCACCATCGAAGAGGGCGATGTCCGCCGTGTCTTCTGAGTCACCGCAATCCGCGGACCTCAACGAAACAAAGCCCGCTGGCCCGGAACCGGGCCGCGGAGCCAGCCGCACCGGAGCCAGCGATCCTGGCGGCGCGGCAGCCGAGCACGCCGACGGCGGGGCCGCCGACTTCGGGCCTAATGAATGGCTGGTAGATGAGCTCTACCAGCGCTACCTGGCCGATCCCGGCTCGGTGGACATGGCCTGGTGGAATTTCTTCGCCGACTACACCCCGCCCGCGGGCACTGCCGCCGCCGCCCCGGCCCGGGCCGGGCAGCAGCCGGGAGATACCGCTGAGCCGGGCCAGCCGCCGGCCGCCGCGGCGGCATCGCCGGCCGCCCCCGCGGCCCCGCCTGGGCAGCCCGGCCCGGCGGCCGGGACTCCGGCGCCCGCCGCGGCGCCGCCCGCCCCGCCCGCCCCGAAGGCCCCGGCCGCCGCCCAGCCAGCCAGCCCGGCTGCCCCGGCCCCGGCGGCAGCCGCCAGCATCGCCCGGCTGCGCGGCACGGCCGCCCGCACCGCGGTGAACATGACCGCCAGCCTGGCCGTGCCCACCGCGACCAGCGTCCGCTCGGTGCCGGCCAAGCTGCTCGTCGACAACCGCATCGTGATCAACAACCACCTGGCCCGCGGCCGGGGCGGCAAGGTCTCGTTCACCCACCTGATCGGGTTCGCGGTGGTCCGCGCGCTGGCCGCGGCGCCGGAGATGAACTTCGCCTATGCGGAACTGGACGGCAAGCCCGCCATGGTCCAGCCGGAGCACGTCAACCTGGGCCTGGCCATCGACGTGACGGCCAGGGACGGGTCGCGGCAGCTGCTGGTGCCCGCGGTCAAGGCCGCGGAGGACATGGACTTCCGCCAGTTCTGGATGGCTTACGAGGATGTGGTCCGGCGGGCCCGCAGCGGGAAGCTGGCCGTCGAGGACTTCGCCGGCACGACGATCACGCTGACCAACCCGGGCACGATCGGCACCGAGCACTCGGTGCCGAGGCTGGTGGCCGGCCAGGGCTGCATCGTCGGCGTCGGGGCGATGGAGTATCCCGCCGCCTACCAGGGCGCGGCCGAGGAGACCATGGCCCGGCTGGCGATCAGCAAGTCCGTCACGCTGACCTCGACCTATGACCACCGGATCATCCAGGGTGCGCAGTCCGGCGACTTCCTCCGGCACATCCACGGGCTGCTGCTCGGCGACGGCGGCTTCTGGGACGAGGTGTTCCAGGCCCTCAAGATCCCCTACGAGCCGATCCGCTGGGTGCGGGACATCCCGGCCGGGCACGAGGACGACATCACCAAGTCGGCCCGGGTGCACGAGCTCATCCACGCGTACCGGGTGCGCGGCCACCTGATGGCCGATACCGACCCGCTGGAGTACAAGCAGCGGCGGCACCCGGACCTGGACATCAACCAGCACGGGCTGACCCTGTGGGACCTGGAGCGGACGTTCGCCACCGGCGGGTTCGGCGGCAAGCCGCTGATGAAGCTGCGCGAGATCCTGGGCGTGCTGCGCGACTCCTACTGCCGCACGGTCGGCGTGGAGTACATGCACATCCAGAACCCGGAGGAGCGGGCCTGGATCCAGGCCCGGGTGGAGCGGCCGCACGACCGGGCCGGGCACGACGAGCAGGTGCAGATCCTGTCCCGGCTGAACGTGGCCGAGGCGTTCGAGATGTTCCTGCAGACCAAGTACGTGGGCCAGCGCCGGTTCTCGCTGGAGGGCGGCGAATCGCTGATCCCGCTGCTCGACGCGGTACTGACCGAGGCAGCCCGGACGCACCTGGACGAGGCCGTCCTCGGCATGGCGCACCGTGGCCGGCTGAATGTGCTGGCCAACATCGTGGGCAAGTCCTACGCGCAGATCTTCCAGGAGTTCGAGGGCAACCTGGACCCGCGCAGCACGCACGGCTCCGGCGACGTGAAGTACCACCTGGGCGCGAGCGGCGTGTTCACGTCGAGCGACGGCGCGACGATCCCGACCTCGCTGGTGGCCAACCCGAGCCACCTGGAGGCGGTGGACCCGGTGCTGGAGGGCGTCGTCCGGGCCAAGCAGGACATCATCGACAAGGGCGAACCCGGCTTCACCGTGCTGCCGGTGCTGATCCACGGGGACGCCGCGTTCGCCGGGCAGGGCGTGGTGGCCGAGACGCTGAACCTGTCCCAGCTGCGTGGCTACCGCACCGGCGGCACCGTGCACATCGTGGTGAACAACCAGGTCGGCTTCACCACCGCGCCCGCGGAGTCCCGGTCCAGCGTGTACGCCACCGACGTGGCCCGGATGATCCAGGCGCCGATCTTCCACGTCAACGGGGACGACCCGGAGGCCGTGGTGCGGGTGGGCCGGCTCGCCTTCGCCTACCGGGAGCAGTTCCGCAAGGACGTGGTCATCGACCTGATCTGCTACCGGCGCCGCGGGCACAACGAGGCGGACAACCCGTCGTTCACCCAGCCGCTGATGTACGACCTGATCGACGCCAAGCGGTCCACCCGCAAGCTGTACACCGAGTCGCTGATCGGCCGGGGCGACATCACCATGGAAGAGGCCGAGCAGGCGCTGCGCGACTACCAGCAGCACCTGGAGCGGGCCTTTACCGAGACCCGGGAGGCGGCCAAACGTCCGATGGACCCGGGCGCCGTGGTCCGGCCGGCCACCACGGCCCAGTTCCCGATCGTGCACCCGGACACGCCGACCGCGATCTCCGAGGAAGCCATCAAGCAGATCGTGGACACCCAGCTCAACCTGCCGGACGGGTTCACCCCGCACCCCCGGCTGCAGCCACTGCTGGCCCGCCGGGCGACCATGATCGAGCAGAACGCCGTCGACTGGGCCACCGGTGAGCTGCTCGCGTTCGGGTCGGTGCTGATGGACGGGCACCCGGTGCGGCTGGTCGGCCAGGACACCCGGCGCGGCACGTTCGGCCAGCGGCACGCGGTCCTGGTGGACCGGCACACCGGCGCGGAGCACACCCCGCTGCGCACGTTCAACTCGGCCACCGCCCGGTTCCACGTGTACGACTCGCTGCTGTCCGAGTACGCCGCGGTCGGCTTCGAGTACGGCTACTCGGTGGCCCGGCCGGACGCCCTGGTCTGCTGGGAAGCCCAGTTCGGCGACTTCGTCAACGGCGCGCAGACCATCCTGGACGAGTTCCTCAGCTCCGGGGAGCAGAAGTGGGGCCAGCAGTCCAGCGTGGTGCTGCTGCTGCCACACGGCTACGAGGGCCAGGGCCCGGACCACTCCTCGGCCCGGATCGAGCGCTTCCTCAGCCTCTGCGCCCAGGGCAACATGACCGTCGCGCTGCCGACCACCCCGGCCAACTACTTCCACCTGCTCCGCTGGCAGGCGCTGTCCGGCCGGCGGACTCCGCTGGTGGTGTTCACGCCCAAGTCGATGCTCCGGCTCAAGGATGCCACCTCTCCGGTGGCCGAGTTCTCCGCAGGGGCGTTCCATCCGGTCATCGGGGATGAAGCCGGCCTCGACCCGGCCGGCGTGCGGAAGGTGCTGCTCTGCTCGGGCAAGGTGTACTACGACCTGGCCGCGCGGCGGGACAAGGAGGGTCGGACGGATACTGCGGTCGTCCGGCTCGAGCGGCTGTACCCGGTGCCGGACGCGGACCTGCTCACCGAGCTGAACCGCTACCCGGCCGACGCGGCGGTCACCTGGGTCCAGGAGGAGCCGGCCAACATGGGCGCCTGGCCGACCATGGCGCTCAAGCTCCCGGACATCCTGGGCCGCCGGATCGGCCGGATCTCGGTCCCGCCCAGCTCGGCGCCCGCGGTGGGCTCGGCCACCGCGCACAAGGCCGAGCACGAGCGGGTGGTGGCCGACGCCGTCGCCCAGGGGTGAGGTGAGCCATGTACTTCACCGACCGGGGCATCGAGGAGCTGCAGACCCGGCGCGGCGCCGATGAGGTCAGCCTGAACTGGCTGGCCGAGCGGCTGACCGAGTTCATCGACCAGTTCCCCGACGCCGAGGCGACCGTGGACCGGCTGGCCAGCTGGCTGGCCCGGCTCGACGACGAGGACGATTAATGCCAGCACCTGCTCACTGAGTCACGATACATCTTGACTTTGCGGAAACGCGATATATCGTTTGTGTGGACCGCACGAGAGGACCACACGATGCCGCACTGGACCGTGGACACACCGACCACGCTCGATTTCGACCAGGTAACCGCGCTGCGGGTGCGGGCCGTCTCGGGGTCGGTGGCCGTGCTGAGCACGGACGAGCGGGCCTGCCTGGACATCGACCACATCTCTGGGCAGCCGCTGCTGGTCAGCCACGAAGACGGCGTGCTGACCGTCAGTTATGAGGACCTCACCTGGGATGGGCTGCTCGGCTGGCTGCGGCCGCAGCGGCACTCGGCGGCGATCACCGTCACCGTGCCCACGGACTGCCCGGTCCAGCTCGGCGTGGTGAACGCGGGCGCGATCGTGTCCGGCATCGCCGCCAAGACGTCGGTGCGCAGCGTGTCCGGGAACGTCACCCTGGACGGCGTGACCGGCACGGTCGAGGCGAACACGGTGTCCGGTGACATCGAGGCCCAGGGCATCGGCGGCCGGATCGGGTTCAACTCGGTGTCCGGCGATCTCACCCTGGCCGACGGCTCGGTGGGGCGGCTGGACGCCAAGACGGTCAGCGGCCGGGTCACCGCGGACATCGACCTGGAGCGGGACGCCCGGCTGCAGGTCGGCACGGTGTCCGGCGCGGTCGCGATCCGGCTGCCAGCCGAGACGAACGCCTGGGTGGCGTTGCGGTCCGCGGCCGGGCGGGTGCAGAGCGAGTTCGGCGGCCTCAGCCCCAGCCGGCCGCCCGGCACGAACACGCTGAATGGGCAGCTCGGCACCGGCGACGGCGTCGGCAAGCTTTCGGTGACTACCATGTCAGGCCAGGTCACACTGCTGCAGCGGGATGAGCCTGGGCGGGTCCGGCAGGCGGCCAGCACTCCGGGAGGGTCACGATGAGCCCTGTTTTCCGGCACGGCCGGCTCCGGCTGTACCTGCTCAAGCTGCTGGACGAGTCGCCCCGGCACGGCTACGAGGTGATCCGGCTGCTGCAGGACCGGTTCATGGGCGTTTACGCGCCGTCGCCCGGCACCATCTACCCGCGGCTGGCCCGGCTGGAAGAGGAGGGCCTGGTCACCCATGACGAGGCCGACGGCAGGAAGGTGTACCGGATCACCGAGAAGGGCCGGGAGGAGCTGCGCAACCGGTCCGTTGAGCTCACCGATCTGGAAGCGGAGATCACCGCGTCGGTCCGGGATATCGCCCGCGAGGTGACCGAGGACGTCCGGGAGACGGTGCGGAACCTGCGCGAGGAACTGACCTGGGCGGCCCGGGACATGCAGAGCCGGGGCGGCCCGCCGTCCGGCCACCAGGACAGCCGGCCGGGCCGGGATGAGGCGTGGCGGGCCCGGGACGCGGCCCGCCGGGAACGGGCCGCCGCCCGGCAGGCCCGGGCCCGGGCGCGGCACGAGACAGGGCCGGGACCGCAGGGTGACTCCTGGGCGGCCGCGGCCGACGATCCCGCCGACCGGCTGGCCGCCGAGCAGGACCGGCTTGACCAGCAGCAGGACCGGCTGAACGCCAGGCAGGCCCAGCTGGACGAGGAGCGGGCCAGGCTGGCCGCCGAGCAGGACCGGGTAGCCGCCGAGCAGGCCCGGCTGGACGAAGTACGCAGCCGGCCGGGCGGCCCGGACGAGGGCGCGGCGGCCGAGCGGCTGGAGGCCGAGCAGGACCGCCTCGGTGAGCAGCAGGACCGGCTCGACGAGCAGCAGGACCAGCTGGACGAGGAGCAGGACGGGCTCAACGAGGAACGCGGCGAGCCGGACGAGGACCAGCGTGGCGACTGGGAGCGCCGGGGCCCGGGCCAAGGCAGCCAGCGCCGGGGCGCCCCGGGCCAGGGCAGCCAGCGCCGGGGTGGCCGTGGCCGGGGCAGCTGGGACTGGCAGTCCTGGGCCGACTGGCCCGGGCGCCGCGGCTGGCCGCACGGCGGGCCGCCCTGGGCCGACCCCGGCGCACTGCCCGACCTGGAGCAACTGGCCCGGCACTTCACCCGGGAACTGCGCGACGCGGCCGCGCACGCGCAGGCGGTCAGCGAGGAAGCCGCCACCGATCTGCGCGTCATCCTGGACGACGCGCTGGCCCGGATCAAGGCCGAGGTGTTCGGCAGCAAGACCAGCCGGCCCGGCGACGCCCCGCCCCCGGATCAGGACAGCTGACCCGGTCCCCGGGGCGCCTGGGAGCTGGCCAAAAACCGGTTCACAGCGGGTCTGCCGCTGCGCGAAGATAAGCTGCAATCTCACTCCGTGACCGCCGCCGTGCCGACCGCCGGCCTGGGCAGGTCCGGGACCAGCCGGGGATCAGGAGGTTCGCGTGTCGGTGCCGCAGGCCAGCAGGCTCAGCAATGTCCGCTACGACATCCGGGGGCCGGTGCTGCGCCGGGCGCGGCAACTGGAAGCCGAAGGGCACCAGATCCTCAAGCTGAACATCGGCAACACGGCGCCGTTCGGGCTGCACACGCCGGAGAGCGTGGTGCACGACCTGGTGCGCAACATCGGCGACGCGCAGGGGTACAGCGACGCGCGCGGGATTTACCCGGCCCGCCTGGCGGTGGCCCAGTACTACACCACGCTGGGTGTGGCCGGGGTCGGGCCGGACGACGTCTACCTGGGCAACGGCGTGTCCGAGCTGATCGTGATGGCGCTGCAGGCGCTGCTGGATCCGGGCGACGAGGTCCTGGTGCCGAGCCCGGACTACCCGCTGTGGACCGGCGCGGTGCACCTGTGCGGCGGCCGGGCCGCGCACTACCGCTGCGACGAGCAGGCCGGCTGGGCCCCCGATCTGGACGACGTGGCCGCGAAGATCAACGAGCACACCCGGGCACTGGTGATCATCAACCCGAACAACCCGACCGGGGCCGTGTATTCACCGGAAACGCTGCAGGGCCTGCTCGGCCTGGCCCGGCGGCACGGCCTGCTGGTGCTGGCCGACGAGATCTACGACAAGATCCTCTACGACGGCGCGGTGCACGAGTCCACCGCGGCGCTCGCTCCCGACCTGGTCGTGCTCACCCTGTCCGGGCTGTCCAAGACCTACCGCGCGCCGGGCTTCCGGTCCGGGTGGCTGGTGGTCAGCGGGCCGCGCCGCGAGGCGGCCGGCTACCTGGAGGGCCTGGAACTGCTGGCCAACATGCGGATGTGCCCGAACGTGCCGGCCCAGTACGCGATCCAGACCGCGCTCGGCGGGCTGCAGAGCATCACCGCGCTGCTGCAGCCCGGCGGCCGGCTGCGCGAGCAGCGGGACTTCGCGTGGCGCCGGCTCAACGAGATCCCCGGCGTGGACTGCGTCAAGCCGCAGGGCGCGCTGTACGTGTTCCCCCGGCTCGACCCGGACGTCTACAAGATCTCTGACGACCAGCAACTGGTCATCGACCTGCTGGAGCAGCAGCACCTGCTGCTCTCCCACGGGACCGGGTTCAACCTGGACACGCCGGACCACCTCCGGCTGGTGTTCCTGGCCGGGGTGGACGTGCTGGACGACGCCATCAGCCGGGTGAGCACGTTCCTGGACAGCTACCAGCAGTAGCCAGGGCCGTCCCCCGGGCTACACCGTGAACACGACTTTGCCGAACAGGTCGCCGTTGATCATCGCGGCGAAGCCGTCCCGCGCCTCGGCCAGCGGCAGCACCCGGTCGATGGTGGGCCGCACCCCGGTCTGCACCAGGAACTGGGTCAGCCGGCCCAGCTGGGCCCGGGTGCCCATGGTCGAGCCGACGATGGACAGCTGCAGGAAGAACACCCGGCTGAGCTCGGCCGGCGGGACCGCGCCGCTGGTCGCCCCGGAGATCACGATCCGGCCGCCGGGCCGCAGCGCGCGCAGCGAGTGCGCCCAGGTCGCCTCGCCGACCGTTTCCAGCACCGCGTCGACCCGCTCCGGGAGCCGGGCGCCGGCCGGGAAGACCTGGTCGGCGCCGAGTTCCAGCGCCCGCTCCCGCTTCTCCTCGCTCCGGCTGGTCGCCCAGACCCGGAAGCCCGCGGCCCGGCCGAGCACGATCAGCGCGGTCGCGACGCCGCCGCCGGCGCCCTGGACCAGCACCGTGGACCCGGGCGGCAGGCCGGACTTGTCGAACAGCATCCGGTACGCGGTCAGGTAGGCGGTGGGCAGGCAGGCGGCCTCGGTGAAGGACAGCGCGGCGGGCTTGGGCACCAGGTTGCGCCGGGGCACGGCCACCCGCTCGGCGAACGTCCCGTCATAGCGCTCGGAGAGCAGCGACCGCCCAGGATCGAGGGTCTCGTCGCCGTCTACCTTGGCCGGGTCACCGATCACCGAATGCACCACGACCTCGTTGCCGTCCCCGTCGATCCCGGCCGCGTCGCAGCCGAGCACCATGGGCAGCCGGTCCGCGGCGATGCCCACCCCGCGCAGGCTCCACACGTCATGGTGATTGAGCGCGGCGGCCCGGACCGTGACCGTGGTCCAGCCGGGTTCCGGCGCCGGTTCCGGGTGCTCGCCGAGCTCCAGCCCGGCCAGCGGGACAGTGGGGTCGATGCGTGCGGCAGTCACAGCGAACATGGGCCGCACCTTAGCGTCCCCGGGGGGAGCGCCCCGTGGGCAGGGCGGCTGCACATAACCTGACCATCCACTCGGAAGGGCCGGCCGGGTAAGTAAGTCTGTGCCATACTCAGTGCGGGGAAGCGGACCCGATGTCCCCCAGCAGCTAAAGGACTGGAGTGGATCTCACCTCCTATGCCGAGCTGGCGGTGCGCTTGGTCAATGCGGGCGACGCTGGCGACGGCCGTCAGGATGAGCCCGCCACCATCGAGGCGTATCGTGCCCTGACGGCGGACCGGGTTTACCCGCATGCCCAGATCGCGCCGGGCGACCTGGACGCGCTCCGGCAGCTGCGCACCGAGCTCCGGCTGATCTTTGCCGCCTGCATCGCCGGGAACGACGAGGATGCGGCGGCCCGGCTGAACGCGCTGCTGGCCCGGCATCCGATCCACCCGGAGATCGTCCGGCACGACGGCCAGCCCTGGCACCTGCATCACGCCGAGAGCGGCTCGGCGGCCGACCAGTACGCTGCGGGCGCCGTGCTCGGCCTGACCCGGGTGGTCACCGAACTGGGCACCGACCGGCTCCGCCGGTGCGAGGCCGCGTCCTGCGGCAACGTCTTCGTGGACCTGACCGCGGCCCGGACCCAGAGTTACTGCGGGGACCGCTGTGCGGCCACGGCCAACGTGACCGCGCTCCGGGACCGGCGGCGCAGCCAGGAAGCCGGCCAGGCGTCTACCGCGGCCGGCTGAATCCCGGTCCCCGGGCCGGTTCCGGGTGACCGCACGCCACACTTTCCCCGGATTTCACCCCTTTTGCTGCTATCTGCCTCCCACCTGCGGTTAGCCGCGAGGCCGGGTACCAGCACCAGGCACAGCAGCGCGTATTCTCACGCGGACAGATCGTAATCCGCGTTACCGAAATGAAGCCGCTGCCTTCTTCTCAGGCTCTTTGACGATCATTACCATGAGCCCTACTCACAGGCCGTATGGCGCACGTATGCGGACCCGAAAGAAGGTTCGAGCATGGCAAACGAGGCGGTAGCCACCGCTACCAAGCCGGCAGACGTCGGTCTCAAGCGGGAGATGGGGCTGATCGGGGCCACCTGGGCGTCCGAGACGTCCATCATCGGCTCAGGCTGGCTGTTCACCGCGTTGTTCGCCGCTCAGGGTGCGGGGGGCGCCGCAATTCTGGGCTGGCTGATCGCCGGGGTCATCGTCATCATCCTGGCCCTTGTCCACGCCGAGCTCGGCGGGATGTACCCCGTTTCCGGCGGCACCGCGAGATTCCCGCACTTCGCGTTCGGCAGCGTGGCCGGGATCTCGTTCGGCTTCTTCTCCTGGCTGCAGGCGGTCACGGTGGCGCCGATCGAGTGCTTCGCCGTGATGCAGTACGGCTCGTATTACTGGCACGGCCTCTTCAACACGACGACGAGTAACGTCACTACGACCGGCTTCCTGATGACGATCGTCCTGATGGCGCTCTTCACCGCGATCAACTTCCTGGCCATCCGCCTGTTCTCCCGGGTCAACGCCGGCATCACCTGGTGGAAGGTCGCCATCCCGCTGCTGACCATCATCATCTTGCTGTTCCACTTGCACGCCAGCAACTTCAGCGCTGGCGGCGGCTTCATGCACCTGGGCATCAAGGCTGTGTTCGGCCAGATCGCCCTGTCCGGCATCGTGTTCTCCTACCTCGGCTTCGAGCAGGCTGACCAGCTTGCCGGGGAGATCAAGAACCCGGGACGCAACCTGCCCCGGGCGATTATCTTCGCGATCCTGCTCGGGACCGTGATCTACGTCATGCTGCAGGTGGTCTTCATCGGCGCGATGGACCCGGCCCAGCTCACCCATGGTGGCTTTGCCGGGATCACCAACACGAACGTCCTCTCCGGCCCGTTCGCCGGGCTGGCCGGGCTGATCGGGCTCGGCTGGCTCGCGGTCATCCTGCGGATCGACGCGTTCGTCTCGCCGTTCGGCACCGGCCTGATCTACCAGACCTCGACCTCACGCATCGGCTACGGCCTGGCCCGCAACCGCTACTACCCGCAGATCTTCAGCAAGACGGACAAGAACG
The DNA here is from genome assembly GCA_963832095.1 of uncultured Actinomycetes bacterium. GTDB lineage: Bacteria > Actinomycetota > Actinomycetes > Streptosporangiales > Streptosporangiaceae > RYN-230. Next base: position 139,604 of record CAWHSW010000007.1, read on the forward strand.
GGGTGCCGTGGGTCAGCCTGATCTTCGCGTTCCTGTTCGGCCTGGTGTTCCTGCTGCCGTTCCCGAGCTGGCACTCACTGGTTGGCCTGGTCACTGGGGCAAGCGTGCTGATGTATGCGGGCGCGCCGCTGTCCATGGGTGCGTTCCGCAGGACGGTCCCGGAGGCTGACCGGCCCTACCGGATGCCCGCCGCCTCGGTGCTCGGCCCGGTCGCGTTCATCGCCGCCAACCTGATCATCTACTGGTCGGGTTTCGAGGTGATCTGGAAGCTGGGCCTGTGCATCGTGATCGGCTACGTGATCATCGGCGTGGCGATGATGTTCGACGAGAACCGGCCGCCACTGGACTGGAAGTCCGCGCAGTGGCTGCCGGTCTACCTGATCGGCTTGGGCATCATCTCGTGGCAGGGCCAGTTCAGCGGCAACTCGCAAAAGCACCCGCTGCCGCCGACGAACACGTTCCACATCCCGTTCTGGTGGGACATGGTGGTCGTCGCCGGGTTCAGCCTGGTGATCTACTTCTGGGCGCAGGCCGTCCGGCTGCCCAGGGCTGAGATGCTCGACCTGATCGAGCGGCAGGCTGGGGAAGAGCCGGCCGAGCGGATCCGGCACTGATCCACTGACCGGTCATGCCGAGGACCGCTGTCCCGCTCGCGGGACAGCGGTCCTCGGCTCTTAGCGGCCCCGGCCCGGCCCGCGCCGGTAGCGGAGCAGCACCCGGCCGCTGATCAGGTTGCCGGGCACGGCGCCGAACGCGCGGCTGTCCACCGCCGGGACGCCCTGGTTGTCCGATTCCAGCCACCAGCCGCCGGCCGTCCGCCGCACCGCCCGCTTGACCAGCAGGAAGTCCGCCCGGCCGGGCTGCCGGGCGACGACCAGCTGGCCCGGCCTGACCCGGGGCGGCCGGCCGGCCCGCAGGCCGCGCCAGACGAGCAGCCAGTCACCCGGCCGCAGGGCTGGCTCCATGGACCGCTCCGCGACCGCAATCCGCCATAGCGGCCAGTGAGCGTTATTCAAGCCATCTGCCCTCCCACGTTCCGGCGGGGACCAACGGGGTAGTGTCGGTTCCCGGATACCCATGATCCGACATGAGAGAAGGGGATCAATGAGACTGCTGGCACGTCTCCTTGAGCCGACGACCACCGCGCACGCACACTGCGACCTCCCGTGCGGCGTGTACGATCCGGCCCAGGCCCGGATCGAGGCTGAGTCTGTCAAGGCCATCATCCAGAAGTACAACGACAGCTCGGACCCGGCGTACCAGACCCGGGCGCTGCTCATCAAGGAGCAGCGTTCTGACCTGGTCAAGCACCACCTGTGGGTGCTCTGGACGGACTACTTCAAGCCGCCGCACTTCGAGAAGTACCCGCAGCTCAACCAGCTGTTCAACGAGGCCACCAAGCTGGCCGGCGGGGGCCCGGGTGGCACCAAGAGCAGCACCGACGTGGCCGCCGCGGACGCGCTGCTGGCCAAGATCGAGGAGATCAGCAAGATCTTCTGGGAGACCAAGCAGGGCTGATCAGCTGGCCGCACAGCCGGATAATACGGCGGTTGCCACCTTGCCGAGGCCGCGCGGGCCAATGCCCGCGCGGCCTCTGGCATGCTGGCTGGTAGGCCGGCCCACACCGGGGCGGCCGGCCGGCCGCGATCCGTGCCCGGCCTGCGGCGCCCAACCTGAGGTGTTTGTGCCTTGGTCAGCCAAGATTGAGTGATCACTTCACGGGGCGCCGCGCCCGGGCCGCTCACCGCGGACGGTAGGTTGCAAGTCAACACAGCGACGGCCGCTGGCAGTGCGGGACGGCTGGCGGTACTGGAGGACGAAACGTGACGGAAGAGACGACCGCACCGGCAACTGCGGCCGTGCCCACCGCGGTACGCGGCGAACCGGCGGCCCAAGCGGCGGAAGACCGGGTGACGATCCGGATGCCCGCCGAGGGCGCCTACCTGTCCGTGCTGCGCACGGCCACCGCTGGCCTGGCGGCCCGCCTCGACTTCACCCTGGACGAGATCGAGGACCTGCGCATCGCGGTGGACGAGGCGTGCGGCCTGCTGCTCAGCCAGGCCAGTCCGGGCGCCGACCTGGACTGCGACTTCACCCTGGCCGAGGACAGCATGACCATCGCGGTGTCGGTGCCCAGCCAGCGGGCCCAGCTGCCCGCCCGGGACACCTTCGCCTGGACGGTGCTCTCCGCGCTGGCCGGCAGCGTGGACGCCTGGTCCGGGCCGGACGGCCGGCTGACGGTCATGCTGCGGAAGACCCGCGAGCTGTCGAGGTCCGGGTGACCGAGGAAATCGAGGTCCGGGTGCCGCGGAAGGTGGAGGCTCGGGTGACCGACGATATCGAGGCCGAGGTGGCCGCCGATATCGAGGTGCAGGTAGCCGACCCCGGCCTGACCACCACCGCGCGGATCCAGCACGCGGTCCCGGACCGGGGCCGGGCCCGGGAGCTGTTCGAGAAGCTGGCCGTGCTGCCAGCGGGTGATGCGGAACGGCTGCGCATCCGCGGTGAGCTGGTCGAGCTGCACCTGCCGCTGGTCGAGTACCTGGCCCGGCGGTTCCGCAACCGCGGCGAGTGGCTCGACGACCTGACCCAGGTGGCCACGATCGGGCTGATCAAGTCCATTGACCGGTTCGACCTGGCCCGCGGGGTGGAGTTCTCCACCTACGCCACCCCCACCATCGTGGGGGAGATCAAGCGGCACTTCCGCGACAAGGGCTGGGCGGTCCGGGTGCCCCGGCGGCTGCAGGAGCTCAAGCTCGCGCTGACCAAGGCCATCGGTGACCTGGCCCAGCGTGAGGGCCGGGCGCCCACGGTGGCGGAGATCGCCGCGCACCTGCAGATGACCGAGGAAGAGGTGCTGGAGGGCCTGGAGTCGGCCAACGCCTACTCCACCGTCTCACTCGATGCGCCGGACTCCGGCGACGACGACGCGCCCGCGGTGGCCGAGTCGCTCGGCATGCTGGATGAGGCCCTGGAGGGAGTGGAGTACCGGGAATCGCTCAAACCGCTGCTCGAGCAGCTGCCGAGCCGGGAAAAGCGGATCCTGCTGCTGCGCTTCTTCGGCAACATGACCCAGTCGCAGATCGCCAGCGAGCTCGGCATCTCCCAGATGCACGTGTCCCGGCTGCTGGCCAGGACACTGGCCCAGCTCCGGGACGGCCTGACCGCGGAGGACTGACCGCCGCGGCTCAGCGCGGCGGCTGGCCGGGCGACGGCTCGCGGCCGCCCAGGGCGCGCAGGCTGGGTGGGACGAGCAGCGCCGCGAACCCGGCGACCGCCAGCACCAGGCACGGCACTCCCCACAGGTACCGGTGCGACTGGAGCAGGTAGATGGCCACGATCCCGACGAACAGCTGGGTCAGCAGCGCTGGGGTGCGGGTCCACCGCCTGGCCCCGGCCAGCGCTACAGCTATCCAGGCCAGCGCGGCCGCGGTGAGCACGCCGATAATCGTCAGCGCGACGCCGCTGCCGGTCTGGTAAGACTTGCCGGCCGCCGTGTCCACCCCGGACAGGATGCTGGCCACCAGGACGACGACAGCCTCGGCTGCCTGTACTCCCGCCGCACCAAGCAGGCTCGACGGCCTCTCCCGCATCTCCAGCATCCTCCGTGCCTAGCTACCCTGAGCGCGTGCGTGCGCTTCTCATTGTCAACCCGCGGGCGACGTCAACGACCCAGCTACGCCGGGACGTCATCACGCACGCCCTCGCCTCCCAGATGGATCTGGAAGTCGTGCAGACACGCTACCGGGGCCACGCGGCCAGCCTGGCCGCGGCGGCCGCGGCCGACGGTCACGATCTGGTGCTCACGCTGGGCGGTGACGGCACGGTGAACGAGGCGGTCAACGGGTTGCTGCTGGACCGGAACGGCCGGCCGCCCGCGCTGGCCGCGCTGCCCGGTGGCAACGCCAACGTGTTCACCCGGTCGCTCGGGCTGCCCACCGACCCGGTGGACGCGACCGGGCGGGTGATCGAGGCGCTGGAAGCAGGCCGGTCCCGGCGCCTCGGGCTGGGCCGCATCGATCCGGGCGGCCGGTCCGGGCGGTACTTCACCTTCAACGCCGGGCTGGGCCTGGACGCCGAGGTCGTCCGGGTCATCGACGGCCTGCGGGCCCGCGGCCGGGCGGTCACGCCGGGGCTGTACCTGTGGACCGCGCTGCGCCAGTTTTACACCGTCACCGACCGGCGGCACCCGGCGCTGACCCTGGAGCGCCACGGCCACCCCCCGGTCGGCCACCTGTTCTTCGGCATCGTGTCCAACACCGCACCATGGACCTACCTGGGCCGCCGGCCGGTCAACCCGAGCCCAGCGGCGGATTTCGATGCCGGACTTGACCTGTTCGCGCTGCGCCGGATGCGCACCGCGGGCACGCTGAACGCGCTGCGGCAGATGTTCGCCAGCCGCCCGGACCCGCCCAATGGCCGGGATGTACTCAGCCTGCACGACCAGCCCGAGTTCGTGATCTCGGCCAGCAGGCCGGTGGCGCTGCAGGCGGACGGGGAGTACATGGGCGAGCATGAACGGATCCGGTTTCGTTCTGTTCCCGCAGTTCTGCGGGTAATTGCCTGATCCCCGGAACAGCTGCTGATGTGAGCCATCTGACACGGAAATCCGGCTGAACCTTTGCCAAATAGTCTTGCGTTTGATTGCTCGTCTTGACAGGCTAGAACCCGGTTCGGGTGAGCGGTGCCGTACGCCGTCAGCTGGCGCGTTCTGGCGTTCTGGTAACACGGAGCCGCGAACCAGAGTCCAGCGGGGGCGCTGACTCACCGCATAGCTATACAAACCCCGGGAGCCGCACAGCTCCCGACATATGGCCCGGCTCGTGAAACCATTCACAAGCTCGAGCCGAGACCGCTAACGAGGAGTGGTCGCATGGACTGGCGCCACGACGCCGCCTGCCGTGACGTGGACCCGGAGCTGTTCTTCCCGATCGGGAACACCGGGCCTGCGCTACTCCAGATCGACGAGGCTAAGCAGGTCTGTCACCGCTGCCCGGTCGTCGAGGACTGCCTGCAGTGGGCGCTCGAGAGCGGGCAGGACGCTGGCGTGTGGGGCGGCATGAGCGAGGACGAGCGGCGCGCCGCCAAGCGGCGGTCCACCCGGATCCGGGCCCGGGCGCACGTCTAGGACCGCGGCCACTGGCTCGCCTGGGCCTGGCGTGTCACCGGCCTGGGCGCCAGTAACGGTGCGGCCGGGTCCAGCGGCGCGGCCGGATCCAGCGCCAGATCCACCTCGGCCCGGGTGCCGCCACCTGCCCTCGGCTTGACCTCCAGCTTGCCGCCCAGCTCTGCCACCACGAGGGTGCGGACGATCTGCAAGCCCAGGCTGGTGGTGGAGTCGAGGTCGAACTCTTCCGGCAGCCCGACGCCGTTGTCCTGCACCGTGACGGTGAGCCGCTCCGGAGTCCGCGTCACCGACACTTCGAGCGACCCGGCCGGGCCACCCTCCGCATACTGAGCCAGCCCGTGCTGCAGCGCGTTCTGCAGCAATTCCGCCAGCACCAGGGCGAGCGGCGTGGCCACCGCCGAGGGCAGCAGGCCGAACCGGCCGCGCAGCACCGGCTTCACCCGGGCCTCAGCCGCCGACACCTCGCCCGTCATGGCCGCCACCCGCTGTGCCACCTCGTCGAAGTCGACGATCTCCTCGGGTGCGTGGGACAGCGTCTCGTGCACGGTCGCGATGGACCCGACCCGGCGCACTGCTTCCTCCAGCGCGGCCCGGCCTTCCGGGGCATCCATCCGCCGGGCCTGCAACCGGAGCAGCGCGGCCACGGTCTGCAGATTGTTCTTCACCCGGTGGTGGATCTCCCGGATGGTGGCGTCCTTGGTCATCAGCTCGCGTTCCCGGTGCCGCAGCTCGGTCACGTCACGGACCATCACCAGTGCCCCGGTGCGCAGGCCATTTACCACCAGCGGAATAGCCCGCAACTGGACGACCGAGCCGTTCCCCTCCACCTCGGTCTCCCGCGGCGCCCGGCCACTGGCCGTCACCATGAGCGAATCGTCGGTGGCCCGGCCGGGGGCGCAGAGCCGCGCGGTCAGCGGGCCGAGTTCGGCCCCGACGAGATCGGCGGTCAGGCCGAGCCTGCGATAGGCGGACAGCGCGTTCGGGCTGGCGTAGCTGACCTTGCCGCTGCGGCCGAGCCGGAGCAGGCCATCACCCACCCGGGGCGACCTGACCAGAGCCGGCTGCTGCCCTGGCCAGGGAAACATGCCGGACGCGACCATCTGGGCCAGGTCGTCGGCGCCCTTGAGATAGGTCAGCTCGAGGCGGCTCGGGGTGCGCGCGGAGCTCAGGTTGGTGCTCCGCTCGATCACGGCGATGACCTTGCCTTCCCTGGTCACCGGGATGGACTCGCGGCGGACCGGCACGCCCCGGGTCCACTCCGGGTCGCCTTCCCGGCAGATCCGGTGCTCGCGCTGGGCCGAGTCAAGGAACGGCCGGGCCCCGGTGGACGCAAAGCTCCCCACCACGTCGTCGTGGAACGTGGTGGGCCCGGTCGTCGGGCGCATCTGCGCCAGTACCACCCAGCCAGAACCGTCCTGCAGCGGCGCCCACAGCACCAGGTCGGCGAACGACAGGTCGGCGAGCAGCTGCCAGTCGGACACCAGGGCATGCAGCCAGTCGATGTCGGCCCGGGTCAGCTCGGTATGCCGGCCAGCCAGGTCGTTCAGTGTGGGCACCCTGTCATCATCGCGCATGCCGCGTACCGGGCGGGCCTGCCGGAACCACGTTCTGCCTGCCCCCGCTGCCTACGGGTCCGGCTCTAGCTGGCAGTATTCGTGCATGTCTGGTTACAGTGCGCGGCCTGGGTGGTTGCGCGCTGGGCGCGGCACCGTGGATTCTGTCCACAATGCGGCATCATGTCCGGAACGCAGCTTTTGCGGGAGGAGATGACCGTGACCGTTTCCCCTGCCGCCCGCGACGACCAGCGACCCGAGCCGGACCCGGCCGCGCCGCCCATCCCGCCGGGCCCGCGGCTGCCCAAGTACTACACGGTGAAGCGGCAGCTGCTCGAGCTGACCCAGACCATGGCGCCGGGCAGCCCGGTCCCCCCGGAGCGCGAGCTGGCCCAGCACTACGGCACCTCGCGCACCACCGTCCGGCAGGCCCTGGCCGAGCTGGTGGTCGAGGGACGGCTGCTGCGCATGCAGGGCAAGGGCACCTTCGTGGCCAAGCCGAAGGTGGCCCAGCTGCTGGAGCTGGCCAGCTACACCCAGGGCATGCGGGCGCACGGGCTGCACCCGCAGACCAGGATCCTGGACACCAGCTACGTACCGGCCGACGCGCAGCTGTCCGAGCTGCTGGCCATCTCGCCGGGCAGCCGGGTGCTGCGCATCCACCGGCTCCGGCTGGCCGATGGCGAGCCGATGTCCACCGACACCTCGCACCTGCCCGCCCGCCGCTTCCCCGGGCTGCGCCGCAACCTGGACCGGTACGCCTCGCTGTACGAGGCGCTGGCCGCCGCCTACGGGGTCCAGCTGGCCGAGGCCGAGGAGACCATCGAGACCGTGCTGGCCGACCCGACGGACGCCCGGCTGCTCGGGGTGGACGCCGGCATGCCGCTGCTGCTGCTGTCCCGGCAGGCCTTCGACGTGTCTGCGGTCCCGGTCGAGTGGGCCCAGTCCAAGTACCGCGGCGACCGCTACAAGCTGGTCACCCGGCTGCGCCGGGACCGCTGACGTCACCGCGCCGGCCGGCCAGCCACCAGGCCGCCGGGAGCAGGCCAGCGGCCAGCGCGGCCTTGATGGCGTCGCCCGCCAGGAACGGGGTGAGCCCGTCCGCGATCGTGGCCGAGGCTCCCAGGTGCAGGTCGATGGCCAGCCAGGTCAGGCCGAACGCGTAGATGACGACCTCGGCGGCCAGCATGGCCGGCACCGCGCGCAGCACGGACCGGTCCGCGCCCCGCCCGGCCAGGTAGCCGCAGAGCACGGCGGCGGCGAAGAAGCCGATGATGTAGCCGAACGAGGCGCTCGCGTAGCCGCTGGAGTGATCCGCGAACCAGGGCACCCCGGCCACCCCGGCCACCGCGTACAGCAGCAGCGCGGCACCGGCCCGCCGCCAGCCCAGTGCGGTCCCGGCCAGCAGCACGCCGAGCGTCTGCCCGGTGATGGGCACCGGGGTGAAGGACAGGTGGATGGAGATCTGCGCCAGCAGCCCGATGAACCCAGCCGCGCCGGCCACCAGGAGCGCGTCCCGGACCAGCGCGCCAGGTAGCAGGTCGGCCAGCACCAGCGGGGGGCGCTGGCGCAGTGCGGCAGCATCGGACATAACACCGGCTCCTCAAGCTGGGGGACTAGGGCACACGGTCGAAGGGGACCATATCAAGGCAGATCAGGGGGCGCGCCACGGGTGCCGTGGGTGACAGGAACCAGGCCGCGGACGGCGACAATGGTGGCATGCGGGTGACCGATACGCTGGCCTTCGTCCGCGGCGGCTGGCAGCTGGACCGCCACCTCACCGACTATCGCACCGGCGCCGAGGGCTGGTTCACCGGCCGCGCGCTAGTCGCCCCCGCGCCGCCGGGGCAGCCGGGGCAGCCGGGCGAATGGTGCTACACCGAGGACGGCGAGCTGCGCTTCGCGGCGCATACCGGGCCGGCCAGCCGCCGCCTGCGCTACCAGGGCCTGCCCGACGGCACGGTCGCGGTGCGGTTCGCCGACGGCCGCCCGTTCTACGTTCTCGACCTGCGCACCGGCCAGGCCCAGGCGGAGCACGGCTGCGGCCCGGACCGCTACCTCCTCAGCCACCGGGTGCTCGCGGCTGACCTGCTGGAAGAGGAATGGCGGGTGCGCGGGCCGGACAAGGATTACCTGGCCATTACCCGACTAACGCGCAAACCATTGCACGATGCGCCAACCTATCGCACCATGGACGGCAACAACGTGACATGAGTCACGCGCGCGCCCCCGCTCGCGGCTGGTGGCCAGGTGGTGGCGCGTGACCGAACTCGCGCAGGGAGACGACGCAATGGCGCACTCCGGCCCAGCACCCAGGCGCACCGGCACCTGGGTGTTAATCACTGTTCTCGTCCTCATCTCCATCCTGGGCACGCTCATCGTGCCGATCTACGCGCGGAGCAGCCCGTACCTCGGCGCCTTCCCGTTCTTCTACTGGTACCAGCTGCTCTGGGTGCCGTTCGTCGCGATCATGATGGCCCTCTGCTACCTGATCTCCACCCGCGGCTCGCGCCGCGGGAGCGGCCAGGTCCCCCCGGCCCGTGACGGCTCTGGGGAGGCCCGGTGAGCATCGACTGGGTCTCGTTCGGCATCCTGCTCTTCCTGTTCGCGGTCGTCGCGTTCGTCGGGTTCGCCGCGACGCGGTGGCGCCGGACTGAGGACATGCTGCACCTGACCGAGTGGGGGCTCGGCGGGCGTGGCTTCGGCAGCTTCGTGAGCTGGTTCTTATTAGGCGGTGATGTGTATACTGCGTACACATTCATCGCGGTGCCGGCTGTGGTCTTCGGCACCGGCGCGGCCGGGTTCTTCACCCTGTCCTACACGATCATGGTGTACCCGATCGTGTTCGTGTTCCTGCCCCGGCTATGGTCGGTGGCCCGGGTGCATGGGTACATAACCCCGGCCGACTTCGTCCGCGGCCGGTACGGGTCGCGTGGCCTGTCCCTGGCCGTCGCGTTCACCGGCATCCTGGCCGTGATGCCCTACATCGCGCTCCAACTGGTCGGCATCCAGGCGGTGCTGACCGTGATGGGCATCGGCGGCAGCTCGTCGAACGCGTTCGTCAAGGATCTGCCGCTGATCATCGCGTTCCTGGTGCTGGCCGGCTACACGTTCGTGTCCGGGCTGCGCGCCCCGGCGCTGATCGCGTTCATCAAGGACACCCTGATCTATGTGATGATCATCGTGGCCATCATCTACATCCCGATGCGGGTCGGCGGCTGGCATCACATCTTTGGCGTGGCCAACACCCACCTCAACTCGACCAACCCGAAGACGGGCAAGCCGTTCGGCAGCCTGATCCTGGAGCCGGCCGGCGAGTGGGCGTTCGCCACCACGGCGCTGGGCTCGGCGCTGGCCCTGTTCATGTACCCGCACACGATCACCGCCACGTTCGCCGCCCGGCGGCGCAACGTGATCCGGCGCAACATCGCCGCGCTGCCCGCCTACTCGGTGGTGCTCGGCCTGATCGCACTGCTCGGCTACGTGGCGCTGGCCACCCCGGGCGTGCCCGGCCAGGTCAAGGCGCACGACTCGAACGCCCAGCTCGCGCTGCCGTTCATGTTCCGGGATCTCTTCCCAAGCTGGTTCGCGGGCGTGGCCTTCTCGGCCATCGTGATCGGCGCCCTGGTCCCGGCGGCCATCATGTCCATCGCGGCGGCCAACCTGTTCTGCCGCAACATCTGGAAGGAGTACTTCCGGCCAAATGCGAGCGATGCCGAGCAGACCCGGGTCGCGCAGACCGCCTCGCTGCTGGTCAAGCTGGGCGCCCTGATGTTCGTGCTGTTCGTGAACACGACGTACGCGATCCAGTTGCAGCTGCTCGGCGGCGTCTGGATCGTGCAGACGTTCCCGGCCATCGTGGCTGGCCTGTACACCCGCTGGTTCAACCGCTGGGCGCTGGTCATCGGCTGGGCGGTGGCCATGGTGTGGGGCACCATCGAGGCGTACCGGCTGCCCTCCCCGGGCAAGCCAGGCACCCACTTCGGGGCGTCGGCCGACACCCTCCCAATCATCGGCCACACCGTATACATCGGGCTGACCGGGCTGGTCATGAACCTGATCATCGCGGCCGTGCTCACCCTGGTGTTCCGGGCCGTCAAGTTGCCCGAGGGCGCCGACGAGACGCAGCCCGGGCAGTTCGTGGCCGATCCGGACCCGGAGACGGCCGGGCCGATCCCGGTCGTGGCCGGGATCGGCGGGACAGGGGCCGCCGACAGCGGCTGACCCGCTCGTGCCGGGGCCGGCCCCGCCCGGCCGGTCCCGGCACCACTCAAGCCACCGGCAAGACCACCCAGCCCGCGTGAGCTACCAGCTGGTAACCTCGCGGCATGACGGAGCGGAACCCGGGACCGGCCCGGCACGGCGGCACGCTGGCCCTGGCCGCGGCCCGCGCGCACGGCGCGTCGGCGATGTTCACCCTGTCCGGCGGCCACGTATTCCCGCTGTACGACGCGGCCACCCACGCCGAGCCGCCGATGCGCCTGGTCGACGTGCGGCACGAGCAGAGCGCCGTGTTCGCCGCCGAGGCCACCGCCCGGCTGGCCCGCTCCCCCGGCCTGGCCGTGCTCACCGCCGGGCCCGGGGTGACCAACGGGGTGAGCGCCATCACCACCGCGTACTTCAACGGGTCACCGGTGGTGATCCTGGGCGGCCGCGCCCCGGACTACCGCTGGGGCTCCGGCAGCCTGCAGGAGTTCGACCACCCGGAGCTGCTCCGGCCGATCACCAAGCGGGCCTGGACCGAGCACGAGACGGCGAAGATCGGCGCCGGGGTGGCGGAGGCGTTCCGGCTGGCCGCTACGCCGCACCGCGGGCCGGTTTTCCTGGACATCGCGGTGGAGGCCCTGTTCAGCCCGGCCGGGCCAGACGCGGGCGACACCGCACCGGATACGGCGCCGGCCGGGCCCGGATCCGGCGACCCGGCGGCCATCCAGCGGATCGCCGGCCTGCTGGGCATGGCCCAGCGCCCGGTGCTGGTGCTCGGCTCCGATGTCTGGGCGGGCCGCGCCGAGCAGGCCGCCCGGACCGCGGCCGAGGAACTCCGGCTGCCGGTGATCGCCAACGGGCAGGGCCGCGGCATCCTGCCGGCCGGCCACGAACTGCTGGTCACCCGGGCCCGGGCGGCCGCGTTCCGCCAGGCGGACCTGGTCGTGGTGGTCGGTACCGCGCTGGACTTCCGGCTCGGCTACGGCACCTTCGGCGGGGCCGGCGGCACGGACCCGGCCGCCGTCGTGCACGTCATGGACGCCCCGGATCAGCTCGCCGGGCACACCCCGCTGGCCGCCTCGTACGCCGGCGACCTGGCCGCGTTCTTCGACGGCCTGATCAGCCCGGCCAGCTGGCCGGGCCTGGCCAAGCTGGCCTGGGAAGCCGATTGGCTGCCCCAGCTCAGCGCGGCGGTGGCCGCGGCGGTAGCCGCCGACAGCGCGCTGCTGACCAGCGCGGCCAGCCCGATCCACCCGATGCGCGTCTACGGCGAGCTGGCCCAGTTCCTGGACGACGACGCGGTGGTGATCGGCGACGGCGGGGATTTCGTGTCCTACGCGGGCAAATACATCGAGCCGAAGCGGCCGGGTGGCTGGCTCGACCCGGGCCCGTACGGCTGCCTGGGCACCGGGCTCGGCTATGCCATCGGCGCCCGGATCAGCCGTCCCGCCGCGCAGATCGTGCTGCTGCTCGGGGACGGCGCGGCCGGGTTCTCGCTGATGGACGTGGACAGCCTGGTCCGGCACCGGCTGCCGGTCGTGATGATCTGCGGCAACAACGGCATCTGGGGCCTGGAGAAGCACCCCATGCAGGCGCTGTACGGCTACGACGTGGCCGCCGACCTGCAGCCCCAGTGCCGCTACGACGAGGTGGTCCGGGCGCTGGGCGGGGCGGGTGAAATGGTCACCGAGCCGGACGGCATCGCGCCGGCGCTGGACCGGGCCTTCCGCTCCGGGGTGCCCTACCTGGTCAACGTGATCACCGACCCGGCGGTCGCCTACCCGCGCACCACCACCGGCATCTGAACCACCGGCATCTGAACCACCGGCCGCGCAACCACGGGCGGGCGGCCGCGGCTAGTCGATGATGGCGATCAGGTCGCCTTCCTGGACCACGTCACCCTCGGCCACGGCCAGCTTGGTGATCGTGCCCGGCTGCTCGGCCAGGACCGGGATCTCCATCTTCATCGACTCCAGGATGACCAGCGTGGTGCCGTCGGAGACCTGCTCGCCCTCGGCTGCGACCACCTTCCAGACGTTGGCCACCATCTCCGCGCGCACCTCGGCCACGTGTCCGTCCTCTCCCTCGATCCCCATTGTGCTGGTAACTGCTTACGGACGCAGCCGGCTGACCACCGACGTGTCGTAGCCACCGCTAGTGAACACGTCGCTGTCCAGCAGGTCGGTGTGGAACGGCAGGTTGGTCTTGAGGCCGCCGATCCGGAAGGACGCTACCGCGTCCCGGGCCCGGTGCAGCACCTGGTCCCGGTCGGCGCCGTGCACGCACAGCTTGGCCAGCAGCGGATCGTAGAACGGGGTCACCTGGTTGCCGGCCGCGTACCCGGCGTCCACCCGGATGCCCGGCCCGGCCGGCTCGGCCCATTCGGTGATGGTGCCCGGGCTGGGCAGGAACCGGCGCGGGTCTTCCGCGTAGACCCGCAGCTCCAGCGCATGCCCCTGATACTGAACGCCCCCCGGGGGGAAACTGACGTCGCCGCCAGCCGCGATACGCAGTTGCTGCTCGACCAGGTCGATGCCGGTGACCAGCTCGGTGATCGGGTGCTCGACCTGGAGCCGGGTGTTCATCTCCAGGAACATGAACTCGCCGGAGTCCACATCCAGCAGGAACTCGACGGTCCCGGCGCCCCGGTAACCGACCACCTGGCCGGCCCGGACCGCGGCGGCCAGCAGCCGGCCGCGCAGCTCTGGGCCAACCCCGGGCGACGGAGTCTCCTCGGCCACCTTCTGGTGCCGCCGCTGCACCGAGCAGTCCCGCTCGCCGAGGGCCAGTACCTGGCCGCTGGCCAGCCCGAGGATCTGCACCTCGACGTGCCGGGCCGCGACGACGTAGCGCTCCAGCAGGATGTCCGGGCGGCCGAAGAACCGCTCCGCGCGGGACCGGGCGGTGTCGAAGGCCGCGCGCAGCTCGGCGTCGTCCGCGGCGGCGCTCATCCCGATCCCGCCGCCGCCCGCCGCGGCCTTGACCATGACCGGGTAGCCGATGACGGCCGCCGCGGCCACCGCCGCATCGGCGTCGCTCACCGGCTCGGCCGTGCCCGCGGCCACCGGCACTCCGGCCGCGGCCATCAGGTTCCGGGCATTGATCTTGTCGCCCATCTGCCCGATAGCCGACGGCGGCGGCCCGACCCAGATCAGCCCGGCGGCCATAACTCGCTCGGCGAACTCCGCGTTCTCGGACAGGAACCCGTAACCAGGGTGCACAGCCTGGGCGCCGGTGCGCTGCGCCGCCTCGATGATGGCCGCCTGGTCCAGGTAGCTGCGGGCCGGGGGCGGCGGCCCGATCAGCACCGCCTCGTCGGCCTCGCGGGCGAACGGGAGGTCCGCGTCGGCCTCGGAGTAGACGGCGACCGTCCGGATGCCCATCCGGCGCGCCGTGGCCAGCACCCGGCGGGCGATCTCGCCCCGGTTGGCGACCAGCAGCGATTCGATCACCGGGGCAGCCTACCGGCGCCCCGGGTAGCAGCGGTCGGTGACCTTGCTCAGCGCCTCCACCACGCCCGGGTCGTATTCGGCCGCGGTGTCCAGCCGGAGCCGTTCCAGGGCCGCCGCGGACCGGTCCCGGTCCGCCGACCCGCCGACCAGGTCATCGAACGCGTTGGCGGCCCGGATGATCCGGCTGCCGACCGGCGGCTGCACCGGCCCGCCGCGCCACGGCAGGCTCTGGCAGCGGACGATCTCGGCCACCTGGTCGAGCACCCCGGCCTGCTCGATGACGCTGGCGCCCAGGCCGGCGATGCGCCGCTGGTCTTCCGGCGAGGCCAGCACGGTGGCCCCGCCCGGGATCGGCTGGGCCAGCGACAGCTGGCCGATGTCGTGCATCAGCGCCGCGTACTCGAGGTGCAGCAGTTCCGGCTCGCTCATGCCCAGCTCGCGGCCGACGGCGACGGCCAGCCGGCCCACCCGGTGCGAGTGCCCGTCCTCCACGTAGCCACCGACCTCGGTGACCCGGGCCAGCGCGGCCACCGTCTGCAGGTAGGTGGACCGGATCCCGGCGTACCGGCGGAACGCGGTCTGGGTGACCAGCAGCGGCGCGATCAGCAGGGCTAGTCGCCACCAGCCCCATCGCCTCGGCGGCCAGCGCGATCAGCACCGCGCAGGCACCGACCGCCGCGCCCAGCTGCACCTGGATCCGCAGCTCGTCGGACAGCGATACGCCGAACCGGGCCCGCAGCGCATCGGCCCTGATCAGCGCCCTGATCACACATTCGGCGAACCAGCCCGCCCGCCACTCAGGGTAACGCCATCACCGCTATTCGCGTAGCCCTCATGACCGATCTCTACAATCAGTAGAAACCAGGGACAGAGAGTGACAGTTCTTTTGCCGCCGCGATTGGCTGCGGCAAAGCGGCGAATACGGGCATCTGCCGCGGGAGCGGCGA
This sequence comes from uncultured Actinomycetes bacterium, assembly GCA_963832095.1. Taxonomy (GTDB): domain Bacteria; phylum Actinomycetota; class Actinomycetes; order Streptosporangiales; family Streptosporangiaceae; genus RYN-230. Next base: position 154,890 of record CAWHSW010000007.1, read on the forward strand.
TTAGTCGGCGTTCGACTGCGCGGGTAACTCGGTGATCTCGATCGTCGCCCGGACCTCCTGGATCCGGGTCAGCACCTTGATCCGCAGGCCATCGGGTACCGCGTCGTGGCCACAGCTCTTGTGCACCAGCCGCTTGACCGCTTCTTCCAGGCCGTACTCGCGCAGGCAGGGGCCGCACTCGTCCAGATGCTGCCGGATCTTCGCCTTGCCGTCGTCGCCTAGCTCGCCGTCCAGGTAGGAGTAGACGCGATCCAGCACCTCGGTACACGGGGTCTCGTGTGGCTTACCACAGCTCATGACCTGTCCGCCCCCAGTTCGCCGTTCGGCTGGGAAGCCTGCTCCTGTGGAGCCGGTCCGGTCCGGTTAAGGCCGCGATCAGCCGCGTAGTCCTGCAGCATCTCGCGCAGTTGCCGGCGCCCGCGGTGCAGCCGCGACATCACCGTGCCGATCGGCGTGCCCATGATGTCGGCAATCTCCTTGTACGCGAAGCCCTCCACGTCGGCGAGGTACACCGCGATGCGGAACTCCTCCGGCAGGGCCTGCAGCGCACTCTTGATGTCCGAGTCGGGCAGCCGTTCCAGCGCCTCCGCCTCGGCCGACTTCAGCCCGGACGAGGTGTGCGCGGCGGCCCTGGCCAGCTGCCAGTCCTCGATCTCCTCGGCCCCGGACCGCTGCGGCTCCCGCTGCTTCTTGCGGTAGCTGTTGATGAACGTGTTGGTCAGGATGCGGAACAGCCAGGCCTTCAGGTTGGTGCCCGGCTGGAACTGGTGGAACGACGCGTACGCCTTGGCGAACGTCTCCTGGACCAGGTCCTCGGCATCCGCCGGGTTCCGCGTCATCCGCAACCCAGCCGAGTAGAGCTGATCCAGGTAAGGCAGTACGTCGTGCTCGAATCGCTCGCTTCGCTGCTCGAGTGTCTCGGTTACCGGACCCACCCCCTCGGAGATCTCCTGCACCGGCCGATAGTCAGCATCGTATGGGCGGGAGGATACATCCCCGGGCAGGTGCGGCTCGAAGCGAGGCAGCTGGAGTGGATTGGTGCGCGGTGCGCAGTCGGCTACAACCACGCCGTGTGCAACAGGCCGCCCACCGGCTTCATTCCGCGCCTGGACCTGGGACCTGGCCATCAGGTCAGGTGAGGCTGGGGCGCGGCGGGGAACATCTCTGGAGGAAGGACTGCGCGGGCATGCGGCGCGGCACGGCGACAACGCCCGCGCTGGATGGAGTCATGGTGGCGGCCAGTATCACTCCGGCAACCAGTGCGAGCAGCCCGCTCGGAGTTCTCGGTTCCAGCTCACTCACGGCCTACTGGCGATTCCAGCGGGCGGTCGCGGCGGCTCAGCTGCGAGCCTGGCTGCCGCCCCGGGGGCGCGTCCTGCTGGATATCTCCGGCCCGCGGTCCAGCGTGGCCGCCCAGGCCGCCGCCTCCGGCTACCGGGTCATCCGGGTCCTCCCCCAGCAGCTCGCCGTCGGGTCCCCGCCGTCGCGGGCGGGCACCGTGCGAGGTGAGGTAGTTCCCTTGGTAGCCGACCCGGTCCGGCTGTCGTTCCTGGCCGATGCCTCCGTGGACGGGGTGATCGCCGAGGACGGCGCGCTGTCCGCGTACCTGATGGCCGAGGACATCGCGGCCGACATCAGCCGGGTGCTCCGGCCCGGCGGCCAGTTGCTGGCCTGCGTGGACTCACTCGTGCTCGGCATGTCCATCCTGGCCGAGCAGCATCACTGGGCCGAGCTGACCGACCTGCCGCAGGCCGAGGTGGTGCTGATCCCCTGGCCGGATGGCCGGATCACCCGGTGCTTCGGCCCGGAGCAGCTCACCGACCTGCTCACCGAGGCGGGACTGGAGGTCAGCTGGATCCGCCCGCGCACCGTGCTGTCCCCGTCCATGGTGGATCACGTGCTGCGCAGGGAACCCGGCGCCATCACCCGGCTGGTCCGCGCCGAGATGGCGGCGGGCCGGGCGGACGGGCCCACGGCCGGCGGCAGCGGGTCATTCGGCATGTACCTGCTGGCCGCGGCGCGCAAGCCCGCCTAAAACGCGTATCCGACATATGTAGGCTACATATGTCGGATACGGCTGGATGGAGTCAGCGGCGCCGCTGGTCCCGCTTGGACTGGCAGTTGACGCAGCGGGACGCCTCCGGGCGGGCCTCCAGCCGCCCTTCCGGGATCGGCCGCCCGCAGTCCGCGCACGTCCCGTAGCTGCCGTCCTGGATCCGGGCCAGCGCGGCCACGACCTCGGAACGCTGCGACATCGCCGCGGCCAGGATGGCCTCGGCCCGGTCACCTTCGGCCAGGCTGGTCCCGGCGTCGATCTCGTCCTGGGGGAAGTCCTCGCGGGCGGCTGGCTGCTCACTGCGCAGCACCGCGATCGACCTGTCCAGCTGTGCGCAGGCATCTTCCAGCCGCTTGCGTACAGTAAGCGTCTCCATAAGTCCTCCATGCTGGTCAGGGGCACCGGCGGCGCAGCGGAACAGACCTTGGGGGCCAAGCCGCGCCCGGGAGCCTCAGAACAACGTGCCCGGCGCCGAACCGGCCAGCGGCTCGATCAGCCCTGGCCCGTTGTGCCGTACCGAATTGACCTCCGTCGACACCGGATATGACGTCAGGTGGCTGACCGCGGCCGGCGCCAGCAGCCCGTGCAGCGCGTCGCCGCTGCTGGCCGCGGGGTCGAGCCAGTCCGCCCAGCGGCCCGGCTCGATCACCATCGGCATCCGGTCGTGGATCCGCCCGATCTCGTCTTCGGCCCGGGTCGTGATGATCGTCGCCGACCACAGCCAGGCCCGCGGATCGTCGTCGGGCACGCTCTTGTCCCGCCACAGCTCGTAGAGGCCGGCGAAGGCCAGCACCCCGCCGTCCTTGCGGTGGATGAAGTACGGCTGCTTCTGCGGCTTGGCCGGGTCCCCGGCCTTCTCCCACTCGTAGTAGCCATCCGCCGGGAGCAGGCAGCGGTGCCGGGCGAAGGCGCGGCGGAAGGCGGGCTTGACCGCTACGGTCTCGGACCGCGCGTTGATCAGCCGGCTGCCGATCGAGATGTCCTTGGCCCAGGACGGGACCAGGCCCCAGCGCACCACGCGCAGTTCGCGGAGCGTTTCGCCGCCGCCGGCACCGCCGTCAGCCGGTTCCGCGTCGCCTTGGGCCGCCGGGCCAGCACCGCGTAGATCGGCTTGGTCGGGGCCACGTTGTAGTCCGCCCGCAGGTCTTCCTCGACGCGGTCGCGCTGCACGCTGAACTCCTCGAGGAGTTCCTGGCGCTTGCGCGCCGAGGCGAAACGACCGCACATCAGCTTCTCCGTCCGCTGCTAGCCAGGCGTCAGTTCCCGGGCAAGCCGGAACCGGCGAAGCACGGAATGTGGCCTTTCTTAACCACAAATCTGGTTAACCAAACCTGCACCGAGGGTTCACCCGGACCGCGCTGCCGCTGGCAGGGCTGTCACCTGCGCGGCGCCCGCTGGTTCTTTCCCTGATTCGGCCGGTTCACTCCGCGCGGCCGGCCAGCCCACGCATTACGCTCACAGCATGGAAACCCCGCCAGCGGTCTGGCTGGCCCCGCAGCCAGCCGGCCCGGTCCGGGCCCAGGTGCGGCTGCCCGGTTCCAAGTCGATGACCAACCGGGCGCTGGTGCTGGCCGCGCTGGCCGCCGGGCCGGCCGAGGTCCGGCACCCGCTGCGGGCCAGGGACACCGGGCTGATGGCCAGCGCGCTGCACGCCCTGGGCGCCCAGGTGGACACCGGCGACCCGGAGGCATGGCTGGTCAGCCCGGGCTGGGCCAGCCAGGACACGAGCGTCAACGTGGGCAATGCCGGCACGGTGATGCGTTTCGTGCCGCCGGTCGCCGCGCTGGGCAGCGTCGCGGTGCAGTTCCACGGTGACCCGCGGGCCGCCCAGCGGCCGGTCGGCGCGATCATCGCCGCGCTGCGCGAACTGGGGGCCGTCATCGACGACGGCGACCGCGGCGCCATCCCGTTCACCGTGCACGGCACCGGCTCGCTGCCCGGTGGCGCGGTGACCGTGGACGCGTCCGCCTCGTCCCAGCTGGTGTCGGGACTGCTGCTGGCCGCGCCCCGGTACGAGAAGGGCCTGGAAATCCGGCACCGCGGCGGGCGGGCGCCATCCGCCCCGCACATCGCGATGACCGTGCAGATGCTCCGCGACGCCGGGGCCACGGTGGAGACCGGCTCAGCCGCCGGGCCCGCGGCCGGCGAAGCCGGCCACCCGGACACCTGGTTCGTGCACCCGGGGACGCTCAGCCACCAGGCGGTGCGCGTTCAGCCGGATGTGGTGAATTCCGCCCCGTTCCTGGCCGCGGCGCTGATCACCGGCGGGAGCGTGACGATCCTGGACTGGCCGGCCGTGACCAGCCAGCCGGCCAGCCAGATCCTGGACGTGTTCAGCCAGCTGGGCGCGAGCTACGCGGACGGCCCGGCGGGGCTGACCGTCACCGGTACCGGCCGGATCCACGGGATCACCGCCGACCTGGCCGACTGCAACGAGATCACGCTCACCGTCGGGGCGCTGGCCGCGCTGGCCGATTCGCCGTCGGTGCTCACCGGCATCGGCCACCAGCGGCTGCAGGAGACCGACCGGCTCGGCGCGCTGGCCACCGAGATCAACGCGCTGGGCGGCGCGGTGACCGAACTGCCCGACGGGCTGCGGATCGAGCCGCGGCCGCTGCGCGCGGCCCGGCCGTTCGCCACCTACGACGATCACCGGCTGGTGATGGCGGCCGCCGTGCTCGGCCTCGCGGTGCCCGGCCTGGCGGTGGCCGGGCCGGAGGCGGTCGGCAAGACGTTCCCGGAGTTCCCCGATACCTGGACGGCGATGCTGGAGCAGGCTCCCTGAACCGGCGGCCGGGCTACGCCAACCTGGACGAGGATGATGTCCGGGTCCGGCCCGCACGCGGCACCCGGCCGCGCACGCGGCGGCGCCCGGCCCACGAGGACGCGGCCGAGGCGTTCGTGGCCTCGGTAGACCGGGGCCGCTACGGCACCCTGCTCGACCACCGGGTGGTCACCGCGATGCGCGCCCGCGAGCTGGGCCGGCGCAGCGTGGTGGTGGGCGACCGGGTCGCCCTGGCGGGCGATATCTCCGGGGCACCGGGCACGCTGGCCCGGATCGTCCGGGTCGAGCCGCGGAAGTCCGTGCTGCGCCGCTCGGCCGACGACACCGATCCGGTGGAGCGGGTCATTGTCGCTAATGCGGACCAGCTGGCCATCGTGACCGCGCTGGCTGACCCGCCGCCGCGGCCCCGGCTGATCGACCGGTTCCTGGTCGCGGCGTTCGATGCCGGGCTGAGCCCGCTGCTCGTGCTGACCAAGTCCGATCTGGCCCCGGCCACGCCGATCCTCGACGTGTACGGCCCGCTCGGCATCCCGCACCTGGTGCTTGGCCAGCCGCTCACCCCGGCCCGGCTCGACCCGGTGCGGGAGGCGCTGGCCGGCCGGGTCACCGTCCTCGTCGGGCACTCCGGGGTGGGCAAGTCAACCCTGGTCAACGCGCTGATCCCGGGTGCGGACCGGGTGGTCGGCACGGTCAGCCCGGTGACTGGGCGGGGCCGTCACACGTCCTCCTCGGTGGTCGCGCTGCCGCTGCCGCCGCCCGGCGAGGGCTGGCTCATCGACACGCCCGGGCTGCGCGGGTTCGGCCTGGCCCACATCGCCCCGGAACGGGTGGTGCGGGCCTTCCCCGACCTGGCCCCGGGCACCCTGGCCTGCCCGCGCGGCTGCACGCACCTGGAGCCGGACTGCGCCCTCGACGACTGGGTCCGGGACCAGGGCGGGGACAGCCGGCTGGTGACCCGGCTGGACTCGCTGCGCCGCCTGCTGCGCAGCCGGGAAGGCGACGACACCGGCTGACAGGTACTCGTCTACCGGGGGCAATGGCCGGCCGGGGCATTGATCCGCTAGCGTTTCGCGGCATGGCGGGATACGACGATGACCTGCGTTTCGCCCACGTCCTCGCCGACGCGGCCGATGACATCACCACGCGCCGCTTCCGGGCGCTGGATCTGCACGTCGAGGCCAAACCGGACCTGACCCCGGTCACCGACGCGGACAAGGCGGCCGAGGAAATCCTGCGTAACGTGCTGCGCCGGTCCCGCCCCCGGGACGCGATGCTGGGCGAGGAGTTCGGCCGCGAAGGCGGCGGGCCGCGATGCTGGGTCATCGATCCGATCGACGGGACCAAGAACTACGTCCGCGGCGTACCGGTCTGGGCCACCCTGATCGGCTTGATGGACGGGGCCAAGGTGGTCACCGGCGTGGTGTCCGCACCCGCCCTCGGCCGGCGCTGGTGGGCGACGACCGGCACCGGGGCGTGGACCGGGCGCAGCCTGACCAAGGCGACCAGGTGCCGGGTGTCTGACGTGGCCCGGCTCGAGGACGCCTCGTTCTCCTACTCCGGGGTGGGCGGCTGGGCCGAGCGCGGCATGCTGGACGGCTTCCTCGGGCTGACCCGGGCGGCCTGGCGGACCCGGGCCTACGGCGACTTCTGGTCGCACATGCTGGTGGCCGAGGGCGCGGTCGATTTCTCCGCCGAGCCCGAGGTAAAGCTGTGGGATCTGGCCGCGCTGCAGGTCATCGTGGAGGAGGCCGGCGGCACGTTCACCGACCTGGCCGGCCAGGCCACCCCGGAGGGCGGCAGCGTGGTGTGCAGCAACGGGCGGCTGCACCAGGCAGTGCTCGCCCAGCTGACCGGCAAGCCCGCAGAGTAGGCCTTCAACCTGGGCTTATAGGACGTCCAACCAGCTGCGAACTTGGCCGGAGAACGTCGCCGAAAGGGCCTTGCCCTGGGGGCGGCTTGCGCGGATGCTGGAATTCAGTGCCTGTCACAAGGGCACAAGCGCGATATGTCCGCACGAGGCGCCACCGCCGGCCCGGGAGCTCACGGGAGGGTGGTGGCGCTTCCGGAACGGCCCAGGGAGTGATCGATCGTGAAGGTGCGAGACGGCATGACCAGGCTGGTGCTCACGATCGGGCCGGCCCACACGCTACGCGAGGCGGCCCGGCTGATGTCCGCCCGCCGGGTCGGCGCGGCCGTGGTGATCGATGATCAGCACGCCGGGATCGGCATCCTGACCGAACGCGACATCCTGGACTCGGTGGGCACCGGCGAGGACCCGGACACCGAACTGGTCGCCCAGCACCGCACGGTGGACGTGGTGTTCGCCGCTCCCGACTGGACCCTGCAGCAAGCCGCCGAGACCATGGTCCGGTCCGGGTTCCGGCACCTCGTCGTGGTCGAGGGGCAGGAGGTCATCGGGCTGCTGTCGATGCGCGACATCGTCCGCGTCTGGGCTGAGTCCGGCGACGAGGTAGCCGGCGCCCAAGCCGCCGCCCGCGCCTAGCGCCGAAGCGAGCGGGTGCCAAGCCCCCCGGAGGCGCAAACCCAGCGGAGTCATCACAGGTAGTGACAAGGTCATGGTTACCGCAAGTGACCGAGACGGATGAGAGCCCTGTGCGCCTCCCCAGCCGGGCACACAGGGCTCTCCGCCCCCCCGAAGCGGCCACCAGTGCCGGAAACCCCCGCCCGGCCCGTGACCATCGGGTACTAGTTCACCAGATTTCCCTGGTTAAGGACAGGGCCTAAGGTCCCATTTCGGTCAACTTGTTTTTTCTGGCACACCGTTACCGCGGTCCGGCCCGCCTGTCCCCGCGGGTTCGCCGGGAGCGCAACGCGGCGCCGGCCACCGTTCACCGCCCGCACAGATGGTTGCTCAGCGTGTACACGCCACTCTCGTCTGGCGAGAGCGGCGGATGCGCACAGTCATCCGGCCGGGGACGGGCCGCCTTCCTGGCCGCCGGGCTTCGCCGGCCCGCCGGGTTCGGCCGGCCCGCCGGGCTCGGCCGCCGGGCTCGGCCGGGCTCGCGGGGCTCGGCCCGCCGGCCGGGCGATCCGGCCCGTCCAGCACGCCATACCCGGTCAGCGGGCGCTCGCGCCCGGCCAGCGCGGCGATCGACGAGATGATGCCGGTGTCCCGGTCCCCCACCAGCTCCCAGGCCCGGGCCACGCCGATGAGCAGGGACGCGACCACCACGTTGCTGAGCACATCCAGCGCGGCACTGTTGCGGCCGTTGCCGAGCACGACAAAGCCGGTCGCCAGCTCAGCCGTGAACGTGGCCATCAGCAGCCCGATCAGGCCGAGCTGGCCCCGGATCCGGCGGCGGCCCGCCGGGTCGGCCAGGATGGACCGCACCCCGGCCAGCGTGAACAGCACGCCGATGATGCCGAGCACGACCGCCGGGTAGCCAACGTTGTTGCCCGGCACCAGGCCGAACAGCGACACCGACAGCACGTTGGTGAAGGCCAGCAGCGAGGCCGCCGCGCGGACCTGCCGCACCACGTCCCGGCGGTCGGCGCGGGATGACCGCGGCGCCACCGATATCGCGACGAACAGCAGGCCGGTCAGCGACGCCGCGGACGCGGCGACCGCGGTGAACAGATCCCGGTACGTGCCATACACCACGGCATGATCACCTTCTCCGCTGGACCATCAGCCCCATACGGTACGGCACGCCGCCCGGCCCACCCCGGTCCGCAGCGGCCGGGATCGCCGTACGCTCAGCTGGGCCAGCTGGCGTTCATGAGCCAATGTCTTTGCCAGGGGGTCTCGATCGCGGCACGGTGGTAGCCAGCCGCACCCAGTGCAGCGCGTCCTGCGGGCTGAGGCCATCCAGGACGGCCAGCGCGGCCAGTGCGGTTCCGGTGCGGCCGATGCCGCCGCGGCAGGCGGCTTCCACCCGCTCGCCCGCGTGCGCCCGGCGGTGCGCCTCGCGCAGCGCGTCCAGCGCGTCCGCACGGTCCAGCGGAACCCAGAAGTCCGGCCAGCGGATCCGCCGGTACAGCCAGGCCGGGACCGGCCCGGGCGCCAGGACCAGCGCGAAGTCGGCCGGGCTGGCCGGGTCGGCGAGGCGCCGGCCGCGGACCCGGACCCCGCTGGGCAGGGTGACCAGGCCGGCCTCATCCAGCCAGCCTCTACTCACCGCGCGGCCTGCGGCGTCCGGGTCCAGCCACGCCTGGTCCTGGTCAGCTCCTGGAAGCCGGCCGCGGTCAGGAACGCCCGGTAGCCGGCGCCCGATTCGTCCAGCGGCGCGTAGTCCAGCAGCCGGCTGACCTGGGCCAGCCGCAGCCAGCCCGCGGCCTGGCCGAGCAGCCAGGTGGCCACCCCGCGGCGCCGGTACGGCTCGGCCACCCGCAGGTTGCCGATGTCGGCCCAGCCGCCGCGCCGGGACAGCCGCTCCCCGTCGTCGAACACCTCGATCTCGACGTAGCCCAGCACGTCCGCGTCCCGTACCGCGGACAGCCTGGTCCCGTTCATTCCTACTGAACGCCCGACGGTGAGCCCGGGGACTGGCGGCGGCCCGGTCCGCGCCAGCTCATCGACCACGGCCAGGTGCACCACCTCGGTGTCGCCGGTGTGCGCGAACCCGGCCCGCTCGTAGAGCGCGCTGATGTGCGGCCATTGCCCGGGTATGCCGTAGACACCGCGTACCGGCAGTTCGCCGCCCGCGTCCTGGCTGGCCACCCCCCAGACATCGAGCTGGTGGATGCAGGCGGCGATGAGCTGCCCGGCGGCTTCGGTGGCGTCCGGCCAGCACGGGTTGCCGATCGGCGCGACCGGCCAGAACAGCAGCCAGTGGATCTCCCCGGTGCCGCGGTAGGCCTGCCCGGCGCGCTCGTCGGCGAAGTAGCGGAGCAGGTGGGCGGCGGCCACCACCCGGTCCAGCTGCTCCGCGACCAGGGTCAGCCGCTCGCTGACCCACGGATCGACGATGGCCTCACCGGGCTGCCGGTCCAGGTGGCTGAGCAGGGCGCTGACCGACACGCCCTGTCCCGGGACGACGGCGGCGGCGTGCGCGTTGACCAGGTCGGTGAGCTGGTCCCGGTCGCGGCGGCGGAACGGCCGCACCTGGATGGACGACATGAGCAGGCCTCCTCGGCACATGACGGCTCGCGATGGAAAGGCCCGCTACCAGTGCGGTACGCCTGTCACTGTAACCCAGCCCGGGATGGTTGCCGGTCAGCCGCCGGTGGGGCCGGGGCCGGTGTGGAAGACCGGCCAGCCGATCTCGGTGCGCCACTGGGCCTCGTCGGCGGTGCTGTGCCGGCCGGTCAGGTAGTACTCGCGGATCGGCCCGTCCACCGCCAGCGCATGCTGGGTCACGTAGCTGGCCAGCGAGCCGTAGGCCCGGTCGATGCCGGTGTGCGGGCCGTGGTGGACGATCGTGGCCAGCTCGACGGCCGGCACGGTCAGCGGCGTCACCCGGCCGACCGGCCGCACCGGGGCGCGGCATGGCACGAACAGCGTGGCCTGGCCCTGGTCGCGGGCGAACAGGTCGGTGGCGAAGATGCCGCCGCCGGGGCCGCCGGCCGTCAGGTTCTGGGCGTCCAGCGTGGCGTACAGCTCACCGAACGCGCCCTGGAACCAGGACGCCAGGTCAGCCTGGTCCACCACGTCGCTGATGGCGGCGGCCGGGGTGGCCGGCACGCGGCGGCGGCCGATGCTGGCTGGCTCGGTCCCGGCTGGGTGCTCGAGCAGGTCGCGCAGCGAGGCGACGGCGCTGCGGGTGCGGCTCAGGCCCTCTTCCAGGCGGCTCAGGTGGTCCGCGATGAGCTCGTTGCGGGTGTCGATGTCCGGTGCGGCCAGCACCTTCCTGACCTCGTCCACCGGCATGTCCAGGTCGCGGAACCGCCGGATGATCTGCGCCGCCGGGATCTGGTCGGTGGTGTAGCGCCGGTAGCCGGTGTGCGGGTCCACGTCGGCCGGCTCCAGCAGGCCGACCCGGTGGTAGTAGCGCAGCGTCTTCACACTCAGGTGGGTCGCGCGGGAGAAGTCCCCGATCGGCAGGCCGTTGTGCATGGGCTCAGTCTGCCGCCTCCCCTGGGGGGAGAGTCAGGGCGGTTGACCCTCCCCTTCGGGGACCGGTGAGGGTGGTTGATGTGAGCGAATCCAGTGCGGTCCGGCCCCCGGGGCCGGCCAGGTTAGGAGCAGCTGCCATGCACGCCACCGAGCTGACCGGGGTAGTGGCCGACCACATCACCGCGGTCAACGCGCAGGACACCGCGGCCATCATGGCCACGTTCGCCGATGACGCCTACGTCAACGACGCCCGCCGCGAGTTCGCCGGCCGGGACGCCATCCGCCGCTGGGTAGACCGGGAGATGGTCGGCGACAAGATCACCATCGAGGTACGCGAGGTGCTCGGCCACTACGGCGACACGATCGTGCGCGGCGCCTACGAGGGCACGTTCGACCGGACCAGCCTGCCGGACGAGATCGTGCTGTCCAACTACTTCAGCGTCCGGGACGGCAAGATCGTCAGCCTGGTCGTGATCCGGAACCAGCCGCCGGCCTACTGACGCCGTGGGCCGCCACGTGGTGCGCGGTCACCGAGGCCGGGGCCTGGGCCCGGGGCGCCGGGTGACCGCAGCCCACCGCGGCCGCGGTGATCAAGCCGCCGACCGCCACGGTGACCGCGGCCTTGGTCAGCCCCTTGCCCTGGCGCTGGCTGAGCGCGAACCAGACGATCCCGGCCAGCGCCATCACCAGGGCCACGAAGAAGTTCAGCCGCAGGCCGAGGACGTGCGCGGACGAGTCGATCCGGATCGTTTCCTCGAAGATCCGGTAGCCGGAGTAGCCCGCCACGTACAGCGCGAACAGGCCCGGCGGCCGGATCTGCCGGTGGTGGCCAAGCCAGACCAGGGCGGCCGCCAGGGCCAGGTCGAAGATGAACTCGTAGAGGAACGACGGCTGGAATGTGGCGTACTGGGTGTAGCCCTGCGGGCGGTGGCTGAGCGAGACCTGCAGCGCCCAGGGCAGCGCGCTCGGCTTGCCGAACAGCTCCTGGTTGAAGTAGTTGCCGACCCGGCCGACAGCCTGGGCCACGAGTAGCGCAGGCGCCGCCGCGTCGGCGAACACGCCGACGCTGCTACCCGACCGGCGCACCCGCCACGCACCGACCAGCGCCCCGGCGGCGATGCCGCCCCAGACGCTGAGCCCGCCGTCCCACACCGCGAACGGCCCCCACCAGACGTGCTTGGGCACGATGTCGAATGGGGTGGTGATCAGGAAGTAGATCCGGGCGCCGACGATCCCAGCCGGCACCCCCCACAGCGCGACGTCATAGACCAGCGCCGGATTACCGCCGGCCGCGGTCAGCCGGCGCCGGGTGATGTGGATCGCGAGCACGATCGCGATGACGTACATGAGCCCGTAGAAGTGCACGAACGCTGGGCCGATGTGAAACCCGTTGACCGGCGGGCTCGGAATGAAGAGCCCCCGCGCGAGGGTGCCTGCCATGCCTTCCGACGCTAGCACCGCGGCCTGTCCCGCCATACAACCTGATCCGGTACCTAGCGCAGGTACCTGACGATTGGCCGGCTAGCCGCCCGGAGTATCTCGCTTACCCTGAACGGCCCGCCTGGCCAGGGGAGTTTTCCCGTCTCCAGCGCAGCACATCGCGCTTCTCGTTGCATGTAAGGGGCGGAACCCCCACCGGTGGAGGTGTGATGACCTTCGAGGAATTCACGGCCGACCGGCTGCCGGGCGTGCTGCGGTTCGCCGCCGTACTGACCGGTGACCGTGCCCTGGCCGAGGATCTGGCCCAGGAGGTGCTGATCCGCGCGCATTCCAGGTGGCGAAAGATCGGGCGCCTGGACCGGCCGGAGTACTACGTCCGGAAGATGATCCTCAATGAGTTCCTGCACTGGCGTCGCCGGGAATGGCGGCTGATTCCCTCCGGAACCGGTTCGGACGTGGATCGCCGCAGCGCCCCGGATCACGCCGCTGGCTACGCCGAACGTGACGCTCTTGTCGCCCAGCTCGGCAAGCTGCCTGACCGGCAGCGCGCCGTGCTCGCGCTCCGCTATTACGAGGGGCTCTCCGACACCGAAATCGCGAACCTGATCGGCTGCCGGCCGGGAACTGTCCGCGGCTATGCGACCCGGGCGCTCGCCACGCTGCGCGTGGAGATGAACGTCCGGCCTGGTCAGGAACGCGCATTCCTCGAGGAGAAGATCTGATGCCTACCGAAGACGACCTGCGGGTCGCGCTCCATGACATGGAGCGGCTCACGCCAGACGCCGCTGACGTCCTCCGCGCCGTCTACCATCGCCCTCGGCGATCGGCCCGCTCGCGGCACCTGCCGCCGCTGGTGCCGCGCCGACCCGCCCTGCGCGCAGCCCTGGCCCTGGGCGCCGCCGGGGCGGTGGCCGCGGGGGCGGTGATCGCGACGGTGGCGGTGACCCAGGGACCGGCTGCCAAGGTCTCCATCACCGCGCCTGCGCTGCGGACCCACCTGCTGGCGGCCATCCAGACCGCCAGCGGCGACATCCTGTACACGCCCGCACCTGGCGCGCCGCTGGTCGGGGGGCAGTACCCGGCGTATCCCCAGCCTGGCCAGGAGGTCCATGTCCGCGTCGGCCCGGCCGTCGGCTCGGACGGGAAGGTGTACAAGGACGGCGAGTACTCCTTCAAGATGCCCTCCGAGACCGCCCTGCACGACTACATCAACAACTACACCGCCAACCTCGACCAGGGCGGGCTGCAGCTTTCCGGAACGGCCATGGCGGTCAATCACTTCAACCACACCTGGGGTGCGTGCCATTCGACGTTCGTCCTCGGGTTCGCCCTCGACGCGACCGGTATCCGGGCCGAGATCGCTAACGGCCAGTTCACGGTCATCGGGCCGGCCGAACTGAACGGACAGCAGGCCATCGAGCTGAAGTTCAGCGTGCCGCCCAACAACGAAGCGCCGCCTCATGTGACAGCGGAGCGGATGTGGGTGAACGCTACGACGTACCTGCCGATGCGGAACTACACGCGCTGGTCCAATGGACAGCAGAGCGTCTTCGATTACGTCTTCCTCCCGCCCACGCCCGAGAATCTGGCGAAACTGCGCCCGGTAATCCCGGCGGGCTACACCCAGGCGGACTGCGGCCAGGGCACCGGCCCGCAGCCCAAGGCGGCGCCGGAGAAGTAGCCACTCTCCACGACAGCCCGAGCGCCCGGTGGCGGGACCGAATAAAACGGTGCGCCACCGGGCGCGAAGGTATTCGCCCGTCAACGACTGCTCGTTGTGGCACGGATCTGGCCCGCACGCTGTGCAGTCAGGATGTCGGCACCCAGAAGCGGAGCTTGCCGCCGCGCTTGTCCTCCAGCACGCCGCCGTTGGCCTCGATCACTTTGCGGGAGGCGATGTTAGGCGCATCGCAGGTGAGCAGGGCGGGGTCGATGCCGAGCGCGCGGGCCACGGGGAGCGCGGCAGTGAGCATGGCGGTAGCGTGCCCGCGCCGCCGGGCTGAGGGCCGGACGGCGTAGCCGATGTGGCCTCCCCACTCTCGCAGGCCGGACGTGAGCCGGTGGCGGATTGATATCCGGCCCAGGTATTCCTCCCCGGCTACCCACCAGAGCGTGGTCTGCGGGACGTATCCGCCTGGACGCGGTGACTCCTCGAGCGCATCGTCCCGCAGTCCGCGGACGTAACGCGCGAACTCGGCGGGCTCTTCCCACCGGTGGGCGTACTCGCGAATCTCTCGCCCGGTCACGCCGACATCGCCGGGACCGCCGCGGCCTTCCGCCCGGAACTCCGTCATAGCGGCAAGAAACGAGCGGTGGACACAGATCTCAGGCGGGATCAGCTCCGGCATGGAACAGGCCTACTCCCAGACCGGCCATGACGCATCCGGTTCTCTGTGCACCTGCAGGCATCCCCGCGGCCGGCCCACGATCCCGGTTCCCGCGCCGGGCCTAGTGGCCCTGCCGGGTACCAGCGCGCTGACGCTGACACAATGCCAGCATGTCGCTAGTGCCCGTTCTGGACACCTTGGAGACCGATCGCCTCATCCTTCGGTATCGCCAAGTGGACGAGGCCGCCATCTATCGCCAGTTGTGGACTGAGCGGGATCCCCGGGTGCCGCCGCATCGGCGGATAAGTCCTGAGGGCCGGCCTACCGAGGAGGACATCGCCGCGCAGATACGCGCAGAGCGTGAGGAGCCGGGGCCAGGGATTCTGGCAGTGGAGCGGAAGGGCACGGCCAGCGTCATTGGGTATTGCGGGCTGATCTTTCATGGGAACGGATCGCCCGGCGAGCCTGAGTTGGCCTACGAGTTGCTGCGTGCGGCTCACGGCTGCGGTTACGCAACTGAGGCAGGTCGGGCCGTGGTCAGATGGGTGAGCGAGGCGGGCTACGGGCGGTTGTGGGCAGGGGTCCGGGACTGGAATGTCGCGTCGCGACGAGTCCTGGAGAAGCTCGGGTTCCGCGAAACGGGCCGGGTGGAGCGCGACGCTGTCCACGGCGACAGCCTGCTAACCGTACGAGAGTTTTGAACGGTGCCGGGTGGCGGATCCCGTTGGGACACACGATTTGATCATGATCAGATCCGTCTACATCTGTGTCTGCGAGGGAACCTCCCGCGGGTTGCGGACCACCAGCGCTCAGCTGGCGTCATCGCGAACGGCGTCGATGATGGCGATGGCGCTGTCGTGGACATCTTGGGGCTCCCTTCGGCGTCGCTGACGCGATCAATGCCGGGGAGTTAGCCGCTTCCCGCTCGGTGGTTTGACCATCTGCTAGCCTGCCCGCGTGGCTGACCTGGGGCCCGTCGCCTGGCCGCCTGAGCCGATCAGGACCGGGCGGCTCGTGCTCCGTGAGCCCGCGGCCCGGGACCGTGCGGCGGTCATCGAGCTGCTGGCCTCGCCCGAGGTGGGCACCTACCTCGGTGGCCCCCGGCCGCGTGACGAGCTTGAGCGCGAGATGCCCGGGGCGCCCGAGCGGCGCCCCGGCCTTTTCATCGTCGATCTCGGCGGAGCCATGATCGGCCAGATCATTCTGAGCAGAGCAACGGGGCACGGTCCTCCGGCTGCCGCCGGGCAGGCCGAGCTCGGCTACCTGTTCCTGCCGCAGGCGTGGGGATTCGGGTACGCCGCCGAGGCGTGCGCAGCGGCACTCGGCTGGTTCGCCGGCGCGCTTCCCGGCGAGCCGGTGGTGCTCTTTACCCAGACCGCCAACGCCCGTTCGATGCGCCTCGCGGCGAAGCTGGGGTTCACCGAGGTAGAGCGGTTCGAAGCCTACGGCGCCGAGCAGTGGTTCGGCATGTGGTCCCCGGCCACGCCGTCCGGTTGAGCTCGTGCCCACCGGAACCTTCCGTTGCCACGTCAGCCGGACCCGCAACCACAGGCAGTTGCTGGCTGAACGATCTTGATAGGACAGACGGGCGGACTGCCCGGCGGGCATCGCCTGCCTCCGGGTGCTCTGTCGGTGGGCGCGCTTATGCTTGGCCTCAACGCCGATCCCTCCGGGAGGTGCGATGACTGCGCCGGACGCCAGAACTCATCAGGTTCTCGATCGCCCTGCCTGCACCCCATCGGCTATCCGCGCCGTTCTGGCCGCCAACGCCGACGCGGAGGTCCTCCGACGTTACGACGCTGACCTCGACGTAGCCTATGAGCAGGCCCGCGACGACGGCGACCTGACGCCGCTCGTGCAGACCGTCCGCCGCTGGTGGTTCGAGGCCGACGCTTGGCGTGATCCCGAGGCCCAGCGCGAGTTCCTCGCCCGCATCGAGCGTTACCAGCGCGAAGGACCCCCGCCAGCATCAGAGCGAACCAGCTGGGAAGAGATTCGTGCCCCGTACGGGCTCTAAAGCGTGTACCGCTGGGATTTCGACGGTCTTGCCCGGCAACAGTTCGCGAGCCTCAGCCCGGTCGGCCAAGCCGAGCTGACTTCTTTTATGAACGCAGCGATTCTGGTTGACCCAATGGAGTATCAGCGCCACGTTGGCGAGGCTTCTGATCCGCCTGCGCCATTGCGCACGTTACATTTCGGCCAGCATCACGAAGGCCTGGTCACGTTTCTGGTTTATCCCCCGGATGATCTTGTGCTCGTCGCCCGTCTGCAGTGGCTGGGTGACTGAGGGCGGCTTGTTCTGGCACGGATGTGGCACGCGTGCAGGCGGCTCTCGGCGGGGTGTCTGACCTGGGCGGATACAGCGTGTGGTGGCGGTCTCAATGGCCGCCACCACGCCCACCTCCCGTGCTACTCAGTCCCAGCGCGACGACGCTTGAAGCCGCTGCCGTCATGGTTGCCGCGAGTCTCCGGTCAGATACACCTTCTTCGGGGGCGGATAGAGGGCTCGGCCGACCGTGGCAGAGGCAAACCCGATGCACCATCCGAAGAAGATCGCGAAGATATAACCCAGAGTCATTTTCTTCTCAATGGAGCCAAGGATCGCCCAGATCACCGCCCAGGCGACGAAGCTGCCGATGCTGTACGCCGTGTACGTGTTCATGCGGGCTGGGGTTATGCGGTGGATCCAGCCAAGGAAACCACTGCCGGTTGAAGCTTCCATGGAGCCCTCCTCAGGCTCGCGAAAAACTGATATCACTATGCTATGCACGTGACATCACCTACGTCAACCCCGGGCGGACGGACGACATCGCAGGGGGTTCCCCTGGGGACAGCGTTCCGATGAGTTTGGGCCCCGGCAGTTGTCCATCAAAGAGAGCCAACCCCAGTCGCGTACGTTCGACGCGATGCATACGACCGGCGGGGACGCGTAGCTTGTGCGGCCGTCCCCGCGCCACCGGTCTACGACGCTGCCCTGGAGGTCACGATGTGTCCGATGGTCCACTCGTTCCGGACGTCCAGCGGCGTCGCCGCGACGGGGGAGGCGTGATGACGACGGTCGAGGCGGACGGCGTCATGCTCGGGGTCGAGCACTTCGGCGACGCGGCGGCGCCGCTCGTTCTCCTCACGGGCGGCACGACCATGCTCTCTTGGCCCGACACGCTCTGCGCGGCGCTCGCGCGCGGTGGGCGCCACGTCGTACGGTACGACCTGCGCGATTCCGGCGCGTCGACCACCGTCGATCCCCAGGCTCCGGCCTACACGCTGCGCGATCTTGCAGCCGACGCCGCGGCGCTCGCCCGGGACCTCGACGACCGGCCGGCGCACCTGGCGGGCATCGGCGTCGGCGGGATGGTCGCCCAGATCGCCGCGCTCGACCACCCGGACGCGTTCTCGGCGGTCACCCTCGTCGGAACGCGGCCTGTGGCTCCGGGCCCGGTCGACGATGACCTGCCTGACCATGACACGGCGACGATGGACCGGCTGTTCTCGCGCTCAATGCCCGACTGGTCCGACCGCGCCGCGGTGGCGGAGTTTGCCGCCCGAGGCGCGGAGATCCTCGGCGACGACCCCACCGCCGCGCGCGCGACCGCCGCGCGTAAGTGGGACCGCACGCCGGGTACGGAGCCCGCGGTGCAGATGGCCAACCAGCTGGGCACGGTGTTCGCCAAGCTCGACTGCACGCCGCGCTGGCGCGAGCGCCTGTCCGAGCTGGCGATCCCGGCGCTGGTGGTGCATGGTCGCCGCGACCCGTTCTTTCCTGTCGGCAACGGCGAAGCGCTCACGCGCGAGATCCCCGGTGCGCGGCTGCTCGTGCTCGAACGCGCCGCGACGGCGATCCCGGATGCGGCCGCCGATGAGGTCGCGGCGGCGATGCTCGCGCTCTAGGCGCTCACGGTGCTGGCGGCCCTAACAAGGACAAGCGTCTCTCGGGCTCAGGGGAGCATCACACACGAATCTGGCACGCTGCGGCTAATGCTGTTGGAGGAGAGAGGAGAGGGATATGCGCGTCAGGGGTGTGAGCTGATCGGGGGTTTCGATCATGCATGACCAACGATCTGCGGGAGAGGTCGTGACCGAGACGTTCGATTACGACGGTGGCCGGCAGGTCACCGTCTACATCCCGGCAGATCCGCCCGAGGCAGTCGTGTTCGCCGGTGACGGTCAGTTGATCTCGCAATGGGGCCGAGTCCTCGAGGCGGCCGACGTACCGTCCACGATGATCGTCGGTGTTCACCGCCTGGCCGATGAGACGCTGCGGCTCCATGAGTACTCACCGGGCTTTGACCCGGAACGGTTCGCGGCACACGAGGAGTTTTTCGTCGGGGATGTCCGCCGCTGGGCGAGGTCGCGATTCGGAGTCGCGTTGCCCGCCGATCGCACCGCGGTGTTCGGTGTCTCGGCGGGTGGGGAGCTGGCGCTCGCGATTGGGCTTCGGCATCCGGACGTCTACGGGGCGGTCTTTTGCGCCTCGCCGGGCGCGGGTTATCGTCCGCCTGAGGTGATGCCGAGTCCGATTCCGCGCGCGTACCTCGTTGCGGGCACGCTGGAGCCGTTCTTCCTCGAGAACGCGACCCGGTGGGCGGTCGCGCTGCGCGATGCGGGTGCGGACGTTGTGATGACGGAGCGGGCAGGGTCGCACGGCGGTGCGTTCTGGCGCGAGGAGTTCCCGCTGATGGTGGCGTGGGCGTTTGGACCGTGAAGCATCGTCCGACACCCACCGGGCGGACTGAACGGGCAGGGACCACGCTGTTAGCCGGTGGCGCGGCTGGAAACGGGTGAGGCACCCCGCTCTAGATATTATCCTGCGAATTACTCTGGACTGTCTGGGAGGGCTCGATGTTATTGCGTGCGCGCTCTGCCCAAGTGGACACAAGTACAGCCAGCAGAAAGACTAGGAGGAAGATCCCGACTACAAGCTCAGAATCGTCCACTAGTTGTGATAGAAAACGTTCCGCGCTCAGGGTACTATTTGAGTTAGTGATGGCCAGAAACGAGTTCTGTAGAAATTGCCAGAACACGTATACGCGTGGCGAAGGCTCTGATACGCCACCGAAGTATGTGTGGTCGGCTTGCCATAGTATGAATGATAGTGCACCGAAAAACCATACCGAATAGGATGCGGAGACTATTGCCATGTAGATAGTGGTGCGACCTGCCGTTATTACTCTTGGGCTGAATGTTCTCCTTGAGACATTCCGAAGTAGAGTCTGTACTCGGCCAGGGTTGACGAGTGCGATCGCCGTGCACGTCGCAAGGCAAACTAGCTCCATGTCGGCCAGTAGATACATGGCGATGACTTGAGCTACGAGCAGGCGAGTCGCAACAATGGCGACTGTGGCGACAATGGTCACGCAGATAAAATAAGGGGTTGCACTAAACGCTCTAAACTCAAAGTCGCTGCTCCACCACCTCCGAATGAGTCGTTCGATGGCCCATGCAGGCGCTGCAAGTGGTACCGCTATAACGAGAAACACTACTATCGTGACCCGCAT
>CAWHSW010000008.1:0-162366 GCA_963832095.1 uncultured Actinomycetes bacterium
CCGCCGTCCTCCGGCGAGGTGCGGAAGCTGCGCAAGTACGTGCGGGCCGAGATCGGCCGGAACGCCGGGCAGGTGATGCGGGACGGCCAGCCGGACCTCGCGGTGGCCACGTCCAAGACGTTCCGGCAGCTGGCCCGGATCTCCGGCGCCGCGCCGTCCAGCGAGGGCTTCTACGTCCGGCGCCGGCTCAGCCATGCCGACGTGACCAAGCTGGCCGAGAAGCTGGCCACGATGAGCGCGGCCGAGCGCGCCCAGCTGGCCGGGGTATCCCGCGGCCGCGCGCCGCAGTTGGCGGCCGGCGCGATGGTCGCCGACGGGGCGATGGACCTGTTCGGGCTTGAGGAGCTGTTCATCTGCCCATGGGCGCTGCGCGAGGGGGTAATCCTGCGCCGCCTCGACGCGCTAGCCGGCGGCTAATCCGCCAGGCGTGAAATGCCTCAGCGCGGTGAGTTTGTGGTCACCGGTGACCCCTTTCTCACCGCGCTGATTTGATCGCCCAATTCGATCGGGTACCGCCACGGAATTCGCTCGCGGCACATACGCAACGGCCCTGGCTGAGCGGTGGGCTCAGGCCAGGGCCGTGGTGCGCGGATCTGCCTTATTCGGCGGTCCGGTCCGGCTCGGTGCTCGGCCGGGCCGTGCTGGTGGGGGTGCGGACCGGCTTGGGCGTGGGCCGGGCTGGCTCGTCGGCCCGGCTGCTGGCCGCGGCGGCCGCGGGCTGCTCGCCGGGGACCGGGCTGCCCCGGTGGCTGGTGCTGCGGGCCGGGCCGGTGCCCGTCGCGGCGGGCGCCGCGCCGCCGTTGGCCGGGGCGGCGGCCGGGCGGCCGGCCGGGGCCCCAGGTGGCGCGTGCCGGCCTTCGGCCAGCGGCGCCTGCCGCGGCGCGGCGGCCGGGGCGCCGTTGCCACTGCCACCGCCGGACACGGCGCTGGCCACGGACCGGGCAACCTCTTCCTCCAGCGAGCCGCGGGCGGCTTCGCCGGCCACCAGGTTGGTGACCACGTCGCGAACCTCGGTGAGGCGGCGGACCGTCTCGGTGTGCCGGGCCACCAGCAGGTTCAGGCGGCGCTCGGCACCATCGTGGATGGCGGTGGCCCGCGCGGTCGCCTCGTCCAGCATCTGCTTGGCCTGCGCCTGCGCGGCCGCGACCGCGTTCTCCGACTTCTTCTGCGCCTCGCTGACCGTGCGCTCCGCCTCGGACCGGGCCGAGTTGCGGGCCTTCTCGGCCTCGGCCCGCGCGGTGGCAATGGTGTTCTCAGCCTGCTCCTGCGCGGCGGCCAGCATCCGCTCGGTCTGCTCCCGCGCCTCGGCCTTCAGCCGGTCGATCTCCTGCTTGGCCTCGCCGCGCTGCTTGGTGATGTCCTCCAGGGCGCGGGACTTCTGCGCCTTGGCCTCGTCATCGGCGAGCCTGAGGATCTGCCCCATCCGCTCGCTGAGTTCCTGGTGCGCGGGCTTGTCGTCGAGTTCACGCTGCCGGGACGACGCCACCTCGGCGCGGAGCCGTTCGACCTCATCGAGGGACCGGGACAGCCGTTCCTCGTAGTCACGTTTCTCGCTGCGGGCGCGGGCCACGAATTCGTTGACCTGGCGCCGGCTGTAGCCGCGCATCTGGACTTCGAAGACGTCTTCGGAGTCGAGGTCAGGGATAAGGTCGCTGTGCTCAGTCATAAGAAGTCACCCGTCAGGTGGGTCAAGCCAGGCTATAACCCGGCCGGGCGCGGCGGCACAGCCGGGCTCGCCTGAGGGCAGCAGGGAGGCGTGCGGAGGAGGTCTGGGACAACCGGTGTGGACAGGCAAGACTCTTGTCCGTAAGTCCCGCGCGCGCAACCGAAACGAACGAGTATCCCGTTTTGCCCGATTACGTGGCCGCACCGGAACGGAGGAGATGCTGATGGGCCGTCTCGGCGCGCTGGACGGCGGGGTCCCGGACATCCACCCGGAGGCATGGATCGCGCCGGGCGCCGTAATCGTCGGGCGGGTGACGCTGGGCCGGTCGGCCAGTGTCTGGTACGGGTCGGTACTGCGCGCCGATGACGACGAGATCGTGGTCGGCGCGGAATGCAACATCCAGGATCAGTGCTGCCTGCACGTGGACGCCGGCCAGCCGGTGCTGCTGGGCGAACGGGTCAGCCTCGGGCACCGGGCCACGGTGCACGGCGCGCAGGTCGACGACGGCGCGCTGATCGGCATCGGGGCGATCGTGCTCGGCCGGGCCCGGGTCGGCGCGGGCGCACTGGTCGCGGCGGGCACCGTGATCCGCCCGGGCCAGCAGGTCCCGGCCGGTGTGCTGGTGGCCGGGGTGCCCGGCCGGGTGGTCCGGGAACTCACCGACGCGGACCGGGCCTCGTTCGCCAGCACCGCGGCGCGCTATGTGGCCCGCGCGGCGGTGCACCGCGCGGCGCACTGGTCGGACTTTCCCGGCCATCCCGGGTGAATCACGCCGGATTAGCCGCCGATCCGGCCGGACATGATGCCTCATGAGTCACATGCGAGACATCAGTCGGCCAAGCCCTTTACCGTATCGAGAGACTCAGCGTCCTCAGCTTCTTGGAATTGTTACTGGGGTTATGGGTAAAATCCCACTTGAGGGTGGTCCAGAAATGACCCTGATGGGTCATGCGGGGGCATAGGGCCGCGTCGTAGCCTTGTAGTCAGGCTTCCGCGAATCAGCGTGGCGATGGAGGTGGGCGCGATGCACGATCTCGATCTTCGCGTCCCCGACCGCGTTGCACTCGACGAGATCGAGCTGTATTCCGAAGTGCTCAGCGCCGTGGCCGTCTGCGACCGGCCGCTGACCGCGCAGGAACTCGATGAGGTCCTGGGGGTCGGCTCCGCCGTCGGCAGCAGCGCCGACTGACCAGGCTGACCGGCGGGCCTAGCCCGATCCCGGATGCCGGTACATGACGTCCGTGTGCCAGTGCGTGAAGCCCAGCGACTCATACAGCCGGATGGCCGGCCGGTTGGCCTCGTCCACGTACAGCATGACCTCGGGCAGCCCACGCGACCTCAGGTAGCGCAACCCGGCCAGGGTCAGCGCGCGGCCCAGCCCGGAACCCTGCTCGCCAGGATCGACCCCGACCACGTACACCTCGCCGACCGGCCCGGGCCCGTCCTCCGGCTCGTCCGGCCCGGCCTGGTGGATCTTCGTCCAGTGGAATCCGGCTAGCCGCCCCGCGCGCTCGGCCAGGAAGAAGCCGGCCGGGTCGAACCATGGCTCCCGCTCCCGCAGCGCCAGGTCGGCCATGGTCCAGGCGCCCTGCTCCGGGTGGCTGGCGAACGCCTTGCGGTTGACGTCCAGCCAGGCCTGCTCGTCGGTACCGACGGTGAACGTGCGCAGCGTGACGTCCGCGGGGAAGCGTGGCTCGTCCAGCGGGGTGTCCAGGGCGCGGCGCATCGTCCACAGCGCCCGGATCCGCTCGAAGCCGGCCCGGCGGGCCAGTGCGGCGGCCGCGGGCAGATCGCCGTGCGCCCACAGGCGCAGCGGCCGCGGCGCCGCCTCGGCCAGCGCCGCCCGGGTCAGGGCCAGGCCAAGGCCATGGCGCCGGTGCGCCGGGTGGATGACCAGTTCGCCGCTCGGCCCTTCCGCCGTGTCGGCCAGGTCCAGGTGGGCGTACCCGGCCAGGTCGCCACTGTGCTCGCCCTCATTCGTGTGCAGCAGCAGGTCACGCGCCTGCGGATCGCCGCCGTAGCGCAGGTGCAGCAGGACATGCTCGGACAGCGGGCGGACCGCGTCGGCCGCCGCGGCCGCGCTGGCCAGATCCAGCACCGCGGCGGCGGCTGGCCCGGCCAGCGGCCCGGCGACCTCGATATCGGGTGTCACCGGCGCCGCTCCGCGGGCACCGCCGCCTTCTTGGGCCGGGCCACCTGCTGCGCGCCCGGATCCGGGGCGTCCGCCTCGCTGGCCGGGCCGCGGCCGGCCCGGCCTGGCCTGGGCTCGTCACCGCCCTTGGCCGGGACGAAGCGGTACCCGACGTTGCGCACCGTGCCGATCAGCGCCTCGTGCTCGGCGCCCAGCTTGGCGCGCAGCCGCCGGACGTGCACGTCCACCGTGCGGGTGCCGCCGAAGTAGTCGTAGCCCCAGACCTCCTGGAGCAGGTGCGCCCGGGTGAACACCCGGCCGGGGTGCTGGGCCAGGAACTTGAGCAGCTCGAATTCCTTGAACGTCAGGTCGAGGGCGCGGGCGCGCAGTCGCGCCGTGTAGGTGGCCTCGTCGATGGCCAGGTCCCCGGACCGGATCTCGTCCGGGGTGGCCGGGGCCAGGCTGGCCTTGCGGCCGATGGCCAGCCGCAGCCTGGCCTCCACTTCGGCCGGCCCGGCGGTGTGCAGGATGACGTCGTCCGCGCCCCACTCGGCGGTGACCGCGGCCAGGCCACCCTCGGTCAGCACGGCCAGCACGGGTGCGTCCAGGCCGGCCGTGCGCAGCAGCACGCACAGGCTCCTGGCCTGGGCCAGGTCGCGGCGGGCGTCGACCAGCACGGCATCAGCGGGCGGCGCGTCGGACAGCGTGGGCACCTCGGCCGGGGCGACGCGTACCGTGTGCAGCAGCAGGCCGAGCGAGGGCAGTATCTCGGGGGCCGGTTCCAGCGTCGGGGTGAGCAGCAGCAAATCACTCACGCGCTGCCACCTCCGCCCTGTGCTCTGCTGTGGGAGAAACTACCCATCGGTGGACACAAGGACCCGCCGGCGGCACTGCCTGGATCCGATGTGAGCGAGGATAGCGGACATGGCCACAGTGACGATGCGCTACTGGGCCGCGGCGAAGCAGGCGGCGGGGGTCGCCGAGGAGACCATCAGCGCGGAAACCCTCGGTGACGCACTGGCCGCGGCGCTGGCCGGGCGGGACGGCGCAGCCGCCCTGCGCTCGGTGCTGGCCCGGTCATCGTTCCTGGTGGACGGGTCGCCGGTGGGCACCCGGGCGCCAGATTCCGTGCTGCTCACCGAGTCTGCCGTGGTGGAGGTGCTGCCGCCGTTCGCCGGCGGCTGACCCGTGGATGTGCCCAGCGTGCTGG
The DNA here is from genome assembly GCA_963832095.1 of uncultured Actinomycetes bacterium. Lineage (GTDB taxonomy): Bacteria > Actinomycetota > Actinomycetes > Streptosporangiales > Streptosporangiaceae > RYN-230. The sequence continues at coordinate 5,008 of CAWHSW010000008.1, forward strand.
CGGGCGGGGTGCGGGTGACCCGGCTGGCCGCTCCGGTTCACCGTGCCCGCTCGGCCCAGCTGGCCGCAGCACCGGATCGTGATCTCGTCGGTCCGGGTCGGCCCGGCCGGGCTGCATATCTCGGCCGCCGGCCGGGACGTCCATTTCGCCACCGGTGGATGACCGATGCCGCCGCTGCCCGGAGATGTCCCGGCTTTCCCGCCAGAACCTGGCGCCGCCGGTGAACCGGGGGTCCGGGCGAGCCGTTACCCAGATGTGGCACACCACCGAGGCATCCAAGGGCGCGAGCCCAAGGGAGGGGCTTGTGACGAAGACCTCGTCCGCGCGCTCTACGCGGAGCACGCGGCTCCGCTGTTGCGCTATGCGCTCCGGCTGACCAGCGGCGACCGGCAACGAGCGGAAGATATTGTGCAAGAGACGCTGCTTCGGGCCTGGCTGCATCCTGAGGCTATTGCCGAGCGGCCAGCCCGTCCCTGGCTGTTCGCGGTGGCGAGGAACCTCGCGGTAGATTCGCACCGGGCGCGTAATGCCCGGCCGCGGGAGGTTGGCGAGGCAGCGCTCGAACTGGTACCCGTTGCCGACGAGGCGGATCGCGTGCTCGAATCGTGGGCGGTGGCCGACGCCCTGCGTGACCTTCGGCCAGAGCACCGGCAGGTGCTCGTGCAGACGTACTATCTCGGCCGCTCGGTCGCCGAAGCCGCTACCGAACTCGGCATCCCCGGCGGCACGGTGAAGTCACGGACTTTCTACGCACTCAAGGCCCTCAAACTCGCCCTCGAGGAACGGGGGCTCGCGCCATGACCGGCTCAGTGGACTGCCGCGACATCCGGCACGCGCTCGGCGTCTACGTGCTGGGCGCCATCGATCCGGCTGAGCGTGCCACGGTGGACAGCCACCTGAGCAGCTGCCCGGAGTGCCGCGAGGAACTGGCCGGCCTGGCCGGGCTGCCCGCGCTGCTGCGCCGGATCCCGGTTGACGAGGCCCAGCAACTGGCCGACGAGCCGGATGACGAGACTGGCGGGCAGCGAGATGCCCTCGGACCAGGTGCTGGACTCGCTGCTGGCGCGCACGTCGCGGGCCCGGCAGGTGCGCCGGTGGCGCGGCCTGGCCGCCGCGGCTGCGGTGGTCCTGGTCGCGGGTGCGGCCGGGGCGGCGAGCTGGAGCGCGCTGAACCCGCCCGCCGCGCCGGTGGCCAGCGCGCACTGGGACAGCTCGTCGGCGGCCAACGCCGCGACGCACGTCTCGGCCACGGTCCGGTACACGGCCAGGAGCTGGGGCACCGCGGTGGACACTCAGGTGCACGGGGTGCCGGAGGGCGTCCGGTGCAGCCTGGTGGTCACCGACGCGGCGGGCCAGAAGGTGGTCGCGGGCAGCTGGAAGACCAGCTACGACGAGGGCAAGACCTGGTACACGGGCGGATCCTCGGTGATGCTGGACAGCGTGCGCAGCTTCTCGATCATCTCAGGGGGCCGGGTCCTGGTCACCGTCCCGGCGCACTAGCTACCCCAGTGCCACGGGCTATCCCGGAGCACGGGCGGGAATGGGACCGGCCGCCGGCACGCTGTACTCGGCGTGCTAGCCGGAATCCTGGTCTGCGTGCTGGTGCTCGCGGCCGCCGCGGCCTTCGGGCTGTCCCGCCGTCGCCGCGATGGCAAGCTGACCGAGCCGCGCCCGGCCCAGCTGACCGCGGGCCAGCTCGGCCAGCCGCTCGGCGCGCGGGCCACCCTGCTGCAGTTCTCCAGCGAATTCTGCGCGCCCTGCCGGGCCACCCGGCAGATCCTCGGTGAGGTGGCCAGCGGCCTGGCCGGCGTGAGCCACGTGGAGGTGGACGCCGCGCAGCGGCTGGACCTGGTCCGGCTGCTGGACGTGCGGCGCACGCCCACCGTGTTCGTGCTCGGCCCGGACGGCCGGGTCACCCGGCGGGGCAGCGGCCTGATGCGCAAGGACGAAGTGCTGGCCGCGCTCGGGGATGCCGGGTGAAAGGCCATATCCTACCAGTTTGGTGGGAAGTGACACAGGGGCCGCCTAGGCATACCATCGGGGACGTGCTTTCCCAGGCCATCCCGGATGAGCGGGCGGGTGGCGGCTGGCCGCGGCCGCTGCTGACCCGGCGGCGGGTCGTCAACTACTGTCACGTCGCCGCCGCGTTGTGTCCGGGCACGCCGTGCCCGTAGCCGCTGGCTGAGCCCAGCATGAGCGGTGCTGCCTGCCGTCACCCGGGCATGGGCTGGTCTCGTCGGTTCCCATCCAGGGAGAGGTGCTGCTGGTGAACGTCGATCCCCGAGGTCAGCGCTTTAATGCCACGCTGTCCGCGATCGTGCTGGTGATCGTGCTGATCACCAGCAGTGGCTGGCTGCTCGCCGCCCAGGCCGTCGTGTTCGGCATCGGGGCGGTATTCGGGCTGCGCTACTCGCCCTACGGGTTCATCTTCCGGTGGCTGGTCCGGCCGAGGCTGGGGCCGCCGGCCGAACTGGAGGCCGCGGCGCCGCCGCGGTTCGCGCAGGGGGTGGGCCTGGTCATCAGCATCATCGGGGTGATCGGGTACGCGGTCGGGCTGGTCCCGCTCGGCATGGCCGCCGCGGCGGCGGCACTCGCCGCCGCGTTCCTCAACGCAGCCTTCGGCTTCTGCCTGGGCTGCGAGATGTACGTGCTGATCAAACGAGTCTGGCCGGGCCGGCAGCGGATGGCCGAGCCGGACTCCGACAAGGAGGTTGCTGCATGAGCCGCTCTGACGTCCTGGTGGACGCCGACTGGGTGGAGGCCCACAAGAGCGATCCGGGCGTGGTGCTCGTCGAGGTGGACGAGGACACCAGCGCCTACGACACCGGGCACATCCCCGGTGCGATCAAGATTGACTGGAAGAAGGACCTGCAGGACCCGGTCCGCCGCGACTTCGTGGACAAGGCCGGTTTCGAGGCGCTGCTGTCCCAGCGCGGGATTTCCAACGACGACACGGTCATCCTGTACGGCGGGAACAACAACTGGTTCGCCGCCTACGCCTACTGGTACTTCCGGCTGTACGGGCACCACAACGTGAAGCTGCTCGACGGCGGCCGGAAGAAGTGGGAGCTCGACTCCCGCGAGCTGGTCAAGGACGTTCCCGAGCGGCCCGCGACCAGTACGTGGCCACCGAGCAGGACGCGGCCATCCGCGCCATGCGCGACGAGGTGCTGGCGGCCATCGGCAAGCGCAACCTGGTCAACGTCCGGTCGCCCGACGAGTTCGCCGGCCGCCTGCTCGCCCCGGCCCACCTGCCGCAGGAGCAGGCCCAGCGGGCCGGGCACATCCCGACCGCGAAGAACGTGCCGTGGTCCAAGGCGGCCAACGACGACGGCACGTTCAAGTCCGACGACGACCTGCGCACGCTGTACCGCGACGAGGCCGGGCTGGACTTCGGCAAGGACACCATCGCCTACTGCCGGATCGGCGAGCGGTCCGCGCACACCTGGTTCGTCCTGCACGAACTGCTCGGGCAGCCGAACGTGAAGAACTACGACGGCTCCTGGACCGAGTACGGCTCGCTGGTCGGCGTGCCGATCGAGCTGGGTGATGGCCAGTGACCGGCGCACCGGGCAACGACGGCTGCGGCGCCCCGGCGGGCGGGGCCGCGCTGCCCGCCGACGCGGGCAACCAGGCGATCGTGCAGGGCCACGTGACCAAGGGCGGCGCCGCCGTGCAGACCGGGTACGCCCGGCTGCTCAACGACGGCGGTGAGTTCGTCGCCGAGGTGCCGCTGGGCGCGGACGGCGGGTTCCGCTTCTTCGCCGCGCCGGGCACCTGGACGGTCCGGGTGCTGGCCCCGGGCGGGGTGAACTCCGACCAGACGGTGACCGCCGACTACGGCCAGATCACCGCGGTCGAGGTCAGCGTCTGAGACACAGCGTTCTAACGGGGCGGGTGGGACAATCCCACCCGCCCCGTCGCATTGTGACCATGTTCATCTGCTCGTCAGGGTTCTCTTCCCTTTCCGTTCACCTGCGTGTCACCTTCGCGCCCTATCAATAAGGGGCCAGGGCAGGCGGGGGCTGTCTGGCGATTGCAATCACGGCGACTAGGGCGGGACGCATCGTGTCAACTGAGGCTGGTCAAACCGGGTCTACGCCAGAACCGGCTGGTCCGGAACCGCAGACGCGGACGCAGACGGTGGCCGGTCCGGAACCGCAGACAGTGACCGCCACCCAGCCAGGCCAGGTCAGCGCAGAGAGCACGCCGTCGGCCAACGGCGAGGCGGTGGTCAACTGTGTCAACCTGACGCTGAGCTTCGGCCAGCGGGCGGTGCTGTCCGACCTGCAGATACCGTTCGGCGGCGGGCTGGTGACCGCCATCCTCGGGCCGACCGGCTCGGGGAAGAGCACCTTGCTGCGCACCATCAACCGGCTGAACGACAAGGTCACTGGCTACGGGCACAAGGGCGACGTGCTCCTCGACGGCAGTAGCATCTGGGCCCAGCACGTCGAGCTGATGGCGCTGCGGCGCAAGGTTGGCATGCTGTTCCAGCGGCCCAACCCGTTCCCGATGTCGATCATGGACAACGTGGTGGCCGGGGTGAAGGCGCACAAGATGGCCAAGGGCAGCCAGCTCAAGGAGATCGCCGAGCGGCGGCTGCGCGAGGTGGGCCTGTGGGACGCGGTCTCGGCCCGGCTCAAGGACTCCCCGTTCCGGCTGTCCGGTGGCCAGCAGCAACTGCTCTGCCTGGCCCGGACGCTGGCCGTGGACCCGGACGTGCTGCTGCTCGACGAGCCGACCTCGTCGCTGGACCCGATGGCCACCGAGTCGATCGAGGCGCTGGTCCGGACGCTGGTGCCGGAGCTGACCGTGATCATCGTCACGCACAACCTGGCCCAGGCCCGCCGGGTGTCGGACAGCACGGTCTTCCTCAACAAGGGACGCCTGGTGGAGCACGGCGACACCACGCAGATCTTCGAGAACCCGGTCCAGGAGGAGACGGCCCGCTACGTCACAGGCCGCTTCGGCTGAGCACAGGCTTCCTCCCGGGGACAGAGCAGTGACTCTCGCCGAGGAGGGGCCGCGCGCGGCAGCGCGCGGAGCACGACGCACGCGCCAGCGTGCTAGGAGGGACCATGCACGCCCGCCGTGCCTGGTGACAGAACGCACGTGAACGCGTGCATATTGTAATTGGGCGCATGCCTGGCATGCGGTGAGTAAAGGAGCAACCCTCGGTGGGCAAACCTATTCGCCTGGCGTTTGCTGCGGCCGCCCTGGCCCCAGTCGCCTTGCTGGCTGCCTGTAGCAGTTCCCCTTCAACGCCGTCTAGTTCTTCGACGGCTTCCTCGTCGCCGGCCACGTCATCCAGCGGGAGCACCACGGTCAGCGAGACCGGCAGCACGCTGCTGCTCCCGCTCGTCAGCTCGTGGCAGGTGGCCTACGGGGCGCTCAACCCCAAGATTCTCATCACCACCTCGGGTACCGGGTCAGGCACCGGCATCGCTGACGCGGCCGCCGGCACGGTGAACATCGGCGGGTCCGACGCCTATCTCTCGCCGGCCGACATCAGCCAGTACCCGGGACTGCTCAACATCCCGGTGTCGGTGGCCGCGCTAAACATCAACTACAACCTGCCCGGGATCAAGAAGCCGCTTAACCTCAACGGCACCGTGCTGGCGCAGATCTACAGCGGCAAGATCACGAAATGGAACAACTCGGCGATCGCGGCGCTCAACAAGGGCGTGACGCTGCCCAGCACCACGATCGTCACGCTGCACCGCGCGGACAGTTCGGGCAGCACGTTCCTGTTCACCTCCTACATGAACGCCCAGGACCCGAGCGGGTGGACCGGGTCCAACGTCGGGACGACCGTGAGCTGGCCGTCGGTGCCCGGGGCCACGGCGGAGACCGGCAGCGGCGGCATGGTCAAGGGCTGCGCGGGCATCAAGGGCTGCATCGCCTACATCGGCGTCAGCTACGCGGCGGAGGTCGCGAAGGACGGGCTCGGCACGGCGGCGCTGGCCAACAAGGGCGGGCAGTTCGTGTCGGCCAGCACCTCGACGATCAGCCAGGCGCTGGCGACCTTCTCCGGCAAGACCCCGGCGTCCGGGGCCCAGTCGCTGATCAACGGCACGGCCGGCTACCCGATCATCAACTACGAGTACGCGATCGTGAAGACGACGCAGCCCAGCTCGGCGGAGGCAACCGCGGTGAAGAACTTCCTCACCTGGGGAATCACCACGGGTAGCAGCGCCAAGTACCTGACCCCGGTCAACTTTGTCGCCCTGCCGTCGAACGTGCTGGCCATTGCCAAGAACCTGATCGCCAAGATCAGCTAGCCATGGCAGCCCTACCTGCGGTACCGGAAGGGGGGGCGGCCCAGCCGCCCCCCCGCCCCGGGGGCTCCGCTTTCCAGCGCTGGTGGCGCAGCGGTAGCTTCATCCGCTGGCTCGGCTTCGGGGGGGCCTGGATCCCCACGCTGATGCTGGCCTTCATCCTGGTGATCCTGTTTGTCAAGGCATGGCCCGCGATCCAGATCAACGGCTTGGACTTCTTCACCAAGAGCGTCTGGAATACCGGCAACCAGTACGGCAAATCGGTCACCTCGCACGGCATCACGTACATCTCGGGCCAGCAGTACGGGGCGGTGCCGCAGATCGTCGGCACGCTGGAGACCTCGCTGATCGCGCTGATCATCGCCGTGCCGGTGTCGATCGGCGCGGCGCTGGTCGTGGTCGAGCGGCTGCCCCGGCGGCTGGCCAGCCTGATCGGCGGCTTCCTGGAACTGCTGGCCGGCATCCCGAGCGTCGTGATCGGCCTGTGGGGAGTGCTGACCTTCGGGCCGTTCATCGCCAAGTACATCGCCCCGGTCCTGGCGAAGATCCCGATCCCGTTCTTCCAGGGGGATGTCGGGCACGGCCAGGGCCTGCTCGTGTCCGGCCTGGTACTCGCCGTCATGGTGATCCCGATCACCGCCTCAACCTCCCGTGACCTGATCCGGGGGGTGCCCATCCTGCCCCGCGAAGGCGCCACCGCGCTCGGCATGTCCGACGCCGAGACGGCCCGCAGGGTCACGCTGCCCTGGGTCGGGGCCGGCCTGATCGGCGCGGTGGTGCTCGGCATGGCCCGGGCGCTGGGCGAGACGATCGCCGTGGCCATGGTCTGCGGCGTCGCCCTCGGCACCGTGGCCACCAACCTCTACGCAGCCATGATCACGATCGCGGCCAACATCGTGCAGAATCTCGACACCGTGATCACCGACCAGCTTGGCGTGCGTACCTACGCCGAACTGGCCCTGGTGCTGCTGATCATCACGCTCGCGACCAACGTGGTCGCCCGGTTGCTGGTCCGCCGCGTGTCGGGGACCGCGCTGCCCGTCGGAAGGGGGCTGTGAAGCCATGAGCAGCCTGGGCAGCCTGGGCGATACCTCGCCAGCGGCGCCGCCGACCGGCCCGACCGTGGGCGGCTACCGGCACACGGCCGGCCTGCCGCCCGTGCGGAGTGAGCAGGAAAATCTGGAATGCGGTCTTCTGGGCACTCTGCTTCGTGGGCCTGGCCGCGATCGTCGTGCCGCTGGTGTGGCTGGCGGGCGGCATCATCGCGCGGGCCTTGCCGCACTGGCAGTGGAGCGTGCTCACCACGAACACCACGGGCACCGGCGGCGGCCTGAAGCAGGCCATCCTGGGCACGCTGTACATCACGCTGGGAGTGGTGATCATCGGTGGCGGCGTCAGCGTGCTCACCGGCCTGTACCTCGCCGAGTTCGCCACCGGCAGGCACCGCGGGCTGCTGCGCGGCGGCTACGAGGTGCTGGCCGGGATCCCGTCGATCGTGATGGGCTATGTCGGTTTCATCGCGCTGGTGATCGGCTTGCACATGGGCTTCGGCCTGCTGCCCGCGGTGCTCGTGCTCTCGGTGATCGTCATCCCGTACCTCACCAAGGCCACGGAAACGTCACTGTCCCAGGTGCCGAGTTCCTACCGGGAAGGCGCCGAGGCCCTCGGCCTGCCGGTCACCTGGACACTGCGCAAGATCGTGCTGAAGTCGGCGGTGCCGGGGATCGTCACCGGCCTGCTCGTCGCGATCGCGATCTCGATCAGCGAGACCGCGCCGCTGCTGCTCACCGCGGGCTGGTCCTTCTTCGATCCGACCACGCACGTCACCAACTCGCCTGTCGCCTTCCTCACCTATCCGGTCTGGACGTACTACGCGTCGCCCTACCAAGCGCAGCAGTACCTGGCCTACGACGCGGCCCTGCTGCTATTCGTCCTGGTCCTCATCGTCATCGTGCTGGGCCGAGTAGTGGTCGCGATGTCCCGGCGAAATGCGGAATGACGGAACTCCGCGGAGAGAGGGACGGCCGGGCGCTCGCCGCGGACCGGCCGCTTTCCGCGAGCGTGCTGGCCGACCGGATGGCCGCCGCGCTGCTGCATCATGAGCCGGGCTGGCGGCTGCCCCGGCTGACCGCGCTGGCCCGCCGGTACAACGTCACCACCGCCGAGGTCGAGACCGCGATCGACCTGCTGGCCGGCCGGCACCTGCTGACCAAGCTGCCGGACGGGCAGGTGTTCCGGGCCAGCCCGGCCGAGTACCGGGTCGCGCTGGAGGGGGTGCCCGGCTTCACCGCCCAGGTGGACCCGATGGGCGGTGACCTGGCCTGCCGGAACCGCACCATCGCCAAGCGGCGGGCCGCGGAAGACGTGGCCCGTGCGCTCGGCGCACCGCCCGGGGTGGAACTGCTCGGCATCCGGTGCCTGTGGACGGTGGGCGGCGAGCCGGCCGCGTTTTCCGTCAGCTACCTGCCTGCCCAGATGGAGGCGCTGGTCAGCGAGTTCGCCGCGGCCACCGGACCGACCGGCCCGGCGCCGCACTACGGCCGGCCGTGTGCGTTCCAGGTGGACTTCGCGCCGCCCGCCCCGTCGGTGGCGCGCACCCTGCGGCTGGCACCCGGTGACCCGGCGGCCACGGTCACGGTCCGGTTCGAGGATGCGGCCCGGCGCAAGGTGATCGCGCTGACCGTGGCGGTGCTCCGGCCGGACCTGTTCCGGATCGTGGTCGAGTCGCCGGGCATCCCGGCCCCCACGGTCGGGCCAGAGGGTCCGCCAGGTTCCTGGACACGCGCGGTGGAGGACTGGGAACCTTGACCCGATATGCCTCCTCTGTGACGACTTCCGCACACTACGTAGTAGACCGCGGGCCGCCGCGGCGATCCAACCCGCGCCGCGGTGAGGTCGTCGCCGCGCTGGCCCTGGGCTGGGTCGCCGCGCACTTATTGCTGGCCCAGCTGACCCTGGTGCTGGCCGTCGCGTTCGGCCTGATCGGCCGGGCGACCCGGTGGCGCCCGGGGTGGCTGGCGGTGCCCGCCGTCGTCGGCCTGGTCTGGGTGCTGGCCATCGGCCCCCGGGCCGCGCTGGCCGGCTTCACCGCTGGCCCGCGCCAGGTGCTGGGGTATCTGGCCGGGGCGGCCGGCCGACCCGGCCCGGCTGCTGCACCTGGGCCGCGGCTACGCCGGGCTGGCCGGCTGGCTGCCCCGGCAGGCGCCGCTGGCCCTGCTGGCCGCGGCGGCCGAGGCCGCCCTGGCCGGGTGGCTGCGCAGACCGCGCCGCGGTGACGGCGCGCCCGCGCCACCCCGCCCCGGACTCGCCGCACTGGCGCGGCGGCAGTTCACCGTATGGAGCGTTCAGAAAGGTGGGGTTGTGGGGCGAGCCGGCGCGGTGCTGGGCGTGGAGTGGCCGACCGGGCAGCCCGCCGAGGTGCCCTGGCGCGCGGCGGAGGGCGGCGTGCTGGTGGCCGGCGGGGCGGCCGGGGAGGTGACCGCGGCCGGCTTCCGGTTCGTGCACGCCGCGATCCGGCGGCGCAAGCCGGTGCTCGTGGTCAACCTGGCCGAGGTCCCCGGCCTGCCCGCCGCGCTGGCCGCGGTCTGCGCGGCGGCTGGCGCGCCGCTGCACGTGTTCGGCGCGGCCGGCCGGGGCTGCTACGAGCCGCTGCGCGGCGGCGAGCCGGCCCGGAACGCGGACCTGGTGCTGGGCATGCTCGACTGGGCCGCGGTGCCCGATCCGGCCCGGCGCACCGGGGCGGGCTACCTGCACGACCTGTTCGCGGTGCTGGCCGCCGCGCCCGGCGATCCGCGGATCCCGGTGCTGGATGACATCGTGCACCTGCTCAGCCCGGATGCGCTGTGGGCGCGGCTGCGCCAGGTGCCGCCGGATCACCCGCGCCGCACCCGGCTGGCCGAGCGGGTCAGGACCACGGCCGGCCTGCTGGCCGCGGACCCGGCCACCGGCGCGTTCCTGGCCAGTGAGCTGGCCGGGCTGCGCGCGGCGCCGCTGGGCCGCTGGCTGCGCCCGGCGGCGGCCGGCGAGGACCAGATCAGCCTGGCCGCGGCGGTGCGTGACCGGGCGGTGGTGCTGTTCTCGCTGCACCAGCCGCGGCCCGGGCGGGCCGCGCAGATGATCGCGAACCTGGCCGCGCTGGACATCGCGGCCGAGTGCGCCGAGTCGGCCCGGTGCGGGATCGGCGCGGACGGGCTGGCCTGGTTCGGCCGCTGCGAACGGCTGGCCGGCCCGGCGCTGGCCGGCCTGCTCGGCCCGGGCGGCCCGGCCGGGCTGGCCACCGTGCTGGGTACCACCTCGGCGGCGCTGGCCGGGCGGCTGGCGGCGCTGGCCAACGTGCTGGTCATCCAGGAACCGGGCCTGGCCGGCCAGCTTGATCTGCCCGGCCCGGCGCAGCCCGGCCAGTTCGTGCTGGCCGTCAAGGGGCCGCCCGGCCAGGTGCGCCCGGCCTGCCGGTTCGTCCCCGGGGAGGTCCGGTGACCGGCCCGCCGCCCCGCGCCGACCGGATCTACCTGGGCTGGGAGTACGCCCAGCTGCACCCGGACCCGGGACCGCCGCCGGAGCGCCCGGCGCTGCCCGGGCCGGAGCAGCTCAACCCGGGCTGGCTGGCCGCGCAGCAGCGCGAGGAGCGGCGGCTGAGCCTGCCGCTGCGGCTGGGCGGCGGGCTGGGCCTGGGGCTGGCCGGGCTGACCGCCGTGCTGGGCGTGCTCGGGGTGCTCAACGCCGCGCTGACCGTGGCGGGCCTGGCCTGCTTCCTGCTGCTGGCCGGCTGGTGCGCCCGCGGCGTGTGGCGCGGCCGCCAGGAGTTGCGCGCCCTGGTGGCCCGGGAACAGCAGCGGGTGGCCCGGGCCCGGGCCGTGCAGGACCGGCAGTGGCAGGGCCGGCAGCAGGAGCATGACCGCCGGTTACGGGACTGGCAGGCCCGCGGCCGCGCGTTCCAGGACCAGCCGCGCTGGTACGGGGTGGCGCTGGCCGCGGACATCGACCGGGTGGACGTGGCGGGCGGCACGCTGGCTGGCTGGTCGGCGCTGCTGACCATGCTGGCCGGGTTCCGGCTGGCCGCCGGCGGCGAGGTCACCGTGCTCGACCTGGGCGCGGGCCCGGTGGCCCAGGACCTGCTGCGGGCCGCCGCCGGCGCCGGAGCCGACCCGCTGGTCTGGGTGCTGCCCGCCGACCTGCCCCGGTTGGACCTGGGCCGCGGGCTGCCCGGCGGCGGCGCTGGCCGATGTGCTGGCCGTGGCCGCGGCGGCGGGCGGCGACCCAGCCAGCCCGCCCGACCCGTCCGGGGTGGCGCAGGACACGGCCATCCTGGAGCGCGTCGCCGGGGTGCTGGGTGACCAGCCCAGCGTGGCCGAGCTGGTGGCCGGCCTGCGGGCGCTGGCCCAGGTCGGCGACCCGCACCAGGACATCCGGGCCGGGCTGCTCAGCGAGGCCCAGGCCGAGTCGATCGCCGGGCTGTACGGCCGGGCGGCGGCCGGCCGGGTCACCGAGCGGGCGCTGGCCCTGGAGGCCCAGCTGCGCAAGCTGGCCAGCCTGGGCACGTCCCCGGTCCGGCTGCCGCCGAGCCGGCTGCGCGTGGTGGCGGTGGACGCGGCGGCCGGCCTGGCCGAAGCGCAGACGCTCGGCGGCTACCTGGCCGCCGCGCTGACCTACCTGCTCCGTGGCCAGCCGGGGCCCGGCCCGGCCTGGCAGCACACCGTGCTGGTCAGCGGGGCCGAGACGCTGCGTGGCGACGTGCTCGACCGGCTGGCCGGCGCGTGCGAGGCCAGCGGCACCGGGCTGGTGCTGGCCTACCGGTCGCTGCCGCCGCATGTCCGGGGGCGGCTCGGCCGGGGGAACGCGGCGGTCGCGTTCATGCGGCTGGGCAACGCGGACGACGCCCGGGCGGCCAGCGAGCAGATCGGCACCGAGCACCGGTTCGTGGTGGCCCAGCTCACCGACACGGTGGGCAGTTCGGTCAGCGACACCGCGGGCCAGGCGTACACCAGCACGGTCGGCACCGCGTCCTCGGCCGCGCTGTCCAGGTCGGCCAGCCAGAGCAGCGGGCAGAGCGGCGGGCGCGGCCGGAGCTGGGCCGGGTCGTCCCCGTTCGCGCCGCGGACCGCGTCGGCGCACGGGGAGACCAGCTACTCGGCCCGGACCAGCGACTCGGTCTCGCTGACCGAGGGGATCAACCGGGGCACCTCGTGGGGCCAGCAGACCGCGCTGGCCGTGGGCGCGAACCGCGCGCTGGCCCAGGCCAGCCAGCGGTCCCGTGAGTTCCTGGTGGAACAGCACGAACTGCAGCAACTGCCGCCCAGCGCGGTGATCGTCAGTTATGCGTCCCCGGCTGGCCGCCGGGTGGTGCTGGCCGACGCCAACCCCGGCATCCTGGGCCTGCGCACCGCCACCCTGCACACCCTGGACGAGGTAACCCGGGCCGTCAGACCGCCCGGCCCAGCCACGCCAGACACCTGGGCCCCCGAACCAGAGCCAGACCTGGCCCCGCTGCCCGACCCGCTGCCCCGGTGGCCCGACCACCCGCCCAGACCGTAGGACCGTTGCCTGCCTGGCGCCGGGGCCGGATAGCATCGTCGGCCATGGGCAAGCTTCCGATCCGGGCCCGGGTGGCCACCACGCTGGGCGGTGCCGCAGGCCGGATGTCGCGGATTGCGGGCCGTGGTGACGGGTCCGTCATCGGCGGGGTCATCGGGCTGCGGGTGGAACCGGGCCTGCTCGCGCTGCTCGCCGCGGACCGCCAGATCGTCCTGGTCACCGGGACCAACGGCAAGACGACCACGACCCGGCTGATCACCGCGGCGCTGAGCGCGCTCGGCCAGGAGATTGCCTCGAACGCGTTCGGCGCCAACATGGAGGCGGGCCTGGCCGCCGCGCTGGGCCAGGCGCCCGAGGCCCCGTACGCGGTGCTCGAAGTGGACGAGAAGTACCTGCCCGGGGTGATCCAGGCGACCAAGGCCCGGGTGGTGGTGCTGCTGAACCTCAGCCGGGACCAGATGGACCGGGCGGCGGAGATCTGGCTGGTGGCCCGGCGCTGGCGGGACGCGTTCCGGCAGGCGCCCTGGTGCCGGGTGGTGGCCAACGCGGACGACCCGCTGATCGCCTGGGCGGCCATGGGCGCGGCCCAGGTGACCTGGGTGGCGGCCGGCCAGCGCTGGCACGAGGACTCCTGGTGCTGCCCGCAGTGCGGTTCGCACCTGCGCCGGGACGACATGGGCTGGCGGTGCGGCGAATGCGGGTTCAGCCGCCCGGCGGCCCGCTGGGTGCTGGACGGATCCCGGGTCATCGACTCGACCGGCGGGATCACCGAACTCGGCCTGGCGCTGCCCGGCCGGGCCAACCGGTCCAACGCAGTGGTCGCGCTCGCGGTCGCCGAGGTGTTCGGCATCGGCCCGGCCGCGGCGCTGCAGAAAATGCGCTCGGTGACCTCGGTGGCCGGCCGGTACACCCAGGTGCAGCGGCAGGGCCGCCAGGTGCGGCTGCTGCTGGCCAAGAACCCGGCGGGCTGGCTGGAGGCGTTCGACGTGCTGGAGCCGCCGCCGGTGCCGGTGCTGCTGGCGGTCAACGCGCAGGTCCCGGACGGCCGGGACACGTCCTGGCTGTGGGATGTGGACTACCGGGTGGTGGCCGGCCGCCCGGTGTTCGTCGCGGGCGAGCGCGCCCTGGACCTGGCCGTCCGGCTGGAGGCGGACCGGGTGCCGTTCCAGCTGGTGGACGACATCGACGACGCGGTCAGCCGGGTCCGGCCCGGCGGCACCCTGGACGTGATCGCGAACTACACGGCGTTCCAGCAGATCCGGGCGGCCGTCGGCCGCGCCGCGTGAAAGGCGGGACAGCGATGGGGCCACCCTGGGATCCGGGCAGCAACCGGCGCGGCACGCACTCCCGGGGCGCCAGCGCGCTCCGGCTGGTCTGGGTCTACCCGGACCTGCTCAGCACGTACGGCGACCGGGGCAACCTGCTTGTCCTGGAGCGCCGGGCCCGGCTGCGCGGCATCGGGGTGGAATCCATCCTGGTCAACTCGGACCAGCAGGTGCCCAGCCAGGGCGATATCTACCTGCTCGGTGGCGGCGAGGACCTGCCCCAGGTGCTGGCCGCCCGGCGGCTGCGGCAGGACGGCGGGCTGGCCGCCGCGGCCCGCCAGGGCTCGGTGATCTTCGCCGTGTGCGCCGGCTACCAGCTGCTGGGCCACGAGTTCGGTGGCGAGGAAGGCCAGCCGGTGGCCGGCCTGGAGATCCTGGACATCCGCAGCGGCCGGGGCGAGCGGCGCGGCGTGGGGGAGATCCTGGCCGACGTCGATCCCGCGCTGGGCGTGCCCAAGCTGACCGGTTTCGAGAACCACCAGGGCGTGACCCAGGTCGGGCCGCACGCCAAGCCGCTGGCCCGGGTATCGGTCGGCGTGGGCAACGGGGACGGCACCGAGGGCGCCTACGCGGGCCGGGTGCTGGGCACCTACCTGCACGGCCCCGCGCTGGTGCGCAACCCGGGCCTGGCCGACCTGCTGCTCGGCTGGTCCATCGGGCCGCTGCCCCGGCTGGACCCGGCCGCTGAGGAGTGGACCAACCGGTTCCGCGACCAGCGCCTGGCGGCCGTGCCCGGCTGAGCTCCGGGCGCGATACGCCCAGCTCCAGGCTCAAAACACGGGGAGGCTCAGTAGATGAGCGCCTGCGCGCCGTCGGCGCACGCCTCGGCCACGAACGTGGCCGCGCCAGCGATGCGCACACCCTCGATGGTGTCCGGCGGGGTGATGTTCCGCCGCGCCGCGCACTGGGTGCACAGCGTCACCGATCCGCCGGCCAGCACGCTGGCCAGCAGGTCGCTGAGCGGCGGCGCGTGCGGCAGGCTGAAGTCCTCGGCCCGGCCCGGCAGCGCGAACCAGGACGCCTCCCCGGTGAGCCACACCGAGGTGGTGATCCCGCTGGCCACCGCGGCCGCGGCCACGTTGAAGCCCTGGTTGCACCGTTCTGGGTCTTCCTTGCCCGCGATGATCTTGATGACCAGGCTGCGCGCACTCATGGTCGCACCTTAACGTGACACGCCAGGGCCGGCATGGCGGACGCTGTCACCCGGCGCCGCGCTCCGTACACTGCTGGAGGGCAGGAGGGAGACGATCATGCACGGAATCGTCAGCGCGCTTCTCCTGGTGGGTGCGTTCGCGGCGGTGGCGGTGCTGGCCGCACTGCTGGCCATGCGCTTGCTGCGGACTACCCGCGGGGTCAGCCCGGCCCGGGAGCGGCCCGATGCCTAGCCCGCTGCCGGACCTGCCGGAACCCCACCCTGACCTGGCGCCGGTAAGTTTCCTGCTGGGCTCCTGGGAGGGCGCCGGGGTCGGCGGGTACCCGACCATCGAGAGCTTCCGGTTCGGCCAGGAGATCACCTTCAGCCACAACGGCAAGCCGTTCCTGATCTACGCCAGCCGGACCTGGCTGCTGGACGAGGACGGCAACCTGATCCGCCCGGCGGCCACCGAGACCGGGTACTGGCGGCCGCAGCCGGATGGCCAGATCGAGGTGGTGCTGGCCCACCCGAGCGGAATCGCCGAGATCTATGTCGGCGAGATCACCGGCAGCAAGGTCGAGATGAGCACGGACGTGGTGGTTCGGACCGACACGGCCAAGGACGTCACCGCCGGGCACCGGCTGTACGGGCTGATCGGCGCCGACCTGGGCTGGGCCTACGACATGGCGGCCATGGGCCAGCCGCTGCAGCCGCACCTGTCCGCGCAGCTCAAGCGCACCAGCTAGGAGACAGGCTGGGCACCGCCCGCGAACGCCGGCTCAGCGCCGGCGGAGCCAGTAGGTAGTGAACGCCCGTCCCCGGTAGAGCGAACTGGGCTGCTGGCTGACCCGGTGGCTGGTCTGGCCTACGCCGACGATCCGGTAGGTGCGCCACCATTGGCTGCGCAACCCGCCGTGCCGCCGGGCGGTGCCCACGGCCACCGCGGTGAAGCCGGCCGCCCGGTAGTCGGCCAGCGGCAGGATCTTCCCGGCCGCGCTGCTCGGCGCCTCGCTGATCACCTCGGCCGACGACCGGGTGCAGGCACTGGCCGCGCAGCGCACCGCCCGGCGCAGCCGCCGCCCGCTGGATATGTCGCGCAGCCGGAGCAGGAAATTCCGGCGGGACGGCTGATAGCGCACACTGGCCTGAATGGCATTTCCTGGATGCACCCGGAAAACCACCTGGACGCTTTTTGGGTACATTTCGTACCAGGCGTAATAGCGTGGTTTCGTCCCCGAACAGCTGACCGCCACGCCGATCTGCTCGACACTCGAACTGCCCAGGCCGTCCAGGCCCACCCAGTGCGAGGAAGAGGCGCCCGGCGTGCCCCGGCAGTCGGCGTACGGCACGAAGAACGCGGCCCGCACGGAGCGGAACGCCAGGCCCGCCCGGGCCACGGCGTAGCCAGCCCAGTTGTAGGAGTCGATGGTCCGCGCTCCGGCGGGCGGGCCGCCGGGGCGCGCCGCCGCGGCCAGTGGGCCGCCGGGCCCGCCCGTGCCGTGGGCCGCGGCCGCCCGCGGCGCGCTGAACGCGCTGGCGGTCAGCACGACCGAAATGGCGGCCCCGGTGGCCGCGACGGCACGCGCGAGCTTCCGCATCAATTGTCCTTTTCTGCCCGGGAAATGGGACACGCAAGACTCCAGGCACCGACCCTACGCGGTGCCAGTTGAAATACGAAGGAAATTGATGCCGGGCAAATTAAAAACCCCCGGGCGGCTCCCGGCTGCCCTCGGTGGGCAACGCGGGGACTGGCTGGACAGACCAGTCAGCCCGGGGGTCCGGTGTCTGCCGATATTCGCCGGCCGCCGCGCGCGATGCGCGAGCCGATGATGGCGCCAGTGGTCTCAGCACACCGGTGCCTCGGCGGGACGGCGGCTAGCGGACAGCCACCTCGCGAGTCCGACTGCTACACATGCGTTGGACCACCTCCTTTCCCGCGTTGCCGAAAGGCTATGCGAGGCCCCGGGCGGCAGGCAACTGGGTTAGCCGCCGCCCGGCCAGCTGGGCAGCGTCCGCGGCAAGCCGAAGCGCGGCAGCAGCCCGTTGTCGGTGAACCTGGTCAGCGCGCAGATCCGGTCGCCGGACAGGGTGAGCACGAGCAGGCCGTGGCCATGCGCCACCGGGATCCGCGGCTCGGCCAGGTAGCAGCCGAACGCGGGCTGCCGGTTGGCGCGGGTGGGCAGCAGCCGGTACCGGCGGCCGCCGGAGAACGCGACGCTGGACAGCAGCTGGCGGGTGGCGGCCAGGCCCTGGTACGCCACCGGCCGGGGTGGCATGGCCAGCCGTACGTCGGCCGTGAGCAGGGCCAGGATGGCGTCGATGTCGGCGCGCTCGACCGCCCGGCTGAACGCCCCGGCGATCCGCTGCTCGCAGGCCGAGTGCGGCGGCGGCGCTGGCTCGCGGCCCCGGGGCAGCCGTGCGTCCAGCGCGGCACGGGCCTGCTGCAACGCGTCGTGTACCGCCGGCCCGGTCGTGTCCAGGATGCCGGCCACCTCGGCGGCGCGGAAGCCGAGCACGTCGCGGAGGATGAGCACGGCGCGCTGCTGGGGCGGCAGGCACTGCAGCGCGGCCACGAAGGCCAGCGACACCGACTCGCTGGCCGGATAGCGCGGGAGCTCAGCTGTCACAGTTAGGTAGACCCTGCGGCCCGCTGAAAATGGTCGCTGCCGGGCGGGGCGGCGGTGGTGCGGCCGGCCAGACTGGGCGGCGGCGGGAGGCAGACTGGCCGGCGGCGGGAGAGGGCGTGCTGAGGGGTTAATCTCAGCCCATGGCGCAGGCGTGGGACAAGGAGTTGCGGGCACGCGGGTACCGCGTCACCCCGCAGCGTCAGCTGGTGCTGGAAGCGGTGACCAAGCTGGAGCACGGCACGCCCGAGGAGATCTGCGCCACCGTGCAGCAGACCGCCCGCGGGGTGAACATCTCCACCATCTACCGGGCCCTGGAGCTGCTGGAACAGCTCGGCCTGGTGACACACACCCACCTCGGGCACGGCGCGCCCCGGTATCATCTGGCCGCCGAGGCGGAGCACGTGCACCTGGTCTGCTCGGAATGCGGCCGGATCACCCAGATTGGGCCGGAGGAAGTGGAGCCGCTGGTCACCAGGCTGGCCGCGAAGTACGGCTTCGAGACGGATGTCGGGCACCTCACCGTGTTCGGCCGCTGCGCGGACTGCCGGCCGGCCGAATAGCCTGGCAACTATGGACAGTCCGCTGCTGAATATCGCTGGGGCCGTACCCGCCGAGGGCCGAGATGCGGGGGTCGCCGCGCACTACGGGGACCCGTATGCCGAGCAACGCGCGCTCGATCTGGCCGCGGGCCTGGTGGACCGGTCCAACCGGGGCGTGCTGCGGATCACCGGCCCGGACCGGCTGGGCTGGCTGCACAGCCTGACCACCCAGCACCTGGAGCGGCTCGGCCCGGGCGGCGCGGCCGAGGCGCTGGTCCTCAGCCCGCAAGGGCGCATCGAGCACCACCTGACGCTGACCGACGATGGCACCGCCACCTGGCTGCACGTCGAGCCGGGCACCGCGGCGGACCTGCTGGCGTTCCTGGAGTCGATGCGGTTCATGCTCCGGGTGGAGGCCGCCGATGTGAGCGCCGAGTACGCCGTGCTCACGCTGCTTGGCCCGGACGCAGACGTCCCGCTGCCGGATGCGGCGGCAGCAGCCATCCGGGGAGCGTTCGGTATCGATGTTCTCGTCGAGCGGGACCATGTCGAAGCCGCAGCGGCCGGACTACGGGAGCAGGGGCTGGCGCTGGCCGGCCTGCAGGCCTACGAGGCGCTGCGGATCGCGGCGCACCGGCCGCGGTTCGGCCTGGACACCGACCACCGGACCATCCCGCACGAGGTGGGCTGGATCGAGTCCGCGGTGCACCTGGACAAGGGCTGCTACCGCGGCCAGGAGACGGTGGCCCGGGTGCACAACCTGGGCCATCCGCCGCGGCGGCTGGTGTTCCTGCACCTGGACGGCAGCGAGGACCGGCTGCCCGGGCATAATGACCCGGTCGAGCTGGACGGCGCGACGGTCGGCTTCGTCGGCTCCACCGCGCGGCACTATGTGCTCGGGCCGATCGGGCTCGCGCTGATCAAGCGGGCCACCCCGGTGGATGCCACGCTGCTGGCCGGCGGCGTGCCGGCCGCGCAGGAGGTCGTGGTGCCGCCGGACACGGGGGCGAACGTCAAGGTAACCCTCAAGCGCCGGCCTGGGCTGCTGCGCTGAGAACGGGAGGAGCTGATCGTGCTGCGGCGGATGCTGCTAGCCGCGTCGGGCAGTGACCGGACCCGGCAGCTGATCACCTCGGCGCCGGTCACCCGCGGCCTGGTGACCCGGTACGTGGCCGGCGAGACCGCGGCGGACGCGGTCGAGGTGACCCGGGGCCTGCTGGCCAGCGGGCTGCTGGTCAGCCTGGACCACCTGGGCGAGGACACCAGGGACCCGGACCAGGCGGCCGCGGTGACGGCCGAGTACACCGGGCTGCTCGGCCAGCTGGCCGCGGCCGGGCTGGCCCAGGGCGGCCGCGCCGAGGTATCCGTCAAGCCCACCGCCGTCGGCCTGGGCCTGGCCGAGCACGGCGAGAAGACCGCCACCGAGAACATCGCCCGGATCTGCGCGGCGGCCCGTGAGGCCGGTACCACGGTGACGGTGGACATGGAGGAGCACACCCGGGTGGACGCCACGCTGCGCATCGTGGCCCAGCTCCGCCCGGACCACCCCGACCTGGGCTGCGTGCTGCAGGCGCAGCTGCGCCGGTCGGTCGCGGACTGCGCCACGCTGGCCACCGCGGGCTCCCGGGTCCGGCTGTGCAAAGGTGCCTACGACGCGCCGGACAGCGTCGCCTTCCCCACCCGGCACGAGGTGGACCGCAGCTACGCCCGCGCGCTGCGGGTGCTGATGAACGGCCCGGGCTATCCGATGCTGGCCACCCACGACCGGCGGCTGATCCAGATCGCCGCGGCGCAGGCCGCGCTGGCCGCGCGGCCGCCGGAGAGCTTCGAGTTCCAGATGCTGTACGGGGTCCGGCCGGCCGAGCAGCGCCGGCTGGCCAGCACCGGCGCGCAGGTCCGGGTGTACCTGCCCTACGGCCGCGACTGGTACCGCTACCTGGTCCGGCGGCTGGCCGAGCGGCCGGCCAACGTGTCGTTCTTCCTGCGCTCGCTGGCCACCGCCCGGTGACCGGGCCGGCGTAGGCTCCCCGTGTGCGTTATTCAGGACCGGCTAGCGACCCCGGGCCGCCAGGCCCGGGCGAGCGGTCGGTGCGAGTGGCGCGGACAGAACCATCGCATGTACCTGAATAACGCCGACTCTAAGAAGACACTGTGATCGGGATCTTCGGTGCGGGGAAGATGGGTGAGGCGCTCATCTCGGGGCTGCTGCGGGCCGGGCAGCCGCCGTCCGGGGTGGTGGCCGTGGTGCGCCGGCCGGAGCGGGCCGACCAGCTGCGCACTGCCTACGGCGTGGCCATCCTGAGCGCGGCGGACGCGGCCAAGCGCGCCGACACACTGATCATCACGGTCAAACCGCAGGACATGCCGGCCATGCTGGACGAGATCGCGCCGCACGTGCCCGCGGACAAGCTGATCATCTCGGTCGCGGCCGGCATCACCACCAGCTTCATCGAGCGGCGGCTCGGCGTGGACGTGCCGGTGGTCCGGGTCATGTCGAACACGCCGGTGCTGGTGGACGAGGCGATGAGCGTGATCTCGGCGGGTGCGTTCGCCCGGCCGGAGCACCTGGCCCGGGCCGAGGAGCTGCTCCGCCCGGTCGGCAAGGTGCTGCGCATCCCGGAGTCGCAGCAGGACGCCGCCACCGCGCTGTCCGGCAGCGGGCCGGCCTACGTCTACTTCCTGGTCGAGGCCATGGTGGACGCCGGGATCCTGCTCGGCATGCCGCGCGGCACGGCGCTGGAAATGGTCATCCAGGCGGTGTACGGCGCGGCCACCATGCTGCGGGAGACCGGGGAGCACCCGGTCATCCTGCGCGAGGCGGTCACCTCACCCGGCGGGACGACGATCTCGGCCATCCGGGAGCTGGAGGGGCACGGGGTACGCGCCGCGTTCCTGGCCGCGATCGAGGCCGCCCGGGACCGCGGCCAGGAGCTGGGCCGCGGATGACTTGCACCCTGCACGTGGCCTGGGATGACCGGCTGATCAGTTACGACTTCGGCCCCGGCCATCCGCTGGCGCCGGTCCGGGTGGAGCTGACCATGGCGCTGGCCCGGTCGCTGGGGGTGCTGGACGGGGCCGGCGTGGCGGTGGCGGCGCCGTCGCCGGCCACCCAGGAGCAGCTCGAGCTGGTGCACGACCCGCGGTACATCGACGCGGTCCGGGCCGCCGTGCCCGACCCGGTGTTCGGCCTGGGCACCGCGGACGACCCGGTCTTCCCCGGCATGCACGAGGCGTCCGCGCTGGTCGCCGGGGCCACCCTGGCCGCGGCGGCGGCGGTGCACCAGGGCCAGGCCGAGCACGGGGTGAACGTGGCCGGTGGCCTGCACCACGCGATGCACCGGATGGCCAGCGGCTTCTGCGTGTACAACGACCCAGCCATCGCGATCCGCTGGCTGCTCGCCGCGGGCGTGGGCCGGATCGGCTATGTGGACATCGACGTGCACCACGGCGACGGGGTGGAAGCCGCGTTCTACGGCGACCCGCGGGTGCTGACGATCAGCCTGCACGAGCACCCGATGACGCTGTTCCCCGGGACCGGCCTGCCCAGCGACACCGGCGGCCCGGCGGCCGACGGGACGGCGGTCAACGTGGCGCTGCCCGCGGGCACCGGCGACGCCGGCTGGCTGCGCGCGTTCGACGCGGTGGTGCCGCCGCTGTTGCGCCAGTTCCGCCCGGACATCCTGGTCAGCCAGCACGGCTGCGACACGCACCGGCTGGATCCGCTGGCCCACCTGGAGCTGACCATCGACGCGCAGCGGGTGGCCCACCAGCGGCTGCACCAGCTGGCCCACGAGTGCGCGGGCGGCCGCTGGCTGCTCACCGGGGGCGGCGGGTACGAGCTGGTCCAGGTGGTGCCGCGGACCTGGACGCACCTGCTGGCCGAGGCGGCCGGCCAGCCAGTCGACCCGGCCACGGCGACGCCGGCGCAGTGGCGCGAGTACGTCCTGGCCCGGACCGGGGTGGCCGCGCCGGAGCGGATGACGGAAGGGGCGCCGGCCTCGTTCGTGCCGTTCGACGGCGGCTACGACCCGGACGACCGGGTGGACCGGGCGATCATGGCCACGCGCAGTGCGGTGTTCCCCAGTCACGGCCTTTTCCCTGGGCCGTGAGCGGGTTATTTCGCGCGGTGTGACCTGGGATGGGCCCAGCGGCGGGGTTGCCCTTTTCCGTACAGGACTTACGCTGGGGACGGAGGTGACTGATGCGCTGAATCCGGCCAGGCGCACTCGGCTCCGCGCGGAAGAGGGAAAAGAAGATGGCTGCAGGCGAAACACCGCTGAGCGACGTCAAGTTCCTGACCGTGGCTGAAGTGGCCTCGATCATGCGCGTCTCCAAGATGACCGTCTACCGCCTCGTGCACTCAGGTGAGCTGGAGGCGATCCGGGTCGGCCGCTCTTTCCGCGTCCCCGAGCAGGCGGTCAACCGGTATCTGAAGGGCTCGTTCGTAGCCGCGAGCTGATGTCACTGGGGCACTGCACCGGGATGGCGGTGGGGCGGGTAACCTGTGTGGTTGGCGTCTGCCCAGCCAACCGGCACCGGGCGAATGCGTCGTACGCCTTGTTGCCTCAATCCCGAGTGAGGGTGGTTTCGTGGGCTCCGTCATCAAGAAGCGCCGCAAGCGGATGGCTAAGAAGAAGCACCGCAAGCTGCTGCGAAAGACTCGCGTGCAGCGGCGTAACAAGAAGTAACCGCAGGCCGGGGGGGCACGGTTGGCACAGCTTGGGGGGTCCGGGGGGCCGTCGCCTGCCCGGACTGGTAGGCGAGCGCGCCGGGGCGCGGCCCGGCCGGGAGCTGACTTTCATCCAGACATCGCGCTCGGCCGGGGCAGCGGTCAGGGGGCAGGCCCGGCGTCACGGCGCTGGTCGGAAGGTGCCGGGCTAGTGACCCCGGACGACCGGGCAGCCCAGAACGGCGCCGGCTCCTGGCGGGACCGGCTGGCCGGCGCGGTGGACTTCGCCCGGCGCCAGGTGACTGGCGAGGGCGAGGTCGACGAGTTCGGCTTCGACCCGGAATTCAACTCGCGGCTGCTCATCCCGGTGGCCCGGCTGCTCTACCAGCAGTGGTTCCGGGTGCGGATGCAGGGCCTGGCCAATGTGCCGTCCGAAGGCGCGGCGCTGGTGGTGGCCAACCATTCCGGCACGCTGCCGCTGGACGCGATCATGCTGCAGACCGGGCTGCACGACGACCATCCGGCGCACCGCAACCTGCGGCTGCTCGGCGCCGACCTGGTCTACGAGGTACCCGTGCTGTCCTA
The DNA here is from genome assembly GCA_963832095.1 of uncultured Actinomycetes bacterium. Taxonomy (GTDB): domain Bacteria; phylum Actinomycetota; class Actinomycetes; order Streptosporangiales; family Streptosporangiaceae; genus RYN-230. Next base: position 28,700 of record CAWHSW010000008.1, read on the forward strand.
TCTGGCCCGCCGTTCCGGGCACACCCGGGCCTGCCCGGCCAACGCGCACCGGCTGCTCCTCGACGGCGAGCTGGTGGGCGTGTTCCCGGAAGGGTTCAAGGGCACCGGCAAGCCGTTCCGGGACCGGTATCAGCTGCGCCGCTTCGGCCGCGGCGGGTTCGCGGTGTCCGCACTGCGCGCCCGGGTGCCGATCATCCCGTGCGCGATCGTCGGCGCCGAGGAGATCTACCCGATGCTGGCCAACGCCAAGCCGCTGGCCCGCGCGCTGCACTTGCCTTACTTCCCGGTCACCCCGCTGTTCCCGTGGCTCGGGCCGGTCGGCGCGGTGCCGCTGCCGTCGCAGTGGATCATCGAGTTCTGCCCGCCGGTGCCGACCACCGGTTACCCGGCCGGGGCGTGGCGGGATCAGGCGGCCGTGGCCGAACTGGCCGCCGAAGTCCGGGACACGGTGCAGCGGAAGCTGGACGAGCTGCTGGCCGAGCGCGGGCCGGTGTTCGGCTGATCAGCCTGATCAACCTGGTCAGCCCGGTCAGCTGGTGCTGTTGCGCTGGTGCCGCCGGCGCAGCGCGAACGCCGCGGCGATCCCGCCGGCCACCGCGCCGGTGGCGGCGGCGGTGGGCAGCGCGATCAGGGTCGCCTTCCGGCCGGACCGGAAGTCGTATACCGGCCAGTCGTTGCGTCGCGCCTCGGCGCGCAGCCCGGCGTCCGGGTTGACCGCGTTCGGCTGCCCGACCAGGCGGAGCATCGGCAGGTCGTTGGCCGAGTCGCTGTACGCGGAGCAGCGCGCCAGGTCCAGGCCCTCGCGCTGGGCCAGCGAAGCCACCGCGGCCGCCTTGGCCTGGCCGTGCAGCAGCCCGCCGACCAGCCGGCCGGTGTACACCCCGTCCACCGACTCGGCCACCGTGCCCAGCGCCCCGGTCAGCCCGAGCCGCTGCGAGATGACCGTGGCCAGCTCCACCGGGGTCGCGGTGACCAGCCACACCCGCTGCCCGGCGCGCAGGTGGCCGAGGGCCAGCTCACGGGTGCCCGCCCAGACCCGGTCGGCCATGGTCTCGTCGAAAATTTCCCCGCTCAGGCTGACGATGTCGGCCACCCGGTGCCCAGCCACGAACGTGAGCGCCGCCTCCCGGGCGGCGTCGATGTGATCTGCGCTCTCCGCGCCGCGGAGCCGGAAATACACCTGGCCCCAGGCCATCCGGGCCAGGTCGCGCGGGCCGAACATGTCCCGCGCGGCCAGGCCGCGGGCGAAGTAGTAAATGGACGCGCCGCGGATCAGCGTGTTGTCCACGTCGAAGAACGCGCCTGCGGTCGGATCCGGCTGCGGCGGCGTCTGGTCCACGGTGGCCAGCGCGGCCGAGGCGGCCCCGGCCAGCTCCGCGCGCTGCCGGCTGGACCTGGGCAGCCGCAGGGATCGCGCCCCGCTGGGCAGCTGATCCAGCCGCTGCCGCATGGAAGCATCCAGCCGCTGCCTCATGTAGGCCGAGTCTACAAAGGACCGCCGGGCCGGGCTGGGCTGGTCAGCCATCTGGTCCGCATGACCGGCCCCGGTCGTGCACCATGGTCTCAATGTCTATTTCGTTCCTCGTCGCGGCGGCCGGGACGCTGGCTGCGCTGGTGGCCACCGCCCTGCTGATCCGGCGCTGCGCCCAGTCCGCCCGGGTAGACCTGGTGGCCTGGATACTGGCGCTGGCCGGGATGGCCATCGGGCTGGCCGCCCAGGCCGCCGGGTACCACGGTGGCTTCGGGCCGACCACGTTCCGCGCCGCACAGCTCGGCCTGGGCCTCATCGCGCCGCTCTCGCTGGCCTGGGGGATGGCCGAGATATCCGCGCGCGGCGTGGTCATGCGGTTCGCCGCCCGGCTGTGCCTGTGCGGTCTGTTCGTGGTGGCGGCCGTGATCCTGGCCACCGACGTGCTGAGCGACCAGCCGTTCGGCCAGGACTGGCCGCTGGCCCGGGCGCACTACCAGTTCCTCCCGCTCGGCCTGCTGGCCGTCGTCGCGGCGGTGATCCTGGTCACCATCCTGGTCACGCTGGCGGTGACCGCGCTGCGGTCCCGGCACGAGCCCGGCTGGCGGCCGGTGCTGCTCGTGCTCGGCGCCGCCGCGGTGGCCGCGCTGGCCACCCAGGGCCTGCTGGTCAACCTGCCGGTGAACTCGGCCTACGCCGGGCTGTCCGTGGTCGCGGTGGTGACCGGCTGGCTGGCCGGCGACCGGGCGGCCCGGGTCCGGCTGGCCGCGCTGCGCGGTGCCGGTCACGGGGCCGATCACGGTGCGGCTCCGGCGGGCCGCGGCGTGGCTGGGCCGTACTACGCCAGGACCGGCTCGGGCCCGGGCTACAACGGGGACGACTCGATGGACCTGTACCGCGACGGCTACCGGTACGGCGACTCCGGCGCCTACCAGGCCTACCAGGGCGACCAGGACGACCGGTACGGCTACGACTCGGCCGCCTTCGCCGCGCCGGGCTTCGACTCGCAGGAGTTCCCGGCGCAGGGCGACTCGCGCGGTTTCGCCACACCGGACGACTCCCGCGGCTTCGCCGCACCCGGCGATTCGCGCGGCTTCGCCGCACCGGACGCCTCCCGCGGCTTCGCCGCGCAAGGCATCGACCCGGATGCCGAGCCGGTCACCGGGTCGTTCGACGCGCTCTACCGGGACAGCGCCGCCCCATCCCGGGCGCGGGACGCGGCCCTGCCGGCCGCGGCCAGCGAGAGCCTGCCCGGCGAACCGGAGACCGGCATGCAGCTGGCCGCGCTCAGCGACGCCGCGCTGGGCGCCGCCGCGCTGGCCGACCCGGCGGCCGACACCGAACGGCTGTACGGCCAGATCGCCATCTACACGCTGCTCGAGTCGGGCGCGGCCGAGTTCGACCGGCTGGCCAGCACGGTGCTCGAGCAGGTACGCACCACCGAGCCGGACACCCTGGTGTTCGTGGTGCACGGGGTGCCGTCCGCGCCGCTGCAGCGGATCCTGTACCAGGTGTACCGGGACCGGGCGGCCTACGACGAGCACCAGCGGAAGTCCTACGTCACCGACTTCGACAGCAGGCTCCGCCCGCTGGTGCTGGCCACCAACGTGATCGAGCTGGGCGTCCGGGAGGCGAAGGTGTCCTCGCTGGGGCCGGCGCCGCGCGCCGGGCGGCTGCCGTGACCGGCCCCGGGCCCAGTGGTCCGGCTGGGCCCGGTGGTCCGGCTGGGCCCGGTGGTCCGGCTCGGCACTGTGTCACCCTGCTGTCCAAGCCCGGCTGCCACCTGTGCGATACCGCCCGCGAGGTGATCACCAAGGTCACCGCCGACCTGGGCGTGCCCTGGGAGGAACGCGACATCACCCAGTCCGCCGCCGATCTCGACGCGTACTGGGACAAGATCCCGGTCACGCTGATCGACGGGGTGCAGCACGACTTCTGGCGGGTCAGCGAAGACCGGCTGCGCAGCGCCTTGAGCCCCGCGCCGAAGGGGGCGCGCCGCCGACTGGACTGAGGAGCGAGGGAGCGAAGCGACCGAGCGACGAGGGAAGGAGGCGGGTCCAGCGCCCCCGGAGGCGCAAAGGAGTAGAGCCCCCGACTTTGTGCAAACGTTCACAAGGGCGTACGGTTGAAGGCGCAGTATCCCGCGGGCACCTGGGCCGCCCGCCATGCCCGCAGGTCAATCCCCTCAGGAGCGTCGGCGCATGTCACGCCGTGCAGTGTCTGCGAACGGAAGCCAGGGCATCCCGGAGGCGACTATCGCCCGCCTCCCCGTGTACCTGAGGGTCCTGTACGCCTTCGCCGAGCAGGACATCCCCACCGTGTCCAGCGAGGAACTCGCCGCCGCGGCTGGGGTGAACTCGGCCAAGCTGCGCAAGGACCTGTCCCACCTGGGCTCCTACGGCACCCGTGGGGTCGGCTATGACGTGGAGTACCTGGTCTACCAGGTGTCCAGGGAACTGGGCCTGACCCAGGACTGGCCGGTCGTCATTATCGGCGCTGGCAACCTGGGCCGGGCGCTGGCCAACTACGGCGGCTTCGCCTCCCGCGGCTTCCGCATCGCGGCGGTACTGGACAGCGCCCCGGAGGTCATCGGCAGCCAGATCGCCGGGCACGGCGTGCTGGACGTGGGCCAGATGGAGGACGTGGTCGCCCGGTACCGGGTGTCGATCGGGGTGATCGCCACCCCGGCGGGCGCCGCCCAGGCGGTGTGCGACCGGCTGGTCGCCGCGGAGGTAACGAGCATCCTTAATTTCGCCCCTGTTGTCCTCAATGTGCCCACCGGGGTGGACGTGCGTAAGGTTGACTTGTCCATCGAGTTGCAGATTCTCGCCTTCCACGCGCAGCGGAGGTCGGTGGTGCGCGTTCCCCAGGATGCAGAGGCGGCGGTCAGCCCATGAGTGTGCTGGTGGTCGGCCTCAGCCACAGGAGTGCCTCGCTCGGCATCCTGGAGCGGGCGGTGGTCAGCGGGGACGCTCTGGGCAAGCTGCTCCGCGACCTGTCGCAGGCGCCGAACGTGGCCGGCGCGTTCGTGGTGTCCACCTGCAACCGGGCCGAGGTGTACGCCGAGGTGGACAAGTTCCACGGCGGTGTGTCGTCCATCACCGACCTGCTGGCCCGGCACTCCGGCATCCCGCTCGGCGAGCTGACCCCGCACCTGTACGTGCACTACGAGGACCGCGCGGTGCAGCACCTGCTCGCGGTGGCCTGCGGGCTCGACTCCATGGTGACCGGCGAGAGCCAGATCCTCGGCCAGGTCAGGCAGGCCCTCGGCACCGCGCGGGAGCAGCACACGCTGAGCCGTGGCCTGGGTGAGGCCGGCGCACTCGCGCTGCGCACCGGCAAGCGGGCGCACACCGAGACCCGGATCGACCAGGCCGGGGCCAACCTGGTCAGCGTCGGCATCGCGGCCGCCCTGGAGCAGCTCGGCCAGCCGCCGGACAGCCTGGCCGGGCGGACCGTGCTGGTGGTCGGGGCCGGCTCGATGAGCTCGCTGGCCGCCACCACCGCGGCCCGGCTCGGCGCGGCGCACATCGTGGTGGCCAACCGGACCATGGACCGGGCCGGGAAGCTGGCCGCGGCCGTGACCGGCAGCACCGCCGAGCTGGCCAGCCTGGCCGGGCCGCTGGCCCGGGCCGACCTGGTCATTTCGTGCACCGGGGCCACCGGGGTGGTGATCACCGCCGAGCTGGTGGCCAGCGCGCTGCGGCAGCGGGCCGCGGCCAGCCCGGGCGCGGGCGCCGGCCGGCCGCTGGTGCTGCTCGACCTGGCCATGCCCCGGGACGTGGACCCGGACGCGGCGGAACTGCCCGGGGTGCACCTGGTCGGGCTGGACTCGCTGGGCGACGGGGAGTACCGGGCCGCACGGGAAAGCGACATCGCCGCGGTCCGGGCCATCGTCGCCGAGGAATTCGCCGGCCAGGTCTCCGCCATGCACGCGGCCCGGGTCGCGCCGACCGTGGTCGCGCTGCGGGCCAAGGCGGCCACCGTGGTAGATGCGGAACTGGCCCGGCTGGAAGGGCGGCTGCACACCGCCGATCATGGCATGCTGAATGAGATCGAACGGGCCATGCGCCGGGTGGTGGACAAGCTGCTGCACGCGCCCACGGTCCGGGTCAAGGAACTAGCCGGGTCTCCCGGCGGCGATTCCTACGAGGACGCGCTCCGGGTCCTGTTCGACCTGGACCCCGCCGTGGTCAACGCGGTGACCGTGGCGGATGCCGCACCCGATGACGCGGGCCCGGCCGAGGCAGGCACCGCGGAGCCAGCGACCGGACAGGATGAGACATGAGCCAGCCGCCACTGCGTCTGGGTACCCGGAAGAGCCCGATGGCCATGGTCCAGTCCGGCCAGGTAGCCCGGCTCATCACCGAGCGGACCGGGGCGGCGGTGGAACTGGTCGGGCTGACCACCTTCGGTGACGTCACCCGGGCCGAGCTGGCCCAGATCGGCGGCACCGGCGTGTTCGTCAGCGCGCTGCGGGAGAGCCTGCTGGCCGGGGAGATCGACCTGGCCGTGCACTCGCTCAAGGACCTGCCGGTCGGGCCCGTGCCCGGGCTGGTGCTGGCCGCGGTGCCCACCCGGGACGACCCCAGGGACGCGCTGATCGGCCGGGACGGGGCCAAGTTCGCCGACCTGCCGCCCGGCGCCCGGATCGGCACCGGGTCGCCGCGCCGGGCCGCCCAGCTCCGGCTGCTCCGCCGCGACGTGCGGCCGGTGCCGGTGCGCGGCAACGCAGGCACCCGGCTGGGCAAGGTGGCCTCCGGCGAGCTGGACGCGGTGCTACTGGCCTGCGCCGGGCTGGCCCGCATCGGCCGGATGGACGCGGTGACCCAGGTATTCGAGCCGGAAGAGATGGTGCCCGCCCCCGGGCAGGGCGCGCTCGCGGTGGAGTGCCGCGACGGCGACACGCCGCTGGCCGAATTGCTGGCCCGGGTGGATGATCCGGTCAGCCGGGCCGCCGTTACCGCGGAGCGCGCGGTGCTGGCCGCGTTGCACGCCGGGTGCAGCGCGCCGGTGGGCGCGTATGCTGCCGGGACGGAGTTTCTGCACGTGACGGCGGTAATTGCGGCCGTCGAGGGGGAATCAGCGGTGCGGGCCAGTGCCAGCGCCCCGGCCGCCGAGGCGGCCAGCCTCGGTGGTGCCGTGGCGGCCGAACTGCTCCGGCAGGGTGCGGCGCGGTACCTGGCACTGTCACCGGAGCACCTCAGCAATGGGGACGATGTATGAGTCAGAGAGCAAAACAGGACACAGCACAGCCGGGACACGCGGGCCAGCCTGGGCTGGTTGCCTTCGTGGGCACCGGCCCCGGCAGCACTGAGCTGCTCACCGTCCGGGCCGCCGAACTGCTCGGCCGCGCCGACCTGGTGGCCGGCCGCGCGGAGGTCATCGAGCAGGTGCGCCACCTGCTGCCGGCCGGCGCCGACATCCGCGACGTGGCCGACCTGGACAGCGAGCCGGACCTGCTGACCGGCGCGGCCCGGTCCGGGCGGCTCGCGGTGGCCGCCTACCGTGGTGACCCGCTGCTGTTCGGGACGGCCGCCGGGCACATCGCGGCGTGCGCCAAAGCCAAGGTCCGGTTCGAGATCGTGCCGGGCATGCCCGCGGCCACCGCGGTACCGGCCTACGCCGGGATCCCGCTGACCTCGGAGACGGGCGGGGACATCCGGATCATCGAAGCGGCCGAGGTGAGCCGGCTGTCCGCCGACGCCGCCCCGCCGCGCAGCCTGGTCATCCTGGGCGCCGAGGCCGGCCCGGCTGACCTGGCCAAGATGCTGCTCGCGGCGGGCTGGCCGGAGCGGACCCCATTCGCCATCACCTGGTGCGGGACCACGACCGATCAGCTGACGGTGCGCTGCCGGCTGGGCTCGGTGACCGCCGACCTCAAGGCGGCCGGGGTGAACCTGCTCACCGAGACCGGGCCCGCCGTGGGTGTCGTTGGTGAGCTGGCCGGGACGAACCAGGATCTGTCCTGGTTCGAATCCAAGCCGCTGTTCGGCTGGCGGGTGCTGGTGCCGCGGACCAAGGAGCAGGCCGGCTCGGTGTCGCAGCGGCTGCGCGCCTACGGCGCGGTGCCGGAGGAAGTGCCGACCATCGCGGTCGAGCCGCCGCGCACCCCGCAGCAGATGGAGCGCGCGGTCAAGGGCCTGGTCACCGGGCGGTACCAGTGGGTGGCGTTCACCTCGGCCAACGCGGTTCGGGCGGTGCGCGAGAAGCTGGAGGAATACGGTCTCGACGCGCGGGCCTTCGCCGGCGTCAAGGTGGCCGCGGTCGGCGAGCAGACCGGGAAGGCGCTGCTGGCGTTCGGCATCAAGCCGGATCTGATCCCCGAGGGCGACCAGTCCGGGGAAGGGCTGGCCGCGGCCTGGCAGCCCTACGACAGCGCGCTCGACCCGATCAACCGGGTGCTGCTGCCCCGCGCCGACATCGCCACCGAAACGCTGGTCGCCCGGCTGACCGAACTCGGCTGGGAGGCGGAGGACGTGACCGCCTACCGCACGGTGCGGGCCGCGCCGCCGCCCGCCCCGATCCGCGAGGCGATCAAGGGCGGCGGGTTCGACGCGGTGCTGTTCACCTCCTCGTCCACGGTGCGGAACCTGATCGGCATCGCGGGCAAGCCGCACGCGGTCACGGTGATCGCGGTGATCGGGCCGCAGACCGCGCAGACCGCGGCGGAATTCGGCCTCCGGGTGGACGTCAAGGCGCCACGGCCGTCGGCCACCGCCCTGGTGGACGCGCTGGCCGAGCACGCCGCCGCGGTCCGCGAGACGGCCGTCACGGCCGGCGAGCCGGTCCGCAAGCCGAGCGAGCGGCGCCGCGGCGCCCGGCGGCGGCTGCGGTGACCAGCCCGGGATTCCCGGCCGTCCGGCCGCGCCGGCTGCGCCGCACCGCGGCGCTGCGCCGCCTGGTCGCGCAGACCAGCGTGCAGCCGTCGGACCTGCTGCTGCCGATGTTCGTCAAGGAAGGGATCGGCGAGCCACAGCCGGTTCTGTCCATGCCCGGCGTGGTCCAGCACACCCGGGACAGCCTGCGCAAGGCGGCGGTGGAGGCCACCGAGGCCGGGGTCGGCGGGCTGGTCCTGTTCGGCGTCCCGGCGGTCAAGGACGGCCGCGGCTCGGCGGCCGACGACCCGGATGGGATCCTCAACCTGGCGCTCGGTGACCTGGCCGCCGAGGTCGGCGACGCCACCGTGCTGATGGCCGACCTGTGCCTGGACGAGTACACCGACCACGGCCACTGCGGCCTGCTCACCCCGGCGGGCGAGGTGGACAACGACGCAACGCTGGAGCGGTACGCGTCGATCGCGGTCGCGCAGGCCGCGGCCGGGGCACACATGGTGGCGCCCAGCGGGATGATGGACGGGCAGGTCGCCGCCATCCGCGCGGCGCTGGACCAGGCCGGCTACCCCGAGGTGGCCATCTGCGCCTATTCGGCCAAGTACGCCTCCGCGTTCTACGGGCCGTTCCGCGACGCGGCCGAGTGCGCGCCGCAGTTCGGCGACCGGGCCGCCTACCAGCAGGACCCGCGAGCCGGTGACGCGCTGCGCGAGATCCTGCTGGACGTGGCCGAGGGCGCGGACATCGTGATGGTCAAGCCCGCGCTGCCGTATCTCGACGTGATCGCCGAGGCGGCCGCGAACGTGCCGGTGCCGGTGGCCGCGTATCAGGTCAGCGGCGAGTTCGCGATGGTGGAGGCGGCGGCGGCCAACGGCTGGGTGGACCGGGACCGGGTCATCCTGGAAACGGTGACCGGCATCCGCCGGGCCGGCGCCAGCATCATCCTCACCTACTGGGCGGCCGAACTGGCCCGCCGTCTCAGCTGACCGGCCCGGGACTCGTGGGATCTGGGTGACTGAGGCGCGCTCCAGGTATTTCCATTCGGCAACATGTCGGCATCTCCCGGGGAGCCGGCCTGCGCGGAGCGTGGCCGGTCCGCCATCATCAGTAAGGGAGAGCGCTAACACTGCCGTCGCGGGAAGTGGAGCCTGATGGTCGCACCGGTACTGCGCCGCAGTCGGCGCCGGGACGCCGGGCGGCTGGCCGCAGCCGCCGCCGGATACGCCCAGCTCGGCTGGCCGGTCTGCCTGGGTGCCCACCCACCCGGCCAGAGCGCGGGCCGGGCCTGCTCCTGCGACCGGGTCGGCTGCCCGGCGCCCGCCGCGCACCCGATGTCCCCGGCCTGGCAGCTGCTGGCCAGCACCGAGGCGGGCAAGGTGCAGCAGCGCTGGGCCGACCATCCCGAGGCCAACATCGTGCTGCCCACCGGGCGGGTGTTCGACGTGCTCGACGTGCCCGCCGCCGCGGGCGGCGCGGCGCTGGACGCGATGCGCCAGGCCGCCGTGCAGCCCGGGCCGGTGGCGGCCGGGGCCGGCCGGGCGCTGTTCTTCGTGGCCACCCGGGGCGCCCCCGAGGACGAGGACGAGTGGTGGTCCTGCCACCTGGACTGCGCCCCGGAGGACGTCGGCGAGGTGGCCGCGCTGCGCTGGCACTGCCGGAACAGCTTCGTGCTCGCGCCGCCGTCCCGTGACCCGTTCGGCGCCCCGGCCCGCTGGCTGATCCCGCCGCCGCCCGAGGGTCCTGACCTGCTGCCCGATGCCGTGCGCCTGCTGGAGTTCCTGGCTGACGCGTGCGAAGAGGAGGCTGTTTAGGTGAGACGCCCGGACCGATCCGGCGAGCTGTTCAGCCGGGCCAGTGCGGTCATCCCTGGCGGAGTGAATTCCCCGGTCCGGGCGTTCGGCTCGGTGGGCGGCGTGCCGGTGTTCATGGCCTCCGGGCGCGGGCCGTACCTCACCGACGTGGACGGGCACAGCTACGTGGACCTGGTCTGCTCCTGGGGACCGATGATCCTCGGTCACGCCTACCCGGCGGTCACCGAGGCGGTGCAGGCCGCCGCGGCCCGCGGCACCTCGTTCGGCACCGCCACGGCCGGCGAGGTCGAACTGGCCGAGGAGATCGTGGCGCGCACCCCGGTAGAGAAGGTCCGGCTGGTCAACTCGGGCACCGAGGCGACGATGAGCGCGGTGCGGCTGGCCCGCGCGTTCACCGGCCGGCGGCTGGTGGTCAAGTTCGCCGGGTGCTACCACGGGCACGTAGACGCGCTGCTGGCCGCGGCCGGCTCGGGGGTGGCCACGTTCGGGCTGCCCGACTCGCCCGGGGTGACCGGCGCGGCGGCCGGCGACACCCTGGTGCTGCCGTACAACGACGCGCTCGCGGTGCGCCAGGCCTTCGTCGAGCACGGGACCCGGATCGCCTGCGTGATCACCGAGGCGTGCCCGGCCAACATGGGCGTGGTCCCCCCGGCGGCCGGCTTCAACGACCTGCTGGCCGAGCTGTGCCGTGAACATGGCACGCTGCTGATCATGGACGAGGTGCTGACCGGGTTCCGGGTCACCGCGTCCGGCTGGTACGGCCGGGAAGGCGTGGCCGGCGACCTGACCACGTTCGGCAAGGTGATGGGCGGCGGGCTGCCCGCGGCCGCGTTCGGCGGCCGGGCCGAGATCATGGACCGGCTGGCCCCGACCGGCCCGGTGTACCAGGCGGGCACGCTGTCCGGTAACCCGCTGGCCACCGCGGCCGGGCTGGCCACGCTGCGCAACTGCACCCCCGAGGTGTACGCCCGGCTGGACGAGGTCGCGGCGACCATCGCCAAGCTGGCCAGCGACACGCTGAGCGCGGCTGGGGTGCCGTTCCGGCTGCAGGAGGCGGGCAACCTGTTCTCCGTGTTCCTGGGCACCGACCAGGCGGTCCGCGACTTCGGTGAGGCGCACGGCCAGTCCGCCGCGGCCTACGCGGCGTACTTCCACGCCATGCTGGAGCAGGGCGTCTACCTGCCGCCGTCGCCCTACGAGGCATGGTTCGTGTCCGCCGCGCACGACGACGAGGCGGTGCAGCGGATCGCCGCCGCGCTGCCCGCCGCCGCCCGCGCCGCGGGTGCGGCCCTCAGCTGAGCTCTGCGCCGCCGCCGCCCTCAGTTGGCTCTGGGGCTAGCCGACGGCGATGCAGATGATGCCGGCCGCGATGGCGGCGGCCGCGGCCAGGCGGCGGGCCAGCTGCCCCTCGCCGAGCAGCCGGCGGCCGAGCAGCACCCCGGCCAGCACGCTGACCTCGCGGGCCGGGGCGACCGCGCTGACCGCGGTGAAGCTGAGCGCCACCAGCACCAGGATGTAGGCCAGCGGCGCGAGCACCGCCGCGCCCGCCACCTGGCGCCGGTAGGCCCGCCAGACCAGCGCGGTGCGCGCCCGCTGGCGGAGCGCGAACGGGGCCAGCACCAGCGCCATCACCGGCATCGCCGCGTACCCCTGAACCAGCGGCGGCACCTGGAGCGTGCTCACCGCGTACTTGTCCCACAGCGTGTACGACGCGATGAACACGCCGGTGACCAGCGCGAAGGTCAGCGCCCGCGCGGGTGGGCGGGCGGCTGACCCGCCGTTACCAGCAGGCGCACCAAGCAGCAGAACGCCCGCTATCACCAGTCCTATGCCTGCCAGCCCGGCCGCCCCGGGGTGCTCGCCAAGCAGCACGATGCCAGCCAGCGCGGCCAGCAGGGCGCCGCTGCCGCGGCCCACCGGGTAGACCAGGGACAGATCGCCCAGCCGGTAGCCGGACTGCAGGAACAGGAAGTAGCCCGCTTGCAGCAGCCCGGTGCCGATCATGAACACCCAGCACAGGCCGGTGAGCCGGGGCGGGTCGATCAGCACCGCGATGAGCACGACCGGCGCGTACAGCGCCGTGGCGGTCAGCGCCATCAGCCAGACGAACGAGGACGCGCCGGTCACCGAGGCCTGCTTGCTGAACAGGTTCCAGGTGGCGTGCGCGACGGCGGCGACGAGGATCAGGGCCAGAGCGGTGGCGCTCACAGTGTCTCCTGAGGGGTTCGCGCCATCCGGCACGACCAAACCCCCACCGGCCACTCGGCCAGGCCTGACGGCCTATCCTCGGTGGACCGGTACCGGATTGCGCTCACGGGGCGGCTCCCAAGTCCGGCCCGGGACCGGCCCGGGCATGGCGAACGAGAGCCCTCGAGGTTTCTATCCCGTCAGGTGTGGGCGCCCAAGATGGGCACCTGGCGCCGCTCGGTCCAGCCTGCCCCGCTCTTATTGTGCGGCCGGGGGCCGCCCGGGCGACCGGGCGCGGGCGGGGCACGGAACCCTAGGCGCAACCACAAGCTGCCCGGAGTCTACCCGCTCGGCGGCCGCCCGGAGCAGGCTGAGCTGGGCGTCCCGGTAGGCTGTGCCCGCCATGACTGAAAACCCAGCTCCGGACACCGTGCTGCATCTGCTGCGGCATGGTGAGGTCTACAACCCGGGCGGCGTGCTGTACGGCCGGCTGCCCGACTTCCACCTCTCCGAAGAGGGCCGCCTGATGGCCAAGGCCGCGGCGGGCTTCCTGGTCGGCCGGGACGTGGTGCTGCTGCGCTCCTCACCGCTGGACCGGACGCTGGAAACATCCGCGCCGCTGGCCGCGCAGTTCGAGCTGCCGGTGCACACCGACGAGCGGCTGATCGAGCCGACGAACGTGTTCGAGGGCACCACGGTCGGCGTCGGCGCCGGCGCGCTGCGGAACCCGGTCAACTGGCGTTACCTGTACAACCCGTTCCGGCCGTCCTGGGGTGAGCCGTACCGGGACATCGCCACCCGGATGCTGGCCGCCATGGCGGACGCGGCGCGGGCCGCGCGTGGGCACGAGGCGGTCCTGGTCAGCCATCAGCTGCCGATCTGGATCGCCCGCCGCGCGGCCGAGGGCACGCACCTGTGGCACAACCCGGCGCACCGGCAGTGCGCGCTGGCCAGCGTGACCAGCTTCAGCTACACCGGGGACGAGATCACCGGGGTGAGTTACGCCGAGCCGGGCGGCCACGGCCGCCAGCCCACGCCGGGCGCGTGAGCGCGAGCCGGCCCGCTGTCAACCGCGCCAGCCGTATCGGGCACAATGGGGCGCGGTACTACTCGCTGTAGGAGCTATCTCCGTGTCCCGTCCGCCCCACGCGACTTCCCGCGTTACCCGGCACGGGCCGGGTGGTTTGGCTCGGCCTGCTGGCCGCCGCCGCGGCGCTGGCCGTATCCGGCTGCGCAGGCGGTGCGATCGCGGCGAACACCCCGGCCAGCAACGGCCAGAGCTTCGTGTCGGGCAGCCTGGGGACCACGCTGTACCAGGCCGGCCGCGGCCCATCCGCCCCGGCGGTGAGCGGGCCGCTGGTCGGCGGCGGCCGGCTCAGCCTGGCCGGGTACCGCGGCCACGTGGTGGTGCTGAACTTCTGGGGATCGTGGTGCACGCCGTGCCGGGAAGAGGCGCCCAGCCTGGCCCAGCTGGCCCGCCAATACGGTGGGTCCGGGGTGCGGTTCCTGGGCATCGACATCCGGGACAGCCCGGCCAGCGCCGAGGCGTTCATGAGCGACTTCCGGATCAGCTACCCGAGCCTGAACGACCCGAGCGACAACCTGGCGCTCGATTTCCGGGACACCGTGCCGCCCGCCGGGATCCCCACCACACTGGTGATATCGCGCAGCGGCCGGATCGCCGCGCGGGTGATCGGCAGTGTGACCTATGACGGGCTGAAGAGCCTGATCCAGCGAGCGGTGGCAGAGCCCGGATGACCGAGACCTCCCGGATGACCGAGACCGGCGCGGCTGCGGCCGAGGCCGGGCAGCAGGCGGCCGCGCCGCCGGAGCCCACGCCACCGCCGCCCGGCTCGGCCTACGGGGCGCTGGGCTGGCTGCGCTGGGGCTGGCGCCAGCTGACCTCGATGCGCACCGCGCTGATCCTGCTGTTCCTGCTGGCCGTGGGCAGCGTCCCCGGGTCGCTGCTGCCGCAGCAGGGCATCGACCCGGCGGCCGTGCAGCAGTACTACGTCTCGCATCCCGGGCTGGCCCCGTGGCTGGCCCGGCTGTCCCTGTTCAACGTGTTCGCCGCGCCCTGGTTCGCGGCCATCTACCTGCTGCTGTTCCTGTCGCTGGCCGGCTGCGTGGTGCCCCGGGCTTACCGGCTGGCCCGCTCGGCCCGGGCGCTGCCCCCGCCCGCGCCGCGCAACGTGGCCCGGATGCCGCAGTCGGTGCGGCACGAGACCGGGCAGGACGCCGCGGCCGCGCTGGCCGCGGCCACCGCGGTGCTGCGGCGGCGCAAGTTCCGGCTGCGCACCGGCGACGGCTGGGTGTCGGCGGAAAAGGGCTACCGGCGGGAACTCGGCAACCTGCTGTTCCACCTGGCCCTGCTCGGCCTGCTCGGCGCGGTCGCGCTGGGCGGGGTGTTCGGCTACAAGGCGAACCGGCTGCTGGTGTCCGGCACGTCGTTCGCCAACACGGTGACCGCGCTGGACGTGTTCCACCCGGGCCGGCTGGTGTCCTCGGCCGACCTGCAGCCGTTCACCATCAGACTGAACCGGTTCGCGGCCAGCTACGTCCAGTCCGGCCAGCTGCGCGGCCAGCCGACCTCGTTCAACGCCTATCTCAGCTACTCGGCGCAGCCTGGGGCGGCGAACCAGCGCTATGACCTGCGGGTGAACCACCCGCTGAACGTGGACGGCGTGAAGGTGTACCTGATCGGGCACGGGTACGCGCCGGTGTTCAAGGTCACCGACGGGACCGGGAAGGTGGTCTTCGACCAGCCGGTGCCGTTCATCGCGGTGAACACGTCCGGGCTCACCTCGGAGGGTGTGGTCAAGGTCCCGGACGCCAAGCCGGACCAGCTCGGCTTCGCCGGTGTGTTCCTGCCGACCGCGGTAGACGACGGCGGCACCCTGGAGTCCGTCTTCCCGGCGCCGCTCAACCCCCGGGTCAGCTTGATCTCCTACCAAGGCAACCTGGGCATGAACAGCGGCCCGTCGCAGTCGGTGTATGAGCTGAACACGGCCGGCCTGACCGAGCTGCCGGTGGCGCCCCGGCCGCTGGCCCCCGGTCAGTCGATCAAGCTGCCCGGCGGCGCCGGGACGCTGACCTTCACCGGGTACCAGCAGTGGGCCAGCCTGGCCATCACGTATGACCCAGGGCAGGTGCCCGCGCTGATCGCGGGACTGGCCGCGCTGGCCGGGCTGCTGCTGTCCTTCTTCATCCGGCGCCGCCGGATGTTCGTCCGGGCCTATCCCGGCCCCGGCGGCCGCACCGTGGTGGACGTAGGCGGCCTGGCCCGGTCCGACCCGGCCGGCGGGTTCGACGAGGAGTTCACCCGGCTGGCCGAGGAGTTCCGGGCCGCGTACGCAGGCGAGACAACCGAGGGGAAACCAGACTGATGGCCGTCAACCAGGGGCTGTCCCACCTCAGTGACCACTTCCTGATGGTCACCCTCGTCCTCTACTTCCTGGCTGTGCTGGCGTTCGCCGCCGACTTCGCGTTCGGCAAGCGCAGCTCGGCCGAGCCGGCCAAGACCGTGGTGCCGGAACTGGTCACCGCGGGCGCGGCCGGTGCCGGAGTGGCTGGTGCGGCCGGTGCGGCCGGTGCGGCGCAGGCTAGCGCGGCCGATCTGGGCAGCGCGAAGGCCGGCGGTGGGACCGGCAGCCCTGCGGCCAGCCGGCCCAGCCTGCGCGACGCCAGCTTCTGGGTCCGGGCCGGGCTCACGCTGACCGTGCTGGGCGTCATCGCGCACATCGCCGGTGTGGTCAGCCGCGGCCTGGCCGTGCACCGGGTGCCGTGGGGCGACATGTACGAGTTCGTGGTCGCGGTGACCTGCGTCGCGGTGCTGTTCTTCCTCGGGCTGATGATCCGGTACCGGCCGTTCCGCCTCGGCCTGTTCTTCATGGCCCCGATCGTGATCATCATCGGGCTGGCCCAGACGGTGATCTACACCCCGGCCGGCCCGCTGGTGCCCGCGCTCAACTCATACTGGCTGGCCATCCACGTGACCGCGATCACCCTGGCCACCGGGACCTACGTGGTGGCCGCCGTGCTCGCGGTGGTCTACCTGTTCGCCGACCGGCACACCAGGCGGGTCGCGGCCGGCCTGCCGGTGCGCAATGGCGAGGTGTTCCGGCTGCTGCCCAGCCCGGAGCGGCTGGACCAGTTCGCCTACCGGACGGTGGTGTTCGCGTTCCCGCTGTGGACGTTCGGCATCATGGCCGGCGCGATCTGGGCGGACGAGGCGTGGGGCCGGTACTGGGGCTGGGACCCCACCGAGACCTGGGCCTTCATCACCTGGGTGGTGTACGCCTGCTTCCTGCACGCGCGGGTCACCGCCGGGTGGCGCGGCCGCCGGGCCGCCTACATCCAGCTGGTCGGGTTCGGCTGCCTGCTGTTCAACCTGCTCGGCGTCAGCCTGTTCATCACCGGCCTGCACTCCTACGCCGGGCTGAGCTGAACTGAACAGCTAGCGCTCATCCTCCGGGTAGCCGTCGCCGCGGATGGCCCGGTTCAGTTCGGCCAGGAAGTCCGGGTCGTCGTCCGGGCCGCGTGGCATCATCCAGTCGGCCGCAGCCGCCGGGCGGCCGGGCTGCACAACGTCCTCGGCGGAGGCGCAGCGCGCGCGGCCGGCCGGATGCCGGCGGAAGGCCGCGTCCGCGGCCGAGCCCTCGGGGTGGTCCAGCCGCCGGGGGCGCCACGACCAGCACACCCAGAAGCCCAGCGCGAGCAGCAGAACAAGCGCGCCGACCAGCCACATGCGCGGCAGCTTAGTACTGCTGCAGCGCAATCGTCGGGTAATGCGGCGAGTCAGCAGGTACGGCCGTGGTTCCGTAACGGGTAACAGCGGGTGACAACAGGTGACGTTAGCCGTGTTTCGTCATACCCTGGCAACCTGGCACGCGATCGCTGGGAGTGCGGAATATGCGGCTGCGGCTAATCGATCGCGTCCGCCGGTACATCCGGCCTGGTCCGCGGGGGACTTCCCGTGGCCCGGCGCGGTCCGGGACGTCGGGGTTGGGCAGCGCGCCCAGCCCATCCGGCGCCGGACGCCATCGCCGCGACTATGGGCACCGGTCCGGCCCGCCGGTGGACGCCGCACCGCCGAGTTCCTTTGGTGAGACGGCCGCCGAGTCGCCCACCGCCGAGCTGCCCGGGGCCACGCCGGGGAGTACCGAGCTGCCCCGCCGGGTGCCGCGTCGCCCCGGGCGGGCCGACCAGGCCAGCACTGGGCGGGCCGCTCCAGGGCCAGTGAGCACCGGGCCAGCCAGCACGGGCCAGGCCGGTGGGGGGCCGCCCCCCGCGGGCACCGGGCCGGCGGACGGCCAAGCCCAGGCCAAGTGGGCCGGTGCCGGACAGGCCCGGGCGGCCATCCGGCCCAGCCCCGGCCAGGCGGCAGCGGCAGACGGCAGCCGCGCACAGGCGACCGCCGGCCAGGCCCGGCCGCGGCGCTCAGCCGAACCCGACGCGGCCCGGCTGCCCTGGTACGAGGTCGCGCACGCCCGCCGGGCGGCCGAGGGCATGGCCGACTGCGGCCCGCTGGAACACGTGCTGCGCCGGGAGTGGCCGGCCAGCGTGGTGCCATCCGCCCCGGTGGTCCGCGCGGTCAACCGGCTGGCCGCGCTGCCTCAGGTGATCAAGGAAATCCTGTCCGGCGGGCTGGACGCCATCCACGTCGGCGAGGGCGGCGTCCCGGAACTGGACGACATGGCCCGGCTGCGCGGCATCCCGCTGCCCTCCGGCCGCGCCACCTGGGACGCCTGCGCGGGCGCGTACGGCCAGCGCAAAATCATCGTCGGCTCGCGGCCGTCGTCGGCACCCGACGTCATGTGCCACGAGGTCGGCCACGCGCTGGACGACATCGACCGGGAGGACGGCCGCTGGCAGTCCGACTCGGCGCAGTTCCGCCAGCTCTACGAGCGCTGCCACGGCGCGCTGGTCAGTGACTTCCACCGGCAGCCCGGGGACCTCGGGCGCCGCGAGTTCTTCGCCGACGCGTTCGCGGCCATCGCCTCACAGCAGCGTCCCGCGCTGGTCAACATGCTGGGCGGCAACACCAGGGTCGCTCTTGATGTCATGCTGTACTTCAACATCCGCTACGGCCTCTAGCTAGAGTGATCAGTAATGTTCGTCATCCAGCTGCCCAACGGGAACCTCCTGGTCCCCGAGTCGGCCCTGGCTGAGGGGGGACAGCTGATGGGCGACGCGTATGTGGAAATCGGGCCAGGGGACGCGGATTACGCGCGCCTGGCCGCGCACGCCATCACCGAGCAGCAGCTCGAAGAACGGCGGCGCCAGTGGCAGGACGGGGACGCGGCGCTGCAACGCCAGTTCGCCGAGTTCCTGGCCAGCCAGGACGGGGACGGGGAGCGCGGCGGCCGGTCCTGACCGCCCAGGTCAGCCCGCCCAGTCCAGGCGGCACGGTCCAGGGTGCACGGTCCAGGCTGCCCAATCCGGGCGGCACGGTGGGCTACTCGGCCCGGTCCTCGTTCGCCGTGCCCGACTCGCCACGGAGCAGCGCGCGCACTTCGGATTCGCGGAACCGGCGGTGCCCCCCAGGCGTTCGGATACTGCTGATCCGGCCGGACGCGGCCCACCGGGTCACGGTCTTCGGATCTACCCGGAAGAGCGCGGCCACCTCCCCCGGAGTCAGGAGGCGCTCGTTGTTGCCGTCCACGCTGTTCCCCTCCTGAGCAGCCAAACGGGCCCATCCCTACAGGCCTGCCCCAAGTGTGGCGACAAACGCCGGTTTTCACCTTGGATTCGGTAAAAAGCTCCCGGTTAGTGATCTAGGAAGCGCGCTGGGAAGGGAGAGACGCGTGGTCCGTGCGGGACGCCGGCCCGGGGTGGGCTGAGCTGCCCCGGATGCAGGCAGCCGGGTCCTGCGCCGGGCCGGGCCGGCCGTAGGGTGTGCAGGTGCAATCGCTCGTATCGATCCAGGAGATCCGGGCCGCCGCGGCGGCCCTGGCGGGCGTGGCGGTGCGCACCCCGCTGGTGCCGTTCCCCGGGGCCGACCCGGTTCTGCTGGTCAAGCCGGAGTCGCTGCAGCCGACCGGCGCGTTCAAGCTGCGCGGCGCCTACGCGGCCATGAACACGCTGCCCGCGGCCGCGCGGGAGCGCGGTGTGATCACGCACTCCAGCGGCAACCACGGCCTGGCCGTGGCGTACGCGGCGGCGCTGCTCGGCATGCCCGCGATCGTGGTGGTGCCGGAAGACGCCGCCCCGGTCAAGGTGGCCGCCATCCGCGCGCTGGGCGCGGAGATCGTCATCTCGGCGCCCAACCTGGCCGCCCGGCTGGCCGCCACCCGCGACCTGGCGGCGCAGCGGGGCGCGGTGTCCATCCCGCCGTTCGATGACCGGCGGGTGATCGCCGGCCAGGGCACCGTCGGCCTGGAGATCGCCGCCGACAGCCCCGGCGTGGACCTGGTCGTGGTCCCGGTGGGCGGCGGCGGCCTGATCTCCGGCGTGGCCGCCGCGGTCCGTGCGCTGCGCCCGGAAGCCGTCATCATCGGTGTCGAGCCCGAGCTGGCCGCGGATGCCCGGGACTCGCTGCACGAAGGCCATCCGGTGGCCTGGCCGCCCGGCGCGACGCACCGGACCATCGCCGACGCGCTCCGCGTCGACCAGGTTGGCGCGCTGCCCATGCGGCACATGCTGGAACTGGTGGACGACATCATCACGGTCACCGAGGACGAGATCCGGGCCGCGATCGGCCGGCTGGCGCTGGAGGCGCGGCTCATCGCCGAACCCGGCGGCGCGGTCGCCGTGGCCGCGTGCCTGTTCCGCCGGGCCGAACTGCCCGCCGCGGGCACCACGGTCGCCGTGCTGTCTGGCGGCAACATCGACCCGGCCCTGCTGCTGTCGATCCTCGGTGCCGCCGCGCTGACCGTTCCTGGGTAGGCTGGCCCTGCTATGCGATCCATGCTTGCCTACACGACGGCCCGGCTGCTGCTGTTCGTCGCGGCCACCGGGCTGCTGTTCCTGGCCGGGGCCCGCGGCCTGCTGCTGCTCGGGCTGGCCCTGCTGGTCAGCGGCATCGCCAGCTACGTGCTGCTGTCCCGGCAGCGGGACCGGATGTCCGGGGCGCTGTCTGCGCGGCTATCCGGCACGCGCGGCCGGGTCAGCGAGTTCCGCCGCCGGCTGGACGCCGGGGCCCGGGCCGAGGACGTGGAGGACGACGAGCCGGGCCCGGCCAGCGAGCCGAGCCCAGCCCGTGTTCCCGGACAGGCTGCCGTGCCCGCCCCGGCCGACCGGGAAGGCCAGGCCTAGTCCTCGCCCGCGGGGAGCCAGCCGCCCGTGGTCAGCAGGTGCATGACCATGGCCAGGGCTTCCTGGCGGCTCAGCACCGAGGTGTCGATGACCAGGTCCGCGTCGTCGGGTTCCTCATACGGGTCGGACACCCCGGTGAAGTGGTCGATGAGCCCGGCCCGCGCCTTGGCGTACAGGCCCTTGCGGTCCCGGGCCTCGCACACCTCGGCCGGCGTGGCCACGTAGATCAGCAGGAAATCGCCGACGTCCTGGACCGCGCGCCGCACGTCGCGCCGGGCCTCGGCGTACGGCGCGATCGGTGCGCAGATGGCGATGCCGCCGTGCCGGGCGATCTCGGTGGCCACGAAGCCGATCCGGGCGATGTTCAGGTCCCGGTCGGCGCGGGAGAACGTCAGCCCGGCCGACAGCAGCGCGCGCACCAGGTCGCCGTCGAGCAGTGACACGGTCCGGTCGCCGCGCTCGTTCAGCGCGTCCCGCAGCGCCCGGGCCAGCGTGGACTTGCCCGAGCCGGACAGCCCGGTGAAGAAGATGACCAGCCCGCGCTGGCGGCGCGGCGGCCGCGCCCGGCGCAGTTCCGCGGCCACCGCCGGGGGAGTGAACCAGGCCGGTATCTCCTCGCCGCGGTCGAGCAGGTCGTCGAGTTCGCCGGCGGCCAGGTCGGTGCGTTCGGTGCCCGGCTCGATCAGGGCCAGTGGGCGCCACACCTCGGCTGTCGGGTCGTACGCCCAGTCGCCCGAGTCGAGTACCGGGATGACCGGCGCGGGCCGCAGCCCGTCGCTGGCCGCCGCGGCCGGCCGGTCGGCCAGCAGTTGCGTCGCGCCGTAGGCCGCCGCGACACGGGCCTGCAGGGCCAGGTCATCGGCCGGGCTGGCCTGGCTACCGGGCAGCGGCACCGGAATGACCAGGGTGCCCGGGGGTAGGCTGCGCGCGGCGGCGCGCACCGTGCGGACCAGCGCGTCCGGCCGGTGCACGATCTCGGCCGGCCCGGCCACCCGGGGCAGCAGCAGCAGCCGGGCCTTCAGCTGGCTGGCCGCGTGCCGCAGCTGGCCGATCTGCTGGGAATGCAGCGGCGCGCTGGTCACATAGCCGAGCACCGGGATGCCCGCCAGTTCCGCGCGCACCTCGGCGGGCAGCCGCCGGAGGTCACGGAACGGCCCGTGCTCCGCCGGGCGGAGCGCGGTCACCGGGCCGCTGAGCCGGACCAGCCGCGAGCCGTCGGCCCCGTAGTTGGTAGCCCCGTGGTCAGTAGCCCCGTGGTCAGTAACACCGTCCAGCGGCAGCCAGTCGGTGATGTCCAGCACGGCCAGAGGCGTGCCCTCCGGGTCCTGCAACAGCAGCCGGTCCGCGTCCGGCTTGACGCTCCCAGCGGGCACGTCCAGGGTGACCGGCACCGGCCACGGGGTGCCGTCGGGCAGCGTGCCATCCGCGCTGACCGACATCACCTCAGCCGGTGTCAGGTAGCCGCGCAGCGGCGCGAACGCACCGGTGAGCAGCAGCTCCAGATCGCCCAGCTGCCCCTCGTCCAGGGTCAGCGCGGGAAGCCCAGCCAGCTGCGCGGGAATCCCCGCTGACGCCTCTGTCTGCACGATTCCCCCATCCGGTCCACCCGCCCGTAATTCCCCGGCCGAATCCGCCGGGCAAGCAGAGGCTACATCAGAGGATGCGGGCGAACCGGTTCTCCGGCTTGCGCAGCACGTAGAGGAACTCCTCGTGGCCGGCCGTCAGCCGGTGCCCGGACAGCCGGGCCACCGCCTGCTGCGCGGCCAGGTAGCCGCGCGGAGCCGGGCGCAGCCCGCCGGCCAGCCCGCCGAGCGGCTGCCGCTCGGCGATGACCAGGCCGCGGAGCAGCACATAGGACTGGACGCCGCGGACCGAGGCGAGCCGCTCATACACCGCCGGGTGCGGCCCGGGCCGTCCCGGCCGTTGCCGGCGCCAGATCGCGCCGCGCAGCCAGCCCGGCAGCACCCGGTCCAGGAAGCCCGCGGCGGCGTCCCGGTCCCGGATCTGCAGCAGCAGCAGGCCGCCCGGCTTGACCGCGCCGGTCAGCCGGTCGAGCACCAGTTCGGCGTGCTCGATCCGGTCCAGCAGCAGGACGGCGGCCACGATGTCGTAGGACCGCTGGGGCAGCGGGATGGTGCGCAGGTCGCCGAGCGTGCAGCGGCTCAGCTCCGGGTGCGTGGCCAG
Organism: uncultured Actinomycetes bacterium; assembly: GCA_963832095.1. GTDB lineage: Bacteria > Actinomycetota > Actinomycetes > Streptosporangiales > Streptosporangiaceae > RYN-230. The sequence goes on from CAWHSW010000008.1 coordinate 51,439, forward strand.
CGCGGCCCGGTTCACCGGCTGGTCGTCGTCGACCTCGGTGATGACGATGTCGGCGCCGCTGTCCCGCAGGCCGGCCAGGCCCAGATCCCCGGCCGCGGTGACCGCACCGGCCAGCAGCACGGCGATCTGCTGGCCGAAGCGTTCGGCCACGTACCCCTGCGCCCACCTGGTGAACAGGCTGGTCTCCGCCGTGCTGTCTGGCGGCACTGGCTGGCGCGGCGCCTGCCGCGCCAGCGTTGCTCGCGTTTCCGGGACCCGTGCTGATTGTCCGGGGGCCCGTGCTGATTGTCCGGAGGAAGGTGCCGATCGCGTGGTGTTTTCCCCCGGAACACCGCTGACCGATGTCACAACCCCCTAAACTAGCCCGCTGCCTGCGGATAGTCACGGGTAACGGGCTGGTTGGCAGGCTGGTTCGGCAGCACCGTGTGCCGAGCGGCCGGCCCGGCCATCTAAACTAGAGGCATCCCGCCTGGCTCCAGGCAGCCCCGCTGCCCGCTTGTGCGGGCCTTTCGTGCTGCCTCCCGTGGCCGCCACTACGGGCTGATCAAGGACACCATGAGCCTCGCCGGATTGCTCAGCGTCATAGCCGAGGACCCCGGGCTGCGGCATGCGCTGAGCCTGGGCGACACGGACGCGGACCTCGTCGCACCGCCCGCGCTGCGGCCGTTCCTGGCCGCCGCGTTGGCCACCACGCCACCGGGCACGGATCAGCCCGGCCCCGGGCCGCACCGGTTCGTGCTGGCCGTGACGGCCACGGCGCGTGAGGCGGAGGATCTGACCAGCGCACTGGAGTCGCTGCTGCCGCCGGGCACGGCGGCCTGCTTCCCGGCCTGGGAAACCCTGCCGCACGAGCGGATCTCGCCCCGCTCGGACACCTCCGGGCGGCGGCTGGCCGTGCTGCGCCGGCTGGCCCACCCGGACCCAGACAGCGCGCAGGCCGGCCCGGTCACCGTGCTGGTCACCCCGGTGCGCAGCCTGCTCCAGCCGATGGTCAGCGGGCTGGGTGACCTGGAGCCGGTCGCGCTGCGCCCCGGCCAGGACGCCGACTTCGAGCAGACCATCAGCCGGCTGGTGGACATCGGTTACGTCCGCACCGACCTGGTCGAGCACCGTGGCGAGATCGCGGTGCGCGGCGGCATCCTGGACGTGTTCCCGCCCACCGAGGAACATCCGCTGCGGGTCGAGTTCTGGGGCGACAGCGTCGAGGAGATCCGCTACTTCCGGGTCGCCGACCAGCGCAGCCTGCATACCGCCGACAGCCTGTGGGCGCCACCGTGCCGTGAGTTGCTGCTCACCCCGGCGGTCCGGGAGCGGGCCGGGCAGCTGGCCAAGGACCATCCGGGCCTGGCCGAGATCCTGGGCAAGCTGGCCGACGGCATCGGCGTGGAGGGCATGGAGGCGTTCGCCCCGGTGCTGGCCGACCGGATGGACCTGCTGCTGGACCACGTGCCACCGGGCGGCCTGGTCCTCGCGTGCGACCCGGAGCGGATCCGGGCCCGCGCCGCCGACCTGGTCCGGACCAGCCAGGAATTCCTCGAGGCGTCCTGGGTCAACGCGGCCGCGGGTGGCCAGGCCCCGGTCGATCTGGGTGCCGCCGCGTTCCAGCCGCTGGCTACGGTCCGCTCGGCCGCCCGCGACCTGGGCATCGGCTGGTGGACCATCACCCCGTTCGACAGCCCGGACGCCCTGCCCGGCGAGCTCCCGGATGTCGCCGAGGCCGGTCCGGAGCGACTGGCGTTCAGCATAGAAGCCGCCCCGGTGCCGGGCTATCGCGGCGATACCGCGCACGCCGTCGCGGATGTGCGCCAATGGGTGGCCGACGGGTGGCGGGTGGCGCTGGTCACCGAGGGCCACGGGCCGGCCCAGCGGCTGGCCGAGATGCTCCGCGGCGAGGGGCTCGGCGCCCGGCTCGGCGACCTCGACCAGCCGCCTGAGCCGGCCGTGCCGTACGTGAGCACCGGGCTGCTGCAGCACGGTTTCATCTGGGCGCCGGTGCGGCTGGCCGTGCTGACCGAGGCCGACCTGGCCGGGCAGCGCACGGCCAGCAAGGAACTGCGGATGCCGGCCCGGCGGCGCGGCGGCATCGACCCGCTGCAGCTCACCCCCGGTGACTACGTCGTGCACGAGCAGCACGGCGTGGGCCGGTACCTGGAGATGACCAGCCGGAACGTGCAGGGCGCGGTCCGCGAGTACCTGGTCATCGAGTACGCGGCCAGCAAGCGCGGCCAGCCGCCGGACCGGCTGTACGTGCCGACCGACCAGCTCGACCAGGTCACCCGGTACGTTGGCGGGGAGGCGCCCAGCCTGCACCGGCTGGGCGGCGCGGACTGGGCCAAGACCAAGGGCCGGGCGCGCAAGGCGGTCCGGCAGATCGCCTCCGAGCTGATCCGGCTGTACTCGGCGCGGATGGCCTCGCCGGGGCACCCGTTCGGCCCGGACACCCCGTGGCAGCGGGAGCTGGAAGACGCGTTCCCGTACGTGGAGACGCCGGACCAGCTGGGGGCCATCAACGAGGTCAAGCGGGACATGGAACGGCCGGTGCCGATGGACCGGCTGATCTGCGGCGACGTCGGCTACGGCAAGACCGAGATCGCGGTGCGGGCGGCGTTCAAGGCGGTCCAGGACGGCAGCCAGGTGGCGGTGCTGGTGCCCACCACGCTGCTGGCCCAGCAGCACTTCAGCACGTTCAGCGAGCGGTTCGCGCCGTTCCCGGTGACGGTGCGGATGCTGTCCCGGTTCTCCAGCGACGCCGAGGCGGCCCAGGTCCGGGACGAGATGACCGAGGGCAAAGTGGACGTGGTGATCGGCACCCACCGGCTGCTCTCCCCGGACACCCGGTTCGCCCGGCTCGGCCTGGTCATCCTGGACGAGGAGCAGCGGTTCGGCGTCGAGCACAAGGAGTACCTGAAGCGGCTGCGCACCGAGGTGGACGTGCTGGCCATGTCGGCCACCCCGATCCCGCGCACGCTGGAGATGGGCATCGCCGGGATCCGCGAGATGTCCACCATCCTCACCCCGCCGGAAGAACGCCACCCGGTGCTGACCCTGGTCGGCCCGTACGACGAGAAGCAGATCGCCGCGGCCATCCGGCGCGAACTGCTCCGCGACGGCCAGGTGTTCTTCGTGCACAACCGGGTCAGCTCGATCAACCGGGTGGCGGCCCGGCTGGGTGAGCTGGTCCCGGAGGCCCGGATCGCGGTCGGCCACGGCCAGATGAACGAGCACGTGCTGGAAAACGTGATGAGCGGCTTCCTGGACCGCAAGTTCGACGTGCTGGTGTCCACCACGATCATCGAGTCCGGGCTGGACATCCCGAACGCGAACACGCTGATCGTGGACCGGGCGGACACCTACGGGCTGCCCCAGCTGCACCAGTTGCGCGGCCGGGTCGGCCGGAGCAGCGAGCGCGGCTACGCCTACTTCCTGTTCCCCCCGGAGACCCCGCTGACCGAGACCGCGCACGAGCGGCTGGCCACCATCGCGCAGCACACCGAGGCGGGCGCGGGCATGTACGTGGCGCTGAAGGACCTGGAGATCCGCGGCGCGGGCAACCTGCTCGGCGGCGAGCAGTCCGGGCACATCGCCGGGGTCGGCTTCGACCTGTACGTGCGGATGATCGGCGAGGCGGTCACCGAGCTGAAGGGCGACGGGCCGGCCGAGCGGCCGGAGGTCCGGGTGGAGCTGCCGGTCAACGCGCACATCCCGCACGACTACGTGCCGGGCGAGCGGCTCCGGCTGGAGGCCTACACCCGGGTCGCGGCCATCGACTCCGAAGACGACGTGGCCGAGGTGCGGGACGAGCTGGCCGACCGGTACGGCCCGCCGCCGGAGCCGGTCGAGAACCTGCTGTCGGTGGCCCGGCTGCGGACCCAGGCCCGCCGGGCCGGGCTGACCGACATCATCCAGCAGGGCACGTTCATCCGGTTCTCGCCGGTGCAGTTGCCCGATTCCCGCCAGGTCCGGGTGCAGCGGCTGTACCCGAAGACGGTGCTCAAGCCCGCGGTGCGTAGCATGCTCGTACCGGTGCCCAGGGCGGCGCCCGCCGGCCGGCCCGCACCGCCCGGCGCTCCGCTGCTCCGCGACGCTGCGCTGCTGGCCTGGTGCGCCCAGCTCGTCGCGGCTGTGCTGGAACCGGATGCCCCGGTGCCCCCACCAGCTGAGGGAACTGGCTAGAGGAGAAGAGAGGGACACGGCCGTGCTCCGCACCCCTATCACCCTGACCGCCGCGGCGCTGGCCGGGGTGCTCATGCTGTCCGCCTGTGGGTCCGTCAAGCTGGGCGCGGCGGCGGTCAGCAACAACCAGCGGATCTCGTCCGCCACGGTGACCGCCGAGGTGAACAACCTCAACCAGGCCTACCAGGCGGACAAGGCCAAGATCCAGCTCCAGTTCGCCGCGTCGCAGATGCCGCAGGAGGTGCTCAGCTGGCTGCTCCGGTTCCAGGTGCGGGAGCAGATGGCGAACCGGTACGGCGTCACGGTGAACCAGACCCAGGTGCAGGACGCGCTCAACTCCATTTCCGCGCAGGCCAAGCAGAGCGGGGTCACCGCACGGGACCTGGCTGTCGCCAACGGGGTGCCGCCGGACCAGCTCAACGAGCTGGGCCGGTACGTGGCCATCCAGGACGCGATCCTGAACCGGCTGGACGGCGGCACGCTGCCCACGGCCAACGCCGCGCTGGAGACGCTGGGCACCAAGTTCGACACCTCGCAGTGCGTGGCGGCCAAGAGCCTCGGCATCCAGGTCAACCCGCAGTACGGGGCGCTCGACTACCGGGCGATCAGCGTCGTCTCCGCGCCCAACAAGCTGTCCGCGCTGCCCGGCAAGCCTGCTCCGTCGCCGACCGGGACGGCCGCCCCGCAGCTCACCCCGCACTGCTGATGGCCCGGCTCGTCCTGCTGGTAACCGCGCCGACGGTGCGGGCCGGGCTGCTCAGCTGGCCCGCCTGGCAGGTGCTGCAGGACGCGGACCGGGTGCTGGCCGGATCGGTGGCTGATCCGCTGCTGCCCGCGCTGGCCGAGGCCGGGGTGCGCTGGGAGGTGCTGCCGGGCGCGGCCGGGGCCAGCCCGGCCGGGCTGGCCCGGCTGCTCACCGCGGCGGTGGCTGGTTCCGGTGACCCGGGTTCCGGTGACACGGTCTTTGTGTGCCCGCACGACCCGCCCGGGCGAGCGGCCGGCGTGCCGCCGGGGCCGGTCGCGCTGGCCGATGCGCTGGGCGGGCCGTCCGGCCCGGCTGGGGTGGCCGTGGAGCTGCTGTACGGCTCCACCGGGTTGCCGGGCAGCGAGCTGCTCACCCTGGTCTCCGTCATGGACACGCTGCGCCGGAACTGCCCGTGGGACGCCAAGCAGACGCATGAGTCGCTCGCCCCGTTCCTGATCGAGGAGTCCTACGAGGCGCTGGACGCGCTGGAGAGCGGGGACCGGCAGGCACTCCGCGACGAACTCGGCGACGTGCTGCTCCAGGTGATGTTCCACGCCCGGGTGGCGCAGGAGCGCGCCGACGAGACCGGGTTCGACGTGGACGACGTGGCCGACGGCATCGTGGCCAAGCTGGTCCGCCGGCACCCGCACGTGTTCGCGGACGTGGCCGTGTCCGGCGCGGAGGACGTCAAGCGTAACTGGGACGCGATCAAGGCGGCGGAACGCGCCGCGGCGACCGGGTCGGCCGGCTCGGTGCTGGACAGTGTGCCGTTCGGCCAGCCTGCCCTGGCGCTGGCTGCCCAGCTGCAGCGGCGGGCCGAGCGGGCCGGTGTGCCCGCCGAGCTGACCGCGGCCGATGGGGCCGGTGACGGGCTCGGCGCGGAGCTGTTCGAGCTGGTGGCCCGGGCCCGGGCGGCCGGGCTGGATCCGGAGCTTGAGCTGCGCGGCGCGGCCCGCCGGTATCGCGACCGGGTGCGCGCCTGGGAGCAGGCGCAGGCTGCTGACTGAGCCCCGGCGTGGCCGGTGCACGGGCCGCCGGAGACTCCACTAGGCTCCAATACGGACATGTCAGCCGAGCCTTCAGGAGTCGTCGTGGCCTCGATCGAGGCGGTGCACGCCAGGCAGATTCTGGATTCCCGCGGAAACCCCACCCTTGAGGTCGAGGTCGCCCTCGACGACGGTTCGCTGGGCCGCGCGGCCGCGCCGAGCGGCGCCTCCACCGGTGCCTTCGAAGCGGTGGAACTACGCGACGGCGGGGACGAATACGGCGGCAAGGCGGTCACCAAGGCGGTCCAGGGCATCATCGACGAGATCCAGCCCGAGCTGCTCGGGTTCGACGCCGACGACCAGCGGCTGGTGGACCAGGCGATGATCGACCTGGACCGCACCCCGGACAAGTCACGGCTCGGCGCGAACGCCATCACCGGGGTCAGCATGGCGGTGGCCAAGGCGGCAGCCGAGTCGGCGGGCCTGCCGCTGTTCCGCTACCTGGGCGGGCCGAACGCGCACCTGCTGCCGGTGCCGATGATGAACATCCTGAACGGCGGCGCGCACGCGGACAACAGCGTGGACATCCAGGAATTCATGATCGCCCCGATCGGCGCGGCGTCGTTCACCGAGGCGGTGCAGTGGGGCGCGGAGGCGTACCACGCGCTGAAGTCGGTACTCAAGCAGCACGGGCTGAACACCGGGGTCGGCGACGAGGGTGGTTTCGCTCCCGACCTGGCGCACAACCGGGCCGCGCTGGACCTGATCGTCGAGGCGATCGGGAAGGCCGGGTTCACCCCGGGCCTGGACGTGGCGCTGGCCATCGACTCCGCGGCCAACGAGTTCTACTCGGACGGCGCGTACCAGTTCGAGGGCACGGCCAGGGACTCGGCCGAGATGATCCGGATCTACACGGAGTGGCTGGACGCGTACCCGATCGTGTCACTGGAGGACCCGCTGTTCGAGGACGACTGGGCCGGCTGGCAGACGCTGACCGCGGCGCTCGGCGACCGGGTGCAGATCGTCGGGGACGACATCTTCGTGACCAACCCGGAGCGGATCCGCCGGGGCATCGCGGAGCGGTCGGCCAACGCGCTGCTGGTCAAGGTGAACCAGATCGGCTCGATCAGCGAGACGCTGGACGCGGTGTCGCTGGCCCAGCGCAGCGGCTTCGCCTGCATGATCAGCCACCGGTCCGGCGAGACGGACGACACCACGATCTCCGATCTCTCGGTCGCGGTGAACGCCGGCCAGATCAAGTCGGGTGCGCCGGCCCGCGGTGAGCGGGTGGCCAAGTACAACCAGCTGATGCGCATCGAGGAAATGCTCGATGACGCGGCCGTCTACGCAGGTGCCAGCGCCTTCCCGCGGTGGACCCCGGCTGACTGATGCCCGGCCCGCAGCCAGCGCCCAAGCCCGCGCAGCCGCCAGCGTCCCAGCCGGCCGTGGGGCAGCCGGGCGCTGCGCCGCCTGGGCGCTGCGCCGCCGGGCGCTGCGCCGCCGGGTGCGCAGCCGGCCGAGCGCGCCCGGTTCACCAGCCGGGCCGCGGTGCTGGCCGTGGTGCTCTGCGCGATCGCGCTGAGCCTGGCCTACCCGGTGCGGGAGTACATCGCGCAGCGGCGGCAGATCGACCAGTTGCAGGCGCAGAGCGCGCAGACCGCGGCTCAGCTGGCCCGGCTGCAGGCCGAGGCGGCCCGGCTGAACGACCCGGCCTACATCGAGCAGCAGGCCCGCGACCGGCTGCACTACTGCCTGCCGCGGCAGACCTGCTACGTGATCATCGGCGGGCAGCCGGCCAGCAACGCGGGCAAGGCGGCCGCCGCGGTGGCCGGCACGCCCTGGTACGAGCGGCTGTGGTCGTCGGTGCAGCAGGCTGACCGCCAGCCTGCCTCGCGGTGAGTGATGTGGTGACTGACGTCGGGGCCGTAGTGGCGTCGCAGCTGGGTAGGCCGCCGCGAGGGCTGCGCGGGGTGGCGCACCGCTGCCCGTGCGGGCTGCCCGACGTGGTCGAGACGGCGCCACGGCTCGAAGACGGCTCGCCGTTCCCGACGGTGTTCTACCTGACCTGCCCGCGCGCGACCGCGGCGCTGAGCAGGCTGGAATCGGCCGGGATGATGCGCGAGATGGAGCAGCGGCTGGCCGCCGAGCCGGAGCTGCGCGCGGCCCAGCAGGCGGCGCACCGGGACTACCTGGCCCGCCGGGACGCGGCGGCGGCCGCGGACGGCCTGGCCCCGCTGCCGCCTGGCACGCAGAGCGCGGGCGGCATGCCGGACCGGGTGAAGTGCCTGCACGCGCTGGCCGCGCACGAACTGGCCGTGCCGGGCGCCAACCCGCTCGGCCGGGCCGCGCTGGATGCGGCCGGTGCGTGGTGGTCGCGCGGCCGGTGCGTGCCGTGACCGCCCCCGCCGTGGCCCGGGTCGCGGCCATCGACTGTGGTACCAACTCGCTGCGCCTGCTGGTGGCCGATGTGAACCCAGCGGCCGGGCGGCTCACCGACGTGGACCGCCGGATGGAGATCGTCCGGCTGGGCCAGGGGGTGGACGCCACCGGCCGGCTGGCGCCGGAAGCGCTGGACCGCACGCTGCGCGCGCTGGCCGGGTACGCCAAGATCATCAAAGCCACGTCGGCGGATGCCGTGCGGATGGTCGCCACCAGCGCCACCCGGGACGCGGCCAACGCCGCCGACTTCGTCCGCGGCGTGGAAGGCGTGCTCGGCGTGCCGCCGGAGGTGCTCAGCGGCCGGGACGAGGCGTACCTGTCGTTTACCGGCGCCACCGCCGAACTGGCCGCGCCGGGCGGGCAGGCGGCCGCGACGGGCGGCCCGTACCTGGTCGTGGACATCGGCGGCGGCTCGACCGAGTTCGTCCTCGGGGACGGCCAGCCAGCCGGCCACCCGGCCGCGCGCACCAGCCTCAGCGCGCTGTCCGTGGACATCGGCTGTGTCCGGCTGACCGAACGCCATCTGCACGGCGACCCGCCCAGCCGGGCCGAGATCGCGGCGGCCGCGGCGGACATCGAGACCGCCCTGGACCTGGTGGCCGCGGCCATGCCGGCCGCGACCGCCCGGACGCTGGTCGGCCTGGCCGGGTCGGTGACCACGGCGGCAGGCCTGGCGCTCGGGCTGGCCGAATACGACCCCAGCCGGATCCACCACGCGCGTATCCCGGCCGCTCAGGTCGCCGAGCAGACCCGGCTGCTGCTCGGCCAGACCCGCGCACAGCGCGCCGCGCTGGGCGTCATGCACCCGGGCCGGGTGGACGTGATTGGTGGCGGCGCCCTGGTGCTCGATCACGTGATGCGCCGGTTCGGGTTCGCCGAGGTGCTGGTCAGCGAGCACGACATCCTGGACGGGATCGCCTGGTCGCTGGCGGCGGGCCGGTGAGTGCGCCGGACGGCCCCGTGCCGGACACCCCCGTGCCGGACAGGCGCAGTGCCAGCCATCCCCGTACCGGACAGCCCGGTCCCGCCTGGGTCCGGCTGGCCGGACGACCCGGCCACCCCGGCCACCCCGGTGGCCGCCGACGCCGCCCAGGTCCGCGCGCTCGCGGCTGGTGCGGGCAGCCTGGCCGAACTGTCCGCCCGGGAGTCGGTATGCCGGGCCTGCCCCCGGCTGGTCGCCTGGCGGGAAGAGGTGGCCCGGGTCAAGCGCCGCGCGCATGCCACCGAGCCGTACTGGGGCCGGCCCATCGCGGGCTGGGGCAGTGATCAGGCCCGCATCCTCATCCTGGGCCTGGCGCCCGCGGCCCACGGCGGCAACCGGACCGGCCGGATCTTCACCGGGGACCGCAGCGGCGACGTGCTGTTCGCCTCATTGCACCGGTGCGGGCTGGCCGCCGAGCCGTACAGCACGGCGGCGGGCGACGGGCAGCGACTGCTGCACACCCGGATGGTCGCCGCGGTGCGCTGCGCGCCGCCCGCCAACAAGCCGACGGTGACCGAGCGGGACACCTGCCAGCCGTGGCTGGCCGAGGAACTCCGGTTGCTGGCCGGCGACCTGCGCGCCATCGTGTGCCTGGGCGGATTCGCCTGGCAGGCACTGTGGCCGGTGCTGGGCACGGTGGGTATCCCGGTGCCCAGGCCACGGCCGGCCTTCGGGCACGGGGCCGAGGCCAGGCTGGCCGGACCGGGCGGCCCGATCGCCGTTATCGGGTGTTATCACCCGAGTCAGCAGAACACGTTCACTGGACGGGTTACTCCTGGCATGCTGGATGCGGTCTTCCGACAGGCCCGGTCCGCCGCCGGGCTCGCTGGTTGACGGGGGCGGGGCTGTCATCTGGTTACTCTCAGTGAGCAACCAGCGTCGAACGTAATCGAAATGGTTACTCTTTGCATTCAGTCCACTAGTGAAAATAGATAACTGCCCCCGGCCGAAACAATCTGTATCAATTCGGCCGCCCGAGAGTCCCACCGACTCTCCGGGGTATTATTACCCAGCCCCCGTAGCCCAAGGGAAGAGGCCGGCCCCCTAAAAGGGTCCCCAGTGTCGGTTCGACTCCGACCGGGGGCACCGTTCATTAGTAGCTTCTGACCTGCGCTGATGCCCTGCAACGATGCGCTGCGGGACGGTGCGGGTAAGGATCGCGTGGCGTTCGCCTATCGCACAGCGGGCAGCTATCAGGGTTGGCCCGGAGTTAAGCAGGCCATTCCCGGCGGTTACTGATCATGTTCGCCCGCTAAATCGCTGGTCAATCACAATCTGGCGAAACGGGTGATGAGCAGGACGGTTGTTCCACGGGAACGGCAGTCGCACAGCAGGCAACTCGCGCCGAATCAACTTTGGCCGCTTTGGCCCACCACCAAGCCCCGCGCCGCACAGTGGGGGCGGGGGAGGCTGCGCGGAGGAGCCAGGCCGGGCTGTGCTCCGAACTGCGGCCCGGCGGCGCTCCACCTGGTCCTGCACCCGGCGGGAGTCACCGACGATCAGCGACATAGCATGCGTTTGGTACGCCCGAACCGGACAATCCGGGCTTAAAACCGTGCGTCTCGCGTGCTATGTCAGCGTTTGTCGGCGATCAGGCCGTCGGCTGCCGCCGGATGTGCTGGGCGCTAGGCTGCCCCGGGCGGGCGTGGGCTGCGCGCGGAGGGGTGCGCTCGGTCAGCCGGAGATGTCGGGGCCGGCCCGGGTGATGGTGATGCGCACGACGCAGCGCCGCTCGCTGATCATGGCCGCCCGGTAGTCCGCCCAGTCCGGGTGCTCGCCGGAGATCCGCCGGTAGTAGTCGATCAGGAGGTCCATGGCCGCGGGCAGCGAGATGATCTCCGCGGTGCCGTCCACCTGGACCCACTGGCCGAAGAACCCGTCGGTGAACACGCACAGCGAAGCGGCTGGGTTGCGGCGCAGGTTCCTGGTCTTGACCGCGGTCTCGCGGGTGCTGATGATGACGAGCCCGGCGTCGTCCACGCCACAGGCGACCGGAGATAGCTGGGGACGGCCGTCGGCCCGGGCAGTAGCGAGCACGGCCCGGTGGTTAGCGCGCAAGAATTCCCGGGCCCGCTCCGGATCCATGGGTCAGGCGGTGTTCAACCGCAGGCGGCGGCGGACTTCGTACTCGTGCACGATCGCCGAGGCGTAGCCGTGCGACAGGCCATGTTCGTCGGACAGCCAGTGCGCGCGTTCTTCGCAGCGCGAAAACGGGGGCCCAGACTCTAGGCTCATGAACCACTCTCGGAGGTCGCGCCCGGTGACGGACGGGATGCGGGCAAGGATGTTCTTCTGCATCTCCGGAGAGTGATTCAGGGACATGGCCACCTCCAGGGGCGAACTGCTCTTGGAGTTGAGAGTGCCCTACCGGCAGGCCGCTGACAACCCCCCAGCGTTATCCTTCCGCAATGTTCCGGATGGTCCCTGGTAACTGGGTTGTCGCCCGTCAGAGTTAACGGGGTGCGGCTCAGCTGAGCCGCTCCACGACCATCGCCATGCCCTGGCCGCCGCCCACGCACATGGTCTCCAGGCCGAACGTCTTGTCGTGGAAGGCCAGGCTGTTCAGCAGCGTGGAGGTGATCCGGGCGCCGGTCATGCCGAACGGGTGGCCGACCGCGATCGCCCCGCCGTTCACGTTGAGCTTGTCGATGTCGATGCCCAGGTCCCGGTAGGACGGGATGACCTGGGCGGCGAACGCCTCGTTGATCTCCACCAGGTCGATGTCGTCGATGGTCATCCCGGCCCGGCTGAGCGCCTGGCCGGAGGCCTGCACCGGGCCCAGCCCCATGATCTCCGGGGACAGCCCGGTCACACCGGTGGACACGATCCGGGCCAGCGGGGTGATGCCGAGCTGGGCCGCCTTGACGTCGCTCATCACCACGACCGCGGCCGCGCCGTCGTTCAGCGGGCAGCAGTTGCCCGCAGTGACCGTGCCGTCCGGCCGGAACACGGGCTGCAGCGTGGCCACCTTCTCCAGGCTGGTGCCCGGCCGCGGGCCATCGTCGGCGCTCACCACGGTGCCGTCGGGCAGGGTGACCGGGGTGATGTCGCGCTGCCAGAACCCGTTGGCCAGCGCCTTCTCGGCCAGGTTCTGGGACCGGACGCCGAACTCGTCCTGCTCGGCCCGGGTTATCCCGCGCAGCTGGGCCAGGTTCTCCGCGGTCTGGCCCATCGCGATGTAGATGTCCGGGATGGCGCCATCTTCGCGCGGGTCGTGCCAGACCGGGGTGCCCACCTCGGCGCGCGCCGCCGACCGCTCCTCCGCCTCGGCGAACACCTCGTTGCGGGTGTCTGGCCAGCTGTCGCTGCTGCCGTGGCCGAACCGGCTGACGCACTCCACGCCGGCCGAGATGAACACGTCCCCCTCGCCTGCCTTGATGGCGTGGAACGCCATCCGGGTGGTCTGCAGCGACGAGGAGCAGTACCGGGTGATCGTGGTGCCGGGGAGCTTGTCGTAGCCGAGCATGACGGCGACCACCCGGGCCATGTTGAAGCCCTGCTCGCCACCGGGCAGCCCGCAGCCGAGCATCAGGTCGTCGATGTCATCCGGGCTGAGCTGCGGGACCTTGGCCAGTGCCGCTGAGATCAGCTGGCAGGTCAGGTCGTCGGGGCGGATGGAGACCAGCGACCCCTTGAACGCGCGGCCGATGGGGGACCGGGCGGTAGCGACGATGACGGCCTCGGGCATGGCGGGCTCCCTTGCTGACGCTGATTACTGACCAGTAGCTTACGCCACGTTGCTGCCCCCATAATCCCTGGGTACTGCCCGGTGGGGTAGCGTCGGCGGACCAGCTGGTTAGGCGGCCAGCCCGCTGCCCTGGTGGGATAGCGTCAAATGATCAGTCCAGGTCAGATCGGCCGAGGTGGTTTGGCGATGCAGGTGCATGAAACCCTGATCGAACTGGTCGGGAACACCCCGCTGGTCCGGCTGGGCAGGGTGACCAGGGATGTGGGCGGCGGACATCGGCCTGCCGTGCTGGCCAAGGTCGAGTACTTCAACCCGGGCGGCTCGGTCAAGGACCGGATCGCGCTGCGCATGGTGGCGGCGGCGGAGGCGTCCGGCGCGCTCCAGCCGGGTGGCACCATCATCGAGCCGACCTCCGGCAACACCGGGGTGGGGCTGGCCATCGTGGCCGCGCAGAAGGGCTACCGGTGCATGTTCGTCTGCCCGGACAAGGTCGGCGCGGACAAGATCAGCGTGCTCCGCGCGTACGGCGCGGAAGTGGTGGTCTGCCCCGGCTCGGTGCCGCCAGAGCACCCGGATTCCTACTACTCGGTGTCCACCCGGCTGGCCAGCCAGACCCCAGGTGGCTGGAAGCCGGACCAGTACGCCAACCCGGAGAACCCGGCCTCGCACTATCACTCCACCGGCCCGGAGATCTGGGCGCAGACCGATGGCCGGGTCACCCACTTCGTGGCGGGCATCGGCACCGGGGGCACGATCACTGGCACCGGCCGGTACCTGAAGGAGGTGTCCGGCGGCCGGGTCCGGGTCATCGGGGCCGACCCGGAGGGCTCGGTGTACTCCGGCGGGACCGGGCGCCCGTACCTGGTCGAGGGGGTCGGTGAGGACCTCTGGCCGGCCAACTACGATCCCGCCGTGTGCGACGAGGTGATCGCGGTCAGCGACGCCGAGTCGTTCCTGATGACCCGGCGGCTGGCCCGCGAGGAGGCACTGCTCACCGGCGGCTCGTGCGGGCTGGCCGTGGTGGCCGCGCTGCGCGTCGCGGCGGCGGCCGCCCCGGACGACGTGATCGTGGTGCTGCTGCCGGACACCGGCCGCGGTTACCTGTCCAAGATCTTCAATGATGAGTGGATGGCCGACTACGGCTTCCTCACCGCGGAGACCACCGAGCCGAAGGTGGCCGATGTGCTGGCCCGGAAACAGCCCGGGATGCCTGAGTTCGTGCACGCGCACCCGGAGGAGACCGTGGCCGCGGCGATCGACCTGCTCCGTGAGTACAACGTGTCGCAGCTTCCGGTAATGAAGGAGGAGCCACCGGTCATGGTGGCCGAGGTGGTCGGCTCGATCGTGGAACGCGACCTGCTGGACGCGCTGGTGTCTGGCCGGGCCCGGCCGCAGGACGCGCTGGAGAGCCACATGTCGGCGCCGCTGCCCATGGTGGGCTCGGGGGAGCCGTTGAGCCAAGCGCTCGGCTCGCTGGAGCGGGCCGGGGCGGCTCTGGTGCTGGTCGACGGCAAGCCGGCTGGCATGATCACCCCGCAGGACGTGCTCGGCTTCCTGGCCAGTAGCCCCTGATCCGGTAACCGCCCGGCCGGCATATTTGCCCGCTAAAAGGCCGAGTTTCCGATCTGTGATACGTGTTACCTGTGCTGTCAATGGTGCTAATAAGCTGAGAAAGCTGTGAGAATCATTAATTCCGGTCGCTGGCCGAAACGCTGATCTTAATACACTTAGGACACTCCGATATTGGCTGGCCGGTATGGTGATCATTCGTTCGGCAACAGGGATCTTACCTGGTCAGCGCGCTGCTAGAATGGATCAGCGCGACGCAAACGCGCTGCCCAGAAGCTTCTGAGCCTGAATGACAAAATTGTCATGCTGGCCAGCGCCGATCACAATGCGCGCCACATTTGACGCTAACTGCGGTCTCTTAATCCGCCGCCCTACCCCGGGGAGGTGCACCCTGATCCCGCGCAGCCGGGATCGCGCAGGGTGCCGGGCGCAAGGTACGGCGGGCGGGCGCGCAGGCGACTGCGCCTGCACTCTCACGTCCGGAACGGCGCCGCTCCGGCCGCGCCGCCGTAGTCCAAGGAGGAAAGGACATGGACGCAGCCGAACTGAAGCGCGTACTCGTAAGCCGGCGGTCTGCCCTCAAGGGCGGCGGGGCAGCCGCCTTGCTGGTCTCCCAGGCGATGCTGTTCGAGCGGATCGGCTGGGCCCCCAAGCGGCCTGCCGCTTCGGTCACGCCCGGCTTCCCCGACATCCAATTCGACCTGGGCGCCTTCATCAATCCGGCCCAGGTCTTCAACGACGGCGCGGGCAACGTCACCGCGCAGTTCCCGCCCGTCTACACCCTGTTCCTGCCGGTCGTGCTGACCCGCACGCCGACGGCTGACGATCAGGCCAAGCTGGCCAGGGCACTGGGCACGATCGAGGCAAACTTCCCGGCCAGCCCGGCCGGCGTGCTGATCTTCTCGGTGTCCTACGGCCTGCCGTACTTCCGCCGGCTGCCCCCGGCACTGGTCGCCAAGCACATGCCGGTGCTGCTCTCCGACCCGAGCCGCCCGGTGCTGGAAGAAGCGGTACCGTCGCCCACCGACGTGGTGGACGGCCTGGTCGGCGGCCCGGACGCGATCGTCCCCGGGATCATCAAGGACCGGTTCAACGTCGATGTGGTGATCGAGTCCAACGACATGCTGTTCCACCTGCGCAGCGACTCGCTGACCGAGCTGACCTCGGTGTCGCTGTGGCTGCAGGGCAGCAACCACCTGAACGGCAAGCACGTGCCCTCGCCCGACTTCGGCGGGCTGCTCAGCTTCCAGACGCCGCGCGTCCAGTTCGTCCAGCAGGGCCTGCCGCGCAAGGTGGCCGACGAGCATGGCTTCGAGTTCGCGTCCCGGATCAACCCCGATTCGACGATGGCCATGGGGTTCGTGGATCAGCAGACCAACGCGTCCGGCCCGGCCGCCATCACCACATTCGTCGGCAACGCGTCGGCCAAGCTGACCAGCGCGCAGCCCGGCGACTACTTCGACAACGGCGCGATCGCGCACTTCTCGCACGTGATCGAGGACCTGTTCCAGTTCTACGCGCTGCCGCACCAGGACCCCAGGCACCCGGACGGGGAGCCGTTCACCGAGCGGTGCCAGTACATGTTCCGGTCCAACCAGCTCGGTACGCCCAGCGGAATCCCGTCGGTGGGCCACGCCGAGCAGTTCCGCAACGGCGGCGGCCCGGCGTTCATCAACAACGTGTTCCAGGGCACCGGGGCCGCGCTACTCCAGGCCGAGGACGCGCACGGGAAGTTCATCCCGGGCAACGCCCGGCTCGGGGCCACGTTCACCGGGGAACCCCGGGTCGGCCACGAGGAGGCGCTGCAGCAGGTATCCCGGGCAGCCGACAGCACGCCGCTGCACATCCGGGCCGACGGCCCCGGGTTCGACAGCATGGATGTGCCCGCGTTCCGCACGTTCCCCGCCCCGGCCGGGGTCGAGGTGGCGGCCGGCAGCAACCAGTTCAAGCTGCAGTTCCTGATCTACGTGCCGACCGCGGACCTGTTCGCCCGGATGCGCAGCGCGCAGGCCGCGCAGCAGTTCCAGAAGCAGTTCCTGGACGGCGAAACCGACGACAACGGCCTGGAGCGGCACATCACCGCGACCCGGCGGCAGAACTTCCTGGTCCCGCCCCGGCGGCACCGGGCCTTCCCGCTGGTGGAACTGGCCGACGGCCGGGCCGGCCGGCCCGGTCAGCACGCCCAGCACGCGGACCGGTCCGGGTCAGCCACGGCGAGCACCGGTGGCGCCAACGGATCCAGCGGCTCCGGCACGTCCAACGGATCCGGTTCCGCCGGGTCCGGTGGGTCCGGTGGGTCCGGTGGCAACGGCAACGGCGGCTCCGGCGACGGCCACGGCGGCCACGGCGGCGGCCACGGCGGCTCGGGCGGCGGCCACGGCGGCCGGTAGGGTGGCGCGGCTCGGCTAGCCGGCCCGGCAGCGGCTGATCAGCTGTGACAGAGTGTCATGGGTGACGATCAAGCCTGCCGGCCGGTTCGAGACGCTGGCCATCCATGCGGGGCAGGAAGCTGACCCGCGGACCGGGGCCGTGGTCCCGCCCATCTACCAGGTGTCCACCTACAAGCAGGACGGGGTCGGCGGGCTGCGCGAGGGCTACGAGTACTCACGCACCGCCAACCCGACCCGGGGCGCGCTGGAGGAGTGCCTGGCCGCGCTGGAGGGCGGTGCCCGGGCGTTCGCGTTCGCGTCCGGGATGGCGGCCGAGGACTGCCTGGTCCGCGCGGCCTGCGCGCCCGGGGATCACGTGGTCATCCCGGACGACGCCTACGGCGGCACCTACCGGCTGTTCGCAAAGGTGCTGGCCGGCTGGGGGATCAGCTACCGGCCGGTGCACCTGTCCGACACCCGGGCGGTGCGCGACGCGCTGGCCGAGCGCCCGGCCCGGCTGCTCTGGGCCGAGACGCCGACCAACCCGCTGCTGTCCATCGCGGACATCGGCGCGCTGGCCCAGCTGGCCCACGACGCCGGGGCGCTGCTGGTGGTGGACAACACGTTCGCCTCGCCGTACCTGCAGCAGCCGCTGGCGCTGGGCGCGGACGCGGTGGTGCACTCCACCACGAAGTACCTCGGCGGCCACTCCGACGTGGTCGGTGGCGCGGTGGTCATCGCGGCGGGCGCGGAAGGTGCCCGCGGCCCGCTCGGCGAGCAAATCCCTTTTCTGCAGAACGCCACTGGCGGCATCGCGGGACCATTCGATGCGTGGCTGACGCTGCGTGGCATCAAGACCCTTGCGGTCCGGATGGACCGGCACGCGCAGAACGCGGCCCGGGTGGCCGACATGCTGGCCGCGCACCGGGCGGTGACCGAGGTGTTCTACCCGGGCCTGCCGGGGCACCCGGGCCACGAGGTGGCGGCCAAGCAGATGCGTGGCTTCGGCGGCATGGTGTCGTTCCGGGTGCGCGGCGGCGAGGCGGCCGCGGTCGAGGTGTGCGGCCGGACCCGGTTGTTCACCCTGGGCGAGTCGCTGGGCGGGGTGGAGTCGCTGATCGAGCATCCGGCCCGGATGACGCACGCGTCGGCGGCCGGGTCACCGCTGGAGGTGCCCGCCGACCTGGTCCGGCTGTCGGTCGGCATCGAGACGGCCGAGGACCTGCTGGAGGACCTGCGGCAGGCGCTGGACTAGCTGTTCCAGATCATCAGCACCAGGATGACCAGCCAGATCAGGCTGACCACACCGGCCATGGACGCGATCCGGCCGCGCTCCATACTGGCTACGTGCGCGGCTGACACCCGGGTGGTGGTGGCTGTCCCGGCGGCGGCCTCAGCGGCCGGCTCAGCCGGGGCGGGTTCGACGTCGGCCGCGGTGGCTTCGGCGGCCGCGGGCTCGGCGGGCGGGGCCTGGGCCGCTTCCAGCGCGCCGATCGCCCGGCCCTGGTCCCGCATGATGAGCACCAGCAGGACCAGCGCGACCACGAACAGCGTGAGCGACGCGGTGATCCAGGCTTGCGCCATCTTGTGCAGGGACTGGCCAGCGATGATGCCAAAAAGCAGAACGCCGAGCGAGGCCGCGCCGAATATCCGGGTCAGCCGGGACAGGTAGCGCAGCACGCCGATGTTCCCGGCCCGGATGTAACGCGGGGTCGACATGGTCGCGATGGTGACCGGGCCAATGGTGAAAACGACGAACGCGACGTGCAGCCAGACCCACAGCCGCTCGGTGAAAGACATGCCCTGATCTTAGGGGTAAACGCAGGTCCCAGAGCGGCCCCAGCCAGGCTGGGAGCCGCTCCGGGACGAGGCGGCGCGGTGCCCAGCTAGCTGCTGGCCTTCTTGCTGCCGCGGCTGACGAACCAGGCGCCCGCGCCACACGCGATGGCGATCACGAACGCGATGGCCATCCGCAGGTCGTGCTTGCCGGCCCCGCCGTTCTTGACGTGGCCGATGAAGCCGGGCAGGTCCTTGGCCGGAACGGCCAGGTACATGATCGCGAGGAGCAGGAACAGCACCGCGAGGATCCAGAGAATCAGCACCGCGGGCTTCCGGCCCGTCGTTCTTGGTCCTGATTCGGTCACAGCGCTCACGTAGGCCTCCTAGAGAGATGCGGGCCAAATCTGGCTGCCGCGCGTTTGGCCCGCCGATGCGGTAACTGCCGCACGCTACTACGGCCGCCGGGGCGCTGCGGGTGGCTCACAAAAGCCGTAAAGCAAAATCTATCCCGCGTATCCCTGCAGGTGACCTACCGGATGTTCCGGGATGAATCATTGACCCGGGCGTTACCTACCGGCGGGATTGGCGGGTGCGCAGGAAGTCACGGACCACGAACTCGCCGAGCCGTTCCGGCACCGCGCGGAGCACCCGGCCGCCATTCCGCCGGGCCACCTCGTTCACGAAATCGGTCAGCCGCTCGTCCTCGGCCAGCATGAACACGTTCAGCGAAGCGTGCCGCCGGGTCATCTTGTCCACCTCGGCCAGGGTGAGCTGGATCGTCTCCGGCGCGGGCGGCCAGTCGAACCAGGACTGCCCGTCCCGGCGCAGGTGCGCGGTCGGTTCACCGTCGGTGACGATCAGCACCACCGGGTCGTGTTCCGGGCGCCGGTCCAGGTAGCGGCCGGCCAGCACCAGGGCGTGATGCAGGTTGGTGCCCTGGACCATGTCCCAGCCCAGCCCGGCCAGGTCGGTCTCGCGCAGTTCCCTGGCGTAGTTGGAGAACCCGATGACCTGAATGGAGTCCTGCGGGAACCGGCTGCGCACCAGGGCGTGCAGGGCCAGTGCGGTCTGCTTGGCCGCACCCCAGGTGCCGCGCAGCGCCATCGAGTAGGACAGGTCGACCAGCAGGCAGACCGCGGCCGAGGCGCGCCGCTGCGTCTCGCCGACCTCGAAGTCCTCACCGGTGAGGCGGACCCGGGGTGGCGTCCCCTCCCAGTGGTCCGGGTCCTCGCCGGGCCGGGGGCGGAACGCGGCGGCGTCCCGGAGCAGCGCGTTGCGCACCGTGGCGGGCGCGTCGATGGCCTGCTCGTCGCCGAACTGCCAGCGCCGGGTCGCGCCGGTGTACTCGCCGGCCTGCCCGGCGTCCCGCTGTTCATGGTCCCCGTAACCGCCGTCCGGCAGGTCGGCGAACACCCGGCGCAGCGCCGTCTCGCCGAGCCGCCGCACCGCCTTGGGGGTGAGTTCCAGCTGGCCGGCGTTACGCTGCAAATATCCTTGCCGCTCCAGTTCCCGCTCGGTCTGCCGGAGCGCCTCCATGTCGTCCACGGCCTGGCGGCCGAGCGCGCGCCGGATGGCCGCCTCGTCGATGTCGTCCAGCCGGGCGCCCGGGTAGTCCTGGCGCAGTTCCGCCTCCAGGTCGGCCAGGTCGGCCAGGTCGGCCAGCGCGGTGGTGGCGTCGCTCAGGCCGAGCGGCTGGTCGCCGGTCATCGGGTCGCCCGGCCAGCTGGCCATGTCCAGTTCCGGGCGCCGGGCGCGCAGCGAGTCGGACAGCCGGGCCATCTCCGCGGCCAGCCCGGCGTCCTGCAGCGCCTGCTCCATCAGCGCGGCCAGCTCGTCGCGCTGCCCCTCGGTCAGCGAGCTGAGCAGCCGCTGCGCTGCGGTGGCCCGGCGGACCAGCGCGTCCACCAGCTCTTCGAGATCGTGCGGCTGCTCCGGGAACATGTCCCCGTAGCGGTCCATGAACGCCTCGAAGTCGGCTTGGGTGTGCTCGCCCCGGGCGTCCCGCTCCAGCATCTGGTTCAGCTCGGCCAGCATGTCCTTGACCCGCTGCATGGCCTCCGGGTCCGGCTGCTGCAGCACGTCTCTCATGCCGCGGAACTGGCTGTCCAGCACCTCGGACCGGAGCAGGTCCTTGAGCTGCTCGAACGTCTGCCGGGCGGCCGGGCTGCGCCAGTTGTAGTCGGCCAGCTGGCGGATGGCCTGCGCGGTGTCGGACGGCAGCGCGTCCAGCTCGTCCTCGCGCAGCCGGGCCTCGTCGCTGGGATCGGGGAACAGCTCGGCCCGCTCCTGCCCGATGGCCGTGTCCAGCAGCGCACGGGCCTGCTCCAGGACGCCGTCCAGGCGGCCCCGGCTGCGGATTTCCTGCTGCCGCTCGCGCACCCGGCGGAGCAGGTCGTCCAGGCCGCGGCGGCCGTTCACGCCGCGGCGCAGCAGGTCGCGCAAGGCGCTGGACGGGTCCGCGCCGTCCAGCACCGCGTCGCCCAGCTCGTCCAGGGCGCCGCGGGCGTCGAACGGCGGGGCCAGCGGGTCCGGCCCGTCGTGGTATTCGCCGTACCGGTAACCACTCACGGGTGCGCGTCACCTCTCAGGTGCGATATACGGCACTGCCGTCAATGACATCCTTGGACAGCCGCCGCATCAGGTACAGCCCCTCCAGCGCGAACTCCAGCGCCGCGGCGGCCTCGCCGAACGACTCGCCGCCGTCCATGCCGAGCCGCTCCATGATCCGGGCCAGGCCGGGCACTTCGCCGATCCGGTTCAGCAGCACGTCCGCGGGCACCATGTCGCCGGTCTCCACCGAGCCGCCGCCCTCGAACGTGGCCAGCAGGCCGCTCAGATCGGCGCTGCCCAGCCGGGACCGGAACGTCTCCGCGACCGCCCGGCGGAGCAGGTGCTCCAGCACCTCGGTCTCCCGGCCTTCCTCGCTGACCTCGAACTCCACCTTGCCGCGCAGGCTGCCCACGATGGGCGGCAGGTCGCTGATCCGGGCCACCGGCTGCGCCTCACCGGTGAGCGCGGCCCGGCGCACCGCGGACGCGGCCACCGACTCGGCGGCGGCGATCGCGAACCGGGCCGACACGCCGGACCGGGAGTCCACCGCGGGCGAGGCCCGGACCAGCCGGGTGAACCGGGCGATGACCTCGACCAGGTGCTCGGGCAGGGTGGCGCCCGGGTCGGCGCCGTCCCAGGCCAGCAGCGACTCCTGCACGGTCAGCGCCAGCTCGTCGTCCAGGGTGAGCGGGTAGTGGGTGCGGATCTCCGCGCCGAACCGGTCCTTCAGCGGGGTGATGATCCGGCCCCGGTTGGTGTAGTCCTCGGGGTTGGCGCTGGCCACCAGGACCAGGTCCAGCGGCAGCCGCAGCGCGTACCCGCGCACCCCGATGTCCCGTTCCTCGAGCACGTTGAGCAGCGCGACCTGGATCCGCTCGGCCAGGTCGGGCAGCTCGTTCAAGCAGAAAATGCCCCGGTTGGTCCGGGGCACCAGGCCGAAGTGGATGGTCTCCGGATCACCCAGGGTGCGGCCCTCGGCCACCTTGACCGGGTCGATGTCGCCGATCAGGTCGCCCACGCTGGTGTCCGGCGTGGCCAGCTTCTCGCCGTACCGCTCGGTGCGGTGCCGCCAGCTGATCGGCAGGTCGTCGCCCAGTTCCGCGGCCAGCCGCTGGCAGCGCGCGCAGACCGGCTGGTACGGGTGGTCGTTGATCTCGCAGCCCTCGACGGCCGGGCTCCACTCGTCGAGCAGCACGGGCAGGGTGCGGATCAGCCGCGTCTTACCCTGGCCCCGCTCGCCGAGCAGGATCGAGTCGTGCCCGGCCAGCATGGCCCGCTCGACGTGCGGCAGCACGGTCTGGCCGAAGCCGACGATGCCGGGGAAGCGGTCTTCGCCCGCGCGCATCCTGGCCAGCAGGTTGCGGCGCAGTTCGTCTTTGACGGTCTCGTACCGGTGCCCGGTGGCGCGCAGTTCGCCCAGGGTTGCCGCGCTCGGCCGGGGCGGGACGGAGTCAGCTGGGGGAGTCTGGTTGTGTGACTGCACTCTTCGACACTATGTGCAGATCCGCGCTGCTCGCATCCCGGCCCGCCCGGCCAGCCCGCCCCTGGCGGCCACGTTGACCGCGGGTGCGACACTTCATCCATGGCGATGATCTCCTCCCCGGTGGGCGCCGCCGACGTCGCCGCCGCCCACGACGTCCTCCGGGACGTGCTGCCGCCTACCCCGCTGCTGCACTCCCGGGTGCTGTCCGAGCGGCTCGGCGGCCCAGTGTTCCTCAAGTGCGAGAACCTGCAGCGGACCGGGTCGTTCAAGGCCCGCGGCGGGTACCTGCGGATCTCCCGGCTGAGCGAGGCGGAGCGGGCCAACGGGGTGGTCGCGGCCAGCGCCGGCAACCACGCCCAGGGGGTGGCGTTCGCGGCCGAGATCCTCGGCGTGAAGGCCACCGTCGTCATGCCGCACGGCGCGCCGCTGCCCAAGATCGAAGCCACCCGGGGCTACGGGGCGGACATCATCTTCCACGGCGAGACGGTGGACGACGCGGTGGAGTACGCCCGGGAGTACGCCGCGGAACGGTCGGCGGTGCTCATTCACCCGTTCGACCACCCGGACATCGTGGCCGGCCAGGGCACCCTGGGCCTGGAGATCCTGCAGCAGTGCCCGCAGGTGCGGACCATCGCCATCCCGGTCGGCGGCGGCGGCGTGTGCGCCGGGGTCACCGTCGCGGTGAAGAGCTCCGACCCGACCATCCAGGTGATCGGGGTGCAGGCCGAGGCGGTGGCCGGCTACCCGGCCTCGCTGGCCGCCGGGCACCCGGTCCGGGTGGCGGCCGCGCCGACCATGGCCGACGGCATCGCGGTCTGCCTGCCCGGGGACATCCCGTTCGGCATCATCTCGGCCTACGAGGACCGGGTGGTGACGGTGTCCGAGGAGAGCCTGTCCCGGGCCCTGGTGCTCTGCCTGGAGCGGGCCAAGCAGGTGGTCGAGCCGGCCGGCGCGGCCGGGGTGGCCGGCCTGCTGGAGCATCCCGGCATGTTCGAGCCGCCGGTGGTCGTGGTGCTGTCCGGCGGCAACATCGACCCGCTGCTGCTGTCCAAGGTGCTCCGGCACGGGCTAGCCGCGGCCGGCCGGTACCTGACGTTCCGGTGCCGGATCCCGGACCGGCCGGGCGCGCTGGCCGCGCTGCTGGCCGCGGTGGCCGGCCTCGGCGCCAACGTGCTGGACGTGATGCACGAGCGGATCACGCCGCGGCTCCAGGTGGGCGAGGTGGAGGTGCTGCTCCAGGTGGAGACGCGCGGCCCGGCGCACTGCGACGAGGTGATCAATGAGCTGCGCTCGGCCGGGTACCAGCTGATGTTCCGCTGAACTCCGTGCATCGTGAACCCTGTGCATCATGAGCCCTGTGCAACAGTTCCTGATCAGCTGATTGCTGTTGCCCCAGCAGCACCAATCGGTTGATCACGGCCGCCCGGACCTGGGTAGTCGGCTAGTTTGCCCGCCATGTGTTTCATGTCCGACTGGCCGGGCACAGCCCGATGAGCTGCGGTGGCATCAAGGCGGGCGACCACCGGCACTGCGGCCCGTGCGGCCGGATCCGGCCCGTGGTCACCTGCCCGTTCTGCATTAGCGGCAGTGCCTGTATGGCCTGCCTGGACTGCCCCGGCTGCCCGGACCCGGCGGGCTTAATGGGGCTTCTCCGGGACATGATCGTGGTCAGCCCGCTGCATTATGGCGCGGCCAACTGACCGCGATCATGGACCCGGCGCCGCCAGCTTCAGAGATTGCCGCGGCGGGCCTGCTCGCGCTCGATGGCCTCGAATAGCGCCTTGAAGTTGCCCTTGCCGAAGCCTTCCGAGCCATGCCGCTCGATCAGCTCGAAGAACACCGTGGGCCGGTCCTGCACCGGCTTGGTGAAGATCTGCAGCAGGTAGCCGTCCTCGTCCCGGTCCACCAGGATGCCCATCTCGCGCAGGACGTGCACGCCGACGTGGGTCTCGCCCGCCCAGTCGCCGAGGGTGTCGTAATAGCTGTCCGGGGTGGTCAGGAAGCTGACCCCGGCGGCCCGCATGCCGCGCACCGTGGCCACGATGTCGTCGCAGGCCAGCGCGATGTGCTGCACCCCGGGCCCGCCGTAGAACTCCAGGTACTCGTCGATCTGCGACTTCTTCTTGCCGACGGCCGGCTCGTTGATCGGGAACTTGACCGTGCGTGAGCCGTCCGCGACGACTTTGCTCATCAGCGCGGAGTACTCGGTGGCGATGTCGTCGCCGACGAACTCCTTCATGTTGGTGAAGCCCATCACCCGCTGGTAGAAGCCGACCCACTGGTCCATCCGGCCCAGCTCGACGTTGCCCACACAGTGATCGATCTCAGTGAAGAACGGCCGCGCCGGGGGCGCCACGATCGGCTCGGCGGCGACGTAGCCGGGCAGGTAAGGCCCGCTGTAGCCGGCCCGCTCGACCAGGGTGTGCCGGGTGTCCCCGTACGTCGCGATGGCGGCCAGCACCACCTTGCCCTGCTCGTCCTCGGCCAGGTGCGGCTCGTCCAGCCCGTGCGCGCCGCGTGACGTCGCGTACTGGTAGGCCGCCTCGGCCGAGTGCACGCCGAGGGCCAGGTCGATCACCCCGTCGCCGTGCGCGGCCACGTGCCGGGCCAGGTCGGTACCCGGCCGCACCGGCCCGCGCAGCACGAACCGGGCCCGGCCGGACTCCAGCACGTAGCTCACCTCGTCGCGGCAGCCGGTCTCCGGCCCGCGGTAGCCAACGCAGCGCATGCCGAACGCCGTCGAGTAGTAGTGCGCCGCCTGCCGCGCGTTGCCCACCGCGAACACGACCGCGTCCATGCCAGTGACCGGGAATTCGTCCATAACGAGAATGCTCGGCTAGTCTAGCAAGATGTGCAATAGTTACTTTAATTGCTAGTCAATTTGTATACTACTGAACGCTAGTATGCGTGGTTGATGTACATCCTGACCTCATGCCGACGGGGCTGACTGTAAATGATCGACGAGCTCGACGCGCGGCTGATCAGCCTGCTCGCGGCGGAACCCCGGGTAGGGGTGCTGGAGGCGTCCAAGCGGCTCGGCGTGGCCCGCGGCACGGTGCAGGCCCGGCTGGACCGGCTGCACCGCACCGGCGCGGTCACCGGCTACGGCCCGGACGTGGACCCGGTCGCGCTGGACCACGGCGTGACCGCGTTCGTCACGCTGGAGATCCGGCAGGCGGGCGGGCACGACCCGGTGGCCGGGCGGCTGGCCGCCATCCCCGAGGTGCTCGAAGCGCACACCATCACCGGGGCCGGGGACATGCTGTGCCGGGTGGTGGCCCGGACCAACGCGGACCTGCAGCGGGTGATCGACGCCATCCTGGACGTGGCCGGGGTGGTCCGCGCGTCCACGGTGATCGCGCTGGCCACCCCGCTGCCGTACCGGGTGCTGCCGCTGGTCCGCGCGGTGGCCGCCGCGGCAGGTCACTCAGCCACAGCTACCCCGCAGGCCACAGCAACCCCACCTCAGCGGGCGTGAAGAATTAGCGGTGTACTTTCCTGCCCCCATAGGGGCACGGATGTACACCGCTAATCGAAGTGGCTGCCGGACGGGGCGGGGACGCCGGCCAGCTCGCAGGCCAGGTCGAGGATGATCTGGTCCAGGTCAGCCTGGTCGGACACCTCGCTGTGGTACAGCATGCAGCCCAGGCCGACCGAGGCGATGGCCATCGTGGCACGGACCCGGTCCCGCAGCGGTGCGTCCGGCGGCGTGAGCAGGTTGCGCAGCGCGAGGAACTGCTCGCGGAACAGCTTCTTGCGGTCGTGGCCGCCGTGCTCGCGCAGCAGCTGATCGATCGCGGCCTGGTTGTGTTCCAGGAAGCGCATGACCTCGATGCGATGGCTGACGATGTCGCTGTACCTGGCCAGCAGCACGGCCCGGCCGTCGGCGTCGAGCGGCTGATCCGAGGCCCACGCGATGAGCGCGTCGAGCTCGTGTACATAGTCCTCGGTGAAACTGCGGACGATGTCCTCTTTGGACTTGAAGTGGTAGTACAGCGCGGCCTTGGTCACGCCGAGGCGCTCGGCGATCTCGCGCAGCGAGGTCTTCTCATAGCCCTGCTCGGCGAACAGCTCCAGGGCCACGGACTGGATCCGCTCCCGGGTGTCCCCGCGCGGCCGCCCGCCCGGCTTGCCGTTGGCCAGGTACTCAGCCGTCTCTTCGTCCATGGAGGTCCCGCATCTCGTCTCCCGGTCGAGTCGCGTTATTCACGTTTGACCCGCACCGACCGGCTCGTACAGGTCCTTCGGGCCTGCACTCGCCAGTCGGTGTGAATAACGCTCCTGGGCCGCTCGGCCGCACGCTAAACTTACTTGACGCCCGGTTAGCTAGCGTCTTAGTCTGGCGGCTGTCATACTAGCCGGTCGGCAAGTAAGTTAGCTACGGGGAGTTTCCATGGCAGACGCTCCGGCGACCCCTGCGCCCACCACCGAGGCCAGCGTCGGCATGCGCCGCGAGATCCTCGTGGTGCTGCCCGGCCTGCTGCTCGCCATCATGCTCGCCATGCTGGACCAGCTCATCGTGGGCACGGCGCTGCCCCGCATCGTCGGCGACCTGGGCGGCGTGGCTCACCTGTCCTGGGTGGTCACCGCGTACGTGCTGGCGTCCACCATCACCACCCCGCTGTACGGGAAGCTCGGCGACATGTACGGCCGCAAGAAGCTGTTCATGACCGCCATCGTGATCTTCCTGGCCGGCTCCGCGCTGGCCGGGCTGTCCCAGTCCATGGCCATGCTGATCACCTTCCGGGCCATCCAGGGGCTGGGCGCGGGCGGCCTGATGGTCAGCGCCATCGCGATCATCGGCGACCTGGTCTCGCCGCGCGAGCGGGGCCAGTACATGGGCTACATCATGGCCGTCATGATGATCGCCACCATCGGCGGGCCGCTGCTCGGCGGGTGGATCACCGAGAGCTTCTCCTGGCGCTGGATCTTCTACATCAACCTGCCGATCGGCGGCGTCGCGCTGGCCTACCTGGCCGCCACGCTCAAGCTGCCCAAGAAGCACATCGAGCACCGGGTGGACTACCTGGGCGCAGCCGCGCTCGCGGTGGCGGCCACCGCGACCGTGCTCGGGGCCACCTGGGGCGGCACCCAGTACGCCTGGCTCTCGCCCCAGATCACCGGGCTGGGTGCGGTGGCCGTGCTCTCGGTAGTGGCGTTCATCTGGATAGAGAGCCGGGCCGCGGAACCCATCCTGCCGCTGCACATCTTCCGCAGCCGGAACTTCAGCCTGGTGTCCGCGCTCAGCTTCCTGTCCGGCCTGGCCCTGTTCGGCGCGATCACGTTCCTGCCGCTGTACCAGCAGACGGTGCAGGGCGCGTCGCCGACGGTCAGCGGTCTGCTGCTCACCCCGATGATGGTCGGCGTGATGATCACCTCGCTGATCTCCGGCCAGGTGACCACCCGGACCGGCCGGTACCGGGCGCTGCCCATCCTCGGCGCGGCGGGCATGACGGCCGGCATGGGGCTGCTGTCCCTGCTCGGGGTGAACACCAGCCGGGTCACCTCGGCGCTGTTCATGGTCGTGCTCGGCCTGGGCATGGGCTTCCTGATGCAGCTCACCACGCTGCTGGCGCAGAACAGCGTCGAGCCGCGGGACATCGGGGTGGCCAGCAGTTCGCGGCTGTTCTTCCAGCAGATCGGCGGCTCCATCGGGGTGGCCGCGTTCGGCGCCATCTTCGCCCGGCGGCTGCAGGACGCGCTGACCGCGGTGTCGCCCAACGTGCACATCGCGACCAGCGGCGGGCAGCTCAACCCGGCCACGGTCAAGACGCTGCCGCCAGCCATCCGCCGTGACGTGTTCTACGCCATCGCGCACGCGATTCAAGGGGTCTTTATCTGGGCCATCCCAGCCTGTGCGCTGGCCTTCGCGCTGACCTGGTTCCTCAAGGAGGTGCCGCTGCGCGGCCGGGCCAAGGCCGACGAGCCGGCTGCCCCGGAGCTGGTCGGTTAGTTACCCTGCCGGTGGGGGGTGACATGGTCACTGACGCACGAGGACTGCGCCTCACCGGTTCCGCCGCCGCGGTGGCCGGCTACGACCAGGCCATCGACGACCTGATCAGGTTCCGGCCCGAGGTGGTGGACGCGTCCGCCGCCGCGGTGGCGGCCGACCCGGGCTGCGCCATGGCCGCGGTGTTCGCCGCCTACCTGGCGCTGATGTCCACCGAGCAAGGCGCGGTGGCCGCGGCCCGGGCCACGCTGGACGGGCTGCGCGCCGACCCGGCCGGCCTGCTGCCCCGGGAGCGGGCCCACCTGGCCGCCGCCAGCCGCTGGGTGGCCGGGGACATGACCGGGGCGGGCGACGCGCTCGCCGAGATCACCGTCAGCTACCCCGGTGACCTGCTGGCCCTGTTCACCGGGCACCAGATCGACTTCTTCACCGGCAACGCGGTCAGCCTGCGGGACCGGATCGGCCGGGCGCTGGGGGGCTGGCCAGCCGATCATCCGCAGCTCGGTTTCATGCACGGGATGTACGCGTTCGGCCTGGAGGAGTGCAACCTCTACCAGCAGTCGGAAGAGGCCGGCCAGCGCGCCGTCGAGCGGAACCCGGACGACGTCTGGGGCATCCACGCGGTGGTGCACACCTACGAGATGGCGGGCCGGATCCCGGACGGCGTCCGGTACCTGCGGCACCGCGAGGCCGACTGGACGGCGGGCAACTTCCTCAACGTGCACAACTCCTGGCACTACGCGCTGTACCTGCTGCAGGGCGGGGACACCGACGGCGCGCTGGCCGTCTACGACCGGATGCTGCATCACGAGGGGTCCGAAGATGTGGCGCTGGAACTGCTCGACGCCACCGCGCTGCTGTGGCGGATGCACCTGGAGGGCGCCGCGGTGGGGCATCGCTGGCCGCCGCTCGCCGCGGCCTGGGGCCGGCTGCTGACCCCGGGCTACTACCCATTCAACGACATGCACGCGGTCATGGCGTTCATCGGGAACGGGGAGCTGGACCGGGCCGGCCAGGTGGTCGCGGCGCAAGCCGGGCTGGCCGCGCGCGGCGACCCGGGCAGCACTGGCGCCGCGATGACGGCCCAGGTCGGGCTGCCGGTCTGCCGCGCGCTGCTGCACTTCGGCCGGGGCGAGTACGGCCGCGTGCTCGGCGAGCTGCTGCCGGTCCGGGCCCAGGTGCACACGTTCGGCGGCAGTCACGCGCAGCGCGACGCGGTGGAGCGCACGCTGCTCGAAGCGGCCCTCCGGTCCGGGCGGCTGGAGCTGGCCGCCGCCCTGGTCAGCGAGCGGCTGTCGGTCCGCGACTGCAACACCTACGCCTGGTCTAAGCGGGCCTGGCTGCGCCGGGCCGCGGGCGACGAGCCGGGCGCGGCGGCCGCGCGGGCCCGGGCCAGTGCGCTGGCCGGGGAGATCCGCCAGGCAGTGGCCGACCCCGAGCCATAAAACGGCTCAGCCATAAGGCCTCAGCCTAAAAGCCTCAGCCTAAAAGCCTCAGCCAAAAATCAGCGCGGCGCGCGACCCTGTCGGGTGCGCGCGCCGCGCTGGACGGTTCCGGCTGCGGTCAGCCGCCGACGTACGGCACCGCCTCCAGGATCTCGACCTTGGCCGCGCGGCCGTTCGGCAGCGTGTACGAGGCGGTGTCGCCGATCTTCTTCCCGTTGATCGCCGACCCCAGGGGTGAGCGCGGCGAATACACGTCGATCGGCGCGCCGCTCTCCTCCCGGGAGGCCAGCAGGAAGGTGACCTCGTCATCATCGCCCGCGAACCGGACGGTCACCGTCATCCCAGGGCCGACTACCCCATCGGTCCGCGGGGGCTCCCCGACGCGAGCGTGCTGCAAGATGTGCTGGAGCTGGATGATCCGCCCCTCGATCTTGCCCTGCTCTTCCTTGGCGGCGTGGTAGCCGCCGTTCTCGCGCAGGTCACCCTCATCCCGGGCGGCCTCAATCTTCTTTGCGATGTCGACACGCCCCGGGCCCGAGAGGTGATCCAGCTCCGACTT
Source organism: uncultured Actinomycetes bacterium (assembly GCA_963832095.1). Taxonomy (GTDB): domain Bacteria; phylum Actinomycetota; class Actinomycetes; order Streptosporangiales; family Streptosporangiaceae; genus RYN-230. The sequence continues at coordinate 82,156 of CAWHSW010000008.1, forward strand.
CAGCCGGTCATATGCCTCCTGGGTGAGCCAGGTAAGGCTGTCGTTCTGCGTCTCGGTCACCGGTACTCCTTGCCTGCGGTGCGGATACGAGGATCCGCTTGAGCCATGCACGGCCCCTTGGGGGTAATCCTTCTAAGCTAACAAGGCCTGACAAGTACGTCGCCCCAGATGAGCCTCAAGTCGGCCAGGATACGGGAATGTCATCCCGGTGCCAGCGTGTTGTGCTGCACAATGTTCTGTCGGCGAGGCACTCCCGCGGCCCGCCGGCCTGAGCTGACTACTTCCTGATGGTGCCGAAGGGAATTTCGCGTGCCTGCCGCCCAGAATGATCCCGCCCCCAGCTCCGGGGAACCCATGCCGCTGCGGCTGATGGCGGTGCACGCGCACCCGGACGACGAGTCGAGCAAGGGCGCCGCCACCATGGCCCGCTACGCGCGGGAAGGCGTGGACGTCCTGGTGGTCACGCTGACCGGTGGCGAGCGCGGGGACATCCTGAACAAGGCCATGGAGCGGCCCGAGGTCCGGGCCAACCTGCCGCAGATCCGGCGCGAGGAGATGGCCCGGGCCCGGGAGATCCTCGGCGTCCGGCAGCAGTTCCTCGGCTTCACCGACTCCGGTCTGCCCGAAGGCGACCCGCTGCCGCCGCTGCCGGACGGCTGCTTCGCGCTGCAGCCGCTCGAGGTGGCCGCGGAACCGCTGGTCCGCGCCGTCCGCGAGTTCCGGCCGCACGTCATCCTGGCCTACGACGAGCAGGGCGGGTACCCGCACCCGGACCACATCAAGTCGCATGAGGTGGCCGTGGAGGCGTTCGAGGCGGCGGCCGACCCGGACCGCTACCCGGGCACGGGGGAACCGTGGCAGCCGCTCAAGCTGTACTACTTCGCCACCTTCCACAAGGACCGGTTCACCGCGCTGCACGAGGAGATGCTGCGGCGCGGCCTGGAGTCCCCCTACGCCGAGTGGTTCAAGGACTGGGACGAGCGGGCCGACGGCCGCCGCGAGTTCGAGATCACCACCCGGGTGCCGTGCGGCGACTACTTCCCGGTCCGCGATCAGGCCCTGCTGGCCCACGCCACCCAGATCGACCCGGAGGGTTCCTGGTTCGCCTGCCCGCAGGAGGTGCAGCGTGCGGCCTGGCCAACCGAGGACTACCATCTAGCCAGGTCGGTGGTTGACACGGAACTCCCCGAGGACGACCTGTTCGCCGGGGTGCGGGAGAGGGTGTGCTTGTGACGCTGCTGGCGGCGTCGAGTCAGAGTGTGGCCAGCCAGGTCACTCCGGGGCTGCTCGGGTTCCTGGTCGTCGCAGGCATGGGCCTGGCCGTGTTCTTCCTGTTCCGCTCCATGAACAAGCAGCTGAAGAAGATCTCCCCTGACCCGCGCGTCCGGGCCAGCGTGGCCAAGCGGCCGCAGTCGGCTCAGTCTTCTTCGTCTCCGGCTTCGTCGTCTCCGGGCGGCAACGCCAAGCCGTAAGCCAGCAGGGTGAAGCCGGGGGCCGGGGACCAGTCCCGGTCCGGCAGCCGCCCGAAGCCCACCGACGTGTACAGGTGCCGCGCCGCGTCCATCCCGGACTGCGTGCTCAGCACGAGCTGCCGTACCCCCAGCCCCGCGGCGCGCTCGATGACCGCGCGGAGCAGCGCCCGGCCGACCCCGCGGCCCTGCGCCTCCGGTGCCACCGCCAGCGCCCGGACCTCGGCCTCGCCCGGGTCGCGGACCACCTGCCCGGCGTGCGGCGGCAACTGCAGCATGACCGTGCCGAGCAGCCGGCCGTCGGCCACCGCGGAGAGGATCTGCCCGGTCCCATCGGTGCCCAGGGTGCGCAGCGTCTCGCCGTAGTTGGACGCGTCGGAGAGGAAGCTGCCTGCCGCGTACGCGCCCACCCGGAGTTCGCCGATCGCGGCGAACTCGGCAGGCTGGGCATCCCGCACGGTCACCGGTTCCGCCATGCTGCTCCTTCCGTGCCGTCTGCGGTCAGTGGCCGCCGGTCAGCAACCCGGCCAGGGCCTGCTTGATGGTAGGCCGGGAACCGAACACGAGCAGGAACAGGGCCTCCCGGGCCAGCCGCTGGGCGTCCTGGCTGGCCAGGATCGCGGCCGCGCCCTGCGTCACAACCAGCGCCGCGGCGGCCCGCATGGCCAGCTCGCAGGCGGCCGCCCGGGCCGCGGGCAGCCGGTCCGGGCCGGCCGCGTCCAGCCCGGCCCGGCACGCAATGAGCTGATCGTCCAGCGGCCCCGGCCCGATCAGCTGGGCGCAGCGGGCGGCCAGGCCGAGCGCCAGCGAGCCGTTCACCCGCAGGCCGGCCCGGTCCTGATGCTGCCAGCCGGCCAGCGGGATGGTGCCCGTCACCCGGTCCGCCGGCACGAAGTGCTGGCTGAAACGCAGCTGCACGGTGCGGCTGGCCATCACGGCGACCAGTTGCAGCGGCTCGGCGGACAGGGTTTCGGTGGGCACGTCGCCGGGAGCGGGCACGTCCAGCAGCAACCAGACGATCGTGTCCTGCTCGTCCCGGGCGGCCACCAGCAGCGTGTCGGTCAGCCCCCAGCCGGTCACCCACGGCGAACTGCCGTCCAGCAGGTAACCGCCGGGCACGGCCCGGGCGCGCAGCCGGGGCGGCCCGGGCAGCGTGCCGCCCAGCGCCAGGCCGGCCCGGCGCTCGCCGCGGCACAGCGGCCCGAGCAGGTCGGCCCGTAGCCCGGCGTTCTCTGACCGGGCCACCGTGCGCACCGCGCTGTGCTGCTGCGTCCAGACGAACGTGGTGGACAGGCAGGCGCCGGCCAGTGTCTCGATGACCTGACAGAAGGCCGGCAGTGGCAGGTCCAGGCCGCCGGCCTCGCGCGGGCCGGCCAGCCCATAGAAGCCACCGGCCGCGAGCAGGTCCAGGTGCGCGGGCGGCACCTGCTGGCTGGCCTCTACCTGCATCGCGGCGGGCGCGAGCACCTCGGCGGCCAGCTCTCTGGCCCGGGCCAGCACTCGCGCCGTGTCGTCCGGCATGATCGGCATTGTCGCAGCGCCCGCCTGCGGCACCGCATCGACCTGGCCCGGGAGGCCGCCCCGGCCCCGCGTGCACCAGCCGCACTGCGCCACACCCAACTGCGTCGCTGAAACATCGGTGCAGTCGGGTGCCAATGCCGCTGACTAAGGCCATCGTGGGACACCAGCCGCAGGCGCGGCTGGCGACTCTTCACGTGTTTGGGTCGCTAGAACCGGGACAAATCGGACGATGAACGTCCCAGATCCGTGAAGAGTCACCTCAGTCCGTGATCAGTGTGGCTGATGGGACTGGAGTTGATAGGCGAAGGCCCGGTTGAGAACGTCCGGACCGTTAAGTCAGCGGTGTTGAGTCGGGTGCGCATCAATGTTTCAGCGGCGCAGTGCGTAGCGGGGAGATGGCCGTGCTGGCGGTGTCCCAGCTGCTCTGCAGCTCGCGTTTGTGGCCGGAACTGTCGCGGGGTGTTGCTAGGTTGACCGGGACGGGGCAGGCGGCCCGGCGCCTGGCCGCTGCGGCCGCGAGGAGCGCTGGACATGCTGGTCATCCACGGGATCTGGGCGCGCGGCGCGCTCTGCCTGTGGGCGGAGGACGCGCGGCTGCCCGCGCGCACTCCGGAGTCCGCGCCGGCCCGGCGGTCCCGTGCCCCCCGGCCGCACCCGTTCGCCGCCGATCCGGAGACCATCGCGGCGGCGCTGGCCAGCCTGGGTGAGCCCGTGGGCGACGCCGCCCGGCAGGCCGCCGCCGACGAGCTGACCGTGTGGCTGCCGTCCGCCCCGGACGGCCCGCAGGCCGCGCCGGAGCTGATCAGGCCGGCCGGTGACGCGGATCCCGGCGGCCGGCGGCGCTGGAATGCGCTCGGCTGCTGGCGGGTGCCCGCGCTGGCCGTCGAGCCCGCGGCCGCGCTGGATGTGCTGGCCGCGCTGGACCGGCTGGCCGCCCCGGGTGAGCCGCTCGCAACCGGCACCCTCGATCTGGCCGGTCCCGGCCGCGAAGTACCCGATGACGCGATGGAACTGGCCGCGGGGGGATCGGTGGCCTACTGGGCGGCGGTGGCCTGGTTCGCGGACGACCTGGCCGGCCGGGGCCGGGTGCTGCCCGCCCTGGTCCCGCCCGCGGATGGTCTGGGCACCTCCGCCGATGGCCTGGGCAGCGCAGCTATTGGCCCCGGCAGTGCAGCCGACGGACCAGGGAGCCCAGCGGACGGCCCGGCCACCTGGACGGCCCGCTGGCAGCCGGTGCTGACCGGGCACGACGCACGGCGGGTGGCCGAGTTCGCCGAGGCCATGCCGCCGCTGTGCCGGGCCGCCGAACCAGGCGGTGAGCCGCCCGCCCCCATCCTGGCCGTGGCGCTGGCCGCGCTGGCCGATGCGGCGGCCCGGGCCCGGCTGGCCGCCGGGCAACCGGGCTGGGCGCTGCTGCCAGCGCGCCGCGGCCGCCGCCCGGCCGCCATCCCGGTGACCGAGCGCTGGGCGGCGGCGCTGGCCGGCCCGGACCCGGATGTCCTGGTGGCGGCGGCGGAGAACGAGACGGCGGCCGCGCTGGCCGCTGCCCTGGACGGCTGGCGGGCCGCCGCCCAGGCACCGGCCGGACCGGTGCGCACCTGCTTCCGGCTGGTCGAGCCAGCGGCCGAACCCGGCGAGATGGCTGAGTTGGCCGATGGCCAGAAGCCGGCCGATGGCCACGAGCAGGCCGATGGCGACGAGCCGGCCGGTGGCCAGGACCCCGCCCCGGCGGATGGACGGGGCCCGGCAGCGGGGCCAGACCCGGCGGGCGCGCCGTGGCGGGTCGAGTTCGCCCTGCAGTCCACCGAGGACCCCAGCCTGATGCTCCCGGCCGGCGACGTGTGGGCGGGCACCGGCGGCTGGTCGCCCGGCGGCATCACCCACCCGGACGAGGAACTGCTGGCCGGGCTGGGCGCGGCCACCCGGCTGTTCGGCGAGCTGGACACCGCGCTGCGGGTGCCCGCACCGGCCGACGTCGAGCTGGACACGGCCGGGGCGTTCCGCTTCCTGACCGAGACCGGCCCGATGCTGGCTGGGGCGGGGTTCGGGGTGCTGCTGCCGGACTGGGCCCGCAAGGCCCGGCTCGGCCTCAAGCTCACCTCGCGCACCCGGAGCAGCGCCGGCACCGGGGCGGACGGAGCGGGCAGCGGGTCCGGGTTCGGCCTGCACGACCTGGTCCAGTTCCGCTACGACCTGGCCGTGGGCGACACCACCCTGGACCCCGGCGAGCTGGCCGAGCTGGCCCGGCTGAAGATCCCGCTGGTCCGGATCCGCGGCCAGTGGGTGGAACTGGACGAGCGCAACCTGAAGGCGGCGCTGAAGTTCCTGGAGAGCGACCGGTCCGGTGAGCTGCCCGCTGGCGACGTCCTGCTGGCCGGCCTGCGCGGCCCGGACGAGGATCTGCCGGTCACCGCCGTCGACGCCGACGGCTGGCTCGGCGACCTGCTCTCCGGCCAGACCGAGCGCAGCCTGACCCCGCTGGCCACCCCCGTCTCGTTCCAGGGCAAGCTCCGCCCGTACCAGGAGCGCGGTCTGGCCTGGCTGTCGTTCCTGAGCAGCCTCGGCCTGGGCGGGATCCTGGCGGACGACATGGGCACTGGGAAAAGTCCAACGACCCTGTCACTACTCGCCCACGAGAAGGACAACGGGCAGAAAGGCCGGCCCCACGCTGCTGGTGTCCCCGATGTCGGTGGTCGGCAACTGGCAGAAGGAGGCGGAGCGGTTTACGCCCGATCTGGCGGTGCATGTGCACCATGGGTCGGACCGGCTGGCCGGGGCGGAGCTGCGGGATGCGCTGGGCGCGGCTGACCTGGTCATCACCACGTACGCCGTCGCGGCCCGGGACCGCGACGAGCTGGCCGCGGTGGGCTGGCAGCGGGTGGTCTGCGACGAGGCGCAGAACATCAAGAACGCGGGCACCCGGCAGGCGCGCGCGGTGCGCAGCCTGCCCGCCGCGTCCCGGATCGCGCTGACCGGGACCCCGGTGGAGAACCGGCTCGGCGAGCTGTGGTCGATCATGGAGTTCACCAGCCCCGGGCTGCTCGGCCCGGCGGAGAAGTTCCGCACCAGCTTCGCGGTCCCGGTGGAGCGGCACGGCGACGAGGACGCGGCGGACCGGCTGAAGCGGCTGACCGGCCCGTTCATCCTGCGCCGGGTGAAGACCGACCGGTCGATCATCTCCGACCTGCCGGACAAGATCGAGATGAAGGTGTGGTGCAACCTCACCCCCGAGCAGGCGTCGCTGTACCAGGCCACGGTGGCCGACATGCTGGCCCGGATCGAGTCGGCTGAGCAGGACATCGAGCGCCGCGGCCTGGTGCTGGCCACCATGGCCAAGCTCAAGCAGGTCTGCAACCATCCCGCGCACCTGCTCGGCGACGGGTCGCGGCTGCCCGGCCGGTCCGGCAAGCTGGCCCGGCTGGAGGAGATCTGCGACGAGATCGTCGCGGCCGGCGACAAGGCGCTCTGCTTCACCCAGTACGCCGAGTTCGGCCGGGTGCTGCAGCCGTACCTGACCGCCCGGCTCGGCTGCCCGGTGCTGTACCTGCACGGCGGCACGGCCAAGAAGGCCCGGGACGCGATGGTGGCCAGCTTCCAGTCGCTCACCGAGCCCGCCGTGTTCCTGCTCTCGCTCAAGGCGGGCGGTACCGGGCTGAATCTGACCGGGGCCAATCACGTGATCCACTTCGACCGGTGGTGGAACCCGGCGGTCGAGGATCAGGCCACTGACCGGGCGTTCCGGATCGGCCAGCGGCGGGATGTGCAGGTGCGCAAGTTCGTCTGCGTGGGCACCCTGGAGGAGCGCATCGACTCGATGATCGAGGAGAAGAAGGCGCTGGCCGAGCGGATCGTCGGCACCGGGGAAAGCTGGCTCACCGAGCTGTCCACCGCCGACCTGCGTGACGTGCTGGCCCTGTCGCCGGAGGCGGTGTCCGAATGACCGCGTCAAAGGGGCCCGACTGGACCGACGAGCGAGGAACGAGTGAGGAGGGGAAGTCGCCGCGCCGAAGGGGGCGCGCCGCCGACTGGACTGAGGAGCGAGGGAGCGCAGCGACTGAGCGACGAGGGAAGGAGGCGGGTCCAGCGCCCCCGGAGGCGCAAAGCCGACAGAGCTGGTGGGCTGAGGCGGGGCCGCCGATCCAGGTCGAGGGCGGCATCAAGGCGCGCAGCAAGCGGGGCGCCATCGGCGAGCAATGGTGGTCGCGGCGGTTCGTCGGGGTGCTGGAGTCGTTCGGGATGAGCGGCCGGCTGGCCCGCGGCCGGAACTACGCCCGGCGCGGCCAGGTGCTGGAGTTCGAGCTCGGGCACGGCGTGGTGCGGGCCCGGGTGCAGGGCTCCCGGCCGGTGCCCTACCAGGTCCGGATCGGGGTGCTGCCGCTGACCACCGCGCAGTGGCGGCGGGTCATCGAGGCGCTCCGCGGGCAGGCGCTGTTCCGGGCCAAACTGCTGGCCGGGGAGATGCCGCACGAGATCGAGCGGGTGTTCGCGGACTGCGGCACTCCGCTGTTCCCCCGGTCGGCGCGGGACCTCGACCTGTTCTGCTCCTGCCCGGACTGGGGCGTGCCGTGCAAGCACCTGGCCGCGGTCTGTTACGTGCTGGCCGAGCGGTTCGACGACGACCCGTTCGGCATGCTGGCCTGGCGGGGCCGGGACCGGGCCGACCTGCTGGCCGCGCTGCGCGGGCCGGCCGCGGGCCAGGCCGCGGACGGCGGACCGCCGCCGGGGCCAGGGACCGCTGCGGTGCAGGTCCCGGCGGCCGCGCCGCTGGCGCAGTGCCTGGACCGGTTCTGGTCGCCGGGGGTGAGCCGGGCCCGGCTGCGCGCCGCCCAGACCACCCCGCCGGTACCGCCCGACCTGCTGCTGCGCTCGGCCGAGCCACCGGACGTGCAGATCCGCGGCGCCGGGCTGGCCGACCTGCTCGGCCCGGCCTACCAGCGGCTGGCCAGCCGGGATACACAGATGGGGCATGATTGACGTACATAAGCGTGTCCGGCAAGCCACAATGAGTTGATTGGCAGCAGGACAGCGGGGAGGGTGCCAGCAATGAACCGGAGCGCAGCATGACCGCGGGCGCGGCGGACCAGAGGGCGCCGGGCCAGGTGCCCGCGGCGCAGGTGCCAGCGGACGCCCGGCTGGTCGATGTCCGGGAACCCGACGAGTGGGCCGCCGGGCACGCGCCGGAGGCCACGCACATCCCGCTGGGCCAGCTTGGCGACCGGTACCCGGAGATCCCGCAGGACGGCCCGGTCTACCTGATCTGCCGGAGCGGCGCCCGGTCCAACCGGGCCGCGCACGCGCTGGCCGGGGCGGGCTGGGACGCGGTGAACGTGAGCGACGGCATGCAGGGCTGGGCCGCGGCCGGCCGCCCGATGACCACCGACTCCGGGGCTCCGCCGTACGTGGCCTGATTCAGAAACTGTGCAGGTCAGGGTGGCCGTCGCGCCACAGCAGCAGCACCACCCGGCCGACGATGCTGCTGCCCTTGATCGGGCCCCAGAAGCGGCTGTCGCAGGAGATCTGCCGGTTGTCGCCCAGCACGTAGAAGTCCCCAGCCGGGACGCGGAACGGGTGCAGCCGGCTGGCGTCCGGTATCGGCGGGCCAAGCGGGTCGATCCGGGGCAGGTACGGCTCGGCTAGCGGCCGCCCGTTCACGTACAGCGTGTTGCCGGCCGAGTAGATGGCCTGCCCGGGCAGCGCGATGATCCGCTTCACCAGGTCGTCATCCGCGGCCCCGCCGCAGTGGTCGCGCGGCGGCCGGGCGAACACCACGATGTCGCCCTGGTGCAGGTTGTGCCAGTTGAAGAACGCCTTCTGCACCAGGATCCGGTCACCCTTCTGGAGGGTCGGCACCATGGACGTGCTCGGGATCCAGAACGTCTGGTACCCGAACGTCCGGACGCCCAGGGCCAGCAGTACGGCCACGACGGCGAGGGCGGCCGTCTCGGCCAGGGCCCGGCCGCGCCCGGCCGCGCGGCGGGCGGCCGGGCGGCGGCCGCTGGCCGCGTTACCGCGCGGTGGCCCGGCCTGGCCGGCCTGGTCAGCAGTGCTGGCCATGACCAGCCGCCGGGTCCGGGTGCGCGGGCCACGCCCACAGGCTGGCCGGCCGCTGCTGGCCCAGCGCGGGCCGGGCGGGCGCCCCGGCCGGGCCGGGCAGGCCGGCGCAGCGCGGCCGGGTCCCCGGGCTGGCGGTGTGCCCCCGGGCCGCGCTGGCGGCGCTGGCCGGCGCGGACGCGGACAGCAGGCCCAGCGGGACGGCGAGCGAGCCCGCCACGATCAGCACGGCGGCCGCCGCCGCGGCCAGCCGGTGGCCGGGCTGCGGGCTCAGCCGCTCGCGGGCCGCGGCCCAGAGATAGCTGCAGGCGACCGAGCGGGCCGGCACGCCGTCCGCGATCAGCAGCGCGGCCAGTTCGGCGGCTTCGGTGCCGTGCCGCCGCCGCCACCGCCGCGGGTAGCAGCGCAGCGCGAGGCCGACGATGCGGCCCGGCGGGCGCCCGGGCATCAGATTCCGCCCAGCCGCAGCCGGAGCCGGCCCACCGCGCTGACCCGTTCCAGCGAGTCGAGGTGCGCGCGCAGCGCTGCCGCCCCGGCCGCGGTGATCTGGTAGGGATGCCGCCGCTCGTCGGTGGGCAGCGCCTCGACCAGGCCGAGCCGTTCCAGCCGGTCCAGCGCGCCGTACAGTGTGCCCGGGCCGAGTTGCAGCCCGGCGAACCCCTTGATGTCCTGGATCAGCGCGTACCCGTGCTTGGGCCCGTCGGCCAGGCTGGTCAGGATCAGCACCGACGCGTCCCCGGCGCGGCGCAGCACGTCCTGGCTATCCGCTGGCATCCGGCCTCCTCTAGTACGGCGGCCAATATATCAGTCAGCGTACTAGAGGGAGGGCTTCCGCGCACGCCGGTGCGGCGGGCTCAGCGGTCCGGGGCCGGAACCGGGTGGACTGGGACCCCACCGGCCACCGTGCCCAGGTTGGCCAGCGTCACGGTGCCCAGCCCGCCGGGTGTGCTGCCGTCCGCCAGCACGGCGATGGCCAGCGTGTTCTCCCCGTGCGGCTGGAGCAGCCCGTTCGGCAGCGCGAACGTCGTCTGCGGGCCGACGTTGTTGATGTACTGCCCGACGTTCCAGCCGTTGAGGAAGATCTGCGCGCGGTAGGACTTGGACGGCGTGTCGGTGATGGTCAGGCCGAGCGACGCATCCACCCCGGGCGGCACGTTCAGCCGGAACTGAGCGCGGTACCACGAGACGCCCGGCCGGGTACTGGCGTTCGGCAGCGTGATGTCTGTCCAGCCGCGATCGTCAAACCCCGGTAGGTACCAGCCGGTGCGCTCGCCGTACAGGCCGCCGTTGTTCATCGGGCCGCGGGCCTGGTCGCCGCCGCTCGCGCCCTGGATGCGCCAGGTGAGCTGCGGCGCGGCGCCGGTGAAGGTGACCGCGGTGAGGCCGAGGGCCTGCTTGAACGCCTGGTTGGCGCCGCCGTCCTCCTGATGCGACATGGACCGGACCAGCACGGCCAGCACGTGCGGCCCGTCGTCCTGCCCGGCCGCCGGGATGGCCAGCGGCACGGTGGCCGTCCAGCCCTGCGTGGTGGACTGGCTGGACGTCGGCACCGGGATCTCCCCGGCGCCCAGGAACTGCCCGTCCAGCCAGGCCAGGAACATGCCGACCTGGCCGGTCTGGTAGCTCAGGCTGACCGAGGTGGCGCCGGCCGTGCCGGACCACGAGCCCCGGTACCACACGTCGCCGTAGTGGAAGCCGTAGTCGTCCACGAACAGCACCGGCTGCCCGGCCGGCACCGGGGTGGCGCTGGCCGAGGTGGTCTTGTCGGCCAGCACCCAGCCGCTGTCGTCGAAGGCCGGGGCGGCTTCCGGGTTCTCCGGCGCGTACTTCCAGCCGGTCAGCGCGGGCAGGTCCACCGCTGGCGGCCCGTCGAGCGGGTTGCGGCTGGTCAGGCTGCCGGAGGCGGTCCGGGTCACCGGGACCGGCCGCCCGTTCCAGAACAGCACGGCGACCGGCCGGGGCGCCCACACCTCGAGCGGGGTGGCCGCCGCGGTGTCCCCGGTGAGTTCCAGCACGGCGCCCCGCACGGTGGCCGTGCGGACCAGGGCCGGCCCGCGGAACGATTCCCGCTAGCGGGCGTGCTGGCGTCTGGTACGCGGCCAGACGGCCAGGCCGGCCAGCGCGGTGAGCGCGCCGAGCACGCAGACGCCGTTCCACCCGGCGGTGCTGAAGAGCAGCGAAGCCGCGGCCGACATCACCGCGCCGCCGGTGAAGTACCCCAGCATGTACGCGGTGTTGAGCCGGCTGTACAGCTGCGGGCGGAGCGAGTAGATGTCGCTCTGGTTGCTGATGTGCAGCGCCTGGGCGCCGAGATCGAGCAGCACGACCCCCGGTATCAGGGCGGCCAGCGAATGGCCGCCCAGGGCGAGCAGCCCCCAGCTGGCCAGCAGGGCAATGATCGCGCCGAGTGTGCTGTACCGCCGGTAGCCGCGATCCGCCAGCCGCCCCACCAGCGGGGCGGCGACCGCCCCGGCTAGCCCGGCCAGGCCGAACAGGCCGATGACGGCGCTGCCGTAGTGGTAGGGCGGGCCAGAAAGCAGGAACGCGACCGCCGTCCACAGGATGCTGAAGGAGCCCATCGCGACCGCGCCGAGGGCCATCCGCTGCCGCAGCACCGGTTCCTCGCGGACCAGCGTCAGCACCGATCTGAGCAGGGCCCGGTAGGAGCTGCTGCCCTGGGGCTCGACCGTGGGCAGCCGCCGGCGGAGGGTGGCCGCGAGCAGCAGCATGGTGCCCGCGGCGAAGACGAACACCCAGCGCCAGCCGATGGTGGCGGCGACCAGGCCGCTGACCACCCGGGCCAGCAGCACCCCGATCATCAGGCCGCTCATGACCGTGCCGACCGCGCGGCCGCGCTGGCTGTCGGCGGCCAGCGACGCGGTCATCGGCACGATAATCTGCGCAACGACGGTGGTCACCCCCACGATGGCCAGGGCGCTGGCCAGCGCGGCGATGCCCGGTGCCGCCGCCGCGGCGGCCAGCGCCACCGACGTGACCACGAGCATCCGGGTGATCAGCCGGCGCCGTTCCAGGATGTCGCCCAGCGGCACCAGGAAGGCCAGGCCCAGGGCGTAGCCGACCTGGCCCGCGGTCACCAGCAGCCCGGCCGTGGAACCCGCTACGCCGAACGAGACGCCGATCGTGTGCAGCAGTGGCTGCGCGTAGTAGTTGTTCGCCACGGCCGCACCGCACGCGGTGGCCAGCAGCACGATCAGCGGCCGGGTCAGCCCCGGCCGGCCCGGCCGCGGCGGCCGGGCCGCCCGCCGCAACGCCAGGGCCGCCAGCCGCGGCCACCGGGGCGCCGGTGGCTGGCTGGCGTCCGGGCGGGCGCATCCGAATGATCAAGCGATGGCCTGGGCGGCGTCCCGCAGGGCCCGCCATACGCGTTCCGGGGTGATCGGCAGCCGGTCAAGTTCGACCCCGAAGGGCGCCAGCGCGTCGCAGATGCCGTTCGCGATGGCCGCCGCGACCGGGATGCAGCCCACCTCGCCCGCGCCCCGGACGCCGAGCGGGGTCACCGGCGAGGGCACCGCGGTGTGCAGCAGCTCCACCGGGGGCAGATCGCAGACGGTCGGCGCGAAGTAGTCCATCATCGTCCCGTTGACCAGCTGGCCGGACTCCGGATCATAGACGAGTTCCTCGCCCAGGGCCTGGCCGAGCCCCTGGGTCAGCCCGCCCCGCACCTGGCCCTCGATGAGCTTCGGGTTGAGCGGGGTCCCGCAGTCGTGCACCATCAGGAAGCGTTCCACGTCGAACTCGCCGGACTCCGCGTCGACCGAGACGACGGCGGCGGCCGTGCCGAACGAGTAGGCCGCCCCCTGCGGCTCGAAGTAGGCCGTCTCATCGAGGCCGGGCCGCTCGCCCTCGGGCAGCCCCTGGCCGAGGATGGCGCGCTCGAACACGCTGGCCAGCGGGACCATCAGGGTGAGGTCCTCGCGGTGCTGGACCGTCTGCCCGACGATGTCGAGGGTCTGCGGGTCGGTGACGTCCAGCATGTGCGCGGCGATGCGCAGAGTCTTCTCGCGCAGCCGGGCACAGGCATCCAGCAGCGCGCCAGCCGCCGCGATCACCGTGCGCGAGGCGAACGAGCCGGTGTTGATCGGCGAGGCCCCGGTGTCGCCGGTGTGCACCCGGACCCGCTCGTAGTCGCAGCCGAAGAACTCCGCGCACATCTGCGCGAACACGGTCTCGCTGCCCTGCCCGATGCTGGACACCCCGGTGTACAGGTCCAGGCTCCCGGACCGGTTGGCCCGGAGCGTGACGGACTCGTGGGCGCCGAACCGCGACCCGCGGGCGGCCAGGAACTTGCTGCTCGCGTAGCCGGTGCGTTCCACGTAGCAGGAGAAACCGATGCCCGGGTAGCGGCCGTCCGACGGCCGCGGCTGGTGACCCGCGTCCCGGTGCGCCGCCCAGCCGACGGTCTCGGCGGCCATCCGGAGGCACCGCTCATAGTCGCCGCTGTCGTAGCTGGCGCCGACCGGGTTCAGGTAGGGAAACTCGTCCGGCGGCACCATGTTCATCGCCCGCAGCTCGACCGGATCGGCGCCGAGCCGCCGGGCCAGCTGGTCCATCATCCGCTCGTAGGCGAAGTTGACCTCCGGCTGGCCGTAGCCGCGGTAGGCGCCGATCGGGGTCTTGTTGGTGACCACGATGCGCCGCTCCACGAAGCCGTCCGCCACCTTGTACGGCCCGTTGAAGACGACCGTGGACAGCTGGGAGGACCCGAACGGCGAGTTCAGGCCGCCGAGGTCGTTGGTGTAGATATCGCTCATGGCCAGGATCCGGCCGTCCGCGCGCGCGGCGATCAGGTAGTCGTGCACCGACTCACGGCCGTGGGTGGTCGCGCGGAAGTGCTCGTTCCGGTCCTCGGTGAACTTGACCGGGCGGCGCAGCGAGATGGCGTGCAGGGAGGCCAGCAGGTCTTCGGGATAGGTGCCGAGCTTGAGCCCGAAGCCGCCGCCCACGTCCAGCGTCACCACCCGGATGTCGGCTTCGTCGAGGCGCAGCGACTCCGCGAGCTGGGTGCGGATCAGGTGCGGCGACTGGGTCGAGGTGTGCACGGTCAGCGCTCCCGCGCCGGCCCGCCATTCGGCCAGCACGGCACGGGTCTCCATCGGCAGCCCGGTGACCCGGTTGATGTGAAACCGGCCCTCGACGACGACGTCGGCCTCCTTGACCCGGGCGGCCACGTCGCCGCGCCCCTGCGGGTTGCTGACCAGCAGGTTGGAGTCGAGCAGGCCGGGGTGGATGACCGGGGCGCCGGGCGCCATGGCCGACATCACGTCCGACACGTGGGGGAGCGGCTCGTACTCGATCTCGATCAGCTCCAGCGCGTCCTCGGCGACGTGCCGGCTGATGGCCACCACGCTGACCACCGGCTGCCCCTCGTAGGTGGCGATCTCCTGGGCCAGCGCGAAATGAGGGATCGCGGGCGCCCCGGGCACCGGCCGCATGATCCCGATCGGCCCGCTCCGCTGGGCCACCTCGACACCCGTCATTACCTCTAGAACGCCCTCGAGTGCGACTGCCGCCGACGCGTCGATGCAAACGATGCGGGCATGCGGGTAAGGGCAGCGGCCGACCGCCATCTCGGCCGCGTGGGCGGGGTCCACGTCGTCGGTGAACTGGCCGGCGCCGCGGAGCAGGCGGTCGTCCTCCTTGCGCGGGACATCGGAACCCAGCACGGTCTGCGCGCGGCCGGCCGGCCGGGTGGCTTCGCGGACGGTCAGGTCAGTCACTGGCCCGGGTCCCTTCGCCGGCCGCGAGATAAGCCTCCACGGCGTTCACGATGAACTCGTAGCCGGTGCACCGGCACAGCACGCCGGCCAGTTCCTCGCGGATCTGCGCGCGGGTCAGCCGCCGGCCGTCCGCGGCCAGCGCGGTCGCCGTCATCAGGAACGCCGGCGTGCAGAACCCGCATTGCAGCGCGTGCTCACCCCGGAACCTTTCCTGCAGCGGGCTGAGCGGCCCCGCGTCGGCGAGAGACTCGACGGTCCGCACCCGGCACCCGTCGAGCTGGGCGGCCAGCATCAGGCACGACTTGACCGCCGCCCCGTCCACCAGGACCGTGCACATGCCGCACACGCCCTGTTCGCAGCCGACATGGGTGCCGGTCAGCCCGAGCCGGTGCCGGAGGAAATCGGCCGCGCTCAGCCGGGCCGGCACCTGCTCGGTCACCGGCGTCCCGTTCACTTCGGTCGTGACGACCACGCTCGGCTCGGGCAGGCCGAGCCTGGTGTCGTCCGAGTCGGTGGAAGTCACTGGCCCCTCCGCTGCCGGATCAGGATGAGCACGCTGAGCGCGACCGACGCGCCACTCAGCACGACCGCCGCCTTGCCCCAGCGATCGGCGGGCGCGGCCGGCTGGGCCGGCCCGGGCCGCGTCCCGGGCCAGCGGGTGAACCGCCGCTGGCCGGCCCCGGCCGGATGGACCGCGGCCCCGCCGGCGCCCGGCCTGGCCAGCGGGGGTGGCTCGCCGTTCAGGGCGCGCTGCAGGTTCGCCGCGAACTCGGCGGTCACCTTGGCGGCCTGCCGGGCGACCACCTTCTGGCCGACGCTGCCGAGCGCGCCGGCCAGCACCAGGTCGCCTTCGACCAGGACGCTGGTCCCCTCGGCGGTGCCGCGGAGCCGGACCGTGTTCTCGGTGCGCAGGTTGCCGATCGCGCCCCGCACGCTCTTGCCGGCCGCCCGGAACCGGATCAGCTCGTCCGTGACCCGCTCCAGGACCGTCACCTTCGCCTCGAACGTGGCCGTCATCGGCCCCAGGCTCTGGGTGGCCCGGACCTGGACGTTGTCTTCGTCCAGCACCGTCACCTGTTCCACGCCCGGCATGCAGCCCGCCACCGTCTCGGGTTCCTCGAAGAACTTCCACACCGCACTGACCGGCTCGGTGACGGTGAACTCCTGCTGCATCCTCATGTCAGATCCCTTTCCGCTGCGCCGTGGGCGCGGCCCGAGCTCACGCGCCGCCCGCGCAGCGAAGCTGGGTGAGCACCCGCCGCACGTAGATGGGCACCAGGTGGCGCCGGTAGTCCGCGGATGCCCGCACGTCCGACGGCGGGTCGGCCACCTCCAGTGCGGCCTGCGCCGCCCCGGCGATGACGTCATCCGTCAGCCAGGAGCCGGACGCGGCCGCGCCCGCCGCGGCGGCCAGGACCGGCTGGTCGGCCACGCCGCCCAGGCCCACCCGGACCCCCGCCCACCGGCCGTCCGGCCCGCGGTCCCCGACGGCCGCGACGCTGACCACCGCGAAGTCGTTGTGCCGGCGGCACTGCTCGGCGAACGCGAAGTGGGCCGGCGCGCGGGGGAACGCGATGTCGGTCAGCACCTCGCAGGGCTCGAGGACGGTGGCGTAGGACCCCAGGTACAGGTCGGCTACCGGCAGCTCCCGGCGGCCGCCCGGCCCGGTCACCGTCACCCTCGCCCCGAGGACCAGACAGGCCAGCGGCATCTCGCCGGTGGGATCACCCTGGGCCAGGCTGCCGCCGATCGTGCCCCGGTTGCGGACCTGGCGGTCGCCGACGTGGCGCACCATCCTGGCCAGCAGCCCGAGACGCTCCGCGATCAGCGGCGATTCCTCGATCGCGGTGTAGCGGACCAGGGCGCCCAGCACGGTCGCGTCCCCGTCGGTCCGGATCCCGGCCAGTTCGGCCACGCCGTTCACGTCGATCAGGGCGTCGGGCTGGATGAGCCGCATGTTCAGCATGGGCACCAGGCTCTGCCCGCCGGCGATCACCCGCGCGGTTCCCTCGTAGGCGGACAGCAGCTGCACCGCGTGCGGCACCGAGGTGGCCCGGTGATAGCCGAGCGGACCCGGCTTCACGCCGGATCACCGCGGGGGACGGCCGCCCGGCAGGACGCGCGCATGAGGCCTCCTTGTGGCAGGCAAGCTGGTAGCAGGCAACGTGTCGTTCTTGTGGCAGGCAGAGATGTCGTTCTAAAATTGCATACATGTATGCAATACGCGGCGTCAACCCCCCGGCGGGTGATCCGGCGTGACGGACGGCCTGACCATCGGCGGGCCGGTGCGCGGCGAGCGCACGGCTGACGTGCTCGCGCGACGGCTCGCGCAGGCCATCCTCAGCGGTGAGATCGGGCCCGGGACCAGGCTGCGCGAGGAGAACCTGGCCCGGACCTTCGCGGTGAGCCGCACGCCGGTCCGGGAAGCGCTCATCCTGCTGTCCGCCAGCGGGCTGGCCCACCTGGAGCCCAACCGGGGCGCGACGGTGCTCCAGCTCACCGCGGCCGACGTGGCCGAGGTCTACCACCTGCGGGCGGTGCTCGAATCGGAGTCGGCCGCCATGGCCGCGGGCCGGATCACCCCCGAGGTGGCCGGCCTGCTGGTCAAGATCTGCGACCGGATGGCCGAGCTGCACGAGTCCGCGGCCTCCGAGCAGCTGGCCGCGGACACCCAGTTCCACTACACGATCGCCGAGGCCTCGGGCAGCGCGCGGCTGCACGCCCTGGTGCGCCAGGTGTCGGCCATCCCCGAGGCGTACCGGTCGGCCATCCCGTACACCGGTGCCGATATGAGCGAGGCCGAGCGGCAGCACCGCGGGATCGCCGGGGCCATCGGCCGGCAGGACGGGAGCGAGGCGCGCCGGCTGATGCGATCACACATCGAATGGGCAGGTAGGCTCGCCGTTGATCGCCTGCAGCCCAATCTGGCGACGCGCCAGGGAAGTGATCCAGCGCCTCGGCTGTGACCGGGCCGGCGCTGGGTGGCGGGGAGGCCGGGACCAGATGAGGCAGCACGCCGGGCAGCCCGCGGGCCAGCAGGGCGCGCGCGGCGTCCAGTCAGTGGCGACCGCGCTGGACCTGCTCGACGTCCTGGCCGCCGAACGGGAACTCGGCGTGGCCGAGATCGGCCGCCGGCTGGGCATCGCCAAGAGCAGCGCGCACCGGCTGCTGACCACGCTGGTCGCGAAGGGCTACGTCCAGCAGGTCCCGGAAACCCGTAACTACCGGCTGGGCCTGCGGCTGCACGAGCTCGGGTCGCTGGTGGCCAGCCGGAACCAGCTACGGGATCACGCCCTGCCGCTGCTGGAGGCGCTGCGCGCGCAGACCGGTGAGA
This sequence comes from uncultured Actinomycetes bacterium, assembly GCA_963832095.1. Classification (GTDB taxonomy): domain Bacteria; phylum Actinomycetota; class Actinomycetes; order Streptosporangiales; family Streptosporangiaceae; genus RYN-230. Next base: position 100,269 of record CAWHSW010000008.1, read on the forward strand.
CCGCGCACCTGGCCGTGCCCGAAGGGGCGCAGATGTTCTACATGGAGCGGCTCGAGAGCTACCACGGGCTGCGCTTCTCGTCCCGGGTGTCGCGGGTCCGGCCGATCCACCTGACGAGTTCGGGCAAGGCGGTGGCGGCGTTCAACCCGGACGTAGCCGAGGCGGCGATCGCCGCGGGCTTCGTGCCGCGCACGGCGCGGAGCATCAAGAGCCGGGAGCAGTTCCTCAGCTGCCTGGCCGCGACCCGGCGGCGCGGCTACGCCTACTCGATCGGCGAGGACGAGCCCGGTCTGGCGTCGGTGGCGGCGCCGGTGCTCGACAGCACCGGGGTCGCGCGGGCGGCGATCTCGGTGGCCGGGCCGGCCACCCGGATCTCGGAGTCGCACATCGGCCAGGTGGCCCGGCGGGTGAAGGCGGCCGCCAGCCAGTTGATGAGCGTGGAAACCGCCTGGTGGAGCGGCACAGGTTACCGCTGACCTGGTTCGCCAGGACGGAACGCCGTTCGCCAGCACGGAACGTTCTGCTTCCCTTTCCCGGCCCGGTCATTGATAGTGGCCGAATCAGTGGGCCGGTCAGCTGAACCCGGAGGGGGCGTGCATGGACCACGGCCGTCGATCGTTCCCCAGTCCCTTTGACGTCGAAACGCCGCCCGGCGCCGAGGGCTGGGAGTCCATGTACCCCTCTTACCTGCAGTTCGGGCCGGAGCTGCGGGAGCGGGACGAGCAGAAACTCTGGTTCTTCGACCAGATGCACAACCCGGAGCCGCTCTACCCGTTCGACCTGATGATGCCGGAGAGCTGGCTGGTCGCGCTGAACCAGTACACGACCCGGGTGTGGAACCTGCCCACCGCGCTCGGCATCGAGCACCGGATCGTCAACGGCTACCTGTACCTGAGCCCCAACGTCATCGACGACCCGGCGGCCATGGCCGCGCGGGCGCCCATCTTCGCCGAGCGGGCCCGGCACTACTTCGAGAACTGGGACGAGATCTACGACCAGTGGGTGGCCAAGGCCACCGACTGCATCGAGCGGCTGAAGGCCATCCGGTTCGAGCCGCTGCCAGAACGTGAGCCGATCGACACGGTGCTCCGCGCCCGGGGCACGACCACCGCGTTCGACCTGCTGACCACCTACAGCCGCTACCTCGAGAACATGCACGAGATGGCGTACTACCACTTCGAGATGCTCAATCTCGCCTACGGCGCCTATCTCACCTTCCTGGAGTTCTGCCGCAGCCACTTCCCGGCTATCACCGACGACCTGGTGGCGCGGATGGTGGCAGGCATCGACGTCATCCTGTACCGGCCCGACGCCGAGCTGCGCCGCCTCGCCGCGCGCGCGGTCGAGCTGGGCGTCGGCGCGGCGCTGGCCTCCGGCGCGGAGCCGGACCGGGTCACCGCGGAGCTGGGCACGAGCGAGGCGGGCCGGCAGTGGCTGGCGGAACTCGAGGCGGTCAAGGATCCCTGGTTCTACTACTCCACCGGCTCCGGCTACTGCCACGCCAAGCGGGCCTGGATCGACGACCTGCGGCCGCCGTTCGCCGCGCTGGCCGACTACGTCCGCCGGGTCGAGCGTGGCGAGGACCTGTCCCGGCCGCTGGACGCGCTCCGCGCCGACCGCGAGCGGCTGGTGGACGGATATCGCGGCCTGCTCGACGGGGATGAGGTGGCCGCCTTCGACAGCCTGCTGGCCCTGTCCCGCCAGGTGTTCCCGTTCGTGGAGAACCACAACTTCTACGTCGAGCACTGGCATCACTCGATCTTCTTCAACAAGGCGCGCGAGCTGGGCGCGGTGCTGGTCGCGGCCGGCCTGCTGGACGCGGACGACGACATCTTCTTCCTGCACCGCTACGAGGTGTACCGGGTGCTCTACGAGGCGGAGGCGCGGTGGGCGCTGGGCGTGCCCACCCGCAGCGAGTACACCTGGCGGGAGGAAGTGGCCCGGCGCCGGCAGATCTACGCCGCGTTCGAGAAGTGGAACCCGCCGGCCGCCCTGGGCGTGCCACCGGAGAAGGTGACCGAGCCGATCACGGTCACCCTGTTCGGTATCACCACCGAGACGATCGACCGCTGGCTCGCGGCCCAGAACGGCGACAGCGCGGATGACCAGCTGCTCGGGCTGGCCGCGTCCCCCGGGGTAGCCGAGGGCGTGGCGCGGGTGGTGCACGAGGTGGAAGAGCTGGACCAGCTGGTGGACGGCGAGATCCTGGTCTGCCCGCTCACGGCGCCGAGCTGGTCGATCGTGTTCGCCCGGATCGCGGCGGCCGTGTCGGACGGCGGCGGGATCATGTCCCACGCCGCCATCGTGTCGCGCGAGTACCAGCTGCCCGCGGTGGTGGCCACCGGGGTCGGCACCCGGGTGCTGCGCACCGGGGACCGGCTCCGGGTCGACGGCGGCACCGGGGTGGTCACCATCCTGGACCGCGCCGGGGCGCCCGCCGGCGAGCCCGCCGATGAGGCGGCCAGCGCATGACCGAGGTGCGCGTGGTGGCCGGCCGGGACGACGTCGCCGTCACCGGCGACTGCCTGCCGGAACAGGTCGGCCAGGTCGGCGGCAAGGCGGTCGGCCTCGGCTCGCTGCTGCGGGCCGGCCAGCGGGTCCCTGCCTCGTTCGTGGTCACCGCGGGCGCGTACCGCGAATACATGCGCAGTCAGCCGCGCGGGCTGCCCGCACCGCTGCGCGCGTCGATCGCCGGTGCCTACGCCGCGCTGTGCGAGCGGCACGGGACCGAGGTGGCCGTCGCGGTCCGCTCCAGCGCCACCGTGGAGGACTCGGCCGAGGCCAGCTGGGCCGGTCAGTTCCAGACCTACCTCGGCGTGTCCGGCGCCGGCGACGTGCTGGCCAGCGTCGAGCAGTGCTGGGCGGCCGCCCTCGACCCGCACGTCGGTGCGTACCGGGCCGGCCAGCAGCCCGGTGCCGATGGCGCGGTCGCGGTCATCGTCCAGGAGCTGGTCGACGCCCGGGCGGCGGGCGTGATGTTCACCCAGCATCCCGAGACCGGCGACCGGTCGCTCATCGTCATCGAGTCCAGCTACGGGCTCGGCGAAGCGGTGGTCGGCGGGGACGTGGTGCCGGACCTGTTCGAGGTCAACAAGATCACCCGCCAGCGGCACCGCGCGCGTCTCGGCAGCAAGCACACCGAGCACCGGCTGCGGCCCGGTGGCCGCGGCGTGCAGGCCGTCCCGGTCGAACCCGTGCGCCAGCAGGACTGGTCGATCTCCGAGGCAGAGGTCATGGCGCTGGTAGACATGGCCGCCGATCTCGAGGCCAAGCTCGGCCGCGGGCTGGACGTGGAGTGGGCCATCGGCACCGCCGCGAGTACGCACGGCGAGGAAGCCCTGTTCGCCCTGCAGGTGCGGCCGATCACGGTCAAGCCGCGGCAGCCCGCCGCGGCCGGGCGGGACGGGGACGCGATCGGCCACATCCTGGGCCGTCTGTCCGGGCGGCCGCCGGAGGGCGGGGCCTGATGAGCGGGGACGCGCAGACCGGCACCGAGGCCATCGCCGCGGTCGCCACCGGCGCGGCGTCAGTGAGCGACGTCGTCGCGGCCTGCCTGGCCCAGGTCGCCGAACTCGACGGGGGTATCGGCGCCTTCCGCATCGTCGATGAGCAGGGCGCGCGCGGCCGGGCCAAGCAACTGGACGACGCCGTCGCCGGGCCGCTGCAGGGCCTCGTCGTCGGGATCAAGGACGTGATCGACACCGCCGACCTGCCGACCGGGTACGGCTCGGCACTGTTCGCCGGTCACCAGCCCGCCGCGGACGCGGACGCCGTCGCGGCGCTGCGCCGGGCCGGCGCCATCGTGCTCGGCAAGACCGAGTCCACCGAGTTCGCGATGTTCCAGCCCACCCGGACCCGTAACCCGGTCGATCCGGGCCGGACACCAGGCGGTTCCTCCAGCGGCTCGGCGGCGGCCGTGGCGGCCGGAATGGTCCCGGTCGCGCTCGGCACCCAGACGGCCGGGTCGGTGGTGCGCCCCGCGGCCTACTGCGGGGTTTACGGGTTCAAGCCGACCTGGGGCTGGACCTCCACGACGGGGATCTGGCGTCTCTCCGAGTCCCTGGACACCGTCGGGCTGTTCGCCCGGAGCGTGGCCGATCTGCTGCTCACCTACCGGGTGCTCCGGACCGGGACGCCGCCCGTGGCCGGGTCGGCAGTACCGCCGTACCCGCCCGGGAAACCGTCCGTCGCCGTGCTCAGCGGTGCGGAGTGGGGCAGCTGTGACGGCGACGTCCGGGATGCGCTGTCCGCGGTGGCTGACCGGCTGGCGGACCACGGCTGGCGGGTGCGGGAGATGGCCATGCCGCCCGCCTGGCGGCACCTGCCCGGGCAGCAGGAGGTGCTCATGGCCGCCGAGGTGGCGAAGAACCTGCACGCGACGCTCGGCGAACGGGTGGGCCAGATCTCCGCGAGCGCCCGGGCGATCGTGGAACGGGGCGATCGCTGCCTGGCCAGCGAGTACCTGGCCGCCCTGGAGGCCAGGGCCGAGGCGCTGCGTGCGCTCGTGCCGCTCTCGGCCGTCACCGATCTCGTGCTGGCCCCGAGCGCCCTCGGCGCCGCCCCGGCCGGCCTGAAGCACACCGGCGACCCGGTCATGTGCCGGGCGTGGACGCTGCTCGGCCTGCCCGCCGCCAACGTGCCGGCCTGGCGGCGGCCGGACGGCCTGCCCATCGGCGTCCAGTTCATCGGGACCGGACGCGACGACGTCAGCTACCTCACGCACCTGGCCTTGGCCGAGGCCGCACTCACTCATTAGGAGGACGGAACATGAACTACGACTTCGTCAATGTCTGCCGCGAAGAGCTGATTCTCTGCGGCGTGCACGAGGGCGAGGCAGTAGCCATCCTGAGTTCGGACGCCGAGGGTGAGCTGCTCGGGCACGCCGCGGCGTTCATGCAGGCAGCCAAGGAACTGGGCGCGCTGCCCTACCACGTGCGGGTTCCCGCGGCCCGGGGCAAGGGCGCGGCGACCTGGGAAGTGGGCACCACCCCGCTGACCGGGCACCCGGCGGCGATGGCCGCGCTCAAGGAAGCCAGCATCGTGATCGACCTGGTCTTCATGCTGTTCTCCAAGGAGCAGCTGGAGATCCAGGCATCGGGCACCCGCATCCTGCTGGCCGTGGAGCCCATCGACGTGCTGAGCCGGCTGCTGCCGGACCGGCAGCTGCGCGAGCGGGTGGAGTTCGCCGGTGACCTGCTGGCCGCGGCGCAGAGCCTGCGCATCGAGCACGAGAACGGCACCAACCTGGTGTACCGGCTCGGCAAGTACCCGACGATCACCGAGTACGGCTACACGGATGAGCCGGGCCGCTGGGACCACTGGCCGTCGGGCTTCCTGTTCACCGGGGCCTACGAGGACGGCGTGGACGGGACGATGATCCTCGCCCCCGGGACGATCATCTATCCGTTCAAGTCCTATGTGCGCACGCCGATCCGGCTGCAGATCGAGTCGGGCAAGATCGTCAACATCTCCGGCGAGCTCGACGCCGAGCTGATGCGCGACTACATGGAGCAGTTCAACGACCCCGACGGGTACGCCATCTCGCACATCGGCTGGGGTCTCAACGAGAAGGCCCGGTGGTCCGCGCCGATGATGGACACCCGGGGCATCGGCCAGGAGGGCCGCTCGTTCTACGGCAACGTCCTGTTCGCCACCGGCCCCAACCAGGAGCTTGGCGGCAGCAACGCGTCCCCGTGCCACATCGACATCCCGCTGCACGGCTACTCCCTGTACCTGGATGACCGCCAGATCGTCAACCGGGGCGACATCGCCGTCGCCGAAATGAAGCCGCGCGGCTGATTTAGCCGCCGCGTCAGCGCACGTACCTGCCCACGGGAGCCGCTGGGCAGGCGCGGCGATGACGCCATGCCCTAAGGAGGGCACATGACAAACCTTGAAGCCGGCGCCTCGATCCCGGCGGGTCAGGGCCGGGACAGTTTCGGGCGGATCGAGACCCGGGGCATCGACATGATCCCCGACGTGGAACGCCGCGCGAAGCCGTACACATTGTTCTCTGTCTTCTTCGGACCGCAGTTCGGCTACGGGAACATGCTGTTCGGGGCGCTGCCCATCGCGTTCGGGCTGGGCTGGTGGGCGGCGTTCTGGTCGGTCACCATCGGCGCGGCGATCGGCTCCCTCGTCTTCCTCGGGATCAGCCCGCTCAGCCCGAAGACCGGGACTAACACCCAGGTGTCCAGCGGTATCGCGTTCGGCGTCCGGGGCCGGCTGCTCGGCTCCGGGATCACCTGGTTCATCGCCGTCGGGTTCTTCATCATCCTGATCTACACGTCCGGCCAGGCCGTGGTGGACACGTTCAACCGCTGGTTCGGCACGCCAACCGGGCTGGGCGCGCTGTCCGTCGGCATGCTCGCCGTGCTGATCGTCACCTGCCTGGCCGCCGTGCTGGGGCATGGCACGCTGGAGAAGGGCATCCGCGGCATCAACGTGGTCTCGATCGTCATCCTGGTCATGCTGATCGCCGTGTTCGCGCCCAAGTTCCACGTGACCCAGGGCTCGCACTACCTGCTGGGCACCTTCTGGCCGACCTGGTTCATCGCCACGACGACCACCGCATCGCTGCCTATCTCGTGGGGGCCGTTCGTCGGCGACTACGGCCGGTACATCCCGGCCAGCGCGCCGTCCTGGAAGGTCAGCGCTTACGCGGTAACCGGCATCTTCTCCGGCTGCTGGCTCGCGATGACGGCGGCGGCGTTCGCGGCCACCTCGTTCCCGGCGCAGGCCGGCAACTTCGTCACCGGTATCACCGCCGCCGCGCCGGTCTGGTTCCTGTTCCCGCTGCTGCTGGTGCCCGGCCTGGCGTCGAACATCGCCAGCGCGGCCATGTCGCTGTACAACGCGACGCTGGACATCGGCGCCTGGCCGTTCTTCTACCGGTTCAAGCGCTACATCATCACGGCCGTGTTCGGGCTGGTGCTGTTCGGGCTGACCTACCTGTTCGTGGTGGCGACCAACTTCCTCACCAACCTCGAGGCGTTCGTCACCATCATGATCGTCACGGCCACTCCCTGGATGGTCATCATCGGCATCGAGTTCGTGCTGAGCCGCAACGACATTTCCCCGATCGACCTGCACGCGTTCGCCATCCCCGGGATGCACGGGAAGTACTGGTTCCAGAACGGCGTCAGCGTGCGGGCCTTCATCGCCTGGCTGTGCGGCGCGGGGGTCGGCCTCTTGTTCTCCACCAACTCGCTGTTCACCGGGCCGCTGGAGAGCTCGGTCAGCGGCGTGGACATCTCCTGGCTGGTGGCCGGGATCGTCGGCGGGCTGGTGTACCTGGCGCTGCGCTACGCATGGCGCGGGGAGGTCAGCCTGTCCGGGGTCAGGGACCAGAACCTGGCCGATCCCGTCCCGGGCATCCCGGGAATCGACGCCTGACCGAAGCGAGGGAGTGCGCCCATGAAGAAGTGGGAATCGGTGTTCTTCCGCTCCGGTGAGCTGCGGCTGCACGCGGCCCGGCATCCCGGCAGCGGTGACCGGCCGATGGTCGTCGTCCCCGGTATCACCACACCGGCCGGCGCGTTCGCCGTGGCGGCCGCGGCTGGCCGGTATCGGGTCCGACGTCTACGTGCTCGACATGCGGGGACGAGGGCTGTCGCAGCGGGCCGGGTACGGTTCCCACCGGGCCGGCGACTACGCCGCCGACGTGCTGGCGCTCATCGACCAGCTCGGGCTGGACCGCCCGCTGCTGGTCGGGCACTCGCTCGGCGCCCGGGTGGTGGCGTGCGCCCGGGCCCAGTTTCCCGGCGCATCGGCGGGCGTGGTGGCCATCGACCCGCCGATGTCCGGGCCCGGCCGCCGCCCGTACCCGATGGCGCTGGACCGGTTCCTCGGCGGCCTGCACGGCGCGCGCGCCGGGCACGGCACCGAGCAGGCCAGGGCGGACTACCCGACCTGGACCGAGGAGGAACTGCGGGCCCGCGGCGAGTGGCTCGCCTCGTGCGACGAGACCGCCGTGGTGGACAGCTACGCCTGGTTCCACCTGGAGGCGTTCGAGCCGGTCTGGCGTGAGGTCGAACCGCCCGCGCTGCTGCTGTACGGCGACCGCAGCCCGGTGGTCACCGCCGAGGATGCGGCCCTGCTCAGGCGGGTGAACCCGCGGGCCGAGGTGGTGGCCGTGCCGGACAGCGGTCACATGATCCCGTGGGACAACCTGGCCCAGACCGCAGCCGAGATCGAGCGGTTCGGCTCCCGGCTGGGGGCCAGCGGATGAAGGCCATAGACGATCAGGACGATACGGAGAGCATTCGCGTGCGCACCGCCACTGAACCAGCCCCCAGCCTGCCCGTGACCACCGAGATCGAACGGCGGGCCATCGCCTGGATCGGCCCGTACAGCCAGGCGTGGCACCTGGAACGGGCCCGGGACTGGCTGGCCTACCTCGACCCGGGCGCCCCTCTGGAGGCGCGGCTGGCCGTCGTCACCCACGACATCGAGCGGATGTTCCCGAACGGCCCGCAGATGGACAAGGCGACCGGCCGCTGGGACGACCCGCATTACCTGTACGCACACGCCGCACGGTCCGCCGAGGTGGTCGGGTTCTGGCTGCACGCGCAGGGCGATGTGCCGGAGAAGTTCTCGCTACCCGAAGTGCAGCGGCTGATCACGCTGCACGAATTCGGCGGGGTCGGCGGCGCGGATCTGGTCCAGGCGGCCGACTCGCTGTCGTTCCTGGAGACACTGCAGGACGTCGTCCGGAAGTGGGTCACCCACGGCGAGTGCGACGTCGAGCAGGCCCGGGCCAAGCACCGCTACATGGCGGAACGGATCCGGGTCCCGGCCGCGCAGCCGGCGGCGGCAACGCTGCTGGCGCAGGCGCTCGCGACACTCGACGACCTGTAGCCGCGGCCGCCCGATGACGACACCACACCGCGTCGGCCTGATCGTGCCGAGCTCGAACGTCACGATGGAGACCGAGCTGCCCGCGCTGCTGGCCGGTGACCCCACCGTGGCGGGCCGCGGGGTGACCTTCCACTCCAGCCGGGCGGCGCTGCACCGGGTGGACCCGGAATCGCTGCAGCGGATGGTGGCCGAAAGCGAGCGCTGCGCGCGCGAACTCGCCGACGCGCGGCTGGACGTCGTGGCGTACGCCTGCCTGATCGCCATCATGGCCAGCGGCCCGCGGGCGCACGAGGCGGAGGAACGGCGGCTGGCCGCCGCGCTCGCCGCGGCCGGCTCCGCTGTGCCGGTGACCAGCAGCGCCGGCGCCCTGGTCCGGGCGCTGCTGGGGCTCGGGGCGCGCCAGGTGGCGATCGTGACGCCCTACCTGAAGCCGCTCACCGGCATGGTCGTCCGCTACCTCGCCGATTACGGGATCACGGTGACCGACTCGGTCAGCCTCGAGGTCGCCGACAACGTCAACGTCGGCCGGCTCGATCCCGCGGACCTGAGCGGCCACGTCAGGCGGCTCCACCTGACCGGCGTCAACGCGCTCGTGCTCTCCGCCTGCGTGCAGATGCCCTCGCTGGCGGCGTTGGACGAGGTGAGCCGCGAGACGCAAGTTCCGGTGCTGTCGGCCGCCACGGCCACCGCCAGCGAACTGGCCGCGCTGCTGGGGCAGGAGCCGCGCGCGAGCTAGCGCTAGCTGGCCACGGCCGGGATCAGTTCGGCCAGGAAGGCGCGGGCCGCGGCGGACAGCCGCCGTGCGGTCGGGGTGGCGACCGACAGCCGCCAGGTCAGCTGCGGGCTGGCCAGCTCGACGAGGTGCACCCCGGGAAACCCCTGGGCGGCCGAGGCCGGCATGAACGCCACGCCCAGGCCGTACCGGACCAGGGCCGCGGCCGAGGCGTAGTCGGCCACCTCGAACGGCACCTGGCGGTCCAGGCCAGCCGCGGCGAACGCGCGGTCCGACACGGTGCGGTTGCCCCAGCCCGGCGGGAAGTCCACGAACGTCTCGTTGGCCAGTTCATCCAGCCGCACCTCCGGCCGGTCCGCCAGTGGGTGCCGGGCGGCGCACAGCAGCACCAGCGCCTCCTCGCTCAGCGGGTGCAGCCGCACCCCTGCCGGGGGCTGGCCGGGCAGGCCGACCAGGGCCAGGTCGAGCTCGCCCGCGATCACCTGGTGGGCCAGGCCGGCCGAGCCCGCGGCGGACTGCCGTAGGTGCACCGCCACCCGCGGATGCGAGTCATGGAACCGGCCGAGCAGTTCGGGCAGGTTGACGCGGCCGGTAGAGGTCAGCGTGCCCACAGTGAGCGTGCCGCGCAGCCCGGCCCGGGCCTGTGCCACCGCATCCTGCGCGGCCTGCGCCGCGGCCAGCGTGGCCCGGGCCTCGGGGAGCAGCGCCTGGCCGGCGTCGGTCAGCGCCACCCGGTGCCGGTCCCGGTCGAACAGCACCGCGCCCAGCTCGCGCTCCAGGCCCTGGATGGCGCTGGACACGCCGGACGGGGGGGGGGGGGGGGGGGGGGTGGGGGGGGGTGGGGTGGGGTGGGGATTGGGGAGAAAGGGGAGGGGGGTCAGCTCGGCGAGGAAGGCGCGGGCCGCGGCGGACAGCGCCGCGCGGTCGGGGTGGCGACGGACAGCCGCCAGGTCAGCTGCGGGCTGGCCAGCTCGACGAGGTGCACACCGGGGAACCCCTTGGCCGCCGAGGCCGGCATGAAGGCCACGCCGAGGCCGTACCGGACCAGGGCCGCGGCCGAGGCGTAGTCGGCTACCTCGAACGGCACCTGGCGGTCCAGGCCGGCCGCGGCGAACGCGCGGTCCGACACGGTGCGGTTGCCCCAGCCCGGCGGGAAGTCCACGAACGTCTCGCTGGCCAGTTCCTCCAGCCGCACCGCCGGCCGGTCCGCCAGTGGGTGCTTGGTGGCGCACAGCAGCACCAGCGCCTCCTCGCTCAGCGGCTGCAGCCGCAGCCCCGGTGGCGGCTGGCCGGGCAGGCCGACCAGGGCCAGGTCGAGTTCGCCCGCGATGACCTGGCGGGCCAGCGGCCGAGCCCGCGGCGGACTGGCGCAGGTGCACGGCCACCCGCGGGTGCGAGTCGTGGAACCGGCCGAGCAGTTCGGGCAGGTGACGGTGCCGGTGGAGGTCAGGGTGCCCACGGTGAGCGTGCCGCGCAGCCCGGCCCGGGCCTGGGCCACCGCATCCTGCGCGGCCTGCGCCGCGGCCAGCGTGGCCCGGGCCTCGGGGAGCAGGGCCTGGCCGGCGTCGGTCAGCGCCACCCGGTGCCGGTCCCGGTCGAACAGCACCGCGCCGAGCTCACGTTCCAGGCCCTGGATGGCGCTGGACACGCCGGACTGCACCACATGCAGCCGGCGCGCCGCCCTGGTGAAGGACAGTTCCTCGGCTACCACCACGAATTTCCGCAGGCTCTCCAGCGACGGCAGCTGACCTGCGTCGATCTGGGAACCGGGTTTCCGGCCGTCCGTCGTGACCATCATCACCTGCCGTGCCGCTGAACTGGGCCGACAGTATGGCGACCCGAGTTGAGGCTAACCGGCCGCTCGGCAAATGATCAATGCAGAGTGCTGTCGCGTTCTAGCCGGGGGATTCTCACCTTGCGTCCCTTACATCCCATGGCCCAATCCAATCTTTTCTGCATTGACTTTTCGTCATGCCGGAAGTAATGCACTCTTCCGGCCCGACCGCAGTGTCCAGGCCAGGCGGTGCCCTGGCTGCGGGGCCGGGCAAAACCGGCGTTTGGTTCCAAACGGTCGCATCCGGGGGGGCGGCCGCCGGACCGGGGACCGCATTTTGTCCACGGCCAGGGCCAGCGGCTGGTCAATTTGATCGGCGCGCACAATGCGGCCCGGCGGGAATGGTTCGAATCGGCTGGTATTTGAGCCGCACCCGGTCTGCTATGCGGAGCTGGCCGCTGATCCGGCCGGCCTCGCCAGTGACGTCCTCGGCTTCCTCGGGCTCGACCTGCCGGGGCGATCAGCCGGGTCGGGCTGCTTATCACTTATAGAGATTTCGGTAAGCAATAGTTGTCGTTTGCTTTGATCACCGATCATGCCGAAGCTGGATGTGGACACACGAAGGAGCTCTGGGCATGACACTCACGCGACCGCTGGCCGGCCGGCCGGTGGATACCAGCCCACCGGCCCTGCCCGGCCTGCCGGGTCCGCCGGCCACCGGGCCGGGTTCTGCTGCTGGTCGGTTTCGTTTTCCGATCACGATGGCGTTCTCCGCGGTGCCCGCGCCGCTCTATGTGCTGTACGCGGCGCGGGACGGGTTCGGCCCGCTGATGGTCACCGTGATCTTCGCCGCGTACGCGGCGAGCGTGCTGGCCAGCCTGTTCCTGGCCGCCGACCTCGGGCTGGCGGTGCCGGTGGTGGCGCTCGGCGTGGCCGCGGAGCTGCTCTCCGCGCGTACCGCGGTGTCTGGTTTCGCGGCCGTGCTGGCCGGCGGGATAGCCCTGGTCAGCCGCCGCTGCTGCGCCGCCCGGCCGCGGCCGTGCACTCCTGAGCTGACCACGGGGGCTGACTACGGGGCTAACCACCCGGGCTAACCGCTTTCCCGCCCATCGGTAGGGTCGAATTATCCGACTGCGTGAGGGGTCTCATGGAATACGTCAATCTCGGCGCGACCGGGCTGCGCGTCTCGCGGATCTGCCTCGGCATGATGAGCTACGGCGACAACAGCGAGCGGCCCTGGGTGCTGGATGAGGACGCGGCCGAGCCGATCGTCCGGGCGGCCGCGGACGGCGGGGTCAACTTCTACGACACCGCGGATGTCTACTCCGCGGGGGGCAGCGAAACCGTCACCGGGCGGCTGCTCGGCAAGATGTTCAGCCGCGAGGAAGTCGTGGTGGCGACCAAGGTGCACGGCCCCACCATGCCGGGCCAGAACGGCCGCGGCCTGTCCCGCAAGCACATCATGGCGTCGATCGACGCCTCGCTGGCCCGGCTGGACATGGACTACGTGGACCTGTACCAGATCCACCGCTGGGACCCGGGCACGCCGATCGAGGAGACGATGGCCGCGCTGCACGACGTGGTCAAGGCGGGCAAGGCCCGGTATATCGGCGCCAGCAGCATGTTCGCCTGGCAGTTCGCCAAGGCGCAGTACGCCGCGGACGCGCACGGCTGGACCCGGTTCGTGTCCATGCAGGACTACTACAACCTGGTCTACCGCGAGGAAGAGCGGGAGATGATCCCGCAGTGCATCGACCAGGGCGTCGGGGTGATCCCGTGGAGCCCGCTGGCCCGGGGCCTGCTGGCTGGCAACCGGACCCGGGACGGCGGCAGGCACACCACCCGGGCGAACAGCGACGCGTTCGGCGACACCCTGTACACGATGACCGAGGACTACGACGTCGCGGACCGCGCGGCCGAGGTCGCGGCGGACCGCGGGGTGCCGCCCGCCCAGCTCGCGCTGGCCTGGGTGCTGCACCGGCCCGGGGTGACCGCGCCGATCGTGGGGGCCACCAAGGTGCCGCACATCGAGGACGCGCTGGCCGCCGAGCAGCTGGAGCTGACCGCGGACGAGATGTCCCAGCTCGAGGAGCTGTACGTGCCGCATCCCATCGCCGGGCACAGCTGACCTGCGCCGGGCCGCCGTCAGCCGCCCGGGGTGGCCGGGGCGGTCAGGCGGGGGGCGGGGGGGTAGGGCAGGTTAAGGTCGCGGGCCATCTCGGCCAGGGTGATCTCGAAGATCGGCTCGGCGTCGTCCAGCGCGAAGTGCAGGTGGCCGAACACCTCCATGCTCACGATCCCGTACAGCCGGACCCAGCAGCGCAGGAACGCGAGCAGCGCGCCGAGCGGCAGGTCGGTGCCGAGGCCTTCCTGGTAGCGGGCCAGCTGCTCGCGCAGGCCCGGGTCGATCTTCTCCGGTGGCGGCACCGGGAACGGCCGCCGCTGCCACAGCTCCAGGAACAGGGCGAAGAACATGCCCGCGAACCGCCGGGCGCACTCTCCGCGATGTCGTCGTTCTCCACGTCCAGGCCCGGCACTGGCGTGCCAAACAGCAGCGCGAACTCGGGCCGGTGGTTCAGCGCCCAGTGCCGGAACGCGCGGCACGCGGCGGCCACCTTGGCCGTGATGTCGCCGCCCGCGTACCGGCCGCGTGGATGGCGGCCTCGATCTCGTCGGCCAGCTCGCCGAAGATGTCCCCGCACACGTTCTGCAGCAGGTCCTCGTGGCTGCCGAAGTAGCGGTACAGCGCGGGCGCGGTCATCCCCATGTCCCGGGCGATGGCGCGCAGCGTGACCGCCTCGTGGCCCTGCTCGATCAGGATCTTCCGCGCGGTCTGCTTGATCTCCACCGTCGTCTCGGCGCGGACGCGGTCGCGTCGGCTCAGCGTCTCCGGCACTCGTGCGCCTCCTGCCCGGGGCCTGGCTGAGAGCCCGCTGTGATCCGGGTTGCCATCAGGTAAACAGTCTTGACACTAGTAAACACCATATGCAAGGTTTACAGCATTAGCAGTTTACGGTGTTCACGGTTGTGACTCCTGGTAGCAGTCTAGGCGCTGGAGGGCGCGATGTTCGAGTCATGGGGGCGACTGGTATACGCGCGGCGGCGGCTGGTGCTGGCCCTGGCCGGCCTGGTGGTGGTGGCCGCGGCGGTCTGGGGGACCGGCGTGTTCGGCGCGCTGCAGTCCGGCGGCGGCTTCACCCCGCCGGGCAGCCAGAGCCAGCAGGAGAGCAACCTGGCCGCGCGGACGTTCGGCCGGAACACCGCCGACGTGGTGGTGCTCTACACCAGCCGGACGCTGACCGTGCATGACGCCGCGTTCCGGGACGCGGTGGCCCGGACGCTGGCCGCGCTGCCCAAGAGCGAGGTGCCGTCCGCCGCCAGTTACTGGACTACCGGATCAGCCCAGTTCGTCGGCGCGGGCGGCCACGCTACATATGTAGCTTTGCAGCTGGCGGGCGGGTCCGACTCGGCCCGGCTGAACACCTACGCCAACATCCAGGGCAAGCTGGCCGCTCCCGGGCTGACCAGCCAGGTCGGCGGGCAGGTGCCGACGTACGCGGCGATCAACAAGGAGGTCAAGGCGGACATCGGCCGGGCCGAGGCCATCTCGCTGCCGGTGCTGCTCGTCCTGCTGCTGGTGATCTTCGGCAGCCTGGCCGCGGCCAGCCTGCCGCTGGCCATCGGCGGCATCGGCATCCTCGGCTCGTTCGCCGCGCTGCGGCTGCTCACCCTGGTCACCGGGGTGTCCATCTACTCGATCAACATCACCACGATCCTCGGCCTGGGCCTGGCCATCGACTACGGCCTGTTCATGGTCAGCCGGTTCCGCGAGGAACTGCACCGGCAGCCCACGACCGAGGACGCGGTGGCCCCACGGTGGCCACCGCGGGCCGCACCGTCGCGGTGTCCGGGGTCACCGTGGCCGTGGCGCTGGCTGGCCTGATGCTGTTCCCGGAGACGTTCCTCCGCTCGATGGGCTACGGCGGGGTGGCCACCGTGCTGGTGGACATGCTGGCCGCGCTCACCGTGCTGCCCGCGCTGCTGGCCGTGCTCGGCCCCCGGGTGAACGCGCTGCGGGTGCGCCGCGCCGCGGCCCGCCCGGCCCGCGACGAGCAGAGCGGCGCCTGGTACCGGCTGGCCCGCAGCGTGATGCGCCGCCCGGCGGTGTACGCGGTGGTGATCGTGGTCGCGCTGCTCGCGCTGGCCGCCCCGTTCCGGCACATCACCTGGGGCGGCACCGACGCCCGGTCGCTGCCCGCGGGCGCCCCGGCCCGGGTGGTGACCGAGGCGCTGAACCAGGACTTCCCCGGCAACCCGGCCAGCCCCATCGAGGTGCTCACCAAGCTGGACGGCCCGGTCACGGCCCCGGCCCAGCAGGCCGCGCTGGCCGCGTACCAGCAGCGCCTGGCGCACGTCCCGGGTGTCTCGGCGGCCCAGATCACCGGGCTCCGCGGCGACACCGCGCGGCTGGACTTGCGTTATGCCGCGGATCCTTCCTCGGTAACGGCGCGGCAGCTGGTCACCGCGGTGCGCGCCGTGCCGGCCCCAGCTGGCAGTCACGTCTACGTGGGCGGCGTGACTGCGCAGCTGGTGGACGAGCTGGCCAGCCTGGGGCACACCCTGCCGTGGATGGCGCTGGTCATCTGCCTGGCCACGTTCGTGCTGCTGTTCCTGGCCTTCGGCTCGGTGGTGCTGCCGGTCAAGGCCATCCTGATGAACGCGCTGTCGCTGTCGGCCACGTTCGGCGTCATCGTGTGGATCTTCCAGGAGGGGCACCTGTCCGGGCTGCTCCGGTTCACCCCGACCGGCACCATCGACCCGGCCATGCCGATCCTGCTGCTGGCCATCGTGTTCGGCCTGTCCATGGACTACGAGGTGTTCCTGCTGTCCCGGATCCGCGAGCGCTACGACGTGACCGGGGACAACACCGGGGCCATCGCCAGCGGGCTGCAGCGCACCGGCGGCCTGATCACCAGCCTGGCGCTGATGCTGGTCATCGTGGTCGGCGCGTTCTCCGCGTCCGGCATCACGTTCATCAAGCTGCTCGGCGTGGGCATGATCGTCGCGCTGATCGTGGACGCCACCATCGTCCGGGTGCTGCTGGTGCCGGCCACCATGCGGCTGCTCGGCCGGGCCAACTGGTGGGCGCCCGGGCCGCTGGGCCGGGTGTACCGGCGGTACGGCATCCGGGAACAGGACGCGCCGCCAGCGGCCCAGGCCGGGGCCGAGCCCGCGGCCGAGGCCGAGCCGGTGCGGAGCTGAGCCGGGCACCGGCAGCCCGGCTCAGGGCCGGCCGTCCCCAGCGCGGGACGGCCGGCCCGCCGCCGTCAGCAGTTCGGGTTGCGCATCACCGGTCCGACGAACGCGCCCAGGTGCCCGGCGCGACCGAGCCGTACTGGGCGTCCTTCCCGAACGCGTTGCCGTTGGGCATGTTGCCGAACTCCCACACGCAACTGCCGCCGACCGAGGCCTGGGTGAAGTACGGATAGAAGTGCCCCGGGCCCTTGGGCGGCAGCACGCAGCCCGAACCGGTGTTCAGGTTGCAGTTCGTGTTGAACTCGGTCGCGCTGGCGTCGGTCATGAACTGCACGGCCGGATACTGGTTGCCGCCGACCGTGGTCGGCTGTTGTTGCAGGAACGAGGACGGGTACCGGTCCGGCTGGACCGAGTTCGGCCAGTCCGCCCGGTACGGCGTGCCGTCGTAGTCCAGGTCGCCGATCGCGTCCAGATACACGGCGCAGCCGGTGACCTGGTTCGGCGCGGCCAGGCCGGTATGCCGGTCGCCGAACCGGTAGCACGGGGCGTCATTCGGTTCGAGTCCGCCTTGGCGGTGTCCTTGCCCACCTCGTACGGGCCGGCGCAGTGCTTGTAGTACGTGTCGGTGTGGTGCTTGCCCAGCGAGAGAGTGGCGGCGCCGGTCACCTTGGTGCATGGCTCGAAGTGGCCGATCTCGTACTCGTCATTGATCATGTACGGCCCGATGCCCCACGGGATGATGTTCGCCGCCCGCGCGGTGTTGTACTCGGGCTGGAAGTTGAACCGGTGGCCCGCGCAGGTGAACGGGTTGGTGTTCATGAAGCCGTTCTTGCCCGAGGCGATCATGAAGCCGCTCTGCCCGGTAGACCAGTCGGTTTCTTTCACTTCTAGCGCATGACCTCCCGGGATCTTGGCGTTGAACATCTGCACCGTTATCTTGTCGCCCGGGTTCATTTTCAGCGTGTGCCGGTTCGGGCGGAACGAGGCGTTGTTACTGAGCTGCGGGCTGGGCGGCCCGGTTGGCACGCCGTTGGTCTGCACGAACGCGAAGTTGACCGGCTCGGTGCACTGGTTGTTGCACGCGCCAGACCCGTTGCCCTGGCACTCCAGGCTGTCGATGTTCAGCGCCGAGCACCAGTGGCTGTTGTCGCAGCTGATCGCGTCGGTGAACGGCGCGAACCCGGGCGGGTAGAACTGCAGCTCGACGAACGCCGCGCCCGCACCCGGGTAGCTGCCGGCCGGGGCGTTGGCGTCCGACTCCGCCTTGCACGGCAGCAGCGGCGCCGAATTCGGGTCGCACACCGTGGTGGAGAACCACGGCGCGATGGTCAGCTCGAACGAGTGCGTGACGTCCTTGCCGGGATGGCGCACGGTCGGCAGCTTGGCCGGCTCGACCGGCAGCCGCTCGTTGAACGTGATGTTGTTGCCGGAGCCGGGCTGGCCGGAGAGGAACCGGACCGACGGCTCGTCGTGCCCGATGTAGTGGTCGTTGTCCTCGAACCGGCTGACCCCCGGCCCGCGTGGGTCGAGGCAGGACAGGCCCTGTTTCACCGCCCGCTGGGTGGTGCTCAGCCCGTTGCAGTCGAGTACGCCGATGGCTCGCGGTGCCACGGCCGCGGCTGACGGGGCGGCATGACACGCGACACGGCCGGCATGGCGCCCCCCAGCGCCAGCGCCGTGACCGCCCCCGCGACCACCGCCGTGATTGCGTACAGCCGGTTACGCAATAGAAGTCGCCGCATGGTGGTATACCCCCTTATCCGTTCCCCACCTGGCGGCCGGTGCCGCTACCGTCGCACTCACCTCGGCGACCGGCCGTGTCGTTGCTCTTCTAATCTGCGCCCGATTGGCCGTCCGGGCAACGGGTGTGGCCGGAAGTTCAGCCAGCACTGACGGCTAGCGCGAGCGGCAGCACGGCGGGCGCGCCGGCCTCGCGGAGCAGCTTGGCGGCGACCGTCATGGTCCACCCGGTCTCGATCCGGTCGTCGATGAGCAGCACCGGGCCGTCCAGGCCGGCCACCGCCGCGCGGACCGGGTCAGGCAGCACCAGCTCGCGCCACACCGCCTGGAGCCGCTGCGGGCTGTTGAACTGCCGCGGCCCGGGCCCGTGGCCCGCGTAGCCGAGCGAGCCGAGCAGCGGCAGCCGCCCGATCCCGGCGATCCGCTCGGCCAGGCTGCCGACCAGCCGCGGCCTGCTCCGGCTGGGCAGGCTGACCACGCCGGCCGGCCGCTGCGGCCAGTCCCACGCCGCGAGCACCTGCACCAGGGCCGCCACCAGATCCTCCGGTACCCCCTGATCAGCCTCTTCTTGCTCAACGCCCGCTGGTGGCTCACCACCCAGCACGGCGCGCAGCCGTACGCCCCAGCCCAGCCCGGTCAGGCGGCCGAGCGCCCGGCCGGTGTCGGCGGCCAGCTCCGGGGCGATCTTGCCGGATACCTCGACGCCCAGGGCAGGCATGCCGGGCGGCCACATCCGGCGCGGGGTGACATCGAGCCCGGGGCGGAGCAGCCGGGCCTGCGCGGCCGCGGCGCCGGCCTCGGGCACGTCGGCGGGCCAGGGGTGCCCGGTGCAGTTGTCGCACCGGCCGCACGGCCCGGCCGCCGGGTCGTCGAGCTGCTGGCGGAGGAATTCCATCCGGCACTGGCTGGTGCCCAGGTAGCTGAGCATGGCCTGCTGCTCGCGCTGCCGCTCGGCGGCCACCCGGGCATAGCGGTCCGCGTCGTAGGCCCACGGCTGGCCGGTCGCGGTCCAGCCGCCGCTGACCCGGCACACCGCGCCGTCCACGTCCAGCACCTTGAGCATCATCTCCAGCCGGGCCCGGCTGAGGTCAACCTGGGTTTCCAGCGCGCTGGCGGACAGCGGCCGGTCCGCCGCGCCGAGCGCGGCCAGGGTGGCCCGGACGACCGGCTCCGGCGGGAAGGCCAGCGAGGCGAAATAAGTCCAGATGTCCCGGTCCTCGGGCCCGGGCAGCAGGATCACCTCGGCCCGCGGCACCGCCCGGCCGGCCCGGCCGATCTGCTGGTAGTACGCGACCGGCGACTGCGGGGCGCCCAGGTGCACCACGAAGCCCAGGTCCGGTTTGTCGAAACCCATGCCCAGCGCGCTGGTCGCGACCAGCGCCTTGAGCTCCCCGGCCAGCAGCGCCTGCTCGGCGTCGAGCCGCTGGGCCTGCTCGTCCCGGCCGGTGTACGGGGCGACCTGGTGGCCGCGGTCCCGGAGGAAGGCCGCGGTCTCCTGGGCCGCGGCCACGGTGAGCGCGTAGATGATGCCGGATCCGGGCAGCTCGGCCAGGTGCCCGTCCAGCCAGCCGAGCCGCTGCTGCGCGGTGGGCAGCCGGACCACGGCCAGCCGCAGGCTGTCCCGGTCCAGCGGGCCGCGCAGCACCAGCACCTCGCCGCCGCGCCGCTGGCTAGCTGCTCGGCCACGTCGCGGGTGACCCGGGCATTGGCGGTGGCCGTGGTGGCCAGCACCGGCACACCGGCCGGCAGGCCGGCCAGCAGGGTGCGCAGCCGGCGGTAGTCGGGCCGGAAGTCATGGCCCCAGTCGGAGATGCAGTGCGCCTCGTCCACCACCAGCAGCCCGGCGGTGGCGGCCAGCTGGGGCAGGATCAGGTCGCGGAACCCCGGGTTGTTCAGCCGCTCCGGGCTGACCAGCAGCACGTCGACCGTCCCGGCCGCGATCTCGGCGTAGATCTCGTCCCACTCGGTGACGTTGGCCGAGTTGACCGTGCGGGCGTGCAGGCCGGCCCGGGCCGCCGCGTCGATCTGGTTGCGCATCAGCGCGAGCAGCGGGGAGACGATCACGGCCGGCCCCGCGCCGCGGGCCCGGAGCAGCGCGGTGGCCACGAAGTAGACCGCGGACTTGCCCCAGCCGGTGCGCTGCACGACCAGCGCCCGGCGGCGGCCGCCGGCCAGCGCCTCGATCGCGGTCCACTGGTCCGCGCGCAGCCGGGCCTGCTCCCCGGCCAGCGCGCGCAGGCAGCGCTCGGCCTCGTCGCGCAGGCCGTCGCTGCCGCGTCCGGGGGGCGGCTTGTCAGCGGGGGTGGCAGCCATGCGTCCCTTGTTATCAGCACCCACCGACATCCCGCCGGGGTGTCACCGTGGCAGAAGGCCAGCAGCGAACTATCCTGCCAGCAGGTGGAAGGGATGGAGCTGCGGTGGATTATGTCAAGGCCCTGTTCAGCGTCAAGGGCCTGGTCATCGTGGTCTACGTCCTGATCGGCGTGTTCGTGAACACCGCGTCGCCGCACCTGCCGCACGCCGGGCTCAACCTGGCCGCGCTGCACAGCTGGGTGCAGTACTTCATCTCGATCATCTTCTGGCCACTCGCCTTCTGGCACCCCACGTTCACCGTGGGCAAGTGGCCGTCCGGCTCGTCGTTCTGAGCCCGCCGCGGCTCAGCCGCCGAGCCGCCCGACCAGGTAGAGCAGCAGGATCAGGCCGGCGATGAACAGCAGGCCTAGGCCGGTGTGCCGCCACGCGGTCTTCCGCACCGTGCCGACCCCGCGCTTGGCCGTGTTGAGCGTGCGCATCGAGGCGCGGGCGGCCCCGAAGCGGTAGGCGGCGAACCCGGCCAGGATGCCGCAGAGCAGGAAGAGCAGTACCACTGGTCCAGCTTGCCACCATTCTGACCTGCGCCGCACCGTGGGATAGTCTCGGGAAACATCGGATGTGCGCGGATGTCGGTAGCCAGGGCCTGGGGCAGCAGCGCAGTAGGCGGTTCGGGTACGGAGGGCAGCCGTGGCGCTGACAGACGAGGCGATCGAGAAAATCAAGGCCATGATCGTCTCGGGCACACTGCGCGCCGGGGACCGGCTGCCCCGGGAAGCCGATCTGGCCGCTGAGCTGGGCCTGTCCCGCAGTTCGCTGCGCGAGGCGGTCAAGGCGCTGTCCCTGGTCAACATCCTGGACGTGCGGCGCGGCGACGGTACCTACGTGACCAGCCTGCAGCCGCCGCTGCTGCTCGAAGCGCTCAGCTTCATCGTGGACTTCCACCGCGACACGACCGTGCTGGAGTTCCTCCAGGTGCGCCGGATCCTGGAGCCGGAGGCCACGGCGATGGCGGCCGAGCGGATCACCGCGGCGGAACTGGACGGGCTGCGCGGCCTGCTGGACAGCCTGGGCGACGATCCCGGGGTGGAGGATCTGGTCGCCAACGACCTGGAATTCCACCGGCGGATCTCGGCCTGTTCCGGGAACAGCGTGCTCTGCTCGCTGCTGGATTCGCTGTCCGGGCCGACGTCCCGGGCCCGGGTCTGGCGCGGGCTCACCCAGGCCGGCGCGACCCAGCGGACGCTGGCCGAGCACCGGGCCATCCTGGACGCGCTGGCCTCGCACGATCCGGAGGTGGCCCGGTCCTGGTCCACCGTGCACATCGCCAGCGTCCAGCAGTGGCTGGCCTCCGTGCTGTAGGCCTCAGTGCTGTAGGCCCAGTGCTGCAGGTTCAGTGCTGCAGGGTTCAGTGCGGTAGGCGCAGGCCGTAGCAGCGGGCGGCGTTCCCGGCCAGCAGGCCATCCAGCTCGGCCTGGCTGAGCCGCCCGGCCAGCGCGGTGACGGCCAGCCGCAGCACGTCGCCGTAGCCCGCGGCCAGCGTGCACACCGGCCAGTCCGAGCCGAACATCAGCCGGGCCGGGCCGAAGCAGTCCAGCAGCCGGTTCGCGTACGGGGTGATCTGGGCCGGCTCCCAGCCCGGGCCCGCCTCGGTGACCAGCCCGGACAGCTTGCAGCTGACGTTGGGTGCGGCGGCCAGCTGGCCGATCAGGGTGGACCAGGGCTCGGCCTGGCCGTGCGCGATGTCCGGCTTGGCCCCGTGGTCCAGCACGAAGCGGACATCGCCGAGGTCGCGGGCCACCGAGACGGCCGCGGGCAGCTGGCCGGGCCGGACCAGCAGGTCGTACACCAGCCCGGCGTCACCCACCGCGCGCAGCCCGCGGCGCACGTCCGGCCGGCCGAGCCAGTCCGGGTCCGGCTCGTCCTGGACCAGGTGCCGGATGCCGGCCAGGTGGTCACCGCCGGGCAGCTGGCGGAGCCGGGCCAGCTCGTCGCCGATGCCCGGGGCGGTCAGGTCGGCCCAGCCGACCACGCCGGCCAGCAGCGGCGTGCGGCCGGCCAGGGCCAGGAACTCCTCGGTCTCCCCGGCCGACGCCAGCACCTGCACCAGCACGCTGGCGGTCACCGAGTGCGCGGCGGCGAGCTGGCTGAATTCCCGGATGCCGAACGGCCGGCGCAGCTGCGGCAGCGCGTCCAGCCAGGCGTGCCGCCGGGTGCCCGGATCCCACAGGTGATGATGCGCGTCAACGATCACGAGAGCCCGCCGTGCCGCGCCAGGCGGGCCCGTCCGGGTAGCTGAACTCCTTGACCGACTCCGGTTTCAGCTCGGCCGACGCGCCGGGCGACCGCGGCGTCAGGTACCGCCCGTGCTCGACCCGGGCCGGCGCGGTGAAGTGCTCGTGCAAGTGGTCGATCCATTCGATCTGGCGGTCCTCGGTCGTGCCGGACAGCGCGACGTAGTCGAACATTGACAGATGCTGGACCATCTCGCACAGTCCCACGCCACCGGCGTGCGGGCAGACCGGCACCCCGAACTTGGCCGCCAGCAGCAGGTTGGCCACGTTCTCGTTGACCCCGGCCACCCGGCACGCGTCGATCTGCATGACGTCGATGGCCTGCGCCTGCAGCAGCTGCTTGAAGATCACCCGGTTGGCGACATGCTCGCCGGTGGCCACCCGGACCGGCTGCACCCCGCGGCGCACCCGCGCCGTGCCCAGGATGTCGTCCGGGCTGGTCGGCTCCTCGATCCAGGCGGGCCGGAACGGGGCCAGCGCACGGACCCAGGCGATGGCCTCGGGCACGTCCCAGACCTGGTTCGCGTCCAGCGCGATGCGCACCTCGTCGCCGACCGCGCCCCGGGCGATCGCGCAGCGCCGCAGGTCATCGTCGAGGCGCGCGCCGACCTTGAGCTTGACCTGGCTGAAGCCGTCCTGCACCGCCTCGGTGCACAGCTCGGCCAGCCGGTCGTCGGAATAGCCCAGCCAGCCCGGGGTGGTGGTGTAGGCCGGGTAGCCGTCGGCCAGCAGCGCCTTCATCCGGGCCTCCCGGCCCGGCGCGGCCCGTTCCAGCAGCGCGGTGGCCTCGTCCGGGGTCAGCGCGTCGGACAGGTAGCGGAAGTCAACCAGCGAGACGATCTCGGCCGGGGACAGCCCGGCCAGCAGCTGCCAGAGCGGCTGGCCCGCGCGCCGGGCGGCCAGGTCCCAGCACGCGTTCAGCACCGCGCCGATGGCCATGTGCACCACGCCCCGCTCCGGGCCGAGCCAGCGCAGCGGGCTGTCCCCGGTCAGCCGCCGGCTCAGCCCGCCCAGGTCGGCCAGGGTCTCGTCGAGATCCCGGCCGGCCAGGAACGGCTCGAACGCCCGGATGGCGGCCAGCTGGATGTCGTTGCCCCGGCCGATGGTGAACACGTGCGCGTGGCCGGCCAGCCCATCCGGCGCGTCGGTGCGCACGATCAGCGCCGCCGCCGAGTAGTCCGGGCTCGGGTTCATGGCGTCCGAGCCGTCCAGCATCCGTGAGGTCGGGAACCGGACGTCGTGTGTCTCGAAGCCCAGGATCGTCGTCATGACGGAGTCTTCCTGCCGCTCATTCGGCCGTGGCCTCGCCGCCGATCAGCCTGGCCAGCACCAGGGCGACCAGGATGACGGCACCGTCGATGGCCTCGATCCAGTAGTTCGGCGCGTTGGCCAGGTCAAGGATGTTCTGCACCAGGCCGAGCAGGATCACACCAGACGCCGCGCCGACCATGTTCCCGCGCCCGCCCTGCAGGCTGACCCCGCCGATCACGGCCGCCGCGAAGACCGCGAAGATGATCCCTTCCTGGTAGCCCTGCTGGCCGGTGACCGCGGAGACCCGGCCGGCTTCCATCAGGCCGCCGACCGCGGCCAGCATGCTGCCGGCCACGTAGACGCCGAGCCGGACCCGGTCCACCTTGATCCCGGCCGCGCGGGCCGCTTCCCGGTTGCCGCCGACCGCGTAGATGGCCCGGCCCACCCGGTGGTAGCGCAGGAACAGGCCGGTGGCCACGAAGATGATCGCGGTGACGATGAGGGAGACCGGCACCTTGCCGATGTAGGCCGCGCCCAGGTAGGTGAACGCGGACGGCAGGTTGAACAGCGTGTTGCCCTTCACGATGCCTTCCTGCAGGCCGGCCAGGACGATCGTCATGCCGAGCGTGACGATGAACCCGTTCAGCCGGCCCCGGACGATGAGCAGGCCGTTCACCAGGCCGACCGCCGCGCCGACGGCCAGCACGATGAGGATGCCGAGGAACGGGTTCAGCTCGGTGCCGGAGCCGAACGCGGACACCGGGACGATCAGCCAGGCGGCCACCATCGGGGCCAGCCCGTAGGTGCCTTCCAGGGACAGGTCCATGCCGCCGATGAGCAGGATGAGGCTCTCCCCGACGACGACGACGCCGAGCGCGGAGATCTGCTGCCCGATCCCGGAGATGTTCGACACGGTGAGGAACGCGCTGTTCAGGAACGCGCCGATGATGAGCAGGATCACGAGCACCGGCAGCAGCGCCGCCTCGCGGATCAGCGAGATGGCCGCCGCGCTGCGGCTGCGTCCTTGCAGCACCGCTTCCACCGCGGCCCGGCCGCGGTCGGCGACCGTGGTCCCGGTGGCATCCGGGCTTCGCTCATGAAGTGTCTCGCTTTGCCGGGCGGAGGATTCCCTCGCTGGCCGCGATCAGGGCTTCCCGGTCGAACGGCGGCTCGGCGAACTCGGTGAACCGCTCGCCGCGCAGCAGCACGATCACCCGGTCGCAGATGACCAGGTCGTCGAGTTCGTCGGTGGCCAGCAGCAGGCCGGCCCGGTGCGCTCGGTCACCGCGGCCAGTTCGGCCAGCAGCAGCGCCTTGGAGGCCACGTCCACGCCGCGGGTCGGCGTGATGGCCACGATGAGCCGCGGCTCGCGGGCCAGCGCCCGGGCCACGGTGACCTTCTGCTGGTTCCCGCCGGACAGCTCGGCCACCGGCTGGCCGAGCCCGGCCGAGATGATGGACAGCCCGCGGGCGAACGGCGCCGCCGCGGCGGCCCGGGCCCGCGGCCGGATGAAGCCCAGCATGGTGGCCAGCCAGTCGGTGATGGTCATGGTGACGTTCTCGGCCACGCCCAGCGGCGCCACGAACCCGTCCCGCTGGCGGTCCTCCGGGATGTACCCGACGCCGAGCCGCAGGGCCAGATCGCGGCGGCCCGGGACGAGCCGCTCGCCGTCCACCAGCACCTGGCCCGCGGTGTACGGCTCGGCGCCCGCCGCGATCCGGGCCAGCGAGCTGACCCCGGCGCTGAGCAGCCCGGTCAGCCCGACCCGCTCGCCGGGCCGCACGTCCAGCGACACCGAGCTGACCCGCCCGCCGGGCAGCTCGGCGGACACGTTGTCCACCACCAGGCAGGGCGCCGCCCGGGCGGGCCCAGCCCCGTTGCCGGTGCTGTCTTCCGGTCTCGGTGCGGGTCCCGGTGTCGTTCCGGTCCCGCCGCCGGTCCCGGTATCGTTCCGCGTCCCGACGTAAGTCCCGGTCCCGGGACCGGCGCCGGTCTCGGTCCCGGGATCTGGACCGACCATGGCAGTGACCAGGTCATCCTTGGTCAGCTCGGGGACCGGGCTGGTCAGCACCAGCTCGCCGTCCCGGAGCACCGCGACGTCCTGGCAGATCTCGAAGACTTCCTCGAGATGGTGCGAGATGTACAGGATCGCGACCCCGCTCGCGGCGAGCTGCCGGACCCGGGCGAACAGCCGCTCGATCGCGCCGCGTTCCAGCGCCGCGGTCGGCTCGTCGAGCAGCAGGCACCGGGTGCCGGCCGCCAGCGCGCGGGCGATCTCCACGATCTGCCGCTGCTCCACGGTCAGGTCGGCGCAGGGCAGCCGGACGTCGATGGCGAAGCCCCATTCCGCCATGACCTGCGCGGCCTGCGCGCGCATCCCGCGCCAGTCCACCCGGCCGGCCCGCAGTGGCTGGCGGCCGAGGAACACGTTCTCCGCCACGGTCAGTTCCGGCACCACCATCGAGTGCTGGAACACGGTGGCGATCCGGCGGCGCCAGGCCCCGGTGTCGCCGTGCGCCGGGGCGGGCTGCCCGTCGAAGCGCACCGTGCCGCTGTCCGCCGGGTAGATGCCGCTCAGGATGGACACCAGGGTGGACTTGCCCGCGCCGTTCCGGCCGACCAGGCCGAGGCAGCGGCCCGGCCACAGGGTCAGGTCCACGCCGCGCAGCGCCAGGGTGCTGCCGAACTGCTTGTAGATGCCTGCTGCCTCGGCGGCTGGTGCGGCCGCCGGGGCAGCAGGCATGGCCGCCTCGGTCATCCAGCCGACGCGGAGGCGCTGCATACCCCGCCATGCGCGGCGCCGTACACGTTGCCCCACAGCTGTGCGTCGGTAACCGGGGTGGTGTTCACCGTGCCGGCCAGCCCGTCCACCGGCTTGACCGACAGGCTGGTCGCGGTCTTGGTCACGAACGGGGCGACGATCGGGTCACCGAGGTTCGTGTCGCCCTGGTAGGTCAGGTTCTGCAGGGTCGGCGCGCCGCCGCCGGGCTCACCCGGGTTGAGCGCGACGCCGTGCGCGGCGTCCATCGCGTACTTGAGTGCCCAGTAGGCATACAGGTTGGCCGGCTGGGACTGGGACGCGTTCGTGATCCCCTTGGAGATGTCGCACATCTCGAACGGGACCCCGTCGTCGCTGACTATCAGGACCTTGCCGGTCAGCCCCTTGCTCTTGAGCAGCGGCACGATACCGGTGTCCGGGCTGCTCCACTGCGAGTAAATGGCCTTCAGCTTGCTGCCGTAGGCGTTCACCGCGTTCTGCGCGTCGGTGACGGCGGTCGCGTCGGTCCACACCGTGGGGTCCTTGAGGATCTTGACCCCAGGGTCGTTGGCGGCCATGCAGGCGTTGAACGCGTTCGTCCGGTCCGCGCCGTTGGACGAGGTCAGGTCGCCCTCCAGGTCGAGCACGTAGCCGGACTTCACCTTGGAGCTGATGTAGGCACAGGCATCCAGCCCGTACAGCAGGTTGGACGCCCGGACGACCATGTACACCTTGCCCACGCCGACGATGGTGTCCACCGAGATCAGCTTGACGTGGTGGCTGGCCGCGTAGGAGATGGCCGGGCCGAGGCTGGTGGCCGTCTCCGGGTTGACGATGATGGCCTGCGCGCCCTCGTTGACCAGCTCCTGGATCTGCTGGTTCTGCAGGCTGGCGCTGGCCGCCGAGAGCAGCGGGCCGAGCAGCTTGATGTGCAGTTGCTTGGCGTACTGGGTCTCGTAGTTGATGTACGCGGCCCAGAAGGCGGTGTTGTTGTAGGTGAGGTCCACGCCGACCTTGACCGGGCCGGAGCTGGCTGAGCCAGTGGAGCTGCTGGCCGACCCCGAGCTGTTCGATCCGCCGCTGGAGCCGCAGCCGGCCAGCAGCACTGCGACCGCGATCGCGGCCGAGGCGGACACGCCGAAACGCCTGCGAAGTACCATCGGTCCTCCTGTGTCCACTCCCTCGGGCCTGCGGCGCGCGCCGTCGCGCGCCGTCCGTTGCTGGGCACCGCCGGTCGTGTGCCTGGAAAATAGATCGGATGTATCCGGCATGTCAACGCCCACCAGGACCGGGCGGACACACCGTCACCGAACCGAGATATACGGAAAAACCGCAGCTACTCCGCAGCCGGACCGGTTTCCGGGCGTTGGCTGTGGTCAGGGTAGTGATCGGATCTCTGGCCGGGAGTTGGCTGGCCAGAGCCGCTGCCCCCAGGCAGCCGCGGCCAGCAATGCATCGCGCCGCTGGTCACGGTGTGCCAAGGTAGGTACAGGAGGGGGTCGTGTCCGGATACGCCATACTGGCCCGGACACTAGAGGTATAGCTCACGACATGTCTGGCGTATAGCCTTTGACCTGCCCGGTCACTCGCTATGCTGCCACGTGACCGGACCTGACGGCAGCCCCCGCCCTGCAGTCGCGCTGTTTGCCGCCGCGCGCACCACGTCAATGGTGCGCATGGCCCGAGGAGGTCGCTGATGATCGGCACCGGTTTAATGCGTGCGCCGGGAGGGCGCCGGCCATTGTGGCCTGTCGCGATTGCCGGGCTGGTGGTCAGCCAGGTTCTGCTGTCTGCTCCCGCGATGGCGGGGGCGGCCCGTACCCCAGATGCCACCGTCGGCACCCGGTCACTGGTCAATTGCGGCGGCGGGATCCAGGCCGTCAATGTGACGCTGCCCGCCGGATTCAGCCCGCTGACCGCGACCCAGTCCGAGTTGATCGCCAACGGGCTGCCGGCCCGGCCGTCCGGCCGGATTGAACTGGCCACCTGGAAGCGGTTCGTCACCGGCCAGGTGCGCGCGGCGCCGTCCCGCTGCGCGCTGACCAAGGTCGCGCCGAGCACCGCGGCGATCTCCATTATCGGCGACGTCAGCATCATTGGCGATGCCAGCATCATCGGCGACGCCAGCCTGATCTCGGCGGACAGCATCATTGGCGATTCGACCAACATTGGCGTAGACACCATCAATAACGACAGCATCATTGGGGACACCAGCATTATCGGCGACACCACGCCGCAATCCATTATTGGTGACTCCACCGATGCCGATGCGTCGCCCCTCGACCTCGTCCGCCCAGGCCGCCCCGGCCGCAGCCAAGAACCAGTTCCTCGACACGCTTTGGCACCTGGCGGGTGCGCCGGGCGTTCCGGCACACCGCGGGCGGCTCGACCGGGCTGGCCACGACCGGGCTGGCCCTCGGCACCGGCTCCTCGGCCGCGGCGCCCAAGGTCGAGGCGGGCTCGGCGGGACTCGGCCCGGCGGTGGCCGGCCACTACCGCTACTACCTGTGGTGGCGGGTGTACCCGCAACAGGGGCAGCGGCAGGGGATCAGCCTCAATGTGGCGCCGGGCGACACCGTCTACGCGCACGTCCGGCTGGGTCACGGCGAAGCGCTGATCACGGTGCGGGACGAGTCCACCGGCTCGGGCGGCACATACCTGGTCCGGCTGGCCAAACTGGCCAGCTCAGCTCCGGAATCGTGATCATGGCTAGGTGGGCTTCTTCACGTCATGATCACGAATTAGCGGCAGGGAGCTAGGCAACCGGGCGGGGCGGCTGCAAGCATGGACGGCATGGACGCCGCGCGGACGCCGATACGGACGCTGAAAGCCTGCCTGAACGGCAAGCGGACCCGGGCCGAGCATCCGGCCGTGCCGGTGACCCCGGCCGAACTGGCCAGCTCGGCCGCCGCGGCCGTGGCGGCCGGGGCTGAAGCCGTGCACCTGCACGCCCGCAACCCGGCTGGAACCGAGTCGGTCCAGGCGGCCGACATCGGCGCCGCGGTAGCAGCCGTCCGGCAGGCCTGCCCGGACACCCCGGTCGGGGTCTCCACCGGACTCTGGATCACCGGCGGCGACCCAACCGCCCGGCAGGCCGGCGTGGCCAGCTGGGCATGCCCTGGCCGCGGCCGGGCGGCCCGACTTCGCCTCGGTCAACATCAGCGAACCAGGCTGGGCCGAAGTAGCCCACACGCTGGCCGCCACCGGGATCGGGATCGAGGCCGGGGTTTGGTCAGTAGCTGATGTGCGGCGGCTGACGACCACCCTGGACCTGCCGCCACTGCTCCGCGTGATGGTGGAAGTGCCCGCATCGCCCCCGGTCAACGCGGTCGCGGCGGGCCGGGAGATCCTCCGCGCGGTGCGCGAGTCCGCGCTTCGCGACGGCTGGCTGCTGCTGCACGGCGCCGACGACGGCTGCTGGCCGCTGATAGAACTGGCCGGCGAGCTCGGCCTGCCCACCCGTATCGGCCTGGAAGACACCCTCACCGGCCCAGCCGGTGAGCCAGTCACCGGCAACGCCGATCTGGTCCGCCTGGCCCTGGCCACACTCCAGACAGCCAGTCAGCCACCCGGCCGGATATAACCCACAGTGAGCAGCACATTGGCGTACAGCCGGTCATCCCCAACCCCGGGCACGCTTACGCCTTCGGCCAGTCCCGCGCACGCCGACGTCACGCCCCACCAGTACTGGGTTAATGGGGTTGGGACGTTCGGTCAGCTGCGTGCGGCGGCGGTGCAGGCGGGGCAGAGGCCGAAGAGTTCGACCGTGTGGTCAACGGCGGTGAAGCCCGCTGAGGCGGCTACCTGTTCGGCCCAGCGTTCTACGGCGCGGCCTTCGACCTCGACGCTGGTGCCGCAGGACCGGCAGATGAGGTGGTGGTGATGCGCGTCGGTCTCGCAGCGGCGGTACAGGGTTTCGCCGCTGGCGTCCCGGATCGTGTCCACCCGGCCGTCCTCGCTGAGGACCTGGAGATGCCGGTACACCGTGGTCAGCCCGATGTGCTCGCCGCGCTGCCGCAGCTCGGCGTGGATCTGCTGCGCGCTGCAGAACCCGGGCAGCCCGCCGAGCACGGCGGACAGCGCCTCGGCCTGCCGGGTTCCGCGGACCCGGGTACCGCCCGGCGGGCGCTTAGCGGGCTCCGTCATCACACCCGCACATTAGCAGCCAGTGCGTCGTCCTCCGGGCCTGCGGAGGCGGGGCCGGCGGCCCCGACTGACCTGCGGCGGCGGAGGGCCGCCCAGATGCGGCCGACGGCGTAGCAGACCGCGCCGAGGGTGCCGACGAAGAAGCCGACCGGCCAGTTGGTCTGGTACGCGGCCGCGATCGACAGCCACACCACGACGAGGGCGATCAGGACTGATAGCAGCATGGCCGGGCCGGGGCGGCTGGTCACCGAGCGGGCCGCGGCCGGGGGGCCGATCATCAGGCTGAAGATGAGCAGTGCGCCGGTCACCGGCAGCGTCATGCTGGTGGCCAGGGCCAGCACGATCAGGAAGACCAGTTCCATCCGGGCGGCCCGGACGCCGCGCGCCTCGGCCAGTTCGGGCATGACCGAGGACAGCAGCAGCGGCCGGAACAGGATGAGGATGGCCAGCACGCTCAGGCCGCCCAGGATCGCCACCGGCGCTATCTCGGTCGCGCTGACCCCGAGGACTTCACCGAACAGAAGCGAGTAGATCTCGGGGGCGTACTCGCTGCTGAAGCTGAGGAAGAGTGCACCGAGACCGAGCATCACGACCAGGACGAGGGCGGTGGCGACGTCGCGGCGGCCACGGCGGCCGAGCCAGCTGATGCCGAGCGCGCCGGCCAGCGAGGCCACAGCCAGCCCGATCAGGGTGCTGACGCCGAGCAGGCTGGCCGCGGCCGCCCCGGTGAACGCGCCCTGCGGGACCGCGTCAGCGACGAACGCGGCGCCGCGCAGCACGACGAAGAATCCGACCACCCCGGCGACCACGGCGACGATGCTGGCCACTTCCCAGGTGCTGGTCATGAACCCGGAGAACATCAGTCCGGCACCCGCCTTACCGGCCGGGGGCTGAGCAGGTAGAACACGAGGATCAGCGTGACCACGAAGAAGCTGACCGGCCAGCCATGCCGGCCCGGCGGCCAGTAGTAGCTGTCGTAGGCCAGCAGTACGCCGAGCCAGGTGGCGGCCACGCCGATCAGCACCGCCCAGACCATGGCCAGCCCGGGCCGGCTGGTCAGCCGCAGCCCGGTCGCGGCGGGCCCGATGAGCAGCGCGGTGCTCAGGATCGCGCCGATGGTCAGCGCCGACAGCGAGACGGTGAGCGCGATCGCGATCAGGCACAGCGCGCCGACCAGCCGGACGCTGATGCCGCGGGCGGCGGCCAGTTCGGCGGCGGCCGAGCTGAGCAGCAGCGGCCGGTACAGCACCAGCACGATGCCCAGCGCGAGCGCGCTGAACACCGCGATCACCGGGATGAGCGAGCTGGAAATGGTGAACAGCGAGCCGAACAGGATGGTGATCGTCGCCCCGGTGGTGCTGGTGTGCGTGGTGTCGAAGTACAGGAACAGCGCGCCCAGGCCCAGCCCGGCGCCGCGGACGATGCCGGTGGCCAGGTCGCGGCCGTGTGGCCGCTGCACCCCGATCATGTCCATCACCCCGGCGGCCAGCACGCCCACACCGGCGAAACCCCACAGCGGGCTGACCCCGGCCAGGAACGACGCCGAGCCGCCGGCCACGCTGATGTCGGCCAGGGCGTGGCCGGCGTAGGACTGGCCGCGGAGCACCGCGAACGACCCGACGATGCCGGACACCACGGCGACGATGCCGCCCGCCAGCAGCGCCGACCGCACCGGCGGGTTGCCGAAGAAGCCGGGCTCGAAGATCAGGTGCAGCAGGTGGATCACGGTCAGACGCTCTCCGCCAGGTGCGGGTCTGGCTGCGGCTCGTCTTCGCACGGGCCGGCGGGCGCGTCCGCGGACGGCGGCGGCACCCGGGTGCCGCCGCCCCGCCCGGCCACCACCAGGATCCGGTCGTGCACCCGGATCACGTCCACGTGCTGGCCGTACAGGTCGCTGAGCACGTCGGTGCGGACCACCTCTTCCGTCGTCCCGGTGGCGGCCCGGCCGCCGGCCAGGTAGACGAGGCGGTCCATGACCGGCAGCAGCGGGTTCATGTCGTGCGCCGAGATCAGCACCGCGACCTGCTGCTCCTTAGCCACCTGGCCGAGCAGGCTGACCACGTCCTGCTCGCTGCCGATGTCCAGGTTGGCCAGCGGCTCGTCCAGCAGCAGCAGCCGGGGGCGGCTGATCAGCGCGTGCGCGATCATTACCCGCTGCTGCTCGCCGCCGGACAGATTGCCGACCCGGGAGTCGGCGAACCGCTGCGCGCCGACCGCGGACAGCATCTCGTCCACCAGCCTGCGCCGCCTGGCCGAGGGCAGCGGCAGGCCGAGCCGCTGCCCATCCAGGCCCAGCCCGACCAGGTCACGGGCGCGCAGCGGCATGTCCGGGTCGAGCGCTATCTTCTGCGGCACGTAGCCGACCAGCCCGGCCCGCCGGGTCCTGGTCTGGCCGGCCACCCGGACGGTACCGCTGGTCGGCGGCTGCAGCCCGAGGATCACCTTGAGCAGGGTGGTCTTGCCCGCCCCATTGGCGCCGATCAGCCCGGTGAACTCGCCCTCGCGCATGGTGAAGCTGACGTCCTGCAGGATCTGGCGGCCGCCCAGCCGGACGTTCAGGTGGTCGACGCTGAGCACCTCGGCCGGGCTGGTCATGGGCGGCAGGCCGGTCATGACCCGAGCTTCTGGGTGGACACGTGGCCGGCCACCGCCCGCTGCAGCGCGTGCACCTCGGCCAGCATCCAGGACTGGTAGGTGTAGCCGGTCGGCATGGTCTCGTACACGCCGACCACCGGAATCCCGTACTTGTGCGCGGTGGCCAGGAACGAGGCGGTCAGTGTGTCAGTCACCTGCTGGTTGTACAGGAACACCTTGACCTTGTGCTGGGCGAACAGGTTGTCTTCCAGCGCAACGTACTGCGGGGAGAGGTCTACCCCGTTCATCACGTCGGCCTGGAAGCCGAACGGGGTCAGGATCCGGGCGCCGGCAGCCTGCAGCATGTAGTCGCCGACCGGTTCGGTCACCGCCACCGGCGTGCCCGGGTAGGCCGCCTTGAACTTGGCCATCGCCTGGTACCAGGGCTGCAGGGAGGTGTCGAACGCGGCGGCCCGGGCCCGGAAGTAGCTGGCATGTGACGGCTGGATGCTGGCCAGGTCGCTGGCCAGCGCCTTGGCCACGGCCGGCATGGTCGATGGCTTGTACCACAGGTGCGGGTTCGGCGTGCTGTCCGGCAGGCCGAGCAGGTTCTGCACGTCGATCACCTTGCGGTGCGGGTTCGGCGCGGCCGACTCGATCTTGTTCATATACGAGTCGTAGCCGATGCCGTTCTGCACCACCAGGCTGGCGCTGCTGACCACCTGGGCCACGCTCGCGCTGGCCTCGAACGCGTGCGGGTCGGTGTTCGGGTTGCTCTCGATCGCGGTCACGTGCACGTACTTGCCGCCGATCTGGCTGATCACGTTGGCGTACTCGTTCTCCGCCCCGACGGCCACGATCGTGCTGCTCGAATCGGCCGCGGCGGTGGACCCCGGGCTCGATGAGCAGCCCGCGGCCAGCATCGCGGCGGCCAGGCCAGCGCTGGCCAGCCCCGCGGTGGCCAGGCGGCGGGAGGTGCTTGCGGCAGGTATGCGTACAGACATTGGTGGCTTCGTCTCCAGGGTCGCGTCGCGCAGGGAAGGGCGCAGCACAAGCTTGTTGAAAACGATAACCGTTATGACTTCCGCTTGCAACTCGGCTGGAGGTGGGTGCGTGGGCCGCGCAGCCGGCCGGCCAGGCGAAGATGGGCACATGGCCGATCGACTGAAGAACGCCACCAGCCCGTACCTGCTGCAGCACGCGGACAACCCGGTGGACTGGTGGCCGTGGGGCGACGAGGCATTCACCGAGGCCCGGGCGCGCGACGTCCCGGTGCTGCTCTCGGTGGGGTACTCGGCCTGCCACTGGTGCCACGTGATGGCGCACGAGTCGTTCGAGGACCCGGACACCGCCGCGCTGATGAACGACAACCTGGTGGCGATCAAGGTGGACCGGGAGGAACGCCCGGACGTGGATGCGGTCTACATGACCGCCACCCAGGCCATGACCGGCCAGGGCGGCTGGCCGATGACCGTGTTCCTGACCCCGGACCGGGAACCGTTCTTCTGCGGCACCTACTTCCCGCGCGACTACTTCCAGCGGCTGGTGGCAGGCGTGGCCAAGGCCTGGCAGGAGGACCGGGACAACGTGACCAGCCAGGCCCGCGGCATCGCCGAGGCGCTGGCCGAGCGGGCCACCCCGCTGCGCGGCGCGGGCGGCGCGCCGGGCCACGCCGCGCTGGCTGAGCTGT
The DNA here is from genome assembly GCA_963832095.1 of uncultured Actinomycetes bacterium. Lineage (GTDB taxonomy): Bacteria > Actinomycetota > Actinomycetes > Streptosporangiales > Streptosporangiaceae > RYN-230. The sequence goes on from CAWHSW010000008.1 coordinate 135,654, forward strand.
CCGGCCAGGCGGTGCGCACGCTGGCCCGGGACTACGACGCGGCCCAGGGCGGCTTCGGCGACGCGCCCAAGTTCCCGCCGTCGATGGTGCTGGAGTTCCTGCTCCGGCACTACGAACGGGGCGGGCCGGGCGGCACGCAGGCGCTGGCCATGACCGAGGGCACCGCCGAGGCAATGGCCCGCGGCGGCATGTACGACCAGCTGGCCGGGGGCTTCGCCCGTTACTCGACCGACGCGGGCTGGGTGGTGCCGCACTTCGAGAAGATGCTGTACGACAACGCGCTGCTGGCCCGGGTGTACGCCCATCTGTGGCGGCGTACCGGGTCGGCGCTGGCCCGCCGGGTGGCCGCCGAGACCTGCCAGTGGATGCTGACCGAGCTGCGCACCGCGGACGGCGGGCTGGCCGCCGCGCTGGACGCGGACAGCGACGGCGCGGAAGGCCTCTTCTATACCTGGACGCCGGCCGAGCTCACCGACGCACTGGGCGCCGACGACGGCGAGTGGGCGGCACTGGCGTTCAATGTGACGGGTTCAGGAACGTTCGAGCATGGGCGCTCGGTGCTGCAGCGGCGCTCCGACCCCAGCGACGCGCAGCGGTTGGCCCGGGTGCGCGACGCGCTGCTGGGCCGGCGCGCGGAACGGGTCCGGCCGGGGCGGGATGACAAGGTGGTCGCGGCGTGGAACGGGCTGGCCGTCGCCGCGCTGGCCGAGACCGGGCTGCTGCTCGGCGAGCCGGAGTTCGTGGCCGCCGCGCAGGGTGTGGCCGGGCTGCTGGACCGGGTGCACCTGGCCGGCGGGCGGCTGGCCCGGACCTCGCGCGACGGGGTGGCCGGGCCGAGCGCCGGGGTGCTGGACGACTACGCGTGCGTGGCCGACGGGTTCCTCGCGCTGGCCGGGGTGACCGGCGAGGCCCGCTGGGTGACGCTGGCCGGCCAGTTGCTGGATACCGCGCTGGACCGGTTCGGCGACGGGTCCGGCGGCTTCTACGACACCGCCGACGACGGCGAGATGCTGGTCTACCGGCCGGCTGACCCGGCCGACGGGCCCACCCCGTCCGGGGCCTTCGCCGTCGCCGGGGCGCTGCTCAGCTACGCCGCGCTGACCGGCTCGCAGCGGCACCGCGAAGCCGCGGTGGCCGCGCTGGGGGTACTCGGGCCGATCGCGGAGCGGTTCCCGACCGCGGCCGGCTCGGGGCTGGCCGTGGCCGAGGCGCTGCTGTCTGGCCCGGCCGAGATCGCCGTGGTCGGGCCGCCCGGCGCGGCCGGCACCGCGGAGCTGCACCGGACCGCGCTGCACGCGGCGCCGCCGGGCGCGGTCATCGCGCTCGGCGACGGGTCCGGGGCGGACGGCATCGAGTTGCTGGCCGGGCGCGGGCTGGTCGACGGCGGGCCAGCCGCCTACGTCTGCCGCGACTTCACCTGCCTGGCCCCGGTCACCGGGCCGGCCGCGCTGCGCGCCGCGCTGGGTCGCAGCGCCGGGTAAATTTTCCGCCTTGTTTTCACCCTCCGCCCGCGGCCGATCGGCGCTGACCAGCGTGGCGCGGCGGGCGGCGGGCCACCGGCCGGGATCGGCCAGGGGGGCCTGGTATGTGCCGCGCGCGTGGGGTATTGATGGTTCCGTGACCTCTCTGCCGGTGCTCGCGCGTGCCCGCGCCCGGCGCGCCGTGACCCGGCCGGCCGGGCCCGCGGCGCTGGCCGCGCTGGCCCTGCTCGGCACCGGCCTGGCGGCGGGGCTGCCCGCCGCGCAGGCGGCCAGCCAGCAGCCGGCCGGCGCGCACGTGATCCCGGGCGGCGCCGTGGCGACCGCGCCCAGCCCGCCGGCGGGCAGCCTGCTGCGCCCGGACGGCAGCACGCAGAGCCTGGTCACCACCGCCGCCACGGTCAGCGGGCCGGCGGTCGCGCCGGTCGGCAAGCTGATGACCGCGGACGTGATGATCGTGTCGCACAAGGCGCTGCCCGCCGACACCGCGGCTAAGGTGGCCCGGCTGGCCGGGGTGCAGGCGGCCCGCGCGGTGGACGCGGCCCGGATCCAGGTCAACGGCAAGTTCGTGGCCATGCTCGGGGTGGACCCGTCCACGTTCCGCGACTTCGCGGCGGGCCCCACGGCACGGTCCAGCCGGCTCTGGCGGAACGTGGCCGCGGGCGGCATGGCCGTCTCCTACACCATGGGCCAGCAGGACAAACTGCCGCTCGGCGGCACCGTGCAGGTGGCCGGGCGGAAGCTGGAGTCGCTGCGCGTCGGCGGGTTCGGCACGGTCGGCATCGGCGGGGTGGACGCGGTCGTCTCGGCCCAGGTGGCGCGCTCGCTCGGCTTCCCGATCGGCAACGCGATCATGGTCAGCGCGCCGCACGCGCAGATCGCCTCGCTGGTGCGCAAGATCAAGGCCAAGATGCCGCACGGCGCCCTGGTTGAGCCGCTGGTCAGTACGGCTGCGACCGGGCGCCCGGCGGCCGCCGGGACGGTCGGCGAGTCGGCCGGCGGCCAGGCCAGCCCGGTCGGCACCGCCCAGGCCGGCAGCGCGCTGACCACCACCCAGCTCATCGCGATGCTCAAGGCGGCGGTGAGCCGGGTCGGCCTGCCCTACGTGTGGGGCGCGGCCGGGCCGAACTCGTTCGACTGCTCCGGGCTGGTGCAGTGGTCGTTCGCCCAGGCCGGCATCGTCATGCCCCGGGTGGCCGCGGACCAGGCGCGCACCGGGCCGGCCGTGCCGGTCAGCCAGTTGCAGCCGGGGGACCTGCTCTTCTACCACACCGACCCGACCGCGCCCGACTACGTCTCGCACGTGGCCATCTACCTGGGCAAGGGCCTGGAAGAGCAGGCGCCGGAGCCGGGTGAGGACGTGCAGATCGTGCCGCTCTGGCTGGGCAGCGAGTTCGCCGGCGCGGTCCAGGTGGACCCGGCCATCGCCGCCCAGGTCGCCGCCAACCCGGTCGGGTAACCCAGGCAACCCCCAGCCCGAGTTCGTGATCAACCGATCAGTGTTGCCCCTGGCGACCGCAATCGGTTGATCACGAGGGAAAACCTTGTGAGGCGCGGGTTAGCGGTGTGCTTGCGGAGCATGATCTTGCGTGATTACATCATTACGTGGGAACGGAGAAATCCGGTACTGAGGCGACCGGACCGGGTGATGACCTGCACCGATGGTTCCTCGGCCGGCTGCCTGCGGGCTGGTTCAGCGGAACGCCCGAGGTTGTGGCGGACCGGGAAGAGATCACCGTGGTCGGGCCGGTGGACGACCTGGACGTCCCCGACGATGCGGCGCCCGCCGTCCGCGCCGCCGCCGTCGAGGCCCGGGCCCGCCAGTTCCGCGAGGACACCCGGGAGCACCGGATCGAGATCGCCCGGGAGGCAGAACACAAGTTCGGCCGGAAGGTCTCCTGGGGCGTCCGCTGCGGTGAGCTCAAGGTGATGTTCACCACGCTGTCCGTCCCCGTGATGACCCGGCTGCGCCAGTCCGAGCGCCGGGTGCTGGACACCCTGGTGGACGCCGGCGTGGCGCGCAGCCGCAGCGACGCGCTGGCCTGGTGCGTCCGCCTGGTCGGCGAGCACGAGGAATCCTGGCTCGGCCAGCTGCGCGAGGCGCTGCGCCGGGTCGAGGAGGTCCGCGCCGAGGGACCGCAGGCATAACCGCAGGTAAAAGTACAGGTAAACCGGAGGGAAAGGCGGCCCGCCCGGCACCGCTGGTCCGCGCCGCCCGCCGCGCCGCCGAACACACCGAACCCCGGGGACATGTCCCGAGCCCTCCCTCATTGGTGACATCCTTGATACAAGCAGGCCACACCCTTGATCGGCGACGAGCGGCGGAAGTGGGTTCGGATGGGACTGCGCGATCTCGTCTACCGCGTGTACGAGCGCAGGCTGGAAACATCCCTGACCCGGCATACCGTGCCGCGGCATGTCGGCGTGATCCTGGACGGCAACCGCCGGTGGGCCCGGCTGGCCGGCTTCACCGATGTCAACGACGGCCACCAGAAGGGCGCCGAACACATCGCGGAACTGCTCGGCTGGTGCAGCCAGGCCGGCGTCGAGGTGGTCACGCTGTGGCTGCTGTCCACCGACAACCTGGCCCGGCCGGCCAGCGAGCTGGACCCGCTGCTGAAGATCATCGAGACCACGGTCGGCAACCTGGCCGACGCGGGCTGGCATGTGAAACCGGTGGGCGCCCTCGATCTGCTGCCCGCGGAAACGGCCCAGATCCTCAAGGACGCCGGCGAGTCCACCTCGCGCCACCCCGGCCTGCAGGTCAACGTGGCCATCGGCTACGGCGGCCGCCGGGAGATCGCCGACGCGGTCCGGTCGCTGCTGCAGGACCACGCGACCAAGGGCACCACGATCGAGGAACTGGCCGAGGTCCTCGACGTAGAGCACATCGCCGAGCATTTGTATACCGCCGGCCAGCCGGATCCGGACCTGGTTATCCGGACCTCCGGCGAGCAGCGGCTGGGCGGTTTCCTGCTCTGGCAGAGCGCGCATTCGGAGTTCTACTTCTGCGACGCGTACTGGCCTGACTTCCGCCGGGTCGACTTCCTCCGCGCGCTCCGCTCCTATTCCGCGCGCCAGCGCCGCTTCGGCTCCTGAAACCTCCCTTTTTGCCGAACGCCATCAACCGCCACTGCCGCCGGTAAACCTCGGTACCACGTGGTACGCGACACCCCGGCTGGGTCTTCCGGGGGCCGCCCGGTGCGGGTACCTTCGATGTCAGGCGGGCGGTGCCTAGCCGCCCACCCCGGGAAGGCCCTCGACATACTCGAGCTTCGTGTCCTGGCACGCAGGCGAGACGAGCGAAGGGCCGGGATCCGGCCCTTTGAGGGCAGGTCCCGGTCCCGAAGACACTTCTGTGTCCGAGCTCGGCGCCGGTCACGGCGCCCAGGGGAGAACGAGTGGCCAGTTCTTCTGCCCGCCGCACTTCGCGGCTCAGCACTGACCAATCCGACGGCGCGGCCCTGGTTAACGCCGAGGCCAGGCGGTTCAGCTACGTGCTGGACACCAGCGTCCTGCTCGCCGACCCGGCCGCGATCAGCCGGTTCGCCGAGCACCGGGTGATCCTGCCCATCGTGGTCATCACCGAGCTTGAGGCCAAGCGGCATCATCCAGAGCTGGGCTATTTCGCCCGGCAGGCCCTCCGGCACCTGGATGACCTGCGGATTGAGCACGGCCGGCTGGATGCCGACCTGCCCATCGGTGACCAGGGCGGCACGGTCCGCGTCGAGCTGAACCACTCCGACCCCACGGTGCTGCCGCCGGGGTTCCGGCTCGGCGACAACGACACCCGGATCCTGTCGGTGGCGCGCAGCCTGGCGGCGGAAGGCGATGACGTGGTGCTGGTCAGCAAGGACCTGCCACTGCGGGTGAAGGCGGCCTCGATCGGGCTGACCGCCCAGGAGTACCGGGCCGAGCTGCCGCCGGATTCCGGCTGGACCGGGATGCGCGAGCTGGAGGTCAGCGCCGAGGACATCCAGGAGCTGTACGACACCGGCAAGCTGGACTGCGAGCCCGCCCGCGAGCTGCCCTGCCACACCGGCCTGGTGCTGGTGGCCGCGGGCGGCCAGGGCAGCTGCAGCGCGCTGGGCCGGGTGCTGCCGGACAAGTCGGTCCGGCTGGTCCGCGGCGACCGGGAGGCGTTCGGCCTGCATGGCCGCAGCGCGGAACAGCGGGTCGCGCTGGACCTGCTGCTCGACCCGGAGGTCGGCATCGTCTCGCTGGGCGGCCGGGCCGGCACCGGCAAGTCGGCGCTGGCGCTGTGCGCCGGGCTGGAGGCGGTGATGGAGCGCCGCCAGCACCGCAAGCTGGTGGTGTTCCGCCCGCTGTACGCGGTCGGCGGCCAGGAACTCGGCTACCTGCCCGGGTCCGAGGCGGACAAGATGAACCCGTGGGCCCAGGCGGTCTACGACACGCTGTCCGCGGTCACCTCGCAGGACGTGATCGACGAGGTGCTGGCCCGGGACATGTTCGAGGTGCTGCCGCTGACCCACATCCGGGGCCGGTCGCTGCACGACTCGTTCGTGGTCGTGGACGAGGCCCAGTCGCTGGAGCAGAGCGTGCTGCTCACCGTGCTGTCCCGGATCGGCGCGGGCTCCCGGGTGGTGCTCACCCACGACATCGCGCAGCGGGACAACCTGCGGGTCGGCCGGCACGACGGGGTGGTCGCGGTCATCGAGAAGCTCAAGGGCCACCCGCTGTTCGCGCACACCACCCTGGTCCGCTCGGAGCGCTCCCCGATCGCCGCGCTGGTCACCGAGATGCTGGAGGATTCCGCCCTATAGGCCGGGCCTGCCCGGATATCGCCGGACGCCGCCCCGGCTAGCCAGCAGCCGGGGCGGGTCGGCACACTTATCCCCATGGCTTTTGACTTGGCGGACCTGCTCGCGGCCCGGCACGGGGAGGGCTACGCCCTGGCCGACCGGTACCTGAACCCCCAGCTGTCCCGGACCCTGCACGCCATCGGCTTCGACCGGACGTACGAGCGCGCCGAGGGCGCTTACCTGTATGACTCCGACGGCCACCGGTACGCCGACTTCCTGGCCGGCTTCGGCGTGTTCGGGGTCGGGCGGAACCACCCGGTGGTGCGGCAGGCGCTGCACCAGGTGCTCGACGCGGAACTCGCCGACCTGGTCCAGTTCGACGCCGCGCTGCTGCCCGGCCTGCTGGCCGAGCGACTGCTGGCCAAGGCGCCCGGGCTGGACCGGGTGTACTTCGGCAACAGCGGCACCGAGGCGGTTGAGGCGTCGCTGAAGTTCGCCCGCTACGCCACCGGGCGGGGCCGGATCATCTACTGCGACCACGCGTTCCACGGGCTGACCACCGGGTCGCTGTCGGTCAACGGCGCGGAGGAGTTCCGCAGCGGCTTCGCCCCGCTGCTGCCGGACACCATGATCCCGTTCGGCGATCTGGACGCGCTGGCCGCCGAACTGCGCAAGGGCGACGTGGCCGCGCTGCTCGTCGAGCCGATCCAGGGCAAGGGCGTGCACGTGGTGCCGCCCGGCTTCCTGGCCGCGGCGGCCGCCCTGCTGCACGAGCACGGCGCGCTGCTGATCTGCGACGAGGTGCAGACCGGGCTGGGCCGGACCGGAAAGTTCTTCGCCTACCAGCACGACGACGTGCCGCCAGACATTTTCACCCCGGACATCGTCACCGTGGCCAAGGCGCTGTCCGGTGGCTTCATCCCGGTCGGCGCCACGCTGGCCAAGGACTGGATCTTCGAGAAGGTCTACTCGTCGATGGACCGGGTGCTGGTGCACGACTCCACGTTCGGCTCCAACGCGGCGGCCATGGCGGCCGGCCTGGCCGCGCTGTCCGTCATCGACGACGAGGACCTGGTCGGCAACGCCGAGCGCACCGGGGCCGCGCTGCAGGACGCGCTCCAGGTGCTGGTGGACAAGTACGACATGCTGACCGAGGTGCGCGGCCGCGGGCTGATGATCGGCCTGGAGTTCGGCCGGCCGAAGGGCATCCGGCCGCGGGCCGCCTGGAAGGCGCTGCAGGCGGCCCGGGTCGGGCTGTTCGCGCAGATGGTGGTCGTTGCGCTGTTCGAGCGGCACCGGATCCTGACCCAGGTGCCCGGCGACCACATCGAGGCGATCAAGCTCATCCCGCCGCTGGTCATCGGGGACGCCGAGGTGAAGCTGTTCTGCGACAGTTTCCAGGACGTAATGGACGACGCCAGCCGGGGCAGCGGGCTGATCTGGGACTTCGGCCAGACACTGATCAAGCAGGCGGTCAGCAACCGCCGGGCGTGACCGGGCTGGCCTCCTCGCTGGTGATCAGCACTTCTGCCATGCTCAGGTCGTGCGGGTAGGTGATCTTGATGTTGCGCTCGCTGCCCGGCACCACGGCGACCGGCACGTCCGGCAGGTAGCGCAGCACCACCCCGCAGTCGTCGGTGGCGGTCAGGTCGGCGTAGCCCGGGTCGGCCAGGGCCAGCTCATGGGCCCGGCGGATCACCGACAGCCGGAAGCCCTGTGGCGTCTGGCATCGGCGCAGCGTCTCGCGATGCGGCATGCTGGTCATGATGCCGTCCTGGACCACCACGATCGTGTCGGAGGCGGGCACCGCGACGCCCACCGCCCGGTGGTCGCGCAGCGCGCGCAGGCACCCGGCGATCGTCGGCTGGTCGAGCAGTGGCCGGGCGGCGTCGTGGAACAGCACGTCGGCCTCGCCCGGGCCGAGGGCGGCGATGGCCCGCCGGGTCGATTCCGGGCGGGTCGCGCCGCCCTCGATGATCCCGGTGACCTTGGCGTACCCGCGGCCGGCCAGCAGGCCACGGACCTGCTCGGTGTGCCCGGGCGCCATCACGATCAGGATCTCGTCCACCCCGGGCGCCTGCTCGAACGCGGCCACGGAGTGCTCCAGCAGGGCCCGGCCGGCCAGCGGCAGCAGTTGCTTGGGGACGGCCGCACCGAAACGCAGCCCTGAGCCGGCCCCCAGCACGACCGCCACTGTCCGCATGAGCGGACTGTACCCGGACCGCCGGGCGGCCCGGCTACCTGGCCTGCGCGATGGTATGGCCGCGGCCAACCGGGTATGATCTTCCGGGGCACCGGGATCACCGGGAGACGACATGACGGTAACCACGGCTGTGGTGGTGCTGCCGCGCCGGATGGCGATCTGGGCGGCCCGTCGTGCCCTGGCCCGTAACTCACTGACCGGCATCGAGCTGGGCTGCAGCCTGTGCGCCGCGGTCTGGTTCAGCGCCGGGAAGCCGGCCGCGGCGCTGGCCGGCGGCGCGGCGCTGGGCGGCGGCTACCTGGCCCGCCGGGTCGGTGGCCAGCTCACCGTCGGTGCCTATGCCGGCTGGCTGGCGGTGGTCTGTGCCTGGGCCGGCGAACTGGCCGTCTACGCCGGGCTGGCCGTCGGCGCGGCGGGCAGCCCCACCGTCGCCTGGAAGCTGGCCACCGGGATCGCCATGCTGTTCGCGCTGCGGAAGGTGACCCGGCTGTGCCGGCTGGCCCAGCTCGCCGCCTACCCGGCCGCCCAGCCGCCTGGCGCGGCAGCACCGCCCGATACCGCCCGGCCTACCGTCGGCATGGTCGCCGGGCAGGTGCTCGCGGTGCCCGCCTGGCTGCGCGCCCTGGTCATCACCGGCACCGCGGCCTATTACGGCAACCGGACCGCGCTGCTGGCCATGACCGGCTGCGCCGCGGTCGCGCTGGCCTGGGCGCTGGTGGCCGGGCCGCGCCGGCCGCGGTCGCCGGCCCGCGACGGCAGCCGCGGCAGCGCGGGCGATCCGGGCAGCACGGGCACCCCGGCCGGGTACGGGGGAGTGGCGGCCTGCCGGGACGACGGGCCGATCGCCCGGTTCGCCGGCGCGCTGGTGCATGGCCAGCTGGTCCCGCTGCCGCCCGCGGTCGCCGGCCTGATCGCCACCGTGCTGCTGGCCGCCCTGGGCCTGGGCAGCCTGGACGGGCTGGTGCTGCTCACCCCGGTGGCGGCCATGCTGCTGGCCGCGCCGGGCTCGGCGCACCCGCACGACGGGCCGGTGGACTGGCTGGCCCCGGTCATCATCCAGGCGGGCCAGTACATCTACCTGGCCGCGCTCGGCTTCGCCATCGGGGTGCCCGGACCGGTCACGTTCGCCCTGATCGGCCTCGTCGGGCTGCGCCAGCTGGATGTGGCCTACCAGGCCCGGCACCCGGTGACGCCGCGCGGCGCGCGGGGCAGCCTGGGCTGGGAGGGCCGGATGCTGGTCGCCGGGTTCAGCGCCATGGTGGGCCTGGGCACCGTCGGCTACCTGGCGCTGATCGGCTACCTGGGCTGGCTGCTCATCGGCAACGGCCTGGCTGGCTGGTTCCTGGCCAGCCGCCGGGCCAAGACCGGAGGTGCCCTCCGGGCGTCCTGACGGTGAACGGCTAGGATCGCTCCTGGAGGGTGGCAAAATGCTCCAGCTCAGGCAAGCGCCACTGCGCCGCTTCGAGCCGGGCGGGGGATGGCAGTCGCCGGTTACCATCCCGCGCCGCTGGCTGGCGGCGTTGTTTGTGGGCTGCACGCTGTTCGCCATCGGGATGGGCGTGTTCAGCAGCGATGCCCTGCACCGGCTCTGGGGGCTGTTCGCGGCCGGCGCGTACGTGCTGGCCGCCGCGATCGTGCTGGCCTGGAGATCGTCCCGCAGCGTGGACCTGGCGCTGGTCCTCAGCATCGGCGGGGCGCTGATCGCGCCGCTCGCCGTGCTGGCCGAACAGGGCAAGTGGCAGCCCGAGGTCGGTGTGATCGCCCGCGGCGCCCGGCTGATGGTGCACCACGGGACGCCCTACCTGAGCGACGCCGTGGTCCATGCCACCCACGACCCCAACGTCTACAACCCGTACCTCCCGGTGATGGTGATCTTCGGCATCCCGCGGGCGCTGTTCGGGCCGGGCCTGGTTACCGACCCCCGGGTGTGGTTCTGCCTGGGCTTCGTCGTGCTGTTCGCGGCCGCGCTGGCCGTGGCAGGCGCACGTGACGTGCTGCGCTGGACGGTGCTGGTCACGGCCACCCCGGTGATCGCGTTCTCGCTCACGGTGGGTGGCACCGACGTCCCGGTGCTGGCCCTGATCTGCCTGGGCCTGGCCCTGCTCTGGCGGCACCCGCGGCCGCTGCTGGCCGGGGCGGTGCTGGGCATCGCGGCCGCGACCAAGGCGACCGCGTGGCCCGCGCTGGTGGTGGCCGGGACCATGGTGCTGGTCCGGGACGGCCGGCGCACCGCGGCCCAGTTCTCGGCGACCGCCGTGGTGGTGGCGTGTGCCATCATCGTGCCGGTCGCCGCGCTCGGCGCGCACGCACTGGTGGACAACACGATCCTGTTCCCGCTCGGCCTGGCCAGCGTCAAGTCGGCGGCGGTCAGCCCGCTGCCCGGGCATGTACTCGCCGATACCGGGCATATCGGGCACCTGATCGCCGTCTCCCTGCTCGGCCTGGCCGGGCTCGGCGTGCTGGTATCGCTGGTGGTGCAGCCGCCGCGGACCGTGCCCGCCGCCACCTGGCGGCTCATCATCGGCCTGGTGCTGATGTTCACCCTGGCCCCGGCGACCCGGTTCGGCTACTTCATGTACCCGCTCGGGCTGTGGGCCTGGCTGACCGTGTCCCAGCTCGGGTCGCGGCGCGGCCGGAGACCGGCCCCGGACGGCGGCGAACCGGACGAGCCGCCGCCCTCCGGCGGGCTGGCCCAGCCCCGGGTGGCCTGAGCACTCAGCCGCCTGGGAGGGGAGTGTCCGGGCCGGCGAACGCGGCGGAATCGGAGCAGATGTTCGTGTTCGCGGTGATTCCGCCGTAGCTCTTGGCCAGGTTGTCCAGCTTCTGCGAGGCCGACTTGGTGGAGCCAGAGCTGGAGCCGGACGCCGTGCTCAGCCCCTTGAAGGTGGAGCCCAGGATGAGCGTGAGCGAGTTCGTGCCCAGCGCCGCGTTCTGCTTGACCGCCACCGAACTGAACAGGGCCTTGAGCGTGTTCACCTCGGGCAGTTGCGCGGCCGAGGCGTACTCGATCACGTTGCTGGTGAAGTCGTAGTTGGGCGCCGGGCCGGTGCCGCTCACCTTGAACCCCTTGGCGGTCAGCGCGCTGGCCGTGCTGCCCGCGATGCCGGTGACGCCGGACCCGTTCAGCACGTCCACGTTGACCTTGGCCGGGCTGACCGTGGGCACGGTGGACTTGGCCTTCTTGCCCTTGGCGGCGGCGGGCAGTTGGCGGTCGGACTCCACGGCCCGGAACAGCCGGTCGGCCTGCGGCTGCTCCCAGGACAGCTCCGCCGCCGGGTCACCCACGTAGGGCACGACCGGGACGGTGATGAACTGCACCGCGCTGGAGCTCAGGCTCCGCATGCTGTCCGCGATGCGCAGCATCGTGCTCAGGTCCAGGCCGCTGTCGGTGGTCAGCGACTTGGCCACGTCGCGCACCACGGCGAAGATCCGGCTGGGCTGGCCGAGCAGGCCGGTGGCCTTGAGCTTCTGCATGACCGCGGCCAGGAAGTACTGCTGGCGCTGGATGCGCTGGGTGTCCGAGCCCTCGCCAATGTCCTCGCGGAGCCGGACGAACGCCAGCGCCTGGGCGCCGTTGACCACATGCTTCCCGGCCGACAGGTGCAGCCTGGACTGGGCGTTGTTGATCGCGAACGGCAGGCACACCGGGACGCCGCCGACGTCGTTCACGATGGACTGGAAGCCGGCGAAGTTCACTTCCACGAAGTGCTGGATCCGGATGCCGGTGGTCTGCTCCAGGGTTTTCCACAGACAGGGCGCGCCGCCGGCCGAGAACGTGGCGTTCAGCCGCTCGAGCTGGCCAGGCTGGGCGGTCTGCCCGGTATGCCCCAGGCCGTCGTTGGAGCAGGACAGGATGGGCACCATCGAGTCGCGCGGGAAGCTGATGATGTCGGCCCGGGTGTGCCCCGGCGCGATGTGCAGCAGCATCGAGGTGTCCGAGCGGGCGCCCAGCACGTCCGCGCCGAACTTGTTGCCCAGGCGGCCCGCGAGTCCGAGCCGATGACCAGGATGTTCAGCCCGGCCGTGAGCGGCGGCCGGTGGCCGAGCATGGCCGCGGTGACGTTCTCCCGGTGGATGCTGCCGAGCACGCTGCGGTACTTGGCGTAGGCGACCAGCGAGGTGCCGACCACGCCGACCGTGGCCACGATGGCGATGCCGCCGAGCCACTTGCCGCGGCGCCCGTGCAGGAAGCCGGATCTCCGGTTCTGCGGCGGCCCCGATGGCGGGCCGGGCGGCGTGCCGGGCTTTTTGCCGGGCTTGCTGGCTTTCCGGGCCGCGCGGCTGGCCCGCCACCCGCCGGTGTCCGCGCCGGCGTCGCCGATGCCCAGCCCGGCGCGGCCCTCGTCGTCCGGGCCGTGCAGGTAGTTGGACAGCTGCCAGTGGGTGTCGCTGGCCTGGCCCAGATCCCCCGGGATCGTCCCGGCTGAGCGTGGCCCAGGCAGCTGGTATCCGGGCTGCGCTACTCGTCCCCCGGGCTCGTCCACATCTGCGTAGCGGGTCATCGCTCCTCGCGGCGTAGATCATCGATTGTGCGGGGGTGTGCCGCCTATTGTCGCGTGCCAGGCGACGGCATGTGGCGCAATGGGATGAATCGGTCAGTGCCGGTTCCGCTGTGGCTGAGGCGCTTCCGCTTAGAGTGGTGCCGTGGTCCGGGATGCCCGTCCAGCCGGCGACGTAGCCGAGAACAGCGGACAGAAGCCAGCGCCGGCAGCCCGGCACGCACGCCGGGTTTCCATCGCTGGGCGCAGCTTCGCGCAGATCACCGCGCTGCCGGTGCTGCTCGTGCTGGCCTGGCTGGTGCCCGGGGTGGCGCTGCTGCTGGCCGGCCAGTTCCAGCCCGCGCCGCTGCTGCTGATCGCCGTTCCGCTGGCCGTCATCATGATCACCGCGGTGACGCACCGGGTGCCCGGCTGGCGGCTGGTGCCGGTGCTGGCGGGCGGCCAGGGCAAGCCGGTGCGCGCCTGGGCCGGCTGGTGGGGCCTGGGCGGCACGCTGGCCGTGGCCTTGGGTTACGGGGCGTGGCAGATTGCGCTGAACTCGCCGCAGATCATCGTGCTGCGCGAGCCTGGCGCGGTGTTCCAGCTCGGCTACTGGATCGCCGGGCACGGCTCGCTGCCTATCACCCAGTCGCTGGCCGCGTTCGGCGGGGCGCATCCCGGCTTGACGTTCGGCAGTGCGGGATTCGGCACGGCCGGCGCTGGATCGACTGGCTCGGCCGGTGCCGCTGGAGCCGGGATCGCGCCGGAGTTCATGCCGGGGCTGGCCATCCTGCTGGCGGCCGGCTGGTGGATCCACGGCATGTCGGCGGCGGCGCTGATCCCACCGATACTTGGTGCGCTGGCCCTGGTCACGTTCGGCGGCCTGGCCGGCCGGCTGATCGGCCCGCAGTGGGCGCCGGCCGCCGCAGCCATCCTCGGCCTCAGCCTGCCCGAGCAGTACACCAGCCGGGCCGCGTTCCTGCAGCCCCTGGAGCAGATCCTGGCGTTCGGCGGCATGTGCCTGGTGGTGGACTCGCTGACCAGCCCGCGGGGCCGGGCCATGCTGGCCGGCTACGCCGACTGGCTGCGCTGGCCGGACTGGCTGCCGCCACGCACCGCCGCCGCCGCGCTCGGCGGGCTGGCGCTCGGCATGACCTCGGCGGTGTCGCTGGGCGCGCTGCCGTTCCTGATCCCGATCATCCCGTTCCTCGGGGTGGCCGTGCTGGCCCGCCGGCCGGTGGTGGTTCCGTTCGGCACCGGCGTGCTGGCCGGCCTGGTGTGCGGCCTGGCTGCTGGGCAACTGGCCGCGCCGGGCTACCGGGCGTCGCCGGGCTTCGCGGTGCGGCCGATGAGCCTGATCGCCGGGGTGACCGCGCTGGTGACGCTGGCTTGTGTGCTGGCCGCGTTGTGGCCGGCCGTGCGGCGCCGGGCCCCAGCGGTGCTGCGCGGGGCCGCCCGGTGGTGGCTGCCCGAGGCCGCGGCGGTGCTGGTGGTGGCCGGGGTAGTGGCGTTCCTGATCCGGCCCGCGGTGCAGACCGTGCACTGGCAGCCCGGGCCAGCCACGACGGGTTATATGGCCGCGCTGCAGCGGCTGCTCGGCCTGCCGGTGCAGCCGACCCGGTCCTACGCCGAAGACAGCATGTACTGGGTCATCTGGTACATCGGGATCCCGGCGCTGCTGCTCGGCGCGTTCGGCGCCGCGCTGCTCACCCGGCGGTGCGTGCGCGGGCTGCTCTGCTGGCAAGACGACGGGGACCGCACCGTCCGGGCCTGGGCGCTGCCGCTGGCGCTGTTCGGCTGGGGCACGGTGACCGTGCTCTGGGCCCCGAACACCGTGCCGGACCAGCCGTGGGCCAGCAGGGTGCTGGTTCCGCTGGTACTGCCCGGGTTCGTGCTGTGCGCGATCTGGGTCGCGGCCTGGCTGGACCACCGGGCCCGGGAACGGGGCGCCGGGATGGCGGCGGTCGCGCTGGCCACGGCGTGCTTCGTGATCGCGCTGGGCGTGCCGACCGCGGTGACCACGCTGGGGTTCAGCTTCGGTAAGTCCGGTGCGGGTAAGGGTGGCTCGGCGAGTGGCTCGACGCTGATCACGCTGAGCGGGCTGGGCGTGCACCAGACCGGGGCCGGGCAGTCGCTGGCCGTGTCGCGGCTGTGCGGCACGATGAGCTCGCAGATGTCAGTGGTGATCGTCGACCGGCCGGCCGCCGACGAGTTCGCCCAGGTGATCCGGGGGATGTGCAAGGTGCCCACGGCGGTCATGGCCAGTGCCCCGGTCGCTGACGTGCAGGCGGTGGAGCAGGCGATCAGGGCCAAGGGACGGGAGCCGGTGCTGCTGGCTACCCGGGCGATCGAGCTGATCCGGTTCCAGGCGACGCCGCGGAAGGTGCTCGGGCTGAACACGACCCAGGACCCGCATACCCTGACCCAGCCGCCGGGATCGCCGTGGCAGATCAGTTATTCACTGTGGATGCTGGCACCGGGGATCTCGACGCCGGGGGCTTGATCGCCGGGTCGCCGGGGGCTGGCCGGCCGATTTGCCAGCGGTCGCGGAAGCTCATATGGTTAAGGGACACCGACGCGGGGTGGAGCAGTTCGGTAGCTCGCTGGGCTCATAACCCAGAGGTCGCGGGTTCAAATCCCGCCCCCGCTACCAAGTAAGTGCAGGTCAGAGGCCTGATCGCCGGAAGGCGATCAGGCCTTTTTGATCTTCATGGCAGCGTGGCGGCAGCGGGACTGGGCCGCACCGGGCCGCACCGGCCGTGTCCGAGCGGGCGAGACTGGCACGGGAAGGCATCATCAGCCGACCCGCGAGTCACGGCCGCGTCCCAGCTGGGGCGCGGCGGCCGCCACCGCTTGGCCCAGGGCCGGTTTACCGTATCCAGTCACCACAGCACTCCAGTCACCTCAGTGGCACCGCGCATCGCAGGCGCCGGCAGCCACCAGGGACTGGACTGGTTGAGTCTCGGTACCACGAGCAAGATCGCAAGCGGTCCGCCCGCCCCGGGGTAGGGTCAGGGTGCAGGCCGATGAGTTGTTGGGTCGAGTCCCCGCCTGGCTGCTGTGGCAGGAAGGCGGCCCGATGATGAGTGTGAGCCGGGCGATGCTCCTGTGGGGCCTGATCGCGGAGCACGCCGCCGCGGAGGGCCGCCGGGTGACGGTTGCCGACGTGTGCGCCGTCGCCGTCTCCTCAGCTCAGGCCAGCGGGGCGTGGGTGGCCGCAGCCAGCAGCCGGGGACCGGACTTTGTCCTGTCCGTGACGGACCGGGTCAGCGAGCAGCTCGCGGAACTCCAGCTGCTGCTCGGCGAAGGGCCGAGCCTTGACGTGCTGGCCGCTGCGGCCCCGGTCCTGGCCGCCGACCTGGGTGACGAGGAATCCGGCCGCCGGTGGCCCGCGTTCACGGCGGAAGCCCGCACCGCCGGCGCCATGGCGGTGTTTGTGTTCCCGCTCATGATCGGCGCGATCCAGAGTGGAATCATCGGCTTGTACCGCAGCTCTCCCGGTCCCCTGTCCAGCCCGCAGCTCGGGGACTGTCTCCTGCTGGCCGACACGGCGACCGTGCTGCTGCTCGACAGCATCGACCGCGGCGTCCCGGCTGCGGACGGGGTTGAGCGCGGAGCACGGCCAGCTGGGCAGTCCCCGGAGCTGGCGGTGCACCGGGTCGAGATCGACCAGGCCACCGGGATGCTCACGGTGCAGCTCGGGGTCGGCGCCTCGGAAGCCTATGCCCGGCTCCGGGCTTACGCTTACGCACGGGACAGACGGCTGGGCGATGTGGCCGGGGACATCGTCGCCCGCCGCCTGCGCCTGGACCCTGATCCAGCTCGGGACGGCCGGTCATGACCCACCCGGCTGGTGCCCGCAGGCTCGTGGGGATGGTGCCCTCAGTTCCAGCGACGAGAAGGTGAACTCAGATGGATTCCGAACTGCTCTCCAGCACCTTCGTCAACCTGGCTGACACGATGGTCGCCGAATTCGACATCATCGACTTCCTGCACATGCTCACCGACCGCAGTGTCGCCCTGCTGGCCGCGTCCGCGGCCGGGGTCGTACTCGCCGACCCGCGCGGCGAACTGCGGGTCGCCGCGGCCTCTAGCGAGGCAGCCAGCCTGGTCGAACTGTTCCAGATCCAGAACGACCAGGGACCGTGCCTGGACTGCTTCCGCACCGGGCACTCCGTTACCGCCGCGGACCTGGCCGCACCGGAGACACGGTGGCCCCGGTTCGCCGCCGCCGCCACCCAGGCCGGATTCCGCACAGTCGAGGCCCTGCCGATGCGCCTGCGTGACCAGGTCATCGGGGCGCTGAACCTCTTCCGTGCCACCCCCGGCCCCTTCGACCCAGCCGACCTGCGCATCGCCCAGGCCCTGGCCGACGTGGCCACCATCGGCCTGCTCCAGGAACGCAACCTGCGCCGTAGCGAGACCATGGCCGAGCAACTCCAGGTTGCGCTCAACAGCCGGGTCATCATCGAGCAGGCCAAGGGCAAGCTGGCCGAGCGGCTAGGCACCGGCATGGACGAGTCCTTCCGGCTGCTCCGCGACCACGCCCGACACACCAACCAGCGCCTCACCGACGTGGCCCGCAACTTTGTCGACAGCACCTCGGCAGATTTCCCTCCATCACCCGGCCGCTAGCCTCCCGAACCGGACCTCGCCACCCCCGTGTGTGGTTGGATCAGGTCTCGGAGCCTGGACCTCGCTTCGTCTGGATATTGGCACGCACTGTGACCATCTCGGCGAAAGCGGCAGCATGACGGTACTCGGCAGTACCCCGGTCCGGGCGCCGGCCAGAGTTCCCGCCCCAGCGGGGCCCGATCCGATGGACACGACCGGGGCGCCTGGTCTGGCCGCGGCCCAGCGGGTCAACCTGGCGGATGCCGTCGCGGCGCAGCCGTTCGAGCGTCTGGCGCGGCTCATGGCGATGGTCCTGGGTACGCCGCTGGCCGCCGTCACGATCGCCGGTGAGTTCGCTTCCCGCGCGTAGAACAGCCCAGGCGCCCCGGGCATGGCCGACTGGCAGAGCCCCGCCGAGCAGGCATTGTGCCAGCGCGTGATCGATGAGGAGAAGGGTGACGGAAAAGTCCGGGAAATGCCGCAGCACACCCACCGATTTCCCATGCGAACAGAAGGCGCGTAACGTGAGGAACGTTGCTCCGGACCCCGGCAGCTGCACCCGCGACATTGCGGTTTGCAGCAGGGCCCGGAGTTTTTTCGTGCATGGAACGGTGCTGGCCAGACGCCACTGTCAAAGGGACGGTGTGAAAACTCGGGAGAATCACTCTCCCATCGGCAATCTTCCCCGCATGACCGGCTACCGCGTACGCGACCGTCCGTGACATGAAGGAGCCAGCTTTGGGGACTATCGCCTGAGTAATTCTTGGCCGTGGTTTGGGGCCTGACCGCCAGCCAGTTGATTTTGGCAGAAGGACACGAAGCCTCGCCTTAATGCGCGGCCCGGCGACCCGGGACGCTTCTCGGCGGCTCGTCGGGTTCACGGTAAAGCAGACCCGCTAGGTGCTGCTGTGGACAAGACACGCCATCGGATCCGCTGATCCTCTCGAAATCGGCGTGGACAAGAACACCACGGTGGTGTTCCCCGCCCCGCTGATGACCACCATCGCCGAACTCGGCTCCTTCCTCACCCGCGAGAAGGGCGCCGCCGAACTTAGCTAGCACGACCGCGCCGCACATCCGCGTGCCCGCGAACCTGGGTCCACCAAGGAGAACCATCATGAAACGCAGAACCTTCGACATCCTGGTCGCCACCAGCGGCCTGTTCCTGGCCGTCGTGCTTATCGTCTCCGGCGCATTGCTCACCTGGGCCCACGATTTCATCGGGAACGAGGTGCATACCCAGCTCGCCGCCCAGAAGATCTTCTTTCCTCCCGCGAACAGCAAAGCGGTCGCCGCGCCGGAGTTCGCCGCCATGCGCCAGTATGGCGGCCAGCAGCTGACCACCGGCGCCCAGGCCGAGGTCTACGCCGACCACTTCATCGCCAACCACCTCAAGGTCATCGGCGGTGGCAAGACCTACGCTCAGCTGTCGGCAGAAGCGCTGACCCAGCCGGGCAACGCCAAGCTGGCCCTGCAGGTCAACACGGTGTTCAAGGGTGAGACCCTGCGCGGGCTGCTCCTCAACGCCTACGCCTTCGGCACCATGGGCATGATCGCCGGCTTCGCCGCCATCGCCGCGTTCATCGCCGCTGCGGTCATGCTCGTCCTCGGCGGGCTCGGCCTCATGCACGCCCGCCGCACCGCCCCCGACACCGACATCCTCACTGGCCACCCGGCCCCCGCGCCGGCCCCGGGCGAGACAGCCGTCCACAACGGACATTCGCCCGACCTCGCCGCCGCCACGCCCGGCAGCCCGGACACCCGCTCCGGGTGAGCCTCCCGCGGCCCGGCATCCTGCCCGGCCGCGAGGACTGAGCCATCTCGCTCCCGGCTCGTGGTGCCGACCCTCACCTGGGCCAGCATCACGAGCCGGCCAACTCATCGCCATGCCCAGCTGAACGATGCCCCGGGGACGGGGCTAGTAGCTCCGCCAGGGCGGATGAACCGGTAATCCGGGTACCACATCGCGGGCCAGGGCCCGCGTCTCCGCCTGGGCATGCCGCGCGTGCGCGGCAAAGCACAACTCGCCCATGGGCGAGCGCATGGCCCGTGCCCAGTAACGGACGGCAACCATCCTGAGCAGCGGGCTATGCAGGACGGCGAGGTTGCCCGGCAGCCCTGACGTGCCGCCAGCGCGCAGCGCAGCGAAGGCCTCGGTGATGGCCCGGCACATCAGCGTAAGGGCCGCCCGGTCCGCGGCAAGGCGGACGGGATCGGTCCCGCACCGGTACAGGGCCGCGGTAATGCAGGCGACGAACCCGGCGTGGAAGGCGAGCCATCCGTCCATGTCAGCTACCCGCTGAATAGCGAACCCGCGGCCGGCCAGCGCCGACTCGAACGCTGCCAGCCGGGGATCTGATGTTTCTGGCAGAGTGGTCGGCTGCTGCCGGATGCGGACATACTCGGCGGTCCCGCCGGTCATGACGCCGCCGACGCCCGGGAACCCGAGATAGACATCACCGGCCAGGCCGCCAGCGATGCCAGCCCGGCCTGCCGGGTTGTTGCCCAGGAAGAGGACGGCTGGCTTCCCGGCCAGGCCGGTGAGACCGGCGCAGGCCGAGGCCAGCTGATCACGCCGGACCGCGACCAAGACGATGTCGTAGTGGCCGCTGGCATCCGGCGCTACAGCGGCTTTTGCGTCAGTGATTCCCCCCCGGCTACGTCCCGGGCACAGAGGCCTCCGGCGGCCACGTCATCAGTCCTCGGCCCATGGCTCAGCACCCAGACCGTCCCCCCGCGGCCGCGAGGTGGGCCCCGTAGACGGTTCCGACCACGCCCGCGCCGACGACAAGCACCTTCATGGGCGACTCCGCAGAACCAGAATTAGTACCCGACGTAACTATTGTGAACTAATTGACTCAGGTAGCTGGCGGTGCGCCGGTGATCCTGACCGCCGGGTCCTTCGGGCCAGCTATCGGGGTACCCGCCCAAGCGCGACACGGCCCGGGGCAGCGCGGCCCAAGCCGAGCATCGTGTCACGTTGGTGGCTGAATGCGCATGGAAGGTGCATAGATCATTCAGTTTATTGCATGAAGGGTGTTAGGGCCGGAAGCGTTCCTGACTGAGCAGCGTTTCAGCAAAAAGTGGCTGCCCGTAGAGAGTAGCCCTTCAGAAAGAGCAAGGAAATGTCTGGAATCGTTGTAAGCCTTGATGGCTCAGCTGACTCGCAGCATGCACTCGAATGGGCAGTGACGCACGCTACGCTCGAGCACACTCCGCTCACGGTGCTGGCTGTCCACCAGGTCGCGGCGAGCCCATGGACTGGGAAGCCGATCATCTATCCCGCGGACCGGCCCGAAGCGGAAAGGACCGTGGACGCCGTCAAGCAGGCAATAAGCAAGACGATGAGCAAGCTCGGCGATGACCGGCCCAGCTCGGTCACGGTGCGCGGGTTCATCGGCCAGCCGGCCGACGCACTCATCGAGGCCTCGCACGATGCGGACATGGTTGTCGTCGGAGAGCGCGGCGGCTGCGCCCGGTTGCTAACCCGCTCGGTGAGCGCTCAAGTCACGCACCACGCGGCATGCCCGGTGGTCGTCATCTCCGGCCAGCGGTAGCCGCCCGGCCGAGCGACGGAAGTTTCCTGATCACAGTCGATGGTTCTAATCTTGGGTCAGCACGGGCACCGTTCGGCCTGCTTCTGACCCAAGATCAACTAGGGCATGCCTGCGGGCACCTTCTGATCTGGATGACAGCACTAGGGCATCAGGCACATGAACCACACGGCGCTTGGTCCGGCACCCGCACAGCCTGCGGCGCCGGGCGCGCCCGCAACCTGCCAGACCGTGGTGGACAGGCACATCGAGTGCCGAGCTGTGTTGAACAGTGTCGGCTTGGCTCATAACCCAGAAGTCGCGGGTTCATGTCCCCCCGCTACCAAGTAAGTGCAGGTCAGAGGCCTGATCGCCGGAAGGCGGTCAGGCCTTTTGATCATCCGTTGGCGGTCCGTTGGCGGGATGGGGGGCCGCAGGGGCCGCAGGGGCCGCACCGCCGGATCGGGCCGCACTGCGTGGTCGGATGTGGCTGGGATAGACACGGAGCAGCATCCCGCCGGAACGGGTACCGGGACTTCCTGCGGCTGGCCGGGCTGCTCGCCCAGCCCTGGCCGCCGTCAGGGGTGACAACTATGCCAAGCCGGTGTGGCACTGCGCCGACCCCAGCCCCGCCGCCCGGGCGATGGTCCGCGCCCTAGAGGACGAAGTCACGCAGAGTGTCTAGGAAGGTCCCCGCTGCAATCGCCTGTGCAGGCCGGCAGCGTTGGTGCCGCACCGACGTCAGCCTGTTCATTCGGGTGATGTAACGCGGGCTTTGCTGACGCTACGGTCATGCTGAATCACAAACGTTGACGTAATCGAGGAGGCCGCCGAAGTGCGGTCATCATGGCAGATAACAGCGAACTCGGCCTCCCGACGCTGCGCACCCCCAATCCGGCAGCACGATGTGGTCAAGCCAGCCGCGGCCGAGCGCGACGCCGACAGGACGTGATCAGCCCTGGTACCGCGTCTAGGAGTTGACATGCCAACCAGCCGGCCTTCGCTCACTTACGACGTATTCGTCGCACCGGAAAAGCTCGCCAAGGCTCCGCCGCCCCGGGTCGCCGACCCGCCGGCCTGGGATCCCACCACGTCGACGCTGATCTTCGGTGCCCGCGGCGCCGTCCTGGTGGACGCGCTCATGACCGTCCGCGAGGCCACGGCGCTCGCCGACTGGATTGACCTGCACGACCGGCGGCTCACGACGATCTACATCACCCACGGCCACGGCGACCACTACTCGGGGCTGTCCGTAGTGCTCGACCGCTTCCCGGATGCGCGGGCGGTGGCCACCGCGGGAACGGTGGAGCAGATGCGCAACGGTAGCGCCACGGCGCACCCTTACCGCGCGTGGTTCCCCGGTCAGATCGCTGACACGATCCCGCTGGCCGAACCCCTCGACGCGGGCCATTTCGAGCTCGAAGGGCTCCCCCTCGAGGTGATCGAAACCGGGCACACCGATACCGTGGACAGCACCTCGCTGTACGTACCGGACCTGAGCCTGGTCGTCACCGGCGACGTCGCCTACAACCACTGCCACATGTATGTGGGCGCGACGACCCCCGGCGGCCGGGCCGAATGGATCGCCGCCCTCGACAAGCTGGCCGCGCTCCACCCAGCTGCTGTCGTCACCGGCCATAAGGATCCAACCCAGGGCAACCCGCCCTCGGTCCTGGCCGAGTCCCGGGACTACCTCGAATACTACGGACAGCTGCGCGAGGCAGGCCTGACCGACCAGGGCCTGTTCGACGCCATGGTGAGCCGCTATCCCGACTGGGTCAGCCGCCAGCAATCCCTGATACTCGGCTGAGGAACCTGCAGTTCAGAGGCCTGATTGCCGGAAGGCGGTCAGGCCCTTGGTCATCGGTTGGCACCCAGCCACGAGTTATGCCGCAGTACCCGGGTTGAGCCGGAACACCGCGCGGTCGCCAGCGCGCAGTTCGCGAACGTCGCCCGCGACCCCGGCCCTGACCGGGCGGCTCATGCTCTCGGGGTGAACAGCCAGCGTCAGATGTTCGCCGGTGACGGTGACCAGTATCGGCGTCTCCCGGAACTGGATCGGGAACGACAAGCCATCCAGTTGGCGGGGGAGGCGGGGATCGAAGTACAGCACCTCGCCGCGAACATGGGCGCCGGCGTAATAGCGCTGCATGACCTCGAGTGTCCCGGCCATGACACCGACGTGGATGCCTTCCTTCGTGGTGCCACCCTGGATGTCGTCAGCGTCGCTGCGGAGCGCGACCAGGAATCGTTCCCATGAGCTCTCGGGGTCGAGCGTGGCGAGTACCCCGGCGTGAGTGATATAGCTCAATGTCGAGCCGTGCGAGGTCCGCTGGTCGTAATAGGCGATGTTCCGCATGGCGGTGTCGTCGCGATAGTCGTACTCGAGCCGCCCGAAGATCTCGCGGAGCTCGTCGTCCGAGAACAGGAAGAACAGCATTACCGTGTCGGCCTGCTTGGTGATCTTGTAGCGGTTCGGGTCGTTGCCCTCGGCACGCAGGATCCGGTCGAGCCGCTGGATGTTGCCGTATTTCGCACGGTATGCATCCCAGTCGAGTTCCTGCAGCTCGGCGTAGCCCTCGAACTGGGTGATGATCCCGTCGTCGTGGAACGGCACGAACATCCGGCGGCTCATGTCCTGCCACCGGGCCAGTTCGTCGGCGTCGATGCCCAGCCGTGCCCGTAGCGCCTCGACCCGGCTGTCAGGCAGCAGCGTCAGCAACTGGCCGGCAATGTCGCACAGCCACGCCACCATGATGTTGGTATAGGCGTTGTTGTGCAGCCCGCCGTGCGGCGCATCGGGGTATTTCTCGTGGAACTCGTCGGGGCCCATCACGCCGTGGATCTCATAGCGTTCCCGCTCGGGATTGAAGTGTGCGATCGATGCCCAGAAGCGCGTGATCTCGAGCATCATCTCCGCGCCGTAGCCGTCGAGGAAATCCAGGTCGTTGCTGGCCTGGAAGTAATTCCAGATGTTGTAGAAGATGGCCGCGTTGACATGCCGCTGGTTACGGCTGAGGTCAGGCTCCCAGCGTCCCGACAGCGGGTTCAGGTGGACCCGCTGGGTTTCCTCGGTACCCTCGCTCCCGCTCTGCCAGGGGAACATCGCACCCCGGAATCCTGCCTCCCGGGCCGCCGCCCGCGCCTCGCCCATCCGGCGGTAACGGTACATCAGCAGCCCGCGCGTGACCCCCGGCAGGCGGAAGGAGAAGAACGGGAATGCGTAGATCTCGTCCCAGAACACGTGCCCGCGGTAGGCCTCGCCGTTGAGTCCGCGGGCAGGCAGCCCGGCGTCGAGGTCGGCGGTGTGCTGGGAGCACACCTGGAGCAGGTGGGCGATGTGTAGCCGGAGCAGTTGC
This sequence comes from uncultured Actinomycetes bacterium, assembly GCA_963832095.1. Taxonomy (GTDB): domain Bacteria; phylum Actinomycetota; class Actinomycetes; order Streptosporangiales; family Streptosporangiaceae; genus RYN-230. Next base: position 160,082 of record CAWHSW010000008.1, read on the forward strand.
TGCACCTCATCGTCTCCGGACGCGCGCATGTCGCAGCCCCGCCACAGTTCCTCCCACGCAGCAACGTGGCGCCCGAGCGAGGTGGCGAATTCGTCGTACCGGGCCGCGGACGTGGCCGCCCTGACCAGTGTGTCGCTGACCGCCGGATCGCGGGAGGTGTAGAACGACACCATCTTCTCGACCCGGGTGGCCGCGCCTTGCTGGACGTCGAAGGCCAGGACCTGCTGGATGTAGTCCTCCGTCTGGTACAGCGTCCGGCTCACCGCCAGTTGCTGGCCGGCCTGAAACACCCGGGTGCGGGTCGCCTGGCTGATGTACAGATTCGACTGCCGGGTTTCGGCCTTCAGCGCGATGACCTCGGGTCCGAGCGTCCGCGGGGAGACAGGGTTCAGATGGCGGCCTTCGAGCTGCTCGTAGCGTGCCACGTTGTCGTTGCTCACCCGGCTGTCCAGTGCCGAGATCACCTCGACCCGGCCTGACCAGTTCTCCGGGACGAGAGTCCACTCGATCCCGGCGTGGTGAATGTCGGCCATACTGACGAACCGGCGGCTGTTCAGCGTTGTCTCCCGGCCCCTGCTGTCACGGAAGCGGAGCTGGCGGACGAGAGTGACATTGCGGATGTCGAGCTCATGGCGGTAGCTGACCAGTTCGACATCAGCGAGCCTGATCACATCCTCGCCCTCGATGCGCAGCTTGAGGACGAGCCAGTTCGGCAGGTTGACTAGGTCCTCGTTCAGTACGGGCAGGCCGCCCAGGATGGTCGTCTCGCGGTTGTAGCCGCCGTGCGCATACGTGCCCGGATAGTGCACGCCGTCCGCGTCTTCCCACTCAGCCGCGCCACGTGTGCACAGGTAGCCATTGCCCGTGGAGGTCAGAGCCTCGCGCAACCCCTCCGTCCCGGGATCGAAGCCGTCATAGGCGAGCAAGAAAGTGTTCACGGCACCTCCTGCCGATTTCCAATTATGATCGAGGGCCGTACGCCGCGCGGATCTGCCGCTCCGTTTCCTTTCGTGACAGGTAGACGTTCAGATCCGTGCCGGTACAGCGCTGAGCACCCATTGCATTCCCGTACTGGCAGGCCACGACGTAATCCCGGTACGCGAGGTAGCCGTAAGCCAGTCCGCCGGCGAACGAGTCGCCGGCACCGGTCGTGTCCACTACGTGCTCCACTTCGATGCGATCGACGAACTCCTCGGCGATCCCGCCGGACCTGTCCCGGAAGAAGGCCACGCAGCCACGCTCGTCGAGGGTCACGCAGACCGCTCGGATACCGCGGGCCAGGCAGTGCCGCGCCAGGTCGCGCAACCGTTCATCGCTCAGCGTCGGCGGATCAGCCGTCAGCTCCGCTGACTCACCGAGCCACGTCGAGTTCGCTTCGTCAAGATTCATCTTCAGAATGTCCACGTACGGAAGCCATACATCCTGGTCAGCCCACACCCTTGGCTGGCGCTCGCCGCTGCGGGTGAGCGCCGTGGCAGGACCGTGGGCATCCAGCAGCACAGTTGCCCGGCTGTGCTCCTTGATATGCCGCAGCGTCGGCTGGCCCACCTCATAATCCGTGATCGGGACACAAACGAACATGTCGGCATCGAGCACGTTGTCGACATCGGCGGGCAAGATCGGGTTCATGAAGCTTGTCTGCCGCTCGACGCGCTGATTCTGGTCGAGATAGCGCAACTCAACCACGTCCCCCCGATCGGCCAGCGACGTAATACCGGAAGTGTCGATATTCGGGAAGGACCCCAGGATCTGCTTGATCGGACCCTCGTCCTCCTCGCGGACATGTGAAATCGGGACGACCATGTCGCCAGGATCCAGCAGAGATGAGAGAGCAGCCGCCGTATAGATTACGCACCCGTACTTGTGGAACCGCTCGCCAGCATGGGTCACGATCTGGTCGCGCGGGATCGCGCCGAGCACCGCAACCTTGCGACTTTTCCTGTCATCCATCATCGAATCCCCCCGGCGCTTGTCGGCGTCGCACCGCGCGCTGTAAGGCCAGTTGCGCGATACCCTGCCGCCTGTGCTGCACGGGCTGGCGATCACCAGCGACCGCTCTCTGACCCCCTGCGGGATCACCACACTACGTCTCCAGCCAACCTTCGACGGGCTCGTGGCCGTATCGTGCCGCTTGCCAGTTCGCCCAGGCATCCTCCGTGACGGATGAAAAAGGAGCTGACGCTGCTGCTGTCGCCTGGGCCGATGCGGCGGCGTGGTCGCGCAGGTAGCGCACCAGGCAACTTCGACCGCAAAGTCGCCGCAGGGAAGACCACCATGGAAGCCAT
>CAWHSW010000009.1:0-80231 GCA_963832095.1 uncultured Actinomycetes bacterium
CAGCTCGGCGTAGGCCGACTGCCAGATCAGGAAATTCGAGATCCGCTGCTCACCGGATGACCGGACGAAAAGGTCCACGTCAGGAATTCCCGGCTCATCCAGATAACGGGCCACGACCTTTTCGTCGATCTTGTCCGGGCGCAGCCGGCCAGCCGCCACTTCCGCCGCTATCGCCGCCGCCGCATCGGCGATTTCGGCCCGGCCGCCGTAATTGACACAGAATTGCAGGGTGAGGACCGAGTTGTGCTCGGTCATCCGCTCGGCGTCCTCCAGCTCCTTGATGACGCTGCGCCACAGCCGGGGCCGGCGGCCCGCCCAGCGCACCCGGACACCAACGTCGTTGAGCTGGTCACGGCGCCGCCGGATGACATCCCGGTTGAAGCCCATCAGGAAGCGGACCTCATCCGGGGAGCGCCGCCAGTTCTCGGTGGAGAAGGCATAGGCCGACAGGTAGGGAATGCCCAGCTCGATCGCGCCCATGATCACGTCGAACAGCGCGGCCTCGCCCATCTTGTGCCCCTCGGTCCGGGGCAGCCCGCGCTGCTTGGCCCACCGCCCGTTGCCGTCCATCACCAGCGCGACGTGCCGCGGCACCAGGTCGGCCGGGATGGCCGGCGGCCGCACGCCATCCGGGTGCGGGTAGGGGGGACGGACGAGCTTGCTCACACATGCTCCACGTGACGAAGCGAACGGATCGAGTGTTCCAGGTGCCACTGCACGTACGCCGCGACCAGGCCGCTGCACTCTACCTGGTGCCGGGGCTGGCTGGCATCGGCCTGCGCCCAGTCGCCGCGGAGCAGCGCGCGCATCAGCGCGATGGTCGTCACCGCGGGGGTCGCCGCGCCGGGCGGCCGGCAGGACCGGCAGGTCAGCCCGCCCGCGGGCACCGCGAACGCGCGCGATCCGGATCGCTGTGCCGTCTCCTCAGCGACCGGATCAGGGGTGCCGCAGACCGCGCACTCGTCCAGCGCGGGCGCGTACCCGGCCACGGCCAGGGTGCGCAGCAGATAGGCGTCCAGCACCAGCCGCGGGTCGTGCTCCGCCTCGCCGAGCGCCCGCAGCCCGCCGATCAGCAGCAGGAACTGCCGGATGAGCGGTTCCTTCTCCACCGGGGTGAACCGCTCGGCCGTCTCCAGCATGGCGGTGCCGCTGGTGTACCGCGGGTAGTCCGCGGCCAGCGGCTCGCCGTACGGCCGCACCGTCTCGGCCTGCGTGATCACGTCCAGCGAGCGGCCGGTGTAGAGCAGCAGGTCCACATGAGTGAACGGCTCAAGCCGGGCGCCGAACCGCGACTTGGTCCGGCGCACCCCCTTGGCCACCGCGCGGATACGCCCGTTCCGCCTGGTCAGGATGCTGATGATGCGGTCCGCCTCACCCAGCTTCTGGGTGCGCAGCACAATCCCGTCATCCCGGTACAGGCTCACCCAGCCATTCTCGCGCACACCGGGCTGTGTCCTGCCGCGGCGCGCGGCAGGACACAGCCCGCACTGTTCAGCTGCGCCCGGACCGGTTCAGGGCGGAGAGCACCGCGCGCATCGAGGCGGTCGCCGTGTTCGAGTCGACGCCCACCCCCCACCAGATCTGGCCGCCGATCTCGCATTCCACGTAGGCGGCGGCCTGCGCGTCGCTGCCCGCGGACAGCGCGTGCTCGGCATAGTCGAGCACCCGGACGTCGATGCCGACGCTGGCCAGCGCGTCGCAGAACGCGGAGATGGGCCCGTTGCCGGTGCCCTCCACCTGGCGCGGCTGGCCATCCACCCGGACCTCCACGCTGAGCGCGTGCTTCGCGTCCACCACGGATGACGTCTGGTGGGTGAGCAGCGCCACCGGGCCGTCGGCCAGGTACTCGTCGGAGAACGCCTGCCACATCTCGGCCGGCGTCACCTCGCCGCCTTCCTCGTCGGTGCGCGCCTGGACCACCCGGGAGAAGTCGATCTGCAGCCGCCGGGGCAGGTCGAGCTGGTGCTCGGCCTTCATGATGTAGGCGACGCCGCCCTTGCCGGACTGCGAGTTGACCCGGATGACCGCCTCGTAGCTGCGGCCCACGTCCTGCGGGTCGACCGGCAGGTAGGGCACCTCCCAGCGGAAGTCGCGGACCGGCGTGCCCGCCGCCGCCGCGTCCCGCTCCAGCGCCTCGAACCCCTTCTTGATCGCGTCCTGGTGCGACCCGGAGAACGCGGTGTAGACCAGGTCGCCCGCGTACGGGTGCCGCGGGTGCACCGGCAGCTGGTTGCAGTACTCGACGGTGCGCCGGATCTCGTCGATGTCGGAGAAGTCGATCATCGGGTCGATGCCCTGGCTGAACAGGTTCAGCCCGAGCGTGACCAGGCACACGTTGCCGGTCCGCTCCCCGTTGCCGAACAGGCAGCCCTCGATCCGGTCGGCCCCGGCCAGCACGGCCAGCTCGGCGTCGGCCACCGCGGTGCCCCGGTCATTGTGCGTGTGCACGGACAGGCACACGTGCTCCCGCCGGGCCAGGTTCCGGCTCATCCACTCGATCTGGTCGGCGTACACGTTCGGGGTGGACCGCTCCACGGTGCACGGCAGGTTGAGGATGATCTCCCGGCCGGGGCCAGGCTGCCACACCTCCATCACCGCATCGCACACGTCGAGCGCGAAGTCCAGCTCGGTGTCCATGAAGATCTCGGGCGAGTACTCGTAGCCAAAGTCGCAGTCGCCCAGGTACTGATCGGCGTACTTGATCACGGACCGGGTGCCCTCCACGGCCAGCGCCTTGGTCTCCGCCCGGTCATTGCCGAACACCACCCGGCGGAACGCCGGCGCGGTCGCGTTGTACATGTGCACGGTGGCCCGGGGCGCTCCGGCCAGCGACTGGACGGTCCGCTCGATGAGCTCGTCCCGGGCCTGGGTCAGCACCGAGATCTGCACGTCGCCGGGGATCCGGCCGCCCTCGATGAGGCTGCGGACGAAGTCGAAGTCGGTCTGGCTGGCGGACGGGAAGCCGACCTCGATTTCCTTGTAGCCCATCCGGACCAGCAGGTCGAACATGGTCCGCTTACGGGCCGGGCTCATCGGGTCGATAAGGGCCTGGTTGCCGTCCCGGAGGTCGGTGGACAGCCATCGGGGGGCATTCGTGATGCTCTGGCCGGGCCAGGTCCGGTCCGGCAGGTGCACCGGGCGGAACGGCGTGTACCGCTGGCAGGGCATGCCACTCGGCTGCTGCCGGACGCCACGGTGTGGTTCCTGGCCCGGCATCTGATCATGAGGTACGTGCGGCTGGACAGAGTCCGGCTGGGGTTGCATCGGAAGATTCGCTCCTGTGCCGATCGGGCGGCGGCCAGCGGTCACGCCAATAACCCGCGGCGAGGGAGCCGGCCTTAACGGCCCCCGCCGCGGCGGATAAGCAGGAGTAGTCCGCGCATGGCAGCACCGACACTAGCAGACACCCGCGCCCGGATTCCAAGCTGCCGTCCGCCATGTGGGACGCCGGGCCGGGTCAGTCGTAGAAGCCGAGGCGGCGCAGCTGCTTGGGGTCGCGCTGCCAGTCCTTGGCCACCTTGATCCGCAGATCCAGGTACACCTTGCTGCCGAGCAGCGCCTCGATCTGCTGTCGCGCCCGGCTGCCAACCTCCTTGAGCCGGGCCCCCTTGGCCCCGATCACGATGGCCTTCTGGCTGGACCGCTCGACGTACATGACGGCGTAGACGTCGATCAGGTCCGGGCGGCCCTCCCGTGGGCCCATCTCGTCGACCAGCACGGCGATGGAATGCGGCAGCTCGTCGCGGACCCCCTCCAGGATGGCCTCCCGGATCAGCTCGGCCACCAGCTGCTGCTCCGGCTCGTCGGTCAGCTCCCCGTCCGGGTACAGCGGCCGGCCCGGCGGCAGGTGCGACACCAGCACGTCGGCCAGCACGTCGAGCTGGAACCCGGTCACCGCGGAGACCGGCACGATGTCCGCCCAGTCGCCGAGTCCGGCCACCGCCGTGAGCTGCGCGGCCACCTCGGCCTGGCTGGCCTGGTCGGTCTTGGTCACGATGGCCACCACCGGGGTCTTGGTGGTCAGCCCGGCCAGCTCCTTGGCCAGGTAGCTGTCGCCCGGGCCGATCCGCTCCCCGGCCGGCACGCAGAAGCCGATCACGTCAACCTCGGTCAGCGTGGACCGGACCAGGCTGTCCAGCCGCTCGCCGAGCAGGGTGCGCGGCCGGTGCAGGCCGGGGGTGTCCACGATGATCAGCTGCGCGTCCGGCCGGTGCACGATGCCCCGGATGGCCCGCCGGGTGGTCTGCGGCCGGCTGCTGGTGATCGCGACCTTCGTGCCCACCAGCGCGTTCATCAAAGTCAACTTGCCGACATTGGGCCTGCCCACGAAGCAGGCGAAGCCGGATCGAAATTCCACCAGCCGATTGTATTTGCGCTGACGAGCCCCGCCGCCGACCGACAGGGGAAGGAGGCGGCTCTAAAGCGCCTCCGGCGGCGCAGGGATAACACCGCGCAGTACTCCGTTGGAGCCGGCGTGGAACACGACGGCGCCCGGGCCGGCCTCGCGGACCACGGCCAGGTCGGCCGGGTCGGCCGCCTCGGCGTCGCTGACCAGCGCGGCCGCTTCCAGGCTGGAGGCGCCGCTGGACACCGCCATGGCCACGGCGAGGCGGAGCGCGGACAGTTTGAGCGAGGGAAGGGCCACCGCCGCCGCCGCGTACGTCCGGCCGGTCTCGTCCCGGACGGCCGCACCCTCGGCCGCGGCCACCCGGGCCCGCGCCGACCGGGCCAGGGTGATGATCTTCAGGTCTTCCGGGCCTGGCTCCACCGCGCTCACCTGGCCGAGTGTAGTGGTGCGCGACGCACCATCACATCAGTCCCCGCCTGCCTCTTTTGTCGCAGGCTCACCTGCCGCCGCCGGTGCCCCGGCACGCTCGACGGTGACCGTGCCGATCCGGTTCCGCCGCCCGGCCAGGCTCTCCGCGGTCAGCCGCAGCCCGGCCACGGTGCCCACCGAGCCAGCGATCGGCACCCGGCCGATGGCATGGGCCAGCAGGCCGCCGACGGTTTCCACGTCCTCGGCCTCGATCGTGGTGCCGAACAGTTCCTCCAGGTCGGTGACCGGCAGCCGCGCGGGGACCCGGGCCCGGTCCGGGGACAGCCATTCCACCGTCGGCTGTTCCTGGTCGTACTCGTCGGTGATCTCGCCGACGATCTCCTCCAGGATGTCCTCGATGGTGACCAGGCCCGCGGTGCCGCCGTACTCGTCGATGACGATGGCCACGTGGATCCGGCGCTGCTGCATCTCCTTGAGCAGCTCGTCCACCGGCTTGCTCTCCGGCACGAACGTGGCCGGCCGCATCACCGCGGTGACCGGCTCGACCGACTCCCGTTCCGGGTGCTCCTGGCTGATCGTCACCAGGTCTTTGAGGTAGGCGATGCCGATCACGTCGTCCTCGTTCTCGCCGACCACCGGGATGCGGGAGAAGCCGCTGCGCAGCGCCAGGGACAGCGCCTGGCGGAGGGTCTTGTGCCGCTCCACGAACACCATGTCGGTGCGCGGCACCATGACCTCGCGGACGATCGTGTCGCCCAGCTCGAACACCGAGTGGATCATGGCCCGGGCGCCGGGCTCGATGACCTGGCGTTGCTCCAGCAGGTTGACCAGGCCGCGCAGTTCCTCCTCCGAGCCAGCCGCGTCCCGGGCGGACCGGCCCGGGGTGAGCAGGTTGCCCAGCGCGAGCAGCAGCCGCGGGATCGGGCCGAGCAGCCGGACCACCGGGTACAGCACGTAGGCCACGGCCAGCGCGGCGCCCCGCTCGTACTGGCGGCCGAGGATCCGCGGCCCGATCCCGGCCAGCAGGTACAGCACGGCGATCATGATGACCAGGACCAGCAGGAAGGTGCGCCAGCCGTGACCCAGGTAGTACTCCAGGGCCGCGGCGAGCAGCACGATGGCCCCGGTCTCGCAGGCCACCCGGATCAGCAGCAGCACGGCCAGGTAGCGCCCGGGCTCGGCCAGCACGGCCCGCAGCCGGGTGACCGCCCGGCCGCGGCTGCCTTTCCGGCCGCGGGCCAGGTCCCCGGCCCCGGACCGGGACATCCGGGTCAGCGCGACCTCGCCGGTGGCGCACAGCCCAGTCAGCACCGCGAGCGCGACGGCCGCGACGATTAGCCAGGCCATGCCAGACTCATCCCCGCTCGTCCTGCCGTTCAGTGGCCGGCCGGCGGCGGGCCGCATCCGGCCCGGGGTGGGCCGCATCCGGCTCGGGGTGGGCCGCACCCCGCCGCCGCGGGGATGCCGCCCCCGGCCCGGGAGCTTCGCCCGGCCCGGGCTCCTGGTCACGGGCCGCGCGCCAGGACCGGAGCAGCTCGTCCTGCAGGCCGAACATGGTGGCCTTCTCGGCCGCCTCGGCGTGGTCGTAGCCGAGCAGGTGCAGGATGCCATGCGTGCAGAGCAGTTCGAGCTCGTCGCGCAGCTCGTGCCGGGCCTGGGTGGCCTGGCCGGCCGCCACCTCCGGGCAGAGCACCACGTCGCCGAGCAGCCCCGGCTCCTCGTCGGGATCGCCGCTGCCGCCCGGCTCGGCGCGGCCGCTGCCGGGCGGCGGCGGGCGCAGTTCGTCCATCGGGAAGGCCAGCACGTCGGTCGGGCCCGGCTCACCCATCCAGCGCTCGTGCAGGTCGGACATGGTGGCCCGGTCCACCAGCAGCACGGACAGCTCGGCCAGCGGATGCATCCGCAGGTCGTCGAGCACGTACCGGGCCAGCGCGGCGAGGTCGGCCTCGTCCACCTCGACCCCGGACTCGTTGGCGATCTCGATGCTCACTGCGCTCGCTTACGCCGCTGCGGGGCCGGGGTGGACCCGCGCGCCCTGGTGTCGTACCGCTCGTAGGCGTCCACGATGTCCCCAACCAGCCGGTGCCGGACCACGTCGTGGCTGGTCAGCCTCGAGAAGTGAATGTCCTCCACGCCGTCCAGGATGTCCTGCACGATGCGCAGCCCGCTAGCCTGCCCGGCCGGCAGGTCCACCTGGGTGACGTCCCCGGTCACCACGATCTTCGAGCCGAAGCCGAGCCGGGTGAGGAACATCTTCATCTGCTCGGCCGAGGTGTTCTGCGCCTCGTCCAGGATGATGAACGAGTCGTTCAGCGTGCGGCCGCGCATATAAGCCAGCGGCGCGACCTCGATGGTGCCCGCGGCCATCAGCCGCGGGATCGACTCTGGGTCGATCATGTCGTGCAGCGCGTCGTACAGCGGCCGCAGATACGGGTCGATCTTCTCGTACAGCGTGCCGGGCAGGAAGCCGAGCCGCTCCCCCGCCTCTACGGCCGGCCGGGTCAGGATGATCCGGTTGACCTCCTTGGCCTGCAGCGCCTTGACCGCCTTGGCCATGGCCAGGTACGTCTTGCCGGTGCCGGCCGGCCCGATGCAGAACACGATCGTGTGCGCGTCGATGGCGTCCACGTAGCGCTTCTGGTTCAGCGTCTTCGGCCGGATCGTCCGGCCCCGGGACGACAGGATGTCCAGGCTCAGCACGTCGGCCGGCCGGACGCCGGACTTGCGGCGCAGCATGGCCACGACCCGCTCCACCGAGTCCGTGGTCAGCTCGGCCCCGCCCGCCAGCAGTTCGGTGAGCTCCTCGAACAGGCCGGCCGCCCGCTCGATCTCCGGGGCCGGCCCGGTTATCGTGATCTCATTCCCGCGCACGTGAATATCGGCATCGAAGGCCTTCTCGATCACATGCAGGAGTTCATCCCGGGAGCCAAGCAGGCTGACCATTGAGTGGTCATCCGGGATAACGATCTTGACCTGCGCGCCACCGTCGCCTGCCGGCTTCCCGCCGGGCAACTCGCCAGATCTATCTGCCAATTCCTTCTCTCCGCCTGGGCGCAGGCGCCTGGCCGCGCCCGTACCCCGTCATGCTATCCACCCGACGTCAGCCTGGGGGCCAGCTGAGCGCGCGTCCACCCAGGACATGCGCGTGCACGTGCGGCACCGTCTGACCAGCGTCCACCCCTGTATTGAAGACAACCCGGTACCCCCGGCTGGCGATTCCCTCCGCCTCGGCCACCCTGGCCGCCTGCCCGGTCAGCTCGGCCAGCAGGTCGCCGTCCGCGGCCAGCGCGGCCAGGTCCGGGTAGTGCTCCTTCGGGACCACCAGCACGTGGGTGGGCGCCTGCGGGCTGATGTCGCGAAAAGAAACGGTCCGCGCCGACTCGAGCACCCGCGATGCCGGGACACCGCCCGACACGATCCTGCAGAATAGACACTCCGGCACAGAGGGATCTTAGCTTGTCCCCCTCCGGTAACAGTCATGACATATATGGTTGCGATGGTGCTTCCCCCGCGGCGCCGCCTCGTGCACAACCCAGCGTGCACAGCGACGCAATTGCGCCTACCCGGCCCAGCCGGGCGCACCGGGGTGAGCACGCGGACTCAGACCCTTGGGGGGGAATGATTCGTGAAGGCAAGCGGCGGGGGCGGGTCGCGTGCACGCACTCGACATGCCAGGTGAACCTGACGGCGTGGTAACGCGTCCCATTGATGTGACCGAGACGCTGGTGGCCAATGGGCTCACTGCAGCACCACTCGAGTGGGATGCAGACCGGGCTGTCACGGCCATCTACAGCGAGCACTACCGCTCGCTGGTGCGCCTGGCCGCCTTCCTGGTCCGCGACAACGCGACGGCCGAGGAAGTAGTCCAGGACTCGTTTGTCGCCATGCACGGCGCCTGGCGGCGGCTACGCGACACGGACAAGGCACTGTCCTACCTCCGGCAATCCGTAGTCAATCGGTCACGCTCAGTCCTCCGGCACCGGATCGTGGTGGATAAGAACACCCCTAAGCCACCTCCGGACATGCCGAGCGCCGAGCACGGTGCGATCATCCAGCTGGAGCGCTCCGCAGTGGTCACCGCCCTGCGGGCGCTCCCGGAGCGGCAGCGGGAGGCCCTGGTACTCCGTTACTACGGCGATATGTCAGAAGCCCAGATCGCCTCGATGATGGGTATCAGCAGAGGAGCAGTCAAGAGTCACACGGCCCGGGCCATGTCGGCCCTGCGGACCGTGCTCGAGCGGGATACGTAGGGAGGGCCAGCAGGGGCGCGGGAAGGCTCCGGCGGCACGCATGATTTCACAGGATCGGGACTACGAGGACATCCTCCGCGACGCGCTGCGCGCGGCGGCGGAGTCCATCGAGCCTGCCGGTAACGGACTAGAGCGGATCCGTCACCGGTCGCATTCGCGTCGGTCTGCCCGCTCCATGCTGGCCAGGGCGGCCGACTGGCTCCGGCTCTACCGGATCCGGCTGTCGGTGCGGCTCGAATCCTTTCGCTGGGAACTGAGCCAGCGTGGCATCGGCCAGCCTCCTACCGGTCCAGACCACGATGGCCGAACGCCAGTTGGTAAGACGGCCGCCCGGCTCGGCCCGGCCGCTGCCTGGCTCAAGCCCGCGTTCGCGGTCGGGGCCGTGGTCGCGGTCGTGGTGGTCGGCGTATTCACGCTGAACCGGATGCAGGAAGCGGTGATCACGCCGACCAACTCGGTCACCTCGCCGGGCCAGCAGCACGCGCCGACCGCTGCGGCCGGACTGGCCAGCCGGGGCCTGTGGACGGTGCCGATCGGCGTCAGCACGAGTCCGCCGGCCGCCGCGTCCAGGAAGAAGGCCCCGCTCACCGCGCTGCCCGCGGTGGCCTGCACTCCGACGCCCACGGCCAGCCCGTCGCCCACGCCGAGCGGCACCGCGTCGGCCACCCCGTCGCCGACGCCGAGCGGCACCGCGTCGGCCACCCCGTCGCCGACGCCGAGCGACACCGGCAGCCCCACGGACACCCCGACCACCGGTACCGGCGGCGGCACGGCCAGCGGCCCGGCCAACGTCACGAAGACCACGGCCGACGCCATGTTCGCGCCGGACACCGACGGCGGCACGCCGGACGTCACCTGTGGCAGCACGCCCAGCACGGCCGCCCCAAAGGCGCACGCCACGTCGTAAAGCGGCTCAGCTCCAGCCAATGGCCGGTCAGGCCCACCGGCCTGACCGGCTGTGTTGACCCGGGGGGACGACCCCCCGGACCCCCCGGGATCGCTGACTCGGCGGGAACACGCCTTCGGCGCGCCCCGTCTCGCCAGCCAATGGCCGGTCAGGCCCACCGGCCTGACCGGCTGAGCAGGACGGCGGCGGCGACCGGGCCGGCGGTGGACGCGCGGAGCACGGTTGGCCCGAGATGCGCGCTGACCGCGCCGGCCGCGGCCAGCGCGCTGGTCTCCGCTGGGGCGATGCCGCCCTCCGGGCCGACGACCAGCAGGATCTCCCCGGTGCCCGGCAGCGGCAGCGCACTCAGTGCGGTCTCCGCATCCGGGTCGAGCACGATCGCGCACGCCGCGGCGGCTACCCGGGCGGTCACCCCGGGCAGCCCGGCCGGCCCGGTCACCTCGGGGAACCGGGCCCGGCGGGCCTGCTTGCCCGCTTCCCGGGCGGTAGACCGCCACCGGCCCAGCGCCCGGTCGCCGCGCTCCCCCGACCAGCGCACCACACAGCGCTGGGCGGCCCAGGGGATCACCACGTCCACGCCGACCTCGGTCATCAGCTCGACGGCCAGCTGGCCGCGCTCCCCCTTGGGAATGGCCTGGGCCACGGCCACGGCCGGGTCGGCGGGCGGGATCATGCGCCGGTCCCGGACGGCCAGTTCCAGCGTCCCGCGCTGAGCCCGGGTGACCACGCATTCGGCCAGCTGGCCGGCGCCGTCGGTCAGGTCCACCCGCTCGCCCGCGGTGAGCCTGCGCACGTCGGCCGCGTGCCGGCCCTCCGGCCCAGACAGCACCACCTGGTCCCCGGCCAGCTCGGCCGGGTCGGCCAGGAAGACAGGGGGCTGTGCTATCCCGGGGGGCCGACCCCCCGCTCCGCTTTCCCGGGGGTCTGCCCCCACTCCGCTTCCCCGGGGGACTACCCCCGGAACCCCCGGCCCCGGCCCCCGGCCGCCGCTCCGCGGCGAATTAGTCACCGGCCGTTGAACGCGTCCCGCAGCCGGGAGAAGAAGCCCTGCTGGCCAGGGGCGAACCGGCCGGGCGGGGTCTCCTCGCCGCGCAGCTCGGCGAGCTGCTTGAGCAGCGCTTCCTGCGGCTCGTCCAGCTTGGTCGGGGTCTCCACCGTGACGTGGATGATCAGGTCGCCACGCCCGGAGTCGTTCAGGTGCTGCACGCCGAGCGCGTACATCGGGATGACCTGCCCGGACTGGGTGCCGGGCCGGATGTCCAGGTCCCGGGGCCCGTCCAGGGTCTCCACCGACAGGCTGGCGCCGAGCGCCGCGGCCACCATCGGGATGGTGACCGTGCAGTGCAGGTCATCGCCCTGCCGCTCGAAGATCGGGTGCGGGCGCTGCAGGATCTCCAGGAACAGGTCGCCGGGCGGCCCGCCGCCGGAGCCGATCTCACCCTCGCCCGCCAGCTGGATGTGCGTGCCGTCTTCGACCCCGGCCGGGATGCGCACCTTCATCGTGCGCCGGGTCCGCACCCGGCCGTCCCCGTCGCACTCCGGGCACGGCCGCCGGATGACGGTGCCGAACCCGCCACAGTGCGGGCACGGGCGCGACGTCATCACCTGGCCGAGGAACGACCGGGTGACCTGGCTGACCTCACCGCGGCCGCCGCAGACGTCACAGGTCTCCGGGTGGGTGCCCGGCGCGGTGCCCTCACCGGAACAGGTCGGGCAGACCACCGCGGTGTCCACGGTCAGCTCCCGGGTGGTGCCGAACGCGCACTCGGACAGGTCGAGCTCGACCCGGATGGTCGCGTTCCGGCCGCGGCGGGCCCGGCTGCGCGGTCCCCGGCTGCCGCCCGCCCCGGCCCCGAAGAACGCGTCCATGATGTCGCTGAACGGGAACCCGGCGGGCCCGAACGGCCCGGCGCCCGGGCCAGCCCCGCCGTTCGGCGCGAACGGGTCCACGCCCTGGTCATACATCTGCCGCTTGCCAGGGTCGGAGAGCACCTCGTAGGCCTGGGTGATCTCCTTGAACCGCTCCTGAGTCTGCGGGTCCGGGTTGACGTCCGGGTGCAGCTCACGGGCGAGCCGCCGGTAGGCCTTCTTGATTTCGTCGGGCGGCGCGTCCCGGCGTACGCCGAGCGCGGCGTAGTAATCAGTAGCCACTACGACCCCGCCAGGATCTGGCCCACGTATCGTGCCACCGCGCGCACTGCTCCCATCGCCGTTGGGTAATCCATCCGTGTCGGGCCGAGCACCCCGAGCCTGGCCAGCATCTGGTCTCCGGTCCCGTACCCCGCCGCCACCACCGAGGTACTGTGCAGCCCTTCGACCGGGTTCTCCGCGCCGATCCGGACGGTGAGGGCAGGGTGGTCGCCGGACTCGCCCAGCAACCGCATCAACACCACTTGCTCCTCCAGCGATTCCAGGACCTCGCGCAGGCCCTTGGAAAAGTCTGTCGCGGTCAGGTTGGCCGCGCCGCCGACGACGACACGCTCGTCGGTCCGCTCGACCAGAGTCTCCAGGATGACCGAGAACACCGCGGCCGCGTTGGCCCGCTCCGCCGCCTCGACCAGGGTGGGCAGGTCGGCGATCACCGACGCCGCCTCGGCCAGCCGGCGCCCGTCCAGGCAGGCGTTGAGCACCGCCCGGAGCTGCATGACCGAATCCTCTTCGGCCTCGTCCGGCAGCTCCACCATGCGCTGCTCGACCCGGCCGGTGTCGGTGATCAGCACCAGCATCAGCCGCTTGGCGGTCAGCGGGACCAGTTCCACGTGCCGCACCGAGGACCGGGTCAGCGACGGGTACTGCACCACCGCGACCTGGCGGGTCAGCTGGGCCAGCAGCCGCACCGTCCGCATCACCACGTCATCCAGGTCGTACGCGCCGGCCAGGAACGTCTCGATGGCCCGGCGTTCCGCCAAGGACAGCGGCTTGACCCCGGACAGCCGGTCCACGAACAGCCGGTACCCCTTGTCGGTGGGTATCCGGCCCGCGCTGGTGTGCGGCTGCACGATGAAGCCCTGCTCTTCGAGCACGGCCATGTCGTTCCGGATGGTGGCCGGCGAGACGTCCAGGTGATGCCGGTCAACCAGGGACTTCGAGCCCACCGGCTCGGTGGTGGACACGAAATCTTCCACGATCGCGCGGAGCACCGCCAGCTTGCGGTCATCGAGCATGTCCCCACCTCCCCTGGCACTCTTCCGTCCTGAGTGCCAATTTTAAGGCGGTCCGGGCGCCCTGGCATCCAACCACGGGTATCGGGAGCATAGCGATTGCCGTGAAATCTGGCTCTAGTGTCCATCTGAGCAGCGTTCTTCCGCCGAAACGGCGCGCCATCACCGGCGGGTCCGGCTTGTCCGGTACCGTCCTGCGGGTTATGTACGGGCGAGATGTGCTGGCCGGCGGGTGGCGGCAGCGGCAGCGGCCGGAGCCGCCACGGGTCGAGGCGGCCCGTGGGCTGGTCGTCGAGGAAGCGGGCGGCCAGGGTTTCTGCGGCGCCGTGGTGGCCTGCGACAAGGACGCGGTCACGCTGGAGGACCGGTTCGGCCGGCAGCGGGTGTTCCCGTTGCGGCCGGCCGCGTTCCTGCTCGACGGCAAGCCGGTCACGCTGATCCGGCGGGCCCCGGCCCGCCCCGGCCCGCCTGGTCAGCTAGCCGGGCGCAGCCGGTCTGGGTCCGTGGCCGCGCCAGCCAGCCGGGCCCGGGTCGCCCGGGCCAGCCGGATCTACGTCGAGGGCCGCCACGACGCCGAGCTGGTCGAGCAGATCTGGGGTGACGACCTGCGCGAGGTCGGCGTGGTCGTCGAGTACCTGGCGGGTGTCGATCACCTGCCCGCCACGGTGGCCGACTTCGGGCCCGGCCCGCAGCGCCGCCTCGGCGTGCTGGTGGACCACCTCATCACCGGGTCCAAGGAACAGCGCATCGCGGCCGGGGTGACGTCGCCGTACGTGCTCGTGGCCGGCCACCCGTTCGTGGACATCTGGCAGGCGGTCAAGCCGGCCGCGCTCGGCATCCCGCGCTGGCCGGAGGTGCCGCGCGGCCAGCCGTGGAAGGAGGGCGTGCTGCGTGGGCTGGGCTGGGGCACGGACACCGCGGCCGGCTGGAAGCGCATCCTGGCCGCGGCGCGCAGCTACACCGACCTGGAACCGGAACTGCTCGGCCGGGTGGAAGAGCTGATCGACTTCGTCACCGGGCCGGGTACTGACTAACGTTTGTCGAGCGCACGGAACTTCTGCGCCCAGAGTCGCGTTAGCCAGACCGACGTCCGCAGCTACAGGAGCCATGAACAGCCGCCCGATGCAGTCCGCTGCCCAGATCGATGCCGGCCCGCCGCCCGGCGCGGCCCCGGCCGATCGCCGTGAGGTGCACCGCGCCATGCTGGCCTACCTGGGCGTACCGTTCACCCTGTGCCTGCTGCCGCTGGCCCTGTACCTGGCCAGTCTGCGCGGCCACTCGTTCGCCCGGTGGCACGCTGGCCAGGCGCTGAACCTGGCCGCCACCGCCCTGCTCTACACCGTCTGCGGGCTGATCGTGGGCGGCGTGCTGGCCCTCGACTCGGTCCAGGTGGCCACGCTCATCGCGGTGCCGCTGCTGGCCGTGCTGTGGATCTCGGTGCTGGTGGTGCTGGTCCGCGCGGCCAGCGCGGCCAGCCGGGGCGAGCAGCAGCCGGTGCCGCGCTGGCTGCGGCTCAATCGGTAACGCCGCTTAATCGGTAACGCCGCGGATCACCGCGTCGGCGAGCAGCCGGCCGCGCCTGGTCAGCACCAGCCGGCCCGCCGCGTGCGCGGCGCTGTCGGCCAGCCCGTCCCGCACTGCGGTCTGCGCGGCCGCCTGGCCGCCCGGGCTGAGCAGGCTGACCGGGCAGCCCTCGGCCAGCCGGGTGCGCAGCATGATCTCCTCCAGCCGGCGCTCCGGGCCGGTCAGCACCTCCCGGGCCTGGCCTGGGCTGGCCCCCTCGCCGATCCGGGCCGCGTAGGCGGCCGGGTGCTTGACGTTCCACCACCGGGTGCCCGCCACGTGGCTGTGCGCCCCTGGCCCGATCCCCCACCAGTTGCCGCCGGTCCAGTACAGCCGGTTGTGCTGGCAGGCGGCCGCTGGCCCGGCGGCCCAGTTGGATACCTCGTACCAGGTCAGGCCCGCGCTGGAGAGCAGATCATCGGCGCGCAGATAGCGTTCGGCCATGGTGTCGTCGTCTGGTGCGGGCACCTGGCCGCGGCGGATCCGGGCGGCCAGCCGGGTGCCCTCCTCGATGATCAGCGCGTACGCGGAGATGTGGTCCGGGCCGGCCGCCAGCGCGGCCTCGACCGAGGCGCGCCAGTCCGCCTCGGTCTCGCCCGGGGTGCCGTAGATGAGGTCCAGGCTGACGTGCTCGAAGCCGGCCTGCCGGGCCCACCGGGCGCACTGCGCGGGCCGGCCCGGCTGGTGCTCGCGGTCCAGCACGGCCAGCACGTGCGGTGCGGCGCTCTGCATGCCCAGCGAGATGCGGGTGAGGCCGGCCGCGCGCAGCCCGGCCAGCGACCGCTCGTCCACGCTCTCCGGGTTGGCCTCGGTGGTCACCTCGGCCCCGGGGGCCAGGCCGAACTCGCCGTCGATGACCCGGAGCAGCTCGCCGAGCTGGCCCGGGGCCAGCAGCGTGGGGGTGCCGCCGCCGAAGAACACGGTGCGCACCGGCGGGCACTGCGTCCCCCAGCACCTGCCGGGCCAGCCGGAGCTCGGCCGTGGCCAGGCCGGGATAGCTGTCCCGGGACGCCCCGCCGCCCAGCTCGGCGGCGGTGTAGGTGTTGAAGTCGCAGTACCCGCAGCGGGTGCGGCAGAACGGCACGTGCACATAGATGCCGAAGGCCGGCCCGGCCAGGCCGGCCAGCGCGCTGTCCGGCAGCCGTCCGTCGGCAGGTACCGGCTGGCCAGCCGGCAGCGCCCCGGGCATGGTCAGCCTGCCTGCCTGCCGAAAACCTCGGCCGCCACGTCGTCCCACTTCGGGTCGCGGTCCGGGACGGCGACCAGACGGCGCATCAGGTCGGTGTCGCCGTAGAAGGCCCGCATCGCCTCGGCCACGGTCACGCTGGCCGCGGGCCGGTGCAGCACCTCGACCGGGTCGCCGGCCGCGGCGGTGCCCTCGGTGAGCACTTTGAGGTAGGCGCCGGGGCGGCCGGCCGCGGCGAACCGCCGGACCCAGCCGCGCTGGGCCGCGTACTGCTCGCCCATCCAGGCCGCGAACACGCCACACGGGATGCGCACCGAGCGGACCTGGAGGACGGCCGTGCCAGCCCGCCAGGTCTCGCCGAGCAGCGCGCCGGACACGTCCAGCCCGGCCGTGGTCAGGTTCTCGCCAAACGTGCCGTTGGGCAGCTCCAGGCCGAGCTGCTCCACCCACCAGTCCAGGTCTTCCCGGGCGTAGGCGTACACGGCCTGCTCCACGCCGCCGTGGTACTTGGTGTCCGCCTGCTCATCGCCCTGCACGCCGAGGCGGCCGATGGCCAGCCGCCCGGCGGCGGGCCGCTTGTCGATCGCGCTGCGCTGGGTCCGGCCCGCCCAGCCCACAGCCTGGGCGCGGCCGGTGTTCACCGAGATGACCAGTGCGTTCGCCACCCCTGCACGCTAATGGACGTGCCGCACCGGGTCGAACGAATTGGCGGGGGCGAAAGCACGGCTATCCTGGCCAAAGGGTGCGCGACGGGGAGGCTGCGATGACGATGGGGCCGGGGTACGGGCTGGCGGCCGGCGGGCAGGGCGGCATGCGCGCCTCCGACGCGGACCGGGAGCGGGCCGCCGAGGTGCTCCGGACCGGGTTCGCCGAGGGCAGGCTGGACAAGGACGAGTACGACGCCCTGCTCGGCCAGGTGTACACGGCTAAGACGTACGGCGAGCTGGCCACGCTGACCAGCCAGCTGCCGGGCGGCGGCAGCATGCTCTACGCGGCGACCGCCCCGGCACCGGCCCGCTACGCCCCGCCTGCGGAACGGACCAACCGACTGGCCGTGGCGTCGCTGGTCTGCGCCCTCGCGGTGTTCGTCATCCCGCTGCCAACCTCAATCCTGGCCATCGTGTTCGGCCACATCGCGCGCGGCCAGATCAGGCGGACCGGGGAGAAGGGCGACGGGCTGGCCCGGGCCGGGCTGGTGCTGGGCTGGGCGGAAGTCGTGCTGGTCGTGGTGGCCCTGGTGGCGTTCACCATGCTGCGCGGGTGACCGTTCGCCGCGGTCCACGGGTACCGTGAAAGCTGGGCACGCCGGCGGGAGGCTTCCATGACGTACTACCCGGGACCTGGATACCGGATGGCGGCCGCGGCGCGCGGCGACCTGCGGGCGTCCGACCAGGACCGGGAACGCGCGGCCGAGGTGCTCAAGACCGGCTACGCCGAGGGCCGGGTCAGCAAGGACGAGTACGACGAGTATCTGAACCAGATCTACGCGGCCCGCACGGTTGGCGACCTGGCCACGCTGACCAGTCAGCTGCCCGGCGGCGGCGCGGCCCTGCTGCCGGTGCCGGCCGGCCCGCCGAAGACCAACTCGATGGCCGTGGGCGCGATGATCTGTGGCTTCGCCGAGTTCTTCACGTTCGGGCTGACCTCCATCCCGGCGGTCATCCTCGGCCACGTCGCCCGCGGCCAGATCCGGCAGACCGGGGAGACCGGCTCGGGGATGGCCATGACCGGGCTGGTCCTGGGCTGGCTGGCCATTGGCCTGTGGGTGCTGTTCTGGGCCGGGGTGCTGGTGGCCGGGGTAGCCCTGGGGCACGGCACCGTACACACCGTGCACATCGGCCCGGGCGGCCAGCCCGGCTGACCGGGCGCGCTGCGACTCCGGCCGGTTAGCGCGGCCGGTCGGGCTGGGTGGACAGCGCGGCCACGAAGGCTTCCTGCGGGACCTCGACCCGGCCGATGGTCTTCATCCGCTTCTTGCCTTCCTTCTGCCGCTCCAGCAGCTTGCGCTTCCGGGTGATGTCACCGCCGTAACACTTGGCCAGCACGTCCTTGCGCAGCGCGCGGATGTTCTCCCGGGCGATGATCTTCGAGCCGATGGCCGCCTGGATCGGCACCTCGAACTGCTGCCGTGGGATCAGCTCGCGCAGCCGCGACGTCATGGCCAGGCCGTACTCCCGGGCCTTGTCGTCGTGCACGATCTGGCTGAACGCGTCCACCGGCTGGCCCTGCAGCAGGATGTCCACCTTGACCAGGTCGGCTTCCTGCTCGCCGTCCGGCTCGTAGTCCAGCGACGCGTAGCCGCGGGTGCGCGACTTGAGCTGGTCGAAGAAGTCGAAGATGATCTCCGCGAGCGGCATCGTGTAGCGGATCTCGACCCGGTCCGCGGACAGGTACTCCATGCCGAGCAGCACGCCACGGCGGCCCTGGCACAGCTCCATGATGGTGCCGATGTACTCGGCCGGGGCCAGGATGGTGGCCCGGACCACCGGCTCGAAGACCTTCGCGATCTTGCCCCCGGAGGGGTGCCCGGACGGGGCAGCGGACCCGGGGGTGCCGCTCGGGAAGTCGCTGGGGTTGGTGACCCGCAGTTCGGTCCCGGACTCCAGAACCACCCGGTAGACCACGTTGGGCGCGGTGGAGATCAGCGACAGGCCGAACTCGCGTTCCAGCCGCTCCCGGACGATCTCCATGTGCAGCAGCCCGAGGAAGCCGCAGCGGAAGCCGAAGCCCAGTGCGGTGGACGTCTCCGGCTCGTAGACCAGGGCCGCGTCGTTCAGCCGGAGCTTGTCCAGCGCGTCGCGCAGTTCCGGGTAGTCGTCGCCGTCCAGCGGGTAGAGCCCGGAGAACACCATCGGCCGCGGGTGGTCATAGCCGGGCAGTGGCCCGGCCGCGGGCCGCGCGGCGCTGGTCACCGTGTCGCCGACGCGGGCCTGCCGGACATCCTTGACCCCGGTGATCAGGTAGCCGACCTCACCCGCGCCCAGGCTCTCCGACGGCACCGGCTCCGGCGAGATCACCCCCACCTCGAGCGTGTCGTGGGCCGCCCTGGTGGACATCATCAGGCTCTTCTCGCGCCGGGTCAGCCGGCCGTCCACCACCCGCACGTAGGTGACCACGCCCCGGTAGGTGTCATAGACCGAGTCGAAGATCAGTGCCCGGGCCGGCGCGTCCGGGTCGCCGGTGGGCGGCGGCACCTGCCGCACGACGGCGTTGAGCAGGTCCTGCACCCCGTCGCCGGTCTTGGCCGAGACGCGGAGCACATCGCCCGGCGCGCAGCCGATGATGCCGGCCAGTTCCTCGGCGTACAGGTCCGGCTGGGCCGCGGGCAGGTCGATCTTGTTCAGCACCGGGATCAGGTGCAGGTCCGCTTCCAGCGCCAGGTACAGGTTGGCCAGCGTCTGCGCCTCGATACCCTGGGCCGCGTCCACCAGCAGGATGGCGCCCTCACAGGCGGCCAGCGACCGGGACACCTCGTAGGTGAAGTCAACGTGCCCCGGGGTGTCGATCAGGTTGAGCACGTAGCGGCGGCCGTCCGGGCCGGTCCACGGCAGCCGGACCGCCTGGCTCTTGATGGTGATCCCGCGTTCCCGCTCGATGTCCATCCGGTCCAGGTACTGGGCCCGCATCTGCCGGTCGGTGACCACGCCGGTGAACTGCAGCATCCGGTCGGCCAGGGTCGACTTGCCGTGGTCGATGTGCGCGATGATGCAGAAGTTCCGGATTATGCTCAGGTCGGTATGACCGGGGCTGGTCGCGGGCTGCGCGCCATCCGGGAGGACCTGCTCGGGCACTGCTGGCACAGAAATCCGCCTGGTTCGAATCGGCTTGGTTCTCCATGGTCGCATGAGGCCGCCGATGCCCGGTCCCGCGGCTGCCTCACCCGGCCCTGCTTTAGCCGCGCCAGTTTGGGGCCTTGGCCACGGGTAGGCTATCCTGCTTCGTCGGAGCGTACGCGCTGCCGCCACCGTGCGGAGGCGCTGCCGGGGCGATCGCGCACCGGCCCCCGGCACCCAGACCAGATCCCGAGCGAGGCTTTCGCGTGGCGAACATCAAGTCCCAGATCAAGCGCAACCGGCAGAACGAGAAGGCCCGGCTGCGTAACAAGGCGGTCAAGTCCGAGCTGAAGACGTCGGTGCGCAAGTTCCGCGAGGCGGCCGACACCGGCGACGTGGACGCGGCCACCACCGCGATGCGGGCCGCCTGCCGCAGCCTGGACAAGGCGGCCAGCAAGGGCGTCATCCACAAGAACCAGGCCGCCAACCGCAAGTCCGCGATCGCGAAGCGCGCCGCGGAACTCGCTGCCTGAGGGCTGTCACCCTGCAGTCGTGATCATGACCTGAGTGCCGCTAGGACGGCACCAAAGTCGTGATCACGATGTTTTCATGTCCGCTGCCGGGTGCTGGACTGGGCGCGGCTGGCCACTATCTCGCGGATGGCGACTTCCAGCGCGTAGGCGGCGCTGGTGCCTTCGCCTTTGACCTGGGCGTCGGCTTCGGCTACGGCGGCCAGGGCGCGGGCTACACCTTCCGGGGTCCAGCCGCGGAGCTGCTGGCGGACCCGGTCCACCTTCCAGGGCGGCGCGCCGACCTCGGCGGCCACGGCGGCGTCGGACTGGCCGCGGGCGGCGCTGCCCACCCGGCCGAGCAGCCGGACTCCCTGGGCCAGGCCGCTGGTGATCAGGACCGGGGACACCCCGATGGCCAGCGCCCAGCGGAGCATCTCCAGCGCCTCGGCCAGCCGCCCCTCGACGGCCCGGTCGGCCACGCTGAACCCGCTGGCCTCGGCCCGGCCCCGGTAGTACCGGGCCACTACGGCCTGGTCGATTACCCCGGTGGTATCCGCGGCCAGCTGGGAGCTGGCCGCGGCCAGTTCGCGCAGGTCGTTGCCGAGCGCGTCGAGCAGGGCACGCACCCCGCTGTCCTCGACGGTCCGGCCGGCCGTGCGGAACTCGCCGCGGACGAACTGCATCCGCTCCCCCATCCGGGTGATCTTCGGGCAGTCCACCGTGGGCACCCGCTGTTTGCCCAGCGCGGCCAGCAGCGCCTTGCCCTTGGCCCCGCCCGCGTGGGTCAGCACCACTACCGTGTCCGGCGGCGGGTCGGCCGCGATGGCGGTGATCTCGTCGGCGACCGCCTTGACCGCGTCCTCGGTGCCGTGCAGCACCAGCACGCACCCGTCGCCGAACAGGGACGGCGCGGCCAGCATGGCCAGCTCGCCGGGCCGCAGCTCGGCGGCCCGCACGTGGCGCACGTTGTCGGCCGGGCCCGCGGCGGCGACTAGGCGCGCCACGGCCCGCTCGGCCAGCAGTTCCTCCTCCCCCACGACCAGGGTCACCGGCCCAGCTGGGGTGGCCTGGGCGGTGGAACCAGCACGGGAGGCACGGGGCGTGGCTGAGGGCATAGCGGCAGCATGCCACGACGGGCCGGGTGGTTGTGCCGCGGCCGGCTCGTCTTACTGTGTCGCGGTGACGATGCAGCGGTGCAGCTCGGCCACGGCCGCCGGGTCACCCTGCACGGTCACCCGGCTCGGTGCGCCTGGGGTCTCCCGGTTCCACACCCAGCGCAGCACGTCCTGGGGCGGGCCGGTCACGGTCACGTCGGCCGCGCCGTCGCCGGCCCCGTCCGTCACGTCGAACCGGCCGGGGCTGGTGCGCACCTGCCAGGCCGCGCCGTCGGCGCGCACCACGTATGTGCGGCCCGGCGAGCTGCCCAGCGCGTCGGTGAAGTAGTCGCCCCACTCGGCCACGCTGAACGCCACGAACACTGTGAGCAGCTCGTCGATGCCGTCGATGGCGAGGTCGTCCGGCACCGGGCTGACCGGCTGCCCGGCACCCAGCTCGGCGTCGATGCGGTGGATGACGGTCTCCTGGGCCATCCGCCGGATCCAGAAGCCGACGGTCTGGTCCGGGGTGTACCAGGAGCCGGCCGGATCCTCCGGCCGCCGGGCGGCGAACTCGGCGCGCAGCCCGGCGTAGCTGCGGTCGAGCAGCGCGACCGGCTCCTCGCCGGCCAGTCCCTCTGGCGGGAACGTCTCGGGCTCGGCGCCGTCCCGCATGGCCAGGGTCTTGTGCAGGTAGACCTCGCCGACATGGCGGGTCAGGTCGGCCACGGTCCAGCCGGGGCAAGTCGGCACCGGCGCGGTCAGGCTGCCCGGCACGACGGCCCGCAGGCGGGTGAAGTCGGCGGCGAGGCAGTCGAGGTAGCGGGCATTGTCCATACCGGCCAGTTCAGCACATGCCCCGGACAGCCCGGCCGGGACGTGCCTGGCGGCCGCCCGGGCCCGGGTGCGGCGCTAGCTCAGCGCCACCGGCTCGCCGCCGAGCCACACCCGGCTCGGCTTGAGGCCATAGGACCAGGCGAACGCGCCTTCGTGGTCGGCGTCCCAGAGCACGATGTCGGCGAACCGGCCGCGGACCATGCCACCCCGGTCCGGCGCGCGCAGCGCCTGGGCACCGCCCAGCGTGGCGGCGCGCAGCGCCTCGGCCACGCTCAGCCCGAACTGGGACACGGCCAGCGCGACCACCAGCGGCATGGAGGTGATCCCGGTGCCGCCCGGAGTGTGGTCGGAGCCCAGCGCGACCGGCACGCCCTTGTCCAGCAGCGCCCGGACCGGCGGGTTCTTGCCCAGCCGCAGCGCGGTCCCGGGGCAGACCACCGCGGCCACACCCGCCCGGGCAAGCGCGGCCACGTCCTCGTCACCCGCCTGGTGCAGCACGTCCGCGGAGGCACAGCCGAGTTCGGCGGCCAGCCTCGCCGCACCGGTCCGGGTCTCACCGCAGGCGTGCACCCGGGGCAGCAGCCCGGCAGCCCGGCCTGCGCTGAGGATCCAGCGCGCCTCCCGCTCGGTGAACCGGCCCTCCTCGCAGTACACGTCCACGCTGTCCGCGCCGACCGCGGCCGCGTCCGAGCACCAGGTGCCGACCGCGTCGATGTAGTCATGGCGGCGGCCGAAGTACTCCGGCGGCACCGCGTGCGCGGCCAGGAACGTGACGTGCACCCGCGGCATGCCCGGCTCACCCTCCAGCGAGCGCAGCATGCGCACGTCGGCCAGTTCGCCGTCGCGGGTCAGGTGGTAGCCGGTCTTGGCCTCGATCGTGGTGGTGCCGGACCGCAGCCACTCACGCAGCCGGGCCCGCACCCCGTTGCACAGGGTCCAGGGATCGGTGCCCCGGGTCACCGTGACGGTGGACGCCATCCCGCCACCGGCCGCGGCGATCTCGGTGGGCGACGCGCCGCCGGCCTCCATGGCCAGTTCGGCCCAGCGGTTCCCGGCGTAGACCGGATGGGTGTGCGCGTCGATGAGGCCCGGCGTGACCAGGCCGCCGCCCAGATTCTCCACCGAGTCGACGTCGACGATGTCCTCGACCACGCCGGGCAGGCTGGCGGGCAGCTCTGAGGCCCGGCCGACCCACGCGATCCGGTCGTTGTGGGTGAGGATGGCCGCGTTGCTCCAGATCTCGGACCCGGTCCAGAGACGGCCAATGTTAGTCAGCAGGCGTACGGTCACCGGCGCGCCCCCCGTGACGCGTTCCTGGCCAGCATCAATGCTCCGATCGTGGCGATCGCCGCCGTGGGCAGGCAGAAGGGTGCGTGCATGATGGGGCGTACCTGCGTCATCCGCGGTCACCTGCCATAGCTCGTCCCTACTGGCCCCCCCGCCAGGGCCCGGTCAAGCGGGCCGCACGGCGGCCGACAGCTGGTGCTGTACGGATGCGGCAACCAACATATCGGTTCAGTTACGGTATTGCACTACAGGGTCCCTGTACAGGCACTATCACAAAGAAGTCAGACCAGAAATTAACAGCCTTTCCCGAATCTCACCGTGCGTGGCGGTCTGAGTTGCCCTGACTTCCGTACGTGTCGGTAACTTCCGTTGACGTAGTACGTTCGGAAACCGGCCGGCCAGGCCCCCGCGAGCCCGGGGTGGCCGCGCCGCCGGGCCACCCCCGGCGGGGGCCGGCCGCCCCGGGCACGAGCCCATTGGACACCCGCCAGCCGCCTGCCCGGCTGCCGGTCGTCCGCTCGTTCAGCGCTGTTCGCGTGCTGTTCAGCGCCGGTACGGCCGGGGGACGGGCGCGGGCCGGCCGGGTCTGGCGGCCCGCGCTCAGTGGCCCAGCGGCGGCCCGGCCGGCCGCCCCGGCGGCGGCTCCGGCGGCGCCATCCGGCGCCGCCGGCGGCGGTCCCGCGCGGCCGTCCCGTGCCGCTTCATGCGGCCCGTCCCGGGACCAGGCGCCGGCCGGCCTGGACCGGGCCAGGACCAGCGGCCGGGCCGCCCGCTCGACCGCTCACCAGGGAAAATGCCGCGCAGCCGGGCTAGTGCCGCACAGCCGCGCAAAACATGTCAGGCTAGATACCACGGCGGACAATGCAAACCATTGCATTTACCGCTTACGGCACCGTTCGCTTTACCGGATAAGGCTGTGCAAATTGCAGCGCTTCGATATCCAGCGCAACGCGCCGGGCAACCGCGGGCTCGGTTCGCCGGTTAGTGATGAACCTGATATGGTGCCGCCGCTTGGCAACAGCAGACGATTGATCATCGAGACGGCGAGCAGGCGGGGCACTCCTACAGGGTCCCTGTACAGGCACTATCACAAAGAAGTCAGACCAGAAATTAACAGCCTTTCCCGGATCTCACCGTGCGTGGCGGTCTGAGTTGCCCTGACTCCTGTACGTGTCGGTAACTTCTGCTGACGTAGTACCTTCGGAAACCGGCCGGCGAGGCCACCGCCAGCCCGGGTGGCCGCGCCGCCGGAGCCACCCCACGGCGGGGGCCGGCCGCACCGGGCACGAGCCCCATTGGACACCCGACAGCCAGCCAGCCGGCCGCCCGTCGGCCACTCGTTCAGCGCCGTTCACGTGCTGTTCAGCGCGGGTGCGGCCGGGGAACGGGCGCGGGCCGGCCGGGGCTGGCGGCCGGGCACAGCCGCTCAGTGGCAGCCCGGCCGGCCGCCCCGGCGGTGCCTCCCGCGGCGCCATCCGGGGCCGCCGGCGGCGGCCCGCACGGCCGTCACCGGCCGCTCGGTGCGGCCTGTCCCGGGACCAGGCCCGAACCGGCCTGAACCGGGGCAGAACCACCTGCCGGACCGCCCACCCGGGCGCTCACCAGGGAAAATGCCGTACCGCTTGGCTAGTGCCACGCAGCCGCGTAAAACATGACGGGCAGATTCCGAAGCAGACAATGCAAACCATTGCATTTAGCCGTCACGGCACCGTTCGCTTTACCGGATAAGCCCCTGCAAATTGCAGCGCTTCGATATCCAGCGCAACCCACCGGGCCACCGCGGGCTCGCCTCGCTGGCTCGTGATCAACCGGGTGGGGCCGCACAGCCGCTCTGGCCACCGCAGCCGGCTGATCAGCAAGGCGGGAGCCAGCGGGCACGGGCGTTCGGCAGAGAAGGTCAGCTGGTGGCGGGGACGGCGATGCTGTCGATCTCGGCGGCCAGGTCGGGCGGGACCCGGGCGGTCAGCTCGGTGCCGGCCGCGCCATGCCGGACCGCGAGGACCTCGCCCTCCTGGTGGGCGCGGGCCACCAGGTCGCCACGCACGTAGGGCACGACGGCGCTGACCTCGCGGTCCCGCTGCGGCAGCGCGGCCTCGATGGCGGCCAGCAGGTCGTCAAGCCCGGCCCCGGTCCGGGCCGAGACGACCACGCTGTGCGGCTCGCGGAGCTGGAGCGCCTTGAGCTCGATCGGATCGGCCGTGTCGGCCTTGTTGATCACCACCAGCTCGGCGACGTCCCCGGCGCCGATCTCGCCGAGCACCTCGCGCACGGCCGAGAGCTGCGCCTGCGGGTCCGCGTCGCTGCCGTCCACCACGTGCAGGATCAGATCGGCCTCGGCCACTTCCTCCAGCGTGGACCGGAACGCCTCGACCAGCTGATGTGGCAGGTGCCGGACGAAGCCGACGGTGTCGGTCAGGGTGAACCAGCGCCCGGCCGGGGTGCGCGCCTTGCGCACCGCGGGGTCGAGCGTGGCGAACAGCGAGTCGTCCACCAGCACGCCCGCCCCGGTCAGCCGGTTCAGCAGGCTCGACTTGCCCGCGTTGGTGTAGCCGGCGATGGCCACCGCCGGGACGGCCCGGCTGCGCCGCTGCTGGCGCTGCACCTGGCGGCCGACCGACATCTCGGCCAGCTGGCGGCGCAGCCGCGCGGTCCGGGTCCGGATCCGGCGCCGGTCGGTCTCGATCTTGGTCTCGCCCGGGCCCCGGGTGCCGATGCCGCCGCCGCCGGCCACCCGGCCACCCGCCTGCCGGGACAGCGACTCACCCCAGCCACGCAGCCGGGGCAGCAGGTACTCCAGCTGGGCCAGCTCGACCTGGGCCTTGCCCTCCTTGCTCCGGGCGTGCTGGGCGAAGATGTCCAGGATCAGCGCGGTCCGGTCGATGACCTTCGTCTTGACGACGCCTTCCAGGCGGCGCAGCTGGCTGGGCGTCAGCTCGCCGTCGCAGATCACCGTGTCCGCGCCGGACGAGGCGACCAGGGCGGCCACCTCGGCGGCCTTGCCCGCGCCGATGTAGGTGGCGGCGTCCGGGCGGCCGCGCCGCTGTACCAGGCCGTCCAGGATGACCGAACCGGCCGTCTCGGCCAGCCGGGACAGCTCGCGCAGTGAGTTCTCCGCGTCGGCCAGCGTGCCCTCGGTCCACACGCCGACCAGGATGACCCGCTCCAGGCGGAGCGCGCGGTACTCGACCTCGCTGACGTCCTGGAGTTCCGTGGACAGGCCGCCGACCCGGCGCAGCGCGTGCCGGTCCAGCAGGTCCAGTTCGCCGACGTCGCTGTGGCCGGGTGCGCCCTGCGTCTCGGCGGGGCTGACTGGCTGCCCGGCTTGCTCAGCGTGCTCGGCGTGCTCGGCGGGACGGGTCATCGGCTGCTCACGTGGGATCGGCGGTCTGGTCTGGGCTGGTGTGTCAATGCTGTCATGCCTCCGGGTTACGCTCACCTCAATAAACATCCGGACCGCGCGGGTTGTGCCCCGGATGTGGCCGGGAACACTGGAATGCTCGGGCGCGCCGCCATTACTCGCTAGTAACATGGCGGCTGACCGATGACCGGGAGGAGCGCGGCATGGCCAGCGACGGTGTGCAGATGACCGGTGTGCAGATCACCGGCCCGCGGGGAGACCGCTTCGACGAGGTACTCACCCCGCAGGCCATCGACCTGGTCGCGACGCTGCAGCGGGAGCTGGGCGGCCGCCGCGCCGAGCTGCTCGCCGCGCGGGCGGCCCGGCAGCAGGAACTGTCCGCCGGGGCGATGCTGGACTTCCTGCCCGGCACCCTGGCCATCCGGGAAGACCCGGACTGGCGGGTGGCCGCGCCCGCGCCCGGGCTGGTCGACCGCCGGGTCGAGATCACCGGCCCGACCGACCGGAAGATGACCATCAACGCGCTCAACTCCGGGGCCAACGTGTGGCTGGCTGACTTCGAGGACGCCAACACGCCGCTCTGGGAGAACATGGTCACCGGCCAGCTCAACCTGATCGGCGCGCTGGACCGGACGCTGGACTTCACCAGCGAGGAGGGCAAGTCGTACCGGCTGGGCCCGGACAGTGAGCTGGCAACCATCGTGGTCCGGCCGCGCGGCTGGCACCTGGACGAGAAGCACGTCCTGGTGGACGGGCAGCGGGTGTCCGGCAGCCTGTTCGACTTCGCGCTGTACTTCTTCCACTGCGCGCGGCGCCAGCTGGACAAGGGCTCCGGGCCGTACTTCTACCTGCCCAAGATGGAGAGCCACCTGGAAGCCCGGCTGTGGAACGACGCGTTCGGGCTGGCCCAGGACCGGCTGGGCATCCCGCGCGGCACGATCCGGGCCACGGTGCTGATCGAGACCATCCCGGCCGCGTTCGAGATGGACGAGATCCTGTACGAGCTGCGCGAGCACAGCGCCGGGCTGAACGCGGGCCGCTGGGACTACCTGTTCAGCGTGATCAAGAAGTTCCGCAGCCGGGGCCAGGAGTTCGTGCTGCCGGAGCGCAACTCGGTGACGATGACCGCCCCGTTCATGCGGGCCTACACCGAGCTGCTGGTCAAGACGTGCCATGCCCGCGGCGCGCACGCCATGGGCGGGATGGCCGCGTTCATCCCGAGCCGCCGCGACCCGGAGGTGAACGCGGTGGCCATGGCCAAGGTGCGGGATGACAAGACGCGCGAGGCCGGGGACGGCTTCGACGGCTCCTGGGTGGCACACCCGGACCTGGTGCCGCTGTGCCGTGAGGTGTTCGACGCCACCCTGGGCAGTTCGCCGAACCAGCTCAGCAAGCAGCGCCCGGAGGTCAGCGTGTCCGCCTTCGACCTGCTTGCGGTGGACAAGACGCCGGGCGTCATCACCGAGGCCGGGCTGCGCAACAACGTCAGCGTCGGTTTGCAGTACCTGGCGTCCTGGCTGGGCGGCAATGGGGCGGTGGCCATCTTCAACCTGATGGAGGACGCGGCTACGGCGGAGATCTCCCGGTCCCAGGTGTGGCAGTGGCTGCACAACAACGTCCGGCTGGACGACGGCCAGCTGGTGACCACCGACCTGGTGCAGCGGATCATCGGCGAGGAACTGGCCACCATCCGGCAGGCCGCCGGGGACGGCTACGACGCAGCGCGCTACGACCAGGCGGTCGGGCTGTTCAGCCAGGTCGCGCTGGCCGACGACTACGCTGAATTCCTCACCCTGCCGGCCTACGAGGAGATGCCGTAGCACCGGTGCAGCGCTGGTGCAGCGCCGCGACACGGCCCGCGGGCAGCATGGACTCCCGGGCGCCGGGAAGGCAGTCTGGGAGCAAGGGAGCACGCGGGCGGCGGTAGCGAGCACCGGACGGCGCGGTGTGGTCGGCGGCCTGGGCGGGCCCCTGATGGGAGGCGCGATGACGGCCGAGGCGCTGGTGCCCCGGATGACCGAGATCTGCGGCCCCGGTGGGGTGATCTCGGATCCAGCCGAGCTGCGCACCTATGAATGCGACGGGCTGACCTCGCACCGGGCGGCGCCCGCCCTGGCCGTCCTGCCGGAGACGGCCGAGCAGGTCGCGGCCGTGGTCACCGAGTGCGCCCGGGCTGGTGTGCCGTTCGTGGCCCGCGGCTCGGGCACCGGGCTGTCCGGCGGCGCGCTGCCGCGCACCGACGGGGTGCTGATCGTCATGTCGAAGATGCGCCGGATCATCGCGATCGACCCGGTCAGCCAGCGGGCCATCGTGGAACCCGGGGTGACCAACCTGGCGGTGAGCACCGCGGCCCGGCCGTACGGCTACTTCTACGCGCCGGACCCGTCCAGCCAGGTGATCTGCTCGGTGGGCGGCAACGTCGCGGAGAACTCCGGCGGCGCGCACTGCCTGAAGAACGGCTTCACCGTGCACCACGTGATGGGGCTGCAGATCGTCACCCCGGCCGGCGAGCTGACCTGGCTGGGTGATGGCACCGGCAGCGCGCCCGGCTACGACCTGGTCGGCGCGTTCACCGGCTCGGAAGGCACGCTGGGCATCGTCACCAAGATCGTGGTCCGGCTGACCCGGATCCCGCAGGTGATCACCACCCTGCTGGCCGGCTTCCGCAGCACCGGCGCGGGCGGCGTGGCGGTGTCCGCGATCATCGGGGCCGGCATCCTGCCCGCGGCCATCGAGATGATGGACGCGCTGGCCATCGAGGCAGCCGAGGCCGCGGTGGCCTGCAACTACCCGGCCGGGGCCGGGGCGGTGCTGGTGGTCGAACTGGACGGGCCCGAGGCCGACGTCCGCCGGGACGTGGCCGCGGTGCGGGCGCTGTGCGAACAGGCCGGCGCGACCGAGATCCGGGCCGCGGACGACCCGGCTGAGCGGGCGGCGATCTGGGCCGGGCGCAAGTCCGCGTTCGCCGCGGTGGGCCGGATCAGCTCGGCCTACATCGTGCAGGACGGCGTGGTGCCGCGGACCGCACTGGGCGAGGTGCTGGACAAGATCGCCGCGCTGTCCAGCGAGTCCGGCATCCGGGTGGCCAACGTGTTCCACGCCGGGGACGGCAACCTGCACCCGCTGGTGCTGTACGACGACGCCGTGCCAGGTGAGGAGGCGGCGGCCGAGAAGCTGTCCGGCGCGATCCTGGACCTGTGCATCGAGCACGGCGGCTCGATCACCGGCGAGCACGGCGTGGGCACGGACAAGGCCAAGTACATGCCGAAGATGTTCAGCGCCGAGGACCTGGACACCATGCAGTTGCTGCGCTGCGCGTTCGACCCGGCCGGGCTGTGCAACCCGGGCAAGATCTTCCCCACGCCGCGGCTGTGCGGCGAGGTGCCCGGGCCGCGCCGCGGCGTGCATCCGGCGGTCGCGGCGGGCTTGGCGGAGCAGTTTTGAGCACTACTTCCATCCCCGGCGCGCTGGCCAAGGCCTGCCGCACGGTCCGGCCGGCCGGGCCGCGGGACGCGGTCGCCGGGGTGGTGCCGGGCTGGGTCGCGGCCCCATCCGGGACGGACGAGGCGAGCGCGCTGCTGGCGGTGGCGGCCGAGCACGGCCTGGCCGTGGTACCGCGGGGCAGCGGCACCCGGATCGGCTGGGGCGCCCCGCCACGGCGCTGTGACCTGATCATCGACACGCAGCGGCTGAACCAGGTGATCGAGCACGCCGCTGGCGACCTGGTCGTCCGGGTGCAGGCCGGGGTCACCCTCGGGCAGCTGGCCGGTGTGCTCGGCGCGGCCGGGCAGCAGCTGGCCCTGGACCCGCCGCCGGCGCTGGCCAACGGCTCGGACGGCGGCGCGCCGACGATCGGCGGGATGCTGGCCACCGGCACGGCCGGGCCGCGGCGGCTGCGCTACGGCACCCCGCGGGACCTGGTCATCGGCATCACCGTGGTGCGGCCGCCCGGGACCGTGGCCAAGTCCGGCGGCAAGGTGGTCAAGAACGTGGCCGGCTACGACCTGGGCAAGCTGTACGCCGGCTCGTACGGCACGCTCGGCCTGATCACCGAGGCTGTGTTCCGGCTGCACCCGGTACCGGCCGCGGCCATGTTCGTCACCGCCGCCTTCGCCGACACCGCGGCGGCCAGCCAGGCGGTCGCGGCCGCGGCCGGCACCGACCTCGCGCCGGTGGCGGTGGAGATCGACCGGCCGGGCCGGGACGGCCTGGTCCGGGTGGCGGTGCTGCTGGAAGGCGACCCAGCCGGGGTGGCGGGGCGGTCCGCGCTGCTGCGCGATGTGCTCGGCGCGGGCACGGCCAGCTCGGACAGCGCGCCGCGGTGGTGGGGGTCGGCCCGGCCGGCCCGGCTGGTCACCGGGCCGCATGGCCCAGCCGAGCCCACCGTGCTGCGGATCAGCTTCTGGGCCGCCGCACTGCCCGGCGTACTGGCCGCCATCGACGCCGCGGGCAAGGACGCCGGGCTGGATCCCGCCGTGAACGGCTCGGCCGCCGCGGGCGTGCTGTACGCGGTGCTGGGCGGCGACGCCGACCCGGCCTCCGCCGCCCAGTTTGTGGCCGGCCTGCGGGACGGCCTGGCTCAGGCCACCGTGGACCAAAGCACGGGGGACCAAAGCACGGGGGACCACAGCAGGGGGACCACAGCACGGGGGACCACAGCACGGGCCAGGACTTCGCCGGTGGCGAGGCGCCGCCCAGCCGGGCCAGCGCGGTGGTGCTGACCGCGCCGGCTGCGGTCCGCGACACGGTGGACATGTGGGGCCCAGTGCCCTCGGTCAGCCTGATGCGCGCGGTCAAGGAGCAGTTCGACCCCGGGTACCTGATGGCGCCCGGCCGCTTCGCCGGAGGGCTGTAGATGACCGCATCGCCGATCGATCCCACCGGTGAGCTGCGCGAGCTGGCCTCCGACTGTGTGCACTGCGGGTTCTGCCTGCCCGCCTGCCCCACCTACCAGCTGTGGGGCGAGGAGATGGACTCGCCGCGCGGCCGGATCCACCTGATCACCCAGCTGCTGGACGGCGGGCAGGCCAGCGAGGCGGCAGCCAGCCACCTGGACCGCTGCCTGGGCTGCATGGCCTGCGTGCCCGCCTGCCCGTCCGGGGTGCGCTACGACCGGCTGATCGAGGCGGCGCGCAGCTGGCAGGAGGACCCGCCGCGCGGCGCGGCCGGGCGGCCGGCGCCGGTACCGCCACGGTCGGCGCGGGCCAAGGCCGCCCGGGCGGCGATCTTCGCGACGTTCCCGTACCCGCGCCGCCTCCGGCTGCTCGCCGGGCCGCTGAAGCTGGCCCAGCGCACCGGGCTGAACCGGCGGATCGGCCGCAGCCCGCTGGCCAGCCGGCTGGCCCCCGAGCTGGTCGCCTCGCTCCGGGTGGCCCCGGCGCCGGGCA
This sequence comes from uncultured Actinomycetes bacterium, assembly GCA_963832095.1. GTDB lineage: Bacteria > Actinomycetota > Actinomycetes > Streptosporangiales > Streptosporangiaceae > RYN-230. The sequence goes on from CAWHSW010000009.1 coordinate 32,093, forward strand.
GCGGGCACCGGCTGGCGGCCGGCCGGGTGCCCGCGGAAGGCCCGCGCCGCGCCGTGGTGGGCATGCTGACCGGCTGCGTGCAGCAGGTGTTCTTCCCCGGGGTGAACGAGGCGACCGCCCGGCTGCTCGCCGCCGAAGGCTGCGACGTGGTCATCCCGGCCGGGCAGGGTTGCTGCGGCGCGCTGTCCCTGCACAGCGGGCGGGTGGCCGAGGCGGCCCGGTTCGCCAAGCGGACCATCGCCACGTTCGAGGCCGCGAACGTGGACGTGATCGTGGTGAACTCGGCCGGCTGCGGGTCGGCCATGAAGGAGTACGGCGAGCTGCTGCGGAACGCGTCGGAAGGCCCGGATGGGGGTGACTGGGCGGTCCGGGCGGCGCAGGCGGCGGCCAAGGTCCGTGACCTCAGCGAGTACCTGGCCGAGCTGGCCGCCAGCGACGAGGGGGCGCGCGGCGCCCGGCACCCGCTGCCGGTCACCGTGGCCTACCACGACGCCTGCCACCTGGGCTACGCCCAGCGGATCAAGCAGCAGCCGCGTGACCTGCTGCGCGCCATCCCGGGGCTGCAGCTGGCCGAACTGGCCGATGGCGGCACCTGCTGCGGCTCGGCCGGCGTGTACAACCTGCTGGAGCCCGAGGCGGCCGGGGAACTCGGCGCCCGCAAGGCCGCCGCGGTGCTGGCCACCGGCGCGCCGCTGGTCGTGTCGGCCAATCCGGGGTGCAGCCTGCAGATCGCTTCGGCCATGGCCACGGCCGGCGCCGAGCAGCCACCGGCCGTGCTGCACATCGCCGAGGTGCTGGACGCGTCGCTGCGCGGCCTGCCGGTATCCAGCCTGACCGCGCGCGCGCCCAGCGCGCCGGCGCCGGGCGGGGACTAACCGACGGGGCTGCCGACCAGCCAGCCGGGGTCCAGGTCGCCTTCGGCGACGATCACGGCCGGGCCGGTCAGCCAGCTCGTCCCGGCCTCCAGCCGCACGGTCAGCTCGCCGCCGGGCACGCTGACCTGCCAGCAGCCGGTGCCGGGGCCGGTGGGGGCGGGGAACCGGGCGGCCGCCGCGGCCGCCGCCGCGACCGCCCCGGTGCCGCAGGACCGGGTCTCCCCGCTGCCCCGCTCGTGCACCCGCATGCTGATCGCGGAGCTCCCGGTGACCCGGACCAGTTCCACGTTGCCGCCGTCCGGGAAGTCGGCCGGGTCCAGCCCGGGCGGCACGGACAGGTCGAACTTGTCCAGCTTGCTGTCCACCAGAAAGGCCAGGTGCGGGTTGCCCACGCTGATCCGCAGCCCCTCCAGCACCACGCCGCCGAGGACGGCCCGGCTGGCCCCGAGCACGGTGACCGGGCCCATGTCCACGGTGATCCGGCCGTCCGGCTCGACGTGCACCTGCTTGATCCCGCCCCGGGTGGCCACGCCGAAGTCCGGCCCGCTGGCCAGGCCGTGGTCGAGCAGGTAGCGGGCGAACACCCGGACGCCGTTCCCGCACATCTCCGCGATGCTGCCGTCCGCGTTGCGGTAGTCCATGAACCACTCCGGCGCGTCGCCCCGGCCATCGGGCAGCTCGGCGGTGCGCACCACGCGCAGCACCCCGTCGGCGCCCAGGCCGGCCCGCCGGTCGCACAGCCGGGTGACCAGGCCGGTCCGCAGGTCGAGGGTGTTGCCGGGGTCGGGCAGGATCACGAAGTCGTTCTCGGTGCCATGCCCCTTGCCGAACCGCATGTGCTGATCGTAGCCAGCGCCAGCCGATGAGGATCCGCCCCGCGCCCGGCGTCCAGCCAGGTCACCCGGGGATCACGGCGGAACCAGGCTTCCTGGCGGCGGGCGAACCGCCGGGTGGCCTTGATCGTTTCCTCGCGGGCCTGCTGCTCGGTCCACTCGCCGGCCAGGAAGCGGAGCACCTGCGCGTAGCCGAGCGCCCGGCTGGCCGTCCGGCCCGCGCGCAGGCCAGCCTGGTCGAGGCGGCGCACCTCGGCCACGAAACCGGCCTGCCACATCCGGTCCACCCGCGCGGCGATCCGCTCGTCCAGCTCGGCCCGGGGCACCCGCAGCCCGAGGTGCACCGCCGGGTAGACCGACTCGTACTGGGGCAGCGTGGCGGTGAACGGCCGCCCGGACACCTCGATGACCTCCAGCGCGCGGACGATCCGCCGCCCGTTCGAGGGCAGGATGCCGCGCGCGGCCATCGGGTCCAGCGCGGCCAGCCGGGCATGCAGCGGTCCCGGGCCATGCCGGTCCAGCTCCTCCTCCAGCCGGTCCCGCACGGCCGGGTCGGTGCCCGGGAAGTCCAGCTCGTCCAGTGCGGCGCGGAGGTACAGGCCGGACCCGCCGGCCAGGATCGGCACCCGGCCGCGGCCAGTCACCTCGGCGATGGCCGCGCGGGCCAGCCGCTGGTACTCGGCCACGTTCGCCGGGTACCGGACATCCCACACGTCCAGCAGGTGGTGCGGGATGCCGCGGCGCTCCGCCGTGCTGAGTTTGGCCGTGCCGATGTCCATCCCCGCGTACAGCTGCATCGAGTCCGCGTTGATGATCTCGCCGCCAACGTCTTCGGCCAGCCGCAACGCCAGCTCTGACTTGCCGGCCGCGGTCGGCCCGAGCACCGCGATCACCCGTTCTGCCACACCGCACAGTCTGCCGGTTCCGCCCGTAGACCCATGCATCCTGCTTAACGCCAGCACCCGGCACTGGCGTTAAGCAGGATGGGCGGTTTTGCCTACTGGCTGACCCCGGGGATGCCCACACCCGGCCGGACGACGCGGATATGCAGGTAGATGGGGCCTTTCCGGGAGCACGCGGGGAAGCTGAGCGGGACGAACGCGGGGTGCGCGCCGTTCGGCGGGATGACCCGCAGGGCCACCGCCGTGCGCATCCGGCACTGCCGGGCCGGGAAGTTGCCAGCTTCGGTGATGGTCAGCAGCGCGTGCGCGGTGCCGCCGCGGCGCAGGATGACCAGGCGCGGATGGAACGACGTGTCGCGGCCGGCCGGGCTGCCCAGCCGCTGGCCGCGGCGGCCGATGGCGGACACCCCGGGGTAGCCGAACAGGTGGCAGGCCCGGCCGGAGACGTTGGAGAACTCCAGCGGGTAGGCGACCGAGCCCGCCGCGGCGCTGCCCGGCACGCCGATCCAGACGTTGAGCCGGCTCAGCGTGCACCGCGGCGGGCCTGGCCGGGCGGCGTGGCCGGCCGCGGCCGACGCGGCGGTGGCGCTCAGCACGGTCGTGGCGGTGAGCCCCAGGACGGCGGCGGCGCGCCGGGCGGCGCGCAGTGATAGCGGCATTGATCCCCCTTGGTCGGTGCGGCCCGCAGGCCTCTCACCTGCTAGGACGCAGCATGTGCGAGCAAGGTTGGCCGCTCGGCGCAAGCTAACTCGACATATGTAGACTATATATGTAGGATTAGGGTCATGAAGCTCACCGGGCCGCTTGAGCGGGTATTGCGGGCCTTCCTGGCCGACCCTGCCGCGCCGCGTTACGGCTATGACCTGATGAAGGCGTCCGGGCTGCCCAGCGGCACGCTGTACCCGATGCTGTCCCGGTTGCAGGGGCAGGGGCTGGTCAGCTCGGCCTGGGAGCCGGCCGGCACCGACGCCAGCGGGCGGCCGGCCCGGCGGTACTACTGGCTCACCGACGAGGGCATCCAGACAAGCCGGGAGGAACTGGCCCGGGCCGACGTGGCCCGGGCGGGTGTGCGCGGCCGGGCCCGGGCCGGTGGGCGGCGCGCGGCCCCGGCCCGCGGGAGCACATGATGCGGGGCGATGCGCTAGCCCAGCAGCTAGCTCAGCGGCTGGCCGGGTGGCTGATCGGCCGGGCCTGCCGGCACCTGCCCGCGGCGGCGCGGGAGGAGCGCGGCCGGGAATGGACGGCCGAACTGCCGGCCATCCTGGCCGACCCGGACGTGCGCTCCGGGCCACTGCGATCGGCCCGCGCGCTGCGCTTCGCGGTGGGCACGATCCGGACCGCCCGCCGCGAGCACGGGGTCTTCCGCGGTCAGCTCTCCGGTGCCGACGCGCGGTCGGCTGGGGTGCGCCTGTTCGCCTTCGCGGGCCTGTGGCTGGCCGCGGTGTGCCTGGTGCGGCTCGGGGCCGTGCTGCATATCCCGCCGCTGCACGGCATCTGGATCGCGCTGGTCGTCGTGGCCGCCGCCGCTGCCGAGCTGTTCGCGCTGGCTCAGCTCATCAAGCTGCTCCGCTGGCTGTGCCAGCACGACTGATCTCCCCCGCGCCAACCACGTGGATGCTTCATTCACGTGGTCACAGATGCGCGTGAATGAAGCATTCATGGCGGTGCGGAAAGCGCGGGGTGCGCGGCGGGTGAAAGTTTGCTGCGGTTCCGGCGACTACGCGGGGCGGCCGACGGCCGGCATGCCCAGCGGGACCGCGGCGGCGCCCGCCGCGGCCGGGACCAGCCCGTCCTGGCAGGCCTGCCAGGCGTCGCCGCCGCGGGTGCGGCGGACAGCCAGCGGCTCGCCGTCGGCCACCAGGTAGTGCGGGGCGGCCCGGGTCACCAGCGTGGTCACCAGGTCCCCCGGGCGCGGCCCGGTGCCGCCCGGCGCGAAGTGCACCAGCCGGTTGTCCCGGGCCCGGCCGGATAGCCGGTGCGTGGCCCCGTCCTTCCGCCCCTCCCCCTCGGCGACCAGCACCTCGACCTGGCGGCCGGTGAAGGCCTCGTTCTCGGCCAGGGTGATCTCCTCGACCAGGGCGGTCAGCCGCTGGTAGCGCTCGGCCACGATGCCCGGCGGGACCTGGGCGTCCATCGCCGCGGCCGGGGTGCCGGGCCGGGGCGAGTACTGGAACGTGAACGCGCCGGCGAACCGGGCCCGCCGGACAAGGTCCAGGGTGTCCTGGAAATCCCGCTCGGTCTCGCCCGGGAAGCCGACGATGATGTCGGTGGTGATGGCGGCGCCCGGGATCGAGGCCCGGACCCGGTCCAGGATGCCCAGGTACTTGTCCCGGCGGTAGGCGCGGCGCATGGCCCGCAGCACCGCGTCCGAGCCGGACTGCAGCGGCATGTGCAGTTGCGGCATGACGTTGGCCGTCCCGGCCATGGCCGCGATCACGTCGTCGGTGAAGTCGCGCGGGTGCGGCGAGGTGAAGCGGACCCGGTCCAGCCCGTCGATGCCGCCACAGGCGCGGAGCAGCCTGCCGAACGCCTGCCGGTCACCGAAGCCGACCCCGTAGGAGTTCACGTTCTGGCCGAGCAGGGTGACTTCGACCACGCCGTCGGCGACCAGCGCGCGGATCTCGGCCAGCACGTCGCCCGGGCGCCGGTCCTCCTCGCGGCCGCGCAGGCTGGGCACGATGCAGAACGTGCAGGTGTTGTTGCAGCCAACCGAGATGGCCACCCAGGCCGAGTAACTCGACTCCCGGCGGGCGGGCAGCACGGACGGGAAGCGCTCCAGCGACTCGACGATCTCCACCTGGGCGGCCTGCTCGATCCGGGCGCGTTCCAGCAGGGCCGGCAGCGAGCCGATGTTGTTCGTGCCGAACACCACGTCCACCCACGGTGCACGCTGCGCTATGCCGGCCCGGTCCTTCTGGGCCAGGCAGCCGCCCACCGCGATCTGCATGCCCGGCCGGGACTGCTTGGCCGGCAGCAGGTGGCCCAGGTTCCCGTACAGCCGGTTGTCCGCGTTCTCCCGGACCGCGCACGTGTTGAACACCACGACGTCCGGGTCCTGGCCCTCCGGTGCGCGCTGATAGCCCGCGTCCTCCAGCAGGCCGGCCAGCCGCTCCGAATCGTGCATGTTCATCTGGCACCCGTAGGTGCGGATCTGGTACGTGCGGGAGGCGGTCATGTCGCCTCCGAGGGTACGCGCAGTGCGCGTCATGTCCGGAATCTCCCTCCGCAGATCCGTGGCCCGTCCAGAATGTCTCCCCGCAGGTCCGGGCCATGTCCGGAATCTCCCGTGGCCAGACCCGCGGATGGTAGACGATATCCCCTATGACAGACAGCGTGGCAGCTCCGCGAATCCCCTACGGCGCCTGGCCTTCCCCGATCTCCGCGGCCGACGTGGCCAAGGGCCAGGTAACCGTTTCCTTCCCGCTGGTCCGTGGGACCGACGTGTGGTGGCAGGAGGGCCGTCCTGAGGAGGGCGGCCGGGTGACCGTGGTGCACTGCGACGCGACCGGGAACCAGCGTGCCCTGCTGCCCTCGCCGTGGAACGCGCGGACCCGGGTGCACGAATACGGCGGCCGGTCCTACCTGCCGGTTCCACTGCCCGGCCCGGATGGCAAGGACCCGGACGGCCAGGCGGTCGTGTTCGCCAACTACGCGGACCAGCGGCTGTACCTGATGCCGGTCCCGCCGCCCGGTCCTGCGGGCCCGGCGTCCGGGGCCGCGGGCCGCGCGGTTGCGCCGCGCCCGCTTACCCCGGAGCCGGCTGGCGAGTCCGGGCACACCGCGCTGCGTTTTGCCGATTTCATTCTTTCGACCGATGAAAAAGAGGTGTGGTGCGTCCAGGAACGGCACGAGGACGGCAAGATCAGCCGGGCCATCGTGGCCATTCCGCTGGACGGCAGCGCCGCCAATGATCCGGGCGCGATCCGGGAACTCGTCACCGGCGCGGATTTCTTCGCTTTCCCCACGCTGTCGCCGGACGGCAGCAGGCTGGCCTGGATCTGCTGGAACCATCCGCGGATGCCGTGGGATGGCACCGAATTGCGGGTCGGCCGGATCGCCGACGGCGTGCCCGGCCCGGGCCGGCTGGTCAAGGGCGGCATGCGGGAATCGGTGCTCGCCCCGGTGTGGCGCGACAACACCAGCCTGTACGTGGTGTCGGACTGGCCCGGCTGGTGGAACCTGTACCAGGTCGGCCTGCTCGGTGAGCCAGCCCAGGCGCTGTACCCGGCCGAGGAGGAGTTCGCCGAGCCGTTGTGGCAGCTCGGTGACCGGCCGTTCGCGCGGCTGGGTGACGGGCGGCTCGCGGTGCTGCACGGCCAGGGCGGCATGCGGCTCGGCCTGCTCGACCCGGAGACCGGGGAGCTGACCGATCCCAAGCTGCCGGTCCAGGAGTTCACCTCCGGGCTGGCCGCGGACAGCGAGACGGTGGTGGCGGTGGCCGGTGGCCCGGCCACGCCGCTGGCCGTGGTCCGGATCAACGTGGCCTCCGGCACCTCCGAGGTGCTGCGCTGGGAGACCGAGGAGGTGCCGGACGCCGGCTACCTCCCGGTGCCCAGCCAGGTCCGGCTGGACGGCGTGTACGGGCGGAACGTGCACGCGCTGGTCTACCCGCCAACCCACCCGGACGCGGTCGCCCCGGACGGTGAGCTGCCGCCCTACGTGGTCTGGGCGCACGGCGGCCCGACCTCGCACGCGATCGCGCTGTTCGACCTGGAAAAGGCCTACTTCACCAGCCGCGGCATCGGGGTCATCGACGTCAACTACGGCGGGTCCACCGGGTACGGCCGCAGCTACCGCGAGCGGCTGCGCATGCAGTGGGGCGTGGTCAACGTGGAGGACGTGGCCTCGGCCGCCCAGGCGCTGGCCGCGAACGGCGACGCGGACCCGGCCCGGCTGGCCGTCCGCGGCGGCTCGGCGGGCGGCTGGACCGCGCTGGCCGCGGTCACCACGCTCGCGGCCAGGCAGCGGGTGTTCAGCGCGGCGGCGTCCTACTACGGCGTGGCCGACGTGCGTGAACTGGCGGCCCAGTCGCACGACTTCGAGTCGCACTACCTGGACGGCCTGATCGGCCCGCTGCCCGGCTTCCACTACGTCTATGCCGAACGCTCCCCGGCGGGCCATGTGAGCGACGCGACCGCCCCGGTGCTGCTGCTCCAGGGCCTGGACGACCCGATCGTGTCGCCCGCCCAGGCCCGGGGCATCGCGGCCGACCTGACCGCGCATGGGATCCGGCATGCGTTGCTGATGTTCAAGGGCGAGTCGCACGGGTTCCGCCGGGCGGACACGATCGCCGCCGCGCTGGAAGCGGAACTCTCCTTCTATGGGCAGGTGCTGGGCTTTACGCCGCCCGGCATCTCGCGGCTGAAGCTGACCGAGCCGGGCAAGGCGGCCGAGCCGGCCGCGGAGGGCGAGCCTGCGCAGCGGGGCGAGCCGGCTGGGGAGGGCAAGCCGGCGCAGCAGGGCGAGCCGGCCCCGGGCGACGCGCCGGGGAAGACCGCCCAGCCTGGCGGGGGTGGCAACGTCAGCGTGCTGCCCAGTGGGAGTTCCGCGGATACCCAGGGCCGGCCGTCCAGCCCAGCCAACGCGGCGTCGAGCTGACCGGCTGCGCCGCGGTGGCGCGGCCCGGTCAGCGGGCGAACTCGGTGGCGCGGGACTCCCGGACCACGGTGACCCGGATCTGCCCCGGGTAGGTCAGCTCCTCCTCGACCTGCTTGGCCACGTCCCGGGCGATGACCTGGGCCTGGATGTCGTCCACCCGTTCCGGCTTGACCATGACCCTGATCTCCCGGCCGGCCTGCATGGCGAACACCTTCTCCACGCCGGGCTGGGCGGTGGCTATCTGCTCCAGCCGCTCCAGCCGCTTGACGTAGGCCTCCAGGGACTCACGGCGGGCACCCGGCCGGCCACCGCTGATCGCGTCCGCCGCCTGAGTGAGTACCGCCTCGACCGTGCGCACCTCGACCTCGTTGTGATGCGCCTCGATGGCGTGCACCACGTCGGCCGACTCGCCGTAGCGGCGGGCGATCTCGGCACCGATCAGCGCGTGGCTGCCCTCCACCTCGTGGGTGAGGGCCTTGCCGATGTCATGCAGCACCGTGCAGCGCCGCATCAGCCCGGGATCCATGCCCAGCTCGCTGGCCATCATGGCGGCGATGTGCGCGGACTCGACCAGGTGGCGGAGCACGTTCTGGCCATACGAGGTGCGGTAGCGCAGCCGGCCCAGCAGCGTGACCAGTTCCGGGTGCATGTCGGTCAGGGACAGCTCGACCAGCGCGTCCTCCCCGGCGCGGACACAGAGCTGCTCCACCTCACCCTTGCTCCGCTCATAGGCTTCCTCGATCCGCTGCGGGTGGATCCGCCCGTCCAGCACGAGCCGCTCCAGGGTGAGCCGCCCGACCTCGCGGCGGACCGGGTCGAAGCAGGACAGCAGGACGGCCTCGGGGGTGTCGTCGATGATCAGGTTCACCCCGGTGACGGACTCGAAGGCGCGGATGTTCCGCCCTTCCCGGCCGATGATCCGGCCCTTCATCTCATCGCCGGGCAGGTGCAGCACCGAGACCACGGACTCGCTGGTCTGCTCGCTGGCCACCCGCTGGATAGCCAGCGTGACGATCCGCCGGGCGCGCTGCTCGCCGTCCCGGCGGGCCGCGTTCTCGGTCTCCCGGACCAGCAGTGCCGCCTCGCGCTTGGCCTGGTTCTGGATGCCGGCCACCAGCTCGCCCTTGGCCTGGTCGGCGGTCAGCCCGGCGGTCTGCTCCAGCACCGCGCGGCGTTCCTCATCGAGCCGGTCCAGGTCAGCGCGGCGGCCGTCCAGGTCCTGCCGGACCTTGTCCAGCCCCGCGGCGCGCTCATCGAGCTTGCCGAACTCGGTGTCCAGCCGGGCTTCCCGCTCGGCCAGCCGGGCTTCCCGGCGCTCCAGGTCAGCGCGCAGTTCCCGGGCTTCGTCGCGGACCGCGCGCAGTTCTTCGTCCGCGTCCCGGCTGGCCTGGGCGGCCTTGTCGGCGGCCAGCCCGGCCTCGCGCATCATGGCCGCGGCCTCGGTTTCGGCCCGCGTCCGGACCTGGTCGGCGTCCCGGCTGGCGTCATCGAACGCGCGCTGCGCGTCGGCGGTGAGCCCGGGCCCGGCCCGGCCCGGAGTCGGTCACGGGCTCATTCCGGCCGGGCGACCTGCGCAGCACAACCACCAGCGCGAAAACGGCGGCCAGCAAACCAACGGCCCCGATCACGAGAGAGATTGTGCTGCTCATGGCACACCCCAATCCTGCTCGCTGGTCCCGGCACCTGGGTGTGGTGCCAGGGATAAACCCTGCAGCGAGGGGTCATGCCCGCCAGCCACCGGCTGCTGGCGCATCCGCCGGGCAGCATCGGCTGCCCGGCTGCTGCTCTCCAGCGGCCAGCTAGCCGCGCCGTCCAGCCCGCGTCAGCCGCACCGTTCGCGGCCGCCCGCGCGCCAGAAGGCACGCTGGACTTTCGTCCCGGCCAGGCTCGCGCCCAGCCGTCCTGCATGGCCCGCGGCCCGCAACGCGGGCCCGGTCAGGCCTATCGGCCAAGAGCGGGCGTCCCCGCCCTGACCAGCTAGCATCCCAAATCTGTGACCAGCTCCTGCCGGTCACAGGCCGTTAAGACTCGTTTCGATCCGCATGGCACGGAGTAACACCTCGCTGCCGTGAGGTTAAGCGTAGATAACAGTTTGGGCAAGTAATCCGTTGCGATCTCCTCAAGTCTCACCCAGAGCAACTAGTTCGTTACCCTGCATCCAGATCGGCGTCCGGCGTTGCCCACGCCGCCTCATCCAGATCGACTCCGGCACCGGCCGCGTCGATCCCTTCCTGCTCAATGGCCTCCCGGACGATCCGGTAAGCCACCGGAGCCGGGTAGCCCTTCCTGGCCAGCAGGCCGGTCAGCCGCCGGATCCGGGTGGGCAGCGGCTTGCCCCGGCTGGCCCGCATCGCCTTGGCCACCAGCCGCCGGGCGGTCGCCAGCTCGTCGGCCGGGTCCAGTGCGCTGACCGCCGCGTCGATGTGCTGGCCGTCCACGCCGCGCTGCTTGAGCTCCGCGGAGAGCGCCCGGCGGGCCAGTCCCCGGTTGTGGTGCCGGGACTCGACCCAGGCCCGGGCGAATGCCGCGTCGTCGATCAGGCCCGCGTCGGTGAACCGGGCCAGCACCGCCGCGGCCGCCTCGTCCGGCACGCCGCGACGGCGCATGGCGCTGGCCAGCTCGGTCCTGGTCCGCGGCCGGCTGGCCAGCAACCGCAGGCACAGCTCCCGGGCGCGCTGCACGGGGTCCCTGGGCTCCCCGGCTTGCTCCGCGCCACTCTCGGTGCCACCTGCTTCAGCCAGGGCGCGGTCACGGGCCGCAGAATCGCGCTTGGCCGGAGCGCCCTCCGCGACTGGAGAGTTGCCACGGGCCGTGGGCCGGTTCCGTGCCGCGCCGCCCGCTCCGGCCGTGGCGCTGCCGCTGGCCGCCGCCAGCGCGGCGGCCAGTGCAGCGCGGGCCGTCGCCTGGCGTTCGCTGGTCCCGGCCTCCCGGTCAGGCACCACCGCGTGGGCCGGTGATGCTGGTCACGGACGCCCCGGGGGCCTTCCCGTTCCCGGCCTTGCCGGCCGGGGCGGTGCCTGGCGCCACGGGGGCCGCCGGGGGCACGGGAGGCGCGGCGCCGTCCTTGGTGGCCTCCGCGTCCAGGCGGGGCCCGACGCCGAGCTTCTCCTTGATCTTCTTCTCGATCTCGTTGGCCAGGTCGGGATTGTCCTTCAGGAAGTTCCGCGAGTTCTCCTTGCCCTGCCCGAGCTGGTCACCCTCGTAGGTGTACCAGGCACCGGACTTGCGCACGATCGACTGCTCGACCCCGAGGTCGATAAGGCCGCCTTCCCGGCTAATCCCAAACCCGAAGAGGATGTCGCATTCGGCGACTTTGAAAGGAGGTGCCACTTTGTTCTTCACGACTTTAATCCGGGTCCGGCTGCCCACTGCCTCGGTGCCGTCTTTAAGCGTTTCGATCCGGCGCACATCCAGCCGTACCGACGCGTAGAACTTGAGCGCCCGCCCGCCGCTGGTGGTTTCCGGGCTGTTATGCACCATGACGCCGTCGACGAAGTAGTTGTGCGATCCCTCGACCTCGATGTCGAACCGGTTCATCGACCTCGTGCGCGGCTTGACGTGGACGTCCAGGATCCTGGCTGGCACCAGGTGCATCTCGGGCTCCGCGAATTCCGGCTCTACCCGGAACCGGCCACGGAATCGCGGCAGCAGCTTGTACTCCATCGAGGGGTGCACGTACGGCGCGATGAGCCGCTGGAATTTCGCCGAGGCCTCGGTGGTGAACTGGAGGACAGCCATGCCGCGCGCGCCCCGCTCGGTGAGCTTGACGTCGAGCCGGCGGGTGTCCCGCAGGTAGTCCACCAGCCGGTCCCGGGACCCTGGGCTCATCGCCTGCACGCAGATCTCTATCCGGCCGGTGCCACCCTGGGTGCGCTCCTGGACGCCCTTCGACCGGAGCGTGAAGCACCCGTCGTCCAGGTACCAGACCGCGAGGGCGAACGGGGTGAGTGCCTTCAGGTACTCCCAGCTGAGGTGCTTCTGGCCGTCCCCGAAGTACACCGCTTCCCGTAGCTCGGCCAGTTCCGGGAGCGGGCTCAGGTCGGCGAAGACCGCGCCCTTGGCGTTGGCCGTCCGGGCGCAGCCGATGTTCCCGAGCAGGCTGACCTTCCAGTCCAGGTAGTCCGCCTGGGCGGCGCCGTGCCCCATCCGGAACCGGGTACCTGACCGGCCGCGGAGGTTCGGCGAGAGGCTGCCGTCCCCCATCAGCGCGCCCAGGATGAGCTGGATCTGCTGCCCGCTCAGCTTCCGCGGCCCGGCCAGCAGGACCCGGTCACCGGCGATCAGCTCGCCTGCCTCGTGCCAGCCGCCGGGGGTCCGGACGAGGTGGTTCTCCGTCGCGGCGAACTGGGCCCTCCCGTTCCCACCCGACTTGGCCACGGTGAACTGGAGGAAGCGCTCGGCCGGGCCGTTGTTGAACCAGTTGACGATGCGGCGCGGGACGGCGCGCCCGGTGTCCGGGTCGTAGGACAGCACCTCGACATCCCGGCGCTGGTTAACGATCTTGCCGATCTTCTCCTGCGTGCCGTCGGCCAGGGTCACCCTGGTCGAGTACGACATGCAGCCGAACATGACGCCGACCTTCTCCCGCAACTGGTTGATGAAGATGGCGGTGGTCTTGGTCTGGTTCAGCGCGCCGGCGAGCTTGCGCAGGGCCTGCGACATCAGCCGGGCCTGCAGGCCGACGTGGCTGTCTCCCATCTCGCCCTCGATCTCCGCCCGGGGCACCAGGGCGGCCACCGAGTCGATGACGATGACGTCGACCGCCCCGGAGCGGATCAGCATGTCCGCGATCTCCAGGGCCTGCTCGCCGGTGTCCGGCTGGGAGACGAGCAGCGCGTCGGTGTCCACCCCGAGGTTCTTGGCGTACTCCGGGTCCAGGGCGTGCTCGGCGTCGATGAACGCGGCGATCCCGCCCGCCTTCTGCGCGTTGGCCAGGGCGTGCAGCGCGAGGGTGGTTTTCCCGCTCCCCTCGGGCCCGTAGATCTCGACCACCCGGCCGCGGGGCAGGCCGCCGATGCCCAGCGCGACGTCCAGCGCGATGGACCCGGTCGGGATCACCTCCATCGGGGGCCGGCCCTCTTCGCCGAGCCGCATGATCGACCCCCGGCCGAACTGCCGCTCGATCTGGGCCAGCGCGGTCTCCAGGGCCTTATCCCTGTCACCCCCGGTCCTGCTGACCATCCTGTCGCTGCCTGCCATGGAAACTCCCGTCCGGGTTCAGGGATGCTTGCTGGTTCAGTGCCGGTCCAGACGCTACGCGGCAGCACCGACAGTTCCGCCGCACCGGGCCTGTGACACCCGGCTGTGCAGCCGCGCAGGGGGCTACGCCGCCCAGGCCCCTACCTTAGGCGAACAACTGTTCGACCATGAACCCAACACGCCGGATCCGGGCCCGGAATTCTGCCGCGGGCTCAGCGCAGCGACGGCGGGACATCGAACTCTTCGGCGACCGCCCGCCAGACCCTCTTGGCGTCCTCCCCGTCGGCCAGCGCCTGCTCCACCGTCCGCCCGCCCAGCTCGGCCAGGACATGGTCCTTGGCGACGCTGGTCGCGTAGGTGTCGCCGAACTGCGCCCGCATCCGCTGCCAGAACTCGCTGAGCCGCACGGTCCTCCCCTGCCGTCCACGCTGCCTGCCGGTGAGGCTACCGGCGGCCGGGCGGCGAGCCCAACCTCGGAGCTAATCCGGAGCAAAATCAGAGGTATGTGAGCAGCCTGGTGGGGAAGGGTCATAGCGGGTGCCCCGTAGCGGAGTCAGGCAGGTCCTGGGCACATCGGATTGGCCTGGCCGGCCCGGCCGGGCCTGACCCGCCTGGAGTGCAGATGGATCCAGCAGGCAGCGGCGGCCCGCCCACCGCGGTGGCGCGAGGCGCCGGCCAGCCAGCTGGATCCGGGACTGAACCAGGACAGCCGCGGCACACCGACGGGTTCGCGGTGGCCACCCTGGTCTCCGGCATCGTGCCGGCCGTGCCGCTCACCCTGATCCTCGGCCCGGTGGCGCTGATCCGGATCAGCCGGACCCGGGCCCGGGGCCGGTCGCTGGCCATCACCGGGCTGGTGCTGGCCGGCCTGTGGACCATCGCCGCGGCTCTCGGCGGCGCCGTGTACCTGACCCGGCACCACCAGCCGCCCCGGCCGGCCGCGCTGCCCGGCGTGTTCAGCCTGCGCACCGGGCAGTGCGTCGATTCCGGGCCGAACGGGATCAGCAGCCCGGCCGTGGTGTCCTGCAACCAGCCGCACGACGCGGAAGTGTTCGGCACGTTCCCGCTGGCGGGTCACCGTTACCCGGGCGCCGCCCCGGTCCGGCAGCAAGCGGACCAGGGCTGCGCCGCCCGGCTGAGCGGCTACCTGAACCCGCAGCTCTCGCTGTCCTCGCTGACCGAGTCCTACGTCTACCCGGACGCGGGCGCCTGGGCGGCGGGCGAGCGGACCGTGGTCTGCACCGTGCGCAGCGCGTCCGGCCAGCTCACCGGTTCGGTCCGGGACGCCCCTGGCTGACCCGGCCGGCCCCGCGGGCCGGGCGGTCAATCCTGTCGGCACCGCCAGGCAGTATTAAAGACATGTCCGCTTCCCCCGGCCGGGATCCCATGGAGGGATTCAGCGCGGTCACCCGCGACTGGTTCACGGCCGCCTTCGCCGCGCCCACCGAGGCGCAGGTTCAGGCCTGGGCGGCCATCGGCAAGGGCGAGAACACGCTGGTGATCGCCCCGACCGGGTCCGGCAAGACGCTGGCCGCGTTCCTCTGGGCACTCGACCGGCTGGCGGCCGCACCAACCCCTTCCGATGCCGAACGCCAGTGCCGGGTGCTGTATATCTCGCCGCTCAAGGCCCTTGCGGTGGACATCGAGCGCAACCTGCGCGCCCCGCTGACCGGTATCCGGCACACCGCGCAGGCGATCGGCGGCAGCCCGCCCGACATCCAGGTCGCGGTGCGCACCGGGGACAGCAGCCCGGAAGAGCGCCGCCGCCTGGCCGCCCACCCGCCGGACATCCTGATCACCACGCCCGAATCCCTGTTCCTGCTGCTCACCTCCAAGGCGCGGGACGTGCTGCGCGGCGTGGACACGGTCATCGTGGACGAGGTGCACGCGCTGGCCGGCAGCAAGCGCGGCGCGCACCTGGCGCTGTCGCTGGAGCGGCTGGACGCGCTCGAGCCGGGCCGCGCGCCCGCGCAGCGCATCGGCCTGTCCGCGACCGTCCGGCCGGCCGGGGTGGTCGCGTCGTTCCTCGGCGGGGCCCGGCCGGTCACGGTGGCCGCGCCGCCCAGCAGCAAGCGGCTGGACCTGCGCATCGTGGTGCCGGTCGAGGACATGACCGACCTGGAGACGGCGGCCGGCCCGGAGACCCCGGACGGGCAGGCGCCGCGCCGGTCCATCTGGCCGCACGTGGAAGAACGGGTGCTCGACCTGATCGAGCAGCACCGGTCCACGATCGTGTTCGCCAACTCGCGGCGGCTGGCTGAGCGGCTCTGCGCCCGGCTCAACGAGCTCGCCGCCGAGCGCGCCGAACTGCGGGCCTCCCCAGGCGGTGGGCCGGCCGGCGCAATGACACTGCCGGCCCAGATCATGGCCCAGGCCGGGGCCACCGGCGGAGCGCCGCCCGAGGTGGCCCGGGCGCACCACGGGTCGGTGTCCCGGCAGGAGCGGGCCCAGATCGAGGAAGCGCTCAAGGCTGGCCGGCTGCCCGCGGTGGTGGCCACGTCCAGCCTGGAACTGGGCATCGACATGGGCGCGGTGGACCTGGTCGTCCAGGTGGAGTCGCCGCCGTCGGTGGCCAGCGGACTGCAGCGCACCGGCCGGGCCGGGCACAACGTGGGCGACGTGTCCCGCGGCGTGATCTTCCCCAAGTACCAGGGCGACCTGGTGCAGGCCGCGGTGGTGGCCCGGCGGATGCGCGCGGGCCAGATCGAGGAGCTGAGCGTCCCGCGCAACCCGCTCGACGTGCTGGCCCAGCAGATCGTGGCGATGACCGCGATGGATGACTGGGCGGTCGCCGACCTGGAGCAGGTGATCCGGCGGGCCGCCCCGTTCGCCAGCCTGACCCGGCCGGTGCTGGAAGCCGTGCTGGACATGCTGGCCGGCCGCTACCCCAGCGAGGAGTTCGCGGAACTGCGCCCCCGGCTGGTCTGGGACCGGACCACGGGCACGCTGCACGGCCGGCCAGGCGCCCAGCGGCTGGCCGTGACTAGCGGCGGCACCATCCCGGACCGCGGCCTGTTCGGCGTGTTCCTGGCCACCTCGCAGCGCGAAGCCAACGGCCGCAACTCGCACCGGGTCGGTGAGCTGGACGAGGAGATGGTGTACGAGTCGCGGGTCGGCGACGTGTTCGTGCTCGGTGCCAGCTCCTGGCGGATCGAGGACATCACCGCCGATCAGGTGCTGGTCTCCCCCGCGCCGGGTCAGCCGGGCAAGCTGCCGTTCTGGCACGGCGACGCGCCCGGGCGGCCGGTGGAGCTGGGCCGCGCGCTCGGTGCCTACTGCCGGGAGCTGGCCAGCGCCACCGAGCAGGACGCGGTCGGCCGGCTGCGCGCCGACGGCCTGGACGAGCTGGCCGCGGCCAACCTGGTCCGCTACCTGGCCGACCAGCGTGAGGCGACCGGGTACGTGCCGGACGACCGCACCCTGGTGCTGGAACGGTTCCGGGACGAGCTGGGCGACTGGCGGCTGGTGCTGCACAGCCCGTTCGGCGCGCCGGTGCACGCGCCCTGGGCGCTGGCCATCGCGGCCCGGCTGCGCGAGCGCTACCAGGGCATGGATGTGCAGGCCATGCACACCGACGACGGGATCGTGATCCGGGTACCGGACAGTGACGAGCCGCCGCCGGCCGGCCTGGCCGAGCTGGCCCCGGAGGACGTGGAACAGCTGGTCACCGGCGAGCTGGGCAACTCGGCGCTGTTCGCGTCGCGGTTCCGCGAGTGCGCGGCCCGCGCGCTGCTGCTGCCCCGGCGCACGCCGGGCCGCCGCAGCCCGCTGTGGCAGCAGCGGCAGCGGTCCGCGCAGCTGCTGTCGGTGGCCCGCAAGTACGGCACGTTCCCGATCGTGCTGGAGACGGTGCGGGAATGCCTGCAGGACGTGTTCGACGTGCCTGGCCTGGTCGGCCTCATGCGGGAGCTGGCCACCCGGCAGATCCGGCTGGTCGAGGTGGAGACGGCCACGCCGTCCCCGTTCGGCCGGTCCATGCTGTTCCGTTACGTCGGCGCGTTCATGTACGAGGGGGACGCGCCGGTCGCGGAACGCCGCGCCCAGGCGCTGGCGCTGGACTCGGCGCTGCTCGCCGAGCTGCTCGGCCAAGCCGACCTGCGCGAACTGCTCGACTCGGCGGTGGTCGCCGAGACAGAGCGGGAACTGCAGCGGCTGCTGCCCAGCCGGGCCTGCCGGGACGCCGAGGGCGTGGCCGACCTGCTGCGTGGCACCGGGCCGCTGTCCGCGGCCGAGGTGGCGGAGCGGTGCCAGGACCCGGCGGCCGCGGACGGCTGGCTGGCCGGCCTGCTGGCCCAGCGCCGCACGCTGCAGATCCGGGTGGCGGGCGAGGCCCGCTGGGCCGCCATCGAGGACGCCGGGCGGCTGCGTGACGCGCTCGGCGTGCCGCTGCCGCCCGGCGTGCCGGCCGCGTTCACCGAACCGGTGGCCGACCCGCTCGGCGACCTCACCGCCCGGTACGCCCGCGGCCACGGCCCGTTCACCACGGCCGACGTGGCGGCCCGGTACGGGCTCGGCGTGGCCGTGATCACCGGGACGCTGCGCCGGCTGGCCGCCGACGGACGGGTCGCCGAGGGCGAGTTCCTGCCCGGGCGGCGCGGCACGCAGTGGTGCGACACCGGCGTGCTGCGCCTGCTGCGCCGCCGCTGCCTGGCCAAGCTGCGCAAGGAGGCGGAACCGGTCCCGGCCGCCGCGCTGGCCCGGTTCCTGCCTGCCTGGCAGCAGGCCGGGCAGCCGCTGGCCGGGGCTGGGGCGGTGCCGGGCAGCCGGACCGGGCGGCGGCACGGCGGGCCCGGACCAGGTGTACGAGGCCATCGACCAGCTGGCCGGGGCGGCGGTGCCCGCGTCCGCGCTGGAGACGCTGATCCTGCCCGGCCGGGTGCCGGGTTACCAGCCCGCCATGCTGGACGAGCTGACCGCCGCGGGCGAGATCGTCTGGACCGGGGCAGGTGGCCTGCCCGGCGGTGATGGCTGGCTGGTGCTGGCGCCCGCCGACACCGCGCCAGTGCTGCTGCCCGCGCCCGGCGAGATCACCCTGACCCCGCTGCACCAGGCCGTGCTGGCCGCGCTGGACGGCGGCGGCGGGCTGTTCTTCCGGATGCTCGCGGACCGGGCCATCAGCCTGCTGCCGGAGCCGGAGCGGGCCGCGGCCAGCGACGCCGCGCTGGCCGCGGCCATCTGGGACCTGGTCTGGGCGGGCCGGCTGAGCAACGACACGCTGGCTGCGCTGCGCACGGTGCTGAGCACCGGCCGGCCGATAGCGCCCGACGACGGGCCCGCCGCTGCCCAGCCCAGTGCCGGGCTCGCTGGCGCGGAGCCGGCCGGTGCCGGGCTGACCGGTGCCGGGCTGAATGGTGCCGGGCTGAACGGCTCGGGGATTGCCCGCCCGAGCTTGGGCGGCGCTGGTTTCGGCAGTACCGGATCGCGCCGTCGCGGCACCGGCCGCCCAAGCACGGGCCGGATGGGCGCCCGCCGGCCCGGCTCCGGCCGCCCGGCGATGCCCAGCCGGACCGGGCCGCCGACCGTGTCCGGCCGCTGGTTCCTGGTGCCGCCCGCCGACCCGGACCCAACCCGGCGGCTGCACGCGGTGGCCCGTACCCTGCTCGACCGGCACGGCATCCTGATCCGCGGCGCGGTGGCCAGCGAACGGGTCCCGGGCGGCTTCGCCGCCATCTATCCGGTGCTGCGCGCGATGGAAGACGCCGGCCAGTGCCGCCGCGGCTATTTCGTCGAGGGCCTGGGCGCGGCGCAGTTCGCGCTGCCCGGCGCGGTGGACCGGATGCGCGCGATGGCGGCCGACGCCGAGCAGGGTGAGCAGGCCGACCCGTGGAGCCGGCCCGCGCCGGGGCAGCAGGCCGGTTCCGGCCAGCCCAGCCGGGCCGCCGGGCCCGCCCCGGTCGTGCTGGCCGCCGGGGACCCGGCCAACCCGTTCGGCGCGGCGCTGCCCTGGCCGGACCGGCCGGACGAGACGCCGGGCGGCCACCGGCCGGGCCGCAAGGCCGGGGCCCTGGTCGTGCTGACCGGCGGCCACCTGGTGCTCTACGTCGAGCGCGGCGGCAAGACCATACTGTCCTGGACCAGCGATCCGGCCGTGCTCGGCCCGGCGGCCGCGGCGCTGGCCGGCGTGGCGCGCGGCGGGGCGCTGGGCCGACTGACCATCGAGCGGGCTGACGGGGAAACCGTGCACGGCTCACCGCTGGCCCATGCGCTGGAGGAAGCCGGCTTCCGGGCCACCCCGCGTGGCCTGCGGCTACGCCGCTAACGGCTGGTCCATTATCGGAACGAAATACGCAAACTACCTATAACGCCAAAAAGTTATCCCGGCTCCCCGGCGTTCGCTGCCAATGGCGGCGGCCTGGGCACTATCCTCCGTAGGCACCGTTGCCACGGCAGGGGCGGCACGGAACGGGAGGATGCGGTGGCCAACGCGCAAGGCATTGACGTGTCGAGCTTCCAGGGCGCGTTCGACTGGGCGGCGAAAAAGGGGGTCATCTCCTTCGGCTTCGCGAAGGCGACTGAGGGGACGACGATCACCGACCCGGAATTCGCCCGGAACTGGGCGCAGATCAAAGCCATGGGGTTCGTCCGCGGCGCGTACCACTTCGGGCATCCCAAGGACGGCGCGGCCGCCAATGCCCAGGCTTTCCTGGCCGCGGTCCGCGCTCAGGGCCTGGAGCGTGGCGACCTGCTCGCGCTCGACCTGGAGACCACGGACGGGCTGGGCCCGGCGCAGGTCGCTACGTTCGCGCAGAACTGGTGCGCGGAGGTCGGCGCGGCCACCGGGCGCCAGCCCATCGTCTACACGTTCATCAGCTTCGCCGAGGAAGGCAACTGCGCCGGCCTCGGCGGCTACCCATTGTGGATCGCCGACCCGTCCAGCCCGGCCGGGCACCCCACCGTGCCACGCCCGTGGACGACGTGGGCCTTTCACCAGTACGCGACCACGCTGGTAGACCAGGACGTGTTCAACGGGGACACGGCCGCACTGAAGAAGTTCGCCAACCCAGCCCGAGCACCTCAGCAGGAGGACGAAGTGCAGACCGGAACCCTCGTCAACGGCGCGAACGCGGTCACGCCGATCTCGATACCGTTCGGCAGCGCCAAGGAGATCGGTTTCGCCTGTGACAACGGTCTGCAGAAGCTGCCCGCGGCGGAACTCCGGGTCGCGGTGTATGACGGCGGCTGGGCCGTGCACAGTTCGGTGCAGGTGGACAGCACCAAGGGCCAGACCGTGATCAAGTTCAGCAAGCCCGCGTCCACTTCCGTGGTGTCGGTGCAGCGCCTGGACGCCGGCGACGTCAACGTGAGCTTCCAGGTCTCCTGAGCGTCATCCGGCGTCCCAGCGCACCGGCAGTGCGGCCGGCTTGCGGAACACCAGGCCCGTCGGCGGGGCGGTGGGCTGGTCCGGGTCGAGGCGCAGCCCGGGCATCGGGAGCAGCGCGCTGAGTGCGGCGCGGGCCTCCAGCCGGGCCAGGTGCACGCCCAGGCAGAAGTGCGGGCCGCGGGCGAAGGCCAGGTGCCGGCTCGCGTTCTCCCGCCGGACCGCGAACCGGTCCGGGTCGGCGAACACCGCCGGGTCACGGCCCGCACCGGCCAGCGACACGGTGACCAGGTCGCCCTGGCGCACGATCGCGTCGCCGAGCGTGACGTCCCGGGTGGCGTAGCGATCCACCACGGCCGCGGCCGGCTCCAGCCGCAGTGATTCCTCGATGGCGTTGGGCAGCAGCTCCGGGTCGCCGCGGACCAGCCGGAGCTGGTCCGGGTGGCCGAGCAGGTGCCAGGCCGCGTTCGTGATCATTCCCTCGGTGGTCTCGATGCCGCCGAACATCAGCACCGCCGCATTGGACACCGCCTCGTCGGTGCTCAGCGCACCGGACCGGCCGACATGCTGGGCGGCCGCGGCCAGCAGCGACTGATCCGGGTCGTCGGCCGCGATCACCCCGCGAAGCCGTTCCGCCAGCTGGCTGAAGGCGGCCATGCCCGCTGCGCCCGGCTCGGCCCCGGGCGCGCCGGCCAGCTCGGAGACGGCGGCCACGATCGCGTCGTACCAGGCCAGGATCACCTCGGGCGGAGTGGCCACGAGGCCGAGCATCCGGGCCACCACCACGGTGGCCAGCGGCCCGGCCAGGCTGCGCCGGAGTTCGGCCTGCCCGGCCGGGCGGACCGCGGCGGCCAGCCGGGCCGCCTCCGCGGTGACGAACCCGGCCAGCCGGTCCCGCACCTCGGCCTGGCTGAACGGGCCGCCGAACGGCCGCCGGTGCCGGTCGTGCGCGGCCCCGTCCAGCGACAGCATGCTCGGCCCGACCACCCGGGCGGTGGAGAACCGCGGGTCGTCCACGGTGAACGCCGCGCTGTCCCGGAGCACGCGCACGGCCAGGTCGTAACGGGTCACCAGCCAGCCGTCCAGCACCGGCAGCCAGGACACCGGCTCGGCCGCGCGCAGCCGGGCCAGCACCTGGTGCAGGCCCGGGCCGGCCAGCTCGGCCACCCGGACTGCCTGCCCCACCGGGTAGCCGCCGCGGCCCGCCGCGGGCACATCCCGGGAAAGCCCAGTCACCCAGCCGACGCTACCCGGTCACGGCCGTGCCGCAGGCACGGTGATCCGCAGGGCGCCGGGTCGGCCAATGTGGCCCAACATGAGTGTTTCAGCCATCCGCACCGGACGCAACGCCGCTGACTTAAGGCCGTCGCCAGCCGCGGGCCACGAGCCGCAGCGGCGACTCTTCACGTGTTTGGCCCGGCAGAACCGGGACAAATCGGTCAGGGACCGTACCAGCTCCGTGAAGAGTGGCCAGGCGCATGATCGATGTGGCTGATGGGACTGGAGTTGGGAAATCAGGGCCGCCGTCTGGGAACGTCCCGACTGTTAAGTCAGCGGCATTGCCACCGGACTACAGGATGACTCAACGTCCCGACTGTTAAGTCAGCGGCATTGGCACCGGACGACATGGATGATTCATTCACGCGCTAGCCGCGGCGGCGCCGCCCGCGAGCTGGCGGGCCGCCAGCGAGCGGCGCAGGCAGCAGGTGGCCAGCACGGTGGCTGCCCCGGTGGCGGCCATGGCGGCGGCCGGGCCAGCGACCGCGGCCACCGCACCGGCCAGCGGCGGAGTCAGTCCCTGCCCGCTCATCAGCCCGGTCGAGAGCAGGCCGAAGCCCTGGCCGCGCAGGCCCGGCGGCAGGCTGTCCAGGAACGCTTGCTGGATCCCGAGCTGGTAGCCGAACCCGAGCCCGCAGCCGAACAGGGCCGCGGCCACGACCAGCCAGGGCGGGTGCAGGATCAACGCCAGCAGCGGCGCGCCGGTCATCAGGGCCAGCGGGAAGACCAGCCGCCGCCGCATGAGCGGGCGGCAGAACCGGCCGATGACCACGTCACCGGCGAGCATGCCGGCCGGCACCGCCGCGAGCAGCGGGCTGGCCGCGGCGGCCGGGTGACCCAGCGACTCGGTGTACGGAACGATGAGCGACTCCGCGCCGGCCACGAACATGCCCGGCAGCCACTGGGCCAGCAGCAGCGCCCGCACCCGGCGGTTGGCCAGCAGTTCCGCGTTGCCCGCGAGGCTGGCGCGCACCGCGCCCCGGCTGGCTGACCGGGCCGGGCCGGACGGCGCACCAGACGGCGCACCAGACGGCGCACCGGACGGCGCACCGGACGGCGCGGCATCGGGTACTGGTGCCGCGGCCGGCCGCAGGCCGAGCCGGACGAACGCGGACAGCACCAGCGCGCAGCCGGCCGACAGCAGCAGCCAGCGCCCGGACAGCACAGCGAGGACCGCGCCACCCAGGCCAAGCCCGACGATCTGCGTGCCGGCCGCGGTCAGGCTGAGCACCGACCGGCCGAGCACGTACCGGTCGCCGTCCAGCACATCGGGCAGCATCCGGGACACCGCGGCACTGAACACCGGCGCGATCATCGCGGCCAGCGCCACCAGGACCAGCATCGCGGCCACCGGGAGCCCCGGCGCGAGCCCGATCAGCACGCCGGGTACCGCGCGGAGCAGCATGCCGCCGGTGATGACGGCCCGCGGGGGCAGCCGGTCGGCCAGCGAGGTGAACAGCGCGCCGCCGATGGCCTGCGGCCCGAACCCCATCGCGAACGCGAGCGCGGCCAGGAACGCCGACCTGGTCTGCGCGTACACCACGACCGACAGGCCGAGGATCTCGAACTCGAAGCCCAGGACGTACAGGAACGTGCCCGCGCACAGCACCCGGAACTGCCCGACGGCGAACACCGACCGGTACGTGGTGCGCGGCGCGGGCGCGGCGGCCGTGGTAGTCATGCCGCCATCGTCGGGAGCGCACCCCCGCAGCAGTAATCTTTCGGTCCAGGACGAAAGGTCCGCCACGGCCGGCGCGGGAAGGACACGGTTATGACGCTGCGCATCGACGTGGCCCAGCAGGATCTGGTGACCAGCCGCTTCGCCATCTCCCCGCTGTGGGAGCTGACCCAGGCGCTGCGCACGCTGGCTGGGCCGCCGTCGCGCGACGACGCGGCGCTGCGGCCCTGGCTGGCCCGGGTCCGGGACCGCTATCAGCGGCTGGCCCGCGACGCCGACCTGGCCGTGCTGCACGCGCTGCAGCCGCCGAGCTGGGGCGCGGACTTCCTCTCCCCGGTGCCGGCCAGCGTGTCCACCACCATCGACGACCTGCTCGCCCAGGTCAGGGCCACGCCCATCGACGAGGTCCGGCATGAGGTCGGCGAGGCGCTGAGCCGGCAGCCGGACATCGGGACCCGGGTGCGGCGCATTCTGACCGGCGGCCAGGCCGCGGCCTACTGCGCGGACATCCTGGCCGCGGCCTGGCAGGCGCTGCTGGAATCCGAGTGGCCCACGCTGCGGGCCATCCTGGAACGCGACGTGATCCACCGCGCCGGGCAGCTGACCTCCAAAGGCTGGGCCGCCGCGCTGGACGGGCTGCATCCGCAGCTGGCCTGGCAGCCGGGCCGGATCGAGCTGACCCGCTGGCCCGGCGAGCAGGACGCGGCGCTGGCCGGCCGGGGGCTGCTGTTCGTGCCGTCGGTCTTCATCTGGCCCCGGCTCGCGGTCAGCCTGGAACCGCCCTGGCCGCCGGCCCTGATCTACCCGGCGCGCGGGGTGGCCGCGCTGTGGGAGACGGCTCCGCCCGGCCGCGGGCCGGCCGCGGATGGCGGCGCGCTCGGCCCGCTGCTCGGCACCTCCCGGGCCGCCATCCTGCGTGCCCTCGACGAGCCCGCCAGCACCACTCAGCTGGCCGCCATCCTGGGCCAGTCCCTCGGCGGCCTGGGCGGCCACCTCGCGGTCATGCGCCGGGCCGGCCTGCTGGCCCGGGCCCGGTCCGGCCGCTCCGTGCTGTACTGGCGGACAGCCGTGGGCGACGCCCTGGTCGCGGCGTCCGGACCGGACTAGCCGCGATCCGCAGGCAACCCCGGGCGCGGCTCGTTCGTCATGAGCGGGCGACAGAGGAGGCGGTGCGATGGGCGGCACGCCGACCGGAGCCGACCTGGAGCGGCTGCTCGCCGAGCGCGGCACCCCGCTGATGCGGGTGGCCATCGCGCTGGCCGGCGGCCGCGAGGCCGGTGAGGACCTGCTGCAGGCCGCCCTGGAGCGGGTGCTCAGGAAGCCCCGGCAGGTGCACCAGGACACCGAGGGCTACCTGCGCCAGGTGCTGTACAACCTGGCCGCGGACGGCTGGCGGCGGCGCGGCCGGTGGCGGCAGCGGCTGCCGCTGCTGCGGGCCCAGGCCAGCAGCCAGGCCGCGCAGGCCAGCGACGGCGCCGACGTGGTCGACCTGCGCGACGCGCTGGTCCGGCTGCTCCGCCAGCTGCCACCGCGGCAGCGCGCGGTGATCGTGCTGCGGTACTGGGAGCAGCGCACCGAGGCGGAGACCGCGGCGCTGCTCGGCTGCTCGGAAGGCACGGTCAAGTCGGCCGCGTCGCGGGGGCTGCGGCAGCTGCGTGAACTGGCCGGCGCCCGCACCGACCTGGGCTTCGAGCTGGCGGAGGGAACGTCATGAGCACCGATCTGCAGGATCTGCTGCGCGAGGGCCTGGACCGGCTGACGGCCGGCGCGAGCGCGCCAGACGGTCTGGTCGGCCGGGCTCAGCAGCACAACCGGCAGCGCCGGATCAAGATCCGGGCGGCCATCGCTGCGGGCACCGCGGTGGCCGCCGCGGCCGCTGGTCACCGTCAGCCTGGCCGCCACCGGTAACAAGCCCAGCAGTGCTCCCGTGCATACCCAGACCATCGCCGACGTGGCCACCCGCACCGAGCGGGCACTGGTGGCCGCGGTCGATAAAGGCAAGGCCATTCAGGTGGAACGGGCCACCGGCCAGAACCTGACCTTCGGGCTGACCCTGGTCGTGCAGAGCGGGCCGCCGAGCCAGCTAGGCGTCGTCTCCGTCCCGCCCGACGGGCTCGGCCGGGTGACCGCGCAGCAGCAGGTCACCTGGAGGTACCGCGATGTGTTCATGGAACAGGGCTTCTCGGCCACCGGACGGCTCGTTTACGTGAACTCCAATAGCGTCGATGGCGCGCCCATCCGGTAAACGGGTGCCCGAGAACTACGGCGCGGCGTATCCGGCCCGGATCCGGTGGCGTACTGCCATCGGCGGGGTATCAGGCCCGGGACCTGGGCTGAACTGCCAGAACGTGCCATCCCCGTACCCGAGCTGGCCTGCCAGCATCACCAAGGCGCTGTCTTGCGGGCTGTTCACGCTCGGCGGGCGGCAGCAGGTGGACGGAGTGAACGCGATGACGCTGCTGTCCCGGCCCCAGCGCGGCGAGGACTTCCGGCTGGCGCTGTGGGTCAACCCGGTGACCTACCTGCCGGTGCGGATGATCGTGACGTTCCAGCCCGGGTCGGTCCGGGCCCAGCAGCTGGTGTACAACTTCCGCTTCCTGCCGCCGACTCCGGCCAACCTGGCCCAGCTGCGCGCGGCCATCAGGCGCGGCACGATCCCGGCTAGCTTCCACCGGCTGCCGTCGAAGTACCTGGTACTGGCCGGGGGCAACGGACGCTAGGGCCCCGTCAGGAGCTGGCCACCGAGGCGAGCAGGCCCGCCCGGGCTTGCTCGACCGCGGCCAGGATCGCGCCGCGCAGCACCGGCCGGCCGGTCACCCCGGTCGGCACCACGGTGGGCCGGGCCGGGCAGATCCGGCCCACCTCGGCCGCGACCCGGCCGGCCAGCGCGGTCCCGCCGGCCAGCCCGACCTCGCCGCCCAGCACGACCAGGCCGGGGTCGAGCACCACGCAGATCGCGGCCGCGCCAGTGGCCACCCGCCCGGCCAGCTCGGTGAGGAACGCGCTGCCCCGCTCGTCGCCGCCCTCGGCCGCGGCCACGGCGGCGGACACCGCGGCGGCCGCGGTCGGCGCGGCGAACCCGTACTCCGCGGCCAGCGGCCGCAGCGCCTGCGCGCCGACCAGGGACTGGAACGCGCCGGTGGCCGGATGCCCGATGTCCTGTGGCAGCGGCACCCCGGGCACCGGCAGGTAGCCGATCTCACCGGCCGCGCCAGCGACGCCGCGGTGCACCCGGCCGCCGATGATGGTGGCCAGGCCGAGGCCGACCCCGATCCACATCAGCACGAAGTCGTCGGCGCCCTCGGCCACGCCGACCGCGCGCTCGGCCATCGCGGCCAGGTTGACGTCGTTCTCGATCGTCACCGGCTGGCCCAGGTCGGTGCGCAGCGCGTCCAGCACTCCCTCGTGCCAGGCGGGCAGGTTGACCGCCAGCCACGGGTCGCCGGTGCGCGGGTCCAGCACCCCGGGCGTGCCGATGACCAGCGCGCTGAGCTGGGATATCGCCACCCCGGCGGCACTGCACGCGGTGGCCACCGCGCCGCGGACCAGTTCGACCGGGTTGCTGGTCCCGTTCGGGTCCACGCTGACCTGGGTGACCACCTGGCCGGTGATGTCGGCCACGCCGGCGCTGACCTCGTCGTGCTCGACGTGCAGCCCGGCCACGTAGGCGCTGGACGGCACGACCGCGTACAGTGCGGCATTCGGCCCGCGGCCGCCGGCCTGCTCGCCCACCGTGGCCACCAGCCCGCGTTCTTCCAGCCGGCCCAGCAGCTGCGACGCGGTCACCTTGGACAGCCCGGTCCGCTCGCCGATCTGGGCCCGGGTCATCGGGCCACTGGCCAGCAGCAACTCCAGCGCGGCGCGGTCGTTCAGCTCGCGCAGCAGCCGCGGTGTGCCGGGCCGTTGTTCCATGCCTCGCCTCGCCTCCGTGACAGTTCCCCCCAGCACCGACCGGGGCCGAACAGGCACCTGGGCTGAATTCTGTCTCAATCTCGCAACAGGGTCTATCTAATAGGAAACTTTACTGTTAGTTTCAGCGCAGAGTTCCCTCAGGGTTGACCCCAGACAACCGCCAGCCTAGACGGCCGACGGCGGCGGAGCGCCCTGAGACCACTACGTAGCTGCGAGAAGTGCTCAGGGTCGAAGCCGGAAGGGAGATCCAGCAGTGAAATTGACCAGACCGGCGGTCGCGTTCGGCGCGGCCGCCATACTCGCCGGGGCGGCGGCGGGCTGCGGCTCAGGGAGCGGCAGCTCATCCGGCGGCTCGGCCGCGGTACCCAGCAAGCTCGTCGTCTGGCGGATGGGCGCGTCGGTGCCGTCCCAGGTCACCTGGATGAACGGGGTCGTCACCGAGTTCCACCAGAAGTTCCCGCAGTACAAGAACACCAAGGTGACCGTGGACTGGATCCCGTGGACCAACCGGGTCACCGACTGGACCAACGCGCTGTCCAGCGGCAAGGGTGGTCCGGACATCACCGAGCTGGGCAACACGGACACCCCGGGAATCGCCGCCCAGGGCGGGCTGGCCGACGTGAGCAGCAACGTGAAGGCGTGGTCCTACGGGTCCGGGATCATCGCCGGCAACCTGGCCAACGACACGGTGAACGGGCAGACCTACGCGGTGCCCTGGTTCGGCGGCGTGCGCGGCATCTGGTACCGCAAGGACCAGTTCGCCAAGGCCGGCATCACCGCGGCCCCCACCACCTGGGCGCAGCTGATCAGCGACGCCAAGCTGCTGGAGAAGAAGTACCCGGGCACCAATGGCCTGGGCGCGCCGAGCGACTACACCAACGCGATCGTCAGCTTCATCTGGGGCGCGGGCGGCCAGGTGGCCACCGAGAGCGGCGGCAAGTGGACGGCCGAGCTGACCACGCCGCAGGCCGAGGCGGGTATCAAGTTCTACGCCGACCTGTACCTGACCCAGCACCTCTCGCCGTCGAAGTACATCGGCGAGACCGAGCTGGGCGCGCCCGGCGCCACCTCGGGCGGGTCCAACGAGGACTTCGCCCTGGGCAAGCTGGACATGTACATCGACGGCCCGTGGGCGGAGTCCGAACTGACCGCGGTGAGCAAGAAGTACGAGTCGCAGTGGGCCTCGTTCCCGATCCCGAGCGAGAGCGGGCCGAACCCGGCCCCGGCCTTCTCCGGCGGCTCCGACCTCGGTGTCTGGGCCAAGAGCAAGTACAAGCAGGCCGACTGGGACCTGATCTCGGTGATGGACAGCCCGTCCAACGCGACCACGTTCGCCAACTCGCAGGGCTTCTTCCCCGAGTTCACCGCGCAGCTCAAGGGCGGCGCGTACGCGGGCAACCCGGTGATGGCCGGCTTCGCCAAGGCGGCTGCCTACACCCAGATCTCCCCGTTGAACTCGAAGAACTGGGCCACCGCGGACGCTACCGACGCGATCATCCCGACCATGATGAAGGCACTGATGCAGGGCGCGAACTTCAGCGCCACGGTGGCCAAGGCCAACACCGAACTGCAGAACGTGCTCAACACCGGTAACGAGAACGGCTGAGCACCCCGACGACCCCGGCCGGCCGCTTCCCTCGGTGCCGGCCGGCCGGGGCACTCTGGCGACACTCAGCCGAGGAGAGGGCCGCGAACCATGGTCGAAACCGTCACCAGCCAGCCGTCCGCGCGGGCGCCCAGCACGGCCCGGCCGCCGCGGCGCCGGACCGGCCCGGCCGCCGGGGCCATGGCGCTGATCCGCCGCCACCGGCTGGCGCCCTACCTGCTGCTGCTCCCGTCGGTGGCCGCGATCGCCCTGGTCCTGCTGTGGCCGGTGGTGCAGGTGGCGCTGTACTCGTTCCAGAACTACGGGCTGCCGCAGACCGATGGGGCCGCACCCACCCAGTGGGTCGGGCTGAGCAACTTCACCGCCACGTTCACCGACCCTGAGTTCTGGCTGGCGCTGCGCATTACCGTGCTGTTCGCGGGGGCCGCGGTGACGCTGACCCTGCTGACCGGAACGCTGATCGGCCTGCTGCTGAACCGGCTCGGCCGCCTGATGGCGGCCTTGGTCAGCACGGCAGCGCTGCTGGCCTGGGCCACCCCCCCGGTTTCCGCCAGCGTTCTGTTCTATTGGCTTTTTAATCCGGATGGCGGGCTGGTGGACTGGAGCCTGGCCCGGCTGCCGCACTGGCTGGTGGGCAGCACCGACTGGGCCGGCTTCAACTGGACGACCACCGGGGCGCTGCCCGCCTACACGGTGGCCACGCTGCTGGTGGTGTGGCAGGCCTTCCCGTTCGTCGCGGTGGCCACGCTGGCCGGGCTCAAGACGGTGCCGGCCGAGCTGCTGGAAGCGGCCCGGGTGGACGGCGCCGGGGCCTGGCAGGGCTTCTGGAAGATCACCTACCCGCTGCTCAAGCCGATCTTCCTGGTGCTGCTGCTGTTCTCGGTGATCTGGGACTTCAACGTGTTCACCCAGACCTACCTGCTGACCGGCGACCTGGGCAACCGGGACGAGTACAACCTGTCGCTGTACCTGTACGACAAGGCGTTCACGTTCCCGCCCAGCTACGGTCTGGGCGGCGCGCTGGCCCTGATCCTCACCGTCATCCTGCTCATCGTGACCGTCGGCTACGTCCGCGCCTCGGTCCGGCAGGGGGCGCTGGCATGACCGCCGCACCCATGACCGGACCACGGGCCCGCCCGCGCCCCCGGCGCCACGTGACCCGCCGTCACGCCAAGACTTTTTCCCTGAACGCCATCGCGGTGCTGGTCGCGCTGCTCACGCTGTTCCCGATCTTCTGGATGGTGTCAACCGCGTTCAAGCCATCCCAGGAGATCTACTCACTGACCCCGGACCTGTGGCCTGCCCACCCCACGCTGGGCAACTTCCACGCCGTGTTCAGCGGCCAGGCGTCCGGGATCGGGTCCTACTGGCTGTTCTTCCGGAACAGCATGCTGGTCACGATCAGCACGGTCGTGCTGGCCTCGCTGGTGTCGCTGCTCGCCTCGGTCGCGGTGGCCCGGTACCGGTTCCGGTTCCGCGCCTCGTACCTGATCATGCTGCTGATCGTGCAGATGATCCCGGCGCAGGCGCTGATCATCGCGCTGTTCCTCGACTTCAACCGGCTCAACCTGCTGCAGAGCCTGCCCGGGCTGATCCTGGTGTACAGCGCGCAGGCGCTGCCGGTGTCGATCTGGATGCTGCGCAACTTCGTCGCCACCGTGCCCCGGGAACTGGAGGAGGCGGCCGCGGTGGACGGCGCCGGGCCGCTGCGGGTCTTCTGGCGGATCCTGTTCCCGCTGATCGTCCCGGGCCTGATCGCGACCAGCGTGTTCTCGTTCATCACCGCGTACAACGAGTTCATCGTGGCGCTGACGTTCCTCGGCCAGGCGCACGGCACGTACACGCTGCCGATCTACGTGACCTACTTCTTCGGCCGCGGGGGCGCGCAGTGGGGGCCGATCATGGCCGCGTCCACCCTGTACACCATCCCGGTCGTGGTGTTCTTCCTGCTGGTGCAGCGCCGGATGACTGGCGGGCTGGTGGCCGGGGCGGTGAAGGGATGAGCGCAGGGCTTTCTGACCCGGTCCTGGAGCGCTTGGCCGACGCGGTACTGATCCCGCCGTTTCCCGGGCATGACGCGCCGCGCTGGGTGCTGGACGCGCTGGAGCGCGGGCTGGCCGGGGTGACCATCTTCGGCCCGAACATCGCCGGGCCGGAGCAGCTGGCCGCGCTGACCGCGCAGCTCCGCCGGGCGGGCGGGCAGCCGCTGGTGGCCATCGACGAGGAGGGCGGCGACGTCACCCGGATCGACCACCTGACCGGCAGCCCGTACCCGGGCAACGCGGCGCTCGGCGCGGTGGACGACGTGGCGCTGACCGCGGCCGTGCACCGGGCGCTCGGCCAGGACCTGGCCGAGCTGGGCATCACGGTGAACCTGGCCCCGTCGGTGGACGTGAACACCGCGTCGGACAACCCGGTCATCGGCATCCGCTCGTTCGGCTCCGACCCGGCCCTGGTGGCCCGGCACGCCGCGGCCGCGGTCAGCGGGCTGCAGGCGGCCGGGATAGCCGCGTGCGCCAAGCACTTCCCCGGGCACGGCAGCACCAGCGCGGACACCCATCACCGGATCGTCACCGTCGAGGCGGACCTGGACACGCTGCGCCGCCGCGACCTGGTGCCGTTCGCCGCGGCCATCGCGGCCGGGGTGAACGGGGTGATGCCCGGGCACCTGCGGGTGCCCGAGCTGACCGGCGAGCTGCCCGCGACGCTGTCCGCCGCGGCGCAGACCGGCCTGCTCCGCGGCGAGCTGGGCTTCACCGGGGTGATCATCTCCGACGCGCTGGAGATGCGCGCGGTGCGCGAGACATACGGGCTGGCCGAGACGGCGGTCCGCGCGGTGGCGGCCGGCACCGACCTGCTCTGCCTGGGCCGGGACGTGGGCCAGGACGGCTACCTGGCCGTCCGTGGCGCGCTGGCCGAGGCGCTGGCCAGCGGCCGGCTGCCCGCGCAGCGGCTGGAGCAGGCCAAGCAGAGCGTCGCCCGGCTGCGCGGCTGGCTGGCCGGGCAGGCCGGGATGCCCGTGGGGACGGGTCGGGACGGCGCAGATGGGGCGGACGGCCGGGCCGAGCGGGCCCGCATCGGGCTGGCCGCGGCGCGCCGGGCCGTCCGGGTGTCCGCCCCGCCGGGCCCGCTGCCCGACCCGGCCGTGCTGCAGCTCGGCGCGCCGGAGAACATCGCGGTGGGCAGCGTGCCGTGGGGGCTGGCGCCCTGGGTGCCGACCAGCCGCCTGCAGCGCGCCCCGGCCAGCCTGGCCGACAGCGAGACGGTGCCGGTCATCGACGCGGCGCTGGCCGCCTCGGCCGGGCGGCCGCTGATCGTGGTGGTCCGCGACGCGCACCGGTACCCGGCCGCACGGGCCGTGGTCACCGGCCTGCTCGCGGCCCGGCCGGATGTGGTGGTGCTGGACATGGGCCTGCCGTTCTGGCAGCCACCGGGCGGGGTGCACGTGGCCACCTACGGCGCGGCCCGGGCCAGCGCCCAGGCCGCCGCCGAGGTGCTCGGGCTGGCGCACTAGCCGGGCGGCGGCGAGTCTGGGCCGGATAGCGAGCGAATGGGGGGAACGGGGAGAAAATACGGGAGGAAATCATGACTGACGTGCGTCTTGAGAGCGCCCTGTCCATACTGAGCGGGTTCCGGTTCGGGGAGGTTTCGAGTCTGACCGCGGTGCGGGCGATGAGTGCGAAGGTGCCGAGCCTGGGGCCGCTCGCCGCCTTCGCGGGCGCGTGGACGGGTAACGGCTTCAACACGATCTTCCGGCCCGACAGCCCCCAGACGCCGACGCCACTGCCCACACCGGTGACCGGCAGCGACAACGTGCTGGAGCTGAATCTAACGTCAGGAGACACTATCTTTTTCGCCGAGCCTGGGCTCCGTTCCTAATCGGGGTGAAGTCCAGGGCGGATGTCTTCTTGAATGGCGTTCCCTACCTGCAGGCGATCAGCGACGTGACCGTGCCCAGCCAGCCGGTCGGCATCCATGTTGAGCCCGGACTCTGGATGATCGTTCCATCGACGACCGATCCCGCCGAGGGGCAAACCCTGGTGCGCATGGCGTCGATCCCGCACGGAACGACGATCGTGGCCCAGGGCACGTCATCGGTCATCAATGGGCCGCCGACGATACGCACCGATCGACATCACGCCGTTCACTGCCGGCCAGCCAGAATCAAGACCCGTTCCCCAGCCAGACGGCGACCACCAATAACACGCCACGGATTCCCCAGGACCTGACAGCATTCATCAAGGCTGGCACCATCACTCAGGCGATCCTGACGATCCCAACACGATCTTGCGTAATCACATCGCCGGGCAGAAAATCGTTGCCACAACGGAAATCTCGATTTCCACCAATCCGGCCTCGCTGCTCTTCGGTGGCGGCACCGACAACATCGCATTTCTGTTGGGCAACCCGACCGCCAGCGCCCCAAACGCCCAGATACTGCAGATGACCGCGACATTCTTCATCGAAACAGTGGAACACGTGATTGAAGTGCCCATTTTCAGACCTGGCCGGCCGCCACTGACGATCCTCGGCGAGAGCGGCGACGCCGGACAGCCTGTGCCGAAGTTCCTGGTGCACCCGCCGATCGAGATCAAGGCGCCGCGGCGGATCACGGTGGATGCGACGCAGATCCAATACACGCAGAAGGTCATGCTGAACTTCAACGGGCTGACCTGGCCGCACGTTTCGGTCGCCACATTGGTGCCGGCCAGCCCGGTGCCGGTGCCGGCGTCCGCGTTCAGCTGAGCTGTCGGTGCGGCGGCAACGGGCCTGGCTGCGGACGATGCGCACCCGCCCGTTGCCGCCGTCGGCGATGACCAGGTCCCCGGACCGGTCCACCGCCACCCCTTCCGGGCTGGACAGCTCAGCCTGGACCGCCGGGCCGCCATCCCCGGCATCGCCGGACGGTGCCATCGCCAGCCACGGTGTAGATGTCCCCGGCCGTCAAGGCCTGCCCGTAGAACGTCCCGGTCTGGGCGGCCACCACCCGCACCCGGTTGTTGTCGGTGTCCAGGATGACGAGGTTGCCGGCGTGGTCCACGGTGAGCGCCCCCACCCCGCCGAGCAGGGCCGGGACCGCCGGGCCGCCGTCGCCGCCGAAGCCGGGCACGCCCTGGCCCGCGGTGACTCCCTCCCAGCTGCTGTTGGTGTCCAGCCTGCGCACCACGTACCCGTCGGCCACGTACACGCCCGCCCGGCGCTCGCCGCGACCGCCTGCGGCTCCTGGAAGACGTTGGTGGCCAGTCCCCGGCCGGGGCCACCGGCCACGGTGTAGATGGTTTCCGGTCCCGCGGCCGCGGCTGCCGGGGGCACCCCGGCCAGCAGCCCGCGGGCCAGGCCCGCGGCCGTCAGCAGCGCAGCTGCCGCAGACTGGCCGTCCATACATCTCTCCGCCCCCCTGTGTCGAGACGGACGCCACCTTAGGCAGCCGCTGCGCGGGCCGGAAGGACGCGGTCAGCTGTGCGATTCCCTACTAAATGGGGGCGCAATCGGCCCCGCCTGGCCCGGCCACCCCTCGGCAAGCTGCATAATGCTGGACATGAGGCTGTCTGCCCGTGCTGACTACGCGCTGCGCGCCGCGGTCGAGCTGGCCGCCGCCGAAGGCGGCCATGTCACCGCCGAGCAACTGGCGCGCTCCCAGCACATCCCGGGGAAGTTTCTGGAGGCGATCCTGACCCAGCTCCGCCGGGCTGGCCTGGTGCGCAGCCAGCGTGGCCCGGAAGGTGGCTTCTGGCTGGCCAAGCCGGCCGCCGACATCGCGCTCGCGGACATCATCCGGGCCATCGATGGGCAGCTGGTCGGGGTGCGCGGCGAGCGCCCGGAGAACATCGGCTACATCGGCGTGGCCGAGCCGCTGCAGAGCGTCTGGATCGCGCTGCGCGCCAACGAGCGGGCCATCCTGGAAGAAGTCACCCTGGAGCACATCGCGACCGGGCGGCTGCCGGAGCGCGTCCTCGAGCTGACCAACGACCCGCGCGCCTGGGCCTGAGCTAGCTTTGCGCTCTGCTTCCTTGCGCCTCCGGGCGCGCTGAATCCGCCGAGCTTCCCTCGTCGCTCACTCGCTCGTTCCTCGCTCCCTCGACTCCTCAGTCCAGTCGGCGGCGCGCCCCCTTTGGCGCGGGCGCCCTCCCCTCCTCACTCGTTCCTCGCTCGTCAGTGCGGTCGCAAAGCCCTTGCGGGCCGGTCCGGTTACGCTCGCGAATACCCGGTTGGCTGGGCCGGGCGGAGCTGTCAGCATCCAAGGGTGAGTGGGCCAGCCTGGAGTGACGATGTCGGGGCGGCCGACTGGATCGGGCCACGGCTGGCGCCGCGGGACGCGTTCCAGGTGACGTCGGTGGTGCCCGCCGGGTTCGAGGCTTATGCCCGGGTGCTGCATCCGGCCGAGGAGCCGGGCACCGGCGAGCCGCCTGGTCCGCTGGGCCGAGGTGGCCGCGTGGAGCGGGCAGCCGCTGCGCCCGGACGCCCAGTTCCATTCGATCGCGCTGCCGCCGGTGCGGCCCAGCGGGCCCGCCCCGTGGGCCAGCCAGGGGCCGCGGCAGGGCAGCCTGTACCCGCCGGACGCCGAGGTGCTGGCCAGCCTGGCCCGGGACTGGACCGCGACCCCGGACCGGTGCTGGTTCTGCGTGTGGGGCGGCTATGGCTGGGCCGCGGTCATGCTCACCCCCGCGGGCCAGCCTGCCGAGCCGGTGCCCGACCCGCTGCCCGCCGAGGTCCGGTCCGGGCCCCGGGTCCGGCTGCCGGACCGCGAGTACCTGCTGTACACCGGGCGGGCCGAGGATGTGACCGCCCCGGGCCTGCTGGGCGATGACCTGCCGGGCGAGGACCAGACGGCCAACCTGTGGTGGCCCGACGACCAGGCCTGGTGCGTGGCCAGCGAGATCGACCTGGGCTGGAGCTATGTCGGCGGCCCGGCGGGCCTGATCGAGCAGGTCCTCGCGGACGAGCGCATCGAGGCGCTGCCGGCCAGCCCAGATGACCCGGTGAGCCGGGTGGAGGACTGGGTGGACGCCTGGGCGGAGACCGCGACGGAGCAGCTGATGACGGCGGGCACCGCCACCGTGGACACGTCACGCGGCACGATCCGGGCCACGCTGCGCCGCCCGTCCTGGCACGGTGCCGGGTGGCTGGAGACCAGCAGTTCCGGGGATAACGGGGTCAGCGGCAGCAGCAGCACGCGGCTCAGCCGGGGCACCGACGCAGACCTGCGTGACGAGGTCTGCGTGTACCTCACCTGGCAGCTGATCGATCTGGTCGGCGGCTAACGGTGGGCTCTAACGTCAGACCGGGACCATGTCGGTCATGTCGCGGACCCGCCTGGTTACCTCGTCGAAGGCCGGGTGGTCCTCGTTCACGCCGACCGGGCGGAGCACCGGCTCGGAGTCCATGCCACGGGTGTGCCCGGCCGGCACCCGGAGCTCGGGCCGGACGCCGAACGCCCGGGCCGCCGGGAGCTGGTCCAGGCTGCGCTCGCCGTTGCCGGCCGGGGCCGCACCCGCCGGGGTGAGCACGGCCGACTCGTTCTGCAGCTCGGCCAGGGCGAAGCTGTCCGAGACCTCACCGAGCACGTGGGACAGCGGGGTGTTCAGCGCCGAGCAGATCGCCGCGAGCAGCTCGGACGAGGCTTCCTTCTGGCCGCGCTCTACCTCGGACAGGTAACCGAGAGACACCCGGGCCGCGGCAGACACCTCGCGGAGGGTGCGACCCTGCCGCTGACGTAGCCGCCGCAGCACGTCACCAAGCAAGTGACGAAGCAGGACCATCGCCGCACTCCCTTCCGCGAAGTGTCTCTTTCATTAGCACCACCGTACCCGTCCTTACCGACAGTAGGGACAGCGCCCGGTGCCGTGTTCGCTGCTAACGTAACACTGTAATCATCGGGTCTCTTCCCGCATCATGACAAGGAGCAACGCCAGGGCATCGGTGACAGTTTGGCCGCGGATGTCGTTCCTGCTCCCAGCCAGGTCCAGCCGCCGGATGAGGTGGTCACGCTGGCCAGTCTGCCTGGCGCCCGGCCCGGTGTCCCCCCGGGTAGCTGCAATGTACACCGTGCCCACCGGCTTCCCCTCGGCCGGATCAGGGCCGGCCACCCCGGTGGTGGCCACCCCGAACGTGGCGCCCAGCCGGGCCCGTACCCCCTCGGCCATGGCCAGCGCGGTCTCCGCCGAGACCGCGCCGCAGGTGTCCAGCACGGCCTGGTCCACGCCGAGCAGGCTGGCCTTGAGGTCGGTCGCGTAGGCCACGATGCCGCCGCGCAGCACCACCGAGGCGCCCGGCACGCTGGCCAGCGCCGCGGCCAGCAGCCCGCCGGTCAGCGACTCCGCCACCGCGACCAGCTGCCGCCGCGCGGTCAGCTCGGCCACCACCTGCTGCGCGGCGGCGGCCCGCCGGCGGCCCGCCGTCCGGTCCGGTCACCGGCCGTCCCCGGCGGGCTCGTGCGCGGCCCGGCTGCGGCTGCGCAAGTGGATCGCGCGGATCGCGTAGTCCGCCCCGGTGACCAGGGTGACGGCCACGGCCAGCCCCATCACCACCTCGCGGAGCAGCGCCGGCGGCCCGGGGACCACGTACAGCGCGATCGCCAGCACCTGCAGGATGGTCTTCACCTTGCCGCCCCGGCTGGCCGCGATGACCCCGTGCCGGAGCACCCAGAACCGCAGCCCGGTGACCGCGAGTTCGCGGGCCAGGATGACGGCCGTGACCCACCAGGCCAGTTCGCCCTGAGCGGACAGGGTGACCAGGGCCGCCCCGGTCAGCGCCTTATCCGCGATCGGGTCGGCGATCTTCCCGAAGTCGGTGATCAGGCCACGCCGCCGGGCGATCCGGCCGTCCAGCATGTCGGTCGCCGACGCGGCCAGGAACACCAGCAGCGCGGTGATCCGGGCGCCGGTGCCGCCCGCCACCAGGAACAGCACGAACACCGGGACCAGCAGCAGCCGGAGCACGGTCAGCGCGTTGGCCAGGTTCAGCACGCTGGGCGCCGGGACGGCACCCGGCGGCGCGGCCCGCCGCGGCGGCGTTCCGCCGCTGGTGCCTGCGGCGGGCTGGCTCAATGCGCGCCCGCACGCCCAGGCAGCGCCCGGGGCGCGGCGAGCGCGTCGGCCACCAGGTCCACCCCGTCGCCCTCGGTGACCCGGGCGGAGACGATCTCGCCGATGGCCGTGCCCGGCGCGCCGAGCACGGTCGTGGTCCCGTCCACCTCGGGTGCCTGATGCGCGGCCCGGCCCAGGTAGCGGCCGCCGCCGAGGTCTTCCTCGAGGAGCACCTCGACCACCTCGCCGACCCGGTCGGCGGCCCGCTGGGCCATCAGCTCGTCGGCCAGGCCCGCCAGGTCGTCCACCCGGCGGGCGATCTCGGCCGGGTCCAGCTGGCCGTCCAGCGTGGCCGCCTCGGTGCCGTCCTCGTCGGAGTAGCCGAACACGCCGATCGCGTCCAGCCCGGCCTCGGACAGGAAGCGGTGCAGCTCGGCCACGTCGGCCTCGGTCTCGCCGGGGAAGCCCACGATGAAGTTGGACCGGACGCCCGCGTCCGGGCAGGCCCGCCTGATCTCCGCGATCAGCCCGCCGAACCGCTCCCGGTCGCCGAACCGGCGCATGGCCCGCAGCACCCGCCCGCTGGCGTGCTGGAACGAGAGGTCGAAGTACGGCGCCACCCCGGGGGTCGAGGTCATCACCTCGATCAGCGCCGGGCGCATCTCGGCGGGCTGCAGGTAGCTGACCCGGACCCGGCTGATGCCGTCCACCGCGGCCAGCGCGGGCAGCAGCTCGTCCAGCAGCCGGGGGTTGCCCAGGTCCTTGCCGTACGAGGTGGAGTTCTCGCTGACCAGGACGAGTTCGCGGACGCCCTGGCCGGCCAGCCAGTGCGCCTCGGCCACCAGGTCCTCCGGCGGGCGGGACAGGAACGCGCCACGGAACGCCGGGATGGCACAGAAGCTGCACCGCCGGTCACAGCCGGAAGCGATCTTGAGCGGGGCGACCGGCCCGGTGGCCAGCCGGCGCCGCAGCGTCCGCGGCCCGGACGCGGGCGCGGCCCCCGGCGGCAGGTCCGGGATCCCCCCGCCAGGCTGGACGGCCGGGGTGCGGGCGCCGTCGCCGTGTCCCGGCGGGCGGGCCGCCGTGCCACCCGGCCGGCTGGCCGGGGAGATCGGCAGCAGGCGGCGCCGGTCCCGCGGCTGGTGCGCGGGCCGCCGCTGGCCGGCCAGCACCTCGTCCAGCCGGGCCCCGATGTCGCCGTAGTCGTCGAAGCTGAGCACCTGGGCCTCGGGCAGCTCGGCGGCCAGCGTGTCGCCGTACCGCTCGGCCAGGCAGCCGGCCGCGACCACCTTCGCGCCGCCGTCGGCCGCGTCGAGCAGTTCGCTGACCGACTCCTGCTTGGCCGCCTCGATGAACCCGCACGTGTTGACCAGCACCACGCTGGCCGAGTCGCGGTCGGCCAGCGTCCAGCCGGCCGCCTCCAGCCGGGCCGCGAGTTCCTCGGAGTCCACCTCGTTGCGGGCGCAGCCGAGGGTGACCAGGCTGACAGTACGCTCGTTCGACGGCACACCGAGAAGCCTACGGTAAGGAGTTACTAGCCAGTGACAGGCTTCCCCGGGCCCAGGCTCAGCGTGACCGGCTGCCCGGCCGAGCCCGGCGAGCCGAGCTTCTTCCCGTTCACGGTGAGCACGATCCCGCCCGGGTTGCCGATGTCCATGTTCACCGAACGGTCGAACGTCCACGACTTCGAACTGCCGCCGACGATGTACGCCTGGGTCAGGAACCGGCCGTCCGGTTTGGTGAACTCGACCCAGCAGTCCTGGATGGCGGTCAGGCTGATCACCACGTTCTGCGGCTGGGTCACGGACGGGGTGGCCGATGGCGTGGCCGCCGGGTGGCCGGACTTCGAGTGGTGATGCGACGCCGGTGAGTGGTCGATGTCGCTGGCCGCCGTGTTGCTGGCCGAGTGCGCCCCCGGACGAGCTGACCACGTGGTAGATCCCGTACCCGGCCACCACGGCCAGCACCAGGACCATGGCCAGGGTCCAGTTCGGCCGCCGCCGTTCCTTGATCTTGATCGGGGTGGCCGGCTCGAAGACATCCGCCGCCCTGATGGCCTGCGGCGCGCCGTGCTGCGCGTCGTATTCGCGGATCAGCTCCTCATCGTCCGCGCCTACCGCCCGGGCAATGCTCCGGATATGGCCGCGCGCATAAAAGTCGCCCCCGCAGGCGGAGAAATCCCCGCGCTCGATCCCCCGGATGATTGTCTCTCTGATGCAGGTTCGCTGGCTTACCTGCGTAATGGTGAGACCCGCCTGGCGGCGCGCATCCGCCAGGGTGTCACCAATGCTCACGCCGCGCCTCCACTGCCATATTGCACTGCGGCCGCCCCGGGGTGCGGGAGCAGTAACCGGATGTGAGCAGCACCGGCCACGCCGGGCCACTACAAGTGTAGACATCCCCCCTGGCACACGGCATGGTGGCCGTGACCCAAGCTCAGTCCTGCCCGCCCCGGAGCGAATCAATCACGCTGTCCGCGTCCTCCGGCCGGACCAGCACGTCCCTGGCCTTGGAGCCCTCGCTCGGCCCGACGATGTTGCGGCTCTCCAGCAGGTCCATCAGCCGGCCCGCCTTGGCGAAGCCCACCCGCAGCTTGCGCTGCAGCATCGAGGTGGACCCGAACTGGGTGCGGATGACCAGGTCCGCGGCCTGCAGCAGCAGTTCCAGGTCGTCGCCGATGTCCGCGTCGATCTCCCGCTTGGCCCCTTCCGGGGCGGCCACGTCGTCCCGGTAGATGGGCTGCTCCTGGGCGGTGCAGTGCGCGACGACCTCGCGGATCTCTTTCTCGGTGACGAACGCGTTCTGCAGCCGGATCGGCTTGCTCGCGCCCATCGGCAGGAACAGGCAATCGCCCTGGCCGACCAGCTTCTCCGCACCGGGCTGGTCCAGGATGACCCGGCTGTCGGTCAGGCTGGAGGTGGCGAACGCCAGCCGGGACGGCACGTTGGCCTTGATCAGCCCGGTGACCACGTCCACGCTGGGCCGCTGGGTGGCCAGCACCAGGTGGATGCCGGCCGCCCGGGCCAGCTGGGTGATCCGCACCACCGCGTCCTCGACGTCGCGCGGCGCGATCATCATCAGGTCGGCCAGCTCGTCCACGATGACCAGCAGGTACGGGTAGGCGGTGAACACCCGCTCGCTGCCCGGCGGCGCGGTCAGCTTGCCCGCCCGCACCGCCTTGTTGAAGTCGTCGATATGCCGGAAGCCGAACGCGGCCAGGTCGTCATAACGGCGGTCCATTTCGCCGACCACCCACTGCAGCGCCTCGGCCGCCTTCTTCGGGTTCGTGATGATCGGCGTAATAAGGTGCGGTATGCCCTGGTAGATCGCGAGTTCCACCCGTTTAGGATCGACCAGGACCATCCGCACGTATTCCGGCGCCGCGCGCAGCAGCACCGACGTGATCAGGCCGTTGATGCAGGTTGACTTCCCCGCGCCGGTCGCGCCCGCGATCAGCATGTGCGGCATCTTGGCCAGGTTGGCCACCACCGTGCGGCCCTCGACGTCCTTGCCCAGGCCGACCACCATCGGGTGATGGTCGCTGACCGCTTTCGGCGAGCGCAGCACATCACCCAGGCTGACGATCTCCTTGTCCGCGTTGGGGATCTCCACCCCGATCGCCGACCGGCCCGGGATCGGCGAGATGATCCGCACATCCGCGCTCTTCACCGCGTACGCGATGTTCTTGGTCAGCTGGGTCACCCGCTCGACCTTGACCGCCGGGCCCAGCTCGATCTCATACCGGGTCACCGTCGGCCCGCGCTTGAACCCGATCACCCGGGCATCCACCTCGAACTGCTCCAGCACCTCGGTCAGCGCCGCGACCACCCGGTCATTGGCCTGCGTCCGCGCCTTGGGCGCGGTCCCCGGCTTGAGCAGCGCCACCGGCGGCAGCACGTAACTCGACTCGGCCGACCCGGCCAGGGTGAGCTGCTCACCCGGCGCACCCCGCCCGGCCCTGGCCGCGCCGTCCGGGCCCGCCGGAGTAGCCCGGTCAGCCACCGCGCCATCCGGGGCCGGCGGCTGGGCACCGCTTGAGCCGGACGGCCCGAAGCCCAGCGCGTCCAGCATCGACTCGTCCGGGTCCGCGGCCGGCTCGGCGCCGTCCTCGGCCGGCTTGGTCCCGGCACCGCCGCGGCGCGGCCGGGCGCCCGGGCCGTCGCCCACGATGGGCGTGTCGTACGGCCGGTGGTTGTCGCCCGCCTCGATGGCCTGCGGCCGTTTCCGGCCCCGGGTCAGCTGCCGGGTCAGCCCGCCGGGCGCGTCCTCGGCCCCGTCCGCCTCGCCCACGCCCGGCTCCGGGCGCTGGGTAAAGGCACGCAACTCGTTCAGCCGGTCCGGCACCCGGTGCAGCGGCGTGCCGGTGATGACCAGCAGCCCGAACCCGCTGACCAGGGCGAGCAGCGGGGCGGCCGCCCACGGGGTGAGCGCGGCCACCAGCGGCGCGGAGACGGCGAACCCGATCAGCCCGCCGCCGGAGCGCATGGCGATGGCGCCGGCGCTCGGGTGCGGGGTGCCCGCCGCGATGTGGATGAGGCCGAGCCCCCCGAGCATGAACGCGGTCCAGCCGATCACCATCCGCCCGGTCTGCGCGTTCCGCTCCGGATGCCGCAGGTAGCGCCAGGCGAGCAGGCCGAGCAGGATGGGCAGCAGCCAGGCCGCCGAGCCGAACAGGCCCCGGATCACGTCGGACATGACCCGGCCGATCAGGTTGTCCATCCGGAACCAGGTGGTCGCGGCGACCACGATGGCGCCGGCCAGGTAGGCCAGGCCGACCCCGTCCCGGCGGTGCAGCGGGTCCATGTCCCGCGCGTGGTTGCCGAACGCCCGGGCCACGCCGCCGACCGCGTGCGCGGCGATCATCCACAGCCCGGTGATCAGGCTGCCCAGCCAGCCGAACAGGATCAGGATCGGGTCAGCCGTCCTCGGCTGCGCCGCGGGCCGGCTCCGGCCGCTGGCCTTGCCAGCCGGGCGGCGCTTTTTCGCGCTGCCGGATTTGCCCTGGCCATTTCGGCCCTGGCTGGGCCTGGCGCTGCGTGCTGCGCGCGGAGCTGGTCCGCGCGGGCATCGCGCTCTCACTGCGCACCCGCCCGCCGCTGCCGGAAGGGCGCACCGGACGGCTCTGACCTGCGGCGGAACGTCCCTGACCGCCAGCCGACCGACCCTGTCCAGCTGGCGTGCCGACCCTCGGCTGAGTAGTGCCCTTAGGGACACGAGTAGCCATGCTGCCAAAGTACCCAGCATTCCTGGGTGGCAGCCGTAACCGCCCAGGCGTGTCGCGGCGATCTTCCCGGGGCGCCGGGCGGGCCGGGTGAACAGCGGCTATCGCCGGTCTGGCGGGTCCGCGAATACTCGGCGGTTCCCATTGGCAGCCGCCGCCCGGCGAGCCACCCTGTAGAAAACCCGGCAGTGATGATCATGAACGGAGCCCGATGGCCAGCCTGCCCGCCCGCACCGGCGCGGCCGGCCTGCCTGCCGTCTGGCTGCGGGACAACTGCCGGTGCGCCGACTGCCTCGACCCGGTCACCGGCCAGCGGCTGCGCGAGGTCACCGACCTGCCCGCCGGGCTCACCGTGGGCGACGTCTCGGTGGCCGGCCGCCAGGTGACGG
Source organism: uncultured Actinomycetes bacterium (assembly GCA_963832095.1). Classification (GTDB taxonomy): domain Bacteria; phylum Actinomycetota; class Actinomycetes; order Streptosporangiales; family Streptosporangiaceae; genus RYN-230. The sequence goes on from CAWHSW010000009.1 coordinate 75,928, forward strand.
TGCGCTTCCAGCCGGACGGCCACCAGGCCGTGTTCGACCAGGCCTGGCTGGCCCGGCACGCGGCCGGCCCGGGCGGCGCCGCCGACCCGCGCACCGAGGACGCCAAGCGGCTCTGGCCGGCGCCCGGGATGGCTGGGGCGCCGCCCGGCCCGCCGCCGCGGCTGTCCTGGCCCCGCTACCTGGCTGACCCGGGCTACCGCCGGGCCTGCCAGCAGGCGATCCTGGACGACGGGCTCATCCTGCTGTGCGGCGTGCCCACCGAGCCGGGCACCGTCCTCGCGGTCGCGGCGAGCATGGGCTACGTCCGGGAGACCAACTACGGCCGGCTGTTCGATGTCCGGGTCGAGGCGGCGCCAGCCAACCTCGCGTACACCAGCCGGCCCATCGCCCCGCACACCGACAACCCGTACCGGGACCCGGTGCCGACCGTGCAGTTGCTGCATTGCCTGCGCAGCGCGGCCGGCGGCGGCGACTCGGTCTTCGCGGACGGGTTCCGCGCCGCGGCCCGGCTGCGCGGGCAGGACCCGGCCGCGTTCCGCACCCTGGCCGGCACGCCGGTCACCTTCAGCTACCGCGACCAGCGCACCCAGCTGTCCGCGACCAGACCGCTGATCAGCCTGGACCCGCGGGGCCGGATCCGGGAGATCCGGTGCAACGGCCGTTCGCTGCAGCCGCCCTGCCTCAGCCCGGCCGAGGCGGCTGACTTCTACGCCGCCTACCGCGCGTTCGCCGCGCTGGCCGGCGATCCGGCGGCGCTGCGGACGGCCCGGCTGGCGCCGGGCGACTGCGTGATCTTCGACAACACCCGGATCCTGCACGGCAGGACCGGGTTCACCGGCCAGGGCGGCCGGCACCTGCAGGGCTGTTACGCCGATCTCGACGGGGTGGAGTCGGCGGTGGCCGTGGCAGGGCGCGAGCAGGAGAAAGGGAAGGACCGGTCATGACATCTGCTGACCCGGTGCGGGTCATCGCGGACCTCTTCGCCGCGGAAGGGGCCAGCGAATATCTCGGTGAGCCGGTGAGCCAGGCTGCGCACATGCTGCAGGCCGCGGCGCTGGCCGAGGCGGCCGGCGCCGGGCCGGAACTGGTGGCCGCGGCGCTGCTGCACGACGTGGGGCACTTCACGGGGGCGGTGTCCGGCCACGAGCTGATGAGCGGGGCCCGGGACAACCGGCACAGCGACGCGGGGGCGGACTGGCTGGCCCGGTGGTTCGGGCCCGGGGTGACCGAGCCGGTCCGGCTGCACGTGGCGGCCAAACGGTATCTGTGCACGGTGGAACCGGGGTACTTCGGTTCGCTGTCCGACGCCTCGGTCCACACGCTGCGGATGCAGGGCGGCCCGATGAGCCCGGCCGAGACGGCCGAGTTCGAGGGCAACCGGTGGTGCACCGCTGCGCTGCGGCTGCGCCGCTGGGACGACGCGGCCAAGGACCCGCACGCGCGGGTTCCGGCGTTCGGTTACTACCAGCCGCTGCTCCGCCAGCTCGCCCTGGTCCGGGCCCGGGAACTTGGCGAGGTCAAACCTCGATCACCACTGGGATGATCATCGGCCGCCGCCGGTAGCTGTCGTTCACCCAGCGGCCCACCGTGCGCCGGACCAGCTGGCCGAGCTGGTGCGCGTCGTTGATCCCGTCGGCTGCGGCGCGGACCAGGGCCTCCTCGACCCGCGGCCGCACCTCCTCGAACGAGGCGTCGTCGATGCCGGAACCGCGGGCGTGGATCTCCGGGCCGGCCACCAGCTTGCCGCTGGTCGAGTCGACCACGATGACCACGGACACGAAGCCTTCCTCGCCCAGGATCCGGCGGTCCTTCAGCGACGTCTCGGTGACCTCACCGACGGACAGCCCATCCACGTAGACGTAGCCGCACGGCACCTTGCCGACCACCGACGCCTGGCCGTCGGCCAGGTCGACCACCACGCCATCCTCGGCGATCACGATGTTGCGGTCACTGATCCCGGTCAGCTCGGCCAGCCGGGCGTGCGCCCGCAGATGCCGCCACTCGCCGTGCACCGGCATGAAGTTCCGTGGCCGCACCAGGTTCAGCACGTAGAGCAGCTCGCCCGCGGGGGCGTGCCCGGACACGTGCACCAGCGCGTTGCCCTTGTGCACCACCCGGGCGCCCCACCGGGTCAGCTCGTTGATCACCCGGTAGACCGCGGACTCGTTGCCCGGGATCAGCGAGGAGGCCAGGATGACCGTGTCCCCCGCGGCGATCCGGATCGGATGATCCCGCCCCGCCATCCGGGACAGCGCGGACATCGGCTCGCCCTGCGAGCCGGTGCTGACCAGCACCACCTCACCGGGCGGCAGACCCTCCGCCTCCCGCGGGTCAACCAGCAGGCCGCCGCGGACCGAGGGCACCCGCAGGTAGCCCAGGTCACGCGCGACGCCCATGTTGCGCACCATCGACCGGCCGACGAACGCCACCTTGCGGCCGTGCGCCGCGGCCGCGTCCAGCACCTGCTGCACCCGGTGCACGTGCGAGGCGAAGCAGGCCACGATGATCCGCTGCTGGGTCTCGGCGAACATCTCGTTGAGCACCGGCGAGATGTCCCGCTCGCTGGTCACGAAGCCCGGCACCTCGGCGTTGGTGGAGTCGGCCATCAGCAGGTCGACGCCCTCGGTGCCGAGCCGGGCGAAGCCGCCGAGGTCGGTCAGCCGGCCGTCCAGCGGCAGCTGGTCCATCTTGAAGTCGCCGGTGTGCAGCACCACTCCGGCCGGGGTGGTGATGGCCACCGCGAGCGCGTCCGGGATCGAGTGGTTGACGGCGAAGAACTCCAGCCCGAACGGGCCGAACGCCTGCCGCTCGCCTTCGACGACCTCCACCGTGACCGGGGTTATCCGGTGCTCGGTGAGCTTGCTGCGGATCAGGCCCAGGGTGAGCCGTGAGCCGATCAGCGGGATGTCCGGCCGCTGCCGGAGCAGGTAGGGCACGGCGCCGATGTGGTCCTCGTGCGCGTGCGTCAGGACCATCGCCTCGATATCGTCCAGCCTGCCCTCGAGGCTGGTGAAGTCGGGCAGGATCAGGTCCACGCCCGGCTGATCCGGCTCGGGGAACAGCACCCCGCAGTCCACGATCAGCAGGCGGCCGCCGTACTCGAACACGGTCATGTTCCGGCCGATTTCGCCGAGGCCGCCCAGGCCGACGATGCGCAGCGTGCCAGTAGGGAGCGGTGGCGGGGTGCCAAGCTCCGGGTGCGGGTAGCTCACTTAAGCTTCACGCCTCCAGCGACCAGGTCGGTACGCAATTGCTCGACCTCGGTCTGGGTCATCTCGATGAGCGGGCCGCGCAGTGTGCCGCCCGGCAGGCCGAGTAGGTTGAGCGCCGCCTTGGTGGCTATCGCGCCCTGGGTGCGGGTCATGATGCCGGCCGTCACCGGCAGCAGGTCCTGGTGGATCTGCCGGGCCTCGGCCACCCGCCCGGCCAGGTAACTGTCGATCATGTCGTGCAGCCGGTCCCCGGCCACATGCCCGATCACGCTGATGAAGCCGGCCGCGCCGACCGACAGCCAGGGCAGATTCAGCGTATCGTCACCGCTGTAGAAGACCAGGTCGGTGGCCAGCATCAGCTGCGAGCCGGCGAACAGATCGCCCTTGGCGTCCTTGACCCCGACGATGCGCGGGTGCTGGGCCAGCTGGATCAGCGTCTCGGTGCGGATCGGCGTGCCGGTCCGGCCCGGGATGTCATACAGCAGCACCGGCAGCCCGGTGCTGTCCGCGGCCGCGGTGAAGTGCGCCACCAGCCCGGCCTGCGGCGGCTTGTTGTAGTACGGCGTGACGATCAGCAGTCCGTCGGCGCCGGCCCGCTCGGCCTGCCGGGCCAGCTCGCAGGTGTGCGCGGTGTCGTAGCTGCCGACGCCCGCGACGACGGCGGCCCGGTCCCCCACCGCCTCGATGACCGCCCGCAGCAGCCGGTCCTTCTCTTCGTTGCTCGTGGTCGGCGACTCGCCAGTGGTCCCACTGATCACCAGGCCGTCGTTGCGCATCTCGTCAACCAGATAGGTGGCCAGGCGGGCAGCTCCCGCGTAGTCCACCGCGCCGTCGCTTGTCATCGGCGTGATCATCGCGGTCAGCATCCGGCCGAACGGGGCCTCCGCGGTGGTCGGCTGGGTTCCTGTCATGAACCGAACGCTACCGGGCTGGGCCGGGCCGGGGCCACCTGGCTACCCGGCGAGCATGCTAAAAGACGCGGTGACGTGAGCTCGGGGGTACCCACGTCAACCGCGTCTATCTGGTTATCGGGTGAGCAGGCACGGGCGTTACGCAGGGTTATCAAGATTCTTTGCTGCGTGATCGCCGGGG
>CAWHSW010000010.1:0-100411 GCA_963832095.1 uncultured Actinomycetes bacterium
CGGCTCAGGCGCGGGGGTGGGCCTGGTTGAACGCGGCGTGCAGCCGGGCCACCGACACGTGGGTGTAGATCTGTGTGCTGGCCAGCGACGCGTGGCCCAGGATCTCCTGCACAGTGCGCAGGTCCGCGCCGCCTTCCAGCAGGTGGGTGGCGGCCGCGTGGCGCAGCCCGTGCGGCCCGCTGTCCGGCACGGCCGGCACCGCGGCCAGCCTGGCGTGCACCACCCGGCGCGCGGTCCGCGGGTCGAGCCGCCGGCCGCGCGCGCCGAGGAACAGTGCGTGCTCGCTGGCCGGGGTGACCAGCACCGGCGGCCGGCCTCGGCCCAGGTCCGCACCGCGCGCTCCGCGGGCAGGCCCACCGGCACGGTGCGTTCCTTGCTGCCCTTGCCGAGCACCCGGATCGTCCGCCGGCCATTGTCCAGGTCGCCCACGTCCAGGCCGCACAGCTCGCTGACCCGGATGCCGGAGGCGTACAGCAGTTCCATGATCGCGGAATCGCGGAGCAGCACCGCACGCTCCCGCGGATCCAGCTCACCCGCTGCCGCGGGCGGGGCGGCCGTGCCGTCCAGCACCGCGGCCAGCTGGTCCGGCCGGGCCACCTCGGGCAGCCTGCGCCGGATCCGGGGGGTGCCGAGCAGCGGGCCTGGGTCGGCGGCCAGCAGGCCCCGGCTGTGCGCGAACGCGGTGAACGTGCGGGCCGCGGCCGCGCGGCGGGCCAGCGTGCTGCGGGCCAGGCCGGCCCGGTGCTGGCCGGCCAGCCAGCCCCGGAGCACCGTGATGCTCAGCCCGTCCGGGCTGGTCACCCCGGCCCGGGTGGCGTGCTCCAGCAGGGCGCGGACATCCCCGAGGTAGGCCCGGACGGTGTGCGGCGAGGTGTTGCGCTCGGCGGCCAGGTGCCGCTGGAAACTGTTCAGCGCCCGGCCCAGCGGCTCGGCCAGCTGACCCGCCGCGTCCCGCGCTGGCTCAGCCATCCACCCAGTGTGGCACCGGCCGGCCGCTACTCCACCGTGACACTCTTGGCCAGGTTGCGCGGCTTGTCCACGTCGTTCCCGAGCGCGACGGCCGCGTGGTACGCGAGCATCTGCAGCGGCACGGAGAGCAGGATCGGGTCCAGCTCCGGCTCGTTCTTCGGCACCCGGATCAGGTGATCGGCCAGCTTGCTGTCCAGGTCGGTGTGCCCGACCGCCACGATCGGGCCACGCCGGGCGCGGATCTCACCCAGCGTGGACAGGTTCTTGTCCAGCAGCTCGTCGTCCGGCACGATCGCGACCGTGGGCAGCTCCGGGCTGACCAGGGCCAGTGGCCCGTGCTTGAGCTCGCTGGCCGGATAGGCCTCCGCATGCAGGTAGGAGACCTCCTTGAGCTTCTGCGCGCCCTCCCGGGCGATCGGGAAGCCGCGGACCCGGCCGATGAAGAACAGCCCCCGGCAGTCCACCAGTTCGCGCGGCGATGCCGGCGATGTGCTCCTCGCCGGCGAGTATCTCCTCGATCTGGTCCGGGAGCGCGCGCAGCCCGGCGATGATCCGCCTGCCGTCGCGTGGCGACAGATCGTGAATGCGGCCCAGGTGCAGGGCGAGCAGCGCGAACGCCACCGCCGTGGCGGTGAAGGTCTTGGTCGAGGTGACCGAGACCTCCGGGCCGGCGTGCAGGTACATGCCGCCGCCGCACTCCCGGGCGATGGCGCTGCCGACCGAGTTGACCACGCCGAGCACCTGGCCACCCTTGCGCTTGAGCTCCTGCACCGCGGCCAGCGTGTCGTACGTCTCGCCGGACTGGCTCACCCCGACGTACAGCGTGTCCGCCTCCACCACCGGATTGCGGTAGCGGAACTCTGAGGCCGGCTCGGCCGCCGCCGGGATCCGGGCCAGGTCCTCGATGAGCTGCGCGCCCACCTGCCCGGCGTAGTAAGCGGAGCCACAGCCCAGGACCAGCACCCGGCGGATCTCGCGGAGCTGCCGCGCGTCCATGTTCAGCCCGCCCAGGTGCGCGGTATTGAACCGGCCGTCGATCCGGCCGCGCAGCGCCCGCTCCACCGCCCGGGGCTGCTCGTGGATCTCCTTGCGCATGAAGTGCGTGTAGCCCTCGGCGTCGTAGGAGCCGAAGTCGGTGTCGATGATGAACGGCTGCTTGGTGGTGGCCCGGGCGTCCAGGGTGGCGGTGCGGAACCCGTCCGCGCGCACCGTGGCCACTTCGCCGTCATCCAGGTGCACCACCTGGCGGGTGTAGCGGACCAGCGCGGCGATGTCCGAGGCGACGAACATCTCCTTGTCGCCCAGGCCGAGCACGACCGGGCTGCCGTTGCGGGCGGCCACGATCCGGTCCGGCTGCCTGCTGTCCAGCACCACGATGCCGTACGTGCCGACCACCGAGGTGAGCGCCTGGCGGACCGATTCCTCCAGGTCGTCGGCGGCGCTGGCCGCGATCAGGTGGGCCAGCACCTCGCTGTCCGTCTCCGACTCGAACGTCTCCCCTTCGGCGATCAGCTTGGCCCGCAGCTCGTCGGCGTTCTCGATGATGCCGTTGTGCACGATCGCGATCGGCCCGCAGACGTGCGGGTGCGCGTTCACGTCGCTCGGCTCGCCGTGCGTCGCCCACCGGGTATGCCCGATGCCGGGACTGCCCTTGAACCGTGCAGGCAGCCCGGCGGTAAGGTCGGCGACCCGGCCCTTGGTCTTGTGCACCCGGATCTCGCCGCCGCGGCTCAGCACGGCCAGCCCAGCCGAGTCGTAGCCCCGGTACTCCAGCCGGGTCAGCCCCTCGAGCAGGACAGGGACGCAGTCACGACCCCCGATATGAGCGACGATTCCGCACATACACTTCCCCCCTGTCAGCCGTAGATGATGCGGCGCAACTGGCGCTGCGAATAGTCGGGTGGTAGCACCAGCCGTTGCCGCAGCTCAACGGCAATCTGCTGGAAGGCCCGATCGTTGGTGAGGCCGCGTGACTTGAGTTCGCCGTGACGCCGCCGGACGAACGTCTCCGCTGGCTCGGAAAAATACCCGACCACCTCAGCGATCAACCGCTCCGCTTCTCCGACGCCCAGCGTGCTGCTCCGGGTTACATGGGCGACCAGGTCCTCGAACGGTTGCTGCACGCCTGCCACCGCCCCAGCATGAGCGATTCACGCACAGAAGGCAAAGATCCTGCCCGGAAACGGGCAGGATTTCCCGGAATCTGCCCTGAGATCGAATCAGCCCAGAGATCGCAGCCGCCAGCCGCGCGTCGCAGCGTTCCACGAACCCGCCCGCCGCGAGCTGGCCGAGGCACCGCATCACGGTATCGAAGTCCACCCCGGCCGACACGGCAATCCGGGCCGGACCCCAACCGGTGCGGGCCGGGACCGCCTCCAGCACGCCACGGCTCACCGGATCCAGCTCATCGCGCGGCAGCACCGGGCCGCGGCCGCCCGGCCGGCTGGCCGCCTCATCCGGGCCGAACGACAGCTGGCCGAGCACGTCGGCCGCGCTGGTCACGCACTCCGCGCCCCACTCCCGGATGGCCAGATGGCAGCCGGCCGACGCGGCCGAGGTGACCGGGCCGGGCACGGCCATCAGCGGCCGGTCCAGGTCCCTTGCGTGCCGGGCGGTGTTCAGCGCACCGCTGCGCAGCGCCGCCTCGACCACGACGGTGCCCCGGCTGAGCGCGGCGATCAGCCGGTTGCGCACCAGGAACCCGGGCCGGGTCGGGACCCGGCCCGGCGGCCGCTCGCTGACCAGCACGCCGTGCGCCGCGATGGCCCGGAACAGCTCACCGTGACCACGCGGGTACGGGTCATCCAGCCCGGAGGGCAGCACCGCGATCGTGATTCCCTCGGCGCTGAGCGCGCCACGGTGAGCCCAGCCGTCGATGCCGAACGCGCCGCCCGACACCACCGCCCAGCCGCGCTCGGCCAGAGCGGCGGCCAGCTCAGCGCAGACGTGACTGCCGTAACCGGTGGCCGCCCGGGTGCCGACAATGGAGACCGAGCGCAGGCAGGCGAACCGGAGGTCGGCGCTGCCGCGCACCCAGAGCGCCCACGGGCATGCGTCGCCGAGCACGGCAAGCTGGCCGGGCCAGCCCGGGTCACCGGGGCACAGCAGCCGGATCCCGGCCCGCGCCCAGCCGTCCAGGGTGTGCTGGGTGGGCAGGTCGCCCAGCCGGGCGGTCCAGCGGCGCAGCGCCGGTCCAGGCCGGGGATGGCCGGGCCGGGCATGCCGGCCGCGGGTGGCCGCCCCATGGTCGCCAGGCGGGGCTCGGCCGCCGCGTCGCCGGGCGGCCACGTCCCGCCGGTCAGCGCGGTCACGATCGCGCCGGGCGAGCAGGTCCGCAGCAGCGCGCTGAGCTGCGCGTCACCGGGCTCGGCCAGCCAGCTCAGCGCGGCCCGGGCCAGCCGCTCCGGCTCCGCTGACCCAGCGGACCCCAGCCCCCGGCCGTCCGGCCGGTGCGTCATCCGGAGACCCCCAGCCAGAGGCCGAGCGCGTAGCTCGGTCTGGTCGGCGGTCGGCCGGGGCAGCCCGGCCAGGTCGGCCAGCGTCCAGGCCACCCGGAGCACCCGGTGCACCCCGCGCGCGCTGATCTGGCCCAGGTCCATGGCCCGCTCCAGCGGCGCGAGCGCGCCCGGGGCGGGCCGGAAGCGGCGGCTCATCTCGCTGCCCGGGATCTCCGCGTTGAGCCGCCACGGGGTATCCCGCAGCCGGTCCGCCGCGCGCTCCCGGGCCGCCGCCACCCGGGCGGCGACGGTGGCGCTCGGCTCGGCGAATTCGCGCGTCGCTGAGCAGTTCACGGCGGCTTACCGGGAGGAACTCGACCTTCACGTCCACCCGGTCCAGCAGCGGCCCGGACAGCCGGGCCAGGTACCTGCGCCGTACCGCGGGTGTGCATTCGCAGGCGTCCCGCGGCCACCGGCCCTTGGCGCACGGGCACGGGTTGGCCGCCAGGACCAGGGTGAACCGGGCCGGGAAGCGCGCGGTGAGACCAGACCGGGCGATCACCACCTGGCCCGACTCCAGCGGCTGGCGCAGCGCATCGAGCACGTCGCGGCCAAATTCTGGCGCCTCATCGAGGAACAGGCAGCCGCGGTGGGCCAGCGACGCGGCCCCGGGGCGGATCACCCCGCTGCCACCGCCGACAATGGCCGCCTTGGTCGCGGTGTGGTGGGGCGCGCAGAACGGCGGCGCGGTCAGCAGCGGGCTCTGGTCAGGGAGCACGCCTGCCACCGAGTGGATCGAGGTGACCTCCAGGGCCGCCGCCATGTCGAGACGGGGCAGCACGGTCGGGATCCGCTCGGCCAGCATGGTCTTGCCCGCGCCTGGCGGGCCGAGCAGGCAGAGGTGGTGCCCGCCGGCCGCGCAGATCTCGGCGGCCCGGCGTGCGGTTGGCTGACCCCGGACGTCAGCCAGGTCCAGCCTGCCGCCGGTCGCGCCGCGGCCGGTCGCCGCACCGGCCGGCCCACTGGCTGGCTGGGCTCTGTGCACACCCCCATCGGTGGCCTGCACCGGGTCCGCGTCGCCTGGCGGCGGTTCATCGCGCAGCCAGCCGAGCAGCCCGGCCAGGGTCTGGGTGCTGAACACCCGCAGACCCGGGACCAGCGCCGCCTCGGCGGCGTTGGCGCGGGGCACGGCCACCCGCCGGAATCCGCTGGCCGCCGCGGCCGCCATCGCGGGCAGCACACCCCGGACCGGGCGTAGCTGGCCGTCCAGCCCGAGCTCGCCCAGAAACGCGATGCCGTCCAGGGCGGCCACCGGGATGGCGGCCGCCGCGCCCAGGATGGCGATGGCGATGCCCAGGTCAAATCCGCTGCCCCGCTTGGGCAGGCTGGCGGGGACAGGCCGACGGTGATCCGGCGCTGCGGCCACTGCTCGTGGCTGTTGACGATGGCCGCCCGGATCCGGTCCCTGGCTTCGCGCAGCGCCGTGTCCGGCAGGCCGACCAGGAGCAGGCCGGGCAGGCCGTTCTGGATGTCGGCCTCGACCTGCACCGGGTGGCCCTCCACGCCGACCAGGGCGATGGCGTGGGTGCGTGCGACCGGCACGTCAGCCCACTCCCCGGACGTGGTCGATGGTGAAGTGCCCGGACCGGTCCCGGACCAGCCCGATCACATCGATCCGCACCTCGTCGAACAGCACCCCGTGGGCCCGGACCCAGCTGATGGCCAGCCCGCGCAGCCGGGCCCGCTTGCGCCGGCTGATGGCCTCGAGCGGGCTGCCGAAGCCCAGCCCGGACCGGGTCTTGACCTCGCAGGCGACGAGCACCCGGCGCTCGGCCGCGACGATGTCCAGCTCGCCCTCGGCGCAGCGCCAGTTCCGGTCGAGGATCCGCATCCCGGCCTGCTGCAGGTACTCGGCGGCCAGCTGCTCGCCCAGCCGGCCCAGGTCATCCTTGTCCGCCATCCGGCATCACCTCCGATGCCGAACACTGCCGGAGACGGCGGCGGGCGCCCACGGTCAATCACGCCGCTGTGGACAGGCGGCGCCAACCCGCGGAACTGTGGATAACGGGGCCGGATTTGTCGTCCCCGGATGCTTAAATGCGGCCGGGCTCCGCTACTTGTCGGGCACCTCGAGCTCGGCGCGGGCCAGTTCCTCGACGTTGACGTCCTTGAACGTGACAACCCGCACGTTCTTCACGAACCGGGCCGGGCGGTACATGTCCCAGACCCAGGCGTCCTGCATGATGACCTCGAAGTACACCTCACCGTTCTCGGAGCTGTGCACGTTCAGCTCGACCTGGTTCGTGAGGTAGAACCGGCGCTCGGTCTCGACCACATGGGTGAACAGCCCCACGACGTCCCGGTACTCGCGGTAGAGCTGCAGCTCCATCTCGGTCTCGTACTTCTCGAGATCCTCTGCGCTCATCTGCTCCCCCTCCGTTCAGACGTCAGGAGGTCCGGACTGGCTGGGATCAACCATAGGTCAATTCCCCGTCCAGCAATTCCCCGGACCTCATCTGCTCCGCAGCCGCGATCTGCTCCGGAATCGCGGTCAGGTCATCCTCCGCCGGGATGTCCTCCTCCCACCCGTCCGGCGGCTCGCCGCCGCGCGGGCCAGCCCCATGACGTTAGCGAACGAGGCCCGGTGCTCCGGGCAGGGCCCGTGCTCGGTCAGCGCGCGCATGTGGCTCCGGGTGGAGTATCCCTTGTGCTGCGCGAACCCGTATGCCGGGTAGCTGCCCGACAGCTCGGTCATGATCCGGTCCCTGGTCACCTTGGCCACGATGGAGGCGGCGGCCACGCACGCGGCCACCTCGTCGCCCTTCCACATGGCCAGGGCGGGCACGGCGAGGCCGCGGACCGGGAACCCGTCGGTGAGCACGTAACCGGGCCGGGGCGTGAGCCCGGCCAGGGCGCGGCGCATGCCCTCGATGTTGCACACGTGCAGCCCGCAGGAGTCGATCTCGCGGGCCGGGATGATGACCCGGTGCCAGCCGAGCGCGGTCCGGGTGACCTCCTGGTAGGCCTCCTCCCGGGCGGCCGGGGTGAGCTGCTTGGAGTCGGCGATGCCGGTCAGCCCGGAGAGCCTGGCCGGGTTCAGCATCACCGCCGCCACCACCAGTGGGCCGGCGCAGGCGCCGCGGCCGGCTTCGTCGATACCGGCCACCGGGGACAGCCCGGCCCGGATCAGGACGCGCTCGTATCCGGTCAGTCCGGGCGCACGCCGGGGGGTGTAACCGGGATGCCGCCATTCTGGCGCTGCCATGGGCTCACCTGCGTCCGCGCCGGGTACGCAGCCAGGTGGCTACCCGGCGCCCGCTGCGGCGGCGGAACCTGCGCTCCAGCAGCAGCAGCGGCACCGCGGCGGCGCCCGCCACCGCGGCCGGGGCGGCCGGGCTGGTCAGTGCGCCGAGTGCGGTGCTGGTGGCGTTCAGCTTGTTGAAGGTGCTGGGGATGGGCAGCACCCGGAACCGGCTCGGTCGGCCAGAGGATCAGGAACGCCCGGCCGACCACCTGGCTCTCCGGGATGGTGCCGCCGCCCGGGTCGCCGATGTGGCCGCGCGAGTCGTAGGACACGTTGCGGTGGTCGCCCATCACCCACAGCCGCCCGGGTGGCACCCGGATGTTGAACTTGGTCTGGACGGCGGGTTGCCCGGGTACAGGTAGCGACTTCTCGTGCAGCGCCACCCCGTTGACCGTCACGTCGCCCTGCGCGTTGCAGCAGACGACGTGGTCGCCGGGCAGCCCGATGACCCGCTTGATGTAGTCGTGCACTCCGGGGGAGATGCCGAACAGGCCGACCACCGCGTGGCCGAACTCGCTGGCCCAGCGGACGATCGGGTCGCTGGACTGGGGCGCGCTGGGCGGGTCCCAGGAGCCTTCCCCGTTGAACACGATGATGTCCCCGCGGTCGATCGAGCGGAAGTGATAGATCAGCTTGTTGACCAGGACCTTGTCCCCGATGTCGAGCGTGTTCTCCATCGACGAGGACGGGATGAAGAAGGCCTGGATCACGTAGGTCTTGATGACCAGCATGATCACCAGCGCGAACGCGAACAGCGCGATGAGCTCGACCCACCAGGAGACGCGGCGGCGGCGCCGGGCCTGCGCCGCGGTGCGCCGGGTCGTGGCGGCTGTCCCGGTTCCGCTGGTCTGCCCTGCGCCGTCGGCCGCGGCGCCGCTCGGCCGCCGGTCCATCCGTGCCCGCTGCCGTGCCGCGGTGGGGCGACCCGGTGATCGTCTCGGTGCCCGGTGGCTCCTGGTCCGCGCCCACGGCGTCGCCGTGGTGGCCAGGCCTGCCCGTGCCCGGTGCGCCGCTCAGCGGCGGATCGCCCATTCCCCGGTCATCATTCATCACGTCGACCCTAGCGCCGGGGTGCCAGGAAGTGTGCCCGCAGGCTGCGTCGCGCCCGCGGCCGCCCTCCGGCTAGCCCGCCGTCGTCGCTGCCGGCCACCGAACGCAGCGGTCAGCGGGCCGGCTCGCGGCGCTCCCGGATCCGCGCGGCCTTACCGCGCAGCGACCGGAGGTAGTACAGCTTGGCCCGGCGGACCTGGCCCCGGGTGACCACTTCGATCTTGTCCAGGGAGGGGCTGTGCACCGGGAACGTGCGCTCCACGCCCACGCCGTAGCTGATCTTGCGGACGGTGAACGTCTCCCGGGCCCCGCCGCCCTGGCGCCGGATCACGACGCCCTGGAAGACCTGGATCCGCGACCGGGTGCCTTCCGTGACCCGCACATGTACTTTCAGCGTGTCCCCGGGGCGGAAGTCGGGGATGTCAGAGCGGATCTGGGCCTGCTCCAGCTCGGCGATCGCGGTGTGCATGGCTAAAGGTTCCTCAGCTGTCCTCACGCGCGCACAGGCCAGCGAACGCGTGGCATCGGTCTAGTCGGTGTCCCGGGCCGCGGCGGGCGCCAGGACGCGCACCCGCAGCGTCGGCCTCATGTGGGTGGCGGACTATCAGTGTGCCATATCTTTGGCGCTGACCGGAAAGCCAGCGTCCAGGAGCACCTCCCGGTCCCGGTTGTTCAGCGTCCCGGCGGCCAGCCGGGCGACCAGATCCGGGCGGAACGCGGCGGTCCGGCGCAGCGCCTCATCGCGCCGCCAGCGGGCGATGGCGGCGTGGTCACCGGACAGCAGGACGGGCGGCACCTCGCGGCCGCGCCACACCCGCGGCCTGGTGTAGGCCGGCCCTTCCAGCAGCCCGGCCATCGGCCCGGCGCCGCCGCCGAACGAGTCGTCGGCCGCGGACCCGGCGTTGCCCAGTACCCCGGGCAGCAGCCGGGTGATCGCGTCGATCATGACCAGCACCGCGGGCTCGCCGCCGGACAGCACGTAGTCCCCGATGGACAGCTCGTCCACTGCCATCCGCTCCCGCGCGTCCGCGACCACGCGCGCGTCGATCCCCTCGTACCGGCCACAGGCGAAGACCAGCCATGATCGCAACGCCCGAGCCCGGCCGCGGCCGCCTGGCTGAACGGCAGTCCCGAGGGAGTGGGGACAACCAGCCTGGGTTGGCCGGGCTCAGCCCCGGTCACCTCGTCCAGGGCTTCGCCCCACGGCTGCGGCGCCATGACCATCCCCGGCCCGCCGCCGAAAGGGCGCGTCGTCCACCGTGCGGTGCACGTCGTGCGCCCACCGGCGCAGGTCATGGATCTGGAGCTGGATGGTTCCGCGGGACGCCGCCTTGCCGAGCAGTGACACGCTCAGCGGGCTGAAGTACTCCGGGAAGATCGTGATGATGTCGATGCGCACCGGGTCACCTCACCCGGGCCCGGGTTCCGCGGCGCCGAGTTCGAGCAGCCCGGGCGGCGGGTCGATGACCAGCCGCCCGGCGGCCACGTCGACCTCGGGCACGATCGCGGCCACGAACGGAACCAGCAGCCCGTCCGGCTGGGCCGGCTGGCCGGGCCGGGCCGGGCCCATGGGCCCGGCGGTGGCCGGCTCAGCACCGGCCCGCCCGGCTGGCTCGATCACCAGCAGGTCCTGGCCGAAGTGGCGGACGTCGGTCACCCGGCCGACCGGCTCACCGGAGACGGTGACCACGGCCAGCCCGATCAGCTCGTGATCGTGGAACTCGTCAGGGTCGTCCGAGGGCCCGGCCTGGGCGGAATCCAGCGTCAGCCAGACACCGCGCAGGCCCTCGGCCTGGTTCCGGTCGGTGATCCCGTCGAACTCGACCAGCAGCCGCCCGGTGTGCCAGCGAACCGACACCACGGCCAGCGGGCCAGCCTCGGCCGGGTCGGTGGCCAGCATCGACCCCACCGCGAACCGGCGCTCCGGCTCATCGGTGTGCACCGCTACCGACACCTCGCCGCGCACCCCGTGCGGCCGGGTGATCCGGCCCACGACCAGTTGCATGACGAGCTAGCGGACCTCGTCCACGTCGAGCAGGTCAACCCGCACGTACTTGCCGCCGGCCAGTGAGCCGATGACCGTACGCAGCGCCTTGGCCGTCCGGCCGCCGCGGCCGATGACCTTGCCTAGATCCTCGGGGTGCACTCGCACTTCCAGGACCCGGCCCCTGCGCAGCCCGTGGCTGTTCACCCGGACGTCGTCTGGGTATTCCACGATGCCCTTCACCAGGTGCTCAAGGGCCTCTTCCAGCATGTCAGGCTCCGTTGCCCTGCTCCGTGGCCGCAGCCTCCGCAGCCTCGCCAGCGTCCGCCGGCTCGGCCTTCGCGGCGCTGTCCTTCTTCGCGCTCGCCTTGGCGCCCTTGTCCGCCCTTGGCCTTGGCCGCCTCAGCCTTGGCAGTGTCGGCCTTGGCCGTGTCGGCCTTGGCCGTGTCGGCCTTGGCCGTGTCGGCCTTGGCCGTGTCCGCCTTGGCCGTCTCGGCCTTGGCCGTCTCGGCCTTGGCGGTCTCGGCCTTGGCGGTCTCGGCCTTGGCCGTCTCGGCCTTAGCGGTCTCGGCCTTGGCCGTCTCGGCCTTGGCCGTCTCGGCCTTGGCCGTGTCCGCCTTGGCGGTCTCGGCCTTGGCCGTGTCAGCCTTGGCGGTCTCGGCCTTGGCCGTGTCCGCCTTGGCGGTCTCGGCCTTGGCCGTGTCAGCCTTAGCGGTCTCCGCCTTGGCGGTCTCGGCCTTGGCGGTCTCGGCCTTGGCCGTGTCAGCCTTGGCGGTCTCCGCCTTGGCGGTCTCGGCCTTGGCCGTCTCGGCCTTGGCCGTGTCAGCCTTGGCCGTGTCAGCCTTGGCCGTGTCAGCCTTGGCCGTGTCAGCCTTGGCCGTGTCAGCCTTAGCGGTGTCCGCCTTAGCCGGCCGGCCTTGGCCGTGTCGGCCTTGCCGCTGGCCTGCCTGCCGCCCGCCCGGCCGGCTGGCTTGCTCGCCTTGGCGTCGCCCTCGGCCTGGCCGTCGGCGGCCTTGCCCGGCCTGCGCGCCGCCCTTGCCCTTGCCGCCGTCGCCGGTGCCCAGTGCCTCGGCGACCGCGGCCGCGTAGGCGTCCTTCTTGTCCGCCTTGGGCGCGGCGGTCCGCAGCGTCCCCTCGGCGCCGGGCAGGCCCTTGAACTTCTGCCAGTCCCCGGTCACTTCCAGGATCTTGCGCACCGGGTCGGTCGGCTGCGCGCCGACGGACAGCCAGTGCTGGGCCCGCTCGGAGTCGACCTCGATGAGCGAGGGCTCGCTCATCGGGTGGTACTTCCCGATCTCCTCGATCGCGCGGCCGTCCCGCTTGGTGCGGGCGTCAGCCACGATGATCCGGTAAAACGGCGCGTGGATCTTGCCCATGCGCTTTAGCTTGATCTTGACAGCCACGGGTGTGGTCTCTCCCAGAACGCTCGGATGCAGGTAACGCTCGCGCCGGGTGGGGACCACCGCGTCGGCCCGCTCGTATCCCGGGCAGGCGAGCGTGAGAGGGCGTCGCCAGACCGGGAAGTGTCCTAGACATTGTGCCAGACGCACGGGGGTGGGGCGTAATCGTGGCCGAAACGCCCGCCCACAGCCCGCCCGCACGCACCTGGCATCGTGATCACCGTCTGGTGCTCTATTACAACGCCGCGACCGAGACGGTTCGGTCGCGCACGAAGTGCGGAGCGGCACGGCCGCGGATGTGGCTGGTGGGGTCGGTGAGGTTGGCGTGGCCAGGCATAGCGGTCCAGAGGCGGAGCGCTTGTTGATGTCGACGTAGCGGCGTTGGCCTCTAGTACCACCTGGACCATGATCACGATTGCAGCCGGGCGAGGAACCTTACTTGTCGTCGTCCTTCTTGGCGCGGCGGCGGCCGAGCAGGCCGAAGCCGGCCGGGAGGCTGCCGGGGCCGCTGGCGGCGCCCGGCGCGCCGTCGGGGGACGGCAGCTTGCTGAGATCGGGCATGGCCCGGCGGAGGGCCGGGTTCGAGTTCAGCGCGTCCAGGCTGGCCGCCAGGTCCTCGGGTGAATTTGGCAGCGCGGCGGCGCCCGACCCAGGCCGGGTGCGCCCTGGCCTGCGCCGTTGCCGTTACCCGCGCTCGGGGCGGTGGCTGGCTTGCCCCCGGCCTTGCCCGCGGCCGGGTTGCCGCCGGGCCGCCCGCCCTTGGGCTTCTTCTTCGCCTTCTTCTTGGCGCTCTTGCTCACCGCGCGGCGCATGCCCGGGATGGGCGGCATGCCGGGCACCCCGCCGCCGCCCATCATCTGCCGCATCATCTTCTGGCCTTCGAGGAACCGGACGACGAGGTTATTGACCTCGCCGACGGTGACTCCGGAACCGTTGGCGATGCGGGCCCGGCGGGACCCGTTCAGGATCTTCGGGTTGCGTCGCTCAGCCGGGGTCATCGAGTTGACGATGGCCGCCGCCCGGTCCAGGTCCTTGTCGTCGATCTGATTGAGCAGCTCACGGTTCTGCGCCGCGCCGGGCAGCATGCCGAGCAGGTTGCCGATCGGCCCGAGCTTGCGCACCATGGCCAGCTGCTCGACGAAGTCCTCCAGGGTGAAGCCGTCGCCCGAGGCCAGCTTCCCGGCCATCTTGGCCGCCTGGTCCTCGTCGAACGCCCGCTCGGCCTGCTCGATCAGGGTGAGCATGTCACCCATGTCGAGGATGCGGGAGGCCATCCGGTCGGGGTGGAAGACGTCGAAGTCCTCGAGCTTCTCGCCGGACGAGGCGAACATCACCGGCCGGCCGGTGAGCTGGGCGATGGACAGCGCGGCGCCACCGCGGGCGTCACCGTCCAGTTTGGTCAGCACCACCCCGTCGTAGCCGACGCCGTCGAGGAAGGCCTGGGCGGTGGCTACCGCGTCCTGGCCGATCATGGCGTCCACCACGAACAGGATCTCGTCCGGGTCGGTCGCGTCCCGGATGTCCGCGGCCTGGCGCATCAGCTCCTCGTCGATGCCCAGCCGGCCCGCGGTGTCGATGACGACCACGTTGTGCTGCCGGCGGCGCGCCTCGTCGACCGACTCGCGGGCCACCGCGACCGGGTCGCCCACGCCGTTGCCCGGCTGCGGGGCGAACACCGGCACCCCGGCCCGCTCACCCACCACCTGCAACTGCTGGACGGCATTCGGGCGCTGCAGGTCGGCCGCGACCAGCAGCGGGGTGTTGCCTTGGTCCCTCAGCCACAGCGCCAGCTTGCCGGCCAGCGTGGTCTTACCGGAGCCCTGCAGGCCGGCCAGCAAGATCACGGTCGGCGGGGTCTTGGCGAACCGGATCCGGCGGGCCTCGCCGCCCAGGATCTGGATCAGTTCCTCATGGACGATCTTGATGACCTGCTGCGCCGGGTTCAGCGCCGCGGACACCTCTTCCGACGACGCGCGCTCCTTGACCCGCGCGATGAACTCGCGCACCACGGGCAGCGCTACGTCCGCTTCGAGCAGCGCGATGCGGATCTCGCGGGCCGTCGCGTCGATGTCGGCGGCGGACAGCCGCCCGCGCCCGCGCAGATTGGAGAAGACCTGAGTCAGCCGGTCGGAGAGAGTCTCGAACACGCATCCCAGGCTATCCGGTCAGGGCCACCGGGTCAGTGCCGCTGGAACGTCCGCCCAGCCCGCCACTTACCGAACGGTGAAGAAAGTCTCTCCTGACAGACCGCCAGAAACATCCGATCACTCGCCGTAGGGGGGGTCGTGAAAGGCGGCCCGAATAGCAGAAGAAGAACCCTAGGCCAGCGCGGCCAGCACCTGGGCGGCGATCTTGCCGCGGATGCGGGACCCGCCGACCGGGCCACCGGACGCGTCCACCACGTAGAACACGTCCACCGCCTCCGCGCCCAGGGTCTCCACCCGGGCGGCCCGCACGTCCAGGCCACAGTCACCGAGCGCCCGGCCGATCCGCCAGAGCAGGCCGGGCGCATCGTGCGCGCGGACCTCGACCACCGTCGCGGTGCGCGACGCGTCGTCCAGCAGGGTGACCTTGGGCGGCGCGACCGGGACCGGGACCGGCGCCTCCCGGTAGGCCCGCATCCGCCGCTCCAGCCGCTCGGCCACGTCCAGCCGTCCCTCCAGGGCCCGGCGCAGGTCGCTGCTGACCAGCTCGGCGTCCGGCGGATCACCGAACTCCGGCGCCACGGTGAACGCCGCCACCGCCATCGTGCCGTGCGAGGTGGCGTTGGCCGAACGCACCGCCAGCCGGTGCGAGGCGAGCACGCCGGCCGCCTGCCAGAGCAGCCCCGGCCGGTCCGGGGCCACCATGGTCACCTCGGCACCGGTGACCCGGGCCGCGGGGCCGCCCTGCTCAGCCAGGGCCGCCTGATCGGGCCGCAGCGGCAGCGGCTCCGGCGGCGGCTCGCCCGCCAGCCGCGACTCGACCCGCCGGACCAGGTCGCCGACCAGGCCCTCTTTCCAGTCATTCCACGCGGCCGGCCCGGTGGCCAGGCCGTCCGCGATGGCCAGCGCGTGCAGCAGCCCGAGCAGCGGCCGGCCGCCGACCACGGCGGCCACCTGGGACACGGTGACCGGGTCGTCCAGGTCGCGCCGGGTCGCGGTCTGCGGCAGCAGCAGGTGGTGCCGGACCGCGCCGGCCACCAGCTCGGCGTCGGACGGGCCCAGTCCGACCCGCCGGGCCACGTCCCGGGCCACCACTTCCCCGGTGATCCGGTGGTCCCCGGGCCAGCCTTTGCCGATGTCGTGCAGCAGCGCGGACAGCAGCAGCAGGTCAGGCCGGGCCACGTCGCGGGTCAGCACCGCCGACCGGACGGCCGCCTCGACCAGGTGCCGGTCCACGGTGTAGGTGTGCAGCGGGTTGCGCTGCGGCCGGTTCCGCACCCGGTCCCAGTCCGGCAGCAGGCTGGCCACCAGGCCCTCCTGGTCTAGCGCCTCCCACACCGGGACGGTGGCCGGGCCGGCCCCGAGCAGCGCGATCAGGGCGTCCCTGGCCTCCGGCGGCCAGGGCACCGGCAGCGGCGGGCAGTCGGCCAGCCGGGCCAGCGTGCGCGGCGCCAGCGCCAGCCCGGCCTGGGCCGCCGCGGCCGCGGCGCGCAGCGGCAGCGCCGGGTCGGTGGCTGGGTCCGCGGCCCGGGCCAGCACCACCTCGCCGTCCTGCTCGACCAGGCCGTCGGCCAGCGGGCGGCGTTGCGCCTTGCCCCGCCGCCGGCCACCGCGGCTGCGCTGCGCCTGGCGGAACGCCTGGTCCACCGAGTAGGCCACGGTCCGGCCGGCACCGGCCAGGTGGCGCATGAGCGCGTCCGCGTCCAGCAGGCCGAGCACCCGGGCCACCTCGTCCTGCTCCTGCAGCACGAGCCGGTCGGTGGGCCGCCCGGTGATCTCGTGCAGCGCGTGCCGCGCGTCCATGATCGACTCGTAGGCGGCGCGGACCCGCGGCCCCGGTCCCGGCGCCACCCAGGCGGCCGCGATGGCCTGGATGGCGTGCACGTCACGGAGCCCGCCACGGGCTTCCTTGAGGTCCGGCTCGAGCAGGAAAGCGAGCTCGCCGCTGCGCTCGGTCCGCTCCGCGTGCAGCGCCTGCAGCTCGGCCAGCCGGGCGCCGGCCGAGGCACGCCAGTCCTCCAGGGCGCCGACCCGCAGCGCGCTGGTCAGCTCGGGGTCGCCGGCCACGTGCCGGGCGTAGAGCAGGCCCAGCGCCACTTTGAGGTCTTTCCTGGCCACCTTGCGGGCTTCGCTGGTGGTGCGCACCGCATGATCCAGCCGGGTACCCGAGTCCCAGATCGGGTACCAGATCCGGTCGGCCATGGCCGCGATGCCCTTGCGGCCATCGTGCAGTAGCAGCACGTCCAGGTCGCTGCCGGGCAGCAGTTCCCGGCGCCCGTACCCGCCCACCGCGACCAGCGCGACACCTGGCTCCGCACCGAGCAGCGAAGCCAGCCAGCGGTCCGTCTCCGCGCTGCGCCGGACCCGGTCACTGGCGAAGGAGGTCAGCGGTGGCCCCTCGGAGTGGGAACGGGCAGCGGGCGCGGACATTACCCCGGGCTACAGCGCGCCCGAGCCGCGCTCGCCGGTGCGCACCCGCACCACCGTGTCCACCGCGGTGGCCCAGACCTTCCCGTCGCCGATCCGGCCGGTCTGCGCCGCCTTGACGATCACCCCGATCAGGTCGTCCGCGTCCTCATCCTCGCAGAGCACCTCCAGCCGGACCTTGGGCACCAGGTCAACCTGGTATTCGGCGCCCCGGTAGACCTCGGTGTGACCGCGCTGCCGGCCGTAGCCGCTGGCCTCGCTCACGGTCATCCCATGGACACCAAAGGCCTGCAGCGCCGCCTTCACCTCGTCCAGCTTGAACGGCTTGATCACGGCAGTGATGAGCTTCATGCGACCACCTTCTCGGGGCACCCTGTCGTGCCGACCCTCTGCCCAGGGCGTTTCGCCCGCCCGCACGGAGTGTTTCGGCGGCGTGAAAGACGGGGGCCCGATGTTACGGGAACGTTTCTCCGCTGGTCCGGCCGCTAGTCGCCGAGGATCGCGTCCACGAACGTGTCCGGCTCGAACGGGGCCAGGTCGTCCATCCCCTCGCCCAGGCCGACCAGCTTGACCGGCACGCCGAGCTCACGCTGCACCTGGAACACGATGCCGCCCTTGGCCGTGCCGTCCAGCTTGGTCAGCACGATCCCGGTCACGTCCACCGCCTCCGCGAACACCCGGCCCTGGCGCAGCCCGTTCTGCCCGGTGGTGGCGTCCAGTACGAGCAGGACCTCGTCCACGGTGGCCTTCTTTTCGATCACCCGCTTGATCTTGCCCAGCTCGTCCATCAGGCCGGTCTTGGTGTGCAGCCGCCCGGCGGTGTCCACGATGACGCAGCCGACCCGCTGGTCGATGCCGGTGCTGACCGCCTCGAACGCCACGCTGGCCGGGTCCGCGCCTTCCTTGTCGGAGCGGACCACCGGGGCCCCGACCCGCTCGCCCCAGGTCTGCAGCTGGTCGACCGCCGCGGCCCGGAACGTGTCCGCCGCGCCGAGGAGCACCGTCTCGCCCTCACCGATCAGGGCCCGGGCGAGCTTGCCGCACACCGTGGTCTTGCCGGTGCCGTTGACCCCCACCATGAGCACCACCGCGGGCCGGTCGCCGTGCGGGGCGGTGTGCAGGGTGCGGTCGGTGTCCGCGCCGAGCTGGATGATCAGCTCGGCGCGCAGCATGCCGCGCACCTCGTCCGGGCTCCGGGTGCCGGTCACCTTGACCTGGGTTTTCAGCTCCTCGACGATCTGCCGGGCAGGCACGACGCCCACGTCCGCGGTGATCAGCGTGTCCTCGATCTCGTCCCAGGCCGCGTCGTCCAGGACGTCCCGGGAGAGCAGGTTGAGCAGCACCGAACCGAAGCCGCCGCGGGAGGCGGCCAGCCGCCCGCGCAGCCGCACCAGGCGGCCGCGCAGCGGGGCGGGCGCGGGTTCCACCGGGGCCTGCCCGGCCGTGGGGGGCAGCACTTCCTCCACCCCGGGGGTGGCGGTGTCCACCTCCTGGCCGGGCGGCGCGGCGGTGCGCTGCCCGTCCGGGGGCGCGCCCGGCGGCACGGCGGGCGGGGCCGGTGGTGCGGCCACCCGGCGCCGCCGCGGCCTGACCAGCAGCGTGGTCCCGGCCCCGGCGATAAGCAGGATGAAGATCAAGCCAAGAATGATCGCGAGTTCCATAACGGCCCCAGTCTGGCAGACGCCTCAGCCCGGCTAATCCCCCGTCTGCGGGGGCTCATGCCGGCGGAGAAGTGTCAGCGCGGTGCGTAGGTGGTCACCGGCGACCCAAAAAGTACCGCGCTGATGAGGTTGGGCCGGGCGCGGGCTGGGGCCGGGCGGCGGCCGCTGCGGGCCTGGGCCGACTCAGGCGGATTCGCGCTCGCGCAGCCGCTGGCTGACCACGGTGGACACCCCGTCGCCGCGCATGCTGATGCCGTACAGCGCGTCGGCGATCTCCATGGTGCGCTTCTGGTGCGTGATGATCAGCAGCTGGGAGGCCGACCGGAGTTCCTCGAAGACGTGCAGCAGGCGCTGCATGTTGGTGTCGTCCAGGGCCGCCTCGACCTCGTCGAGCACGTAGAACGGGGACGGCCGGGCCTTGAAGATGGCGAGCAGGAACGCGATCGCGGTGAGCGACCGCTCGCCGCCGGACAGCAGCGACATCCGCTTGACCTTCTTGCCCGGCGGCCGGGCCTCGAAGTCGATGCCGGTGGCCAGGATGTCGTCCGGGTCGGTGAGGATCAGCCGGCCCTCGCCGCCCGGGAACAGCCGGCCGAAGATCCCCTCGAACTCGCGGGCGGTGTCCTCGAAGGCCGACGCGAACACCTCCTGCACCCGGTCGTCCACCTCCTTGACCACTACCAGCAGGTCGCGGCGGGTCTTCTTGAGGTCCTCGAGCTGGGTGTTCAGGAACGCGTGCCGTTCCTCCAGCGCGGCGAACTCCTCCAGCGCGAGCGGGTTGACCTTGCCCAGCTGGTCGAGCTGGCGCTGCGCGGTGGCGGCCCGGCGCTCCTGCTCGGCCCGGACGTACGGGATGGTCAGCTGCTCGGCGCCGGTCAGCACCGGCTGCTGCTCGTTCTGCGGCTCGCTGCCGTTGGCTGGGGCGCTGCCGTTGGCTGGGGCGCTGCCGTTGGCCGGGGCGGTCCCGTTGGCCGGGGCGGCGCCGTTGGCCGGGGCGGTGCCGTTGCCGCGGCCCTCAGCAGCGTCCTGGGCGGCCGCGGGCACGGCTGGGTCCTGGTCACCTGCGGCTGGGTCCGCGGCGCTCTCGGCGCCGTTCGCGGCGCGGCTGGCGGGCGGCTCCGGCGCGGCCAGCGGGACCGGCACGTCCGGGCCGTACTCGGCGACCAGCGCCTCGGTGGCCACGCCAAACTCATCGGCCGCCCGGGCGGCCAGCTGCTCCAGCCGCATCCGGTGCTCGGCCCGGGCCAGCTCGGTGCCGTGCGCGGCGTCCACCACACGATCGAACTCGGCGGCCAGGTCACGGACCGTGGCCCGGATCTCCTTGAGGGCCACGGCACGGCCCTTGCTGGCCTGCTCGGCCGCCTGCCGCTGCTCGGCGGCCGCGGCCAGCGACTCGGTCAGCCGGGCCAGCGCCACCGTGGCGCCCGCGGCCACCGCCTGGGCCACCGCGGCCTGGCGGGCCCGCCGCACCCGGCGGGCGGCGGCCTGCTGGGCCGCCTGGCGTTCCGCGGCGGCCGTGGCGACCAGGGCATCGGCCCGGCCGACGATGGCCCGCAGCCGCTCTTCGGCCGTCCTGACCTCCAGCCGGGCGTCCATCTCGGCGTTGCGCCCGGCGCTGACCGCCGCGGCCAGCGCGTCCCGGTCGGCGGCGGGCTCGTCCCCGGCCGGTTCCGCGTCCTGCTTGCTTTGCGCCTCCGGGGGCCCCACCCGCCTCCCCATTCCCTCTTCACTGGCCGAGCTTCCCTCGTCGCTCGCTCGCTCGTTCCTCGCTCCCTCCCCACCCACCTCCCCATTCCCGCTTCGCTGTCCAGTCGGCGGCGCGCCCCCTTCGGCGCGGGCCAGGCTGGCCTCGAGCTCGCCGACCGAGGTATCCCCGGCTTCCCGCGCGCGCTGCGCCGTGGCGATGGCCGACTCCAGCCGCTGGGCTTCCTCGCGGGCGGCGCGCGCCGCGCCGGCCAGCCGGCCCAGCCGGCCAGAGATCTCCGCGGCGGCCGCGTCGGCCTGCTGGATCCCGGCCTGGGCCGCGGCCAGCAGCTCGCGGGCTTCGTCCTCGTCGGCCACCGCGCCGGCCAGGTCAGCCGCGGCCTGCTCGCCGCGGCGGGCCATCTCGTCCAGCCCGGCGGCGGCCTCGTCGGCGACCCCGCGCAGGGTGAACTCGCTCGGCGCCTTGGCCGACCCGCCGGACGCCCAGTGCGCGCCCAGCACGTCACCCTGCCGGGTGACCACCCGCACCTCGGGGTAGGCCCGGACCAGGTCCTGGGCCTGGCCGAGATCCGCGGCCACCAGCACGCCGGCCAGCAGGCTGGCCAGCGCGGCGGCCAGTTCCGCCGGGCAGTGCACCAGGTCGAGCGCGGGCTGCACGCCGTCCGGGAGCTGGATCCCGGGCGGCAGAGCCGGGGCCGGGCGCTTCTGGGGCGGCGCGGAGCGGCGATCGGGGGGTTCCGGGGGGTCGCCCCCCCGGGTTAGCTCAGCCGCGATGACCAGGCCGGCGCTGCCCGCGTCCTCGCCCTGCAGCGTCTCCAGGATGGCCACCGCGGCGGCCAGGCCGGACACCGCCACCGCGTCGGCCGCGCTGCCCAGCGCGGCGGCGATCGCCTGCTGCGCCCCGTCGGCCACGGTCACCAGCTCGGCCACCGCGCCGAGCACGCCGCCGAACCGGCCTGGCTCACCGAGCAGCGCCGCCGACGCGTCCTTGCCAGTGCGCAGCGCGTGCACTCCTTCGCGCAGCGCCTGCACCCGGGCGGTCAGCGCGGCCCGCTCGGCGCTGGTCTCCCGCTCGGCCGCGCGCAGCTCGCTGACCCGGGCCGAGGCGGCGCTCAGCGTGGCCGCGGCCTGCTCGTGTTTCCAGGCCAGGCCGGTCCGGTCGTCGTCCCGCCCGGCGCAGGCGTCCTGCAGCTCCTCGTATTCGCGTTCCGCCTCGTTGGCCCGGTCCCGGGCCGACTCGAACGCCTCGGCCAGCCAGGCCTCTTCGGCGGCGGCCGCCGCCTTGCTCCGGGCCGCCTCGACCTGGGCGCGCAGCCGGGCCAGCTGTTCCGCCCGCTTGGCCTCGGCCCGGGCCGCGAGGGCCAGCCGGCGTTCCTCCCCGGCCAGCGCGGCCTCGGCCGCGCCGCGCTCCGTGGTCACCGCGGCCAGCTGCTCGCGCGCGGTCTCCAGCCGCTCGCCGAGCACCGCCTCCTGCTCGCGCAGCGCTTCCGCCTCGAGCTCCAGCTCGTCCGGATCCCGGCCCGGGCGCGCCGCGTCCGGCTGTGCCACCAGGTGGGCGTGCCGCTCCTGGGCCAGGCTGGCCACCCCGCGGAGGCGTTCAGCCAGAGCGGAGAGGGCGAACCAGGCCTCCTGCGCGGCGGCCAGCCGGGGCGCGTGCTGCTGCTCGTCGCCGTCCAGGTCGGCCTCGCGCTGCCGGGCCTGGGTCAGGGTGCGCTCCAGCTCGGCCCGGCGGGCCAGCGCGGATGCCTCGTCGGTCTCGTCCCGCTCCAGCTCGGCGGCCCCGGTCATGTAGTCGTCGGCGAGCAGCCGGAGCCGGGCGTCGCGCAGGTCGGCCTGGATGACCGCGGCCTTGCGGGCGATCGCGGCCTGGCGGCCGAGCGGCTTGAGGCGGCGGCGCAGTTCCGCCGTCAGGTCAACCAGCCGGGTCAGGTTGACCTGCATGGCTTCGAGCTTGCGCAGCGCCTTTTCCTTGCGGCGGCGGTGCTTGAGCACGCCCGCCGCCTCCTCGATGAGCGCCCGGCGGGCCTCCGGCCCGGCGTGCAGCACCTGGTCCAGCTGGCCCTGGCCGACGATCACGTGCATCTCCCGGCCCAGGCCGGAGTCGGACAGCAGTTCCTGCACGTCGAGCAGGCGGCAGTGATCGCCGTTGATGAAGTACTCGCTCTGCCCGGACCGGAACAGCAGCCGGCTCAGGGTGACCTCGGTGTACTCGATGGGCAGCGCGCCGTCGCTGTTGTCGATGGTCAGGGTGACCTCAGCCCGGCCGAGCGGAGGCCGGGAGGCGGTCCCGGCGAAGACCACGTCCTCCATCTTGCCGCCGCGCAGGGTCTTCACGCCCTGCTCGCCCATCACCCAGGAGAACGCGTCCACCACGTTGGACTTGCCCGACCCGTTGGGGCCGACGATGCAGGTGATACCCGGTTCGAAGCGCAACGTGGTCGCGGACGCGAACGACTTGAACCCGCGCAGGGTGAGAGTCTTCAGGTACACCTGCAGGCTCCCCTCCCCGCGATGGGCTCGATCCGCTGTGGGCCAGTCTGCGACGGCCGGTCCAGGCGGCCGGCGCCTGCGACGGCGCGGCGGCGCTGCGCCAGCCTGTCCGAACCTTATCGCGCGAGGCCGGCCAGCCCGGGCATTCGCGGGTTTCCCGGCAGTTCACGAGCGAGGTCCGGGCAGGTGGGCGGGCCGCGGTCAGCCGAGTGACATAAGCGGCTAAAGCGACGTAACTGACGTACGAGGCGTAAGTGACAACGCGCCAGACACACGAGGAGGGACGCCGGTTGCGGCGTCCCCGTTTCGTGGTGATGGATCGGCGCGTCAGATCAGCGCCGGCTCGCGTTCCCGATCGGTGACGAGCAAGTCATGACCGGCTTCCGCAGACAGAGCGTCGTTCTCGTCCTGGAGCCTGACCAGCTCGGCTTCCAGGTCGCGTACTCGCTGCTGAAGGCGGCGCATCTCTGAGACCATGCGGGGATCTGGCCCGCCGACGTGGCCGAGTAGAGCCTTCGCCATTGTAGTGGGTCCTCCACACTGAGTGACCAGGAGGGGCGCACACGCGAAGACTCGCATGAGTGCGCGCAGGTGACACTCCCTAGGGTCCCACCCCGCGGGATTTCGGTCAAGTTGAGCGATCATGCAGGTCACGATGGCGGCGCGCGGACCGTGGCCGGGGCTGGCAACGCGGGCAGCTGTAAGCGGATCTGTTCATGAAGGGATCGCGCCGGATCGGCGTGCCGCAGCGTGGGCACGGTTCCCCCTCCCGGCCGTATACACACAGTGACCGGGAGAAATACCCGCTTTCCCCGTTGACGTTCACATACAGGCTGTCGAACGAGGTTCCACCGGATTTGAGGGCATCCAGCAGCACGGCCCGGACCTCGCCCAGCGTCCGGGCCGCCTCGGCCCGGGTCAGCGTGTCGGTGGCCCGGGCCCAGTGCAGCCGGGCCCGCCACAACGCCTCGTCGGCGTAGATGTTGCCGACCCCGCTGATCAGCGACTGGTCGAGCAGGGCCCGCTTCAGCCCGGTCCGGCGCAGCCGCAACCGGGCCAGGAACGCCGCGTCGTCGAACGCGGCCTCCAGCGGGTCCGGCGCGATGTGCGCGATCAGCGACGGCAGTTGCGCACCGCCCTCGGCCCAGACCAGGTGGCCGAACGTGCGCTGGTCGCTGAACCTCAGGTCGGGACCGGCATCGGTGAACGTGAAGCGGACCCGGACGTGGCTGGACAGCGGCCGGTCCGGCGCGCCCACCAGGAGCTGCCCGCTCATGCCCAGGTGGGCCAGCAGCGCGTCGTCGTGCATCGGCAGCCACAGGTACTTGCCCCGGCGCCGGGCCCCGGTGATGGTCCGGCCGTGCAGCACGTCCTCGAAGTCGGCCTGGCCAGCCAGGTGCCGCCGGATGGCGCGGGGGTGCAGCACCTGGGCCTTCTCGATGGTGCGGCCCACCAGGTGGTCCGCCAGGCCGGCCCGGACGGTCTCGACCTCAGGGAGTTCCGGCACCGGTCAGCTCCCGGCCGGCGCGTCCCCGGGCGCGGCGGCGGCGTCCCCGGACCCCGGCTCCGCCCCGGCGGCTGGGGTCACCCCGTTGCTGCCCGCGGCGGACTCGTGACCGTTGCTGATCGCCTTCCAGGCCGCCTCGGCCGCCTGCTGCTCGGCTTCCTTCTTGGACCGGCCGGCCCCGGTCCCGTAGTTGCGGCCGCCCACCCGGACGGTAGCGCGGAAGAACTTCTGGTGATCGGGGCCGCTCTCCTCGACCTGGTACTCGGGCACGCCGAGGAACCCCTGGGCGGTCAGCTCCTGCAGCGACGTCTTCCAGTCCAGCCCGGCGCCGAGCCCGGCCGACCGGTTGATCACCGGGTCGAACAGCCGGTGCACCAGGGCGTCCGCCGTGACCAGGCCCAGCTCGAAGTAGACCGCGCCGATCAGGGCCTCCAGCGTGTCGGCCAGGATCGACGACTTGTCCCGCCCGCCGGTGCCTTCCTCGCCGCGGCCGAGCCGGACGTAGTCGCCCAGCTTGAGCTCACGGGCCACGTCGGCCAGCGCGCGCATGTTCACCACGGCCGCACGCAGCTTGGCCAGCTGGCCCTCGGGCAGATCCGGGTACGCGCGGAACAGGGTGTCCGTCACGATCAGCCCGAGCACCGCGTCGCCGAGGAACTCGAGCCGCTCGTTGGTCGGCAGCCCACCGTTCTCATACGCGTAGGAACGGTGCGTGAGGGCGCGTTCGAGCAGCTCTGGGCTCAGCCCAGCGTCGATGGTGCGCAGCAGTTCCGCGCCGTCCGGCCCGTCTGCTGCACCGCTGCTTGACCCGCCTCGCACGCTGTGGCCCCTTCAGCGCATCAGCTGGGCGTGATCACCTGACGGCGGTTGTACGTCCCGCACGTCGGGCATGCCGTGTGCGGCAGCTTGGGGTCCCGGCACTGCGGGCAGCGCACCAGAGCGGGGGCGGACGTCTTCCACTGCGACCGCCGTGACCTGGTGTTGCTGCGCGACATACGCCGCTTCGGAACTGCCACCTAACTCTCCTTCATCGTCTGCACTCAAAGTCATTCGCCCGCCGGGTCCGGCCCGGCTGGGCCCGGCTCGTTCAGCTGCTGCAAGCTGGCCCACCGCGGATCGACGGCCGGCCCGTGCCCATGGTCCGGGCCCGCCTGGGCGAGCAGCGCACCACATTCCACGCACAGCCCCGGGCAGTCCTCCCGGCACAGCGGGGCCAGCGGCAGCGCCAGCACCAGCGCGTCATGCAGGGCCGGCTCAAGATCCAGCAGGTCTCCTTGCAGAGAGTACCCGTCCGCGGCGTCCGGCCCGTCGTCCGTGGCATATCCGAAAAGCTCTTGCACCTTAACGTCAACCTGCTGGTGCACCGGTTCCAGGCAGCGCGCGCACTCCCCGGTCACCGGCGCGTGCGCGGTGGCGGTGACCAGAACGCCCTCGGACACCGCCTCCATCCGCACGGACAGCTGAACGTCAGCGCCCTCGGGCACGCCAACCATCCCGGCCTGCACATAGGGCGGGGCCGGGACGGTACGGGTCTGCGAATGCTCCGAGCCCGGGCTGCGGCCGAGGTCAAGGACGCTGAAGACCAGCGGCTTGCGGGGATCGAGGCGCGCTGGGGAGTTCTTTCGTGGCTGTGGCATGGCTAAGGACGATGTTCGGCACGGTTGAGACGGTCAGCCTACCGGCCTGCAACCGATTTCCCAACTTAACCGGGGGTCCCCCGCCAGGGGGGTGGCTCAGCGGGCCGCCAGCCGGGTCTTGAGCCGCTCCAGCACCGGTCCGGGCACCAGCGACGAGACGTCCCCGCCGTACTGGCAGATCTCCTTCACCAGGCTGGAACGCAGGAAGCTGTACGCCGGGTTGGCCGCGATGAACAGCGTCTCGACCTCGGCGAGACGGTAATTCATCTGGGCCATCTCCATCTCGTACTCGAAGTCGCTGACCGCGCGCAGGCCCTTCACGATGGCGGATATGTCGTTCGCCTTGCAGAAGTTGACCAGCAGCCCGCGGAAGATGCTGACCTCGACGTTCGGCAGGCCGGCCGTCACCTCGCGGAGCATCTCCACCCGCTCGTCCACGGTGAACAGGCCTTCCTTGGCCTGGTTGGCCCCGACCACGACGACCACCTCGTCATACAGCGCGGCGGCCCGGCCGATGATGTCGAGATGCCCGTTGGTCACCGGGTCGAATGAGCCTGCACAGGCGACACGACGCACGCGGTCACGCCCTTCCTGGGGGACATCCACCTGCGGCGAGACCGTACCAGAACGTGGTATCGCCGTAGCGCCGGGACCGGTCCGGGGTGTACCCGGCCGGCCAGTCCACCGCCCCGGACCGGGTATCCCGCTCCACCGCGACCAGCGCGCCCGGGGCCAGCCAGCCGCCGCCGGCCAGCGCGGCCAGCATCCCGGTCACCTCGGCGCCCGCTGTGGCGTACGGCGGATCGGCCACGGCCAGGTCGTACCCACCCTGGCCCGGGCCGCGGGCCAGCACCCGGTCCACCCGGTCGGTGACCAGCTCAGCGCCGGGCAGGCCGACCACCTCGATGTTGCCCCGGATCACCCGGGCGGCCCGCGCGTCGGCCTCGACCAGCAGCACATGCCCCGCGCCGCGGGACAGCGCTTCGAGCCCCACCGCTCCGGAGCCCGCGTACAGGTCGAGCACCCGCAGCCCAGCCAGGCTTCCACAGAACGCCAGTACGGTGCCGAACAGGCCCTCCCGAGCCCGGTCGCTGGTGGGCCGGGTGTGCCGGCCAGCCGGCACGGCCAGCCGCCGCCCCCCCGCCACCCCCCCAATAACCCTGGTCACGAGTACCCAGAAGGGTTCGCCGCCGACTGGCCCAATCCCCGCGAAAGGCACCCGGCGCCGACTGAACGACGAGCGAGGAACGAGCGAGGAGGAAGGTGGCGCCCCGCGCCGAAGGGGGCGCGCCGCCGAACTGGACTGAGGAGCGAGGGGAGCGAGGCACGAGCGACCCGAGCGACGAGGGAAGGAGGCGGGTCCAGCGCCCCCGGAGGCGCAAAGCAAGCAGAGCGCAAGATAATCACGCCTTTTCCAGGAACTCGGCCTGTTCCTCGTCGAGCAGGGCGGTGATCGCGGCGGCCAGGGCCGGGTGGCTGGCCAGCGCCGGGTCGGCGTCCACCAGTGCGGTGGCCTCCTGCCGGGCCTGGCCGATCAGCTCCTCGTCGGCCAGCAGGGTGAGCATCTTCAGGCTGGACTTGCGGCCGGCCTGGGCCGCGCCCAGCACGTTGCCCTCGCGGCGCTGCTCCAGGTCGAGCCGGGACAGCTGGAAGCCGTCCACCGTGCTGGCCACCGCGTCCAGCCGGGCCCGGGCCGGGCTGCCCTCGGGGGCGTCGGTGACCAGCAGGCACAGCCCCGGCTTGGCGCCGCGGCCGACCCGGCCGCGCAGCTGGTGCAGCTGGGACACGCCGAACCGGTCCGCGTCCAGGATGACCATGATGGTGGCGTTCGCCACGTCCACGCCGACCTCGACCACGGTGGTGGCCACCAGCACGTCCACCTGGCCATGCCGCGAACCCGCGCATGGTGTCGTCCTTCTCGTCCGCGGGCAGCCGGCCGTGCAGCACCCGCAGCGCCAGCCCGGCCAGCGGCCCCTGCCCGAGTTCCGCCGCCATCTCGAGTACGGCACGCGGCGGCCGCCCGGCGGCGTCGGCCTCTTCTTCGTATTCGCCCGCGGCGTCGTCGGGGTCGGCCGGGTCGAGTTCACCCGGCACGGGCGTTAGGCCGGAAAGCCCGTCGTCCAGGCCGATCCGGGGGCACACGACGTAGGCCTGGCCGCCGCCGTCCACTTCCTCGCGGAGCCGCTGCCAGGTGCGCTCGAGGAAGCGCGGCTTCTCCGCGGCGGGCACCACGTGGCTGGTGATCGGCGTGCGGCCGGCCGGCAGCTCGCTGAGCGTGCATACGTCCAGGTCGCCGTAGACGGTCATGGCCACCGTCCGGGGGATCGGGGTGGCCGTCATGACCAGCACGTGCGGGCGGCTGCCGTGGGCCTTCTCGCGTAGCGCGTCGCGCTGCTGCACGCCGAACCGGTGCTGCTCGTCGATCACCACCAGGCCCAGGTCCTTGAACACCACCTGGTCGTCCAGCCGGACCCGGTGGTAGAGCAGGGTGTGCGTGCCGATCACGATGCCGGCCGCGCCGGAGGCCACGTCGTCCAGCGCGGCCCGGCGGGCCTTGGCGCCCTGCGAGCCGGTGAGCAGCGCGACCCGGGTGGCCTGGTCGGCGCCGTCCAGCTCGCCGGCCCGGCCGAGCGGGCCGAGCAGCTGGGTCAGCGACCGGTAGTGCTGCTGGGCCAGCACCTCGGTGGGCGCGAGCAGCACCGCCTGGCCGCCGTCGTCCACCACCTGGAGCATGGCGCGCACCGCGACCAGGGTCTTGCCGGAGCCCACCTCGCCCTGCAGCAGCCGGTGCATCGGGTGCTCCCGGCACAGCGCGGTCATGATCTCCTCGCCCGCGGCGCGCTGCCCGCCGGTCAGCTGGAACGGGAGCTGGGCGTCGAACGCATCGAGCAGCCTGCCGCGGCGCGGGATGCGCGAGGTGGCGGGCAGCGCGTCCTCGGCCCGCCGCCGCTGGGCCAGCACGGCCTGCAGCACGAACGCCTCGTCCCACTTCAGCCGCAGCTTGGCCTGGTCCTTGTCGGCGAACCCGGCCGGGCGGTGGATGCCGAGCAGCGCGGCCAGCCTGGCTGAGCAGGCCATGCCGGTCGCGGACCGCGGCGGGCAGCGGGTCGTCCGCGATGTCCAGCGTGTCCAGCACGGTGCGGATCGCCTTGGCGATCTTCCACGAGGGCAACTGGCTGGTGGCCGGGTAGACCGGGATGATCTCGGCGGCGTGCTCGGCGGCCAGCTCGGTACCCGGGTCGGTCTCGCCGAGCAGCTCGCAGTCGGGGTGGATGAGCTGCCGCTTGCGGCCGTAGCTGGACACCTGGCCGGCGAACAGGCCGTGCAGGCCCGGCTTGAGCTCCTTCTCCCGCCACGGCTGGCGGAAGAACGCCAGCGTCAGCGTGCCCCGGCCGTCGGTGACGGTGACCTCGGTCAGCTTGCCGCGCC
This sequence comes from uncultured Actinomycetes bacterium, assembly GCA_963832095.1. Classification (GTDB taxonomy): domain Bacteria; phylum Actinomycetota; class Actinomycetes; order Streptosporangiales; family Streptosporangiaceae; genus RYN-230. Next base: position 29,144 of record CAWHSW010000010.1, read on the forward strand.
GGTTGCGCATCGGCCGGGTGGTGACCGCCTTGATCTGCGCGAGCACGGTGACGTGCTCACCGTCGCGCAGATTGGCCAGGTCGGTCAGCTCGCCGCGCTGCTCGTACCGGCGCGGGTAGTGCCGGAGCAGTTCACCGACCGTGTGCACGTCCAGCGAGCTGGCCAGGACCTTGGCCGTGCGGGGATCGAACACCCGGTCGATCCGGTCGTCAAGCCTTGCCATGGCCTCACAGGATAGGCGCCGCCGGGGACGATTCGCGTTAGCGGCCGGTGGTCGGATATTGTGTCCAGGCTGCCCTGGGCGTGGCTGAGTGGTGCCCGCCCCCAGTCAGGGCGCATCGGCTAGCGCAACCGCCTTCATGCAAGGGAGAATCCCGTGGCTGCTGTCTGCGAGATCTGCGGCAAGGGGCCGGGATTCGGCAAGAACGTCTCCTTCTCCCACCGCCGGACTCCACGGCGCTTTAACCCCAACATCCAGATCCGGCGCACCACCGTGGGCGGCAACAGCCGGCGGATCCGGGTCTGCACGTCCTGCATCAAGGCCGGCAAAGTCACCCGCTGAGCTGTCAGCTCTGACCCCGCACCGGCAGGTCTGACCCCGCACCGGGCTGCCGCCGTCAGGGCGCGCCCGGGCTGCTGAACGTGCACGGGTTGCCGTCGAAGTCGCAGCCCACCGGGGCCATCGGCGAGCCGTCCAGCACGACGGTGAACTGCACCCACGAGGAGCCCCCCGGGCCGTGCTGGCCGCCGTCGCCACCTGGCCCGCCCGGCCCGCCGGATTCCGGCTCGGCGTAACCCTCGGCCACGCCCGCATCCGGGCTGGTGGCCTGCCACTGCGCGCCCTGCACGTTGGTCACCCGGGCGCCCGGGTAGCCGAGGGCCAGGCTCCAGCTGCTGCGCTGCGCGTTCATCCCGGTGATGCTGATCTGGTCGATGAAACCGCCCGGCCACTCGTGGGTCACCTGGTAGCTGACCGTGACCCGGGCGGCTGAGCCGGACGACCGGTCCGGGTCGCCACCGCGCCGGTCCGCGTGGCTGCCCGAGGCCGCGCCCGATGTGCCGGGCGAGGACGGCGAGATGTGCACGCCGGGGCGGGCCGAGGCGAGCGTGCCGTTGTTCGGCTCCTCGGTCGCGCATACCCCGGCCGAGCACTGAATACCGGGCACCGGGGAGCTGAAGTGCAGCACCGTCCGGGGCATGTTGGCGGCCAGGCCGGCCGCCACCAGCACGCCCAGGCCAGCCGCGAACGTCGGGGTAACCATCAGGCGGCGGACGGCCGGGCCGAGCTTGGGCCCGGCCGACCGGGCCCGCCGTGTACCGCCGCGCTGACCGCCGACGCCATGCGCTGGCGAGCGCACGCCATCCGCCAGGGCGGTCAGCCCCGTCCTCGGCAGCGCCGGATGGCGCCCGGTGGCGGGGCGCTGCTCTCTTGCCCGGTGATCGCATTTGGGGGGTTTATACCTAAGGACGGGGCGGGCTAACTATAGTGACAAAGCTGTAATTTACCGAACACGCTCAGTGAGGGGCGTTCGATCCACGAAAATGAGTCCATCCGGACAGCCTCTCGACTCGCCGTGAATCCACCCAGACCCCCTGGCCGTCACGGACCCGCCCGACGACCGTCCAGCGCCCGGACAGGGCTGCTCGCGGCGGGAAAGTTGCGGCCAGGGCATGATCCTCCCCGCCGCTGAGAATCCAGTCAAGCGAGTCCGGCCGGCCCACCGCCGCCGCCGCTATCCGGAGTGCGTCATCATCCGGCAAACGCACAGATTCCAGGTCAATGCGCACTCCGCTCTGCTCGGCCAGGTGTCCCACATCCTGGACCAGCCCGTCGCTCACGTCGATCATCGAGGTGGCGCCCAGCCGGGCCGCCTCGGGCCCGGCGGCGTAGTCCGGATGCGGCCAGCGGTGCGCGGCCAGCAGGCTGGCCGGCTGGTCCAGGCCGGCCTGCAGCAGCGCCAGCCCGGCCGCCGAGTGCCCCAGGTGGCCGGCCACCGCCAGCACGTCCCCGGGCCGGGCGCCGGAGCGGGTGACCGGCGGCTGGCCGGCCAGGTCACCCAGGGCGGTGACGGCCAGCATGAGCACCGGCCCGGCCGAGATGTCACCCCCGGCCACGGCCGCGCCGACCCGGGCGCATTCCTGCGCCAGCCCGGCGGCCAGGTCCTCGGCCCAGGCCACCGGCAGGTCGCCCGGCGTGGCCAGGCCGATCAGCAGTGCGGTGGGCACCGCGCCCATGGCCGCGATATCGGCGAGATTCTGCGCGGCCGCCTTACCGCCTATTTCGGTGGCCGACGACCAGTCGCGCCGGAAATGCCAGCCTTCGACCAGAAGATCCGTGCTGGCAACCACCCGCCCGTCCGGGGCGCGGACTACGGCCCCGTCATCGCCAATGCCCACGAGCAGGGCGGGGGTGCGCGGCAGCCGGGCCGCCAGCGCCGCGATGAGGCCGAATTCCCCCAGGTCTGCGACGGTAATGGGGCCCTCCCGACTGCCGACTTTGCTTTACGGTAGCGTGGCCATTCCGGCCGCAGGCGATGAGGCCCCCGGGAGGGACGCATGGTTCAGGCGTACATCCTCGTACAGACGGAAGTGGGCAAGGCCGCCGAGGTCGCCCGCCGTATCGGGGCCATCGAGGGGGTGACCCTGGCCGAGGACGTGACCGGGCCATACGACGTGATCGTGCGGGCGGAAGCGTCCAACGTCGATGACCTGGGCCGGCTCGTGGTGGCCCAGATCCAGGGGGTCACCGGCATCACCCGGACGCTCACCTGCCCCATCGTGCATATTTAGGGGCCACTCCCCTCGTATGAGCTCGGCGTTGCTGGGTAGCTGCATGCCCAGTCGACATTCGAGCGGAGGGGTCATGTTCGAGGCAGCGGATATCCGGGAGTGGCGCGGCCACGACGTGGTGGATGACGCTGGCCACAAGGTCGGCACGCTGGAATCGGTCTACGTGGACACCGCGACCGACCAGCCCGCGTTCGCCACCGTCACCGTCGGGCTGCCGACCCGGCGCCGATTGGTCTTCGTGCCCCTGGACGGGGCCACCGTGGGCCCGGGGTACCTGAAGGTCACCCGGCCGAAGAACCTGGTCCGTGACGCGCCGTCGATCGACACCGACGGGGAGCTGCCGGCCAGCCAGGAGGCGGCCGTCTTCGAGCACTACGAACTGGCCTACCAGCCCGGCGCGAGCGGCGAGCGGCGGCTCGCCCGGCGCTGACGCGAGATTGGAGGGGTCGGATGGCGCTGTTCCTGCTGTTCATCATCGTGGCCATCGCCCTGGGCATCGTGGGGGCGGTGGTCAAGGGCCTGTTCTGGCTGCTGATCATCGGGGTGGTGGTGATCCTCGTGGACCTCGTGCTGCTGGGCGTCCGGGTAGGGCGCCGGAGGAACCGTGTGACGCGCTGACCCGGCGCCTGGACTCAGCCGAGACGCGCGGCCAGCGGGGCCGGTGCGCGGGCCGAGCCCCAGGCGTGGTCGCATGCCGCAGGTCCGCGGCGGTGTCCACGTCCGAGCGCAGGCTGGGCACGTCGGCCAGCAGGATCTCGACCGCCCCGCCCGCGCGGTACCGGCTGGCCGAGCCAGCGCCGAACCGGGGCCGGAACGGCGTCCCGGGCCGCGCGGCGTACAGCGTGGTGCCGGTGCCCGCGGCGTCCGCGACGAACGCCTCCGGCCAGCGGGCCGCGGCGCGCAGCCCCCGGTCCAGCTCCGCGGGCCGCAGCGCGGGCAGGTCCGCGGCCAGCGCGGCCGTGCCCGACCTGGGCCAGCGCGCGGCGGCCAGGGACGCGCCGTGGGCCAGCGCCGGGTTCAGCCCGGCGGCCGGCTCGTCCGGCACGATCACCGCGCCCAGCTCACCCAGCGTGCTCGCGGCGGCCGCGTCGTCGGTCACCACGAGCACGGCCGCCACCGCCGGGCAGGCGGCCGCCGCGCTCACCGTGTCCGCCGCCATGGCCAGGGCCAGCTCCTCCCGGGCCGGTCCAGCCAGGCCGGCCAGCCGGGATTTGGCGCGGGCAAGTACCTTGACGGGGATCACCAGCGACCAGCTGAGCGGGCTCTCGGTCACACCGGCGACCATACTGTGCCCGCGGCCGGGCGGGCCGACCGGTGGTTGCGCAGGGTCATGGCCATGCCTCGACACGGCGATGGGCGGAACGGGAGACTGGCAGCAATGAGAAACCTCCTGAGCGCGGGCGGGAGAGCGCACCGATGAGCGGACAGCAGCGGGGCCGGCGCTACTCGGCCGCCTGGCGGACCGGGACCACGGTGTTCTTCCCATCGCTGATCAAGGCGATGATGAAGCGGGACTGGCACGGCTACCAGCACTTCCCCCGGCAGGGCGGGATGCTGGTGGCCGGCAACCACCTGTCCTACGTGGACTGGGCGGCCATGGCGCTGTTCGTGCACGAGGCCGGGCGCTACCCGGCGTTCATGATCAAGTCCTCGGCGTTCGACGTGAAGGGCATCGGCGCGCTGCTGCGTGGCTGCGGCCAGCTCCCGGTTCGCCGCGGCGAAGCGGACGCGGCCAACGTGCTCAAGGTGGCCGAGCAGGCGCTGGCCGACGGCGAGTGCGTGATCATCTACCCGGAGGGCACCGCGACCCGGGACCCGGAGCAGTGGCCGATGGTCGCCAAGACCGGGGTGGCCCGGCTGGCCCTGGCCAGCGGGGTCCCGGTCATCCCGGTGGCCACCTGGGGGGCGCAGGACATCCTGCCGTACGGGACGACCAAGCCGCACCTGTGGCCGCGGCACACGGTGCACATGCTGGCCGGGCCGCCGGTGGACCTGACCGAGTTCGAGGGCAAGCCGTTCACCCGGGACGTGCTGCGCGGCGCGACCAACGCCATCATGGCCGACGTGGCCACGCTGCTGGCCGAGCTGCGCGGCGGCCAGCCGCCGGCCGAGCCGTACCACCCGGCGATCGCCCGCCGGGCCGCGCGCCAGGCGGCCCAGGAGGCGGAGCCCGCGGCGCCCGCGGGCTCGGCTGCGGGCCCGGACGGCCCGCCGCCGCCCGGCCCGGGCGCCGACCCGCGTGAGGCGACGCCGACATGAAAGCCGCGGTCATGGGGGCGGGCATGTGGGGCACCACGTTTGCCCAGGTGCTCTGCGACGCGGGTACCCCGGCCACGCTCTGGGGCCGGCGGCCCGGCCTGGTGACGACGATCAACGAGCGGCACGAGAACCCGGACTACCTGCCCGGCATCACGCTGCCGCCCGGGCTGACCGCGACCGCCGACCCGGCTGGCGCGCTGCACGGCGCGGCCATCGTGGTGCTGGCCGTGCCCGCCCAGACGCTGCGCCATCACCTCGAAGCCTGGCTCGGCCTGCTGCCGGCTGACGCCGCGTTCGTCAGCCTGATGAAGGGCATCGAGATGGGCACCCACGACCGGATGAGCCAGGTGATCGCCGACGTCACCGGGGCCGGGCCGGAACGCATCGCGGTGGTGTCCGGCCCCAACCTGGCCCGGGAGATCGCGGAACGCCAGGGGGTGGCCGCGACCGTCGTCGCCAGCGCCGATGACACGCTGGCCAAACGGCTGCAGCAGGAATGCCACACGCCGTACTTCCGGCCGTACACCAACCCGGACGTGACCGGCTGCGAGCTCGGCGGCGCGGTCAAGAACGTGATCGCGCTGGCGGTCGGCATCGCGGTCGGCATGGGCTGCGGGGACAACACCCGGGCCACGCTGATCACCCGCGGGCTGGCCGAGATGACCCGGCTGGGCGCGGCGCTCGGCGCGGACCAGCACACCTTCGCCGGCCTGGCTGGCCTGGGTGACCTGGTGGCCACGTGCAACTCGCCGCTGTCCAGGAACCGGACGTTCGGCGAGATGATCGGCCGCGGCATGCCGGTGGCTGACGTGGCCGCGGTCACCACCCAGGTGGCCGAGGGCGCCAAGTCGGCCCGGCCGGTGCTGGAACTGGCCAAGTCGCTGGGCGTAGAGATGCCCATCACCGAGGTCGTGGTCGGGGTGATGAGCGAGCGGATCGACGTCGGCCAGGCCGCCGGACTACTCACCTCCCGCTCCGCCAAGCCCGAGCGCTATGGCATCTGACCCGGCCGGGCGGGGGGAGAACACCCGGGCGGTACACCTGCCCATGCCCCCGCCGCTCGCGCAGCAGCCGCTGGCCGTGCCGGTCTACCGCAGCGCGGCGTTCGCGTTCGGGTCCAGCGCCGAGTACGCGGCGCTGCTCAACGGCAGCGCGGCGGGCTACAGCTACAGCCGGATCGACAACCCCACCGCGGACGCCTTCGCGGCCTCGGTGGCCGCCCTGGAGGCGGCCCGGCTGCCCGGGCCGGCCGCGGCCCAGCCGTTCGCCTCCGGGATGGCCGTGATCAGCGCGGTGTTCTGGACGTTCACCGAGGCGGGTGCGCACGTGCTGGCCCCGGCCGCGGTGTACGGCGGGACCTACGGCTTCCTGCGCGACGTGGCGGGCAAGTTCGGCGTGCGGACCGACTTCATCGACGTGACCGACCTCGACCAGGTGCGGGCGGCGCTGCGCCGCCAGACCCGCATCGTGTACGCGGAGACGGTGGCCAACCCGACCACCGCGGTGGCTGACCTGCCCGCGCTGGCCGACCTCGCGCACCAGGCCGGCGCGCTGCTCGTGGTGGACTCCACGCTGGCCCCGCCGCCGGTCTGCCGGCCGCTGGAACACGGCGCCGACCTGGTGCTGCACTCGGCCACCAAGTACCTGGGCGGGCACTCGGACGCGACCGGCGGCGTGGTGACCGGCCACCCCGAGCTGATCAGCCGGATCCGCGCGGTGCGCATCGACACGGGTGGCTCGCTGGCCCCGGACGAGGCCTTCCTGCTCCGCCGCGGCCTGGAGACGCTGCCGCTGCGGGTCAGCCGGCAGTGCGCGACCGCGCTGGCCTTCGCCACCGCCGTGGCCAGCCACCCGGCCGTGCGCCGGGTGGACTACCCCGGGCTGCCTGGGCATCCGGGGCACCAGGTGGCCCGGCGGCTGTTCGATGCCGGCCCGGACGGCACCCCCCGGTTTGGCGCGATTGTCACAGTGACCCCGCATGGCGGGCGGGCTGGCGGGTACGCGCTGGCGGACCGGCTGCGGGTGGCCCAGGTGGCCACGTCGCTGGGTGGCACGCATACCAAGGTCAGTCACGTGGCGTCCACCACACACCGGCAGTTCGACGAGGCGGCGCTGGCCGCGGCCGGGATCGATCCAGGTGCCGTCCGGTTCTCGGTCGGCCTGGAGGACGCCGCGGACCTGATCGCCGACGCGGCGCAGGCCCTCGACGCGCTCGGCGGGATACGAGAGGAGCGGGAGTGAACCAGCAGCGCAAGATCAGGGTGGCGGTCGTGTTCGGCGGCCGTGGCCCGGAGCACGCGATCTCCTGCGCGAGCGGCGGGACGGTGCTGGCCGCCCTGGACCGGGACCGGTACGAGGTCATCCCGGTCGGCATCATGCCGGACGGCCGGTGGGTGCTGACCGCGGACGAGCCGGAGCGGCTGGCCATCACCGAGGGCAATCTGCCGTCGGTCGAGGCGGTGGCCGAACCGGGTGGGCAGGTGCTGCCCTGGGGCAGCGCGGAGCCTGGCACGCTGACCACGGCCGAGCCGGGGGCCATCCCCCGGGTGCTGGGTGACGTGGACGTGGTGCTGCCGATGCTGCACGGCCCGTTCGGTGAGGACGGCACGATCCAGGGGCTGCTGGAGACGGCGGGCATCCGCTATGTCGGCGCCGGCGTGCTGGCCAGCGCGGTCAGCATGGACAAGGAGTACATGAAGCTGATCTTCAAGGCGAAGGGGCTGCCGGTGGGCCCGTTCGTCGTGGTCCGGGACCGGGACTGGCAGCCCGCCGGGGAGCCGGCCAGCGTGCCGGTACCGGTAGCCGCGGAACGCAAGCGGGTGCTGGACGCGATCGGCGAGCTGGGCTGGCCGGTCTTCGTCAAGCCCGCCCGCGGCGGTTCCAGCATCGGCACGTCCAAGGCGCCCGACCTGGCCGGCCTGCACGAGGCCATCGAAACCGCGCGGCGGTACGACCGCAAGGTGCTGGTCGAGCGGGCCATCGCGGGCCGGGAAGTGGAGTGCGCGGTGCTGGAAGGCGTGGACGGCGGGCCGCCAGACACCAGCCCGCCCGGGCAGCTCATGGTGGACGGCGGCGAGGAGTTCTTCGACTTCGAGGCGAAGTACCTGGACGACGTCAACAACATGGTGATCCCGGCGCCGATCCCGGCCGAGCACCTGGACGAGGTGCGCCGCCTGGCCGCGGCCGCCTTCGAGGCGGTGTCCGGCGAGGGGCTGGCCCGGGTCGATTTCTTCTACACCCCGGACGGCCAGATCCTGCTCAACGAGATCAACACCATGCCCGGGATGACGGCCGCGTCGTACTTCCCCAAGATGTGGGCCGCGGCCGGGCTGTCCCTGCCCGACCTGCTGGACCGGCTGATCAGCACCGCGCTGCGCAAGCGGCCCGGGCTGCGCTGAGTAGCTTTCCGGTGCAGGCGACCGTGCGCAGCTACGACGGCGGCACCCGGTCGGGCAGCGTGTTCACCGACACCGGGACCGTGCTGAGCTTCGACGCCGACGCGCTGGCCGCGTCCGGCCTGCGCCTGCTGCGTCCCGGCCAGCGCGTCCAGTTCCGGACCGGCGGCGACCCGCCCCGCATCACCGCTCTCACGCTGGCCACATTCCCCCTGCCAGCCGAGGGGTCTTCCCCGTGATCATGGGATTAGTGCTGCTAGAACGACACCAATCCCATGATCACGACTGGAAAGGCGTTACCGCTTCTTAGCGGCCGCGACCTTCTTGTCGCCGTTGACGACGGCCTTGAAGTCCGCGCCGGCCCGGAACTTGGGCACCGACGACTTCGGCACCCGGATGGTCGCCCCGGTAGCCGGGTTACGGGCCGTGCGGGCGGGCCGGTTCTGCTTCTCGAATACGCCGAACCCGGTGATCGAGACCTTGTCGCCCTTGGCCACGGTGAGCTGAATCGTGTCGAGCACCGCGTTCACGGCCTCGGTCGCGGTCTTCTTGTCCCCCAGCCGGCCGGAGATCGCATCGATCAGGTCACGCTTGTTCATGTATCACTCCTGCGGTTCCCCCTGACGGGAGGTCGCGCGGACAGGGCAGCCGTAACCGCGACCTCTGACCTGCCCGAAATTAGGCGATGCAGCGCGCTGGCACAATCACCTGAGCGTAAAAACACGGCGTGTCGCGCTCCGGACACCCAGATTTCCAGTCCTGCAAGCGATTTCAGTGCACCGGATCGGCTGTTGGCAGCCAACTCGGCCGGTGCTCCTCGAAGCTGGTGATCTCATCCGCATAACGCAACGTCAGGGAAATATCGTCGAGCCCTTCCATCAGCCGCCACCGGGTGTAGTCGTCGATCTCGAACGGGCCGGACAGCAGCACCTGCCGGGTCCCGGGGGCGGCGGCGCGCACCTCACGGGCGGTCAGATCGACGGTTACCGCGGCGTCCGGGTTCGCCTCGATGACGTCCTGGAGTTCGGCCGCGAATTCGGCGGTTACCCGGGCCGGGAGCAATCCGCCCTTTGTTGAGTTATTGCGGAAGATATCGCCGAATCGCGCGGAGATGACGGCCCGGAAACCGTAATCACTCAGCGCCCAGACCGCGTGTTCGCGCGATGATCCGATGCCAAAATCGGGGCCCGCCACGAGTATCGTCGCGCCATCCGCGACGGGCTGGTTGAGGATGAATTCCGGGTCCGCCCGCCAGGCCGCGAACAGCCCGTCGGCGAAGCCGACCCGGCTGACCCGCTTGAGGTACTCGGCCGGGATGATCTGGTCGGTGTCCACGTTGCTGCGGCGCAGGGCCAGCCCGCGGCCGGTGTGCGTGGTGAAGGGCTCCATCGTCGCTCAGTTCCTTCCCGGGATTAGAGGTCAGCGGGGGCGGTCAGCCGGCCGGTCACCGCGGTGGCCGCGGCCACCTGCGGGGACACCAGGTGGGTGCGCGAGCCCTTGCCCTGGCGGCCTTCGAAGTTGCGGTTCGAGGTGGAGGCGCTGCGCTCGCCGGGGCCCATCGTGTCCGGGTTCATGCCCAGGCACATCGAGCAGCCCGCCGACCGCCACTGCGCGCCGGCCGCGGTGAACACCTGGTCCAGGCCTTCCTCCTCGGCGGCCACCTTGACCTGCATGGAGCCCGGCACGACCAGCATCCGGACCCCGTCGGCCACCTTCTTGCCGCGGAGCACGTCGGCCGCGGCCCGCAGGTCCTCCAGCCGGCCGTTGGTGCAGGAGCCGACGAACACCGTGTTCACCGCGATGTCGGTGAGCTGGGTGCCTGCGGTCAGGCCCATGTAGCTCAGCGCGCGCTGCGCCGTGGACCGCTCCCCTGGGTCGGCCATCGCGTCCGGGTCGGGCACGGCCGAGTCCAGCGGGGCCGCCTGGGCCGGGTTGGTGCCCCAGGTCACGAACGGCTTGAGCGTGTTCGCGTCCAGGGTCACCTCCTTGTCGAACGTCGCGTCCGGGTCGGTGGGCAGCGACCGCCAGTAGTCCAGCGCCGCTTCCCAGTCCGCGCCGCGCGGCGCGTGTGGCCGGCCTTCCAGGTAGCGGAACGTGGTGTCGTCCGGCGCGATGAGCCCGGCCCGGGCACCGGCCTCGATGGACATGTTGCAGACGGTCAGCCGGCCGGACATCGGCAGGCCGCGGACCGCCTCGCCGCGGTACTCGATGATGTGCCCCACCCCGCCGCCGGTGCCGATCTGCGCGATCACGGCCAGGATCAGGTCCTTGGCTGTCACCCCGTACGGCAGCGCGCCGGTCACGTTGACCGCCATCTGGGCCGGCTGCTGCTGCGGCAGCGTCTGGGTGGCCAGCACGTGCTCCACCTCGCTGGTGCCGATGCCGAACGCGAGCGCGCCCAGCGCCCCGTGCGTGCTGGTGTGCGAGTCACCGCAGACGATCGTCATGCCGGGCTGGGTGAGCCCCTGCTGCGGGCTGATCACATGCACGATGCCCTGCCCGGCGTCGCCCATCGGGTACAGGCTGACGCCGAACTCGGCGCAGTTCTTGCGCAGCGTCTCGACCTGGACCCGGGATACCGGGTCGGTCACCGGGCTGCCCGGGCCGATCAGCGGCAGCCCGGGGCCGGTCACGCCCAGCGTGGGCACGTTGTGGTCCTCGGTGGCCACGGTCAGGTCCGGGCGCCGCACGCCGCGGCCGGCCAGCCGCAGGCCGTCGAACGCCTGCGGGCTGGTCACCTCGTGGATCAGGTGCAGGTCGATATAGAGCAGGTCGGGCTCACCGTCGGCCCGGTGCACCACACGTGAGTCCCAGATCTTCTGCGCGAGCGTACGTCCCATCCGTGTGCCCCTTTCCGCGGGCGCGTCATCGCGATCCGTCCAGCCGGGCGCCGGTACCTGCGAGGGCCAGCTTAATGTCGAGTTGCGTCTCGCATATCGAGACGGCAATATCGGACCATGGACAACTCTAGCGGAGTCGGGGTGCTGGACAAGACAGCGGCCGTGCTCAACGCCCTGGAATCGGGTCCGGCCTCACTGGCCCAGCTGGTCACCGCGACCGGGCTGGCCCGGCCGACCGCGCACCGGATCGCGGTCGCCCTGGAGCGGCACCGGCTGCTGGCCCGGGACTCCCAGGGCCGGTTCATCCTGGGCCCGCGGATCGCCGAGCTGGCCACCGCGGCCGGCGAGGACCGGCTGCTCGCGGTGGCCCAGCCGGTGCTGGTCGCGCTGCGCGACCTGACCGGGGAGAGCGCGCAGCTGTACCGGCGGCAGGCGGACAGCCGGATCTGCGTGGCCGCCGCGGAGCGGGCCACCGGGCTGCGGGACACCGTGCCGGTCGGCTCGGCGCTGCCGATGACGGCCGGCTCGGCCGCGCAGATCCTGCTGGCCTGGGAGGAGCCGGAACGGCTGCACCGCGGGCTGCGCGGGGCCAAGTTCACCGCCGCCGCGCTGGCCCAGGTGCGCAGGCGGGGCTGGGCGGCCAGCGTGGCCGAACGCGAGGCCGGGGTGGCGTCGGTGTCCGCGCCGGTCCGCGGCCAGGGCGGGAAGATCATCGCGGCTGTCTCAGTATCCGGGCCGATCGAGCGGCTCACCCGGTCGCCGGGCCGGCTGCACGCCAACGCCGTGGTCACCGCGGGCGAGCGGATCACCAACGCCCTCCGCCGCGCCAGTTGACGACCGTTTCACCGCCACCCCGAACGCCGCATTTCATGATCGCGGTGAGTTTGTAGTCACCGGCGGCACAATGCACCGCACTGATGGTTTTGGCGGCGCTGATGGTTTTGGCGGCGCAGGTGGGTTGGCGGGGCGGAGGGGTTTTGCGGTGCGGCGGCCTGGCCGGCACCCCTTATCTCACCCGTGCGGGGGAGATAAGGGGTGGGCTATATCGTCGATACTAGAGAGCAAAGGTGATCTTGTGCGATCATGCCCGAAGGTCCCCCGTGCGGCGGGACGGTGGCCCCTGCCCGCCTCTTGCCGCGTGCGGACGAGGCTACTCGAGGCCACCCCAGACATCGTGAGGTCGCGCCCATGAAGGTAGCCGTCGTCAAGGAAACCGCGCCTGGCGAGCGCCGGGTCGCGCTGATCCCGGAGCTGATCGGGCGGTTGCGCGGCGCCGGGCTCGAGGTGCTGGTCGAGTCGGGCGCGGGTGACGGAGCGTGGTTCGCGGACAGCGCCTACGCGGACGCCGGGGCGAGCGTGGTGAGCCGGGCCGAACTGCTGGCCGACGCCGACCTGATCCTGACCGTCGGGAAACCGGAGCCCCAGCTCACCGACGCGCTACACCAGGGGCAGGCCATCCTGGGCATGCTCAACCCGCTGGCTGACCCCGGCCTGGCCGCCACCCTGGCCGCCAAGGGGGTGACCGCGATCAGCCTGGACGGGCTGCCCCGGACGCTGTCCCGGGCCCAGTCCATGGACGCGCTCAGCTCCCAGGCCAACGTGGCCGGGTACAAGGCGGTGCTGGTGGCGGCGGACGCGTTCGGCCGGTTCTTCCCCATGCTGACCACCGCGGCCGGCACGGCGCGGCCCGCCAAGGTGCTCATCCTGGGCACCGGGGTGGCCGGCCTGCAGGCGATCGGCACCGCGCGGCGGCTGGGCGCCGTGGTGTCCGCCTACGACGTACGGCCGCAGACCAAGACCGAGGTGCAGTCGCTCGGCGGCACGTTCATCGAGCTCAAGTCGGTGGCTGACGCGGCCGGGCAGGGCGGCTACGCGCGGGCGCTGACCGACGAGGAACGGCAGGCCCAGCAGGCCGAACTGGCCGGGCACATCGCCCGGCACGACGTGATCATCACCACCGCCCAGGTGCCCGGGCGCAAGCCGCCGCTGCTGGTCACCGAGGACGCGCTGAAGGAGATGACCGCGGGCGCGGTCATCGTGGACATGGGGGCCGGCCCGCTCGGCGGCAATGTGGCCGGCTCGGTGCCCGGCCAGACCGTGGTGACCGGGAACGGGGTCACCGTCATCGGCGCCGGGAACCTGGCCGCCACCGTGCCGGGCGCGTCCTCCGCGTTCCTGGCCCGAAACATCAGCGCGCTGCTGCTGCACCTGGTCAAGGACGGCGCGCTGGCCATCGACCCGGCCGACGAGATCCAGGCCGGGGTCGTCATCACCCACGACGGCGCGGTGATCCAGCAGGCGACCGCCGCCCTGCTCGCCGACACCAGCCCCCGTGCTGCCAGCGACAGTGCTGCCAGCGACAGTGCTGCCAGCGACGGCGGGGACCAGCCCGGAGGTGCTACCTCGTGACCCCTGTACTGCTCACCGACATCACCATCTTCGTGCTCGCCATCCTGGTGGGGTTCGAGGTGATCAGCAAGGTGCCCGCCACCCTGCACACCCCGCTGATGTCGGCGGCCAACTCGATCCACGGCATCGTGCTGGCGGGCGCCTTGCTCATCGCGGTGACCGCGCATGACGCGCTCGGCTACATCCTGGCCTTCATCGCCTGCGCCTTCGCGGCAGCCAACGTAGTCGGCGGGTACGTGGTCACCGGGCGGATGCTGAAGATGTTCAAGCGAGCCCGGACGCCCGTGCAGGCGGCGGACAGCGCAGCCGCGGTGAGCGGTAACGGCCAGGCCCCGGCCAGCACCCAGCCGAGCGGCCGGTCATGAGCGCGTTCGACTGGATCACCCAGCTGCTGTATGTCGCGGCCGCGGTCTGCTTCGTGCTCGGCCTGCACCTGATGAACTCGCCGGCCAGCGCGCGGCGCGGCAACCAGGTGTCCACGGCCGGCATGACGCTGGCCATCGCGACCACGTTCGCCCTGGTCATTCACGCGAACACGGTCACCGCCACCGGGTGGACCGTCATCCTGCTCGGCACGCTGGTGGGCGCGGCGGCCGGCCTGTGGATGGCGCGAACCGTCGAGATGACCGCTATGCCCCAGCTGGTCAGCCTGTTCAACGCGGTCGGCGGCGGCGCCGCCGCGCTGGTGGCCATCAACGACTACGTGCACGTCACCGGCTCGACGGCGGGGGTGGCCGAGTCGGTCACCGTCTTCACCATCCTGGACGTGCTGATCGGCGCCGTGACCTTCTCCGGATCGATCATCGCCGCCGGGAAATTGCAGGGCCTGATCGACGGAGCGCCGATCACCTTCCCCGGTTCCCGCGCCGTCAACTTCGGCGCGGCGGCGGTCGGCGTCGGCGGCGCCATCTACCTGCTCGTCACCCCGAGCGTCCCGGTGCTGATCATCATCATCCTGGCCGCGCTGGCGTTCGGCGTGACGATGGTGCTGCCGATCGGCGGCGCGGACATGCCGGTGGTGATCTCGCTGCTGAACGCGTTCACCGGCACCGCGGTGGCCATGGCCGGGTTCGTCATCGGCAACTGGGCGCTGATCATCGCGGGCGCGCTGGTCGGCGCGTCCGGTTCCATCCTGACCAAGCTGATGGCCGACGCGATGAACCGGTCGCTGGCCAACATCATGATCGGCGGGTTCGGCACCGGCGACACCGGCCCGGCCATCGAGGGCCCGGGCGGGGACGTCCGGTCCGTCCAGGCCGACGACGCGGCCATCCAGCTCGCCTACGCGCAGAAGGTGATCATCGTGCCCGGCTACGGGCTGGCCGCGGCGCAGGCCCAGCACCAGCTGGCCGAGCTGGCCGCGGTGCTAGAGGAGCGCGGGGTGGAGGTCAGCTACGCGATCCACCCGGTGGCCGGCCGGATGCCCGGGCACATGAACGTGCTGCTGGCCGAGGCCAACGTGCCCTACCCGCAGCTGCGCGAGATGGACGAGATCAACCCGGAGTTCCCGCGGACCGACGTGGCCCTGGTCGTCGGGGCCAACGACGTCACCAACCCGGCCGCGCGGCGGCCCGGCAACCCGGTCTCCGGCATGCCGATCCTGGACGTGGACGCGGCCAAGAGCATCATCGTGATCAAGCGGTCGATGGGCCATGGCTACGCCGGCATCGACAACGAGCTGTACGTCAACCCGAAGACCAGCATGTTCTTCGCGGACGCGAAGTCCGCGCTGGCCGAGCTGACCAGCGCGGTCAAAACCCTGGTCGGCTGAGCGGAACAGCCGGGCAGGATTTGGCCCGGATTGATAATCTGCCGCCAAGGGGTCAGCGGGTGGAAATCGGCACCGGAGGCAAACCGGTGGGGGAACAGTGGTTCACGGCCATCGAGGCCACGGCGGACAGGCCGGCGCAGCTGGATACCAGCACGGCCAATCCGGCCCGGGTGTACGACTACTGGCTGGGCGGTAAGGACAACTTCGCCGCCGACCGGAAAGCCGCGCACGACGCGATCGCAGCCAACCCGGGAATCCTGGTTGAGGTGCGCGCCAACCGGGGCTTTCTCGGCCGGGCCGTCCGCCTGCTGACGGCCGAGGCCGGGGTCCGGCAGTTCCTGGACATCGGCGCCGGGCTGCCCAGCGGGGACAACACGCACGAGGTGGCGCAGCGGATCGCCCCGGACAGCCGGGTCGTCTACGTGGACAACGACTCCATGGTGGCGGCGCACGCGCGGGCGCTGCTGACCAGCGATACAGGCGGCGAGACCTGCTGCCTGGACGCCGACCTGCGCGACGTAGCAGCACTGCTCGACCAGACGCAGCAGAAGCTGGACTTCAGCCAGCCCATCGCCGTCATGCTGCTGATGCTGCTGCACATGATCCCGGACAGCGCGCGGCCGTATGAGCTGGTGGGCCGGCTCATGGCGGCGGTGCCGTCCGGCAGCTACCTGGTCATCTCGCACCCGGCCAGCGACATCCGCGCCCAGTCCATGGCCGACATGGCCGAGTTGCTGACCCAGACCGGCCCGCCGATGACCGCCCGCAGCCACGCCGAGGTGTCGCGGTTCTTCGACGGCCTGGACCTGGTCGAACCGGGTGTGGTGGCGCTGCCCAGCTGGCGGCCGGACTCCGCCGACGTGCCAGCCGAGTACGCCACCGGCTGGTGCGGCGTGGCCCGCAAGCCGTAACCGGGCCGGCTAGGCCGAGGCCGCCGCGCGGATCCGCAGCACCGAGGAGTAGCTGCGCGACTCCCCCGCATCCAGCCAGGTCATGGTGCCGTCCGCGCGGGCCGCGGCCTCGCCGGTCACGGCGTGCGTGCTCGGCTCGAACCCGACCGCGTACGCGCCCTCGCGCAGGTGCAGCCACTGGAAGAACGCCGGGAACTGGCGCTGGTCATACTCCAGCTCGAAGGCCAGGCCGAGCCGGTCGTTGACCAGCGCCGCCCGGACCAGGCCGTCCGCCCCGGCGGTGAGCTGGTGCTCATACACCTGCTCCACGAAGCCGGGCTGCGGCGGGCCAAGCACCAGGTGCGAGGCGCCCTGCCCGGCGACGCTGTCGCTGGCCCACGTGGTCTGCTCGATCGGCGCCTCGAACCGGCAGCCTGCTTCCAGCAGCGGCCAGCCCACGTTGATGTGGTACAGGTACATGTGCGGGGTCCGGTCGAAGCCCGCGTTACGCACCGTGTCGGTGAGCCGGATCTCCCGGCCGCCCAGGTCAGCCTCGATGCGCCGGGTCAGCCGCAGATGCTCGGCGAAGATGGCTGCCTGCCGGATCTCCCCCTCGGCCCACAGCACACACCGGTCGCCGTCCCACCGCTCGCCGTAGCCGTGCAGCCGGGCCGGGATGTTGGCCACCCGGCCATGCAGGCCGTTCCACACCGACGGGCGGAACGGGTAGCGGTAGTTCGACGCGTCCACGTCGGCGGTGAACAGGGTGTGGTCAAGACCAGCCGTGACGGTCAGCCCGCAGAAACTGCGCAGCCAGGACAGCCCGTCCTCGTCCCGGTACTCGTGCAGGCTGGGGTGGCGGAACCCGGTCGCGGACCGCCAGCCGAAGCCCACGCCACGGTAGTCGGCCGCGCCGATGTCCATCGCCCGGTCGACCAGCACGTCGAAGCTCAGCCCGCCGCCAGTGCGGAACTCCAGCACCCGGATGCCGCGCTCGGCGCCGTCGTCGAGCACCACCGAGCGCACCCCGCCCGCCGCGGGCAGGTCACCCGCCATCCGGGCCAGCCCGGTCCGGTCATAGTCCATGCCGTGCAGCCGCACGTCCCTCACCTCCCGGTGAACCGGCCGGGCCGCTTCTCCGCGAACGCCGCGCGCCCCTCGGCGGCATCCCGGGTGGCCAGGCAGATGGCCTGCATTTCCCGTTCGTACTGGATGGCCTGAGCCAGGCCCATGTTCCGGGCGGCGAGCAGGTTGGCCTTGGCCGCCTGGGCGGCGATCGGCGGCCGCTGCGCGATGGTGGCGGCCAGCCCGAGCGCGGCGGGCAGCAGCTCAGCCGGCTCGTACAGCCGGCTGACCAGGCCCACCCGGTAGGCCTCGGCGGCATCTACCGGATCCCCGGTGAGCAGCAGCAGCGCCGCGTCGCTGGCGGGCAGGCTGGCCGACAGCAGCGCGCTGACCCCGCCGCCACCGATCCAGCCCAGCTTGATCTCCGCGGCCGCGAACGAGGAAGTGCGGCTGGCCAGCCGGATATCGCAGCACAACGCCAGTTCCAGCCCACCGCCGTAGGCATAGCCATTGACTGCGGCGATAACCGGTTTGCGCAATTCACGGAGCGTCGTGCAGTAATCCCGCCGGTTGCGGAACTGCCAGGGATCGGCGTACTCGCCGACCTGGGCGATGTCGCTGCCCACGCAGAACGACCGGTCGCCCGCCCCGGTGAGCACGGCGACCCGGATGGACTCGTCCGCGTCCACCCGGGCCACCAGGCCGGCCAGTTCCCGGCTCATCTCGTCGGTGACACTGTTCAGCTTGCCTGGGCGGTCCAGGGTGAGCAGCGCTACCCCGTCGCCGCGGACGTCGATGCGCACCGTGCCTGTCATGTCGAACCTGCCTCCGCGCGCTCAGGCCGGGCCAGTTCCCGGTAATTAGCGTTAATCAGCGTGGTTGTTTCCTGGGCGCCGGCCTGGCCGGTGATCGCGGCGCGGACCAGAGCTGAAGCCTGGTCCTGCAGGGCGATCCAGCCGTCAGCGCGCGGCCGGACCCAGGCCGCGTCCAGGGAGCGCCGGACGGCGCGGTAGTACCCGCCCCAGGCCTGGTCGACCGCCTCGCTGTCCCAGGCCGCGGTCTGGGCCGGCTGGCCGCCGTGCGCCGGGACCAGGCCGGCCTGCACGTCCGGGGCCAGGAACGCGGTCAGGAAGCCGCGCACCCCGGCGGGATCCGGGCGGCGCGGCGCGGACACGGCCAGGCCGGTGCCGCCGAGCACGCTGCCCGGCCGCGCCGAGCCGAATGTGGGCGCGTCGGTCCAGGCCAGGGCGTGGCGGCCGGCCGCGGGGCGGGCGTAACTGGCGTAGCCGTAGGCCAGCGGGCAGTAGGCCACGGTCCCGGCGGCCAGCGCCTCGTGCACCGCGATCGGGTCGGCCTGCGAGAGTTCCTGGTCCGCCGCGGCCCAGACGGCGCGCAGGATGCCGAGGGCGGCGGCCGCGTCGCGCGGCCGGAGCAGTTCCGGGCCCGCCGGTGCGCCGGAGCGGGCCGAGGCGCACATGGCGAGCAGGGTGAGAAACGCGTGCGGGCCGCCCAGGCACAGCGCGGTGCGGTGCCGCCGGGCCAGCGCGGGTACCTCGGCCCAGTCGCGCGGTACGGCGTCCAGCCGACCGGGGCGGAACACGGAGACCTGGGTGGCCGCGTCGATAGGGATCGCCCACTGCCGGTCAGCACCCGTGGTGCTAGCCATGGTGTAGCTGGCCCAGGTCGGGCCAGCCAGCCGGCCTGCCATCCGGCGAGCTGCCCGGCGGGTACCAGCTGATCCAGCGGCTGCAGCGCGTGCGCGGCGATGGCCGCGCCCAGCCCAGGATGGTCGATGATCATCAGGTCGTAGCTCTGGGCCAGGGTGGCGATCGGCCGGGCCTCGAAGTCGGCCAGCGACTGCCGGTCCCAGCTGACCACGATGTCCGGGCAGTGCGCGGCGAACGCCTGCAGCGGCCGGTAGGCGCGCGGGTGATCCCAGGTCAGCCCGCGCAGCGTCATCGGGCGCCGATCACGCCGTCGGCCAGCAACCGGTCGATCTCGTCGCTGGGCAGGCCCGCGTGCGCCAGCACCTCGACGGTGTGCTGGCCCGCGGTGGGCGCGGGCCGGGTGACCGCGGCCGGCGTCGCGCTCATCGAGAACGCGAAGCCCGGCGTGGTGACCCGCCCTTCGGTGGGGTGCTGGTAGCTCACGAACGAGCCGTTGTGCTGGACCTGCGGGTCGGCCACCAGGTCGTCGTAGGAGTACACCGGCCCGGCCCAGATGCCGCGCTCGCCGAGCACGCTGAGCCAGTGGCTGGTGGGCTGGGTCCGCAGCCGGCCGGTGACGATGGCCGAGATGGCGTCGCGCTGCTCGAACCCGTCCGCCTCGGCGTCCCACTGGGCCAGTTCGGGACTGTCCAGCGCCTCGGCCAGCCCGCCCAGGTCCGGGAAGGCCAGGGCCAGGTAGCCGTCCGCGGTGGGGAAGACCCCGTACGGCGCCCGGATGTAACAGTGCGCATGGATCTGGTGGCCGCGGGTCTGCGGCACGCCACCCACGGTGCGCACGGTGAGCTCCTGCATCTGCATGGCGATCAGCGCGTCGAGCATGTTGACCTGGACCAGCTGGCCTTCCCCGGTCCGTTCCCGGTGCAGCAGCGCGGCCAGCACGCCCTCGAACGCGGAGTAGGCGGTGACGGCGTCGACCAGGAAGTACGGCGCGGGCTGCGGCGGCTGGTCCAGCTGGCCGGAGCTGAACAGCGCGCCGCCCATGGCCTGCAGCAGGATGTCCTGGCCGGGCCGCTTCGCGTACGGGCCGGTCTCGCCATAGCCGGACACCGAGACGTAGACGATGTCCGGCTTGATCGCGCTGATCGTGGCGTAGTCCGCGCCAAGCCGCTCGGCTACCCCGGGCCGGTAGTTCTGCAGCACCACGTCCGCGTGGCTGACCAGCCGGTGCAGCACCTGCTGGCCGCGCGCGGACTTGAGGTCGATGGCCAGGCTGCGCTTGTTCCGGTTCAGCGACAGGAACGAGGCGTTGACCTCGTGTCCCCGGGCGCCGCCGGCCGAGGTGTGCCGCTGCCACTCGCCGCCGATGGGCTCGACCTTGATCACGTCAGCGCCCAGGTCGCCCAGCCGCATGCTGGCCAGCGGGCCGGCCATCGCGATCGACAAGTCCAGCACGGTGTAACCATCCAGCACAGGCATGGGTCTCCCCTCGTCGGTCAGCGGGCGCTGGGCGGCCGGTCGCGGCGGATGTCGTGCTGGGCGCCGGTGACCAGCTTGCGCATCAGCGCGGCCGCGGCTTCGGCATCGTGGCTGGTGATCGCGTCCAGCACGGCCCGGTGCTGCTGCAGCGAGCGCCGGTTGCGGCGGACGTTGCGGGTGTGCACCTGCCGGGCGGCGGCCAGCGCGGTGTGCAGCAGGTCGGAGAGCTGGGCCAGCAGCAGGTTGCCGCCCGCGGCCACGATCGCCCGGTGGAAGGCCAGGTCGTGCTCGATGAACGTGTCCGGGTCGGTGACCGTCCCGGCCATCCGCTGGTAGGCCGCTTCAATCGGCGCCGTGGCCTTGGTGCGGGCCCGGGCGGCCAGCCGGGCCGCCTCCGGCTCCAGCGCCACCCGCAGCCCGGCCAGGTCATCGAGCTGCTGGCCGGTCGGCGCGGTCTGGTAGCGCCAGGCCAGCACGTCCGGGTCGAGCAGGTTCCAGGTGGCCTCGGGCAGCACCACCGTGCCGGTCTTGGTCCTGGTCCGGACCAGCCCCTTGGCCGTCAGCACCTTGACCGCCTCGCGGACCGCCGACCGGCCCGAGCCCAGCTCGGTGACCAGCGCGGTCTCGGTGGGCAGCAGGTCGCCGGGGGCAAACTCGCCGGACACGATCCGGCGGCCCAGATCGTGCACCAGCCGGCCATGCACGCCGTCGCTGCGGTAGCTCCGGTCATTGCGGCAAGCGGCCAGGTCAGCGGTCATCTCGGCGCGAGCCTACGCCGGCCTTCCGCACTGGACAAGGATTTATCTGATGAAAGTCATCATTCATCAGATAAATAGTTCCCAGCAGGCACCGGCTGGCCCGCCGCCCGTCCCACCAGTTGTTGATGTTGGAGTGGGTGCTGCCATACCGACACCTACTCCAACATCAACAACTTGGGCCGGGGAAGGTGGGGTTAGTGGGGCCTGTGGGCTACGTGACCAGGTCAGCGAGCGAGCCGAACTCGGTCCAGAGGTCCTCGGGGACGGGAGTGGTGAGGCGGGCCAGGGTGGTCTCGGCCTGGGCGGCGGTGCGCATGCCGCTGACCACCGAGACAACGGCGGGGTGGCGGAGCGGGAACTGGACGGCCACGGTGGGCAGGTCCACGCCGTGCTCGGTGCAGATCCGGGCCAGGTCGCGGGCCCGGTCCAGCAGGGCCGGGCCGGCCGGGCCGTAGTTGAAGTGGGCGTCGTCCGGCGGCCAGGGCTGGGCCAGCAGGCCGGAGTTGAACGGCGCCGCGGCCACCACGGACACGCCCCGGGCCGCGCACTCGGCCAGCAGCGGCGCCCCGGACCGGTCCAGTAGCGTCCACCGGCCGGCCAGCATGACCACATCGAGATCGGTCTCGCGGACCATCCGGAGCGGCGCCTGCCACTGGTTCATGCCCACCCCGGCCGCGCCGATGATGCCTTCCCCACGCATCCGGACCAGTTCCGGGATGGCCCCGGCGATGGCCTGGTCCACGTGATCGTCGGGGTCGTGCACGTAGACGATGTCTACCCGGTCCAGGCCCAGCCGGGCCAGGCTGTCCTCCAGGCTGCGCCGCACCCCGGCGGCGGAGTAGTCGAGCCGGCGGCGCAGCCGGTCCGGCACCGCGAACCCGCCCGCGGCGAGATCCGAGCCGGCCGGCGACGGGTTGTCCTCCAGCACCCGCCCGACCTTGGTGGACAGGACGAACTCGGCACGGGGCCGGGACCGCAGCGCGGCGCCCAGCCGGGACTCGGACAGCCCAAGACCGTAGTGCGGCGCGGTGTCGAAGTAGCGGATCCCGCCGGCCCAGGCCGCGTCCAGCGCGGCCGCGGCCTCGGCGTCGCTGGTCTCCCGGTACAGGTTGCCGGCCGACGCCCCGCCGAAGCCGACGTCCGTGACCAGCAGCGGCGTCCGCCCCACCGGCCGCTGCGGGAGGACGCCGGTCACGACCGGGGCCGCGGCCGCAGGTGGGACAGGCCGCCGTCCACCGCGAACTCGGCGCCGGTGGTCGAGCCCGCCCGCGGCGAGGCCAGGTACACCACGGCCTGGGCCACCTCGTCCGCGGTGACCAGCCGCCCATGCGGCTGCCGGGCGGCCAGCGCGGCCCGCTCGGCCGCCGGGTCGTCGGCCGCGTCGAGCAGCCGGGCCACCCAGGGTGTGTCGGCCGTGCCCGGGTTGACCGCGTTCACCCGGATGCCCTCGGCCAGCCCGTCGGCCGCCATGGCCCGGGTCAGCGCGGACACCGCGCCCTTGCTGGCCGAGTACACGGCACGCTGCGGCAGGCCGGTGGTGGCCGCCACCGAGGACGTGTTCACCACCGCCGCATGCGGCGACTCGCGCAGGTAGGGCCAGGCCGCCCGGGACACCCGGGCGGTGCCGATCACGTTCACGTTGAGCACGGCCAGCCAGTCCTCGTCGGTGCTGTCCACGACGCCGCCCTGTGCGCCGATGCCGGCGTTGTTGACCAGCACGTCCAGCCCGCCGAGCTGATCCACGGCGGCGGCCACCGCGGCCCGCACGGCCGCGTCATCGGTGATGTCCGCGGGCAGGTAACCAGCGCCGGGCAGGCCGGCGGGCGGCCCGGCCGCCATATCCAGCACCACCACGTCCGCGCCCGCCGCGCGGAAGGCCGAAGCGATCGCGGCCCCGATGCCGGAGGCCCCGCCGGTGATGAGGGCACGCAGCCCGTCCAGTTCGCTCATCTCAGGCATCCCTCATCGTCTGCCGCTGCTGGCCGAGGCCGTCGATTTCCAGCTCGACCACGTCACCAGCCCGCAGGTAGGGCCGCCGGTCCGGGTCGCCGAGCGCCACCCCGGCCGGCGTCCCGGTGTTGATCACGTCGCCGGGGTACAGCGTCATGAACTGGCTGATGTACCAGACCAGGTAGTGCACGCCGAACACCATCTTGCTGGTGTTGCTGTCCTGGCGCACCGCCCCGTTCACCCACAGCCGGAGGCCGAGCTGCTGCGGGTCGGGCACCTCGTCCGCGGTGACCAGCCACGGTCCGAGCGGGTTGAACGTCGCGCAGTTCTTGCCTTTGTCCCACTGCCCGCCGCGCTCGATCTGGAAGGTCCGCTCGGACACGTCGTTGCTGATCGCGTAGCCCGCGATGACGCCGGCCGCGTGCTCGGGGCTGTCCAGGTAGGCCGCCTCGCGGCAGATCACCACGGCCAGCTCGACCTCGTAGTCGGTCTTCACCGACCGGCGCGGGATGAGCACGTCGTCGGCCGGGCCGACCACGGTGTCCGGCGCCTTCATGAACAGGATGGGCTCGGCGGGCAGGTCCGCGCCGGTCTCGGCCGCGTGGTCGGAGTAGTTCAGCCCGACACAGACGATCTTGCCGGCCGGCGCGAGCGGCGGCCCGAACCGGGCCGGCGGCTCGGCCGGCGGCAGCTCACCCTCGTCCAGGGCACCGCGGGCCCAGCTCAGCCCGTGGCCGACCAGGAAAGCAGGATCGATGTCCGCCGTGACCGGCCGGAGGTCATGCCACCGGCCGTCCGGGCCGGCCACGACCGGGAGCTCACCGCCGGGTGGTCCGCTTCGCGCGAGTCGCATGGGGTGCTGGCCGTCCTTCCTGCTGGGCCGGGCGCCGGCGCGGCAATGGCGGCCACAGCGGTCAGGCTGGGCGCCAGGGGGTGCGCACCGACGGCGGGCGGACCCGGGGTCCGCAGCCGCAGGGTCAGCGTAATCTCCGTGCCCGGGCGGCAGCACGACATCCAGCCACGGACCGCGCACCGCGGCCTGCCGCACGCCCCTTCGGCCTGGTGCCCGATGTGCCGCCCGCCCGGCGCGCCGGCTGGGCGGGAGTGAGCAGGTACTGGCGTTCGGCAAAATAGGGGGTTATGAGCACAGTCGACGCGGACGTGACGGTCCCGGACGCGGCGGAAGCGGACCTGACCATGGCCCGGGTGGCCCGGGTCGGTGACCTGGAGGTACGGCGGCTGATGCCGCTGCGGCGCCGGCGCAGCGTCGGGGCCTGGTGCTTCGTGGACCACTACGGGCCGATGTCGGTGGACGGCGTGGCCGGCATGCAGGTGCCGCCGCACCCGCACATCGGGCTGCAGACCGTCACCTGGCTGCTGGCCGGGAACGTGCTGCACCGGGACAGCCTGGGCAGCGAGCAGCTGATCCGGCCCGGCCAGCTGAACCTGATGACGGCCGGCCGCGGCATCGCGCACTCCGAGGAGTCACCGGAGGACCATGACCCATCGCTGCACGGCGTGCAGTTGTGGCTGGCGCTGCCCGGGCCGGACCGGGCGGTGGCCCCGGCGTTCGAGCATCACGCCGAGCTGCCGTCCGCCGGCCTGGGCGGGTTCGAGATCACCGTGTTCGCCGGGTCGCTGGCTGGGATGCGCTCGCCGGCCACCGTGTTCTCCCCGGTCACCGGCGCGGAACTGCGGGCCGTCCGGCCCGCCAGCGGCCGGCTCGGGCTGGACCCGGCGCACGAGCACATGATCTTCACGGTGACCGGTGCGGCCCGGGCCGACGGCACCGAGCTGTCCCCTGGCCAGCTGCTGTATCTGGGTACCGGGCCGGATGGCGTGGACCTGGCCGCGGCGGCGGGCAGCGCGCTGCTGCTGCTCGGCGGCGAGCCGCTCGGTGAACCGCTGCTGATGTGGTGGAACTTCGTCGGCCGGACCCCGGAGGACATCATCCAGGCGGCCCGGGACTGGACGCAGAGCACCCGGTTCGGCCAGGTGAGCGGGTATCACGGGCGGCCGCTGCCGGCGCCGCCGGTGGACCGGATGTCACTGCTGCGGCGGTGAGCCGTCCGCGGGTAGGCGGTGCCGGCGATGGCCTGATGCTCGGCCGACCGGCGCCCCAACGGCGCTGACACCCGGGGCCGAGTTAGCTCTCCCTCACGACGGGTGATGTCGGGGGCGAAGCCGCGGTCCATGATGGGACTCGTGGGTGAGAGAGGTCGGCTTTGGGTATTTGTACCTCCGGCAGCAGGACGCCGCGGTGAACGTGCCGGAGCCGGCCCTCCCGACGGACCTGCTAAGGGGGTGCCGCACTGAATCAGGATCTGGCGCTGCCGCGCATCGTGGTGGGAGTGGACGGATCGACGGCCTCACTCGCCGCGCTGCGCTGGGCAGTTCGTGAAGCAGGCTTGCGGGAATCCGCCTTGCAGGTCGTCCGGGCCTGGGAGGACGTGGCGAAGCGGGTGGCCCCGTACGCCTCACATACCGGCCTGCCTGGCGGCGCGGAGGACCATCACCGGGTGGCCTACCGGCTGCAGGCCGACGTGGCCGGGGCGCTTGGCCCGTCCCCGCTGGTCCCGGTGCTGGTCCAGGTCGCGGAGGGACTAGCGGCCCGGGTGCTGCTCGACCACGCCGCGGGCGCGGACCTGCTGGTGCTGGGCAGTGCGACGCGCTGCGCGCCGGATGGCATCGGGCCGGTGGCCCGGGCCTGCCTGCGGCGCGCGCCGTGCCCGGTGGTCGTGGTCAGCGACGCGATGACCGACCTGCCGGTGCCGGCCTGAGGCAGCTTCCTGAGGCAACGGCCTCAAGCGGCGGCTTCAGGCAGCCGGGAGCGGCTGAGCGGCCGGCTCAGCGGTGGCTGTTCCAGCGCGGGCCGGTGGACCGCCAGTCGGCCGCCCAGGCGGCCAGGCGGCGCCGGTCCAGGATGTAGACGGCCAGCGATACCGCGCAGAGCAGCACCGTGCCCAGCGCGAACGGGGCCAGCACGGCGGCCAGCGCGGCCTGGCCGGCGGCCTGCTCGGCGCGCAGCGGCGGGCCGGTCTGGGCGCCCGACTGGTCGACCCAGACGCGCACCGTGCTACCGGCCTGGGCGCTGGCCGGGGCGGCCACGTCACCGGTCCGGGCCGTCCCGTCCGGGGCGGTCCACCGGGCCCGTACCTCAGCCCCGGCCACCCCGCCGTAGCCGATGTCCACCACCGGCCGGGCGTTGGCCAGCAGCACCGCGCTGACCTGATGCCAGGCCGACTGCTGGCGCTGCTGCACGCGGTGCGCGGCGCTGTTGGCCCAGTGCCAGCCGAACAGCGCCAGCAGCGGCGCGCCGACCAGGAACAGAATCAGCGCGGCAGCGACAACGCCCGCCTCGACCCGGTCCGAGGTACGGCGCAGCGGGTTGTGATCCGGCCACCGCCCGCGCAGCCAGAGTGCGCGCGGCGGCCGGGGCTGCGTCGCCCGGCTCTGCCTCATCGCGATCCCTCTCCTGCTACCAGTGTGCGCGCAGTCGGATACAGGATTGAGTGGCCCCCGGCCTAACTGGGCGGGACTTTCGTCTTACTCTGCTTGCTTTGCGCCTCCGGGGGCGCTGGACCCGCCTCCTTCCCTCGTCGCTCGGGTCGCTCGTTCCTCGCTCCCCTCCCCACCCACCTCCCCGTCCCCCTTCACTGTCCAGTTCGGCGGCGCGCCCCCTTCGGCGCTGATCAGCCCTTGACCGCGCCGCTGAAGCCGCCGACCAGATGCCGCTGGGCAAAAATGAAACAGGCCAGCGCGGGCACCATGGACAGCGCGGTGAAGGCCAGGATGCTGGCCGTGTCCTGGGCGTACTGGGTCTGGAAGTTGGCCACCGCCAGCGGCAGCGTGTAGTGGTCGGTGCTGGTGAACAGCAGCAGCGGGAGCAGGTACTGGTTCCAGCTGTTGATGAACGCCAGCACGGCCACCGTGGCCAGCGCGGGCCGGGACAGCGGGAGCAGCACGCGGAGGAAGAACTGCAGGCGGCTGGCCCCGTCCACCACGGCCGCGTCCTCCAGCTCGCCGGGGATCTCGCGCATGAACGGGCGCAGGATGACCACGGTCAGCGGCAGCGCGAAGGCCGCCTCGCAGAGCACCAGGCCAAGGATGCTGTCCACCAGGCCCAGCTTGTCCAGCAGCAGGTACAGCGGCAGCGCGGCCGCGTTCAGCGGCCACAGCAGCCCGATCGCGAACACCAGGAACAGGCCCTCCCGGCCGCGGAACGAGTACCGGGACAGCGCGAACGCGGCCATCGAGCCGAGCACCAGGACCAGCGCGGTGACCAGCACGGCGACCTCCGCGCTGTTGGCCAGCGGCTGCCAGAACGCGGACGAGGTGAGCAGCCTGGTGTAGTTGTGCCAGGCCCAGGGGTGCGGCAGCCCGGTGGCCGACGTGTTGATCTGCGCGTCGCTCTTGGCGCCGTCCAGGAACACGAACAGCAGCGGGACCACGGTTATCCCGACCAGCAGCAGGCCGGCCAGGTAGGTGACCGTGGTGATCGGGGACAGCCTGCGGCGGCCCGCCGGGGCCCGGACAGCGATCGCGGACATCGGCGTCACCCCACAGCCCGGGTCAGCGCGCCGGCCATATCCCGGCGCAGCACGAAGCGCTGGTACAGCAGCGCGAAGATGAAGCAGATGCCGAACATGATCACCGCCACCGCGCTGCCGTAGCCGAACTCACTGCTCTGGAAACCCCGCTGGACCAGGTAGGTGGCCATCGTGCTGGACGCGTTGGCCGGCCCGCCGCCGGTCATGATCCATACCTGGTCGAATACCTGCAGTGAGCCGACGATGGACAGGAACAACCAGATCCGGATCGTCGGGCCGAGCAGCGGGATGGTGATCCGCCAGGTGGTGCGCCAGGCCGACGCGCCGTCCAGCGCCGCGGCTTCGAGCAGCTCGGCCGGGATGCCTTGCAGCCCGGCCAGCATCAGCAGCATGGCGAAGCCGAAGAACTGCCAGGTCAGCACCACGATCATGGTGTAGATCACCAGGTGCAGGTTGGCCAGCCAGAGCTGGGTCAGCCCGCTCAGCCCGGTCAGCTTCAGCACCTGATCCACGAACCCGCCCGGCTGGAGCAGCAGCAGCCACATCACCGCGGTGGTGGCGTAGGGCAGCACGAACGGCGCGAACACCAGGGTGCGCAGCACGGTGCGGCCCCGGATCCGCCGGTTCAGCAGCAGGGCCATGCCCAGGCCGAGCGGCAGCTGGATGAGGATCGACGCGGCGACGATGATCAGGTTGTGCCCGAACGCCTGCCGGAACACCGGGTCGTCCAGCACCAGCCGGTAGTTGTACAGCCCGGCGAAGCTGCCCAGCGGCCCGAAGCCGGTCCACTTGTACATCCCGTCGTAGGCGGCCAGCACGATCGGCAGCAGCGCGAAGCCGGCGAACAGCAGCAGGGCCGGGCCGAGCAGCAGGACCAGCTCGGCTTTGCGGCGCAGCCCGGGCCCGCGGAACCGGCCGCGGGCCCGGGCCGCGGGGCCCGGCGGGAGTGGCCCAGACTGGATGTCGACGTCGGTTTCGCCGGCGACCGCCATCAGATCCTCCTCACGTTCCAGGCGCGGTGCGGCGCCGTGCGGGCGCGGTGCGGCGCCCGCCCGGGCCGGCTGCCCGGCCCGGGCGGGCGCCCGTTACTGGCGCACCGCTTACTACTGGGACTTGGCCTGGCTCACCGCCGTGATGATGGACTGCGCGCTGCCCTGGCCCGCGAAGAAGTTCGCGATGGCCGCGTCGAGAGCCTGCCCGACGTTGGTCGGGAAGGCGATATCGAAGTAGGTCTGGATGTACGGGGCCGCGTGGCTGTAGGTGAGCACCTGCTTCTGCGCGGGGCCCAGCGCGGACGACGCGGCCGGGTTGGCCGGCAGGCCCACGTCGGCCCCGACCACCTTGGTCTGCACGGGGGTGGAGTCGATGTACTTCAGGAATTCAGCGCAGGTCGCCGCGGGGGCCACAGTGGTGCAGGAGAAGCCGTCGCCACCGCCGAGCACGGTGGTGGCCGATCCGGGGGCGCCGGGCACCGACGGGAACGGGAACCAGCCGAGCTCGGAGTTGAGGCTCTTGTTCGAGGTGAGCGGGGCCATCACGCCGGGGTCCCAGTCGCCCTGCAGTTCCATCGCGGCCTTGCCGTTGGCCACCATGCCCGCCGAACTGCCCGCGCCGACCTGGGATGCGGTGCCCAGGAAGCCGGACTGGAACGGATGCGTGTTCATGAACGCGGTCAGGTCCTTGCTCGCCTTGGTGAAGCAGGAGTTGGACAGGTTGACCGCCTTCATCGACGACTGGAGGGTGGCCGTGGGGCACTCCCGGATGGCGAAATATTCCCACCAGAACGCGTCCGGCCACTTGTCCTTGCTGCCTACCGCGATCGGCACGATGTGCGCGGCCTTCAGCTTGGCCACGTCGGCGTCCAGCTCGGTCATGGTGGCCGGCGGCTTGCTGATGCCGGCCTTGGCGAACAGGTCCTTGCGGTACCAGAAGCCCACCGTGTGCAGGTCGTAGGGCACGCCGTACTGCTTGCCGCTGACCTGCCAGCCCTGCGCCGCGGCGCCGATCTGGCCGATCCAGCCGGACACGTACGGGCTGAGGTTGGTCAGCTTGCCCGATGGGACCTGGCTGGCTTCCTGGCCGCCGCCCCACTGCTGGTAGATGGAGGGCGGGTTGCTCGAGGCCAGCGCGGCCGGCACCTTGGTGGTGAACGCCTCGTTCTGGATGGGCACGACCTGGATGGTCACATTGGGGTGCGCCTGGTGGAAAGCGGCCGCCGCCTGCTGCCAGACGGTCTTGAGCTGCCCGGTCGTCGCGTTGGTCCACCAGGTGAGGGTGACGTGCCCATTACTCGAGGTGGTGGCGGTCCCGCCACTGCTGCCACAGGCAGCGAGGGTGAGCGCGGCTGCCGCGACCACGGCGGCAACGGCAGGCTTCCGGAGGCTGCGCATGTTGGTCATCTCCTGACGACGTTGGCTGAAGTGTGCCGAGCCTGGCCAACCTGGGCTTGCCGCCGAGTTTTGCGCGTCACATCGAACCTGTCAATCGTTGTCGATAACGTTTTATACGCTATCCTCACGGCGTGGACTCAACCCCTCGCGTGACCATCCGGGAGGTCGCCGCGCAAGCTGGCGTTTCGGTCGCGACGGTCTCGAAGGTCATCAACGGCCGGTACGGCGTGGCCGCCGACACCATGGCCCGGGTCAACGCGGTCATCAACGACCTGGGGTACCAGGCCAGCCTGGTCGCGCAGAGCCTGCGCAATCACCGCACCAACGTGATCGGCATCCTGGTCGCCGACCTTGAACCGTTCAGCGCCGAGTTGCTCAAGGGCGCGGCCGACGCGATCCGCGGCTCCGGCTTCGAGATGGTGGTGTACTCGGCCGGCGGCCTGGCCGATGATCACGTGGGCTGGGAGCGGCGCTACCTGTCCCGGCTGAGCGGCACGCTCATCGACGGGGCCGTGCTGGTCACGCCGACCGTGGTGGACGTGAACTACGGCGCGCCCATCGTCGCCATCGACCCGCACACCGGCCAGTCCGAACTGCCCACCATCGACTCGGACAACCTGCGCGGTGGCCAGCTGGCCACCGCGCACCTGCTCGGGCTGGGCCACCGCCGGATCGCGATGCTCAGCGGGCGGCCCGACCTGGAATCCTCCCGGCTCCGCGAGCAGGGCTACCGGCAGGCCATGGCCGCCGCCGGGGTACCGGTCAGCGAGGACCTGGTGCTGGTCGGCGGGTACGACGCGCAGGCCTCGGCCGAATGCACCCGCACGCTGCTGACCAGCGCCGACCCGCCGACGGCCATCTTCGCGGCGAACGACGTGTCGGCCATCGCCGCCATCCGGGCCGCGGTCGGGCTGGGCCTGCGGGTGCCGGCCGACCTGTCCGTGGTCGGCTTCGACAACATCCCGGAGTCCGCGCTGTGCGCGCCGCCGCTGACCACGGTCAACCAGCCCATCCGGCAGATGGGCGAGCGGTCCATCCAGCTGCTGCTCCGGCTGATGCGCGGGGATCACGTCGAGGACACCCACATCACGTTGCAGACCGATCTGGTCGTCCGGCAGTCGGCGCGGGCCCGCTAGCTGGCCTGGCCTGGCCTGCCGGGCCACGGCCGGCGGGCGGAGGCTCACCCGCCGGCCGTGGGTGCGGTCAGCCCCCGTCCGCCCCGCGCCCCGGCAGCACGAAGCTGACCATCGAGCGGGCGGGCAGCGTCATACTGAACGCCCCCTGGTGGACGGTGACGCCAGGCTGGCGCGCGGTGTCGCTGGTGGCGCCGGTCAGGTAGGGGGTCGCCACCGAGCCGTCCCTGATCCCGGTCCCGGCCAGCGTGAACGTGACCGGGTCCGGGCTGGCCGCCGTGTTCAGCGCGATGATGGCCACCGACCCGTCCCGGTTGCGGAACGCGGTCAGGTCCAGGCTGCCGTCGCTGGTGCTGGCCCCGATCCGGACCGCCCCGGGGCGGACGAACCGGCTGTAGCCCGCGAACGCCCACAGCCGCCCGGACGGGATGACGGTGGACCCGTCGATCTCGATCAGCCCCTCGTTGTCCCCGTTCTCGGCCGGGGTGGTGCTGCCCCACCAGTACAGGAACGCGTTCAGGTTGGCCGCGGTGAGCCCGGTGTAGATGTGCTGGGCCCAGGTCAGCCCGGACGCGTCGGTGCCGTCGTCCCAGGCCGGGTCCCAGCTCTCGAAGGTGGACCACTCGGTCTCCCAGACCGGCCCGTGCCAGCCGGTCAGCGGCGAGGCGGGCGGCGCGGTGTAGCCGTGGCTGGTGAACAGCGGCGTGGCCGCGCGGGCCGCCGGGTCGGCCTCGATGGCCGCCGCGTACTGCTGGGCGTAGTCCCAGCCCTCGGTGGCGCAGCACTCGGCCTTGGTGGCCAGCTGCGCGGTACCGGGGTGGGCGGCGGCCAGCGCGTGGCGATAATATAGTCTGGTGGTGGATTGGTGCGGGCCTGCCCTGCGCCCCGGGAGGGGGATCGCGCGGCGCAGGGCAGGCCGGGGAACGGCGTCAGGTCGTGCAGGTGGCGCCGTTCAGGGTGAACGCGGCCGGGGCCGCGTCACTGCTGGCCCAGGTGCCCTGGAAGCCCACCGAGGTGGACTGCCCGGCGGCCAGGGCGCCGTTGTAACTCGCGTTCGTGATCGACACGGTCTCCCCGCTCTGGGTGGCGGTGCCGTTCCACGCGGTGGTGATCTTCTGGTCGCCGGGGAAGGTGAAGCCCAGCGTCCAGCCGTTGATCGCGGACGAGCCGGTGTTGGTGATGTTGATCTGGGCCACGAAGCCACCGGTCCACTGGCTCTGCGTGCTGTACACGACCTGGCAGGCCGCACCACCTCCCCCGCCGCTGGACGAGATCGTCCAGCTGAACGTGGCCGACCCGGATGCCCCGGTGCCGTCGGTGGCGGTGACGGTGACGGTGGACGTGCCCGCCGTGGTCGGCGTGCCGGAGATCAGCCCGGTCGAGGAGTTGATGGACAGCCCGGCGGGCAGCCCGGTCGCGGCGTAGCTCAGCGTCTGGCCGGACGCCGAGTCCGACGCGTGCACCTGCACGCTGGCCGCGGTGCCCACGGTGCCGGTCTGGTTGCCCGGGCTGGTGACGGTGACGGTGTTGCCGCCGCCTCCGCCACTGCCGGTGCTGCCGAGCACATAGGTGACCAGAGCGCGGGCCGGGATCGAGGCGCTGAACGAGCCGCCGCTGACCGACGTCGTGGCCTGCGCGGCCACGTCGTTGCTGCTGTTGGTGAGGTACGGGGCGACGGTGGCCCCGTTCGGCGTGCCGGTGCCGGACACCGAGTAGGTGATCGGATCGGCGCTGGTCCCGGTGTTCAGCGCGACGATGGCCACCGTGCCGTCGGTGTTCTTGAACGCGGCCAGGTCAACCGCGCTGTTGGAACTGGTCGCGGCGATCCGCACGGCGCCGGGGTGCACGTAGCGGCTGTAGTTGGCGAACGCCCACAGCCGGCCGGACGCGGTCACCGTGGAGCCGTTGATCTGGATCAGGCCCTCGTTGTCCCCGTTCTCCGCCGGGGTGGTGGAACCCCACCAGTACAGGAACGCGTTCAGGTTGGCCCCGGTCAGCCCCTGGTAGATGTGCTGGGCCCAGGTCAGCCCGGAGGCGTCGGTGCCGTCGTCCCAGGCCGGGTCCCAGCTCTCGAACGTGGACCACTCGGTCTCCCAGGCCGGCTTGGACCAGCCGGACAGCGGGGTGGTCGGCGCCTCGGTGTAGCCGTGGCTGGTGAACACCGCGGTGTCCGCGCTGGCCGTGGAGTCTGCCTCGATCGCGGCCGCGTACTGCTGGGCATAGTCCCAGCCCTCGGTGGCGCAGCACTCCATCTTGGTGGACAGCCCGGACGAGGCCAGCGTGGGGCCGAGCACGTCCAGGAAGTTGGCCGTCTGGGCCGGGGTTAGCTGCATGCTGTCGTAGCTGGTGGACAGGTTGGCCTCGTTCTCCGGGCCGAGGTAGGTCAGCGGCACTCCGGCCGCCGCGTAGTCCTTGGCGTACTGCACCAGGTAGTTGGCGTAGGCCTGGCGCCAGTCACCGCTGGAGCAGGTGGCGCCGGGCGTCCCGCACAGTGCGCCGCCGTTGTCGGTCGCGTCGTTGGTTTTCATGAACGCGGGCGCGGTCCACGCGTCGGCGAACACGTTGCTGACGCCGTAGTCCGCCTTGATCTGCTGGGCGAACCACAACTGGCCCGCGTCCTGGCCGGTGGAGGACATCGGCAGGTAGGCCGGGGTGGCCGTCGGGCTGCCCGGCGAGTTGGGCTCGATGGTGCTGCCCGAGTCGGCGCTGATC
The DNA here is from genome assembly GCA_963832095.1 of uncultured Actinomycetes bacterium. Classification (GTDB taxonomy): domain Bacteria; phylum Actinomycetota; class Actinomycetes; order Streptosporangiales; family Streptosporangiaceae; genus RYN-230. Next base: position 63,199 of record CAWHSW010000010.1, read on the forward strand.
CAGTTGCGCAGGATGTTCAGCCCGGCCCCGCTGGTCGGGCTGTACAGCAGGCTGAGCGCCTGCTGCTGGACCGAGGACGAGGCGTTCATCACGGTCTGCGCCTCGCCGAAGGCCTCGGAGGCGCCGAAGCCGGTGATGGTCTGGTAGGTGGTGGCGCCGTTGATGGTGGCGGTGTCCGCGGCCAGGGCCGGGACCGCCGGGGCCAGCAGGCCCAGCGCGGTGACTGTCAGTAATGCCGTTGCGGCGGCTAACGCGGCACCGGCCGGGCGCCTGATGCGATCAAGCACGGTAACTTTCCTTTCCCGGATCTCGCGTAGCGCCCGGCTCCCGGGGCGCTCCGCGTGGCGACAGGTGCTGGACTGCCCTCCTCTCGCTGCGCAGCCGTCGCGCCCGCTCGCCGCCGCCCGGCCTGGGACGGCGAGCCGGACGTGCCGGCAGGTGGCTAGCTGGAGTGGCTGTCACCTGGATCGATGCCGACAGCCACGGATCCGGGTGGCGCTGGGCAGGCCGGCCAGGAGCGGCCCAGGCGCGGCGCTGAGGTCTGCTGCGCATGGCTCATCTCCTGACGATGCCGCCCTGATGTCGCCACCCGGGCGCCGCGCCGGCCTGCTCCGCCCGGCTCGCCGCAGAGTCTGACCCCGCGTCCAGGGCAATGTCAATCGTTGTCGATAACGTTTTATAGCGCTATCCTCCCGGCGTGGAGTCAACCCCGTTCGTCACTATCCGCGACCGCGCTGGCCGCGGTGCGGGGCGGGCGTCCTGCGATGCGGGGCGGGCGCGGGCGGGCGGCCGGTCCCGCTGCCCGCCGCGGCCGCGCCGCCCTGGCCTGACCCGCTGACCCATCAGGACGACGGACGGACCGCACGTGACCATTGAGCGCAGCCTCTCCACCGAAACCTGGCGCGACCCGGCCGCCGCGACCGCGGACCGGGTGCGGGATCTGCTGGCCCGGATGACCATCCGGGAGAAGATCGCCCAGCTCTCCGCCCTGTGGGTGCACATGGGCGCGGCCAGCGCCGTGGTCGCGCCCCATCAGCACGAGTCCGTCAGCTCGGCCGGGCCCTGGGCGACACTGATCAGCGACGGGGTGGGGCAGCTCACCCGGCCGTACGGCACCGCACCGGTCAGCCCGGCCGACGGGGCCCGCGCGCTGGGCGGCCGGCAGCACCAGATCATCGCGGCTGGCCGGCTCGGCATCCCGGCCATGGTGCACGAGGAGTGCCTGACCGGGCTGGAGGCCTGGCAGGCCACCGTGTTCCCGTCACCGCTGTGCTGGGGGGCGAGCTTCGACCCGGCGCTGGTCGAGCAGATGAGCGCGCACATCGGCGCCGTCATGCGCCGCCTCGGCGTGCACCAGGGCCTGGCGCCAGTCCTCGACGTCGTGCGCGACCTGCGCTGGGGACGGACCGAGGAAACCATCGGCGAGGATCCGTACCTGGTCGGCCTGATCGGCAGCGGCTACGTCCGTGGCCTGGAGTCGGCCGGCATCGTGGCCACCCTCAAGCACTTCGCCGGCTACTCGGCCTCGCGAGGCGCGCGGAACATGGCCCCGGTCTCGATCGGCCCGCGCGAACTGGCCGACGTGCTGCTGCCCCCGTTCGAGATGGCGCTGCGGGCGGGCGCCCGCTCGGTGATGAACTCCTACACCGACCTGGACGGCGTCCCGGTGGCCGCCGACGCCACCCTGCTCACCGGCCTGCTCCGGGACGGCTTCGGGTTCACCGGCACGGTCGTCTCCGACTACTTCTCGGTCGCGTTCCTGCACACCCTGCACGGCGTGGCCGGAACCCGGACCAGCGCCGCCCACCTGGCCCTGCAGGCCGGCATCGACGTGGAACTGCCCATGGTCAACTGCTACGGCGAGCCGCTGCGTCGCCGGCATCGAATCCGGCGTCATCGACATGGCCCTGGTGGACCGGGCGGTGGCGCGGGTGCTCAGCCAGAAATGCGAGCTCGGCCTGCTCGACCCGGACTGGTCCGCCGGGCCAGGACCCGGACGGTCCGGCGTGGACCTGGACGACGCCCAGTCCCGTGCGCTGGCTGGCGAGCTGGCCCGCCGGTCCATCGTGCTGCTGCGCAACGAGGGCGTGCTGCCGCTCGCCCCGGGCCAGCGCATCGCGGTGGTCGGCCCGCGAGCCGACGACCCGGGCGCCATGCTCGGCTGCTACTCGTTCCCCCGGCACGTCGGCGTGCACTACCCGGACGTGGCGCTGGGCATCGAGATCCCCACCGTGCTGGCCGCGCTGCGCGCCGACCCGGCCGGGTACCGGTCAGCTATGCCCCGGGCTGCCCGGTTCTCGGCGGTACCGACGCCGATATCGCGGCCGCCGCGCGCACCGCCGCCGACGCCGACGTATGCGTCGCGGTCCTCGGCGACCAGGCCGGGCTGTTCGGCGTGGGCACCTCCGGCGAGGGCTGCGACGCCGCCGACCTGCGGCTGCCCGGCCGCCAGGGCGAGCTGCTCGACGCCCTGCTGGACACCGGCACGCCGGTCGTGCTCATCCTGCTGGTCGGCCGGCCCTACGAGCTCAGCGAGCAGGTGGACCGGCTGGCCGCCGCGCTGTGCGGGTTCTTCCCCGGCGAGGAAGGCGGCACCGCGCTGGCCGACATCCTCAGCGGCCGGGTCAACCCGTCCGGGCGCCTGCCGATCAGCTTCCCGTCGGCGGGCGCGACCCAGCCCAGCACGTACCTGGCCGCCCAGCTCGGCCAGCGCAACGACGTCAGCACCGTCGACCCCACCCCGGTGTTCCCGTTCGGCCACGGCCTCAGCTACGCCCCGGCCAGCTGGGTCGATGTCGCGCTGACCGGCCCCGCCGAGTGGCCCACCGACGGCACCTGCCAGCTCGCCGTCACGTTGCGCAATGACGCCGGCCGGCCCACCACCGAGGTGGTCCAGGTCTACCTGCATGACCCGGTGGCCGAGGTGGCCCGGCCCACCCAGCAGCTCATCGCGGCCAGCCGGGTGGACCTCACCCCGGGGCAGACCCGCACCGCGGTGATCACCCTGCACGCCGACCTGACCTCGTACACCGGCCGGTCCGGCCGACCGCCAGGTCAACCCGGGCGCGGTCGAGCTCCGGGTCGGCGCCTCCAGCGCCGACATCCGCGCCACCCTGCGCTGCACGCTGACCGGCCCGCCCCGCCACCCCGGCCCGCACCGCGCCCTGGAACCCGAGATCAAGCTGACCTGACGCGGCGACCGCCCACATCGCGCGCCAGCCGGTGTCTAAACCGGTGCCCGGCGTGCACCGGCTGGATTCTCAGCGCAAGGAGTGATCATGGCGAAGGTCGCTTTTGGCAATCATTCGGCGGTCCGGGTTTCCCGGGCGGAACGAGACGCAGTTCGCAGCTTCTACCGTGATGTGCTGGGGTGCGAGATCACCAGGGCGGGCGACCGCAAGGACGACTTCCGGCTGGGCGACGGCTTCTATTTCGCGTTCCTCTACGAGGACGAGGGTGTCGCGCTCGACTGAGAGCGGGTTTCTGCAGGCGATCTACCTGGAACTGAAGGCCTGCGACGTCGAAGAACTGCGGCAGCGGATCGTCGCCTTCGGGGTCAGGGTGCTGGACGTGCCGGATCCGCACCTGTACTTCCAGGCCCCAGGCGGGCAGGTCTTCCGGCTGGTCGGGATCGACGAGGACCTGTCCAAATACGAGGGGACCGAGCACGGCGAGCAGAACGTCGGCCAGGCGTTTGACTAGCCTGGACGGAATGGCACGAGCACAAACCCCGGCTGACGATCCGTTCGGTGGCCGGGCGCCAACCAGTCACGAACGGATGACCGGCCTGCCCTGGGACGCGTCGTACCAGGACGGCCCGGCGCCGTGGGATACCGGCCGGCCGCAGCCAGCGGTAGTGCGCCTGGCCGCCGAAGGCGGATTCGCCGGGGCGGTGCTCGATGCGGGCTGCGGAACCGGCGAGAACGCGCTGCATATCGCCGCGCTGGGCGTGCCGGTTCTCGGCTTCGACGTGGCCGAGACGGCGCTGGCGATGGCCCGGGAGAAGGCCGCGGAGCGCGGGATCGAGGCGGAGTTCGTGGCGGCCGACGCGCTGCACCTGGGGCGGTTGCGGCGCAGGTTCGCGACGGTGCTGGACTGCGGGCTCTTCCACACCTTCGACGGCGCCGAGCGGCCGGGATACCTGGCCAGCCTCGCGTCGGTGACCGAGCACGGCGGAACGCTGTACGTGCTGTGCTTCAGCGACGAAGGACCCGATACCGGCCCGCACCCCGTCAGCCAGGAAGAACTGGGCGGGGCGTTCCGCCCGGACAGCGGATGGACCGTCGTCGCCATCGAACCGGACCGGGTCCAGACCAGATTCCACGACGCTAACGGTGCCCCAGCCTGGCTCGCGACCGTCAAGCGGATCTAGACGGCCGGACGGTCCGGCCTGGCCCGCGGTGCCCAGCCCCGCGGCCAACCTAGGCCATCAGCTCAGGCCAGACCACAGGTACCGGGCACCGATCGCCAGCACCAGGACCCCGACCAGGCGGCGGATCAGCGCATCCGGCAGCCGCGGCTGAAGCCGGGCCCCCAGATACGCACCCGCCAGACCGCCGACGCCAAGCGCGATGCCCGTCGGCCAGTCCGGCGCCACTGGGCCCTGCGCATGAGCCGACAAGACGGTGAACGTGATGACGCCAGCAACCGAGGTTACGAACGTCGAGGCCAGCGCGGCCGGGGCAACCTCCGAAGGCGGCCGTCCGGACCCGATCAGCACCGGGGCCAGGATGGATCCGCCGCCGATCCCGTAGATCCCGCCCACGCACCCCACCACCGCGGCCAGCAGGACCAGCGCTGGCACCGGGATCACCCGCACCGGCCGGCCGCCCGTGCCCGCCGAGAAGCCGGTGTCGGGCGGGACGCCCGGCCGGATCAGCGCCAGCCACAGCCCGAGCGGCACCAGCACTCCGGCTACCACCAGGTCGAACACCCGGGCACCCGGCAACAGTTCGACCCGGATCACCGAACCCGCGACCACCCCGGGCAGCGTCCCGGCGATCAGCACCAGGGCCAGCCGCCCGCCGGTCTGCCCCTGCCGCCAGTACCCGTACAGCGCCCCCGGCGCTGCCACCACGTTGTACAGCAGGTTCGTCGGGGTGACGGCCGGGCTGGGCGTGCCCAGCACACTCACCTGGAACGGGAGCAGCAGCACCGCGCCGGACACCCCGGCGGGCGTCGCCAGCACCGCGATCACAAACGCAGCCGCCAGCGCGACCAGCTCAGTCCAGCCCGCGCCCAGCACCCGATCACGCTAACCAGCCCCTGACCAGGCCACCAGCCGATGCCCGGCTAATTGCGCGGCGCAACCACCCACTGCCCCCGGCCGCCAGCCCACCAGGGTGCCCCGCCACCGGCCACTCAAATCTTTCAGCCATGACCCTGAGCGCCCAGCATGCACCGCACGGCTGAATCATTCATGCGCACCGGACAAAATGAATGCTTCGTTCACGTGGTTTGGATGCGGGGCCGGGACGGCGGGCGCGCCGGCGCAGTCAGTGCACCGGGGGTGGGTGGCTGTCGGTCGTGGCCACCAGGGCGGGGTCCCAGCCGCTGATCACGCACACCTGGCGGAACGCGGTCCGGGCGAACTCCAGCACGGTCCCGAACGGGTCGCCGGCCGTGCGCACGTCGTCCCAGTCCAGGATGAACTCGCCCAGCGAGGAGTCCCAGCGGGCGGCGGGCGGGGACAGGGTCAGCGTGCTGCAGCCGTCCGGGGTGGGATGCGTGAACGCGTAGAACGCGGCGTGCGGGTAGCGGCCGTCACCCGGCCACCAGCCGACGGCGACTTCCTGGGAATCCATCGCGTTGCGCATGATGAAATCGGTGGACGGCGGGTCGGCCGGCGCACCGGAGAACAGGTTGACGGCCAGGTCGAACGAGCCCCACCAGGCGTTGACCGGGGTGGACCGGCCGCGGAACGGCGCGCGGTAGGCGGCCAGCACCAGGGCGGCCTGGGTGGCGGCGGCGAAGTACGCGCCGACCTGGCTGGGGTCGTATTCGTGGTGCTCGGTGTCCTGGTCGAGCGGGATGGTCCAGGGCACTTCCTGCGGGGTGGGATCGATCTCCACCGGGCCGCCGAGGCGGCGGACGGCGGCCAGGAGTTCCTGGGCAACGTCGCCGACCGGGCGGCTGGGGGTGAGCGGGACACGGCCGGCCCGGCCGTCCGAGTGCTCCACGACCGCCTCATGCCGGTGCAGGTCGAGCGCGGCGACCAGGGCGCCGGAACCATCCGGGGCGGGCAGCGGGGCGGTTTCCCAGCCGCGTGCGGTCAGCCGGAGCGCGGCGTGCTGCAGCTGCGGCTGGGGCGGGGCCAGCCGGACGGCCAGCTTGCCGAGCACCTGGGTATGGGCGTGCAAGGTGTCACAGGTCGCCTGCCAGTCCTCATATGAGCACGCAGGCCAGCTCGTGGGCATGGCAGCAGCCTAAGTCGGCCGCCACCGCCAGGCCCAGCCGGGCGGCCCGGGAGGCGGCCGCGGCGCGGGTCGGCGCGCCGAGCTTGGCCAGCACGGCCGACACGTGGTGGTCCACGGTCTTGGCCGAGATGAACAGCTGCCCGGCGATCTCCGCGTTGGTGTGGCCGGCGCAGATCAGGCCCAGGACTTCCTGCTCGCGGCGGGTCAGCCCAAGGGGGTGATCACGGGTGGTGGCGCGCGGGCCGGACGGGATGGACCGGATGCCCAGCTCACGCATCTTCTGCCGGGTGAGCCGGGCGGTCGAGCTGGCGCCGAGGTCGGTGAAGATCTGAAACGCGGTGCGCAGCGACTCCTCGTCGGCCGCGCCGAGCAGCGCCAGGCCTGCCTCGTAGCGGCAGCCCAGCTCGGTCCACAGCCGCACGGCGCCCGCCCAGTCGCCATCAATCAGCCGCCGGTAGGGCTCGGCGAGCTGGCCGCGGGGCGGCCGGGCCGAGCCGGTGCGGCGCAGCCAGGCAGCAACCGCGCCGCGCTCCCAGGCGTCGTTGCCGGCCGCTATGTCGTCAGCCAGCTCGGCCTCGTGCGTCGCGTCGGCCAGCTGCCCGTTCAGCCAGTGCGCCTCGGCCCGGGCCAGCCGTACCGGCACGATCTGCTGTGGCTCGCCGGAACCGTCGGCCAGCACGATCGCCTCGTCCAGGTACTCCCACACACCGCGGCCGCCCTGGCGGGCCAGGATCGTGCCGAGCCGGTTCAGCGGGCAGAGCCGGATGTTCGGCGACGGGCCGCCCCGGTGCAGCAACTCCGCGCTGAGCGCTATCGCCTCATCCCAGCGCCCGGTGCGCTCCAGCATGGTGGTCCGCTCGCTGCGCAGGAAGATCCCGTACGTGTCGAGATCACGGTCGTCGCAGTAGGCGACGCCGTCGCAGTAGTAGCGCTCCCCGTCGGCGAACCTGCGCTCGGCGACGTGCAGCGCGTACGCGTTGCCGTAAGCCCGGCCCGCCGCCGCGTCGTGCCGGCCGGCCAGCGCGATGTCCAGGGCCTGCCCGATCTTGGGCGCCCAGTCCTGGCCGCTCGCGTGAGCGGCGCAGGCCTCGGAGTTCAGCGCATCGCTCAGCACTTCGGTCAGGCCGAGCGGGCCGGCCGTGGCCTGCGCCAGGCGGGCCAGCTCGATGGCCGCACTGTTCTGGTTGCGCACCATCTGTAGCGCGGCCAGGTTGGCATAGGCCCAGGCCAGCTCGGGGCTGGCGCCGAGCGGCCGGAGCAGCGCGATGGCCGCCTCGGCCGCGGCCACCCCTTCGCTGCCCCGGCTCAGCGAGCACAGCGCCCCAGCGAGCCGGCGCAGCGTCTCGCCTTCGCGCAGCCGGTCGTCCAGCTGCCGCCACAGCCCAAGCGCGCGTTCCCCGGCGGCGGCCGCCTCCTGCCACCGGTCCAGCAGGCCTGCCTCGTAGGCGAAGCTGTCGTACAGCGCGGCGACGGCAGCTGGATCCTGGCCGGCCGCGAAGCGGAGCGCGCGCTCGTACTGGGCGGCCGCCTCACGGTGCGCGCCCAGGCCAGCAGCCCGGCGGGCGGCGGCGGGAGCGTACCGGAGCACGGCCGCCCCCTCCCCAGCCGCCTCGGCGTGGAAAGCCAGCCGCGCGTCGTCGTCGCAGCCGCCCGCCCGCAGGGCAGCCAGAATGCTGGTGTGCAGCGGCGCGCGGCGGTGCGCCGGGACCGCTTCCGCCAATGCCAGCCGGGCGATTTCGTGGTGGAATCGGAGCGACTCCCCGTCCACCGCGACCAGGCCGGAGACGGCCAGTTCATCAATGACCGATGGCGGGCACCCGGTCACCGACTCCAGCAGAGCGAGTTCGGCCCGGGTGCCGGTCAGCGCGGCGGCGTCCAGCACGGCCTGCGAGCCCGCGCTCAACCGAGCAGCCTGGGCCAGCACCGCGTCCCGGGCCGAGGGCGGTACCTCGCCCATCCCGGACTGCAGGACTTCAGTCACGTAGAACGGGTTACCGCCGGTCAGCCGGTACAGCGCGGCAGCTTCCAGGCCGGAATCCGCGGCCAGCAGGCCGACCGCATGCTCGGTGAGCGGCGCGAGCCCGATCCGCCGGGTGCAGCGCTGGGTAGCCAGGTCGCCGAGCGCAACGCGAAGCGGATCATCCGGGCTCAGCCCATCATCCCGGTAGGTGGCGATGAGCAGCACGGGGGCGTCGCGCAGCCGGCGGCCGAGGAAGCGGAGCAGATCCACGGTGGCTTCATCGGCCCAGTGGACGTCCTCCATGACCAGCACGTGCAGCTCGGCTGACTCGCTGATCTGGCGGAGCAGCGCCTGGAACAGCTCTTCCCGGGACGCATCGGCCTGGCATAGCTCCAGCAACTCGCCACCGAGCTTGCTGGCGATGTCGAACAGCGGGCCGAGCGGCCGCGGGGTGAACAGCCCGTCGCACGCGCCCCACAGCCACTGCGCCGCGGGTACATCCCGCTGCGCCTGCTCGACCAGCGCTGACTTGCCGACCCCCGCCTCGCCCCCGACGAGCACCAGCCGGCCATCTCCGTGCCGCGCTTCTTCCGCATAGCCCGTGAGCGATGCCAGCTGCGCGTCCCGTTCCAGCAGCCCCACCGTAACAGTGTCCATGACTGAACCCCCAAGCACTACCAGGCATAACGCCAGAACCGGGCAACGGGCTCAGATTGGGTCGCAGCGGTGCGAAAAGTAGGTAGTGCGGATCGGAAACTGGGTAACTGCTCCCGATCCGGCGCGCGGGCCTGCCGCCATACGGTCACGGTGACTCGAAAATCACGGCCGGGAGGCAACATGCCGCTCTACATGGACGTACACAACATCTCGGGGGGTGTCTCGTGCGACGACGTCGCCCAGGCTCACCGGGCCGACGTGCAGACCCAGGGCGAATACGACGTCCGCTACCTGAGGTACTGGGTCAACGAGCCGGAAGGCAAGGTGTTCTGCCTCGTTGAGGCCCCCTCCGCGGAGGCCGCCGCCGACGTGCACCGGAAGGCGCACGGCCTGGTCGCCGACTCGATCTACATGGTGCAGGAAGGCAGCTAGCCGCGCACCGCCAGTTCACGCCGGCCCAGCCGGCCCAACCTGACTCGAGGGAGAATTACCATGATCCGCATTCGCCGTTACACCGCCTGCCTCGTGGCCATGCTGGCCGCCGTGGCCGCCAGCGCCCTGGCCGCACCGGCCGCGTTCGCGACCATCGCACCGCCGGCTCCGCCGGGCCCGGCCGGACCGGTCACCGGTGCGATTACCAACCACCCACCCGCCGTGCACACCGTCGTGGTCGGCGGCATGCCGGGCTGGCAGATCGCCCTCATCGCGGCGGGCGCCGCGGTACTGGCCGCCGCGCTGGCCGTGGTCGTGGACCGGCTGCTGTCCAGCCGGCGGGCCAGCGCCGCCCGGCTGGGCCAGCGCCCGGCCCGGCTGCGCAGCGACACCGCTGCCTGACCGGTCGCCAGAGCGGCCGCGGGGACACCGGGACGGATACCCGCCCGGTGTCCCCGCGCGCCTGCCTGGCCAGCGTGGATCCACCGGTTTAGCCTGGTTTCGGGCCGGTTTAGCGGAGCTGAACTGCGGAGATACCGCAAGCAGGGCCCCCCGCGCCCACGCTCATCATCCGCGCTGCTTCGGGGGGTGCGTTGGCCACGATGAGCCTGCAACCGCCGGATCGGCCGGAGCCCGAGGAGCTGCGGGAGCTCAAACTCATCTGCATGCGCAATCTGCTGTCCGCGACCGAGGAACGGGTCTATTTCAAGGACCTGATGAGCCGGTTCCTGTTCGTCAGCGAGGGCTGGATCGACGCGTACGCGCCCGGCCGCAGCGCCGAGGAGCTGATGGGGAAGACCGACTTCGACGTGTTCAGCAGCCAGCACGCGGCGGCCGCGTTCGCCGACGAGCAGCGGATCATCCGCACCGGGGAACCGATCGCCGGGCTGGTGGAACGGGAGACCTACAGCGGCCGCGGGGACGCCTGGGTGTCCACCACCAAGATGCCCCTGCTGGACACGCATGGCCAGATCATCGGCACGTTCGGCATCTCCCGCGACGTGACCGCGCAGATCAGGGCGGAGCAGGCGCTGGCCCAGCAGACGGAGGAACTGAGCGCGCAGAACGAGCAGCTGCGCGAGCTGGACCGGCTGAAGGACGAGTTCATCGGGCTGGTCTCGCACGAGCTGCGCACCCCGCTGACCTCGATCATCGGCTACATCGCGCTGCTGCGCGACGAGCGGTCCAAGGGGCTGAACGCGGATCACTTCGCCGAGGTGATCGAGCGCAACGCGCAGCGGCTGCTGCGCCTGGTCGGCGACCTGCTGTTCCTGTCCCGGATCCAGTCCGGGCAGCTGGCCATGGAGCTGCGCGGCACCGACCTGGCCGCTATCGCGGCCGACACCGTGGCCGAGATGCGGCCAGAAGCCCAGCGCAAGAACATCAGCCTGGTCCTGTCCAGCGACGACGCGCCCACGTTCGCCGCCGACCCGACCCGGATCGCCCAGCTGCTCGGCAACCTCATCTCCAACGCGGTGAAGTTCACCCCGGAGGGCGGCCGGATCGAGGTCAGCGCGCGCACCGACGGTGACCACGCGGTGCTCGCGGTGACCGACACCGGCATCGGCATCCCGGCCACCGATCAGGAGCGGATCTTCGAGCGGTTCTTCCGGTCGGCGTCGGCCACCCGGCAGGTGATCCCGGGCACCGGGCTGGGGCTGACCATCACCAAGGCCATCGTGGACGCGCACCACGGCACCATCACCGTGCACAGCCAGGAGGGCGAGGGCGCCGCGTTCACCGTCCGGCTACCACTGCTGGCGGTGCCCGCCGAGCCGGAGCGCGGGGCAGGTGGCACGGTCAGCCGGGGTGGGTGATCCGGCGGCCGGCGATGTGCGTGGGCCTGATCCGCATGTACAGATCCTGGACACCACCGACCCACGGGGTTACCCCGGCCTGGGCCACCGACGATCGCTCGTCCTCGTCCGTGACGTGGTGCGCCGATCCGTGGATGAGCACGCTCCAGCCTTCCCGGCGGTCCGGGACCAGCTCGTCAATCTCGAACGCGATCAGGTATTCCGCGTCCGCGATCCCGGTGGTCAGGTCCTCGTCCATGGCGCTGCCCTGCGCCGTCCGGAACACGATGCTGTCCTCGAACAGCCGGTAGTTCACCGGGAGCACCATCGGCCCGGACCGGCCGTTGTACGCGACCCGGCCGATCTGCTGGCCCGCCACCAGCCGCAGGCATTCGGCCGTGTCCAGCTCCTGCGCCTCGCCATTACGCGCCCGGTCAGGCATGAGGCATTCCTCCAGTTCCGCGCGTTAACGCCAGAAGGGCCCCAGGACCAGCCTGACACAGCGCGGTTAACCGGAGGTGGTGACCTCGTGCCAGAGGCCGCCGTTCAGGTTGAGGTTGTTACCCCGGGCCTGGCCGGGCGCCGAGTCGCCGACGTAGGTGTACAGCGGGTGGCCGTCGTAGGTCGCCTGGGTTGAGCCGTCCGCCCGCTTGATCGTGCCGAGCTTGCCGGGTATCCCCGGCCCGGCCATGACCGGGCCTTTGACCGGCGGCCAGTAGACGGCACAGGACCCGTTGCACACCGACTTGGTGGTGGTGTCCGGCGCGAACCAGTACAGCGTGAAACCCTTGGCATTGGCCAGCACGCTCGCCCCGCCGATGTGCTCTACCTTCAGGCCGCCGCTGGACGCCACCGTGGTGGTGCTGCCTGCCGTGCCCGCCGCCACGCCGAGCAGCACCAGCGCGATGACGGACACCCCCGCGATCAGGACCCCGGCCGCCGGGATGGCGGCCACCAGCCGGTCCAGCGGGCCGGCCTGGGCGGGCTGGCCGGCGGCCGGGGCCACGGTCATGAACGCGAGCACCGCGAAAGCCGCCACCTCGATGATCCCGGCGACGATCCCGGCCGTGGTGCGCACCTCGGTGAACCCGAACAGCCCAACCCAGATCGACAGCAGGTAGCCGGCCAGCGTGGACAGGGCGAACCCGGCGCCCGCCGCCGCCGCCAGCCGGCTGCCGGTAAGCAGCACGGCAACGGCCAGGCCGAAGGCCGCGATCACCTGGAGCAGGAACAGCCAGCCAATGGTCGGAATCGTCCGGTAGCCGGTCAGGTACAGATCCAGGTGGATAGCCCCGGTGGCGATGAGCAGGCCTGCCCCGGCCACCCGCAGAATGAGCGGCCACGGCCGGGTGAGTTGCCGAGATCGAGATAGCGTGTGGGCCATAGGGCGCCCGCCTTCTGCTCAGGGGAGGGCCTAGTACCCGCCGCCACCAGACGAACTGGACGCCGGCGCGGCCGAGCCGGACACCGTGATCACGTGCCACACCCCGCCGGACAGGTTGAGGTTGTTGCCCTTGTCCTGCCCGGGCGCGGTGTCGCCGACGTAGGTGTACAGCGGATGACCGTTGTAGGCGGCCTGTTTGGACCCGTCGGACCGGGTGATCACGGTCAGCTTGCCGGTCACACCTGGGCCGGCCGTGGCCGGGCCCTTGACCGGTGGCCAGTAGTGGGTGCAGGACCCGTTGCAGTTGGACTTAGTCGACGTGTCCGGGGCGAACGAGTACAGCGTGAAGCCCTTGGCGTTGGTGAGCACGGTGGCCCCGCCAATCTTGGCCGTCTTCAGCGCCGAACTGGATGTGGATGCCGAACCGGCGGAAGAAGGGGAACTCGCGCCGGACGAACTGGACGGCGCCGAACTGCCGCACGCGGCGGCGATAAGGGCGAGGCTGGCCAGGCCAGCTGGCGCCCACCATCTACTACGCATGACAACCTCCCGCGGCAACAGTTCACGTACCTACTCTGAGCACGTAGCCCGGGGCAGGTCCGTTCAGGCGGGAACCAAGATCCCGGATGTACCGCGCCGGGGGCGGCCGTGCGTGCCATACACGCAGGTCTCACCGGCCGGCCCCCCGACACGCCGGTTCCGCTTTGCTCTCTCATGCCCGGTCGCGGCCGGCTGACTCCTCGCAACTCACAGCATTTTTTTGCCTACGCGCGAGTAGGTATTTACCTGCCCGTGGTGCGGGCTGGTTTAGGCAGATTCGGGCGGTGCGGGCTGGATGACGCTGAACATGGCGCCCTGCGGGTCACGGGCTACGGCGATCCGGCCCACCGGGCTGTCGAACGGCTCGACCGGGATCGAGCCGCCCAGCTCGGAGACCTTCGCCGCGGCGGCGTCCGCGTCGTCCACGGCGAAGTACACGTGCCAGTGGTTGGGCACGCCCGGCATCGGTGGCGGGATGGTGCCGCCGATCATGTCGCCGCCCGCGTGGAACAGGGTGTACTCACCCGTGCCCATATCCATTTTCGACGTGGTCACGCCGAGCAGCTGGGTGTAGAAGTCGGCCGCCGCGGGGTCATCGGTGATCAGCTCGTTCCAGATGAACGCGCCTGGCTCGTTGACCAGCGTGGCGCCGATGTGCTTGTTGGCCTGCCACAGCGCCACCGCGGCGCCGGACGGGTCGATGACGAAAGCCATCCGGCCGGCGTCCATGACGTCGAACGGCGCCATGGCGAGTTGACCTCCGGCCGCTTCGACCCGGGCCGCGGCCTGGTCCACCGAATCGACCGCGAGGTAGGTGTTCCACACCGGCGGCATGCCCGCCGCCTTCATCTCCGGTGACTGCGACGCGATCGCGGCTACTTGTTCGCCGCCCAGCGTGGCCATTGAGTAGGCCCCGCCCTGCGGCATGGGCTGGTCGTCGTACTCCCAGCCGAACAGGCCGCCGTAGAACGCCTTCGCGGCCTGGGTATCGGTGGTCTGCAGGTCAACCCAGTTCGGCGTGCCCTGGGCATAGCTGGTGCGGTTAGGCATGACTCCCCCTGTAATGCCGGTGCAGTTGCGCTTACTCTCGGTGCATCATGGGCGCACGCGCATTATTGCCCGTCCTACCCACCCGACGAACATGCTCGCCGGAAATCGACAGGCCATCCCGGCAGCTACCGGTGGCCGATCCGCTTGCCGTGCTTGCGGTGCACGGTCTGCTTGGTGACGCCCAGCCGCTCCGCGATCTCCTGCCAGGACCAGCCGAGCTTGCGCGCGTTCTCCACCTGGAGGATCTCCAGGCGTTCGGTGAGCGCCCGGAGCGCCGCCACCGCGCGGAGCCCGACATCGGGGTCGCTGCTGGCGGCGCCCTCGGCGATCTCTAGGGTTGACTGCATGCCGTCAGCATATGCTGACGGCGACCAGGGCATCAACACGCGCTGACAGCACCGGCCGCTAGCGTGGCGGTCATGGACGAGAACCAGACGGACGAGCACGGGCGGCCGGAGCCGCCGCACGACGCGGGCGAGGCGGCCACGCTGACCGGCTTCCTGGACTACCAGCGCGCCACGCTGGCATGGAAGTGCCGCGGGCTGAGCGACGAGCAGTTGCGGGTGGCGCTGCCGCCGACCACGATGACGCTGGGCGGCATGCTCAAGCACATGGCCTGCGTCGAGGACGGCTGGTTCACTCAGGTAGCGGCCGAACAGCCCGACCCCGAGCCGTGGGGCAGCGTGGACTGGAAGGCCGACCCGGACTGGGAGTGGCGCACCGCGGCCAGTGACTCCGGCAACGAGTTGCGTGCCCTGTGGGCGGAGCGGGCTGGGCGGTCTCGGGCCGTGGTCGAGACCCTGTTCCAGTCGGGCGAGGACAAGGCACTGAGCCAGACCCACCCGGCGTGGGACGGCCAGGGCCGCGTCTCGCTGCGCTGGATTCTCACCCACATGATCGAGGAGTACGCCCGGCACAACGGCCACGCCGACCTGATCCGCCAGTCGCTGGACGGCGAGACCGGCGAGTAAGCGTCAGCCGGGACCGGCCACCAGCTGAACCTGCATCACGTCGGTCCGGCCGATGACCCGGTCCCGTTCGGCGGCCAGCGCGGTGCGGCGGTCATCCGTCATGTAGGCGTCGAGCGCCCCGGCAGAGGGGAACTCCAGGAACTGGATCTCCAGCGGCTGCCCGTCCGCCCCGCCGGTCCGGGCACGCTGCACCACCTGGCCGCCGTGCCCGGGAACGAGATCGAGGACCTGGTCCTCGTATGCGATCAGGCCGTCCTCGGCCCCGGGCCGCGCCCAGAGCAGCACACAAAGCGTGACTTTCACCAGGCCAGGATGCCGTACCAACCACCGGCCCGCCGAGGCGTTATGGGACCGGGACCCACAGCTCGATCTCGTCGTGCCGCCGGTAGTACTCGACCAGCGGGCGGGCGGGGTCGGCGGGGAGGGCCAGCCGGGTCAGGGCCTGCATGGCCGGGCCGATCCGCGCGTACAGGGCGGGCGGGTCGCCGGCGATCAGGGCTCGCAGGTACCAGCCGCCCGGCAGCGTGCCGGTCTCCAGCCCGAGCCGGCCCGGGTCGTCGTCGTCCCGGACCGGGGTGCACGCGGCGTACGTGCCGGCCTGGGTGTCGACCATGGCGTACATCTTCCGCCCGCGCAGTCCGACCAGTTCCTCGAACCGGGGCCAGAGCCGCTGGATGGCCGGCAGCTCATCGCGGGTCCGGTCGAGCATTACCGGCACGTCGGCCTTCATCGTCCGGGCTGGGCGTGAGTCGAAGAGGTCAGCTGCCACGGGCAGCACAGTAGCGGGCGGCACCGTCAGTCTCCGGTGGCAGCGCCGGTAACCACGTCCAGGTCGATGTCGGCGGCCCGGCCGGCCCGCCAGGCGATGTGCTGGTCGGGGCGGACCAGCAGGTACTCCTGATGCCACGGGTAGGACGGCGGCGGCTGGACCACGGCCAGCGGGATGCCCCGCTGCCGCGCCTGGCTGGCCAGCGCGGCCACCTCCGGCGCACCGTCGTGGGCCGGCCCGACCAGGGTTAACCCAGCACCCAGCCGGTCGTACAGCGACGAGCCGTCGGGCAGCCAGTGGTGCGGCAGCCGGGCCCCCGGCGTGCTGTCCGGGGTGTAGTCCGTGACGTCTGGGTCGGTGACGTCCGGGGCGGCGGCAGCATGGCGCAGGCAGCCGGGCCGCCAGCCGGCTGGATGACCGGCGACCCGGCGTAGGAGTAACCCAGCACCAGGCCCAGGCTGTGGAACTCGGACCGTTTGGCCCGCTGGATGGCCTGCTCATCCTGGGGCAGGTCGCGGGCCAGGTTCTGCATGTTGGCGGCCGCGCTGGCCACGGTGTGCTCGACCACGCGCCGGCGTTCTGGCTCGTAGCTGGCCAGCAGCGCGGGCGGCGCCCAGCCGTGCTCCACGGCCGCGATCTTCCAGGCCACGTTGACCGCGTCGCCGACCGAGGTGTTAAAGCCATGACCGCCCCACGGCGGGTTGACGTGGGCGCTCTCGCCGACCAGGAACACCCGGCGGTCGGCGAACCGGTCGGCCACCAGCATCCGGGCCAGCCACGGGTCGGAAGCCAGCACCTGGTGCTCGACCGGCGCCCCGACCAGGCCGGTGATCAGGTCGGCGGCGTGCGCGGTGCCGTAGTCCGGCTCGACCCCGGGCAAGATCGCCCACCACGTCCCGGACCGGTCCAGCCGGCCGATCAGGCCCGGGACGGGCGCATCCAGTACCCAGTACTGCACGGCCGGGCCGAGGTGGGTGTCCAGCGCGGGCGCGTGGAACACCACGTTGAAGTTGGGCCGGGGATCGGAGTACCCGATGTACCGGGCGCCGATCTGGTTCCGGGCCACCCCGGCCGCGCCGTCGCAGCCGAGCAGGTAGCGGGCGCGGATCTGGTAGGCGGTCCCGGCGAGGTCCCGTGCCGTCACGATGATCACGTCGTCGCGTTGCTGCGCGGCGATCACCATGTGGCCGAGCCGCAGGTCCACCCCGGGCTGGCCGGAGATGTGGCCGCGCAGCACTTCCTCCACGACCGGCTGCGGAACCTGCTGGCCGGGCTCGGCGAACCGCTCGTCCCGCTCGGTCGTCAACCCGAACGCGCCGTCGAAGTCGGTGATCCGGGCCCCGGACAGCGACTCGCAGAAGGTGACCCGCTGCGACCAGGCGACCGGCAGCGGTGCGGCCGCCCGCAGCGCGTCCGCGATCCCCCACCGGCGCAAGTGCTCCATGGTCCGCACGCTGGTGGTCTTGGCTCGCGGCCGGCGATGCGAGACGACCGTCCTGGGCTCGATCACCACGCAGGCCACCCCGTGCAGGGCCAGTTCGGCCGCGGCGGCCAGCCCCGCCGGGCCACCGCCCGCCACCAGCACGGGCGTCTCAGCCGTAGTCGCTTTGTCCGTCTTAGCCACGAAATGCATGATCTGGTATCTGGACCCGGCTGTACACCGCATACGGGCAATCCGCGATGGCGGAACCATGATCGCGGCAGGCCCGTCCAACCTGGCAGCAGAACGCCAGGAGGACTCGTGAAGCTAGCCCGCGCCGTCAGTTGCCTCGCCGCCCTGCTGCTGCTCACTGCGTGCGCGGCGGGTCCCGGCCAGCGCACCGGCCAGCCCGCCGCGGCGGGTCCCAGCTGGGATCCCGCGCGCGGCACCGTCACCGGCCGGCTGGTGCGCGAAGGCGGGCCACTCGGCCCGGGCGGCCAGCAGCCAGGAACGCACCCGATCCCCGGCACGATCAGGTTCACCCGCCGGCCAGCACCGGGTGAGCACGGTCCGGACCAGCCGGGCGGGCACGTTCTCGGTTCAGCTGCCCGCCGGGAAGTACCAGGTATCGGACCGCTCGCCGCGGCTGCTCCTGGTGGCGGCCAACGGGATCGCCCGGCAGACCTGGTCCCGCCCGGTGACGGTGACCGTCTCCGCGCGCCACGTCACCAGGATCACCCTGGTCATCGCTGTCCCCTGACCGCCGGGACCGGGCGCTATACCTCCCGGCGCTCGGTCAGGAACGCGCGGAATTCGTCTACCGCCTCGTCGAGGTCGGCGCCGAGGTCCGGGACCTGGACCGCTTCGGTGCCGGTCCAGTAGACCCCGGTGTACTGGGCGCCCTCGGCCAGCAGCACGATAAGCGGGCTGTGCCCGATCTTTATGTGGTCCAGCACGTCTTCCCAGGAGACCTCGCAGGCACGAGACCGATGGCAGGGGAGTCGCTGTCGTCGTACTCGAGATCGTCGAGCAATGCCGTCTCCTGTTAGCGTGCACGGTTTAGCGTGCACGGTCTACGCACGCACCGTGCCCTGGCTTTGGAAGGTCATGGCCCGCTGCAGGGCCGCCGACCGCATGCCAGCCGGGATTTCCACCGGCCCGCCCAGGGCAGCGGTGTTGATGCCCGCCTGGGCCGCTTCCTCGACTACCCCGCCGATCAGGAGGGCCAGTTCGGGGGTGCGATGGAAGACCAGGACGCCGTGGTTGGCCAGCAGTACGGCCGGGACACCCGGGGTCACCGCGGCCCGGATGCTGGCAATGGCTTCGGCCGAGCCGCGCGGACCGTACCCGGCCACCGGCACCCCGGACGCCAGGCCGAACATAGCCAGGGCCTCCACCCAGCACCCGATGGGCCGGTGGGCTACCGCGTAGGCGGTGGCGTACGGCGAGTGGGTGTGCACGACGCAGCCGACCTCCTCGTGGTCGGCGTACATGGCGGTGTGCATGGCCACCACGGCACCCTGGATGGGCGGCAGATCGCCTTCCAGCAAGGTCCCGTCCAGGCCGACCCGCACCACCGCGGAGACCGGGTGATCCCGCAGCGACGGCCCGGCGGTGAAATACATCTCCGCCGCCCCCGGCACCCGGAGACTCACGTTGCCGTGCCCGTTCGCGGAGATCGCCCCGCTGGCCACCACCCGCCGGGCGACGTCCACGACCTGCTCAGCCAGATCCTTGTCCATGACCGCATCCCCCCTCTGGATCACAACGGGGCAACGGTATCCGAGCCGAAAGCTGGCGGCCAGTGTGCGTCATTCCTTGATCATTTCCACTCTTCGCGCGAAACACGCGCTTTGACCGGCCAGACAGGCGGCCAGGGCAGCGGACCGGGCGCAGGTCAGGAATCAGCCCCGGTGCAGGCCGCGGAGCACGCGGACCGAGCGTGGGCCGACCGTGACCTTGTCGCCGGCCTGCAGCGGCGCGCCCGACTCCCCCGGCCCGGCCGAGGTCAGGTCGTAGCTGTCCAGTGCGGGCCGCCACTCCTGCCCGTCCCTGGTCTGCGCCGGGACCACGAAGTCGAGCGGCTCCCACCACGCGTTGATCAGCACCAGGAAGTCGTCGTCGGTCAGCAGCGTGCCGTCCTGGGCGCGGTCCGGGGCGTCCGACCCGTCCAGGTAGATGCCCAGCGACAGCGCGCTCCGGTCGGCCCAGTCAGCGTCGGTCATCGGCGTGCCGGTCACGGTGAACCAGCCGAGTTCGGCCGCTTCCACCCCGGCCAGGTAGCGGCGGCGGCGGAAGACCGGATGCGCCATCCGGAACGCGATCAGCCGCCGGGTGAAGTCCAGCAGTTCCTTGTCCTGGCTGGACCAGTCCAGCCAGGTGATCTCGTTGTCCTGGCAGTAGGCGTTGTTGTTGCCCTGCTGGGTGCGGCCCACCTCGTCCCCGGCCAGCAGCATCGGCACGCCGAACGACAGCAGCAGCGTGGTCAGCATGGCCCGGGACTGCCGCTCGCGCAGCGCCAGGATGTCCGGGTCGGTGGTCACGCCCTCCACGCCGCAGTTCCAGGACCGGTTGTCGTCGGTCCCGTCCCGGTTCGCTTCGCCGTTGGCCTCGTTGTGCTTGCCGTCGTAAGAGACCAGGTCGCGCAGCGTGAACCCGTCGTGCACGGTGATCAGGTTGACCGACGCGGTAGGCCGCCGCCGGGCCAGCCCGTCGCCGCCGTACAGATCGGCCGAGCCGGCAAACCGGGTGGCGAACTCGCCGATGCCGATCGGGTGACTGCGCCAGAAGTCGCGCATGTCGTCCCGGTACTTCCCGTTCCACTCCCGCCACAGCGCGGGGAACCGGCCGAGATCGTAGCTGTCGAACTGGCCCACGTCCCACGGCTCGGCGATGAGCTTGACCTGGGACACCACCGGATCCTGGGAGACCAGATCGAAGAACGCCGATACCTGCTCGAAGCTGCCGTCCTGCCGGGCCAGCGTCGGGGCCAGGTCGAACCGGTAGCCGTCCACGTGCATCTCGGTGATCCAGTAGCGCAGCGAATCCATGATCAGCTGAAGCGTCCGGGGATCCCCGGCGTTGAGCGAGTTCCCGCAGCCCGTGGTGTCGATGTACTGGCCCGGATCGGCCGGGTCGAGCCGGTAGTAGGCCGGGTTGTCCAGGCCGCGGAAGCACAGCGTGGGACCCGTCGCGCCGGCCTCGGCGGTGTGGTTGAACACCACGTCCAGCAGCACTTCCAGGCCAGCCTGGTGCAGCGCGTTGACCATGGCCTTGAACTCGGCCACCTGGCCGCCAGGCCGGCCCGGGCCGCCGCGGAGTAGCCGTTGTGCGGCGCGAAGTAGCCAACTGTGTTGTAGCCCCAGTAGTTGGTCAGCCCGCGCGCGGGCAGGAAGGATTCCGGCACGTTCTGGTGGACCGGCAGCAGTTCGACGGCGGTAACCCCCAGGCCGGTCAGGTAGCTGAGCGACGCCTCGTGGGCCAGCCCGGCGTAGGTGCCGCGGAGTTCGGCCGGCACCCCCGGGTGCCGCATGGTGAACCCCTTGACGTGCATCTCGTAGATGACCGTGTCCGAGTAGCGCCGCTGGGCCGGCCCGGCATCGGTCCAGCGGAACGCCGGATCTGCCACCAGGCTCCGCGGCACGTGACCGGCCGAGTCCAGCGTGCTGGCCGTGTCCAGGTCACCGTCCGCATAACCGAGTACCTCTTGGCCGAACGCCACTGCCCCGCTGATGGCTTTGGCGTAGGGGTCGAGGAGTAGCTTGGCCGGGTTGCAATAGAGGCCGCGGGCCGGGTCATACGGCCCGGCTACCCGGTAGCCATAGGCCTGACCGGGACCGACGCCGGGGACGAAGCCGTGCCAGATGCCGGCGTCGTAGTCGCGCAGCGGGACCCGGGTCTCCCGGCCCGCGTCGTCGAACAGGCACAGCGTCACCGCGTCGGCGATGCCGGAGGCCACCGCGAAGTTGGTGCCGCCCGGGCCCGGGGTGGCGCCGAGCGGGAACTCGGTGCCCGGCAGCTCATCCTGGGCCTGGCTGGCCACGGCGGTCATGGCTGGGCCTGCTCTCGCAGCTCGCGGACTATGTCGCCGACCGGGCGGATAACCCCGTGCCGCCGCCGGATCAGGTCGGCCACCACCCCGGTCCAGCCGGTCTGGTGCGACGCGCCCAGCCCGGCCGCGTTATCGCCGTGGAAGTACTCGTTGAACACCAGGTTGTCCTTCCAGGCCGGGTCGTTCTGCAGCCGGTCCACCCAGCCAAAGCACGGGCGGCGGCCGTCCGCCCCGGTCAGGAAGATCGAGATGAGCCGGGACTGCAGGTCGGTGACGATGTCGGCCAGCGGTTTCTGCTGCCCGGAACCGGCCGGGTACTCGAACGTGAGGTCATCGCCGAAGAACCGGGCGTAGCGCTCCAGGGACGAGCAGATCAGGTAGTTGAGCGGGAACCACAGCGGCCCGCGCCAGTTGGAGTTCCCGCCGAACATGTCCGTGGTCGACTCGGCCGGCTCGTAGTCGATGGTGGCGGAGAAGCCTTCCACATCCAGCTCGTACGGATGGTCCCGGTGGTAGGCCGACAGCGCGCGCAGCCCGTACGGGGAGAGGAACTCGCTCTCGTCGAACATCTTGGAGAACAGCTTCTCCAGGCGGTCGATGCCGACCACGCTCAGCAGCAGCCGCTGGCTGCCCGGCTCCCCTCGCATCAGGCCGGTCTCCTGGAGCTTTTCGCGGTCGTGCAGGCCACGCCGCTGTGCGTAGTCGGCGAACTGCTTGCTGACCAGGAGCGCGCGATCGAGCATCTGCTCGTCGGCCACGGCGGCCGCCAGCATCGGGATGATCCCGACCATGGACCGGACCTTGACCGGGACCGCGCTGCCGTCCGGGGTGAGCAGCCGGTCGTAGTACAGCCCGTCCTGCTCGTCCCACAGCCCCTGGCTGTCGATCGCGTCGCTGATGGCGGCGAAGTGTTCCAGGAACTTGAGGACCAGATCGTTGCCCGGCCGCTGGCCGCTCCAGTTGAGCACGATCGCGATCGCCCCCATGGCGATCGCGTAGAACGCCATCCAGCCGGTCGCGTCGGACTGCTCCAGGGTGCCGCCGACCGGCAGGTGGGACCGGTCGATCGGGCCGATGTTGTCCAGGCCCAGGAAGCCGCCCTCGAAGAGGTTGTTGCCGTTGACGTCCTCCCGGTTCACCCACCAGGTGAAGTTGACCAGCAGCTTGTCGAAGACCCGGCTCAGGAAGGCCAGGTCCCGCGCGCCGTCGATGGCGAACACTTCCAGCGCGGCCCAGGCCTGCACCGGCGGGTTCACGTCGCTGAAGTCCCACTCGTAGGCGGGCAGCGCGCCGTTCGGGTGCTGGAACCACTCCCGGCACAGCAGGACCAGCTGGTATTTGGCGAACGCCGGGTCGACGTGGGCCAGCGCCACGCAGTGGAAGGCCAGGTCCCAGGCCGCGAACCAGGGGTATTCCCACTTGTCCGGCATGGACATGATGTCGAAGCTGTTGAAGTTGCGCCATCGTGAGTTGCGGCCGGTCAGGCGGCTGGCCGGCGGGGGCGGCTGAGCCGGGTCACCGTCCAGCCAGCGGGCCACGTCGTAGTAGTACAGCTGCTTGCCCCACAGCAGCCCGCCGAACGCCTGCCGCATCACCAGGGCCTCATCCTCGCTGGCCGTGCGCGGAGTCAACTCGGCGTAGAACTCGTCGGCTTCCTTGCGCCGGGTTGCGATCGTCCGGCCGAACGTCTGGCCGAACGCCGCCGCGGCCCGGGCCTTCTGTGGCCGGAGCCGCAGCCGCAGCTCGACCGTGCCGCCCGGCGCCACCTCCAGCCGGTACCAGGCCGCGCACTTGGTGCCGCGCCGGTCCGGGTTGACGCTCGGCGCGCCGTGCAGCACGTGGTCGTTGATCCCGTCCTTGGGATAGGGCGTCTCCGCCGGGGCGCCGTACAGCCGGGCCACGTTCGTCTCGTTCTCGCAGAACAGCAGCTCGGGCTCGGTGCCGTCCGGCCCCTTGTCGGCCAGCAGCTCCAGGGTGCCCAGATACGGGTGCTCGACCTGGACCGATGCGCTGCCGGTGGCCGTCATCTCCGGCTTGACCGCGCCGGTGTCCCAGGACCAGGTGTTGCGGAACCAGGCGGTCGGCAGCACGTGCAGGGTGTTGGTGTCCGTACCCGCGTTGGTCACGCTGACCACCATCAGCAGGTCGGTGGGGTTCGCCTTGGCGTAGTGCACCTCGGTGATCCAGTAGCCGGCGTCGAACACCCCGGTGTCCAGCAGCTCGTACTCCGGGTCATGCTTGCCCCGGCGGCCGTTCTCTTCGCGCAGGTCCTCGTACGGGAACGCCTGCTGCGGGTAGTGGTAGCGCCACCGGTTCCAGGCGTGGCTGGGCAACGCGTCCAGGTACCACCAGTATTCCTTGACGTCCTCGCCGTGGTTGGCCTCGGCCCCGGTCAGCCCGAACATCCGCTCCTTGAGGATCGGGTCACGGCCGTTCCAGAGGGCCAGGCCCAGGCACAGCCGCTGCTCGATGTCGGAGAACCCGGCCATGCCGTCCTCGCCCCAGCGGTAGGCGTGCGAGCGCGCCCAGTCGTGCGGCAGGAACGTCCACGCCTCGCCATCCGGGCTGTAGTCCTCGCGGACCGTACCCCACTGCCGCTCGCTGACATAGGGGCCCCACAGGTACCAGTCGCCTGCCTGCCGCAACCCGTCCTCAAGCCGCCCAAATGAAGCGACCCGGTCATTTTCAGCACTCATCGCTCACATCCACTCGGAAATCTCGGCGTCCTCCTAGTCTCGGCCAAGCGCGGGCCGACCATGACCCGGTCACCGGCCTGCAGCGGCCCCGCTGACCCGTCCGCCGCCGGCCCGGCTGAACCGTCCGCCGCCGAAGACGTCAGGTCGTAGCTGTCCAGCGCCGGCCGCCAGGCCTGCCCATCCCGGGTCCCCGAGGGGATGACGAAGTCCAGCGGCTCCCACCATGCGTTGATCAGCACCAGGAAGTCGTCATCGAGCATCAGCGTGCCGTCCTGGGCGCGGTCCGGGGCGTCCGACCCGTCCAGGTAGATGCCCAGCGACAGCGCGCCCGGGTCGGCCCAGTCGGCGCCGGTCATCGGCGTGCCGGCCACGGTGAACCAGCCGAGCTCGGCCGCCTCCACCCCGGCCAGGTAGCGGCGGCGGCGGAAGACCGGGTGCTCACGGCGGAACGCGATCAGCCGCCTGGTGTAGTCCAGCAGTTCCTGGTCCTGGCTGGACCAGTCGAGCCAGGTGATCTCGTTGTCCTGGCAGTAGGCGTTGTTGTTGCCCTGCTGGGTCCGGCCCGCCTCGTCCCCGGCCAGCAGCATCGGCACGCCGAACGACAGCAGCAGCGTGGTCAGCATGGCCCGGGACTGCCGCTCGCGCAGCGCCAGCACCGCCGGGTCGGTGGTCGGGCCTTCCACGCCGCAGTTCCAGGACCGGTTGTCGTCGGTCCCGTCCCGGTTCGATTCGCCGTTGGCCTCGTTGTGCTTGCCGTCGTAGGAGACCAGGTCGCGCAGCGTGAACCCGTCGTGCACGGTGATCAGGTTGACCGACGCGGTGGGCCGCCGCCGCCGCGCCCCGCCCCCGCTGTACAGATCGGCCGAGCCGGCGAACCGGGTGGCGAACTCGCCGATGCCGATCGGGTGACTGCGCCAGAAGTCGCGCATGTCGTCCCGGTACTTCCCGTTCCACTCCCGCCACAGCGCCGGGAACCGGCCCAGGTCGTAACTGTCGAACTGGCCCACGTCCCACGGCTCGGCGATGAGCTTGACCTGGGATACCACCGGATCCTGGGAGACCAGGTCGAAGAACGCCGATACCGTCTCGAAGCTGCCGTCCTGCCGGGCCAGCGTCGGGGCCAGGTCGAACCGGTAGCCGTCCACATGCATCTCGTTGATCCAGTAGCGCAGCGAATCCATGATCAGCTGCAGCGTCCGGGGATCCCCGGCGTTGAGCGAGTTCCCGCAGCCGGTGGTGTCGATGTACTGGCCCGGGTCGGCCGGGTCGAGCCGGTAGTAGGCCGGGTTGTCCAGCCCGCGGAAGCACAGCGTGGGACCCAGCGCACCGGCCTCGGCGGTGTGGTTGAACACCACGTCCAGCAGCACCTCGAGGCCGGCCGCGTGCAGCGCGTCCACCATGGCCTTGAACTCGGCGACCTGGCCGCCGGGCTGGCCGGCCCGGACCGCGGCGGAGTAGCTGTTGTGCGGCGCGAAGTAGCCGACCGTGTTGTAGCCCCAGTAATTGGTCAGCCCGCGGGCGGGCAGGAACGACTCCGGCACGTTCTGGTGGACCGGCAGCAGTTCGACGGCGGTCACGCCCAGGCCGGTCAGGTAGCTGACCGACGCCTCGTGGGCCAGCCCGGCATACGTGCCGCGCAGTTCGGGCGGCACCCCCGGGTGCCGCATCGTGAACCCCTTGACGTGCATCTCGTAGATGACCGTGTCCGAGTAGCGGCGCCAGCCCCGCGCGGCATCCGTCCAGCGGAACGCCGGATCCACCACCCGGCTCCGCGGCACGTGACCGGCCGAGTCCAGCGTGCTGGCCGTGTCCAGGTCACCGTCCGCATAACCGGACACCTCGTTGCCGAACGCCACTGCCCCGCTGATCGCTTTGGCGTAGGGGTCGAGGAGCAGCTTGGCGGGGTTGCAATAGAGGCCGCGGGCCGGGTCATAGGGCCCGGCCACCCGGTAGCCGTAGGCCTGGCCGGAACCCACGCCGGGGACGAAGCCGTGCCAGATGCCGGCGTCGTAGTCGCGCAGCGGGACCCGGGTCTCCTGGCCCGCGTCGTCGAACAGGCACAGCGTCACCGCGTCGGCGATGCCGGAAGCCACCGCGAAGTTGGTGCCACCCGCGGCCGGGGTGGCGCCGAGTGGGAACTCATTGCCCGGCAGCTCATCGCGGGCTGGCGGGCTGGCCACGGCGGTCATTGCTTGGCCTGCTCTCGGAGCTCGCGGACTATGTCGCCGATCGGGCGGATATCCCCGTGCCGCCGCCGGATCAGGTCGGCCACCACCCCGGTCCAGCCGGTCTGGTGCGACGCGCCGAGCCCGGCCGCGTTATCGCCGTGGAAGTACTCGTTGAACATCAGGTTGTCTTTCCAGGCCGGATCGTTCTGCAGCCGGTCCACCCAGCCGAAGCACGGGCGGCGGCCGTCCGCGCCGGTCAGGAAGATCGAGATGAGCCGGGTCTGCAGGTCAGTGACGATGTCGCCGAGCGATCGCCGCTGCCCCGACCCGGTCGGGTACTCGAACGTAAGGTCGTCGCCGAAGAAGCGGGCGTACCGCTCCAGGGACGCGCAGATCAGGTAGTTGAGCGGGAACCACAGCGGCCCGCGCCAGTTGGAGTTCCCGCCGAACATGTCCGTGGTCGACTCGGCGGGCTCGTAGTCAATGGTGGCGCTGAACCCCTCCACATCCAGCTCGTACGGATGGTCCCGGTGGTAGGCCGACAGTGCACGCAGCCCGTACGGGGAGAGAAACTCGCTCTCGTCGAACATCTTGGTGAAGAGCTTCTCCAGGCGGTCGATGCCGACCACGCTGAGCAGCAGCCGCTGACTGCCCGGCTCCCCTCGCATCAGGCCGGTCTCCTGAAGCTTTTCGCGGTCGTGCAGGCCACGCCGCTGTGCGTAGTCGGCGAACTGCCTGCTGATCATGAGCGCGCGATCGAGCATCTGCTCGTCGGCCACGGCGGCCGCCAGCATCGGGATGATACCGACCATGGACCGGACCTTGACCGGGACCGCGTTGCCGTCCGGGGTGTTCAGCCGGTCGTAGTACAACCCGTCCTGCTCGTCCCACAGGCCCTGGCTGTCGATCGCGTCGCTGATGGCGGCGAAGTGGGCCAGGAACTTGAGGATCAGATCGTTGCCCGGCCGCTGGCCGCTCCAGTTGAGCACGATCGCGATGGCGGCCATGGCGATGGCGTAGAACGCCATCCAGCCGGTCGCGTCCGACTGCTCCAGGGTGCCGCCGACGGGCAGGTGGGACCGGTCGATCGGGCCGATGTTGTCCAGCCCAAGGAACCCGCCCTCGAACAGGTTGTTGCCCTCGGCGTCCTCCCGGTTCACCCACCAGGTGAAGTTGACCAGCAGCTTGTCGAAGACCCGGCTCAGGAAGGCCAGGTCGCGCGCGCCGTCGATGGCGAACACTTCCAGCGCGGCCCAGGCCTGCACCGGCGGGTTCACGTCGCCGAAATCCCACTCGTAGGCGGGCAGCGCCCCGTTCGGGTGCTGGAACCACTCCCGGCACAGCAGGACCAGCTGGTACTTGGCGAACGCCGGGTCCACGTGGGCCAGCGCCACGCAGTGGAAGGCCAGGTCCCAGGCGGCGAACCAGGGGTACTCCCACTTGTCCGGCATGGACATGATGTCGAAGCTGCTGAAGTTGCGCCACCGTGAGTTGCGGCCGGTCAGGCGGCTGGCCGGCGGCGGCGGCTGGGCCGGGTCGCCGTCCAGCCAGCGGGCCACGTCGTAGTAGTAGAGCTGCTTACCCCACAGCAGCCCGCCGAACGCCTGCCGCATCACCTGGGCCTCATCCTCGCTGGCGGTGCGCGGGGTCAGCCCGGCGTAGAACTCGTCGGCTTCCTTGCGCCGGGCGGCCATGGTCCGGCCGAAGGTCTGGCCGAACGCCGCCGCGGCCCGGGTCTTCTGTGGCCGCAGCCGCAGCCGCAGCTCGACCGTGCCTCCCGGGGCGACCTCCAGCCGGTACCAGGCGGCGCACTTGGTGCCGCGCTGCTCCGGGTTGACGGTGTCCGCGCCGTGGATCACGTGGTCGTTGATCCCGTCCTTGGGATAGGGGGTCTCCGGCTGGGCGCCGTACAGCCGGGCCACGTTGGTCTCGTTCTCGCAGAACAGCAGCTCCGGCTCGGTGCCGTCCGGCCCCTTGTCGGCCAGCAGTTCCAGGGTGCCCAGGTACGGGTGCTCGACCTGGACCGATGCGGTGCCAGTGGCCGCCATCTCCGGCTTGACCGCGCCGATGTCCCAGGACCAGGTGTTGCGGAACCAGGCGGTCGGCAGCACATGGAGGGTGTCGGTGTCGGTACCCGCGTTGGTCACGCTGACCACCATCAGCAGGTCAGTGGGGTTCGCCTTGGCGTAGTGCACCTCGGTGATCCAGTAGCCGGCGTCGAACACCCCGGTGTCCAGCAGTTCGTATTCCGGGTCATGCTTACCCCGGCGGCCGTTCTCGGCGCGCAGGTCCTCGTACGGGAACGGCTGCTGCGGGTAGTGGTAACGCCACCGGTTCCAGGCGTGGCTGGGCACCGAGTCCAGGTACCACCAGTACTCCTTGACGTCCTCGCCGTGGTTGGCCTCGGCCCCGGTCAGCCCGAACATCCGCTCCTTGAGGATCGGGTCACGGCCGTTCCACAGGGCCAGGCCCAGGCACAGCCGCTGCTCGACGTCGGAGAACCCGGCCATGCCGTCCTCGCCCCAGCGGTAGGCGTGCGAGCGCGCCCAGTCGTGCGGCAGGAACGCCCACGCCTCGCCGTCCGGGCTGTAGTCCTCACGGACGGTGCCCCACTGCCGCTCGCTGACGTACGGGCCCCACAGGTACCAGTCCCCCGCCTGCCGCAACCCGTCCTCAAGCCGCCCGAATGAAGCGATCCGGTCATTTTCAGCACTCATCACTCGCGCCCCGGGAATCTCGTGCTTTTTCGGTAATCGTGTACCGCTAAGTTTTCGCCCGTGCCAGGTGAGTGCGCGTCACCCGGCAGGGATGAGGTCCCCAGCCAGGAAGATGCTGAATCCGGAAATGACAAAAACTTCCGGCGACTGTTATCTGGCTTTCCGGTGAACGCCGCTGCGGATAAGCCGGGTCGCGGGCACTGGCGTTCGGTAAAGAAAGGCAATATTCAGCCCACGTGCTGCTGGATCCGGGCGGTAGCGGCGGGAGGACCGCAGGCTCGCCAAAAGCGGCGCCCGGCTGGATGTGCATGCCGGGCGCCGCTCGTGCTGGGCGGGGTATGACCGGCCGGCCAGCATCTCCCCGCTGGGATGCTGGCCGGCCGGCGATCTTATGGGTTGTACGGCTTGCCGTCGTAGCGGTTGCCGGACACCTGCGGGTTGATGGCCGCGGCGAACGAGTAGATGTCCACCGGGCGCACCCAGGCCGGCCCGGGCGGGTTGGGCAGCGAACTGGCCTTGTCCCGCGGCGCGTACCCGGCGCCGCTGATCTTGTTGTGGCAGATGGTGTCGCGGTTGCCGGTGTCGCTGACCCCGGCCTGGTCGCCCACGTAGCCGCTGCTGGTGACCAGCCCGCTGATGTTGGCGTCGGCCGACGCGACGCCGCCCGGGTAGCCGTGGCTGTTGCTGATCGTGTTGTAGCAGGCCGTGTCGTGGGTGGGGGTGGCGGCGGACTTGTTGCACGCCGGGTTCAGGTTGAACAGCGCGATGCCGATGTCGTTGTTGACCAGGGTGCTGTCGCGAGATGCCGGCGTTGCGCACCAGCCCGGACTGCGGGTCACCGCCGCTGCACGACGCGCCGCCGCCATAGACCAGGACGCCGGTGGACGACGCTTCGCCGGTGCCGGTGTAGTTGTTGCCGGAGATGGTGCTCCCGATGACCTGCCCCGGTGGCGCCGGTCGAGATCTGGATCCCGTTCTGCGCGATGTACGGGGTGGCGCCGGCGCCGGTCACCGTGCTGTTCGCGATGAACGCGGTCGAGCCGGCCCCGTCGGCGGTGATGCCGTTCTTCTGGTAGCCGCGGACCGTGTCGTCGTCGAGCAGGACGTGCCCGACTCTGGTTGGTGTAGGAGTTGCCCGCCTCGATGCCGACGCCGCCCTGGCAGCCACCGGCCGAGGTCAGCGGGTCGGCGCCGACGTTCTCGCACCACGGACGTGGCCAGGGTCAGCGCCGCGCCGCCCTCGACCAGGATGCCGTACAGGTTGTCGTTGCAGACGTTGGCGGGCCAGTCACCCTCGACCGTGACCCGGCTGATGATGACGCCACACCGGTGGTGTTCGCGCCGCTCTTCTTGGCCCCGCAGATCTCGACCACGGACTGCGGTACCTGGCTGGCGGTGTCGGTGGCCTGGCAGTTGGTGGTCGACCCGACCGGGCTGGCCAGCCCTTCGATGGTGACCCGGCCAGACCGGGGGGCGTGGAAGATGTTCAGGCTCTTGGTGATCGTCACCTGCTCCTGGTAGGTGCCAGGGCAGATCTCGATCGTCGGGAACACCGTGGCCCGTCTCGGCGGCTTCCGCCGCGGTCACCGCCGACTGGACGGTGCTGTACCGGGCGGTGGCGCAGTCGGTGTTGGCGTTGCTGGCCGAGCCGGTCGTGGCCACCCAGTACTGCCGGGGCGATCCGGCACCGGACGTGGCCGCCGACGCGGCGGCCGCGCTGCCCAGTACGAGCACGGCGGCCGCCGCCACCGCGATGCACACGTTGTATTGCTGACCCTGGCACTCTCCCTGACCCTGGCCACCCGCGGCTCCTTCGCCACCCGGAAGTTCTTCTGGGTGGGAGACGCCAGATGGGCATGGGCGGTTTACGGAACAATCGTGTGCATACGGCTTGCAAAGGCCCGTTTATCCGCTCTTTGCCTGCGCTTTGGCGTAGGCGTGTGGTTTCCCGTCCGTGCCACGTCGGTAACGTGCAGGTATGAGCAAGGCGGCGGGTGACAGGCCAGCAGAGCGCGCGGGCCCGGATCGCCGAGCAGCGCGCCGCGGCCCGGCGCCAGCAGATCCGTAACCGGATACTGCATCACCGGCGGCATCATCGTCCTGGTCGTCGTGGTGGTGGTCGTCTTCGTCGTGCTCAGCGCCGGGAAGAAGACACCCGCGGCCAGCCCCGCGGGCGGCACGGTGCTGCCTGCCAGCGTGGCCCGGCAGGTGACCAGCGTGCCGGCCAGTGCGCTGGCCGCGGTGGGCAGCGGCTCGGTCCGGTCGTACAACCCGGACCCGGTGAAGGCGATCTCCGGTACCCCGCTGACCAGTAACGGCAAGCCGGAGATGCTGTATATCGGGGCCGAGTTCTGCCCGTACTGCGCCGAGCTGCGCTGGTCGATGGCGGTCGCGCTGAGCCGGTTCGGCTCGTTCACCACGCCGCTGCGCGGCATCCACTCCTCCGGCACCGACGTCTACCCGAACACCGCGACGCTGACGTTCTACCGGGCGGGCTACACCAGCAAGTACCTGACGTTCACCCCGGTGGAGAACGAGACGGTGAACCGCGCGCCGCTGCAGGCGACCACCCCGCAGCAGCAGGCGATCTGGGACAAGTACGACGCGAACTCCTACCCGTTCATCTATTTCGGCGGCAAATACATGATCATCTCGCCGATCTACGATCCGCAGGTGCTGCAGGGCAAGACCTGGGCGCAGATCGCCGCCGCGCTGCACGACCCGTCCAGCGCGATCGCCCAGGGGGCGCTCGGCGCGGCGAACTACATGACCGCGGCCATCTGCACGATGACCGGCCACCAGCCGGCCAGCGTCTGCTCGCTCGTTGCCCGTCAGCACGCCCTAGCCTGGCCACTGCGGAGCAGGCCCGGGACCTATGGCCCGGGCCGTTACGCCTGGCTGGACTGGGACCTGGCCGCGAAACGGCCGGGCGGAATTCCCCCGGCCGGGACGGGACGCAATTCTCTGGGGCACATGGGTTATTTCTTTAAACACTGATGGCATGGCAATAACCCGCGCTAAACCATCAGGAGAAGCGATGCCTTCCACCACCACGAATTCCACCCGCCAGCACCATTCCGCCCTGTCCCGATGCGCGGCTGGCGGCCGCTGGCGAAAGCCAGCGCGGCCGTCGGCGCAGCCGCCGCAGTAACCGCCGGCGCCGCCGCCACCAATGCCGACATCTTCGTGCTGCAGGACGAGTCGAACACGACCAACCTGAGCCAGTACGTCTCGCTCTACAACAGCACCTCGGCTCAGGCGCGGGCCGCTAACTCCGGGGTCCTGGTCTACTCCGAGGTGTCCACGGCCAACGGCACCGCCGACCAGATGACCGCAGCCGCCGAGGCGGTCAGCCCGGACGGGTTCTACGTGGCCGCGCCGGGCGCCACCGCCCAGGCCGACCAGTTCTTCCTGAACATGAAGGCCGCTGGCGACTGACCGGTATCCAGCCCGCGGCGCGGGCCCGGGCACATGCCGGGCCCGCGCCGCATGCGCGCCCGGCTTCGACGGAACCTGGCGACAGACTGACCTCGAGGCTTGACGCGCCCACGGCGGCGCGTAGCTTCTGCCAGTAGCAGAGACCCAGCTCGGGCTGACCGCGGCCGGTCTAGCGTTGTCGGCATGGACGTCGCAGAGCTGGCACCAGGCCTGTTCTTTCTGCGCTTCCCGGTCGGGCACGCCTACCTGAGCGTGGATCGTGACGGCCTGACCCTGATCGACACCAGCCTGCCCGGCTCCGCCCCGCGGCTGGCCGCCGCGATCCGGCAGATCGGCCGGGACCCCGGTGAGCTGCGGCAGGTCGTACTCACGCACGGCCATGCCGACCATGCCGGCTCCGCGGCCGAGGTCAGCGCCTGGACCGGTGCCGCGGTCCTGGCCGGCCAGGCTGACGTACCGTTTCTGCGGGCCGGCGCGCCACTCCCGGCGCCAGACCTAGCCGGCTGGGAACGGCCGCTCTACGACCAGGTCACCCGGCAGTTGCCGGCCACCCCGGTGCCGCCGGTCCGGGTCGGCCGGGAACTGCGCGACGGCGACGAACTCGACTTCGGCGGCGGCGCGGTCACCATCGCCGTGCCGGGTCACACACCCGGCAGCATCGCCTGCTACCTGCCCCGGTCCCGGGTTCTGATCGCCGGGGACACGATCGCCCGCCGCCCGGACGGCCAGGCCATGCTGGGCGTGTTCAACGTCGATCCGGCCGAGGCGGCGGCCTCGTTTGCGCAGCTGGCCGCCCTGGACACCGAGATCGTCTGCGCTGGCCACGGGGACCCGATCACCGAGGACGCGGCCGCGTTCCTCCGCGCCGCTGCCGAGCAGCTTCGCTAGGCACCTGGTGGCCGGCTCGCTCCGCAGGCCGAAGATGCAGTACGGTGCCGGATGCCCCTGGGCCCACGGCCGGCCCGCCGACGGCACTGGGAGCCGCGCCTGGGCCGTAGCGGCCACGCCGCGGCCGGGTCCGGCGCAGGCCAGGGATGAGGGCCACGGTGATGGCCAGCGAGGCGCAGCCCATGACGCCGATCGCGGTGGCCGCGGCGGCCGGCCCGCCGTGCAGCCGCTGGGTGAGCAGCCCGGCCAGGACGGCACCGACGCCTTGCATGGCCGTCACGCCGGTGGAGTTGAGCCCGAGGACCTGGCCACGGACCTCGGCACCGGTGTGGCTGATCAGCCGCTCTTGCAGCGGCAGGCTGGCCGCGTAACCCGCCGAGGCGAGGAAGCCGAGCACGGCGGCCGGCGCCAGCGCCGGGTGCAGGAAGAACAGCACGTAGGGCACGGCGAGCAGGAAGCGCAGCGGCTCGACGAGCCAGGTGCGGGCCTGCGCGGGCAGGAACCGGCCGACCATGATGTCGCCGGTGAGCATCCCGGCCGCGGTGGCGGCGAACAGGTAGCCGGCCGAGCGTCCGGCGAGCGGCACGAACAGCGACTCGCACCCCACGATCAGGCCGTTCGGCACCCAGGCGGCCAGGAAGACCGGGCGGAGCAGCGGCGAGCCGAGCAGCATGCGGTTCACGGTGCGGGCCCGCCGCACCAGCTGGCCGGCCGACCGCGGCGGGTGGTCGCCGACGCCCCGGACCACAAGCACGAAGGCCAGCGCGGACGCGGCAGCGGCCCACAGGAACAGCGCGGGCGTGTCCAGGTACAGCAGCAGGATCCCGCCGAGCGCGTAGGCGACGATCTGCATGCCGCCCACCGCGATGTTCAGCGTGGCGCGGCCGAACACGTAGCTGCCGTCCGGCAGGATGTCCGAGACCAAGGCCAGCATGGATCCCCCGGCGGCCGACATCGCGATCCAGGGCAGAGCGAGGATCACGAACCGCAGCCCCCACGGCATCCCGGGAATGGCCTGCAGCAGGTCGGCCGCGCAGCCGATCGCGGCCACGGCGGCCAGGGCCTGGCGCGGGCGCAGCAGGTCCGAGGCGGACAGCAGGAACCACGAGGCGGCCAGCCGGATCAGCGGGCCGCCGAACATGGCCAGGCCACTGAGCAGCGCGTTGTGGGTGGCCGAGTAGGTGATCGTGCCCAGGGCCAGGCTGCCGATGGAGGCCGCCGCCACAGTCAGGCACTGCGTGCCGAACAGGGCCCGGAACTCGGTGACACCGAATAGTTGCCGGTAGGTACGCATGCGGCGAGTCTCGGCCAGGATGACCGTGCCGCGCGAACATTTCGCGGCTACGCGAAATGTGACACAGTAAGTGATGTGGGGACCTGGCGAGTTTCATCCGACCTGCTGGCCCAGGCCCGGTTCACCGTGTCCCCGATGGCCGAGGTCGTGGCCGCGCTCTCCGCGCTGCTGCACCCCCGGGACCCGGCCGAGCGCGCGTTCTATGCCGCGCACCATGCGGCGTTCGAGAGCATGCTGACCAGCTTCCCGTTGCGCCGCGACGTGCTGGCCCGCAGCTTCCGCCCCCGACGCGGAAACCTGCCCGGTTGGACGGCCAGCTATCTCACCAACCCGCCAGCCGGGCCGGGCGTGACGTTCGAGGCCGAGCTGGCGGCTGTGGCCGCCAGACCCGGCGAGATGCTGCGAGCTGACCTGCAGGAGACCTCACTCGCGGAGCTTCCCGGGCACCTGGTCTCGGCGGATATGGCGCAGGCCGCCGCTAGCCTGCTGGACTGGGTGTGGACGCATGCCGTGGCCACCGACTGGCCCCGGCGCGAGCGGCTGCTGCAGGCCGACATCGTCGCGCGCACCGGGCAACTCGCCAGCCAGGGCTGGGCGGCGGTGCTCCGCGACCTCGGCCAGAACCGGGAATGGGCCGGGAATGGCCAGCTGCGGATCAACCGCTACGAGCTGCCCACCCGGGTGCTCCCGTCCGGCGCGCAGCTCTACTTCATCCCGGTCACGTCGTATACCGCCTGGGTCGGCTGGGACGAGCCAGCCAGGTACGCCATCTACTACCCGGTCGCCGGCCGGCTCGCCCCGGCCGACGGGCAGCGCCACGGCGGGCTGAACCGCCTGCTCGGCACCAACCGCGCCACGCTGCTGCGCCTGCTCGGCCAGCCAGCCGGCACCACCCACCTGGCCGCCCGCTCCGGGCTGCCGATCGGGTCGGTCGGCAACCACCTGCGCGTCCTGCTCGACGCCGGCGTGGTCGCCCGCCGCCGGTCCGGACGGCACGTGCTGTACTGGCGCACTGCACTCGGCGACGCGCTCATCGCCGCCGACGGCCCCTGACATGGGCCAACCCCCTTTCGGGGGGCCAGTACCGCGTCAGGTGGTGCTGGCGGGTTCCGGGGATGTGGCCGACCGCCGCGTGCTGAGCCGGGTTGCGCGCAGGTAGTACAGCGGCGCAGTTACCACCAGGCCCACGATCCACGACAGGTCCGTCCCGTTCATCGCCTTAGCGGCCCGACCGTTGCGCTCCTCAACCCCACCCAACCCCGCGGCCAGGCACCGGCGTTCGCTTTCGCGGCGCGGCCGCCGCCCTGGTGCGCGAGGGAAGCCCGCGGCACGTGCGGGCCGGGCGCTGGTACTACCTCGCCATCACGGTCGTCTTTGCCACGGCCACCGCGCTTGCGGTCATGCGCTGGCGGCAGGACCACTACCTGTTCGTCATCGGCGCCATCGCCTTCACCGCCGCGACCATCGGCTACCTTCACCGCCGCCGCCACCGCCCCGGCGACACCACCCACATCCTCGGCATGGGCATCGCCTACACCGCCATGCTGACCGCCTTCTACGTCAACAACGGGCCCCACCTGCCCCTGTGGGACGACCTGCCGGTGCTGGCGTTCTGGCTGCTCCCCTCCGCCATCGCCGCACCCCTCATCACCCGCGCCATCGTCCGCGCCCGGCGGTGCCGCCGGCCCGGCCGGATCAGCCCCCGGCAACAGGCACTGACGCGGACACGCCTTCTGATGCGCCAGGCACCAGCCGCTGGTAGACCAGATACCGCTTTCATTTCGGCCGCCGTGTCGTTAAGCGGCATCTCAAGCCCAGACGTCCGGTGGCGATACCGGCGAGCGGCCTCAGCCAGGCTGCGGGTTAAGAGGCGGCCAGGCGCGGCGCGAACCGCTCCACGCGGCGGACCAGGTCGGCTAGGGCCGCGTCGAAGCTGCGGGGGTCGCCGACTGGGACCGGGTCGGGAACCGACCAGTGCACGGCCACGAGATCGCCGAGTTCCTCGTGGGCCAGGTCGCAGACTGTGATGACGAGATCGCCGTCGTGCCGGACCTCGCTAATGTGACGGGGCCTCCGGCGGGGCAGCGGCAGGCGGTGGCGGGCGGCAGCGTCGATAGCGCCTGGGTCTATTGCGGCCGCTGGATGGGTGCCGGCGGATTCTGCCGGGATGCTGCTGGCCTGGCACCACAGCGCCGCAGCCAGGTGCGAGCGGGCCGAGTTGGCGGTACACACGAACAGCACCCGTGGTGCGGTCCGCGTGGGCGGCCGGGCCAGTGATTCCAGCGCTCCGGGGATCAGCTGCAGGTAGGTGCGGCGGCGGTCACCTTCGGAGCGGCGGCGGGTGATGACCTCGGCCTGCTCCAGGACGCGCAGATGGTGGGCGAGCAGGTTGGACGGCATGGCCAGCATCGCGCCCAGTTCTTTCGGGGACGCGTCCCCGTCGCTGAGCGCGTCTGTGATCCGCAGCCGTGCCGGGTCGGCTAGCGCCGCGTGCACCGCGGCGCGCCTGACTAGGCTCTCAGTTCTCTCATCACCCATTGACTCAATCTTGACTGAGCTAGTTGCG
>CAWHSW010000011.1:0-45317 GCA_963832095.1 uncultured Actinomycetes bacterium
ACGGGCACTGTCCCCAGTGCAGTTGCGCGCGGTACACCCAGCGGCCGGTCAAAGGGTGAGCCCCCGGCCATCCGGCCGGGGGCTCGGGCTGAATCAGGCCGTGCTTACCTAGACGCGGCGCCACCGGGCTTCGGCCAGCCCGTAAATGCCGAACGCGATCAGCCCCAGCGCGGCCAGGATGAGCAGGAACTCGCCGAACGGCTGGTTCCGCAGGGTGTGCAGGGCCTTGTCCAGGCCGCAGGCTGCCTTCGACGGGTTATAGGTGATGGCCGCGTCGATGACCAGCACCCCGGCCAGCGCGAAGACCAGCCCACGGGCGGTGGTGCCGACCATGCCAGCCGCCGGACGGCCTGCCGGGTCCGGGCGCTCATCTGCGAGGTCATCAGGTGCTTCATGAACTTCTGCCGGACACCCTCGATGACCAGCGCCACGCCGACGATGACAATGATCAGGCCGATGAGGCCGAAGCCAGCCACTGACCGCCGGTGTGGTGCATCAGCGATGCGGTGACGTCCTGCTGCTGGGCCTTCTGGTTGGTGTGCTTGCCGGTGATGATCTTGAAGGTCGAGCACCGCGAAGCTGGCGTAGACCAGCCCGCGGACCAGCGATTTCACCCCGAGGCCGGCGCCGTTGCCCTCGCCTGGCACTCCGGCCAGGACCTGGCTGAACCGCCACAAGAGCATAGGCAACGAAGCCAATGAACAGCAGCCACAGCGACACCAGGCCAACCGGCGTGCCGGCGAGCAGTTGCAGCGCGCCCTGCTGGTCCGCCTGGTGGCCCTTGCTGCCCAGCGCGATCAGGATCGCGACCCAGCCAATCAGAATGTAGATGACTCCGCGGGCCACCAGCCCGGCCCGGGCCAGCAGCTGCATCGGCCTGCTCTCTGATGCCCGCCGTGCGTTGCTCGACATCCGCCGTGGCGTGGTTACCGATCTCATCCCGAGCACTACCTCTCGGCTCTCGAGGACCGGTGGATCCCGGTGAATCCGCGCCCCAAGTGCCCGTGTATCGGGCTTTCATGCACCCGCCTGGTCAGCGACGGCGGCGGCGGCGGAGCAGCAGGATCCGGCGTTCGGCAATCTGGTGGGTGTGGTAGCTCAGCCACAGGCAAAGGCCGGCCAGCGGGAGCTCGACCAGGAAGCAGAGCACGAAGGACTGCCAGCGCTGCGACGCGGGCGTGGTCATGCAGTCGAACCAGGCGTCCACCACCAGCAGCGCCGCCGTCGCCCCAGCCGCGGTAGACAGGTACCGGGACCGGCGCAGTGCGAAATACGCCGTGCTGGCCAGCGCACCGAGCAGGAACAAGTCGAAGCCGGCCCACGCGAGGTCATAGTTCGGGACAGCTGGCGAGCCGGCAGAGATGCCGATATACACGCTCCATGGCAGCATGATCAGCGAGAGCAGCGCGAACGTCGGACCGGTCCAGCGCACCAGCCTCGCGTTGTCGGTGAGCACCGCGTTCTCCGGCTCGGGGGCCGCGTCCACCAACTGGTCGAGCTTGTCCAGCGGATCTTCGGTGCTGGGCGAGGGCTGCACGGCTCTGCCACATGCCCGGCAGGCCGGACGGCAAACCGCGCGGTGGCCGGTGCTGCCCAGGGCCGCACCGGGCGGCATACTCTTTCGCTAAGGCCTGAACCTGAACCTGCGGAGGTCAGTCGATGGGACTCATGGACAAGGTCAGGGCGCAGGGCAGTCAGCTGGCCCAGGTCGCCCAGGACGCTGCGCGCGAGGGCAAGGTCAAACTTGACCAGGCGCAGGCCAAGCGGCGGGCCGACGCGCTGTTCCGCGACCTGGGCGCCGCGGTGTACGCCGAGCGCACCGGCCGGGGCAGCCCGGACAGCAAGGAGCGGATCGACCGGCTGGTCAACGCGCTGTCCCGGCAGGAGGCCGACCAGGGGCTCGGCGACACTGACGGCAAGGACTCGTCCGCCGAGGACTCGTCGGCCGAGAGCCCGTCCGGCGAGAACGGGCCGGCGGCGACCGGCGACGGGCAAGACCGGCAGCACGGGCAAGACCGGCAGCAGGGCAAGACCAGCACGGGCACCGGCCGGCAAGACAGCGCGGGCAAGACCGGCAGCGCAGGCAAGACCGGCAGCACGGGCAAGACCGGAACGGGCAAGACGCGGGACGGGCAAGCGGGCGGCACCGACAGCACCGGCGGCACCGGGCCGGCCTAGCCGCGGTTACGAGCAGGCGTCCTGGGCCGCGGTCCGGGACGGGACGGCCGACGAGGACGACCCGCTGCCACTGGATGAGCTGCCGCCAGACGAGCTGGCGCCGGAGGTAACCGTGTAGCCGCTGGCGCCGAGCAGAATCCTGATCTTGGCCAGCCCGGTCACCTGCTGCATGGTGGCCCCGG
Source organism: uncultured Actinomycetes bacterium (assembly GCA_963832095.1). Taxonomy (GTDB): domain Bacteria; phylum Actinomycetota; class Actinomycetes; order Streptosporangiales; family Streptosporangiaceae; genus RYN-230. The sequence continues at coordinate 2,361 of CAWHSW010000011.1, forward strand.
GGAGATACCGGTGCACCAGCTTGGCCGCGGCCTGGTGGCCCGCTGGGTACTGGATCACCGTCTGGCTCAGGTTCTGCAGCCGCCAGGTCAGGCCGGACTGCACCGGGAAGCCGAGCTTGGCCAGGTCCGCGCCGGTGCCCGCGGACAGGCCGCCGATCATGGTCCCGTTCCACACCGCGACCGGCACCTGCGCCGGGTGTAGCTGAGCCGCGGTGCGATGGCCGGTCCCCGGCGAATGCGCGGGCTTCTTCGCCATCTGATCGTTCTTCAGCTTGCTGAACAACGCCTGGGCCTGGCTGGTGTCCCACAGCACGGCCGACTCGCCGGTCGGCGTCTGGTAGTTCAGGTTGGCCAGCGGCACGGTCATGAACTGCACGTTGCGCGGTGAGATGCCGCGCAACTGGTCGGCCAGCGCGGACACGTTGAGGCCCTGATCCACCTTGACCGCGGCCAGCGCGGCCTGCAGGAACCGGGTCAGCTTCACCGGGTCGGCCAGCGTCCCGGAGCTGATCGCCTCCTTGAGCATGGACGACATCAGCCGCTGCTGGTCCTGGATCCGGGCCAGGTCGGACAGCGCGAACGAGTGCCGGTCCCGGGCGTACTCCAGCGCCGTGATGCCGTCCACATGATGCAGCCCGGCGGACAGGTGCAGCCCGCTATACGGGTCATCGACCGCGTACGGCAGGCAGATGTTCACCCCGTCCAGGGCGTCGATGACCTTGACGAAGCCGAGGAAGTTGACCTGGATGAAGTCGTTGACGGTGAGCCCGGTGAGCTGCTCGACGGTCTGCACCACCAGCCGGGGGCCGCCCAGGCCGTAGGCGGCGTTGATCTTGTTCATGCCGTGCCCGGGGATGTTGACCCAGGAGTCCCGGGGCAGGCTGACCACGGTGACATGGCTGCGGTCGCCGGACACGTGGATCAGCATCAGCGTGTCGGAGTTGGAGCTCACCGTGTCGCCGACGTGCAGCGCCAGTTGCTGGTGCCGGGTCAGCCCGGAGCGCACGTCCACCCCGGCCAGCAGGATGTTGAGCGGTCCGCTGGCCGGGGTGCCCGCGGTGCCCGCGTTGACCCGGCCGATGCTGTCGTTGATATAGCTGGTGAACCCCCAGGCGGCGCCGGAGACGAACAGCACGACCGTGGACATGGCGGCACAGATGACCAGGTAGGCCCGGCGCTGCCGGGCCCGGCGGCCGGCCGCGATGCGGTTCATCAGCCGCTGCTGCGCGGCGGATGGGCCAGGCCGCCGGCGGGTGGCGCGGGGCGGGTGCGCGGGCGCCGGGTAATAGCCGGGCCGCGGCGGCGGCAGGTCGCCGCCGGCTACCGTCCCATCGTCACTGTCGGTCATCGGCCCCCCGTACGCCGGTTTCCCAAGTAGGCTAGCGCGGCTCTCATGAATTACCGCCGACCTCGGGCGTGTCCTGCGGAATACCGGTCATATCCTGGCCAGCCATGCATCGGGCTAACCTCCCTCTGTAGCAGATATTCGGCGAGGGCAGGAAAAGGTCAAATGAGGGAGTCACAGCAGGCGCACGGCGATGGAGCCCCGGAAGAGCCGCCGGCCCAGAGCGATGGACAGCCGGGGCAGCCGACGGCCCAGAATGACAGGCGGCCGCTGGGTCTGCCGCCACACAGTGTGCTGGCGGTGTGCAACTCGGTCTGGTACGGGCTGGTGACCCGGGCCGGTGAGGTGCAGCGGGAGGCGCAGGGCGCGCATATGCCCGCCTGGCGGCGCAGGACCCGGGGGGAACTGCGCTGGCCGGTCAGCGTGACGGTGATCGTGGCCGTCGTGCTGCAGATCCTGCTGCCCGATCAGCTGTCGCTGCGCCCGCTGCCGGGATGGCTGATGCCGACCCTGGAAGGCGGCCTGCTGGTCGGGCTGGCCATCTCCAACCCGGTCCGCATCGAGCACCGGGCCCGCTTCGTCCGGTGGGCCAGCCTGGTGCTGATCTTCCTGCTCACCGCAGCCAACGCCACCTCGGCCGTGCTGCTCATCAAGGAGATCCTGACCGGGCACGCGGGCGGCGCGGCCGGGCCGCTGCTGGCCTCCGGCGCGGCCATCTGGGCCACCAACGTGATCGCGTTCTCGCTGTGGTACTGGGAGTTCGACCGGGGCGGCCCGGTGCACCGGGCCCACGGCACGTTCCAGTACCTGGACTTCCTGTTCCCGCAGATGACCGTCAACGAGCTGGTCCCGCCGGACTGGGAACCGCGGTTCGTGGACTACCTGTACCTGTCGTTCACCAACGCGACCGCGTTCAGCCCGACCGACGTGATGCCGCTGGCCCGCTGGGCCAAGCTGACCATGCTGGTGCAGTCCGCGGTGTCGCTGTCCCTGGGTGCGCTGGTCATCGCCCGCGCGGTGAACATCCTGCCGGGCTGAGCTGCACCCTCGCCTTCCGGGTTACTTGCCGGTATTATAGAGTTTGTTACTCACCGGTAGCACGTCAGCCGCGGCAGCGACTTTCCCACCACAGACGGGGGCGGCCATGGGTCACTACAAGAGCAACGTCCGGGACCTCGAGTTCAACCTGTTCGAGGTGCTGCGCCGCCAGGACGTGCTGGGCCGCGAGCCCTACCCGGACGTCGACGAGGACACCGCGCGGAGCATCCTGGACGAGGTGAACCGGCTGGCCAGCGGCCCGCTCGCGGACTCGTTCGCGGACGCCGACCGCAACCCGCCGGTGTTCGACCCGGCCACCGGCGACGTGACCATGCCGGCCAGCTTCAAGAAGTCGTTCAAGGCGTTCATGGACGCCGAGTGGTTCCGCCTCGACCTGCCCGCCGAGCTGGGTGGCACCGGGGCGCCGCGCACCCTGGCCTGGGCCGTGGCCGAGCTCATCCTGGGCGCCAACCCGGCGGTCTGGATGTACTCCGGCGGGCCCAACTTCGCCCACGTGCTGTGGATCATCGGCACCCCGGAGCAGCAGCGTTTCGCGCAGCAGGCGATCGAGCGCAAGTGGGGCAGCACGATGGTGCTGACCGAGCCGGAGGCAGGCTCGGATGTCGGCGCCGGCACCACCAAGGCCATCGAGCAGCCCGACGGCAGCTGGCACATCGAGGGCGTCAAGCGCTTCATCACCAGTGCCGAGCACGACATGGCGGAGAACATCTTCCACCTGGTGCTGGCCCGGCCGCAGGGGGCGGGACCAGGCACCAAGGGCCTGTCCATGTTCCTGGTGCCCAAGTTCCTGGTCGGCCCGGACGGCGAGCTGGGCGAGCGCAACGGCGTGCGGGTCACCGGCGTCGAGCACAAGATGGGCCTGAAGGCGTCCACCACCTGCGAGGTCACCTTCGGCGCGGACCGCCCGGCGGTGGGCACCCTGGTCGGCGGGGTGCATGACGGCATCCGGCAGATGTTCATCATCATCGAGCACGCCCGGATGATGGTCGGCACCAAGGCCATCGCCACCCTGTCCACCGGGTACCTGAACGCGCTGGAGTACGCCAAGGAGCGGGTGCAGGGCGCGGACCTGACCCAGCTGGCGGACAAGACCGCGCCGCGGGTCACGATCATCCATCACCCTGACGTCCGCCGGATGCTGATGATGCAGAAGGCGTACGCCGAGGGGATGCGCGCGCTGATGCTGTACACCGCGTCCTACCAGGACACCATCCAGCAGGCCCGGGCCCGCGGCGAGACCGACGACCTGGCCGCGCGGGTCAACGACCTGCTGCTGCCCATCGTCAAGGGCGTCGGCTCGGAACGTGCCTACGAGCTGCTCACGCTGTCCCTGCAGACGTTCGGCGGTTCCGGCTTCATCCAGGACTTCCCGATCGAGCAGTACATCCGGGACGCCAAGATCGACAGCCTGTACGAGGGCACCACTGCCATCCAGGGCATGGACCTGTTCTTCCGCAAGATCCTCCGGGACGAGGGCGTCGCGCTGCGTACCCTGCTCGGCGAGATCACCGAGTTCGCCGACGGCGAGGCGGGCAACGGCCGGCTGAAGGCCGAGCGGGCCGCGCTGGCCGCCGCGGTCAGCGACGTGCAGCGCATGGTGACCGCGCTGACCGGCTACACGGTCGGCTCGCTGGACCAGCCCACCGAGGTGTACAAGGCCGGGCTGAACACCACCCGGCTGCTGATGGCCCTCGGCGACCTGATCATCGGCTGGCTGCTGGCCCGGCAGGCCGAGGTCGCGCTGGCCGCGCTGGACCAGGGCGCCGGCCGGGACGAGGCGTTCTATCAGGGCAAGGTGGCCACCGCGCGGTTCTTCGCGCAGACCGTGCTGCCCCGGCTCGCGGTGGAGCGGGAGATCGCCGAGACGGCCACGCTGGATCTGATGGAGCTGCCCGAAGCGTCGTTCTGAGGCTCTGCTTGCCCGGGGGCGACCCCCCGAGCATGGCCCGGGCCCGGCCCGGCCGCACCGGCTCAGCTCTCAACCTGGGCTCAGCTCTCGAACTGGACCGCCGCCCGGCTGGCCAGGATCGGCCGCAGGTACTCGGTGATGATCTTGCGGTGCTCCGGGTCATCCCGGTACACCAGGTAGCCGGCCTCGTCGTCGAACTCAGCGACCACCGCGAAGTCGGCGTTCCCGGTGTTCAGCCGGACGTCCGGGCCAATGTGAAAGCCCCGGATGGTGCTGATCACGCCGGGCAGCTTGCGCAGCTCCTCGGCCAGCGCCAGCCGCTGCGCGTCGGTCGCTTCCGGCTTCCAGGTGAACAGCGCGACATGCCGGAACATGCGGGTCCCTTCTCAAGTGATCCCTCGTCAGCCCCAGGCCAGCATCCGGGCCGGGTCGTGCAGCATGTCGCCCACGTCGCGGAGCACGGCCGAGCCCAGGTCGCCGTCCACGATGCGGTGGTCGAAGGACAGCGACAGGGTGGTCACCGGGCGCACCGCGAGCTGGCCGTCCACCACCCAGGGCGCATCCTTGACCTGGCCGAACGCCAGGATGGCCGCCTCCGGCGGGGTCAGGATCGGGGTGCCCGCGTCCACCCCGAACACCCCGACGTTGGTGATGGTGATCGTCCCGCCGGTCAGGTCGGCCGGCGACGACTTGCCCGCCCGGGCCGTGCCGGCCAGGTCGGCCAGGGCGCCGGCCAGCTCGGGCAGGCTCAGTGCGCCCGCGTCCTTGACGTTCGGCACGATCAGGCCGCGCTCGGTGGCGGCGGCGATGCCCAGGTTGACGTAGTGCTTGACCACGATCTCCTGGGCGGCCTCGTCCCACGTCGAGTTGATCATCGGGTGCCGCCTGACCGCGATCAGCAGCGCCCGGGCCACCATCAGCAGCGGCGACACCCGCACCCCGGCGAACTCGGGCAGGTCCCGTAGCCGGGCCACCGTGTCCATCGTCGCGCCGACCTCGACCTGCAGGAACTCGGTCACGTGCGGCGCGGTGAACGCGCTGGCCGCGACCGCGGCCGCGGTGTGCTTGCGCACCCCGCGGACCGGAATCCGCTCCTCCTGCCCGGCCGTCTTCGGTAGCGCGGCGAGCGCCTTGCCGCCGGCCGCCCGCTGCACGTCGTCCCGGGTGATCGAGCCGGCCCGGTGCCGGCCAGCGCGGCCAGGTCCACGCCCAGGTCCCGGGCCAGCTTGCGAACCAGCGGCTTGGCCAGCACCGTAGCGGGCCGGCCGCCGCCGTTCGCAACCGGCTTCGCAGCAACCGGAACCTCTTCTGCTGAACGCCCCGGCCCGGCCGGTGTCTTACGCGCCCGCCGGGTCGTCGCGCCGGCCTTGACCCCATAGCCAACCAGCACGGCCTGCCGTTCCTCCGCGGCCGGCGCCGCGGCGGGCTGGTCCGCGCCCGGCGGTGGCAGCGGCGGGACGAGGTCGTCCGCGGCCGGGCGTGGCCCTTCGGCCGCGATGGCCGCCGGATCCACCGCCGGGCTGGCCGGCCCGTCGCCGGCCACGTCGACCGCGATGATCGGGGTGCCCACGTCCACCGTCTCGCCCTCGGCGACCAGCAGGTTAGCCACCACGCCCTCGAACGGGCAGGGCAGCTCGACGACCGCCTTGGCTGTCTCGATGTCCACGATGATCTGGTTGATCTGCACGCTGTCGCCGGGCTTGACCCGCCAGCTGACGATGTCCGCCTCGGTCAGCCCCTCGCCCACATCGGGCAGCCGGAACTCGCGTCGTTGTGTCATCTGCGGTCCCCTCAGGCAGCGAACGTGCGGTCCACGGTGTCCAGCACCCGGTCCAGGTCGGGGAGGTAGTGATCCTCGAGCCGGGACGGCGGGTACGGTGCGGAGAACCCGCCCACCCGCAGCACTGGCGACTCCAGCTGGTAGAAACACTGCTCGGTGATCCGGGCCGCGATCTCGGCGCCGAGGCCGCCGGTCACCGGGGCCTCGTGCGCCACCACGCAGCGGCCGGTGCGGCGCACCGACGCCATGATCGTCTCGTCGTCCAGCGGGGCCAGCGAGCGGAGGTCGATCACCTCCACCGAGCGCCCGTCGGCCCGGGCCGCCACGGCCGACTCCACGCAGGTGCGGACCATCGGGCCGTAGCAGAGCAGGGTCACGTCGGTGCCGTCGAGCACCGTCCGGGCCCGGTCCAGCGGGACGGCCGCGGTCAGCTCGGCCGTGGTGTCCACGTCTGCCTTGTCCCAGTACCGGCGCTTCGGCTCGAAGAAGATCACCGGGTCGTCGCAGTGGATCGACTGCTGGATCATGGTGTAGGCGTCGGTGGCGTTGCCGCAGGCCACCACGCGCAGCCCGGCGATGTGCGCGAACAGGGCTTCCGGCGACTCGCTGTGATGCTCGACCGCGCCGATCCCGCCGCCGCACGGGATGCGGATCGTCACCGGCATGGTGAGCTGGCCCAGCGAGCGCATCCGCAGCTTGGCCAGCTGGCTGACGATCTGGTCGAAGGCGGGGAACACGAAGCCGTCGAACTGGATCTCACAGACCGGCCGGTAGCCGCGCAGCGCGAGCCCGATCGCGGTGCCGACGATGCCCGACTCGGCCAGCGGGGTGTCCACCACCCGGTTCTCGCCGAAGTCCTTCTGCAGCCCGTCGGTGACCCGGAACACGCCGCCCAGCTTGCCCACGTCCTCACCCATGATGAGCACCTTGGGGTCGTCTTCCAGCGCCTTGCGCAGGCCGGCGTTGAGCCCCTTGGAGAGCGTCATCGTCGTCATCGCGCCACCTCCGCCGTGTCGAACGTGTCCAGGTAGGCGGCGTACTGCTCGCGCTCCGCGTCGAGCAGCGCGTTCGGCCCGGCGTACACGTTCTCGAACATGGCCAGTGGCTGCGGGTCGGGCATCTCCTGGCAGGTCTTCCTGATCCGCCGGCCCAGGTCGTCGGCCTGCGCGTCCACGTCGGCGAAGAACGCCGCGTCCGCCGCGCCGCTGCGCACCAGGAACGCCTTGACCCGCTCGATCGGGTCCTTCAGCTTCCACGCCTCGAGCTCGCTGGCCAGCCGGTACCGGGTCGGGTCGTCGGTGGTGGTGTGCGCGCCCATCCGGTAGGTGAACGCCTCGATCAGCATCGGGCCCTGGCCTTCCCGGGCGGCCTGCATGGCCTTCCTGGTCACCGCCAGGCAGGCGAACACGTCGTTGCCGTCCACCCGGACCCCGGGGAAGCCGAAGCCGCTGGCCCGCTGGTAGAGCGGGATACGGCTCTGCCGCTCCAGCGGCTCGGAGATGGCCCACTGGTTGTTCTGGCAGAAGAACACCACCGGGGCGTTGAACACCGAGGCCCAGATGAACGCCTCGTTCACGTCGCCCTGGCTGGTCGCGCCGTCACCGAAGTAGACGATGACCGCCTCGCCGTCCTCGCCCACCGCGCCGTCCCGCTGGATCCCCATCGCGTACCCGGTGGCGTGCAGCGTCTGCGCGCCGATCACGATCGTGTACAGGTGGAACCGGTGCGCGGCCGGGTCCCAGCCGCCGTGGCTGACCCCGCGGAACAGTTCGAGCAGCCGGCTCGGGTCCAGGCCCCGGGTCCAGGCCACGCCGTGCTCGCGGTACGTGGGGAACGCCATGTCGCGCGGCCCGAGCGCGCGGCCCGAGCCGACCTGGGCCGCTTCCTGGCCGAGCAGCGAGGCCCAGATGCCCAGCTCACCCTGGCGCTGCAGGGCGATGGCCTCGGTGTCGATCCGGCGGACCAGGACCAGGTCGGTGTAGAGGCTCTTGACCTCGTCAGTGGTCAGCTCCAGCGGGTAGTCGGGGTGTTCGACCCGTTCACCTTCTGGTGTCAGGAGCTGGATTGTTTCGACGGCCACGTGTACTCCCTTGGGTGGTGGGGTTCACTAGCCCCCATGGTGGTGGGGTTCACTAGGGCCATCGTGACAGACCAGGCCGCGCCCCGGGAAACCCGGCGTGAATCTACGGAAGGCAGGGACAGCAGGTGGCCCGAATCGTGGTTGACGTGATGCTGCGCCGGGAGATTCACGATCCGCAGGGTGAGGCGATCGCCAGCGCGTGCCAGCGGCTCGGCTTCGGACAGGTGCTCGGCGTCCGCCAGGGCAAGCGGTTCGAGGTGGAACTGAGCGGCCCGGCCGACGAATCGGCGCTGGCCAGGGTGGCCGAACTGGCCGGAGAGGTGCTGGCCAACCCGGTCATCGAGGAGTTCACCCTCCACGAGGGGTGACAACGATTGCAAGACAACACTAAGAGTTCACGATTATCCCGGCCAGGGCCGGGAAAGGACACAAGTGGCCAGCACGCACGGACGCGAGAGTGAGGGAACGAGGGGCGGATGCGGGCTCACTTGAGACGCACCGAGGAGTCGATCGTGGACGTGGAGTTCTGCCTGGTGTTCCCGCACGAGGCGCTGAGCGTGCCGGTCATGCGGCGAGTGCTCGGCGACACGCTGCGGCGGCTGGGTGCCGATGAAGACGGGGTTTCTGACCTACTGCTGGCGGTGACCGAGGCGTGCACCAACGTGCTCAAGCACGGCACGCCCGGCCCGCGCTACGAGATCGTCGCCCGGATCGGCCAGCGGGGTTGCCTGATCCAGGTGCTGAACGACGAGCGCGGCCTGGAGCCGCTGCTCGTGCCCGCGCCGCGCCGGCCCATGTGGGACGCGGTGCAGCATGCGCCAGCCAGGCTCCGCCGCCGGGCGGTGCGCCCGCCGCGGCGGCGGCCCCGCCCGGGCGGGCGGCGGCAGGCCGCTGACGGGCACCGGCCGCTGACCGAGGACCAGGTCATCGCGATGCTGCCGGAGTCCGGCCGGGGCCTGGCCATCATGCGGGCCTGCGTGGACGACGTGACGCTCAGCACCGACCCTGGGGTAGGCACGGTGGTGTCGCTGGAGAAGCGGATGGCGTGGCGGGATGACGCGCTGCTCAGCCGCCCGGCCGAGTTCCCGCTCACCGACGACGAGCTGAGCGCAGGCCAGCTCAGGAACGTCGGCTGACGTCCAGGTGGCCAGCCAGGCAGGGTAACCTGCAGGCAGACAATCCCCGCTAGCTGCTGCGAGGACGCTCATGACAGCCCGAGTGGGCGTCGTCACCTTTCCTGGTTCGCTCGACGACGTCGATGCTGCGCGGGCGGTGGCCCGGGCGGGCGGTACCCCGGTGCCGGTCTGGCACGGCGAGACCGACCTGCGCGGGCTGGCCGCCGTGATCCTGCCCGGCGGGTTCTCCTACGGTGACTACCTGCGCTGCGGGGCCATCGCCCGGTTCGCGCCGGTGATGTCCGAGCTGATCCCGGCGGCCCGGGACGGGCTGCCGGTGCTGGGCATCTGCAACGGCTTCCAGATCCTGTGCGAGGCGCACCTGCTGCCCGGGGCGCTGACCCGTAACGCCGGCCTGCGGTTCATCAACCGCGCGGTGCGGGTGCGCATCGAGGACACCAGGACGCCGTGGACCACCGACTACGCCCAGGACCAGGAGATCATCGTGGTGCTGAAGAGCGGCGAGGGCGCCTACGTGGCCGATCCGGCCACGCTGGCCCGGCTCACCGCGGGCGGGCAGGTGGTGGCCCGGTACGCGGGCGGTAACCCGAACGGCTCGGTGGGCGACATCGCCGGGGTGCGCAGCGAGGCGGGGAACGTGGTCGGGCTGATGCCCCATCCGGAGCACGCCATCGACGCGCTGACCGGGCCGGGCACCGACGGCCTCGGCTTCTTCACCTCGGTGCTGCGCACGGTGGCCGGCGGGCTGCTGGTGCCGGACGGGGCGGACGGATGACCGGGGCCGACACGGTGCGCCGCGCGGCGGCCACCCCGGCTCAGCCGCAGCCGTACGCCGAGCTGGGCCTGACCGAGGCGGAGTACACCCGGATCAGGGAACTGCTCGGCCGCCGCCCGACCGACGCCGAGCTGGCCATCTACTCGGTGATGTGGAGCGAGCACTGCTCCTACAAGTCGTCCAAGGTGCACCTGCGCCGGTTCGCGGAGACCGCGCCGCCCAGCCCGGCGCTGCTGGCCGGCATCGGGCAGCAGGCCGGCGTGGTGGACGTCGGGCAGGGCTACGCGGTCACCTTCAAGGTGGAGTCGCACAACCACCCGTCCTACGTGGAACCGTTCCAGGGGGCGGCCACCGGGGTGGGCGGCATCGTCCGGGACATCCTGGCCATGGGCGCCCGGCCGGTGGCGGTCATGGACTCGCTGCGGTTCGGCCCGGCCGATGCCCCGGACACCCGCCGGGTGCTGCCCGGGGTGGTGGCCGGGATCTCCTTCTACGGCAACTGCCTCGGCCTGCCCAACATCGGTGGTGAGCTGGCATTCGACCCCTGCTACAGCGGGAATCCGCTGGTCAACGCGCTCTGCGTGGGGGTTATGCGGCACGCCGACCTGAAGGAGGCGGCCGCCCGCGGCCCGGGCAACAAGGTCATCCTGTTCGGCTCGCGGACCGGCCCGGATGGCATCGGCGGGGCGTCGGTGCTGGCCAGCGCCACGTTCGGCGGCACCGACTCGGCCAAGCGGCCCAGCGTCCAGGTCGGCGACCCGTTCACCGAGAAGCTGCTGGTCGAGTGCTGCCTGGAGCTGTACGCGGCCGGGCTGGTCAGCGCGATCCAGGATCTCGGTGCGGCCGGGGTGTCCTGTGCCACCGCCGAGCTGGCCGCGGGCGGCGGCACCGGCATGCGGGTGGAACTCGACGCGGTGCCGCTGCGCGACCCGGCGCTCGGCCCGGCTGAGATCCTGATGAGCGAGTCGCAGGAACGCATGATGGCCGTGGTCGAGCCGGGGCGCGTCGGCCGCTTCATGGAGATCTGCGCCCGCTGGGGCGTGCTGGCCACGGTGATCGGCGAGGTGACCGGCACCGGACGGCTGCAGATGAGCTGGCGCGGCGAGCAGGTGGTGGACATCGAGCCGGGCAGCGCGGCCGACGACGGGCCGGTGTACCGGCGGCCCATCCAGCGCCCGGCCGGCCAGGACGCGCTGCAGGCCGACGACCCGGCCCGGCTGGCCCGGCCGTCATCCGGCCCGCAGCTGCGCGGCACGCTGCTGTCGCTGCTCGCCTCGCCCGGGCAGGCGGACAAGAGCTGGGTCACCGAGCAGTACGACCGGCACGTCCGTGGCAATACGGTGCTGGCCATGCCGGAGGACGCCGGGGTGCTGCGGATCGACGAGCAGACCGGCCTCGGGGTGGCGCTGGCCACCGACGGCAACGGCCGGTTCTGCCTGCTCGACCCGTACGCCGGTGCGCAGCTCGCGCTGGCCGAGGCGTACCGCAACGTGGCCGCGACGGGCGCGGTGCCGCTGGCCGTCACCAACTGCCTGAACTTCGGCTCGCCGGAGGATCCCGGAGTGATGTGGCAGTTCAGCGAGGCGGTGCGCGGGCTGGCCGACGCGTGCGCCGCGCTCGGCGTGCCGGTCACCGGGGGCAACGTGAGCTTCTACAACCAGACTGACGCGGTACCGATCCACCCCACCCCGGTGGTGGGCGTGCTCGGCGTGCACGCCGACGTAGCCCGGCGGGTGCCGATCGGGTTCGCCGCGGCGGGCGCCAGCCTGGTGCTGCTCGGCCGGACCGCGGCCGAGTTCGGCGGCTCGGCCTGGGCGCACGTGGCGCACCAGCACGTCGGCGGCCGCCCGCCCGCCGTGGACCTGGCCGCCGAACGGGCCCTGGGCGCGGTGCTGACCGGGGCGGCGGCGGCCGGGCTGCTGGACGCGGCGCACGACCTGTCCGAGGGCGGACTGGCCGTCGCGCTGGCCGAGAGCTGCCTGTCCGGCGGGCTGGGCTGCCAGGTGAGCCTGCCGGGTGACCCGTTCACCGAGCTGTTCAGCGAGTCGGCGGCGCGCGCCGTGCTGGCCGTCCGGCCCGGCGCCGAGCAGGCGGTGGTCAGCCTGGCCGCCGAGCACGGCCTGCCCGCCCAGGTGATCGGCACCGTCGGCGGGGAAAGCCTGGTCGTCGCGGACACCTTCGACATCCCGGTCGACGAACTAGCCGCCGCGCACACCGGTACGCTCCCTGCGCTCTTCAGCTGAGTGCGGTCAGAACACAGGCCAGAACATGATGAGCTGGGGCCACGCCTTCGCCGTCGAGCAGCGCTGCATCTCCGCTACCGACTCGCCCCCTGACCCAGCGGTGCCGATGGCCAGACAGCGGCCGTTCGAGGCGCTGCGCAGCTGCCAGTAGTCGCGGCCCATCCCGTCGGTGCGTTCGAACGGGTGGTACCAGCGCTGGTCGAGGCCGCTGTCGCAGGCCGCCAGCTCGGTGGTGGCCTGGCCGCCGCTGCCCACCGCGGTCAGGCACTTCCCGTCCGGGGTGAACAGCAGCACGAGCTGGCCGCCGCCGCCCATCTCGTCCGCTTGCCACTGCTGGCTGGACTGCACGTTCTCGCCCCCGCTATTCGCGGTGAAGATCACACCGCCCGCGCCGGCCGAGAGCAGCGTCGACTGGCCCGAGCCGGCCTCGCCGGTCGCGCCGAGGTTGGCCAGCCCGACCGCCTGCTGGCTGGTGATCTTGGTGGACAGCTGGTCATGCCGGCCCTGCGACACGTTGTGGCTACCGAGGTGCGTGATGGCCAGCGCGCCGACGGCCGCCAGCACGGCGAGCACGGCTACGGCTGAGATCGCAGCGGCAGCCGTCGCCCGCGTCCGGCGCTTGCCCCGGCGCCCTGGACCGCGTGTCCCTGCCATATTCATGACGAGTACCTGCTGCTGGCTCGTCTGGCCACCGGTATCAGAAAATTGCTCAAATTACGAAATCTACTCCTACGCTCAGATACCGAACGATTACGGTAAGTGCGAACATTTACGCCTTTGTGTACGTTCCGTGATCAAGAGGCCGGGCAGCCGGGGCCGGGCTGAACTGTCCGTGATCACGATAGGTTGGCCGTGATGCCAGCCCGCCCGCGCGCCAATCCCCAGCGGATGTTCACTGCGCTGCAAGCCCAGCGGGCCGATCTCGGCCAGCCGCCGTGGGCCGGGCCCGCCGAGGCCGGCCGGGCCGGCCGCGCCCTGGTCCTGGCCGTGCTCGACGCGCTGGACAGCCCGGCCGGGCAGGCCCGGCCGGATGCGCTCCGGGCCGCGGTGACCTACCTGCTCGACCTGCTCGCCGCCGATGCCCCGGGGCGCGCGGTCGAGGTCCGGGTGCCGCCGTACGCCGCGGTGCAGTGCGTCGAGGGCCCCCGGCACACCCGGGGCACCCCGCCCAACGTGGTGGAGATGGACCCGGTCACCTGGGTGCTGCTGGCGGCCGGCCGGCTGGCCTGGCCCGACGCGGTGGCGGCCGGGCGGGTCAGCGCCAGCGGGCCGCGGGCCGACCTGTCCGGGCTGTTGCCGCTGCTCCGCGTGACCAGCAGCGGCCCGGCCCCCCTAGACTGACCAGGTGGTCACCCCCGATGGCCGGCTGACGGACGATGTAGATCCCACGGACCGGCCCCCTCGGGACGCATGCGGTGTGTTCGGCGTGTGGTCCCCTGGCGAGGAAGTAGCGAAGCTTGCCTACTTCGGCCTGTACGCACTGCAGCACCGCGGCCAGGAGTCTGCGGGCATCGCGGTCAGTGACGGCGACCGAATCGTGGTCTACAAGGACATGGGCCTGGTGGCCCAGGTGTTCGACGAGGCGGCGCTGTCCACGCTGCGCGGCTACATCGCGGTCGGGCACTGCCGGTACTCGACCAGCGGCGCGTCAGTGTGGGAGAACGCGCAGCCGACGTTCCGGTCCACCCCGGTGGCCAGCCTGGCGCTGGGGCACAACGGGAACCTGATCAACACCCTGGAACTGGCCGCCATCGCCAGCGGCGCGGAAGGCGGGCGGCCCGGCCCGGGACAGCGGGCCACGTCCGACACGGACGTGCTGACCGCGCTGTTCGCCGACCCGCGGATGGCCAGCGTCGAGGACAGCGTGCTGGCCACGCTGCCGCTGGTGCGCGGCGCGTACTCGCTGGTGTTCATGGACGAGCACACCCTGTACGCGGCCCGGGACCCGCAGGGCTTCCGCCCGCTGGTGCTCGGCCGCCTGGCCCGCGGCTGGGTGGTGGCCAGCGAGACGGCCGCGCTGGACATCGTCGGGGCGTCGTTCGTCCGCGAGGTTGAGCCGGGCGAGCTGATCACCATCGACGAGCGCGGGGTCAGGTCCCAGTCCTTCGCCCGGGCGCACCCGGCCGGCTGCCTGTTCGAGTACGTCTACCTGGCCCGGCCGGACACCGCCATCGCCGGGCGCAGCGTGCAGGCCACCCGGGTCCAAGTCGGCCGCATGCTGGCCGCCGAGCACCCGGTCGAGGCGGACCTGGTCATCCCGGTGCCGGAGTCCGGCACCCCGGCGGCGATCGGCTACGCGCAGGCCAGCGGCATCCCCTACGGTCAGGGCCTGGTCAAGAACTCCTACGTCGGGCGGACGTTCATCCAGCCCAGCCAGACGATCCGGCAGCGCGGGATCAGGCTCAAGCTGAACCCGCTGCGCGATGTCATCGCCGGCCAGCGGGTTGTGGTGGTGGACGATTCCATCGTGCGCGGCAACACCCAGCGGGCCATCGTGGCCATGCTCCGCGAGGCGGGCGCGGCCGAGGTGCACGTGCGCATCTCCAGCCCACCGGTGACCTGGCCGTGCTTCTACGGCATCGACTTCGCCACCCGGGCCGAGCTGATCGCGGGCAGCCTGTCGGTGGAAGAGATCAGGGACTCGATCGGGGCCGATTCGCTGGGCTTCATCTCGCTGGCCGGGCTGACCGAGGCGACCACGCTGCCGGCCGCCGGCTGTGCCGGGCCTGCTTCGACGGCGACTACCCGATCCCGGTAGCCGAAGCCGAGCGGGGCAAGCACCTGCTGGAAGTGGCCCCGCCGGTGGCCAGATGACCGAGCAGCCCAGCTACCGGGACGCGGGGGTGAACATCGCGGCCGGTGAGCGGGCAGTGGACCTGATGCGGACGTCGATCGCCCGGACCGCGGGGCCGGAGGTGATCGGCGGGCTGGGCGGGTTCGCCGGGCTGTTCGACGCGGCCAAGCTGACCGCGATGCGCCACCCGCTGCTGGCCACCTCCACCGACGGGGTGGGCACCAAGGTGGTCATCGCCAGCAGGCTGGGCCGGTACGACACGATCGGCATCGACCTGGTCGGGATGGTGGTGGACGACCTGGTGGTGTGCGGCGCGGAGCCGCTGTTCATGACCGACTACATGGTGTTCGGCGTGCTGCGCCCGGAACGCGCGGCCAGCATCCTGGCCGGCATCGCGGAAGGCTGCGTGCAGGCCGGCTGCGCGCTCATCGGCGGCGAGACGGCCGAGCACCCGGGTCACTTCGGGCCGGACGACTTCGACATCGCGGGCGCGGCCACCGGGGTGGTCGAGCAGGCCGGCCTGCTCGGGCCGCACCGGGTCGAAGCGGGTGACGTGGTGCTCGCGATGGGCTCATCGGGGCTGCACTCGAACGGCTTCTCGCTGGCCCGGCACGTACTGGACCGGGCCCGGCTCGACCTGGAGCAGGACATCCCGGAACTCGGCGGGCCGCTGGGCGCCGAACTGCTCACCCCGACCCGGATCTACACCAGGGACTGCCTGGCCCTGGCCGGGCACTGCGCGGTGCATGCCTTCGCCCATGTCACCGGGGGCGGGCTGGCCGCCAACCTGGCCCGGGTGCTGCCTGCCGGGGTGGACGCCGTGCTGGACCGGTCCAGCTGGTCGCCGGCCCCGGTGTTCGGCCTGCTCGCGGCGCGCGGTGCGGTACCGGCCGAGGAGATGGAGCGGGTGTTCAACATGGGTGTGGGCATGGTGGCCGTGGTCAGCCGGGCGGACACCAGCCGCGCCCTGGACATGCTGGCCAGCCGGGATGTCCCGGCGTGGGTGCTGGGCGAGATTGTGCCCGGTACCGGCACCGCCCGGCTCACCGGGCGGCACGCGGTCTGAGTCCACCGCACTGTGTCCATCGCACTGTGTCCATCGCACTGGGCCCACCACCCAGTAGGCGGCGGGCTCAGCGTGGTCGGCTACTCAGGCTTAGGAGGACTGCCGGATGTGTGACCCGTTGCTGCCGCCGAGGTCGTCCTCGTCATCGTCCTCGTCGTCCTCGTCATCGGCATACTCGGCGTCCGCGTAACGCCCCGCGAGGTCTGCGTAGGGGTCGCCGCCATCCGCTCCCTCGTCGTCCCTGCCGACACCCAGCTCAGTCCGCAGCCGGTCAAGGTCCGTGCCGCCGCTGTTGTACTTCAGCTGGCGTGCCACCTTTACCTGCTTGGCCTTGGCTCGGCCGCGCCCCATTGGCTCGACCCCCTTGAACATGCGGAGCCTTTGTCCGGCCCCTGCTCCCTGCGCTGATGACTTGCGGCTCTACGCATGCAAGATGGCCCGTCGCCGCTCCACCGCTTGAAGTGCGACGTGCTTCGAGCTTGCGTACAGAACCAACCGTACCTGCTTTGCGCCGTAAGCGCCTCTGCAGGATACGAGCAGTCCTTGGTTGACCGGCACTAAATACCGCCGGGTACCCGGCGGGGCGTGGTACCTCACCCATCC
The DNA here is from genome assembly GCA_963832095.1 of uncultured Actinomycetes bacterium. Lineage (GTDB taxonomy): Bacteria > Actinomycetota > Actinomycetes > Streptosporangiales > Streptosporangiaceae > RYN-230. The sequence continues at coordinate 19,151 of CAWHSW010000011.1, forward strand.
AGCCAGATGCTCCGCAGCCTGCCTACCTCGGACATCCTGCGCTCCGCGAGCCGGTCGGCGGCGACCGCCGGAGGCACCCCGTCCGCATCGGCGAGGGCGAAGATCTGCCTGGTCGTGGTAAAGATCTGCGCGGCGCGGGCCTCGGCCCGGTCGAAGTTGAACCCGCCGAGCTCGTCCGCCACCTGGATCACCCCGCCCGCGTTCACCACGTAGTCGGGGGCGTACAGGATGCCCCGGTCGGCCAGTACCTTCTCGATGCCGAGGTGGGCCAGCTGGTTGTTCGCGCCGCCGCAGACGATGCTGGCGGTGAGCTCGGCCACGCTGTCGTCGTTCAGCGCCCCGCCCAGGGCGCACGGCGCGAAGACGTCCAGCGGCTGGGTGATCAGCTCGCGGGTGCTGGCCGCCACCGTCACCTCCGGGTGAGCGGCCTGCACCCGGGCCACCGCGTCCGGGTTCACGTCGCAGATGACCGCGCGCGCCCCGGCCTCAGCCAGCAGGCTGACCAGGCGGCGGCCGACCTTGCCCACGCCTTCCACGCCGACCACCCGGCCGTCCAGGCTGGCCGAGCCCCACAGGTGCTCGGCCGCGGCCCGCATGCCCTGGAACACGCCGAACGCCGTCAGCACGGAGGAGTCGCCCGCCCCGCCGTTCGGCACGGTCCGCCCGGTCACGTGCCGGGACTCGCGGCCGATGATGTCCATGTCCTCGCTGTAGGTGCCGATGTCACAGGCGGTGATGTACCGCCCGCCGAGTGACTCGACGAAGCGGCCGTACGCGCGGAGCAGGGCTTCTGACTTACCGGTGGCCGGGTCGCCGATGATGACCGCCTTGCCGCCGCCGTGATCCAGGCCGGCCAGCGCGTTCTTGTACGCCATGGCACGGGACAGGTTCAGCACGTCGGACAGGGCCGCGTCCTCGTCGGGATAGGGGTAGAACCTGGTTCCGCCCAGCCCTGGGCCGAGCACGGTGGAGTAGATGGCGATGATGGCCCGCAGGCCGCTCTGCGTGTCCTGGCAGAAGACGACCTGCTCGTGTCCTGACTGGCTGGCTGGGCTGATGGCCTGGCCGATGGCGGCTGCGCCGTCGGCGGGGTTGCTGCTGTCCGCGGATCTCGCGAAAACGCTGGTCACGGTCGTGACTACCTCTCCGGTCCTGGGTTGGCGACCTAGGTAAACGCCACATGGGCCAGCCCGTGGGTTCGCGGCCGGCCCAGGCACAGAGACTATCGCCCTACGGCCGGCCCTGCCGTGCCCGCGGCGGCTCAGCCAGGGATGCCGGCCTGGTGGTGACGATCTCGTTATGCACTGGACATCTACCGCGGCCCAGGCTCGTGCCACGATGCCAGCGTGCGACCCTACGCGGCATATCTGCGTGTTTACGAGCCACTGGCCGCGTTCAGCGAGGCTGAGGGCCAGCGCTGGGCCGAATACGCAGCGTCACCCGATCGCCCGCGCCGGGCCGAGGCCCTCGACGCCGAGCAGGCCGAGGCGCTGGCCCGGCTGATCGCCACGCCGCCGGTCGCGGCCCCGGCGCAGGAGAGCGGGCACGCGTACGTCCGGTGGGCGGACGGGGTCACCTATATCTGCCCGTGGCAGACCCGGCTCCGCTCCTGGCTGGCGCTCAGCACGCTGCGCGGCACCGCCCGGCCGCTGCTGGGCACCGCGTTCCCGGCTGGCCAGGCGGATGCCGCGCTGCGTGACTTTGCCCGGTGGCAGGGACAGGCCGCGTCGCTGCGGGTATTCATCCAGGCGTCTACCTGGTCGGTGCCGACCGCGTGGTTCGTGCCGTTCGCCCCGGAGGAGCGCAGGCTGGTGCTGGGCGGGGCCGGGGATCCGGACCCCCGGGGCCCGGCGACCGCGGCCGCCACCCGGACGCTGAGCTACACCACGGCCATGGCGCAGGCGCGCCGCCGGGTCGCCCGGGCGCTGAACGCGGTTCAGGGCTCCGGCGGCGACGCGTTAACCGGTCAGACCGACCGGCAGGCTGGGCGCCGCGGCCCGGGCCGCCGGGACGGCGGGCGGCTTGGTTCCTGGCCGGCCGGTACGGAGATTGCGCAGGTCGGCCGCTGGCTGGAGGAGTTCCATCCGCATTCCGTGCTGGAGCTTGACTACGGCGGCCTGGTGCACCTGCTCGACGACGAAGCGCTGCGCGCGGATCAGTCGGTAGCCGAGGTGTCGGCGGCCATCAGCGCGAGCCGGGAAGGCCAGCCAGATCTGGCCGCCGTGCTCTATCAGCGGCTGCGGGGCAGATGGCGGGCGCTGGAGTCGCTCGAAGCCGCCAACTGACTACCAGAGGACGACTTTCCAGATTCCACCCGTTGCGACGATACGTGTCGCTAGAATCACGCAGCGTGACGCATATCAGTGGAGCAACGGGGGCGACCTGTCACAGAATCTTTGCTCCTGGTGGTCAACTTGTCACCGCTGGTGATGGCAATATGGTCTCAGTGGGCCATATGGGACATCCACGGCAGGCTCCACACGGAGCCAGACAAAGCAACAACGCCGGATCGCAAGAACTGGTCCAAGAGGAGAGGCCGTAGACATGTCTGCACGTACACCCGAGGCTGAGCCGCTGTTGACGCCGGCGGAGGTCGCCACAATGTTCCGGGTCGACCCCAAGACGGTTACCCGCTGGGCGAAGGCTGGGAAACTGACCTCCATCCGCACCCTGGGCGGGCACCGCCGGTACCGGGAGACAGAAGTCCGCGCACTGCTGGCGGGCATCCCGCAGCAGCGTTCGGAGTAGGGGACGCAGCAAGCGGCCAGTCCCAGGGCGCAGTTCCGGCCAGGGAGATGGCCAGGCCGGTAGCCGTCACGGCGGGTACCCGGCGCCACGACAAGTGAAGTTCCACGCAAGTAGAGCAGTACTAGTTCAGCAATTCAGCAGAACTGAAGGGGGGGTCGGCCCCGGCGGATGGCCGGGCCGAGCCGAGCGGTGATCGCGCAGGCCGCTCGAGGGGGTCCGTTCCTGCACTGCCGGGGTCGATCCTGGGTCAAGTCCCAGGGTGGAGACTGAGTTCTCCCGCAGCCAGCCGCACAGCTTGCTGGCCAGCTCAGCGCATTCATCGATCAGCCGAGGGCTTTGCCGCGGCGCGTGCCGCGCCGCCCTCGACTACTGGAAGTTATATTCATCTAACTTTTCGTAACTGCCCGTGCTCCGAGCAGGCGTCCGCCATACTGGTCGCCATGCCGTCGGCCGACACGGGGGAGGGCGACGCGCTAGGCATTCGCGCGGCACGGACGGAAGCAGGCGCCACTGGCGCAAGCCGTCGGAGCGCGGACTGCCGCCGCCAGCCAGTGGCCCAGATGAGGCCCGGCGCGGCACTGCTTCTTAGGGGAGGATCGCACAATGCCTGATCCAAGGCTGGTATCTCGCGCGCAACGCGCCGCAACAATGTTGGAGCGGGCATGGGAGCGATGGCGCAGCGCACACGGCCTAGCGGCCGAGCCGCTGCCGCCCGTCTCGAGTTACGTCGGTTACTCGATCGAGGAGCCGTGGGGGCGGCCCCGGGTGGTCTTCGGCGTAGCCGCCGAGGACGCTGAGCGGCTCGCCGCCTTCCTGCAGGACAGCCTGGACCGCGGGGCCGAAGCCGGTGACGGCGGTCCGTGGCCGGCCGCGCGGGGCGGCGTGCCGTCCGGCCCAGCCGCAGCGGAGCGCGGCAACCTGCTCGAGGACGTCCGCGGCCGGATACCGGTGCAGGGCTGGCCGGAGTTCAGCGAGAGCCGCGAGCAGCTGAACAGCTCCGGGGCCGCCGGGCCGGACGCGCCGCACCTGGACAACGGCCTGGCCGCCGTGGCCGGGCCGGCCGGTGCTGACGGCCCGGCGGCCCGGGCGGACGACGTCGCGGGCGAGGACGACCTGCGCTACGACGATGACGAGGCGGAGCACGCCGCCTGGCTGTCCGGCATCCGGGCCAGCGGCGATGCGGACGACGACGATGAGTACTGCGACACGGCCGATGACCTGCGGGGCTGGGCAGCGGGAGTTTTTTCTGGCCGGATGGCCCAGTAGGGATCCTTGAGCGACTCCTCAGCTAAAGCTAAGGTGCGCTCGCTTCGATGGTGCCGTGACATCCGCGAGCGGGCCGCCGCCGAACCGTCGGTTTCGACCTCCGCTGACGATGATCGCGGCCGCTTCGCTTACTCCCACGCCCACGCCGTCCGCGTCCGGGCACTGGCCCAGGGCCCGCGGCCCGATGGGCGGGCCGTTCCACGGTGGCGGTTTCTTTGCCCGGGTCATCGACCTATCCCTGCCGGGCGGTGGGTGGTTCGCCCCCAGCCGGGGTCACCAGCCGTGGGCGGCCGGCTGACCGAAAGACGTCTGGGCCCGGCCCGGCCTGCCCAGGGACCAGGCCGGGCCCAGGCACCAGTTGTCGGCAGGCTGGCGGAGAATCAGATCGTGCGGGTTGCGGTGGCGGCCGGGCCTGGCCACACGGCCCTGCTAAGGGAGTTGGCGGACGACGGCACCAGCCAGGGTGCTGGCGTTCTGCTGAATGATCTCCCGGATGCGGTGGCCAGCTACGCGCGGGCCGGTCAGGTGCGCTGGGTGTGGGCGGACACCGCGGAAACCTATCCGGCGCTGCTCCGGGCTGGGGTCCGGGTGGACCGGTGCCACGACGTGCGGCTGGTCGGGGCGCTGCTGGCTGGCCGGGACGGCGGGCCGGGCGCGGCGGACGGGGGCGCCGGGTGGCCAGCCGCGGACCGGCCCGCAGCGGGGCCAGGGCGGCTGACGGCGGGCCAGCAGGCGGCCCTGTTCGGGCCAGCTGAGCCGGGGTTCGCCGAGGTCAGCGCCGCGCTGGACCGGCTGGTGGCGGTGCACGCCGACCAGCTGCGCCGGATCGCGGGCGACCCGTACCCGGGCCGGTTCGGCCTGCTGGCCGCGGTCGAGTCGGCCGGTGGCCTGGTCGCGGTCGAGATGCAGGCCCGGGGCGTGCCCTGGCGGGCGGACGTGCACGACGCGCTGCTGGCCCGCCTGCTCGGCGCGCGGCCGGCCGCCGGGCTGGCCCCGCCCCGGCTGGCCGAGCTGGCCAGCCAGATCTCGGCCGCGTTCGGTGGCCGGCCGGTGAACCCGGACTCCCCGGCCCAGCTGATCAAGGCGTTCGCCGCGGACGGGGTGCGGATCCCGTCCACCCGGCTCGGCGTCCTGCGTGAGGTGGACCATCCGGCGGTGCCGGTGCTGCTCGAGTACAAGGAACTGTCCCGGCTGCACACCGCGAACGGCTGGGCCTGGCTCGATGAGTGGGTGTCCGGCGGCCGGTTCCGGCCGGAGTACGTGGTCGGCGGGGTGGTGTCCGGCCGCTGGGCAACCCGGGGCGGCGGGGCGCTGCAGATCCCGCGGGTGCTCCGCCGCGCGGTCGTCGCCGACCCGGGCTGGGTGCTGGTGGTGGCCGACGCGGCCCAGCTGGAGCCCCGGGTGCTGGCCGCGCTGGCCGGTGATCACGCGTTCGCCGAGGCGGCCGGCACCGGCGACCTGTACCAGGCGCTGGCTGGCGCGTTCGGTGGCGACCGGGCCAAGGCCAAGGTGGCCCTGCTGTCGGCCATGTACGGCGGGGCGGGCGGCGAGGCGTCGCAGCTGCTGGCCGTGCTGCGCCGCCGGTTCCCGCTGGCTGACCGGTATGTGGAAGCGGCGGCGCGGGCGGGCGAGGAAGGCCGGGTGGTCCGGTCCCGGCTGGGCCGGTCCTGCCCGCCGCCGTCCGCGGAGTGGCGCGGGCTGACCGCCGAACCCGACGAGCCGGGCGCGGCCGAGCAGCGCGCCCGTCGCTCGCTGCGCGCCCGCGGCCGGTTCACCCGCAACTTCGTGGTGCAGGCCAGCGCGGCCGACTGGGCGCTGGTGCTGCTGGCGGGCCTGCGCCGCCGCCTGGCCGCGCTGGACGGTGCCCGGCCCGGCGGCCCGCTGGACGGGCCCGGGCTGGTCTTCTTCCAGCACGACGAGGTGATCGTGCACTGCCCGGAGGCGGCGGCCGGGGACGTGGCCGCGGCCATCGGCGCCGCGGCCGAGGAAGCCGGCCGGCTGGTGTTCGGGGACAGCCCGGTGCGCTTCCCGGTGAGCACCGCCGTGGTCAGCAGCTACGCCGACGCCAAATGAGCCGGCCCTGGGACCGGCCCGGCCGGGTCAGCCGGACGTCACCGCGGGCTGCTCGCTGCCGCAGTACTTGCACTTCGAGGCGGCCGCCGGGAGGTCGCTGGACAGGCAGAACGGGCACGTCTTGACCGGGGAAGGGTCGCCGAACACGGTCTGCCCGCGGCGGGCCTGCATGTGCTTGTACGGCACCACGATGACGAAGTACACCACGGCTATGAAGATCACGAAGTAGATGATCGAGGAGATGAAGGACCCGAAATCCACGAACGTCTTCGGGTTGTGGTCGCTGCCCAGCTGCACGCCCAGGCCGATGGACTTGCCGCCCTGCAGCCGGGTGACGATCGGGTTGATGATGTCGCTGGTGAACGCGGCGATCAGCATGCTGAACGCCAGCGCCACGACCAGCCCGACCGCGATGACGATCACGTCGCCGCGCAAAAGGAAGTTCTTGAAGCCCCTCATTGGTCATCTCTCCGATTCGCGGATGGTGTCCTGCCCGGTTCCGGTGGCCCCGCCCGTCATTGTCCGGCCGGCCGTGATCGGAACGCGTTCCCCTGTGCTCTGCCGTTGTGCTCTGCCGTACGATCCACGCCGGGGTGCTGTAACGCAAGTGTTTCGGTTGTGCTGCCGGGAACGTTGCGGCTTGGCCCGGCCCCTTTTGACCGGAAGTTTTCGATCTATGATTCGGTCAGCGCCAAGCAAGGGGGCGGTCCCATGAGGCGGATACTGCTAGCCATCGTGGGCGCGCTGCTGATCATCGCCGGAGTGGTCTGGACGTTGCAGGGCCTCGGCTACCTCAAGGGCAGCGTGATGACCGGGGTGACCCTGTGGGCACTCATCGGGCCGGTGGTAGCCATCGGCGGGCTGGCCATGACCGTGACCGGACTGCGCAGCCGCTGACCCGGCCCCGGCAACAGCAGCACTTGTCAGGCAGATCCTGACGGCGTACGGTGAGCCGGTGTAAGGCACTTCCTGACAGGCTGCTCATCCGGAGGGCGCACCATGACTGCCGGCACGTCTACCACCGTGATCGCGTGCTGCTCGTTCTGTCTCAAGCCCAATACTCAGGTGGCCAAGCTGGTCGCCGGGCACGGGGTGTACATCTGCAACGAGTGCGTGGCGCTGTGCGGCGAGATCATCCAGGCGGAGCTGGCCGCCGGCCCGCCATCCGCCGGTCCGCCGCCGGCCGGCCCGGCGGGCGGTCAGCCACGGGTGGCGCCGTGGGAACAGGAAATGTCACTGGAGGAGATCCTGGCCGCGCTGCCCCGGGTGGCCGCGGCGGGCCAGCAGGCCCAGGAGTACCTGACGCACTGGGTACGCAAGGCCAGGTCACTGGGCGCGACCTGGGCCCGGATCGGCGCGGCACTGGACATGACCCGGCAGTCCGCCTGGGAGCGCTTCTCCGGCGAAGAATGAGCGGGTGGGCTACTCGTCGGTGGAGCGGCGCAGGCGCTTGATCTGGGAGCGGCGCTGCTTGGCCGCCAGCCGCCGCTCCTGGGAACCGCGGGTGGGCTTGGTCGGCCGCCGGGACTTGGGTGGCGGCGCCGTGGCCGCGGTCAGCACCTCGGCCATCCGGCGGGCGGCCGCTTCCCGGTTGCGCAACTGGGAGCGGAACTCGGACGCGGTGACCGTGAGCACGCCGTTGACCAGCCGGCCGTGCAGCGCGTGCAGCGCGCGCTGCTTGAGCACCGGGCCCAGGGCGGTGGACGAAGCCAGGTCGTAGGACAGTTCGACGCGGCTGTCGCTGGTGTTGACCGACTGCCCGCCTGGCCCTGAGGACCGGGAGAACCGCCAGGACAGCTCGTCGGCCGGGATCACCGCGCCCCGGACCTGGATCGGATCGGTCACATCCACCATGATCTACGAGAGCCGGGGAAGGAAAAGACGACGATGCCTACGACCGAGCATGACACCGACTGGATTCCGGGGCTGATCCGGCCGCTGCGGGTGCCGCCTGGTTCGGCCGTGGACCTGGCCAAGGACTATGACCCCGGCGCGCGGTTCGGTCTGCACAAGAAGCATGACGGGCTGGCCATGCTGGACCGCGGGGTTCGGTTGCTGGCCGAATACCAGGACCGGCTGGCCGCGCAGGACGTCTACGGGGTCCTGGTCGTGCTGCAGGCCCTGGACGCCGGGGGCAAGGACGGCACGATCAAGCACGTGATGAGCGGGGTGAACCCGCAGGGCGTCACGGTGTCCAGCTTCAAGGCGCCGACCGCCGAAGAACTGCGCCACGACTACCTGTGGCGGCACGCGAGGCGGCTGCCCGCGCGCGGTGAGATCGGCATCTTCAACCGGTCGCACTACGAGGAGGTGCTGGTCGTCCGGGTGCACCCGCAACTGGCCGAGGCCGAGCGGGTGCCCGGCGACGGCAAGGACTGGGCGCTGTGGTCCCGCCGCTACCGCGAGATCAACGACTGGGAACGGTACCTGGTGGACAACGGCATCCAGGTGGTCAAGATGTTCCTCAACCTGTCCTGGGCGGAGCAGCGGGCCCGGTTCCTGAAGCGGATCGACCGGCCGGAGAAGAACTGGAAGTTCTCCGCTGCCGACGCGCGGGAGCGGCGGTACTGGGACGACTACCAGCGGGCCTACTCCGACATGCTGAGCCACACCAGCACCGAATGGGCGCCCTGGCACGTGCTGCCCGCCGACCATAAATGGTTCACCCGGGTGTGTGCCGCTGCGGTCATCGCCGACACGCTGATCCGGATCGACCCGCACTACCCGGTCCCCGGCCCGGGTCAGCGGCGCGAACTGCGCAAGGCCAAGGCGGAACTGGAGGCGCAGGTCAAGTCCTGACCGGGGCCGGCGCCTGCTCCCAGGTCAGCGGCCGCAGGCCGGCTGCGGCGGAGTGATTTCCGGCATCCGCCAGGCGGCCGCCGCCGCGGCTACCAGTTCCGCGGTGCCGTTGTACTTACCCGGCATCCGCACTGTCCCATCGGCCAGGAACCGGCGCACCATCCGTTTGACCTGGGGCGTGCCCAGCAGGTCGCCGTGCAGCGCCGGGATCACGAACACGTTCCGGGGCAGCGGGCAGACCGGCAGCGTGACCGCATCGGCCAGCGGCACCAGCAGCACCATGCGCAGCGGCTGATGCCGGGCGGCCGAGGCGGCGGAGGCCGCGTAGCGCGCGCCGACCTCGTTGACCGAGTCGATAAGCCGCTGCGCCCCGGACGAGCCGAACGGCGACAGGCCGCCGACGAACCAGACCACCGCGCGCAGTTCGTCCGCTGGGATCAGCCCGGCCCCGGGGCCGCTGTCCGCCGGGTAGCTGACCTGGCCAGGGGTGACGATCGGGCTCATCATGACCACCGAGCCGAGCGGCAGGCTCCGGCGGGTGGCCAGCATGGCGTCCACGCCGAGGGTGCCCTCGCTCTCCGCGATGATGTCCACCGGCCGGCCGGTCTCCCGGTGCAGCCGCTGCACCTGGGCGGCGATCCGGTTGCCCAGTTCGGGCAGCGGCAGGTTGCTGGCCCGGTTGCCCTGCGGCAGTGGCTGGCCCGCCGCGTTCAGCCCGCGGTAGGAGAACTGCTGCAGGTACGCGCCGAGGCGCGACCGGCTGGAGCGACCGGGCCCCGCCGCAGCAGGCCGACCCGAAGCCCAGGATGACCAGGACCGGATTATGCTGCCGCCGGTGCCCGGCCCCGGTGCCGTGCCCGGGCAGCGGGCTGCTGGCCGCGGCGGCCCCGGCCGCCCCGATCTGGCCGGCCTGGATGGCGGCCGCTTCCACGCCCACCTGGCGCGGCCCGCGGCCGATCACGAAGGCCGGCCGGGTCATCCCGATCACCAGCGCGATGGACAGCACCGCGGCCAGTGGGGCGAGCGGCAGCCGGAGCAGCGGCCAGGCCGCGGCCGGCCGCCGGGCCGGCTTCCGGGTCGCCGCCCGGACCAGGCCGAACCAGGCCCGCCCGTTGGCCACCCCGGCCAGGCCGGAGACCGGTATCGCGGCGTACAGCGGCAGTTGGCCGATGGCCGCGGCGGCCAGCGACAGCAGGGCGAAGTCGATGAGCAGCCAGCACACCGCCCGGACCGGGGGCAGCGTGCGCCACCAGGAGACGCGGATCCCACCGTGGCTGAGCGGGGCCGAGATGAGCAGCATCACCACCAGCGCGGCCAGGTAGGGCCAGGAAAACGGCAGGATGGCCACCCCGACGGTGAGCGCGACGATGGGGGAGAGCAGCAGGCAGGCCACCATGGTCAGGGTCACCGCCGCGGCGAACGCCTCGCGGGCCGCGGGCCGCGGCCGGTCGGCGGGCCAGGCCAGCAGGACCAGCGCGGCGTTCAGCGTGGACCTGGCCACGATCAGCCCGGCCAGCAGCAGCGCGAACGTGGGCCAGGACTGCTGGTAGCCGAACAGCCAGCGCAGGTCGTGGAACACGGCCAGCGGCGGCACGGCGGTGACCTGGGGGGCCAGCGCCCGGGCGGCCGGCGCCACCGCGCAGAGCAGGGCCGCCTCGGCCGCCGCGCACCCCGCGGCGAGCGCGATCAAGCCACGATGCGCCAGGAATCCCCTGGCCGGCCATGTGCCCACGGTCTGCTTCATGGACCCGCGCGGCTCCCCTTGTGATCGCCCGGGCGGCTCGGTATCGCTTCCCATTCATCCGACGACTACCGTGATCCCCATCCTAGGAAGGCGTACCGACGATCACGTAACGGGAGTGGCTGGATGCGATTTGCGGGCCAGACAGTCGTCATCACCGGGGCGGCCGGCGGGCTCGGCTCAGGTATGGCCGGCGCGTTCGCGGCCGAGGGCGCCGCGGTGGCCATCGTGGACCTGCCGGACAGCCCGGGCGCCAAGCTGGCCGCCGGGATCAACGAGGCCGGCGGCCCGGGCGAGGCGCTGTTCGCCCCCTGTGACCTGGCCGACCTGACCGCGGCCCGGGAGCTGATCGAGGACATCGCGGCCCGGCGGGACGGCGTGGACGTGCTGGTCAATAACGCCGCGATCTATCCCAGAAAGGAAGTCAGCGACTACACCACCGCGGACTGGCTCGCGGTGCAGCGGGTCAACGTGGACGCCGCGTTCGTCTGCGCCCAGGCCGCGCTGCCCGGGATGCGGCAGGCCGGGACGGGCCGGATCATCAACGTGTCCAGCATCACGTTCTTCGGCAACACCCCGTTTCTGGCGCCCTACGTCGCGTCCAAGGGTGCACTGGTCGGGCTGACCCGGGCCTTGGCCAGGGAGTGCGGCGCGGACGGGATCACGGTCAACGCGATCGCGCCCGGCGCGTTCCCCACCGCCGCCGAGGCGATCCATCCCGATCTGCCCGCCTATAACCAGTTCATCCTGGATCAGCAGGCGGTCAAGCGGCGCGGCGAAACGGCCGACATCGCCAACGCGGTGCTGTTCCTGGCCGCCCCCGAGTCGTCGTTCATCACCGGGCAGCTGCTCTGCGTGGACGGCGGCTGGATCATGCACTAGGGCGGGAGGGCGGAGCCCGGCCCGACCGGCCACCAGCTCACAGTCGGCCGGCGTCGATGATGCGACGCAAGAAGCGCTGGGTGCGCTCGTCTTTAGGGTTTGAGAACAGCTCGGCGGGCGGCGAGTCCTCGATGATCTGGCCATCGGCCAGGAAACAGACCCGGTTCGCGATGTCCCGGGCGAAGCCCATCTCGTGCGTGGCGAGCAGCATCGTCATCCCGCCGCTGGCCAGCTCCCGGATCACGTCCAGCACCTCGGCCACCAGTTCTGGGTCGAGCGCGCTGGTCACCTCGTCCAGCAGCATGAGCTGTGGGTGCATGGCCAGCGCCCGGACGATGGCCACCCGCTGCTGCTGGCCGCCGGACAGCCGGTCCGGGTAGTCGGCCTGCTTGTCCAGCAGGCCGAACCGGTCCAGCAGCGCCCGGGCCTCGTCCTCGGCCTGCCGCCGGGGCTGGCCGAGCGCCTTGACCGGGGCCAGCGTGATGTTGCGCAGCACGGTCATGTGCGGGAACAGGTTGAACGACTGGAACACGATGCCCACGTGGCGGCGCACCGCGTTCTGGTCGACGCCGGGCCGGGTGATGTCCTGGCCCCACAGCACGATCCGGCCGCTGTCGATCGGCTCCAGCAGGTTGACGCAGCGCAGCAGGGTGGATTTGCCCGATCCGGACGCCCCGATCAGGCAGATGACCTCGTGCGAGGCCACGCTGAGGTTGATCCCCTTGAGCACCCGATTCGGCCCGAACGACTTCTCCAGACCTTCTATCTTCAACGCCAGTGCCTGGCTGGTGCCGTCCGCTGGGACGGTCTCCGCCGCACTCATACTCTGTTTCCCGCTCGCTCCCGGGGCGCCTTGGGGCGCCTCCTTCCCTCGTCGCCCGGTCGCTCGTACCTCGCTCCCTCGCTCCTCAGTCCAGTCGGCGCCGCGCCCCTCTCGCTCGCTCATGCAGGAGCACCGGCCAGCCGGCGGCGCCGGTCCCGGGCGATCAGGTGGTCGGTGAACCGGGCCAGCGGGATGGTCAGCAGCAGGAACAGGATGGCCGCCACCACGTAACTGGAGTAGTTGAACACCGTGTCGCTGTAGATCTCGGCCGCCTTGTTGGCCTCGATCGCGCCGAGGATGCCGACCAGCGCGGTGTCCTTCTGCAGGCTGATGAAGTCGTTCAGCAGCGGCGGGATGATGTTGCGCACCGCCTGCGGAAGGATCACGTAGCGCAGCGAGGTCCACTGACCCAGGCCCAGCGAGCGGCCCGCGGCCACCTGGCTCTGGTGCACCGAGTTCAGCCCGGCCCGGTACACCTCGGACACGTAGGCCGAGTAGGACAGCACCAGGGCGAACACGCCGTATACCGCGGCCGACTGGGTGGAGATGAAGCCCAGGTTGAGTGCGGGCAGGCCGAACCCGATGGCGAAGATGACCAGGATCAGCGGCACGCCGCGGAACACGTCCACGTAGATCGTGCTGACGATGCGCAGCGGGAACATGACCGGGCTGACCGACTGCCGGACCACGGCGATGACCAGGGCCAGGATGAGGATCAGCACCTCGGAGGCGAGGAACATCCGGATGTTCAGCCACAGCGCCGCGCCGACCGAGTAGTAGCCCGCCTTCGGGTCGCCGATGAACGAATGCCACATGTCCTGCGGGTTGAAGAACGTGTGCCGGACCGCGGCGCTGCCCGGGGCCAGCCAGAACAGCGCGGCCAGCGCGGCCAGCACGACGATCGTGCTGACGGTGGACACGGCCACCGCGCCGCGGCCGCTGCTGAGCAGCCGCGGCCCGCGCCCCTCCGCGCCGAACGAGGTCTGCGGCGGGCCGGTCATCAGGGCTTGAGGTTGGGCACGGTCAGGTAGATCTGCAGGTACTTCTTCTGCAGTGCGGCCAGCGTGCCGTTGCTCTTGAGCGTGGCTAGGGCCTTGTTCACGCAGGTGACCAGCCGGTTGCCCTTGGCGAACAGGAGCCCGTAGTGCTCGCCGCTGGACGGGAACTGGCCCACCATGGTCGAGTGCGGGATCTCCGAGGAGGAGATGTACTGCGCCGTCGGTGTGTCGGTGACCAGCGCCGCGATCTGGTGCGTCTGCAGCGCCTGCTTCACGTCGTTCAGCGTCTCGTAGACCTTGGGCGTCTGGGTCGGCTGGATGGCGCTGTTGATGAAGGCCAGGCTGGTCGTGCCGACCTGGTCGCCGAACACATAGGTCTTCAGGTCGGCCGGGGTGTGCTTGGTCACGATCGGCGTGCCCTTGAGCGCGACCAGCGCCTGCTGCACGTCGTAGTAGCTGTTCGAGAACGTCACCGCCGTGGCCCGCGCCGGAGACACCGAGATCTCGTTGATGTCGAAGTCGAACTTCTTCGGCCCTGGCGCATAGGAGTCGTTGAACGGCTCATAAGCCCACTTGACCTGTGAGTTCTTGAATCCGAGCTGTTTCGCCACGGCGTACGCCACGGCGCTCTCGTAGCCCTTGCCGTTGGCCGGGTTGTTGTCCTCGAACCACGGCGGGTAGGCGGGCTTGTCGGTGCCCACGGTGAGCACGCCCTTGGTGTACAGCTCTTTCTGCACCCCGGCGTACGTGCAGCTAGCGGCAGCCGCGCTGGCCGTGGAGCCGCTGCTGGTGGCGCCGCTGCCCGCGTTGGTGCTGCCGCACGCGGCCAGCCCGGTACCCAGCGCCGCCACCGCGGCCGCGATCAGGATCCGGCGCATTGTCATCAACCCCCACCAGGGGTCGTTCGCCCCTTGTCTGGCCGTTCAGCCTATACCGTCGACCCGGGCCGCCGACGCTGAGGAGAGATCGTTATGCCCGCGTGGATCTGCCGCACGTGCGGCGTCCAGTACCCCGAGTCGGGCGAGCCGCCCGCCGCCTGCCCGATCTGCCTGGATGAGCGGCAGTACGTCGGCTGGGGCGGCCAGCAGTGGACCACCATGGCCGAGCTGGCCAGCGACCGGGCGGTCGTGCTGCGCGAGGAGGAGCCGGACCTGATCGGGGTCGGCGTGGAACCCGGCTTCGCCATCGGGCAGCGGGCCCTGCTGGTCCGTACCCCGCACGGGAACGTGCTGTGGGACTGCGTCTCGCTGCTCGACGACGCGGCCCGGGCCCGGATTGGCGAGCTGGGCGGCATCGCCGCCATCTGCATGTCGCACCCGCACTTCTACGGGGTGAACGTGGAGTACGCCGACGCCTTCGATGCCCGGATCCTCATCCCGCGCGCCGACCAGGAGTGGGTACAGCGGCCCTCGCCGCGCATCGAGTTCTTCGACGACGACGCCGAGCCGGTGCCCGGGGTCACCCTGGCCCGGATCGGCGGGCACTTCGACGGCGCGGCCGTGCTGCACTGGCCGGCCGGGTCGGCAGGCCGCGGCGCGCTGCTCACCGGGGACACCATCACGGTGGTGCCGGACCGGGACTGGGTCAGCTTCATGTGGAGCTACCCCAACCTGATCCCGCTGGACGAGGTGACCGTGCTGGACATCGCCGAGCGGGCCGGCCGGTTCCGCTTCGACCGGGTGTACGGCGGCTGGTGGGGCCGGGTGGTGGTGCGCGACGGCCCAGCCGCGATCCGCCGCTCCGCCGAGCGCTACGTGGCCCGGCTGCACGGCGAGCGGCCTTAGCCGGGCGGTGTTAGCCAGGCGGTGTTAGCCGAGTTGGGCGAAACCCCGCGGGAACTGGTGCAGTGACTCCCAGCCGTCCCCGGTCACCAGGACGAGTTCCCCGGTCTGCACCCCGGCCTGCTCGTCGGTAGTGATCACGTTCGGCTGGATGACCACGGTCATCCCGGCCTGGAACCTGAAGTCCGGGGCCTGCTGCCGCTCCAGCGCGGCCCGGGTCAGCACCGGGGGCAGGTACCCGCCGCCGTAGCCGTGCACCAGGTCGTCGTAGACGGTGAAACCGGCCGCGGTGATCAGGCTGGCCGCCTCGATCAGGTCGGCCGCGGTCGCACCCGCCCGCAGCCGGGCCGTCATCGCGTCGAACGCCTGCTCGGCCACCTGATGCAGGTCCCGGTAGCGCGGGGTGGGCGGGGTGCCGACCGCGAACGTGCGCAGCAACTGCCCCGGGTAGCCGCCGTAACTGGCGCTGATCTCGCAGCTCAGCACGTCCCCGGTGCGCAGCGGGCGGCTGGACGGCCACTGCGCGGGCACGCACAGCTCCGGCTGGTCCATCGGGGTGACGCCGAGATAGCGGATGTGCGTCTGGCCGCCGTCCGCGACGTAGCCGCTCTCCACCAGGGCCCCGAGCGCCGCCTCGGTCATCCCGGGCCGGGCCCCGGCGGCGAGCGCGCTGACCCCGGCGTCGGTCAGCCGGGCGCCTTCGCGCAGCCAGCCGATCTCGGCGGCTGACTTGACCAGCCGCAGCTGGGTGTAGTCCTGATCGAGGAACTCGGCCCGGCCGACCGCCGCGATCAGCTCGTCATGCCAGCGGGCGGGTACCGGCCCGACGACTCCAGCCCCGCCGCCGGCCGCGCTGCGGCCGGCCGCCCGGGCGGCCAGCAGCGGAAGCGCGGCCCGCAAGGCGGACCGGCCGCCCGGCCGGACATCCGCTCCCGGGGCCAGCCGCCGGGCGTTGGGCACGTGGTTGTCGTAACAGACATACAGCACGTCCGGCAGGCCGGGTGTAAAGACCAGCGCCGCTTCCCTGGTCACCGGCCAGCCGGTCAGCCACGGCACGGCGCTGCCGGACCGGTCGGCGCCGTAGACCAGGGCGGCCCCGAGACCACGCCCGGCCAGCATCCCGGCCAGCGCCGCCCGGCGGCGGGCCAGCTCGGCCGGGCTGAACGCCGGGTACCAGCTCAGTGCCTGGCCCAGTAGTCCGCGGCCTGCTTGCTCTCGGCCAGCGCCTCGGCGGTCTCGAAGCCCGGCGCCATCGACGCCGAGGTGCCCGGCAGCACCTGGTGGTGCTCGATGTTGAGCAGCCGCAGCCAGCTCTGCTGGCCGAACGTGAGCGCGATGAAGCAGCCCAGCTCGACCAGTTCGGGCTCGGAGAAGTGCTGATGCAGCCGGTCCCACAGCGCGTCGCTGGCCGGCTGGTGCCAGGCGATGGCCTCGGCGTAGGCCAGCGCGGCCTTCTCCCGGTCGTCGAAGGTGGCCGAGGACTCGAAGTTCAGCAGCTCGTCGTACTTGGCTTCGGTGAAGCCCTGCTGCGCGGCCTGCATGGACCGCTGGTTGCCGCAGTACTCGCAGTTCACCGAGCGGGAGATGTACACCCGGCACAGTTCCTTGATCTGGTGGTCGCAGACCCCCTCGCGGAACAGCGACTGCCAGGACCGGGCGAACGCCCAGAACGCGGCGGGCACGTGCGCCCGGATCGCCGAGCTCTCCGGCCGCGGGGTGCCCTCCCGCTGGCAGCGCTCCATCTCGGCGCGCATCTCCGGGTCCATCGCGGCCAGCGGAAAGTAGCTGATCCGCTGTTTGTCCGGCAATCTGGTCACCTCTCATCATCCTGGGCCTGGTGGGCACGAGTGTCGCAGTGTTCGCAATCGTTCGCAATGGCCGTCCGCTATGCCGGTACCGGCCACGGCCGGCCTGCTGACGGGGTATATCAAGCGGATGGATGCTTTCGCCGAGCGCCGTGGGGGGAACGTGGCCGGGCAATGGTGGGATGGCCTGGACGCGGCGACTCCGGGGCCCGTGGACATGATCGCCGATGAGTCCCCGTTCCCGCCCATCGGCGAGTACGGCTTCCTGTCCGACTGCGAGACCACCGCGCTGATCGCGCCGAGCGGCAACGTGGAGTGGATGTGCCTGCCCCGGCTGGACTCGCCGAGCGTGTTCGGCTCGATGCTGGACCGCTCGGCCGGCGGGTTCCGGCTCGGCCCGGAAGGGGTCGCCGTGCCCTCGGCCCGCCGCTACCTGCCCGGCACGATGGTGCTGGAGACCAGCTGGGGGACGCCCACCGGCTGGCTGGTGGTCCGGGACGCGCTGCTGATGGGGCCGTGGCATCACGACATCGAGCTGTCCCACACGCACCGCCGGACGCCGACCGACTACGACGCCGACCATGTGCTGCTGCGCACCAT
This sequence comes from uncultured Actinomycetes bacterium, assembly GCA_963832095.1. Lineage (GTDB taxonomy): Bacteria > Actinomycetota > Actinomycetes > Streptosporangiales > Streptosporangiaceae > RYN-230. Next base: position 36,667 of record CAWHSW010000011.1, read on the forward strand.
TCGCTGCGTCACCGGCGAGATGCAGGTCACGTTCGACTGCGAGCCGGTCTTCGACTACGGGCGCCTGCCGGGCACCTGGGAGTACACCGACCGCGGCTACGCCCAGGCGGTGTGCCGGGCGGCCAGCCCGGATGCCGGCATCGGGCTGACCCTGACCACCGACATGCGGGTCGGTTTCGAGGGCGGCCGGGCCATGGCCCGGTCTCTGATGCGGGAAGGTGAGCACCACTTCGTCGCGCTGTCCTGGACCATGCACCAGCCGCCGTTCAGCTACGAGGAGGCGCAGCGCCGGCTGGTCTGGACCGCGCACCACTGGCAGCACTGGCTGGCCCGGGGCCGCTTCCCGGACCATCCGTGGAGCCGGTACCTGCAGCGCAGCGCGCTGACGCTGAAGGGCCTGACGTTCGCGCCGAGCGGCGCCGTGGTCGCCGCGGCCACCACTTCGCTGCCCGAGGTGCCGCACGGCGAGCGTAACTGGGACTACCGCTACTGCTGGCTGCGCGACTCCGCGTTCACCCTGTGGAGCCTGTACGCGCTGGGCTTCGACTGGGAGGCGGACGACTTCTTCTGGTTCCTGGCCGACATCGCCCAGCGCGATGACGAGGTCCAGGTGGTGTACGGGGTGGACGGCGAGCGGATGCTCAGCGAGCGGATCCTCGACTGGCTCAGCGGGTATGACGGGGCCCGGCCGGTGCGGGTCGGCAACGAGGCCTACACCCAGCGCCAGCACGACGTGTGGGGCACCATGCTGCAGGCCATCCACATCCGGCTGGGCAGCTGGCAGCGGCTGGACAGCCGGATCTGGCCGGTGGTGCGCCGCCAGGTGGAGTCGGCGCTGAAGTACTGGCGGGAACCTGACCTGGGCATCTGGGAGGTTCGCGGTGCGCCCCAGCACTTCACCTTCTCCAAGCTGATGTGCTGGTCGGCGGTGCAGCGCGGGGCGCAGGCCGCGCTGGCCCGGGGCGAGGCGACGCTGGCCAAGACCTGGCGCGAGGCGGCCGACGAGATCCGGGAGGACATCCTGGCCCACGGGGTGGACGACCGCGGCGTGTTCACCCAGCACTACGAGACCCGGGCACTGGACGCCTCGCTGCTGCTGCTGCCGATGACCGGCTTCCTGCCCCGGGAGGACCCGCGGGTCCGGGCCACCATCCTGGCCATCGCCGACGAGCTCACCGAGGACGGGCTGGTGCTCCGGTACCGGCCCGAGGAGACCGACGACGGGCTGCCCGGCGGCGAGGGCACGTTCACCATCTGCTCGTTCCTGCTGGTGTCGGCGCTGTGCGAGATCGGTGAGCCGGCCCGCGCCGAGCAGCTCTGCGAGCGGCTGCTGTCACTGGCCAGCTCGCTGGACCTGTACGCCGAGGAGATCGACCCGCGGACCGGCCGCCAGCTGGGCAACTTCCCGCAGGCCTTCACCCACCTGGCGCTGATCAACGCGGTCATCCACGTGATCAGGGCGCAGCGCCAGCCCGCCGGCCCGGAGTCGCCTGCCGCCTAGCTGGACTGGTCAGCCCGGGCCAGGGCTGAAAAGATCCCGTTGGGGAACGAACCGACATACGGCGGAAACAGCGGGGCGAGGAGGCACACGTGGCCGAGGTGATCCGGGCCGGATTGGTTCAGCAGCAGTGGACTGGTGAGAAGGACTCCATGATCCGGGCCTCCGTTGACGCGATCGGCCGCGCCGCGTCGGCCGGCGCCCAGGTGGTCTGCCTCCAGGAGCTGTTCTACGGGCCGTATTTCTGCCAGGTGCAGGACGCGGACTACTACTCCTACACGGAGGCGATCCCGGGTGGGTCCACCACCCAGCTGATGTGCGACGTGGCCCGGCAGCACTCGGTGGTGCTGGTGGTGCCGATGTACGAGGAGGAGCAGCCCGGGCTGTACTACAACACCGCGGCGGTGATCGACGCCGACGGCAGCTACCTGGGCAAGTACCGGAAGACGCACCTGCCGCAGGTGAAGGGCTTCTGGGAGAAGTTCTACTTCCGGCCGGGCAACCTCGGCTACCCGGTGTTCGACACCGCGGTCGGCCGGATCGGCGTGTACATCTGCTACGACCGGCACTTCCCGGAGGGCTGGCGGGCGCTGGGCCTGGCCGGCGCCCGGATCGTGTTCAACCCGTCGGCGACCAGCCGTGGCCTGTCCCAGTACCTGTGGCGGCTGGAGCAGCCTGCCTCGGCGGTGGCCAACGAGTACTTCGTCGGCGCGATCAACCGGGTCGGCGTGGAGCCGCTGGGCGACAACGAGTTCTACGGCCAGTCCTACTTCGTTGACCCGCGCGGCCAGTTGGTCGGCGAGGCCGGCCGGACACCGAGGACGAGGTGGTCGTCCGCGACCTGAACATGGACGTGCTGGACGAGGTGCGCGACCAGTGGCAGTTCTACCGGGACCGCCGCCCCGACCAGTACGGCGGGCTGGTCGCGCCATGAGCACCACGGTGATCAGCGGCGGCCAGGTGCTGTCGCCGTCTGGCGCCGTGCCTGCCGACGTGCTGGTGGACGGCGAGCTGATCAGCGGCCTGGCGGCCAGCGGCAGCGAGCTGGCCCAGTCCTGGGCGGCCGCGGCGGACCGGGTGTTCGACGCCACCGGGCGCTACGTGCTGCCCGGCGGCATCGACGTGCACACGCACATGGAGATGCCGTTCGGCGGCACGTTCTCGGTGGACACGTTCGAGACCGGCACCCGGGCCGCGGCCTGGGGCGGCACCACCACCATCATCGACTTCGCGGTCCAGGCCAAGGGCACCTCGCTGCTGGCCACGCTGGACAAGTGGCATGGGAAGGCCGACGGCAACTGCGTGGTTGACTACGGCTTCCACATGATCGTCTCGGACGTCAACGACACCAGCCTCAAGGAGATGGAGTCGTGCGTCGGCGCGGGCGTGAACAGCTTCAAGATGTTCATGGCCTACCCCGGGGTGTTCTACGCCACCGACGGCGAGATCCTGCGGGCCATGCTGCGCGCCGCCGACATCGGCGCGCTGATCATGATGCACGCCGAGAACGGCATCGCGATCGACCAGTTGGTGGCGCGGGCGCTGGCCGCCGGGAAGACCACGCCGGTGCAGCACGGGCTGACCCGGCCGCCGGAACTCGAAGCCGAGGCCACCCACCGCGCGATCACCCTGGCCAAAGTCACCGGCGCCCCGCTGTACGTGGTGCATCTGTCCGCGGCCCAGGCGCTGCAGGAGATCGCGGCGGCCCGGGACACCGGGCAGAACGTGTTCGCCGAGACCTGCCCGCAGTACCTGTACCTGTCCCTGGACGACCTGGCCCGGCCGGACTTCGAAGGGGCCAAGTACGTGGCCTCGCCGCCGCTGCGGCCGCGCGAGCATCAGGGCTCGCTGTGGCGCGGCCTGCGCACCAACGACCTGTCCGTGGTGTCCACCGACCACTGCCCGTTCTGCTTCAAGGAGCAGAAGGAGCTGGGCCGCGGTGACTTCTCCAAGATCCCGAACGGGATACCTGGTGTGGAGCACCGGATGGACCTGCTGCACCAGGGGGTGGCGGCCGGCGAGCTGTCGCTGGCCCGCTGGGTGGAAGTGGCCTGCACCACCCCGGCCCGGATGTTCGGGCTGTACCCGCGCAAGGGCGTCATCGCGCCGGGGTCGGACGCGGACATCGTCATCTACGACCCGAAGGCCAAGCAGACGCTGTCCGCCCGCACGCACCACATGAACGTGGACTACTCGGCGTACGAGGGCTTCGCCATCACCGGCCAGGTGCAGACCGTGCTGTCCCGGGGCCAGGTCGTCATCGACGGCGGGGAGTACCACGGCCGCACCGGCCACGGCCAGTTCCTGCGCCGCGGCCTGTCCCAGTACCTCAGCTAGCAAGGGGGCCCGATGGATTTCGGGGTGGTGCTACAGACTGACCCGCCCGCCAGCGCGGTGGTGGACACTATGCGCCGCGCGGAGCAGCTGGGCTTCGGTTACGGCTATACGTTCGACTCGCACGTGCTCTGGCAGGAGCCGTACGTCATCTACTCGGCCATCCTGGCCGAGACCTCGCGGCTGACGATCGGGCCGATGGTGACCAACCCGGGCACCCGGGACTGGTCGGTCACCGCGTCGCTGTTCGCCACGCTGAACGACATGTTCGGCAACCGCACGGTGTGCGGCATCGGCCGCGGCGACTCGGCCCGCCGGGTGATCGGCCAGCGGCCGGTCAACCTGGCCACCATGTCCGAGGCGATGCAGGTGATCAAGGGCCTGGCCGAGGGGCGCGAGGTCATGCTGCACGGCGCGCCGCTGCGCATCCCGTGGGTGCGCAACGGCAAGCTGGAGATCTGGATGGCCGCCTACGGGCCGAAGGCGCTGGCCCTGGTCGGGCAGCAGGCCGACGGATTCATCCTGCAGACCGCCGACCCGGACATCGCGCGGTGGACGGTCGGCTCGGTCCGCGCCGCGGCGCGCGCGGCCGGCCGTGACCCGGACAGTCTCACCATCTGCGTGGCCGCCCCGGCCTACGTCGGCACCGACCTGCCCCACCAGCGCGACCAGCTGCGCTGGTTCGGCGGCATGGTCGGCAACCACGTGGCCGACCTGGTGGCCCGGTACGGCGAGGACGGGCCGGTGCCGCACGAGCTGACCGACTACATCAAGGGCCGGGAGGGCTACGACTACTCGCACCACGGCAAGGCGGGCAACCCGTCCACGGATTTCGTCCCGGATGCCATCGTGGACCGGTTCTGCCTGCTCGGCCCGGCTGAGGCGCACCTGGACCGGCTGCGTGAGCTGGCCGAGATCGGCGCCGACCAGTTCGCTGTGTACCTGATGCACGACCAGCCCGGGGAAACCCTGGCCGCCTACGGCGACACCATCATCCCCGCCCTCGGCTGACCCGCGGGCCGCAGTCGGCCGGCGGAGCGTGTTGCGCGCCTGACCAAGCGCGCAAAAGGGCAGGTAATGGGGCTAAACGGGTATTTCGTGTGAGGTTTTTCATACGCCCGTTATCCCGGGTTCCGGCGGCCGGATTGGTGATCTTCGGCATTCTGGGTTCCCGCAAGCACCCCGCGTTCGTGATGGCGGCCGACTCCCCGCGGCCCGGCGCCCTGTCCCCGCGCCCCATCCTTACGCCGCTGGCCAGCCCCCTTCCTGACGGCTGGTTCTGTGCCTGGGTGGTAACCCGATGGCGCGAGCGCGCCTGAGCAAAGGTTCATTTTGTCCCTCAGCCGACGGACTCCTACTCATCGCAAGCCCCGCAAGCACACCAAGGCCGCGCTGATCAGCGCCGGCTCGGCGCTGGCCGTGGCGGGCCTGGTGGCCGGCACGACCGCCGCCTGGCCCGGCGCATCGGGCGACCAGGGCAACCTGGCCGACGCGGCGGCGCTGGCGGGATCGCACGCCACCGCCAGCTCGGTCGCCCCGCAGACCGTGCAGGCGGACACGGCGCACCAGCTCCGGGCCATCCAGGCCGCGGCGCTGCAGGCCCAGCTGCGGCAGGCCGCGCAGGCCAGGGCCAGGAAGGCGGCCCAGGCCCGGGCGGCGGCCAGGGCGGCCGCGGCGGCCAAGGCGGCGGCCGCGGCCAAGGCCAAGGCGGCCGGCAGGCCGCGCAGGCCAGCAGCGCGGCGGCGTCCGCCGCCACCCCGCAGGGTGACCCGCAGCAGATCGCGGAGAGCATGCTCGGTTCCTACGGCTGGTCCAGCTCGCAGTTCAGCTGCCTGCAGCCGCTGTGGAACCAGGAGAGCGGGTGGAACGTCACCGCCAGCAACCCGACCTCGGGCGCGTACGGCATCCCGCAGGCGCTGCCGGGCAGCAAGATGGCCAGCGCCGGTGCCGACTGGCAGACCAGCGCGGCCACCCAGATCCGCTGGGGCCTGGGCTACATCCAGTCGACCTACGGCTCACCGTGCGCGGCCTGGTCGCACGAGCAGGCCTACGGCTGGTACTAGCCCCGGTCGCCCCGAGCCGCAGCGGCCGTCCCCAACCCCCCCGCGGGGGCGGCCGCTGCGGCGTGTGACCTATTTCATACCGTCCTATATCCCGATTTAAGGATCATTAAGGTCAGGTTTCCGGCAGGGTGGTCCGGCAAGCACCCCGCGTGCGTGATGGCCGCCGCTGAGCCGCCTGGCGCCCTGTCCCCGCGTCACGTCCGCACGCCGCCGCCAGCCCTCACCAGGATCACCGGCCTGGGCTGGCCTGCGTCCGGGGTGGAAGCCGAGCGTGGTTGCAGCCGCGCCGACCGAAGGTTCATTTTGTCCCTGACCAGGACGTCTAACCGGAAATCCGCTAAGTTCCCGCTGCGCTCACCTCGGCCGCGTGGCGGCCGCCACCGCGGCCGCAGCACTCGCCACCGCCGGCCCCGCGGCTGGCTCGCTGACCGGCCTGGGCTCAGCGGGCACCCGCGGCAGCTCAGGGGCCTTCGATCCCCGCTCACCCGCGGCGCCGGGCCGGCCACCGTCAAGCTGGACGCCGCGGCCGCGTCGGCGGCCCGGGAGGCCCGGCAGACCGCGCGCAAGATGCTCGGCCACTTCGGCTGGGGCGCCCGGCAGTTCTCCCCGCTGGACAAGCTGTGGAACCGGGAGAGCAGCTGGAACAAGTACGCCTACAACCCGTCCTCGGGCGCCTACGGGATCCCGCAGGCCGTGCCGGGCAGCAAGATGGCCAGCGCGGGCAAGCACTGGCGGACCAACGCCACCACCCAGATCCGCTGGGGGCTGGGCTACATCAAGAGCCGGTACGGGTACCCGCGCCGCGCTTGGGACCACGAGCTGGCCTACGGCTGGTACTGACCTGGGACCCTGGTGGGCCCGGCCAGCTCAGAACCGGCCGCCCCAGATCCGGCGGCTGCGCTGGGTCTGGCCGGGCTCACCATAGGGGTAATCCGGCGCCACCGGCTGGCTCGCCTCGTCCAGCAGCTGGGTCTCCTCGGCGCTCAGCGTGAGGTCTGCGGCGGCCAGGTTGTCGGTCAGCTGATCCAGGCGGCGGGCGCCCAGGATGACCGAGGACACGGCCGGCCGGGCGGCCAGCCAGGCGATGGCCACCTGGGCCAGCGACACCCCGCGGCCGTCGGCCACCTTGCGGACCGCGTCCACCACCTGCCAGGTTCGCTCGGACTGGCCGCGCTGGTTCCAGATCCGCATGCCCTGGTCGGCGTTCTCCAGCACCCGGGTGCCCGCTGCGGGCGGCTCACCGCGCCGGTACTTGCCGGTCAGCCAGCCGCTGGCCAGCGGCGACCAGGCCAGCAGCCCGAGCCCGGCGGCCTGGCAGGCGGGCACGATCTCCCACTCGACCGCCCGGGACAGCAGGTTGTACTGCGGCTGCACGGACACCGGGGCGGACAGCCCGCGGAAGCCCGCGACGTCCACCGCCTTCTGCAGCTGCCAGCCGGTGAAGTTGGACAGCCCGACATAATTGATCTTGCCAGCCCGCACCGCGTCGTCCAGGAAGCGCAGCGTCTCCTCGACCGGGGTGAGCGGGTCCCACGCGTGCACCTGGTACAGGTCGATCTGGTCCAGGCTCAGCCGGCCCAGCGACGCGTCCAGCGCGCGGGCCAGGTGCTGGCGGGACAGCCCGTGCCCGTTCGGGGTGTCGTCGGTCGGGAACCGGCCCTTGGTGGCCAGCACCACGGCGTCCCGCATTCCCGGCCGGGCGGCCAGCCAGCGCCCGATGATCTCCTCGGAGCGCCCGTCCGCGTACACATCCGCACTGTCCACCAGCGTCCCGCCCGCGGCCACGAAACTGTCCAGCTGACTGAACGCCCCGGCCTCGTCGGTCTCGTTGCCGAACGTCAGCGTGCCGAGGGCGAGCGCGGACACCGCGCATCCGCTGCTGCCGAGCAGCCGGTACTCCATAGTTGTCCATCTGTTATGGGAACAAGGCGGCGACCCGGTCCCGGGGAGTCCGGGGACCCGGTGGCCACGGTAGCCGGTCATCTCCTCGCCGGCGCACAGCGCGTTGGCCACCGCTTCCTCGGTGCCCTGCACCACCGCGGTGAAGAACGGGTCGATGGCGTCCCACGGCACGAACACAGCTGGTCGTAAGGCGTGGTGTCCTGCCCGTACCGGCTGAAGCCGCCCGGGTTCGCGGTCGAGCAGGCCAGGAACAGGTCGCCGGACGAGTGTGAGCCGGCCGTCCCGGTGCGGGCCAGCCCGAGGGTGACCCGCCGGGCCAGCGCCGAGCACTGGTGCGGCAGCAGCGGCGCGTCGGTGAGCACGATGGCGATGACCGAGCCCGCACCGGGCGGCACGGCCGGGTACTCGCGCAGCGGGTCGTCGTCGGCCAGCAGTTCGCCGAGCGGCCGCCCGGCCAGCACCAGCTCACCCCGGGCGCCGAAATCGGCCTGCACGAAGACGCCCACCGTGTAACTGGTGCCGGCGTGGCTGACCAGCCGGGACGAGGTGCCGTGCCGCCCTTGAAGCCGTAGTAGATCATGCCGGCGCCGCCGCCCACCGCGCCTTCGGCCAGCGGGCCGGACCGGGCCGCGTCGAACGCGGCGACACAGCCCGCCTCGTGATGTGGTGCGCGTTGATGTTGTTCAGGTAGCCGTCCCAGGTCTCCGCGGCCACCGGCAGCGACCAGTTGTCGCCGAGCTCCGGGTAGTGCTGTACTGCCCAGGCAATGATCCCGGCGTGCGCGATGCCGACCGCGTGCGTGTTGGTCAGCGCGATGGGCAGCGAGGCGGTGCCGGAATCGGTGATCCAGGCCG
>CAWHSW010000012.1:0-36674 GCA_963832095.1 uncultured Actinomycetes bacterium
CGGCCGGTCCCCTGCGGCGCCGGCGCAGCCCCACCCTGCTCACCCAGCAAGACCATTCCGCAACCATTGGGTGAACCCGTTCTTAACACCGGCGCGGTAACCCAGCGAACAGCCGATGCGAGTAGCCCGGCACCACCGTTAGAAATAAGAAGAGGGTTTCGTTACCGCGAGAGCGCTGGCACCCGGCCCGCGCTGGCGCTGCGGATCACGTGGCGGCGGAACAGCTCGGCGGAAGGCAGCAGCCGCCGGTCCGCGGACCAGCTCAGCACCAGCTCGCGGGCCGCGCCCGGGTCGGTGATCTCCAGGTAGCGCAGCGGGCCAGGCGGGGCCTCAGGCGACCCGGCCCGCGGTGCCGGGACGATGGCCACGCCCATCCCGGCCGCCACGAAACCGCGCACGGTGGACAGGTCGTCGCCCTCGAACACCACCTCGGGGCGGAACCCGGCCCGCTCGCACAGCTCGTCGCCCAGCCTGCGCAGCGCGGACGTGCGGCCCAGGCTGATGAACGGCTCGTCGGCCACCTCGGCCAGCCCGATCTCGTCCCGCCCGGCCAGCGGGTGATCGGCGCGCAGCGCCAGCCGCAGCGGCTCGACGGCGATCAGCCGGGTGCGCACCGAGGGGCTGCGCCCGCGCCGGGTGCCGATCTCCAGGTCGGCCCGGCCGTCGTCCAGCGCCACTGCCTGCGCCTCGTCCCTGACCTGGGTGAGCTGGAAGCTGACCTGCGGGTGCGCGGTGCGGAAACTGCGCACCAGGGCCGGTACCAGCCAGGTGCCGACCGACTGCTGGAAGGCCAGCGCCACCGTGCCGGTGTCCGGCTCGATCAGCTGGTTGACCGCGGCGATGCCGTCGTCCAGCTGGTGCAGCAGCGCGTCCACGTGCCGCTTGAACACCGCGCCCGCATGGGTCAGCCGCAGCGTGCGGCCGTGCCGCCGGAGCAGCGGCGTGCCCAGCTGCGCCTCCAGCCGGGCCAGCGCGCGGGACACCCCGGACTGGGTGACCATTTCCAGCTCGCTCACCTCGGTAACCGTGGTGCCGTCGGCCACCTGCTGGAACCAGCGCAGCGCATCCGTGTCCATATCCATGACCATAAGTCATGGATCACTGGCGATAGCCCCGGATGCCGCGGTGGGGAAGACCAGCGGCAGGTGGCGGATGCCGACCACGCGGCCGGCCAGGTCACCCGCGGGGCGGGCCCGGGGGCCAGTTCGTAGTCCGGTATCCGCCGGTGCCACTCCTCGATCGCCACCCGCATTTCCATCCGGGCCAGGTGCGATCCGAGGCAGCGGTGCGGCCCGCCGCCGAAAGCCAGGTTCCGCTCCTGACGGCCGAAGTCGATCACGTCCGGATCCGGGTGCCCGGCCGGGTCCCGGTCGGCCACCGCCACCATGACCTGTACCAGCGTGCCGGCCGGGATGAGCTGGCCGGCCACCTCGACGTCCTGCGTGGTCACCCGCGGCACGAACACCAGCGGGCCGTCCACCCGGAGCAGTTCCTCCACCGCGGCCGGGATCACCGCCGGGTCGGCGGCGATCCGGCGGCGCAGTGCGGGCTGGCTGGCCAGCACGGCGAACGCGGTGCTCAGCGCGGAGGTGACCGTCTCCAGGCCGGCCAGCACGAACAGGAAGGTCAGCCCGTAGATCTCCTCGTCGGTCAGCCGGTCGTTGCTCGGGGCGGTCAGCAACTGGCCGAGCAGGCCAGTATTAGCGTCGGCCTGGCGCCGCTGGGCCACGTGCTCGACCAGGTACTCGAAGAGTTCGGTGCCCATCCGGATCGCGTGCTCGCCCCGGCTCTCGCCGGGTTCGCCGGAACTGGTCCGGACCAGGCCTTCTTTCCAGGTGTTCAGCCGGTCCCGGTCCTGGACGGGCAGGCCGAACAGGGTCAGGAACACCTGGGCGGGCAGCGGCACGGCCAGGTCGGCGACCAGGTCACAGTGGCCACGGCGAGCTACGGCGTCGACCAGGTCGCGGGCCAGCGCGCGTACCTGCGGCAGCCAGGCCGCGACACCGCGCGGGCTGAAGAACGGCTGCAGGATGCGCCGGTACCGGGTGTGCCCGGGTGGGTCGAAGGCGATCGGCACCAGCGGCAGTGGGCTGCCGACCAGGTCGAACGCACGCCGCGAGGAGAACAGCCCGGGGTTGCGCAGGGCGAACTCGGCTGCCTCGGCCGAGGTGATCAGATACGAGCCGAACGCGGTGCGCAGTACCGGGCCGGCCTCGCGGAGAAAGCTGTAGGCGGCGGTCCGGTCCTCGGCCATCGGCAGCCGGTCCAGCCTGATCGGTTCGGGCGCTGCGGTCATTTCGGGTCCTCTCCTAGATCTGGCCCGGGCCGGGACCGGGCAAACCCGGTGCTACTGGGCGGCTTAGGCTGGCGGTACGCGCACCCGGGAAGGGCCAGCCGGGTGGCTGCGTTGCTCACAGACGAGGCAGTTTCCAGCCAGCCCTGGCGTGGCGTAAGCCCCGGGGCGGACAGCAACGGAGGTGACGGCGCCGTGACGCTGCCGCAGGACACGACGGCCAAGTTCCAGGACTACGCGCACCCGGAGATGCTGGTCAGTACCCAGTGGCTGGCCGACCACCTGGATGATCCGGGTCTCGTGGTGGCCGAGTCCGACGAGGACGTGCTGCTGTACGAGACCGGGCACATCCCGGGCGCGGTCAAGCTGGACTGGCATACCGAGCTGAACGACCCGGTGACCCGGGATTACGTGGACGGCGCGGGCTTCGCCCGGCTGATGTCGGACAAGGGGATCTCCCGGGACACCACGCTGGTGCTGTACGGCGACCGGAACAACTGGTGGGCGGCGTACGCGCTGTGGGTGTGCGCCTTGTTCGGCCATCCGGACGTGCGGTTGCTGGACGGCGGCCGGGCCAAGTGGATCGCCGAGGACCGCCCGCTGACCACGGCGGTGCCGGACCGCCCGCGCACCGACTACCCGGTGGTCGAGCGCGATGATTCGCGGGCCCGGGCGTTCCGCGATCAGGTCCGCGCGCATCTCGGCCAGCCGATGATCGACGTGCGCTCGCCGGGTGAGTACACCGGCGAACTGCTGCACATGCCGGACTACCCGCAGGAGGGGGCGCTGCGCGGCGGGCACATCCCGGGCGCGGTGAACATCCCGTGGGCCCGCGCGGCGGCCGAGGACGCGACGTTCCGCGGCCGCCAGGAACTGGAAGCCATCTACGCCGGCGAGGCCGGGCTCAGCCCGTCCGACGACGTGGTCGTGTACTGCCGGATCGGGGAGCGGTCCAGCCACACCTGGTTCGTGCTGACCCACCTGCTCGGCTACCCGACCGTGCGGAACTACGACGGCTCCTGGACCGAGTGGGGGAACAGCGTCGGCGTGCCCATCACCAGGGGAGACAAACCGTGACCAGCGCCGGCACGCTGAACCCACGGCTGCAGGACATCGTGGACGACTTCGACGCGGTGTCCGGCCAGGAGAAGCTGCAGTTGCTGCTGGAGTTCTCCGGCGAACTGCCGCCGCTGCCGGAACGGTTCGCCTCGCACCGCGATCTGCTGGAACCGGTGCCCGAGTGCCAGTCGCCACTGTTCCTGGCGGTCGAGGTGGGCGACGACGAGACCGTGCACCTGTTCTTCGACGCGCCACCCGAGGCCCCGACCACCCGCGGCTTCGCCAGCATCCTGTACGCCGGGCTGGACGGGCTGAGCGCGCCGGAGGTGCTGGCCACCCCGCCCGAGTTCACCACATCCCTCGGGCTGCAGGACCTGGTCAGCCCCCTGCGGCTGCGCGGCATGGCGGCCATGCTGGCCCGGATCAAGCGCCAGGTCCAGGCACAGTCCGGCTGACCACGTGGGCCACACCACGCCGGTAGCCACCTGCCTGACGTCGATGAGCCGCACCGCGTAGCTACCTGGTGTTCGTTGTTGCGAGTAAGTTGCAATAAGCCTACGCTGCTGACAGCGAACTGCTCGCACAGAAGGGGACCAGATGGCTGACCCGCGCGCCCGGCTGGCCCGGATCCGAACCGGGCTGACCCCGCGCGAGTGGTCCCGGGCGGCGGCGATGGCGCTGACCGTCGTCGGCCTCAACGTGGCGGGCTGGGCCATGCTGGCCGCCGCCGTCAGCGGTCACTTCCACATCAGCAAGACCGAGACGTTCGGCTTCACCACCGGCATCCTGGCCTACACCCTGGGCATGCGGCACGCGTTCGACGCCGACCACATCGCGGCCATCGACAACACCACCCGCAAGCTGGTCAGCGAAGGCAAGCGGCCGCTGTCCACCGGCTTCTGGTTCTCGCTGGGCCACTCCAGCGTGGTGTTCGTGCTGGCGCTGCTGCTGAACTTCGGCATCCGGGCCCTGGACGAGCAGGTCAGGAACTCCAGCTCGCAGCTGCAGTACACGACCAACATCATCGGCACCATGGTGTCCGGGGTGTTCCTGTTCCTGATCGCGGCCATCAACATCGTGATCCTGGCCGGCATCCTCCGGATGTTCCGGGACATGCGGGCGGGCTGCTACAACGACGAGCAGCTGGAAGAGCAGCTGAACAAGCGCGGCCTGATGAACCGGTTCCTTGGCCCGCTGGCCCGGCGGATCGACGCGCCGTGGAAGATGTACCCGATCGGGTTCCTGTTCGGCCTGGGCTTCGACACCGCGACCGAGGTGGCCTTGCTGGTGCTGGCCGGCACCGCGGTCATCGGCGGGCTGCCGTTCTACGCGGTGCTGTCGCTGCCGATCCTGTTCGCCGCGGGGATGAGCCTGTTCGACACGGCCGACGGCTGCTTCATGAACTTCGCCTACGACTGGGCGTTCGCCCGCCCGGTGCGCAAGGTGTACTACAACCTGACCATCACCGCGCTGTCGGTGTTCGTGGCCGTGTTCATCGGCGCCGTCGAAGTGCTCGGCCTGCTCGGCCAGGACGGCAACCTGACCGGTCCCGGCTGGTCCTGGGTGGCAGACTTCAACATCAACAAGGCCGGTTTTGTCATTGTCGGTGTGTTCGTGCTGACCTGGGTGGTCGCGTTGGCCATCTGGCGCTTCGGCAAGATCGAGCAGAAGTGGGACCTCGCCGCCAGCACCCAGTGCAACGATTAGGCTCGGCCTCATGGACCAGGAGCAGGCGCGGCGGCGGCTGCGCGCCGAGCGCGCCGAAGTGGAGCGCCTGCTCGGCGAGACCAGGGCAGCCGGGCGCGAAGACCGGGAGACCGAGGACGAGCAGGGCGTGGAGTTCGACGACCCCGCGCAGTCACTGACTGCGGAAGGCGAGGACGACGCGATCGCGGAGAGCCTGCGCGACCGGCTGGCGAAGATCGGCCGGGCCGAGCAGCGGCTGGCCAACGGCACCTACGGACGCTCGGTGCGCAGCGGCCTGCCCATCCCGGACGCGCGGCTGGAGGCTGACCCAGCCGCCGAGCTCACCGTGGAGGAAGCCGCGGCGCACTGACGCCGCAGCCCCTGGCCGCCTAACCCCGCCCGGCCCGGCGGCCGGTGTACCGGCCTAGGCCTCCAGGTAAGGCGGCAGCCCGAACCGGGCGAACAGGCTGGTGTCCAGGAAGTGGTGCAGGTGGGTGAACCGGCCGTCGCGGTACTCCGGGACCTGGATGCACCACGGCTCGAACCGGGTGCCGTCGGCGGCCGGCTTGTACTGGCCGAACGCCGGCCCGCCGTTGGCCACCACCGGCACCAGCCGTGACCCCGCGCACGGGCTGCCGTAGCCGGTCCAGAACCCGCGGATCTCATCAGCGCCGCGCAGCCACATCTCGAACGGCGGCATGGAGAAGCTGGCGTCGTCGTGCAGCAGCGTGACCAGTTCATCGACGTCGTAGCGCTGGAACGCGTCCACGTAGCGGGTGAGCAGTTCCCGGTGCTGCTCGGCCAGGTCGGGGGCGGCTTCCTCGGCGTCCGGGCCGGTGGCCGCGATCGTGCTGCGGGCCCGCTGCAGCGCGCTGTTCACCGATACCACGGTGGTGTCCAGCAGGTCAGCCACCTCGGCGGCCTGCCAGCAGAGCACTTCGCGGAGAATCAGGACGGCGCGCTGCCGGGGCGGCAGATGCTGCAGCGCGGCGATGAACGCGAGCCGGACGGTGTCGTGCAGCACCACCTGGCCGGCCGGATCCGCGTCCGGGGCGGTCATGGCCGCATCGCCGGGAATCGGCTCGATCCAGGCCGCCTCGGGCAGGGTCGCGACCGGGGCCGTGGTCGAGGGCACCGGGGCGGACAGGTCCATCGGCAGCGCGCGGCGCTGCCGGCTGCGCAGCATGTCGAGGCAGACGTTGGTGGCGATGCGGTACAGCCAGGAGCGCACCGCGGAACGGCCCTCGAACCGGTCGAACGCCTGCCAGGCCCGCACCATGGTCTCCTGCACGGCGTCGTCCGCATCATGGGCGGAGCCCAGCATGCGGTAGCAGTACCCGGTCAGCTCCCCCCGGTGCATCTCCAGGTCATAGGTAACAGTGCCGGTGGTGGCGATGGTACTCACGCTCCTCCCGTCCTCAGCCCGAACCTACCCACCTGGGCCGGGCCGTGGCGAACCGCGGACGGGCCCCACTCTGCCACCGGCCACCGACAGTCCGGATGGAGAGGAGATGGAGGCCGCGGGGAGAGATCGTGACCGCACCGGCTTGCCAGACCGGGTACTGCTCATAGAAGGTGAGCATCGGCGGTTCGTTCCGTGCCCGGCGTGCGCTGCGCTGGGCGACTGGGGGCGGCCACGTGGCGCAGCACGGGCTGCGGGGAAGAGCATGGCGAGTCATCCGGACGGATCAGTACGCGCGGTAGGCATCCGCGATGTGGCCAAGCTGGCCGGTGTCTCGGTCGCCTCGGCCAGCTTCGCGCTCAACGGCCAGCCGGGCGTGGCCGACGACACCCGGCGGCGCATCCTGGCCGCCGCGCAGGAACTCGGCTACCGGGCCAACGCGCAGGCGCAGGCGCTGCGCCGGGGCCGCACCACCACGTATGGGTTCGTGGTGCGCAACTTCGCCAACCCGTTCTTCCTTGATGTGCTCAGTGGGGCCGAGGAAGTGGCCATCGCGGCCGGCGCCACCCTGCTCGCCCTGGACTCGCGCTACTCACTGGACCGGGAACGGGGTCACGTCCAGGAGATGGCCGGGCAGCGGCTGGCCGGGCTGGCCATCGCCCCGGTCGGCACCGGCGAGTCGATCCGGCTCTGGCAGGAACTGCGGCCGGGCGCGCCGGTGGCCGCGGTGAACGCGTCCGTCGCGCGGATCACCGGGGTCTGCCGGGTCCGGCCGGACAACCGCGCCGCCGTCGAGCTGCCCATGCGCCGGCTGGCCGACCTCGGCCACACATCGGTCGCGTTCCTGTCCGCCCCGCGGCGGCTGATGGCCGACCCGGACCGGCTGCGCCAGTTCCGGCGGCTGTGCCGGGCCCTCGGGCTGCGCGGCACCGTGATCTACTCCCCGCTGACCATCACTGATGTGCAGCAGTCCGCCGCGGTGCTGCTGGCCGGGCCGGACGCGCCGACCGCGGTCATCACGAATTCGGACTACACCGCGCACGCGGTGTACAAGGCCGCCCGTGAGCTGCGGCTGCGGGTCGGCCCGGACGTTTCCGTGGTCGGCCACGACGACCTGCCCACCTCGGAACTGCTCGACCCGCCGCTGGCCACCATCCGGCTGGACCGGAAGGAAATGGGCCGGGCGCTGATGCGGCGGCTGCTCGGCGAGGTCGCGCCGGACGACTACATCGCCCCGGTCGAGTTGATCAATCGTGCCTCGCTGCAATCCCCGGCTCGGCCCCGGGCGCACCCTGGAATCGCCCGGCTCCAGTTCCGTGATCGACGGATTGGTGTCGCCCTAGCCGCAGCGCAGTGATCGGCTGATCACGAGGCGCGGCCGGCGCACGAGACACGCTGGTGAACAGCAGTTGGCCCGCGCGCGTCAACTCGGTAACGACTCTTGACACTCATACGCGGGGTACGTCAGCATACCGGCGAAAACTAAACGTTTAA
Source organism: uncultured Actinomycetes bacterium (assembly GCA_963832095.1). Classification (GTDB taxonomy): domain Bacteria; phylum Actinomycetota; class Actinomycetes; order Streptosporangiales; family Streptosporangiaceae; genus RYN-230. The sequence goes on from CAWHSW010000012.1 coordinate 7,935, forward strand.
GGTGCTTTATCTATCGTCGTTCCGGGGGGGTCGGCCGACCTCCCCAGACTTACTGTGCCGCGGGCTTTCGGCGTGCCGCGGCCCGCTCACAATTGGGGACGCACGAACCGGAGGAATGAGTGAGATCTCCCTATCGCTTTACCCTGGTGGGGGTCGCGGCACTGGCATTGCTGGCGGCTGGCTGCTCGTCTAGTTCCAACTCGGGTTCCGGCGGCGGAACCAACTGGTCCACGGTCTCGTCGGCGTCAGCCGGCGGCGGGATGAGCAAGCTGATCGCCGCGGCCAAGAAAGAGGGCCAGCTCAACGTCATCGCCCTGCCGCCCACCTGGGCCAATTACGGCAACATCATCAAGACCTTCAGCACCAAATACGGCATCAAGGTGAATTCCGCCCTGCCGGACGGCACCAGCCAGCAGGAAGTGGACACCATCAAGCAGAAGAACGGAACCGCCGCCGCGCCTGACGTGGTGGACGTCGGCGTTTCCGTCGCGCTGGCTAATACCAGCCTGTTCACGCCGTACAAGGTGAGCACCTGGTCAGCCATCCCGGCCGCGCAGAAGAACTCAACTGGCCTCTGGTACAACGACTACGGCGGCTACATGGCGGTCGGGTACTCCAGCAAGTTCGGCACGATCACCTCGCTGAGCCAGTTGCTCCAGCCGAAGTTCAAGAACGCGGTCGCCCTGAACGGGAACCCCACCGCGGCGAACGCGGCCCTGAACGGCGTCATGATGGCGAACCTGGCCGAGGGCGGCTCGGCCAGCGACATCTCCAAGGGCGTCAACTTCTTCCACGAGCTCAAGGCGAAGGGTAACTTCTCCCCCGTGTCGGCGACCGGTGCGACGATCAAGTCCGGGTCCACCCCGGTCGTCTTCAACTGGGACTACCTGAACCTGCCCAGCTACGTCGGGGTGTCCAACTGGAAGGTGTTCATCCCGGGCAACGCCGTGCTCGGCGGGTACTACGCGCAGGCCATCAACAAGGGCGCGCCACACCCGGCGGCGGCCCGGCTGTGGGAGGAGTTCCTCTACTCCCAGGCCGCGGACGGCGGGCAGAACCTGTGGCTGCAGGGTGGCGCCCGCCCGGTCGAGGAGGCGGCGATGACGTCCAACGGCAGCATCGACAAGTCGGCCGCGGCCAAGCTGCCCCCGGTCAGCGGCACGCCCCTGTTCCTGACCGAGGGCCAGGCCACGAGCGCTGCCAACTACCTGGCGACTAACTGGGCCAAGGCCGTCAGCTAGCAAGGGAGGATCGTGTCCGTCGCTGCGACGACCACGACCGGCGCCCGGCCCGCAAGGGCCGGGCGCCGGCTCCGCGTTCCGGCCTGGCTGGGGACCGTCCCGTTCCTCGGCTACGTGGCGGTGTTCCTGCTCTGGCCCACCGGCATCCTCGTCGTTGACGCCTTCAAGAACCCCAGCGGAACCTGGAATTTCGGCAGCCTGCCCACCCTGTGGAGCCCGGTGGTCCGCGACTACTTCATCGGGTCGTTCAAGCTGTGCGTGCTGTCCGCCGTGGCCGGGGCGGTGTTCGGGGCGCTGGTGGCCTACGCGGTGGCCTCCGGTAAGCCGGACGGCGCGGTGCGCCGGTTCGCGGTGGCCGGCTCGGGCGTGCTGGCCCAGTTCGGCGGCGTGACCCTGGCTTTCGCGTTCCAGGCGCTGATCGGCCCGGCCGGGCTGCTGTTCCACGCCAGCTGGTACTACGACTTCCCGTGGTCCATCGGGCTGATCTACACCTACTTCCAGATCCCGCTCATGGTGCTGGTGTTCCTGCCGGCGATCGACGGGCTCAAGCTCCAGTGGCGCGAGGCGTCGGAGAGCCTGGGCTCGTCCACCTGGCAGTACTGGCGGTACGTGGGCGGCCCACTGCTCGCTCCGGCGTTCTTCGGCGCCTTTCTGCTGCTGTTCGCCAACGCGCTGTCCGCGTTCGCCACCATCCAGGCGTGGGAGAACCAGATCGCCTACACGGTGCCGCAGCAGATCGGCACCGCACTGTCCAGCGAGGTCGGGCCTGGCCAACGTCAACGCGGCCGACCTGCTCGCGTTCGGCATGATCGTCATGGTGGCGGTCGTCATGACCGCCTACGCACTGCTGCAGCGGAGGGCGGCCCGATGGCTGCGGTGACCTCGATTGGCGAAACGCCGCTGACCGGCGCGGCCAGCCAGCGGCCGTCGGGCATGCAGCGCCGCCGCCAGTGGCGGCTGAACATCTTCCGCTACCTGGTGTTCACCGCGTACGGGCTGTTCGTCGCGCTGCCGCTGCTGGCCCTGTTCCGCTACTCCCTGGAGGGCAAGAATCTCGGCACCTGGTCACTGACTGGGTGGAAGGACATCGTGTCCTACCCGGGGCTGGCCAGCGCCGTCGAACTGACCCTGGAGCTGGCGGTGATCACCAGCGCCGTCATGCTGGTGCTGCTGCTGCCGACGATGATCTGGATCAAGCTGCGGGTGCGGTGGTTCAGCCGGACCTTCGAGTTCCTCTGCCTGCTGCCGCTCACCATCCCGGCCATCTCGCTGGTCGTCGGCATCGGCCCGGTCTACAACCTGCTGCAGCGCGTCGTGCTGTCGGCGCTGCAGCTGTTCTGGGTCTACGTCATCCTGGCGCTGCCCTACGCCTACCGGGCGCTGGCCTCCGGGCTGGACGCCATCGACGCCACCACGCTGGCCGAGGCCGCGCGGAGCCTGGGCGCCCGCTGGTTCACCGTGATGTTCCGGGTGATCGCGCCGAACATGGGCCAGGCCATCCTGAACGCGGTGCTGCTGACCTCGGCGCTGGTGCTGGGCGAGTTCACCATCGCCTACCTGCTGCTCTACAGCACCCTGCAGCCGACGCTGTACTCCATCAGCCGGAACACGCCCAACGCGACCGTGGTCTTCTCGACGTCCATGGCCTCGCTGCTGTTTACCTTCCTGCTGTTGCTGATCGTGTCCTACATCGGCCGCCGCCGGCGGCGCCGGGGATGAGGTTGAACCCGTGAGCTCACCTGTGACCAGCGCCGAGGGCGCCATCACCAGGACGGCCGTCGAGGTCCGGCTGGACGGGCTGACCCGCCGCTACGGCCCCGTCGTGGCACTGGACGGCCTCGACCTGACCTTGCGGCCCGGCGAGCTGGTGGCGCTGCTCGGCCCGTCCGGCTGCGGCAAGACCACTACGCTGCGGCTGCTGGCCGGCCTGGAGGACGCGGACGCCGGCACGATCACCGTCGGTGGCAAGGACATCACCCGGCTGTCGGCCAGCAAGCGGGACATGGGCATGGTGTTCCAGGCCTACTCGCTGTTCCCGCACATGACCGTGACGCAGAACGTGGCGTTCGGGCTGCGGCTGCGCCGGATGCCCAAGGCCGACCGGGAGAGGCGAGCCCTGGAGATGCTCGAGCTGGTCGGGCTGTCGGAACAGGCGGGCCGCTACGCCCACCAGCTCTCCGGCGGGCAGCAGCAGCGGGTCGCGCTGGCCCGCGCGCTGGCCATCGAGCCGCAGGTGCTGCTGCTGGACGAGCCGCTGTCCGCGCTGGACGCCAAGGTCCGCGCGCAGCTCCGGGACCAGATCCGGCGGATCCAGCTCGAGGTCGGCATCACCACCCTGTTCGTCACGCACGACCAGGAAGAGGCGCTGGCCATCGCGGACCGGGTCGGCGTGATGCGGGACGGGCAACTGGAGCAGCTGGCCCCGCCCACCGAGGTGTACTCCCGGCCGGCCACCGCGTTCGTGGCCGAGTTCGTCGGGCTGACCAACAAGCTGGCCGGGACGGTCAGCGGCACGACGGTGACCGTGCGCGGGCGGGACCTGCCGCTGGTCGAAACGGCCACCCCGCCGGGCCCGGTGACCGCGCTGGTCCGGCCGGAGGCGGTCACCCTGGCGACCGGCGGCACCGATGACGGCGGCCCGCTGACCGGCACCGTGATCGCGACCACGTTCCTCGGCGCGACCAGCCGGGTCACGGTGGACCTGGGCGACACCACGATCATGGCCCAGCTGCCCACGGCTGACGCGGCCGAGCTGACCGCGGGCAGCCGGGTGACGCTCTCCATCCGCCCCGATCCGGTCCTCGTCTCCGCCGCCGCCACCCCCGCTGCGAGCGAAGCTTGACCGCGGCACCGCAGCATCCGCCACTTTCTACCGAACGCCGACTGGTGGCCGGTGCCGTCCTGCGCCGCGGGGCCAGCTCGGACTACCGGGCCATCGAGATCGCGGCGGGCGAGCCGCATGCCGTGCGGGACGACTTCGGGGCGGCTGGGCCGGTCGCCGCGGCCCGGCCGCTGGCCTGCCTGGTGCACATCACCGACCTGCAGCTGGCCGACGTGCAGTCACCGACCCGGTTCGAGTTCCTCAACCGGTACTTCGCCGACCCACGCTACGCCGGGGTGGTGCCAGTGCAGCGGCCGCAGGAGGCGCTCACCCCGCACACGGTGGACGCCATGCTGCGCACGGTCAACCGGCTGTCCGGCCCGGCCACCGGGCTGCCGCCGCAGCTCGCGGTGACCACCGGGGACGCCATCGACAACGCGCAGTGGAACGAGGTGCAGACGTTCCTCGCGCTGTTCGAGGGCGGCCTGGTCCGGCCGGATTCCGGCGGGCCTGGCTATGCCGGGGTGCAGGCGCTGGACTGGCCGGACGACATCTTCTGGAAGCCGGACGGCGACGGCCCGGCCGGGCCGGACTTCTTCCGCCGCGAGTTCGGCTTCCCGCACTGGCCGGGCCTGCTGGACCGGGCGCTGCGCGAGTTCCCGGCGGACGGGCTGCGGCTGCCGTGGCTGTCCTGCTACGGCAACCACGAGGCACTCAACCAGGGCGTCGGTGCGGCCACGCCAGGTCTGGCCGCCGCGCTGATCGGCGGCCAGAAGCCGGTCGGGCTGCCGGACGGCTTCGACAGCGACAAGGCGCTGGAGCTGTTCACGGTCAGTCCCGAGGCGTTCATGGCCGGCCCGACCCGGGCCGTGCCCGCCGACCGCGGCCGCCGGCCGATCACCCGGCAGGAGTTCGTGGCCGCCCACTTCCGGCCGGACGCCCAGCCCGCCGGGCACGGGTTCACCGAGCAGAACCGGCTGGCCGGCACCGCTTACTACGTGTACGACACCCCGGCGGTGCGGTTCATCGCGCTGGACACCAACTGCCTGGCCGGCGGGGCGGACGGCTGCCTGGACCGGCAGCAGGCCCGGTGGCTGGCGGACCGGCTGGCCGAGGTGCATTCGGTCTACCGGGGCCCGTCCGGGCGAGGAGGTCCGCACCGGCGCGGAGGACCGGCTGGTCGTGCTGTTCTCGCACCATGGGCTGGACACGCTGACCAACACCCGGGTGGCGCACCTGGGGCCGGGCGGCGAGCCGCTGCTGCCCGCGGCCGAGTTCATGGCCCTGCTGCACCGGTTCCCGAACGTGGTGCTGTGGCTGAACGGGCACACGCACACCAACGCGATCCGGGCCCGCCGCGACCCGGCCGGCCCGGGCCGCGGGTTCTGGGAGGTGACCACGTGCGCGGTCATCGACTGGCCGTGCCAGACCCGGATCGTGGAGCTGGCCGACTCGGCCGGGCAGCTCGTCATCACCTGCACCATGGTGGATCACCACACCCCGCTCGCCCCGGTGGCGCCGGCCGCGGCCCAGTTCAGCGGGGACGACCTGGCCGCGCTGCATCGTGAGCTGGCCGTCAACATCCCGTTCGACGGCCCGCACCCCGGCCGCAGCGGCTCGGTCACCGACCGGAACGTGCAGCTGCTGATCACCCCGCCGTTCCCGCTCTCCCGCCTGCCCGGCGCCTGAGCTCGGCCAGTCACGTCCCGGCCCCGGCTCTCAGCGCGGTTACTTTTATCGGCGCGGTTCGTTTTAGCACCTATACGTGTCACGATGTACCGCGCTGATGAAATGCACCGCGCTGATGGGCTTGCCCTATGCTCGGGGCGATGCGGCGCGAGTCCTCGACGGTGGTCGTGGTGGTGGGTGAGGTGCGGGAAGCACTGCTGGCCGCCCTGGCCGAGTCCGCTAACGTCGCCCTGGTCCGGCCGCCAGCTCCGGAGCAGGAGCCGGACCGGCTGACCGCAGCGGCGACAGCGCTGGCCGAGGCGGGCCGCCGGCCCGCGCCGTTCGTGCTGGTCCCCGCCGATCCGCTGGCCGGGGTGGCGGCGGAGTGGCGGGCCATGTGGGACCTGTCGGCCGGGATGCCGGGCGCGGTGGCGTTCGAGGCGCAGGCCGCGGAAGCGCTGGCCGCCTGGCGGGCGAAACGCTTCGAACTGCCCGACTACTACCTGTCGCTGACCCCATCCACCGCCGCGGCCACCGGCCCCGACCTGTACCTCGGCCCGCTGCGGGCGGCCCGGCCGCGCCGGGTGGCCGCGGTGCTCACCGCGGCCGACGATGGCCAGGCCGCAGGCCAGGTGCGGCAGGCGCTGCGCGAGTTGCCGCACGGCCCGTGGTGGCCGCCACTGGACGAGCTGCTCGGGTCGGCGCGGACGTTCTTCGCGGGCAGCCTGGGCGGCAGCGGTGTCACGACGGCGGGCGGTGCCGCCCCCCGCTAGGTGCCGCCCCGCGCTGGATGCCGCCCCCCGCTAGCAGCCAGTGTCACCCCCAGCTAGCCGCAGTTACTTTTCTCTTTACCGGACATCTCGATCATCGGGGCAGCAATTACCTGGGTTTTCGGTCACACTGGATAACCAGGCGCCGGCGCAGCAGCACCAGCCGGGCCCGCCCAGGAGGGAGCCGCCGGTGGCCGCCATCGAGCCCACGCCAGCAGCGCCAGCGCCGTCGCCGGGAGACGCTCCGGCCGTGGGCTGGTTCTACGACGCGCGGCGCGGTGTGCACTACACCAAGCCGGTCATGCGCGGCTGGCTGCACCTGCTCTGGTTCGCAGCCTCACTGGTGATCAGTACGGTGCTGCTGGCCCAGGCGCACGGCGACGCGCGGGTCACCAGCATCGCGGTGTACGCGGCCAGCGTCAGCGCCCTGTTCGGGGTGAGCGCGCTGTATCACTGCGGCACCTGGACTGAAACCTGGCGGTGCCGGCTGCAGCGGCTGGACCACGCCATGATCTTCTTCCTGATCGCCGGCACCGCCACGCCCACGTTCGTGCTGGCCCTCCATGGTGGCCTTGGGGTGGCCGGGCTGATCGTGCTGTGGACGCTCACCGCAACCGCCGCCATCATCCACATGACCTGGATGAACGCCCCCGAGCGGCTGGTCGGGGGCACTTTCATCGCGCTCGGCTGGGTGGCCGCGCTGGCGCTGCCCGAGGTGTGGATTCACTCCGGTGCGGTGCCGGGCGTGCTGATGGTGGCTGGTGGCCTGCTCTATCTGACCGGAGCCGTGTCCTACCACTTCCGGTGGCCGGACCCGTACCCCTCGGTGTTCGGCTATCACGAGGTGTTCCACGTGTTCGTCTGCGCCGCTGCCGCCTGCCAGTACGCCGCGATCGCGCTGTACATCGTATGATCAGCAGCGGTTAGCCAGGCACCGCGGCCAGGAAGCGGAAGCGGTCGTCGTGCACCTCGACGACCGGGTCGGTGAACCCGGCGGCGATCAGCCGCGCAGCCAGGCCGCCCGGGTCGATGGGCAGGTAGTCGTCGCCCTCGTGCAGTTCCCGGCGGGCTGGCGTGGCCATCGCGTCGCTGCCCACCACCAGCCCGCCCGGGCGGACCACCCGGCACACCTCGGCCAGCAGTGTGTCCTGCAGCCCGGCCGAGGGGACGTGATGCAGCATGGTGAACAAGGTGGCCGCGCTGAACTGGCCCGCGTCGAACGGCAGCCGGGTGCCGTCGCCGTGCACCACCTCGACGTTGCTGCCGGACATCCGCTCGGCCAGCGCGCTGGCTAGCCGCTCGTCGATCTCCACCGCGGTGAGCCGGGGCACCCGGCGGCGCAGCACGTCGGTGGTCAGCCCCGGCCCGGGCCCTACTTCGAGCACCTCGTCCCCGAGATCGGCCTCCCGCAGCGCCCACGGCAGCAGTTCCGACTCGACGTAGGCCGCCCATTCCGGGCTGGCGCAGATGCGCAGGTGCGCCTCGTTCATGTTTTCCTCCCCGGCACCGTCAGTCAGCTATTGTACCGGCGGAAGAATTGCATGATCTGATGGCCTGCCCCCTGGTCCAGGCCATTCTTGCAGGCCCAATTACTCTTGATCCTGGTCGGGTCGGCCAGGTTGCCCGATTCCACCAGCACGCCCAGGCTCAGCGTCCAGGCCATGAGCCCCATATGGTGCTGCGCGAGATACGCGAGGAACCTCGGTACGGACTTCGGTGCGTTAGCCCAGCAGGATCGGGTTGACGCGTAATTCGTCCACTCCGTCTCGATTATCGGCACAGCCGAGGCGCTGTCGCCGAACCGGATGTTCCAGTACGCCGCGTTGTGTGGCGAGTTCACCATGCCAGGATGATTTTCCCCGTACTCCAGCGGCCCGGCCTTGGTCACCTGGTATTGCTTGATGTATTGCAGCGAGCCGCCGGTATGCGGGCCCTCGATCCAGAACAGGTTCCGCGACCCGATCCGGCGCAGGTAACTGGCCAGGGTCTGCATCCCGATATATTTCGTGCCCTGGTACGTACCGCCGTTCCGCCAGTACTTCCAGATCGACGTCTCGTTGCCCGCGCCCACCCGCCGGGGTTCGTTGTACAGATCGAAGATTACGTCCGTATTGTGCCCGTATATGCCGTTCAGTACATTCCAGAACGTCTTGGTTTGCGCTTCCGGCAGCCCGCCACTGTTCGGTGGGCCGCCTTCGGTCTGGTCGGTGATGGCCACCACCAGGCCCAGCCCGAGCGCCTGGCTCACTTCGGACTCAACCAGGCCGAGGAAGGTCGAGTTAACGCTCCCGTCCGCATTGAACATGGCGTACTGGAAGACCTCCAGTTCGACCGTGCTGGCGCACCACGAATCGGCCGAGGCGGTTATCTCGGCAGCATCCCCGGGCTGATGCTCGGCCCAGTTAGGATTCCCCAGCCCGGTGACCACGATTCCATAGGGGATATACCGCTGCCCGGTGGAGGTGGTGATTTCGTTTTTGTGCATATGAAACGGCCCGGTGACGTGACGGCACACCCCGGCCGCGGTGCCGGCCTGCGCTAAGCTCGCAGTCACGGTCAGGCCCGCGAGGGCCACGACCAGGCTGCCAGCCATAGCTACCAGGCGCTTGAACATAAGGCGTCGTCCTTTCAACGGGAACGTGACAGTAGCCAGGAATTTGTGGAGAACGGCCGGCAACTGTGATACAGCGGCGGGACCCGGGCGATGCGGGTGCGAGCTGCGCGCCGCAGCCGGTGAGAGACGGGTTGCCGGAATCGCCATTGCCCCGCATTATGCCCGGCCTGGCCCGGCCGGGCCAGCCCCCGGTATATGCCCCGACCTAAATACGTTCGGGTGCAGGATCATAATGAAAAGGCCAGGACCAGCAGCACGACGGCTGTGCTCAGCTCGATGATCGCGCCGAACACGTCACCGGTCATCCCGCCCAGCCGCCGCCGGGCGGTCCGGGCCAGCAGGCCGCCGGCCAGCAGCCCGGCCAGCGCCGCGGCCAGCCCGCGCAGCACGGCCGGCACGCCGCCGACGGCGAGCCCGGCCGGCACCACCGCGGCCAGCAGGACGAGGCCGGCCGCCAGCCGCCCGGCCCGCCCGGTCCGGCCCGCCACCAGGGCGCCCAGACCACCCGGCCGCGCCGCGGGCACCCCGGTGGCCAGCACGGCGGCGACCCGGCCGGTCACCGCGGCCAGCACCAGCGCCGCCACCGCGGGCCAGCCGCGCGGCACCGCGGCCAGCGCGGTCACCTGGATCAGCAGCACCAGCACCAGCGTGACCACGCCCAGCGGGCCGATGTCGGGGCGGCGCATGATGGCCAGCGCATCGGCCGCCGGGCGGCGGCTGCCCAGCCCGTCCCCGGTATCGGCCAGCCCATCCAGGTGCAGGCCGCCGGTCAGCGCGGCCAGCAGCGCCACCGCGACGGCCGCGCCGAGCAACTGCCGCGGCACCGACGGGCGGCCGGCCGTCGCGATGGCCAGCCCGCCCGCCGCGACCAGCCCGAGCAGCAGGCCCACCGCGGGCAGCCAGAACATGGCCCGGGCCGTCGCGTCCGCATCGAGCTCGGCCGGCGCCCGGACCGGGATGACGGTGAACAGGCTCAGCGCGGCCCGCCACGAGGAGGTGCGCGGGGCCCGGGTCATCACCGTCTCCCGGGTCACCGCAGCCGCTGGGCGATGCCCGCGGTGCACAGCCAGACCTGCTCGCAGTCGGCCGCGATCCGGGTGTTGAGCACGCCCAGCTCGTCACGGTAGCGGCGGCCGGACACAGTGCCCGGCACCACGCCCGAGCCGACCTCGTTGCTGACCGCCACCACCGGCCGGACGGTGGCCCGCCACGCCGCGAGCAGCCCGTCCACCCGGCTGGCCAGGTCCTGGTCGGCGCCGGGACGGCCGGCCCACAGCCCGCACTCCTCCATGACCCCGGCCAGCCAGGTGGACAGGCAGTCCACCAGCACCGGGGTGGCCCGGTCCCGCGCGGTCAGCCGCGGCCCGGCCAGCACCTGCGCCAGGTCCAGCGTTTCCAGCGTGACCCAGTGCGCCGGGCGGCGCTGCTGATGCGCGCGGACCCGCTCGGCCCACTCCGGGTCGGCCAGGTCGGCGCGGCCGCCGGTGGCCACGTAGTCCACCCGGCCCCGGGCGGCCAGCATGCGCTCCGCGGTCACCGACTTGCCGGACCGGGCACCGCCGAGCACGAGCACCCGGTGCGGCCGGCCGCGCCGCGGCCGGTTAGCCCAGGCCCAGCGGATCATTCCTTCTCACCGGACACGCCGGCGCTGTCGAACGTGGCCACGTCGCGCAGCACCCGGGCGGCCGCGCCGACCACCGGCAGCGCCAGCGCGGCCCCGGACCCCTCGCCGAGCCGCAGGTCCAGGTCGAGCAGCGGGCGCAGGTGGAGCGCGTCCAGCGCCCGGCGGGCCCCGGGCTCGGTGGACAGATGCCCGGCGATCAGGCACGCCGTGACGTCCGGGGCCAGTGCCCGGGCGGCCAGCGCGGCGGCGCACGCGATGACGCCGTCCAGCAGCACCGGCACCCGCAGCGCCGCGCCGCCGAGCATGAAGCCGGCCAGCGCGGCGTGTTCCAGGCCGCCCACGGCGGCCAGCACGCCCAGCGGGTCGGCTGGGTCAGCGGCGTGCCGGGCCAGCGCCCGGCGCACCACGCCGACCTTGCGCTGCCAGGTCTGGTCGTCGATCCCGGTGCCCCGCCCGGTGACCTGCTCCGGGTCGGCGCCGGTGAACACCGCGATCAGCGCGGCCGACGCGGTCGTGTTGGCGATGCCCATGTCCCCGGTCAGCAGGCAGCGGTTGCCCGCCGCGACCAGGTCGCGGGCGGTCTCGATGCCCACCTCGACGGCCTGCTCGGCCTCGGCCCGGCTCATCGCCGGCCCGGCCGTCATGTCCGCGGTGCCGGGCCGGATCTTCCGCGGCAGCAGCCCGGGGCCGGGCGGCAGGTCGGCGGCGACGCCCACGTCGACCACGCACACCTCCGCGCCGGCCTGGGCCGCGATCGCGTTGACCACCGCGCCGGAGGCCAGGAAGTTGGCCACCATCTGCGCGGTGACCTCCTGCGGCCAGGGCGTGACGCCCTGGGCGTGCACCCCGTGGTCGCCGGCGAACACGGCCACCACGGCCGGCTCGGGCAGCGGCGGCGGGCACTCGCCGGCCACCCCGGACAGCTGCACGGACACCGCTTCCAGCTGGCCCAGCGAGCCGCTCGGCTTGGTCAGCGCCTCCTGCCGCTCGCGGGCCTGGGCGACTGCGGCGGCGTCCAGTGGCCGGATCGCGGCCACCGTGTCGGCCAGCAGCCGGGCCGGCGGCTGGCCGGGCAGCCCACGGCGGCCCCACTGCCCGTCGTGCACCGCCCAGGCCAGCGGCCGGCGCTGGGCCCAGCCGCTGAGCACCAGTTCCGGCGCGGGCGGGAACTCGGTGACGTGGCCCACGCACAGGTAGGCGACGACCTCCAGGTGCCTGGGCAGCCCGAGGGTCACGGCCAGCTCGCGCTCGGCGAAGAAGCTGACCCAGCCCACGCCGAGGCCCTCGGCCCGGGCCGCGAGCCACAGGTTCTGCACCGCGCAGGCCGTCGAGTACGCAGCCACCTGCGGCTGCGCGTGCCGGCCGAGCACGTTGCGGCCGCCCCGGGTGGCGTCGCAGGTGACCACGATGTTGACCGGGGTGTCCAGGATCGCCTCGACCTTCAGCTGGCCGAAGGCCCGGGCCCGCGCGCCGGGCAACTGGGCCGCGAACACGTCCTGCTGGCGGCGGGCCAGGGCGTGCACCTGGGCCCGGATCTCCCGGTCCCGCAGCACGATGAAGTCCCAGGGCTGGCTGAGACCGACGCTGGGCGCCTGGTGCGCGGCGGCCAGCACCCGGGTCAGCATGGCGTCGTCCACCGGACCCGGCCGGAACCCGTTCCGCACGTCGCGGCGCTCGGCCACCACCCGGTACAGCGCGTCGATGTCCGCCTGTGGCAGTGCGTTAGGCTCGCCGCTCATCTACGTCCTCCTCCAGGCCACGATCGCGGCCAGGCCCAGCGCGGCCGCGCTGACCAGCCGGGACAGCCGGACGGCCCGGCTGATGTCGGCGGCCGCCGGTGCTGCGCCGTCGCCCAGCAGGCCGCGCTGCTCGGCCCGGCCCTGATAGCTGTTCCGGCCGCCCAGCCGGACGCCCAGCGCGCCCGCGAACGCCGCCTCGCACTGGCCGGCGTTCGGGCTGGGATGACGCCGGCCGTCGCGGAGCAGGGTACGCAGCGCACGCCGGGAGCTGCCGCCGACGGTGGGCGCCAGCGTGACCGTGAGCAGGCCGGTGATCCGGGCCGGGATCAGGTTGGCCACGTCGTCGAGCCGGGCCGCGGCCCAGCCGAACCGGCTGGTAGCGCGGGCTGCGCTGGCCGATCATCGCGTCCAGGGTGTTCACCGCCCGGTAGCCGAGCAGCCCGGGCAGGCCGAACAGGGCCCCCCAGAACAGCGGGGCGACCACCGCGTCGGAGGTGTTCTCGGCCACCGACTCCACCGCGGCCCGGGCCAGCCCGGCCGGGTCGAGCTGCTCCGGGTCGCGGCCGCACAGGGTGGGCAGCATCCGCCGCGCGGCGGCCAGGTCGCCGGCCTCCAGGGCGCGGCCGAGAGCCAGCGCCGAGCCGCCCAGGCTGGCGCCACCCAGCACGGTCCAGCTGACCAGCGCGGTGGCGGCCAGGGTGAGCACCGGGCGGCCCCGGGTCACCCGCTGTGCGGCCAGCCCCCCCAGCGCCACCGGGGCCACGCACGCCGCCACCATGGCCGCGCCCCGGCCCCGGCTGTCCGACCAGAGGATGGTTTCGGCCTGGCTGGCCGCGGCGCCGAAGATCGCCACCGGGTGCCCCCGCCGTGGGTCGCCCAGCACGGCGTCCAGCAGCCCGCCAGCCAGCAGCCCGGCCGCCCGCGCGGATCCTGGCCGCGACGGCACCATCATTAGCTGAGCCCTCCCCGGGGTTACCACGCCCCGCAGGCGTTGGACCGACAGCCGCAGTCTCCTGGCTCCCGGATCGAAGCTCCTCCCGGCCTTCCCACCGCTGCCGCGGTCGTGGCCGTCACGGGACTCGCTCCCCGGTCACAGTGGCGGGACCGCGCCGGTCTCACACCGGCTTCCTGCCCTGCCGTCGGCGGAACGCATGACAGAAGATCACACCCCGCAACCCCCGTCAAGCAGCCGCCGCAGCCGCCCCGGCGCACTTCACCGGCGCCGCCCGGGTGTGCGCCGGGGGGTGCGGGGTAGCTCCCGGTCAGGTTCGATGGGAGGGCAGGATGAGCACCGACGGCTCCCGGGAAACGGCCGACGCGGCGCGGACCGAGCCGGCCCGGCCCGGGGAGACCCTGGCCGAGCGGGCCGACCGCAACGTGATGGAGTTGCTCAACGAACTCCGGGTGGTCGGCATCGGCATCCAGGTGATGTTCGGTTTCCTGCTGTCCATCCCGTTCGCCAACCGGTTCGTCAAGCTGGACCACACCGAGCGCGCGATCTACCTGGTCACCGTCGTGCTGGCCGCGCTGTCCACCGCACTGCTGGTCGCGCCGGTTGCCTACCACCGGCTGCTGTTCCGGCGGCACGAGAAGGAGAGCCTGGTCCGGGTGACGAACCTGCTGGCCATCGCCGGGCTGGTCACGGTGGGGCTGGCGGTGTGCTCGGCGGTCCTGCTGGTGACCAGCTTCGTCGCCCCGGGGCTGCGCGCCGTCGTGATCACCGCCGGGCTGGCCTGCGTGTTCGCCGCGCTGTGGTTCGCGCTGCCGCTGTCCCGGCTCAGCCGGGACGACATCGACGACCAGGATGGCCCGGACCGACGCCGCTGACCTCCGGTTTGCAGGGTTTCTTACGATGGGCATATGAGGTGGCCAACACGCACAACTGAGCTGTCCAGGGCGCGCGGATGACCACGCCAGCACCGGACAGCCCCGCTCTGACCGCGATCCTTACCGTTGACGACGACCCCGGAGTGTCCCGGGCGGTAGCCCGTGACCTGCGGCAGCGATACGGGGGCCAGTACCGTATCGTGCGCGCCGAATCTGGCGCCGCAGCGCTGGACGCGCTGAAGGAACTGCGCCTGCGCGGCGACGAGGTGGCGGTCATCCTGGCCGACTACCGGATGCCGCAGATGAACGGCGTCGAGTTCCTTGAAGAGGCGATGCAGTTCTACCCGGCCGCGCGCCGGGTGCTGCTCACCGCCTACGCCGACACCAACGCCGCGATCGAGGCGATCAACGTCGTCGATCTCGACTACTACCTGCTCAAGCCGTGGGATCCGCCGGAGGAGAAGCTCTATCCGGTGATCGACGAACAGCTGGACGCCTGGCGGGCCAGCGACCATCAGGCGGTGCACGTGACCAAGATGGTCGGGCACCGCTGGTCGGCGCGGTGCACCGAGGTGCGCGAGTTCCTGGCCCGGAACGAGGTGGCGTACCGCTGGTTCGCCTCGGACGAACCGGACGGGGAGCGGCTGCTCGCCGCGGCCGGGGCCGACGGGCGGACGCTGCCGCTGATCATCACGCCGGACGGCGAAACGATGCTCGCGCCGAGCGACACGGAGCTGGCCAGCAAGGTCGGGCTGAGCACCACCCCGGCCAAGGACTTCTACGACCTGGTGGTCATCGGCGGCGGCCCGGCCGGGCTCGGCGCGGCCGTGTACGGCGCGTCCGAGGGGCTCAAGACCGTGCTGGTCGAGCGGACCGCGACCGGCGGCCAGGCCGGCCAGAGTTCCCGGATCGAGAACTACCTGGGCTTCCCGGACGGGGTCTCCGGGGCGCAGCTCACCCTCCGGGCCCGGATGCAGGCGCAGAAGTTCGGCGCCGAGCTGCTTACCACCCGGGAGGTGACCGGCCTGGAGGTCAAGGGGTCGGCGCGCGGCATCCAGTTCGCCGACGGCGGCACGCTCGGCGCGCACAGCATCATCCTGGCTACTGGTGTCACCTACCGGCAGCTCCGCGCGCCCGGCCTGAGCGAGCTGACCGGCCGCGGGGTGTATTACGGCTCGGCGCTGACCGAGGCCTCGGCCTGCATCGATCAGGACGTGTACATCGTGGGCGGGGCCAACTCGGCCGGCCAGGCCGCGGTGTACCTGTCCCGGCACGCCAAGTCGGTGACGCTGCTGGTCCGCGGGCCGTCCCTGGAGCGGTCCATGTCGTACTACCTGATCCAGCAGTGCGATGCGATCGGCAACCTGTCCGTCCGTACCTGCACCGAAGTCATCCGGGCCGACGGAGACGGGCACCTGGAGCAGCTCACCCTGCGGAACACCGCCGACGGCAGCACGGAAACAGTGGACGCCGGGCTGTTGTTCGTATTCATCGGGGCCGCCCCGCTGACCGACTGGCTGGACGGGGTGGTGGTCCGGGACGACCACGGTTTCGTGGTGGCCGGCCCGGATCTGTCCGTATCCGGCCAGCGGCCGCCCGGCTGGCAGCTGGACCGGGCACCTTACCACCTGGAAACCAGCGTGCCCGGCGTGTTCGTGGCCGGGGACGCCCGCGCCGACTCCGCCAAACGGGTCGCCTCCGCCGTCGGCGAAGGGGCCATGGCGGTCATGCTCGTGCACCGCTACCTGGAGAAGCTATGAGCGCAGAGCCAGCCACGCAGCCAGCCCAGACCCCGGCCGCCCAGACCCCGGCCGTCCAGTCCACCCGGCGGCAGACCCTGCCGTGTGACGTGGCCGAGCTGCGCACCCTGTTCCTGTTCGAGAAGCTGAGCGACGAGCAGCTGGAATGGCTGTGCCGGGAAGGCCGGGTCGAGCTGTTCGACCCGGGCCCGGTGTACGGCGAGGGTGACGCGGCGACCTGCTTCTACGTGCTGATCGAGGGCACCCTGGTGATGTCCCGCCGGATCGGCGGCGACGATGTCGAGGTGAACCGCAGCTCCGGGCGCGGCGTGTACACCGGGGCGTTCCGGGCCTACCTGGGCGACCGGGTCCCGCAGGTCTACGACAACTCGATGCGGGTCACCGAGCCGAGCCGGTTCTACGTGCTGGACGCGGAGAAGTTCGCGGCCATGATGCGGGACTGGTTCCCGATGGCCGTGCACATGCTGGAGGGGCTGTTCTTCGGCATCAAGAACGTCCAGCAGCAGGTCGGCCAGCGGGAACGGCTGCTCGCGCTGGGCTCGCTGTCGGCCGGGCTGACCCACGAGCTGAACAACCCGGCCGCCGCGGCGGTCCGGGCCACCTCCACGCTGCGCGACCGGATCGCCGGGATGCGGCACAAGCTGGCCATGATCGCCCAGGGCAACTGGGACCAGCGCGGCCTGGAGACGCTGATCCGGCTGCAGGAAGAAGCGGCGGAACGCGTGTCCAAGGCGCCCGAGCTGACCCCGATGGAGGCGTCCGACCGGGAGGACGCGGTGGCCGACTGGCTGCAGGATCACGGCTGCGACCGGGGCTGGGAGCTGGCGCCGACGTTCGTCCAGGGCGGGCTGGACGCGGGCTGGCTGGACCAGGTGGCGGCGGTGGTCAACGACGGCACCCTGGAGGGCGCCCTCCGCTGGCTGAACTACACGGTCGAGACCGAACTGCTGATGAACGAGATCGAGGACTCGACCAAGCGGGTGTCCAACCTGGTCTCCGCGGCCAAGCAGTACTCCCAGCTGGACCGGGCCCCGTACCAGGTGGTGGACGTGCACGAGCTGCTGAAGAGCACGCTCATGATGCTGAGCGCCAAGATCGGCGACGGGATCACCGTGGTCAAGGACTTCGACCGCAGCCTGCCGTCGATCCCGGCCTACCCGGCCGAGCTGAACCAGGTCTGGACCAACCTGATCGACAACGCGGTCAGCGCGATGGACGGGCACGGCACGCTGACCGTGCGCACCGCCCGGGACAACGACTGGGTGCTGGTGGAGATCGGCGACACCGGGCCGGGCGTGCCGCCGGAGATCAAGGAGCGTATCTTCGAGCCGTTCTTCACCACCAAGCCGGTCGGTGAGGGCACCGGCCTGGGGCTGGACATCTCGTGGCGGATCGTGGTCAACCGGCACCACGGCGACCTGCGGGTGGAGTCGGAGCCCGGGAACACCCGGTTCCAGGTCCGGCTGCCGGTGACCGCCCCAGAGGAGGACTGAATGGCTGACGTGGTCCCGGGCGTCAACCCGGACGCCAAGCCCAGCGGTACCGGCTGCACGGAGTGCAACGAGGCCGGCGGCTGGTGGTTCCACCTGCGGCGGTGCGCCGAATGCGGGCATATCGGCTGCTGTGACAGCTCGCCGTCACAGCACGCCAGCGGGCACTCGGCGGCTAGCGGGCACCCGCTGATCCGCAGCTTCGAGCCGGGCGAGGACTGGTTCTGGAGCTATCAGGACGAGTCGTTCTACGACGGCCCGCCGCTGGCCCCGCCCGAGCATCACCCGCTGGACCAGCCAACCCCCGGCCCGGCCGGGCGGGTCCCCGCCGACTGGCAGCGCCACCTGCACTGAGCCAGGGAGCGGCCCGCACAGCGTGACCGGGGGTGGCCGGAGATCCACTCCCGGCCCGCCGTGACAAGCTAAGCGGATGGGCATCGTGTCACCCGGTTTCCACGGCAAGCGCCGTGGGGACCAGAAGCTTCCGCCGGGCCAGTATCTGGTCACCGACTTCCCGGTGCTGTCCGCCGGGCCCACCCCCCGGGTGGACACCGGATCGTGGCGGTTCCGGCTCAAAACCGAGAGCGGCCAGGTCCGGGAGTGGGACTGGGCTGGGTTCCGCGCCCTGCCGGACGAGGACATCACGGTCAACATCCACTGCGTGACCAAGTGGTCCAAGCTGACCACCCACTGGCGCGGGGTGTCGCTGGACACCCTTCTCGCCGAGGCGGAAACCAGCGCGCAGTACGTGCTGGCGCACAGCTACGGCGGGTACACGACCAACCTGCCGCTGGCCGACGTGCGCGACGGGCAGGCCTGGATCGCGTTCGAGTACGAGGGCAAACCGCTGACCGCCGAGCACGGCGGCCCGGCCCGGCTGCTCGTCCCGCACCTGTACTTCTGGAAATCCGCCAAATGGGTCCAAGGCATCGACTTGAGGGACAAGGACCAGCCAGGATTCTGGGAGAGCCTCGGCTACAACAATTACGGAGACCCATGGCGGGAGCAGCGGTACTGGGGCGACTGAGCTGGCAGGACGGCACAGTCAGGGATATCCGCGAGGAGACCGCGGTCGCGGTCAGCATCGCGATCGACCTGCCCAACTGGGCCGGGCACCTGCCCGGGCAGCACGTGGACGTGCGGCTCACCGCCGAGGACGGCTACTCGGTCGAGCGGTCCTACTCGATCGCCTCCGCGCCCGAGCCGGGCCGGGTCGAACTGACTGTGCAGCGGCTGCCCGACGGCGAGGTCTCCCCCTACCTGACCGAGACGCTGCAGGCCCGGCTACCCGTTCGAGCTGCGCGGCCCGATCGGCGGCTGGTTCGTCTGGGAACCGGCCAGCCCCGGCCCGGTGCTGCTGGTGGCGGGCGGCAGCGGCATCGTCCCACTGATGTCCATGATCCGCAGCCGCGCGGCAGCGGGCAGCCACGCTCCGTTCCGGCTGCTCTATTCGGTCCGCTCTCCCGCCGATGCCCTGTACACCGCCGAGCTAGCCGAACGCCAGCGCCAGGCTGATGGCCTGCGCATCGACTACGTGTACACCCGCTCGGTGCCAGCCGGGTGGCCGCGCCCGCCCGGCCGCCTCAGCGCCGCGGAACTGCCCCGGGGTGATGACACCGCGGCGCCGCCCGCGGTGTTCGTGTGCGGCCCGACCGGGTTCGTGGAGGCGGCCGCTAACCTGCTCATCCAGGCCGGGCACCGGCCTAGCGCGATCAAGACGGAACGATTCGGACCTTCCGGAGGCTAACCGTGCAGAACTACCTGGACGGCAACGCGCTGGCCGGGCCGCTCGGCGAGGTGTTCGCCGTGGACCTGACCAGCGCGATGGGCCAGTGCGCCTCGTGCGGCACCCGGGCCGCGATGGCCCAGGCCCACGTGTTCATGGACGGCCCGGGCGCGGTGGCCCGCTGCCAGACCTGCGGCCAGGTGCTGCTCCGGCTGGTCCACACGGAGGACCGGGCCTGGCTGGACCTGCGCGGGATCACCTCCCTCGAGATCTCGCTGCCCAGCGAGTGAGGCGGCAGCTAGATGACCACCCCCGACGGGCCGGCCGACCGCCGGAACCTCCGGGTCTCCGACGCGGAACGGGAACACGCCGCCGAGGTGCTGCGCCGCGCGGCCGGTGACGGGCGGATCACGCTGGAGGAGCTGGACGACCGGCTCACCGCCGCCTACGCGGCCAGGACCTACGGCGAACTGGCCGCGATCACCGAGGATCTGCCCGAAGCGGGCCCGCAGCCGCCCGCTCCGGTGACCGCGCCGATGCCGCCAATCGACGCTGCGGGCGCCCGGTTCCCGGAGTCCCGGATCGGCGGCACTCCCGGGTCGGCCATCTCGGTCGCGGTGATGAGCGAGGCGCACCGGTCTGGCGGCTGGGTGGTGCCGCCCAGCTACACCGCGGTGGCCATCATGGGCGCGGTCAGCCTCGACCTGCGCGAGGCCCAGTTCAGCGGGCATGAGATGACGATCCAGACGTTCGCGTTCATGGGTGGCATCGACATCATCGTGGACGAGGAGATCGCGGTAGACGTGTCCGGCTTCGCGTTCATGGGCGGCTTCGATCACCGGGCGACCGGCCCCGGCCTGCCCGGCGCGCCGCGGCTGAAGGTGGTGGGCTTCGCCATGATGGGCGGGGTGAACGTGCAGCGCCGCCCGCCACGGAAGAAGAAGCCGCGCGAACTGCCGGACGGGGAGCAGCGGAACCGGCCGCTGGGCGGGCCGGGCCGGGGCCCCTGGGAGCTGGACGACGGCGGCCAGGCCCCGTCGATGTGATCCAGCACACATCCGGGCCGGGCATATCCGGAGGACCATTCCGGTTGCCCGAAGTGGGTCTGCGGGAAAGGCCGCGGCCCGACGAGACGGAATGGCCGCCCGATCGGCGTCCCGTTCCGGCCCGCCGTAGCTAAACGGCTGGCGCCGCCACAACCGGCGTCAAGGAGGTACTCGTCATGAAGCTCAGCCTGCGGTTCGTGCTCGACAATCTGTTCGTCCTCGGCGCGGCGTTCCTGGCTGTCTCGGCCATGGCATTCTCGGCCACGGTGGCCGGCTGGCTGGCGTTCGGCGTTTCGGCCGGACTGCTGCTGCTGGCCGGGGCCAGCGTGGGCACCGCCCGCCGGGCGGGCCAGCGGATCGGGCACGGCCTGGTCGGCCTGGCCGCGCTGTGGTCGCTGATCGCCGCGCTCATCTTCACCGGCCCGGCGCTGACCTGGCTGGTGCTGGCCGATGCCATCGCCCTGGGCGTGCTGGCCCTGGCCGATCTGGCTGCGCACGAGGTCAGCACGGAGAACGTGGTGCACCGGCTCGAGGTGACCGGCGACACCCGCAGCAGTGACCTGGCCAACGGGCGGATCGCCGCCTGAGGATTATCCGCCGTGCCAGGGGCGGGGACGGCTCCGGCCGTCCCCGCCCCTGGCATTTTCCGGGCAAATCGCCGACCACCTCCGGGCAAACCCCGAACCCGACATACTGGCAGGGCTAGGCAGGGACCGCCGCGCAGATGGGGAGCGAGAGCATGACCGATTCCGGGGCCGATTCCTTTGTGCCACTGCCCGGCAGTGAGCGCGGCCCGCTGCCCGCGGCCGAGCAGGCCGGGCCGGTGGATGAGTCGCAGCGGATCGTGGTCACGCTGGTGACCCGGCGCCGGTCCGCGCTGCCCTGGGACCTGGTCGAGACGCCCGAGACGGTGACCCGCGAGCAGCTGGCCGAGCAGCACGGCACCGACCCGGCCGACATCGACTTCCTGCGTATCGTGCTGGCCCAGTACGGCTTGCAGGTCACCGAGGCCGACCCGGGCGCCCGGCAGGTCAAGGTCGAGGGCTCGCTGGCCGCGCTGAGCGAAGCGTTCGGCGCCGAGCTGAGCCTGGTGCGCACCGCGCAGCCCGGCTCGGGCCAGCCGGCCGAGCACCGGTACCGGCAGGGCTCGCTGCGCATCCCGGCCGAGCTGAACGGGATCGTGCTGGCCGTGCTCGGCCTGGACAACCGGCCGCAGGCCCGGCCGCACTTCCGCCGCGCCCCAGCCGTCACCGCCGAGGCGGCCGGGACGGGGACTGGGACGGGGGCGGCTGCACCGGCCGCGGCCTCGGTGTCCTACCCGCCGCCGCAGGTGGCCGAGCTGTACAAGTTCCCGGCGGGTACCGACGGGACCGGGCAGACGCTGGCCATCATCGAGCTGGGCGGCGGCTTCGGCAGCAGCGACCTGGACGCCTACTTCGGCGGGCTGAACCTGCCCGTCCCCTCGGTCACCGCGGCCAGCGTGGACGGTGCGGTGAACGCGGCCGGCCAGGACCCGAACGGCGCCGATGGCGAGGTCCTGCTGGACATCGAGGTAGCCGGCTCGGTCGCGCCGGGCGCGGCCCAGGTGGTGTACTTCGCGCCCAACACCGACCAGGGCTTCGTGGACGCGGTGAGCACCGCCGTGCACGCCAGCCCGACGCCGACGGCGATCAGCATCAGCTGGGGCCAGTCCGAGGACGCGTGGACCGCGCAGGGCCGGACCGCGCTGGACGAGGCGCTGGCCGACGCGGCCGCGCTGGGCATCACGGTGTGCGTCGCGGCCGGGGACAACGGCAGCGGCGACGCGGTGACCGACGGCCAGCCGCACACCGACTTCCCGGCGTCCAGCCCGCACGCGCTGGCCTGCGGCGGGACCGCCCTGCATGAGGACGCGGCGAGCGGGACGATCAGCTCCGAGACGGTGTGGAACGACGGGGCCGGCGGTGGCGCCACCGGCGGCGGGGTGAGCGACACGTTCCCGCTGCCGTCCTGGCAGGCGGCGGCCGGGGTGCCGGCCGGGCCGGCACCCGGCCGGCACCGCGCCCGGGCGTGGCGTGCCCGACGTGGCCGGCTGCGCCGACCCGCAGACCGGCTACCAAGTGCTGGTGGACGGGCAGTCGATGGTGGTCGGCGGGACCAGCGCGGTCGCGCCGCTGTGGGCGGCGCTGGTCTGCCGCATGGCCCAGTCCACCGGCAAGCCGTTCGGCCTGCTCCAGCCGCTGGTGTACGCGGGTTTGTCGGCCGGCACGGCCGCCGCCGGGTTCCAGGACATCACCAGCGGCAACAACGGCGCCTACGCGGCCGGCCCGGGCTGGGACGCGTGTACCGGCCTCGGCTCCCCCGACGGCACCGCCCTGCTCGGCATCCTCAGCGCCGCGCTCGCCTCCACCCCCACATCGTGATCACGACTTGAGTGTCGCTAGGACGCAACGCCGCTGACTTAAGGCCATCGCCAGCCCCCGGCCACACCGCCGGCGCCAACTTTTCACGTGTTTGGCCCGCTGGAACCGGGATAAACCGGACAGGAACCGAACCAGATACGTGAAGAGTCGCCACAGCGCATGATCGATGTGCCTGATGGGGCTGAAGTTGGCAGGCCAGGGCCAGCGCATAGGGAACGTCCAGACCGTTAAGTCAGCGGCGTTGCGCTAGGACGACACCAATCTCATGATCACGATATGGGCGGGGGCGGGGCGGTTAGCCCCGGCGGATGATGGCCACGCCCGCCGGGGGGAGGTCGAGCTGTCCGGCGACTGGGGTGCCGGTCAGCAGGTCGGTGCCGCCGGGGGCGGTGGGCACCGGCACCCGGGTGCCGGTGTGGTTCAGCAGGAACTCGTAGCTCACCGGGCCCGCCGTGCGGACCACCCGCTCGACGCCTTCGGGGACGGTCGGCTGCCCGCCCAGCAGCGGGCCGATCAGCTCGCGCATGTCCGCGCGGTCCAGCCGGGTGCCCAGGTAGATCACCCGGCCCTGGCCGTAGCGGTGCGCCAGCACGGCCGGGCGGCCGGACCACGGGCCGGACGCGTACCGGGCCAGCACCTCGCCGCCGGCCGGCTCGATGATGTCCTGCCAGTGCGTGGCGCTGCCGCGCCGCCCGTCCGCCCAGGCCAGTTCGACCGTCTCACCGGGCTGCAGCGGGGCCACGTCGAGCACCGCGCCGCCGAACAGTTCGGCCAGCGGGCCGCCGTAGCTGCCCAGGTAGACCTGCTCGGACTCGTTCACGATCCCGGACCAGAACGAGATGACCGCGATGCCGCCGGACCGCACGAAACTACATATGTAGCTTGCTTCGGCCTCGGTCAGCAGGTACAGGCTGGGCACCAGCAGCAGCGGGTAGCCGGACAGGTCGGCATCAGGCCGGACGAAGTCCGCGGTGGCGGCGGCTTCCCACACCGGGCGGTACATCCAGCGGAGCTGGCTCAGCATCCGCACCTCGGCCGACGGCTTCGAGCCCAGCTCCAGGGCCCACCAGTTGGGCCAGGAGAACGCGATGGCGGCGGCACCGGCCACGCGGCTGGCGTTCAATTCAGAAAGGGTTTGCAGTTCGGTGCCCAAGCCGGTGACCTCGGGCCAGATCGGGGAGGCGGTACCGGCGTGCGGCAGCATCGCGCTGTGGAACTTTTCCGCGCCCGCCCGCGCGGCGCGCCACTGGAAGAACAGCAGGCCGGCCGCGTCCCGGGCCAGCGCCTGGTAGCAGGCCTTGCGCATCTCGCCGGGCGGCTTGGCCGTGTTGACCGGGCGCCAGTTGACGCGCAGCGTGGTCTGCTCCATCACCAGCCACGGGGTGCCCTTCTTGACCGAGCGGATCAGGTCGTAGTGCATGGCGGTGAGCATCGGGCTGGCCGGGTCGGCCGGATCCGGGTAGTTGTCGGTGCTGCACACGTCCTCGGCGGCGGCCCACTCGAAGTAGTCCAGCGGCTTGAAGAAGCCCATGAAGTTGGTGGTGACCGGCAGGCCGGGGGTGATGGCCCGGACCAGATCCCGTTCTTCGGTGAATTCCTCCAGGTAGGAGTCGTTCATGAAGCGGTGGTAGTCCAGCTCCTGGGCCGGGTTCGGGTGCGTCGGGGTGACCCGGGGCGGCAGCACCTCGGCGAAGTCCCGGTACCGCTGGCTCCAGAACGCGGCGCCCCAGGCCTCGTTCAGCGCGTCCGTGCTGCCGTAGCGGCGGCGCAGCCAGTCACGGAACGCGGCCGCCGAGACGTCGCAGTAGCAGGCCGGGATGTGGCAGGCGTACTCGTTGTGCAGGTGCCACAGCCGGACCGCCGGGTGGTCGCCCAGCTCGCGGGCCAGCCGCTCGGTGATGCGCAGCGCATGCCGCCGGTAGGCCGGGCTGTGCACGCAGAAGTGCTGCCGGCTGCCGTGCGAGTAGCGCACCCCGGCCGCGGTGACCGGCAGCATCTCCGGGTGGCGGGCCGACAGCCAGGGCGGCGGGCTCGCGGTCGGGGTGCCCAGCGCCACATCGATGCCGGCGCCGTGCAGCAGGTCGAGCACCTCCCGCAGCCAGCCGAACGCGAACTCGCCGGGGGCCGGTTCCAGCCAGGCCCAGGAGAACACGCCGACCGTAGCCAGGTTCACCCCGGCCTCGGTCATCAGCTTGACGTCCTCGCGCCATACCTCGGGCGGCCACTGCTCCGGGTTGTAGTCGCCGCCGTAGAGGATGTGCGGCGGCGGCCAGCTGCCGCGCGCCCAGGATGACGCCATCCGGTCGTGCCTCCTCGTGCTCGTGTTGGCCCGTGGTTGGGGCTCAGTCGCCCGTGGTCGGGGGTCAGTCGCCCGCGATCGCGCCGAACGTCAGCCCGCGGGCCACGTATTTCTGCAGGAACGGGAACAGGATGAGCATCGGCAGCACCGAGATCAGCGAGCCGAGCAGCACCTCCGGGTAGAGCGGCTGCCCGGTGCCGGCCTGGTGCAGGTCGCTGGCCCAGCCGGACAGCCCGACGGTCAGCGGGAACTTGCTGGTGTCGGCGAGCAGCACCAGCGGCAGGAAGAAGTTGTTCCAGGTGCCGATGAACGACAGCAGGAACAGGGTGACCATGCCGGGCATCAGGATCGGCCGGGCCACCCGCCAGAAGATGTTCAGCTCACCCGCGCCGTCGATGCGCGACGCGTCGAGCAGCGTGTCCGGCACCGCGTCCAGCGAGTAGATGGCCATGAAGTACACGCCGAACGGGTAGACGGCCAGCGGCAGGATGACGCCCTGGTAGGTGTTGTTCAGGTGCAGGTAGGTCTCCAGCATGAAGATCGGCACCACCAGGGCGGTGGCCGGCACCATCAGCGAGCCGACGACCAGGCCGAACACCGTCCGCCGCATCCGGAACCGGTACTTGGCCAGGCCGTACCCGCAGAGCGTGGCCACGCCGGTGGCCAGCGTCGCGGTGACGGTCGCGTACACGATTGAGTTGACGAACCAGTCCTTGTACTCGCCGCCGCCGTAGGACAGCAGCGAGCTCAGGTTGCTGCCCAGCGACAGGTGGCTGGGCGGCAGGAACGTCGGGGTGCTGAACAGCTGGCCGCTGCTCTTGGTCGACGCGATCAGCAGCCAGTACACCGGGACCAGCACGTACACGGCGGCCAGGATGAGCAGCGCGGTGCCCACCGTGATCTTGATCCGCCGGGCCAGCAGCGGCCGGGTGTCCCGCCGCGGGGCGCGCCGCGGGCGGAGCGTCTGGGCGGCGCTCATCAGGAATACCTCCTCGTCCCGGCCAGCGGATCACTGCGGCGCCGGATGATGCCGTAGAACGCCACCGTGGCCACGATCGTGATCACCGCCAGCACGATCGACTGGGCCGCGGCCAGCGACTCGTTGCCGAACTGGTATGCGGTGTTGTAGATGATCTGGTTCGGGGTCAGGCTGTTGCTGGTCTCCGCGATGTAGTTGAGCAGCACCGGCTCGTTGAACAGCTGCAGGGTGCCGATGATGGACAGGATCACGGTGAACAGCACGGTCCGCCGGATCAGCGGGAACTTGACCCGCAGCGCGATCGCGAGCTCGGAGCAGCCGTCGATCCGGGCCGCCTCGATGACCTGCCGTTGCACGCTGGTCAGGCTGGTCAGCAGGATCGTCATGTTGTACCCGGCGAACTCCCAGGTGACGATCAGCATGATCGCGTACAGCGCGAGCCGGTAGTCCAGCGGGCTGATCGGGCCGCTGGCCAGGCCGAGCTTGTGCGGGATGTTCAGCGCGCCGTTGAGATCGGGTTCGAACAGGAACGCCCACATGATCGCGGCGATCACGCCGGGCACGGCGTAGGGCAGGAAGTACACCAGGGCGAAGAACTTCCGGCCCTTGCAGTACGCGCTGTCCAGGAACAGGGCCAGCGCGATGGCCAGCCCGATCATCGCGGTCACCTGGATGACGCCGAAGTAGGCCATCCGCTGCACGCCGCCCCAGTACTCGCTGTTGCTGATCACCGAGCGGTAGTTGAGCAGGCCGGCGAACTGCCCGGTGCCGCCGGCCTTCAGGCTGAGCCAGACCGAGTAGACCAGCGGCGCGACGAAGAACACCGCGAACAGGACCAGGAACGGGGCGGTCAGCCCGGCCCCGGCGCGGCGCTGCGCGGCGGCTGCCTGCCCCGGCCGGCCGGGGCGGCCCGGACGGCTGCGGCGGGCGGCCCGGATGGGCCGGGCCGCCCGGCGGACGGCTGGCTCTCCGGTTACTGGCTTACCGGCTACGGTCACCGCTCATCCCCCTTCCACGGAGAGGCCGCAGTGGCCTGCCGGGCATGGCTGGGCCCGGCAGGCCACTGGGCGGCGGGTTATCCCTCGACCTGGTAGCCGGCGGTCTTGGCGTAGTTCAGCATCTGCTGCTCGGTGACCTGGAGCGCCTTGGTCCAGCTCTCCTTGCCGGCCGCGGCCGCCGGGAGTTGCGAGGTCACATAGGTGCCGAACTCGGTGTCCCACGGGCTCCACTCGAAGTTCGTCGGCACGTTCGCGGACAGGCTGGAGAACTCCTGGTTGACGTTGCCGGTGAAGTCGGGCACCGGTGCGTTGAACGCGGTCACCGACGAGCGGTTGACGTCGGCCGGGAACAGGCCGCGCCCGCCGCCACTGGTGGTCGCGGGCTTCTCGTCCACGGTCAGGCCGCTCGGCGAGGTGTTGATGTAGGCCGCGAACAGCGCCGCGTCCGCGACCAGGTTGCCCGGCGCGTCCTTGGTGACGGCGTTGGTCGAGCCGCCCCAGTTGGCGTCGGCGTGCGCGCCCGCGGTCCACTGCGGCAGCGCCCCGACCGTGTAGGTCTGCGGGTGCGACTTGGTCAGGTAGGTGTCCACCTCGTAGGTGGGCCCCCAGGCGGCGCCCACGTAGGAGGCGTACATGTCGTCCGCGATGTGGTGGCCCCAGTCGGCGGTGAAGTCGTTGTCCACCGGGATAGCCTTCTCGTCGACCAGCTTGCCCCAGTAGTTCAGCACCTGCTGCTCGACCGGCCCGTCCACGTCGATCTTCCAGGTGCCGTTCGGCAGCAACTGGTACGGCCGGGCGCCGGCCTGCCAGAACAGCGCCTCCAGATAGTCCCCGTCGTTGACCGGGAAGTAGGTCAGGTACTGGGACGGGTCCGCCTTGTGCAGCGCGACCGCGTCCGAGGCGTAGATCGCCCAGGTGGTCGGCACCGGCAGGTGGTACTTCTGCAACACGCTGGGCTGGTACATCAGGCCCATCGGGCCGATGTCCTCGGGCATCGCGTACAGGTTGCTGCCCTGGGTGACCTGGCTCCACACCCAGGACGGGTAGTCGCTCTTGTACTTGCTGTCGTAACTGGCGATGTTCACCAGGTCGTGCGCCTGGGTGAACTGCGGCAGATGGTCCAGCTCGACCTGGGTCACGTCCGGGCCGTTGCCGGCCGCTAGCGCGGTGGTGAGCTTGGCGTAGAACGTGCCGCCGGAACCATAGGACGGCGGCGGCTTGATGGTGATCCAGGGGTATTTCTTCTCGAAATTCGCGATGACGCTCTTCGGGTTAGCGGTCCACGTCCACCAGGTGAGGGTGACTTTCTGATGCGGCCCCTGCTGGGCGCCCGACGAGCCCCCGCTGCTGCACGCGGCTAAGGCTAAAGCGACTGCTGAGGCGACCGCACACGCTCTTACCAGGCTGAACTTTTTCCTACTCATTCGATCATGCCCTCCGTCCAGACCAGTCATGCTCACCCGGGCAGCCAGCCTGTGACTAACTGCCTGTTACAGGGACGCGGCCATACGTGGCGGCGAGCCCCAAATCGTTTCCGTTTGCCTACTCCGGAGCCCAGGCTGGGCATTGCGGGATCCACCGTTTCGTACCGCTTTCTCATCGGTTGGCTGGGTATGGCAGATCCTTGTTAACGCTCTCACGTTGGATTCTGTTGGATCATGATCTGTTCGTGTTTGCGATGAACGTAGCCCATGTCGCAATCGCGATCAAGAGGTGAATTTCCGGTGATTCTGGGT